>JADZEW010000001.1 GCA_020850325.1 Methanoregulaceae archaeon
CTGGAACTGGCTTCGGGGCATGACGTCGAGATCGGACCCGATCCGGGAGCGGCGATCCCCCTCGCCCAACCCGAAATCCTCGCCGAAATGGCGCCTGGGGATCGTCTGTTGCTGGGCGACGGAGACGTTGCGATCAAGCTCGCCGACCGGGTCGGAAGCAACTTCAGGGCGAGGGTTCTCGACGGCGGGACGGTGAAGTCGAAGCAGGGCGTTACGTTGGTCGGGAAGGTTTTCGCCTGCGACTGCCTGACGGAGAAGGACCTCGCCGACCTCGATGAAGCACTGGCGGCGGATGTGGACTTTGTCGCGCTCAGTTACGTTCACAGCGCCGACGACATGCGCAAGCTGCGTCAGCGCGTGAAGCCACGCAAGCCCGACGTGAAGCTCTGCGCCAAGATCGAGACCCGCGCCGCCTTGAAAGCCATCGACGAGATTCTGGGTGCCAGCGACCTCATCATGGTCGCTCGGGGCGATATGGGGCTCCAGATGGACATCGAGGACGTTCCGCTGGCGCAAAAACGGATCATCGCCAAATGCGGCGAGCGAGGCATTCCGGTGATCACCGCCACCCAGATGCTTGAGAGCATGATGCAGAACGCGCGTCCGACCCGGGCAGAGGCCACGGACGTGGCGAACGCCATTTTGGACGGGACCGATGCGGTCATGCTCAGCGGCGAGACCGCGGCGGGCGCCCATCCCATCGAAGCCGTTCGTACCATGGCGCGGATTGCGGAGAAGGCAGAGACGGCGTTCGACCACGCTCGGCCTCTGCGCACATTCATGGAAGATCATGCCGGGCGTACCGACCACACGCAAGCGGTTGCGGCGAGCGTGGTGCAACTTGCCGCGCTTACCAAGCCGAAAGCCATCGTGACCACCACCACCAGTGGTCAAACGGCCCGGCTTGTCAGCCGCTTTCGTCCCAAAACGCCTATCCTCTGTGCCACCTGGAGCGCGAAGACCCAACACCAAATGGCGGTTGTGTGGGGTTGCGAGGCAATCTTGATCGGCTTGCCGGCCACCACGGATGAAATCGTGGCGCGATCCCTGGAAGGTTTTGCCCGGGTCAAACGTCTTAAGGAAGGAGATCAGGTGATCGTGACCGCGGGCGTGCCTGCGGGTGTGCCAGGGCACACGAACATGATCCTGACCCAAACGGTGTAACGAGAGATGTCACGGAAGATTCTCTACAACGCGGTCGCGGTCGCCCTCGGGGTGGCGGTCGGTGTCGCCCTCAGCATTAAGCCTTGGCAGGCCTACCACGATCAGCGCATCAAGGCCGACGACGCCATCAGCCGTGCCGCCGAGATGCAGCGCCGGCAGTCCGAACTGGCGAGGGAGAAGGCATTGCTCGACACCCCTCTTGGCAAGGAAAAGCAGGCCCGCGAGAAGGGCTTCGTTAGGCCAGGCGAAACCCCGGTAGACAAGCCCTGATGGTCGCCTTCGTCGCCGCTTTGGCCCTTTCCCAACGTTCGCCCGCCCCTGCGGTGGCGGAGATTGCGATGCGATGGTCGGCAGCGGACGATTTGACTTTGGAGTGGACGTACCGCCAAGAGGAGACGATCCTCGCCAAGCCGCCCAAGGCCAAGGTCGCCTACTCGCGCGTGGCGGTCTCAAGCCGGATGGACGGAGCGGACGTGCCGGTGACGCCCGGTTTGGACCCGCACCGCTGGGAAGCGACCTGGGAGCCGGGCAAAGCTCCCGACCATGGCAAAGGCTTCACCGACTACTCGGAGCTACGCCTTCAGAGGCTGATCGACTTTGCGCCGCCCGCGACCTCCAAAGTCGAAGGTTCTTGGACGCTTGACTTCCCAGAGATACCCATCGAACGCGCCCCGAAGGCGACCGCGAAATGGACCGTGGTGAAGGTAGCCGATGGCGCGGCGGAACTCAGGCTGGAATACTCCGAGTCGGGCATCGACCGCCCGATGACGGCGACCGGCTCGGGGACCTACGACCTCAAACTCCAGCGCGTCGTGAAACTAGACGTCCAAGCCCTTCAGGCGCCCATTCCCGGCGGCACTGGCGACCTTGCCGAGTATCGGGTGAAGTACCGCGTCCTTCCGTAAAGGCAGGAGTGAACGTGACGACCGAAGCGAAGCTAGCCGAGTTCGTAGCGGCGCAAGAAGCCGTCTACGACCAAGTCCGGCGCGAGTTGGCTGCTGGAAGAAAGACGTCGCACTGGATCTGGTTCATCTTTCCGCAGGTGGCCGGATTGGGGTTCAGCCCTATGTCACGGAAGTTCGGCCTCGCCTCCAAGGAGGAGGCGCTCAGCTACTTGAGACACGGAGTGCTGGGGCCGCGGTTGCGTGAATGCACGCAGATGATGCTCGCACGACCATCCCAGGCGGCGGAGACCATCCTGGGCGATATCGACGCCATGAAGTTTCGATCCTGCATGACGCTCTTTGCGATGGTGGATCCAGGGGAGTCCGTGTTTCAATCCGCGCTCGACAGGTTCTTCGGCGGGGACGTCGACGCTCGTACGATTCAGCTCCTTGGCGAGAGCGGTGACGGCGAACGGGTTCCTTGACATAGGGTGCCAAATAGGGTGCCACCCGGAACTTTGGGAATGGGAACGAACCAAATCCTGCCTTAATGAGGCACGTTTCACGGCAGAGAACTGGAGCCCTTGACGAGAATCGAACCCGTGACCTCTTCTTTACCAAAGAAGTGCTCTGCCGCTGAGCTACGAGGGCATTGTCTGGTGGGGAGTGTAGGATTCGAACCTACGTAGGCTTCCGCCGACAGATTTACAGTCTGTTCCCATTGGCCACTCGGGCAACTCCCCAGACGGACGCGGATTTATACCCGATTCTCGGCGCGAATAGCTCGGATTGCGACTACTGGCTCGGGGTTGCGCAGCTTTGCGCAGATATCGCACCGGTAGCCTGGCGCGCTCGGGTTTGTACGGGTTGGCTCCGGACCCGAACCGCCCCAAGCCAACCCGATCCAAACCGCGCAAAATCCGAGCTAACCCGAGCCATCCTCGGCAATTCTCGAACCTGAGCGAACCTTTCCCCTTGACTTTCCAGTCCTTTCCGATGTAACGTAGAGTGTCGCTGGCAGTGCGGGCTGCCAAAAGAGGGGTTATGGGTACCAAGAAGACATTGATCGCATCGCTCGGCGTGCTTGCCGGGCTCACCATGCTGTCGGCCAACGCAGTCGCGCTTGCGCTACCGGTGGATGAGGCCAAGATTCTCATCGACCGCGCGCAGAACAGTCCGACGCTCAACATTCGATTCAGCGGCGTCGCCGCGGCGATGGTTGAACTCCGGGTGAACGGGACGAGTTTCGGAACCCGTGCCGTAGAGGCCAAGAGCAAGAAGGGTGAGACGAGCTTCACGCTCGATCCGAGCCTCCTCAGCGAGGGCGACAACGAAATCGAGGTTCGCCTGTTCGATAAGGATGGCCGCCTGCTCGGCACCGAGCGAAGCATCGTGACGACCGACGTGGGTGACCGCGGTCCGGTCTACCTGGTTCAACCCAAGGTCGGCGCGACCGTCATGGGTCCCATGGAGATCAAAGTTGGCTTTGGTCGCGACATGCGCAACAGCTATGTCAGTTTCTTCATCAACGGCCAGTTCAGGTCGATGACCAACGTCGCTCCGTTCTCGTTCATCTGGGATACGTCACGTGAAGCCAACGGCTGGCATGAGGTCGAGGCCTGGGTGGTAGACGATACGAGCAACACCTTCAAGACCCGCAAGGTGAAGGTGTTCGTCAATAACCCCGGCGGACGCACCAATCGCGTACCGGAGCCCAAGGTCGAGCCTAAAGTCGAGCCCAAGGTAGCCGTACCCACTCCGAAGCCCGCGGTTGCCACGCCGACGCCTGCGAAGCCGACGACCGGAACATCGACGGCCGTTACCGTGGCAGCCGCAGTCGTTCCTACCGTTGCCGCTACTCAAGCGGTTAATGCGGTCAAGCCGATCACGGCTCCGCGCACTGCCCTGAAGACCATCGACGGCGGACAAGCCGTTAGCATGGGCACCCGCAACGTCACTCCAGGGGTCACGACCGTCGCTCAGGACACGAAGCCGACGGCCAGCCTGAAGAGTGCGATCGACGTTAAGGTCAGCAATCCGAAGACGTCCGCGGCTGCTACGGCCGCAACGATGAGCACGGGCCGAATCGCGATCGAAAGAGGTCAGCGACTGCCCAACATCGGCACGTTCAACATCATGCTGAACTCCGCCTTGGTCGAGTTCGACGTCCAACCTCGAGTCCAGGACGGCGTGGCCCTCACCCCGTTCCGCGCGCTCTTTGAGCAAGCGGGCGGCAAGGTCGATTGGGAGAACTTGTCGAAGGTGCTCACCGCGTCGGGAATGGGCAAGGATGTCTACATCAAGGTCGGCGAGCGAAGCGCGCTCGTGAACAAGATCGAGGTGTCGATGGAACTCGCCGCCTTCATTGAGCGGGGCCGCACGATCGTTCCGCTGTCCTTCATTCGGGAGAGCCTGGATGTCGAAGTGGACTTCGATCCGGAGACCGGGCACGTGCTCATTTCCAAGAAGAAGAGCTAAAACTTAGCTAAAGCTAGCTGAGGGCGTCACTCCAAACGCGTGGCGCCCTCTTTGTTTTGCCTGATGATCGCAGTTCGAAGCTGCCGACAATCCTACGTGGGAGAGCGCACCCGCCATGAAGGGATCGTGCAGCGTCGGAAGATTGTTGATCGCCTGTGCGGCCGGACTGGCTGCAGGGGCCGCATCCGTGCACGCGCTTGTCGCCGCTGAACCCCTGCTCTGGGGAGCGCTTGGCCTGTTCATTCTTGGGCTTGGGATCTCACTTCACCGAACCCACCACCAACACCTCGAGTTGGAGTCCATCAAGAACCAAGCGATCAGCCTCGAGTCATCCTATGCTCGACTGGTCGAGAATCTGCCCATTGGGCTCTTCATCCGCAGCCATGGACGGTTTGTCAGCACGAACTGGGCTTGGGATGAACAACTCATGCGTGAACCAGGAATCACTCCAGAACAGGCGTTTGCCCGTGCCGTCCCCGAGGAAGAACGACCTCTCGTCGAATGGCAGATAATCGAAGGAGAAGTGCGCGAAGAGCCGATCCGGATCGAGTACCGGGTGAACGACTCGGCCACCGGCGAGCGGTTCCTCGAGTGGCGCTCCGTCCCGGTCTACAAGACAGACGGCGAACTAGAGCACTTTATTGGGTTTAACCTAGACGTAACCGAAGCGAAGCAGGCGGCGCTCGCTCTACAAGACAAGAACCGAATCTTAACCGAGACATACGATCAACTGGAGGCTAATCTCGAGGCGATGGTGCGGTCCCTCGTCAAAGCAATCGAAGCAAAGGACCCCTACACGGCAGGCCATACCGAGCGAGTCATGCGCTACGCGCTTAAGCTCGCGGATGAGATCGGACTAGCGGAAGCGGACCGTATCACCCTGCGCATGGGCACCTTGCTCCACGACATCGGCAAGATCGGCATCCCGGATCACATCCTTACCAAGCCCTCAGGGCTCACCGATGAGGAGTTCGAGATCATCAAGCAGCACCCGTTTATCGGGGCGAATGTGATCCAGGACATTCCCCACTTCAAGGACTGCGTGCCCATTGTTCGCTGGCACCATGAACGGCTCGACGGCCGCGGCTATCCTGACGGGCTCAAAGGTGATGAGATTCCGCTACTGGTGCGCATCGCGACGATCGCGGACATGTACGACGCCATGACCTCAACGCGCGCCTATCGGCACGCCATGAGCTCCCAGCAAGCCCTCGACGAACTAAGGAAGGACGTCATGCGGGGCGGCACAGATCCGGAGTTGGTCGCGACGTGGGAAGTCATCCTTCGACGCGAAGGACTCCTCGACACTTCGGCAGAGCGCGCCGCTTAGCGGCAACCGCAGCTGCCGCAACCACCCGCGCCAGCTTCGGAATCTTCGGTCTTAAACGAAGACCCACAGCCGCACGAGCTGGTCGCGTTCGGGTTTTCAATCTTGAAGCCGCCGCCCATCGCGTCATCGACATAGTCGACGCTGCTTCCGGTCATATACTTCAAGCTCAGCGGATCGACAACGATCTTCACGCCCTCTTGCTCGAACAGCTCGTCTTCCGCGTCTGGCTGGCCCTCGTCGAGCGCCATTCCGTAGGACAAACCTGAACATCCACCGCCAGCGACCCAGACTCTAAGAGCGGCGCTGGGGTTGCCTTGCGATTCCATCAAATCCTTCAACTCGGTAAGGGCGCGGGGGGTTAGGGTGATCATCTTGACTTGTTACTCCAGATTCCTCTCTATTGTATACGACGCGAGCTCGCCGAGTGCGGCGTCCCGCCAGAATCGTATGCCACAATCTATTGATGCCATACGTTGTGACCGAAGCCTGCATTGGCGTGAAAGACAAGTCCTGCATGACCGTTTGCCCGGTGGACTGCATTTACGAAGGCGACGACATGGTCTACATCAACCCGGACGAGTGCATCGACTGCGGCCTGTGCGAGCCCGAGTGTCCGGTCACGGCGATTTTCGTGGATAGCGACGTTCCGCCGAACCTGCGCGACTACATCGAGCGCAACGCGGAGATTGGCCGAAAGCTCTCGGCCGCGAAGTAGGTCCGACCACCGAGACTAGCGCGTCTCTTGCTTCATGGAAGCGCGCGCTTGTGCATTTATGGGGTCGCGGCTCTTGGCCGTCTACTTGCTCGTTCAAGGCGTCTACGGGGCCTCGAACGCCTTCGCAACCTACCAGGCGTTTCAGATGTACGGCGAGGTGCCCCGATACCTTGCCCTCTATGCGTGGACTCCCGCCTCGGCTTTGGCCGCTTCGTTGATCAATCTGGGGGCGTGCTACGTCCTCTGGGTCCATGCAGGCTGGGTCGCCGGGCTGGTCTCTGAGCAGCGGACCGCGCCGGCATCGCCAAGTTCGTCTTGGCCCACCCTGGCCTACCGAGCCATCGGTTTGGTCACTCTGATCAACCACCTCCCGTCGCTGGTTTACTTCATCGATCTTAGTCGGCAGCCTGCGCCCGACCCCACCGTGACGGGTCAGTTGATCGCCTGCTCCATCTTAGTTGCCGTGTCGCTCGCGCTGATCATCGGTGCCGATCGCTTCCGCGGATTCATCAACGCCGCCGGACCCGGACCCAGCGAACCCGGCGAGCGGTAGAATCGGCAAGCCTTGGCTATTCCGCGACTCGCCGTGGTCATCCCGGCCTATAACGAAGCCGCCCGCATCCTGCCCACCTTGGAGCGGGTACGCGAGTATCTGACCGCCCAACCCTACACCTGGACGGTTACCGTCGTGAGCGACGGCAGCAAGGATGAGACCAATGAAATGGTCCGACACTTTATCACATCCGACGATCGGTTCCGCTTGATCGAGTCCGTGCCCAACCGAGGCAAGGGGTTCGTTGTCCGTCGCGGGATGGTCGAGTGCGAGGGCGAGTGGAAGCTATTCTCCGATGCCGACCTCGCCGCGCCGATCGAGGAAATCGAGAAGTTGTGGCCCGCGGTCGAGAATGCGCCCATCGCGATCGGGTCGCGTCCCATGCGGGAGAGCCGTCTGGAGAAACGTCAACCGCTCTACCGCGAGATGCTGGGACGGCTTGCCAATAAGCTGATCCAAGCCTTGGCCGTTCCGGGCATTCAGGACACCCAATGCGGATTCAAGCTATTCCGGTCCGACGTCGCCGAAGATGTGTTCTCGCGCTGCAAGCTGAATGGATTCAGCTTCGACTTTGAGTCGCTAATGATCGCGCGGGATCTCGGATACGAGATCGCCGAGGTGCCGATTCGCTGGTCGCACCAAGAAGGCTCCAAAGTGGTCATGTGGCGAGACGTACCGAAGTCGCTGATCGACCTCGTGAAGCTGCGATTGCTGGGCATGGCCAGACGGTTGGCCAAGGATACGACGTAGCGCGTGCAGACCGCCGAATACGACCGCATGTTCGCGCTCGAGGACCGCTACTGGTGGTTCGTCGGTCGGCGGCGGCTGGCCCTGCGGCTGCTGAAAAAAGCCCTCGGAGTCGCCCCTCCCCCCCTAACTCCCGCTTCCTCAGGGCCGGTTGTCCTCGATCTCGGCTGTGGCACCGGGGTGATCGCCAGCGAACTCGCACAGTGGTCACACCCCGTTGGACTCGACATGAGTCCGCAAGCGCTGGCTTACTGCCGCCAACGCGGGGTGGAGGATCTGGTTCTGGCGAATGGTGAAGTCTTACCCATCCGCTCCGATAGCGTGGATGCGGTCTTGGCGCTCGACATCTTCGAACACATCCAAGATGACCGTGCCGCGTTCGCCGAGGCCTTCCGCGTGCTGCGTCCGGGCGGCGTGTTGGTCCTCAGCGTGCCCGCGTTCCGGTGGCTGTGGGGCCCGCACGACTTGGCGCTGATGCACCACCGCCGCTACACACGGCCCGAGGTGCGATCCTGTCTCCAGGAGGCGGGATTTCAGGTGGGCCGACTCAGCTACAGCGTCTTCTTCCTGTTTCCGATCGTCGTGCTGATCCGAGCGCTCGAGAAACTCCGCCGAGGCCCTGCGAAGGCGAACTTGCCGCAGGTGCCGGAGTGGATGAACGCCATGCTCATCGACCTCCAAGACGTGGAGGCGCGCTGGATCGAATCCATCGCGTTGCCGTGGGGTAGCAGCGTCATCGCGGTGGCCCGCAAGCCGGTGTGAACCCAGGTCAGAACAATCCCTGAAGTTTCCCGGTGCTGTCACCCAACTTGTCCATCGGACAACCCACGCGATCCAACATCGATAAGAACAGATTGTTCATCGGCGTGTGGTTCGGATACTTGATGTGGCGCCCGGTCTTGAGCGTTCCCGCCGCACCGCCAGCGACAAGAATCGGCAGATCGTCGTGGTTGTGCCGGTCGCCATCGCTGATCCCCGCGCCGTACACGATCATCGAATGGTCGAGCAGCGAGCCGTCGAGTTCTTTGACCGAGTCAAGCTTCTTGAGCACATAAGCGAGTTGCTCGGTGTGGAAGCGGTCAATGCGTTGCTTCTTGGCAAGCTTCTCCGGGTTCTTGCCGTGGTGCGACATATCGTGATGGCCGTCCGAAACGCCGATGGTCGGATAAGGCCGGTTGCTGCCGTCGTTCGCGTACATGAACGTGCAAACTCGGGTGAGATCGGCTTGGAAGGCCAGCACCATCATGTCTCCCATCAGCCGAATGTGCTCGCCGAAGTCGCTGGGCACGCCGGTCGGGCGCGGGGCGCCCGCAAGGACTTCCTTCATCTGCTGGGTTTCGATCTTCTGCAGTCGACGCTCGACCTCGCGCACCCCGGTCAAGTACTCGTCGAGCTTGCGCTGGTCCCGCTGGCCAAGCTGGTTTCGCAGCTTGGAGGCATCCTCGCTCACCAAGTCCAGAATGCTCATCCGATACTGCTCGCGCCGCATCCGGCTCTCTGCATCCTCACCCGCTCCGGTGCCGAACA
Organism: Methanoregulaceae archaeon; assembly: GCA_020850325.1. GTDB lineage: Bacteria > Armatimonadota > Fimbriimonadia > Fimbriimonadales > Fimbriimonadaceae > JANJUB01. Next base: position 9,399 of record JADZEW010000001.1, read on the forward strand.
GCCGCTCGAAGACGAGCCGGGGGTTGACTTCTTTCGCGTTGGGCGTCGCTTCACCTCTCCACGAGATGTTGCTGGAGTAAGCACACGAATACCCAGAGTCACAGTCTCCGGCAATCGCGCCCCGCTCGCATCCGATCTCGAGGGACGGGAATCGCGTTTGCTTACCCAAGTGCAACGCGGCCACCTGGTCGGCGGAAATCCCGGCGCGGATGTCCGATCCGGCGGTTTTCTTGATGTGGACCCCGGTCAGCCAAGTCGCGGTCGAGCGGGCGTGGTCGCCAGGGCCGTCGCCCAAGGCAAATGCGTTGTGCTGCGTGAGGCCGGTCAAGACATTGATCTTTGACCGCAGGTCGGCGAGCGGCTGCAGGATGGGCGGCAGATCGCCCAGCATGCCCTCATATCCAGGCGTCCAGTTCTCCATATCGATGCCGTTGGGGACAAACATGAACGCCACCCGGGTCGTTCGAGGGCGCACCGACTGAGCAATCGCGTTGAGCGGAAGCATCGCCTCGAGCAGAGGCAGAGAGATCGCAGTGCCCAACCCGCGCAACACCGTTCTTCGGGGAATCAACAAACTCATCGTCCTTCGCCTCCATCGCCACGCCGCATGCGGAACGGCTCGCTCAATACAATCCCTTTTATGATAGCGGACATACGGAAGTTCTCCTGCTTAACTCGTGCCGTTATCTCATCGATCGAGCAGTCGTCCCTCAAGGTTACGCCGCGTCCCAGCGCGTAAATCATGAGCTTCTCGGAGAGCGCGTGGGCAAACTGATCCTTGCGCGCCAGAAGCACCTGTCGCAACTCGGCTGGCCCGGAGAACTTAGTGCCATCGGGCAATACACCGGTGGAATCGATCTCCGTTTCATCGGTATCGCGAAAACGCCAACGGCCCACTGCGTCATAGTTTTCGAGGCCAAACCCTAACGGATCCATCCGGCTATGGCAGCTCATGCAGTCGGGGTTTTGACGATGCGCGTCCATCTGCTGGCGAAGCGTCTTCAGTGCCGTCCCTGGCTTTGCGGGCGCCAGAACATCAGCCCCAGGGGGAGGAGGGGGGGGCGGGGTTCCCAGAATCTGCTCAAGCACCCACTTGCCACGTTTGGTCGGGCTCGTGCGCGTTGGGTTCGAAGTCAACGTGAGAATACTTCCCTGCCCCAACAATCCGCCCCGGGTGGTGTTAGGAAGTTCGACCCGCCGGAACTCGTTGCCCTCGACGCCGGGAATGTCGTAGTAGGCGGCAAGCGCATTGTTCACGAACGTATGCCGGCTCGCCAAGAACTCTAAGATCGAGCGGTCGTTGGCCACGATGTCGTTGAAGAAGTGCAGCGACTCGGCCAGCATCGCAACTCGGATCGAAGGGCTGAACGAAGAGTAAGTCCGCGGATCGGGTCGGAAGTCAGCCAGCTTTCGCAGCTGCAGCCATTGAGCGGCGAAGTTGTCCCCCAGCGCCTTGGCCCTGGGGTCCTTCAGCATCCGTTCCACCTGGGCTTCAAGTGTTTTGGGATCAGTCAGGCGCTTCGACTGGGCGAGTTCGATCAGCTCATCATCGGGCAAGGAAGACCACAGAAAGTAGCTCAGGCGCGAAGCGAGCTCCCAACCGTTGAGTTCACGAGAGGCCTTGACGTCGTTCGGTTTGGGGTCGAGTTCGGCCCGGAACAAGAACTGCGGAGACACCAAGACCGCCGTCATCGCCACTTGCATAGACCGGTTGAACGGCTCCTTGAACTTGTGGGCCACGTCGAACACCCTCAAGAGACTGTCCACCTCCTCGCTTTCTACCGGGCGCCGGAACGCTCGGCTCGCAAAGGTCGTGAGGTAGCGCTTAGCGAACTCGCGCTCCTGTCCAGGAGTGGGTTGCTGAGGAATCCACCGGGTGGTCGATGGCGGCAAGGCCACCTTGTCTCCGAAAGGGCCAATGATCTCCACATGGCGCACGATCAGGTTGCGGTCTCGCTGTCGCGGATTCGGGTTGTCGGGATCGTAGAAATCGTTCGTAAACGCGATGCCGATCCGCCTTCGCCCAGCTGCAACCTCTACTGGAAACTCGTAGTCAGCGGGCTTCTCGGCGGTTGCGGAGACGGTGAAGTCCTGTCCGTTGCTTCCTAGCGAGATCCGCATGCGACACGCTTCGGGACCGGCTTGTTGGCCGAACGCGTGGACTCGAATCCGATACGCGCCGGCGAGCTTGAAGTCATGGTCGAGGTTGATCAGCGCATTCGTGAAGAACGACCGGTCTCCCTCGTTGGTGGGGTTGGTGCCTTGGGCGGCGGGTAGGAAGTTGGCCTCGATCCGCGTGGTCTTCGCCCCGGGGAGCGCGATCGCTTCGGCGACGATGGCCTCGGCAGCGTCAAGGTACTTCTCCAAATGAAGCGGAGACAGGGTCAAGACATCGCCGATATTGTCGAAGCCGTAACCGACGTCATCGGACGGAAAACCCTCGGCGCCGCGGAAGTTCACCCCCATCAGATCGCGGATCGTGTTGACGTACTCGGCCTTGTTCAGCCTCCGGATGGTGACGCGGCCGGGGTCGCGCAGCGTGCAGTTGCCGCTGATGATGCTCTCGATCGCACTGACCAAGAACGTGCGCTGCTCTTGAGTCGGCTGTGGAGAACCCTCGGGGGGCATGTGGCCGGATCGAATCGCCCGGGCGATGCGCTCCCACGTCACGTCGTCTTTTTGCACATCGGCGTCGGTCTTGGCTTTCAGCGGATCGACGTTTGCCGGTGGGTTCTTGCCGGTGTGGCAACCCGCGCACCACTTCTGCATCTGAGGGCGGACATCTTTGGCGAACGAAACCGTCCGCTCCTGCGGCTGCTGAGGGGTCTCAGTTCGGCTCGCGAATCCGATGGCCGCCGCAAGTACAGCGGTTGCCGAGAGCAACCCGATCGCCTGTCCTCGCCCTTGCATCTCTAGATTGTACGCACGAAACTTGACAGGAGACTCTAAGATTTCTCTCGTATTGCCCGATACATGTACCAGGATGAGTGCTCACTCCCTTCCGTCATTGGCTTGGACTGGCGAACGCATGGTGCCCCATGCGAGCGATGCCGCCACCGAGCTTTACCATTGGCAACGCTACCTCTTCTTCCAGCCCTGGTACGAAGATGCGAAGGTGATCGACGCCGCGTCGGGCGAAGGGTACGGCACCAACTACGCCGCCATCTACGCGACCGAGGCGACCGGCATCGACTTGAGTGACGAAGCGACGACGTACGCCAAGGAGCGCTATCCCGAAGTCGAGTTCATCACCGGCGATGTCACCACCGCCGACTACTCGGGCGCAGATCTCGTGGTGAGCTTTGAGACGATCGAACACCTCCCCGACCCGTCCGCGTTTCTCAAGGCGCTCTCGACCTGCCCAGGTCGAATCGTCATCAGCACCCCCAACCGCAAGACCCACTCGCCCGGCAACGCCCTTACGGACAAACCGCTCAACTCCTTCCACACCATCGAGTGGACGCCCAACGAGTTTGCCGAGCTGATCAACTCCAACTTCCCGGATCGGCAAGTCCGCTTCCTCTCTCAGGAAGCCCGCTGGCCAGGACTCATCCACGAGGGCCTCGACGACGAAGCGATGTACTGCATCGCCGTCATCGGCGAAGGCACCCTGCCCAAGTGGCCGCGCCTTGGCTTCGCGATGCCGACCGTCGACAATGCAAGCCAAGCTCTCGACACGATCACCCACCTCAGCCGCTACTATCCGGGTGAGTGCGTGTTTGCGGTGGTCGCCAACGGCACCAGCGAGGAGCACTTGACTCACCTGCGTCAGCTTCGCGACTCCGCCCCCTACATGGTGCAACTGATCGAGGAGCCGGTCAATCTAGGCTACGGCCGCGGCGCCAACATCGGCCTCGACCATCTGTGGCAGTCCGAGTGGTGCGACTTCTTCGCCGTCATCAACGACGACATCATCCCCAGCGTCGGCTGCACGATCGAACTGGTCCGCGCGTTCCAGCAACTGGAAGCCATGGAGCATAAGCCCGGCCTTATCGCGCCGGTCAGCAACAACGTCAACGGGCGTCAGCAAGTCGACATCGGGAGCTTCGCCAATCTCGGCGGCATGATGTACCGCGCGGAGCGCCACCTGTGGATTCACCACAGCAGCGCGAGCCGCCACTTCCAGCTTCGCGGGCTCTATCTGCTTATCCACCCGGACTGCCTCAGCGAGATCGGCGGTTTCGATCCGCGCTTCGGCCTCGGAAACTTCGAGGACGATGATTACAATCTTCGCGCCAAGCTCGCCGGATTCTCAATGTGGATCGCTGACGGCGCCTTCGTTTTCCATCACGGCTCGCAGACCTTCCGCCAACTCGACCTGAACTACGCCGGGACCATCGAGCGTAACCAGCAGGTTTTCCAGTGGAAATGGGACCTAGAGAGCGTTGAGGATTGGCCCTACCTGAACGAGGCTCCCGAAGGAATCGAGCTCTTCGTGCCGTTGACAAGCACGATGACCCCGGAGTTCTCCGTCCTCGTGAATGGCAAGGAGACGGTCGACTTGATCAATCAAGCCTCGGACGTCGAGTTCGCAGCCTGGGTCTACGAGCGCATGCGCCACCGTCCGCGACACTTCCGGCGGGAAGTCATCGACCTGTTCACCCACGCTTTGGTCGAATCGAAAGAGAAGGCCGCAGCTTAGAACGAACTCGTCTGGCCATCGAATGAGCGGGGGCACGTGGTGCCCCCGCTCTGCTTTTTCAGCAAAGGTGCAAATTTCTTATAGGTCTCTTGTCCCACGGGAACTCGATCTGACGAAAGGTGGGTAATAATGTGCAAAGAAAGTTGCAGGAGACAATCAACCCATGCTATCAACGATCAAACTCGCCCTCGCCGCCACCATCGCCGCCGCGACCGGCAGCCTTGTCATGCTGCCCGACGATTCGGTTCAGGCCTCCAAGCCGGAGCCCAAACCTCAGGCATCGTTCGCCCTCGTCAATGGAGAGCTGTTCAACCCCTCCACCCTGCTCGCGGAGTCGCTCCAGGACAAGAAGGTCACGGTCCGGATCAACGGCACCCTCGACGATGTCGTGAAGTGGCTGGGGGACACCGGCGTCAGTTTCGTACTCGAAGACAGGGCGCTTGCCAGCCGAAAGCTCACGATCAACTTAGTCGATCAGCCCGTCGAAGATGCGGTCGCCGCGATCGCCGACGCGCTCGGCGTATCGTGGTCGAAGAGAGGTCAGGTCTACGTCTTTGGCGGACAGAAGGTCATGCACTTCGCGCCAGCCGCACCAAGCAGCCCCAAGCAGCCCAGCAGCATCGCGCCCAAGGTCCACACCTGGTCGTCTAAGGATGGAGATCAGATCACGATCGACGTGCAGAAAGCGATCGAGCAGGCACAGAAGGCCCAGAAAGGGGCAAAGGGCGTTGCACCGAAGGTGTTCACCTTCGAAGTCCCTGGCCACGGCATGTCGCCCAAGGACAAGCAGGAGTTCGAGCTTCACATGAAGAAGCTTGGCGAGCACATGAAGCTGGTCGTGCCGAGTGCCAAGGAACTCGCGAAGATCAAGCCGATGACCGAGAAGGAGCAGAAGGCCTTCGAAGAGTCGATGAAGAAGTTCCACGAGAGCATGAAGTCCCTGCCGCATGTCATCGAGGGCAGCAAGCTGTCGGACAAGGAGCGCAAGCAACTCGAACTCGAAATGAAGAAGCTCCACGAAGAACTGAAGTCGCTGCCGCATGACATGAAGATGTTCAAGTGGGATGGCAAGGACTACAAGGGCATGAGCGAAGCCGAGAGGAAGGCGTTCGAGAAGTCGATGGGCGATCTAGAGATCGAGCTCAAGAACTTGCCAAAGGTTCCTCAGGCTCCGGCCGTGCTTCGCTCCTCTGACATGAAGTCTCTGATGAAGTCGCTGACCCCCGACCAACGCAGCAAGCACGATCGACAGGGCTACCTGAAACTCAGCGATCTGAATGGCGGGCAGAAGAAGATGCTCGGCAACCCGAGCGGCAACTTCACGATCTCGGTGAACATGGATGGCCAGAAGCTGACGATCAAGAACCCGTAATCTGCCGCAATCCCGGTATTCCTATCGGCCCGCTCCATCGTGGAGTGGGCCGATATGTTTTACGTACCGTCAAGGATCGACGGAGAAGGACCTAGGGATGGCGAAGAAGCAGTTGAAGATCGTGAGGCTCATCGAGCCCGAACTATGCTTGGAGTGCCGCTTTTCACAGATGGCGGCGGTCGAGCAAGCCGACGGTACGACGTCCCGAATGATCTACTGCCGGCGGCGCGACTGCGACAACTGGGACACCTCCGAGTCCGAAGTGGCGAACGACGTCCACCTAGACGACGCCGCGTAAGCAACCATGCCCTTGCTGGCTCGCCCGAGTTGTTGTCGAAGTACTTTCCGGGCTCGCGAACGCTCTCGCCGACCCACGTGCGGCAGCTCTGCCAAGCGAAGCTGCCGCACGAAGTGAGAGCCGACTAGCCCGCGCCACCCACGACAAGGATCATGCCGCGAGCGTGTCCACGCTTACTTGTTGTTCTTTGTAGGCTGGACCACGTTACGGCCAATCATCGTCACGCTCCAACCCCTCGCCTGGGCGAGATAGAGGTTCGCCTTCACGACCGGATCTTGATCAGCGATGTCCTGAGCTTCGGCGTCGTCCTCACAGACCAGCACCATCAGTGCCCCCTTGCCTTGCGTCCAGGGGCCAGCATACAGTAGCTTGCCTCGTTCATCCAGCTTGCGCCAATACACGGCCTGGTCGGCCCAGATGGCCTCGGAGCCACCCCCGCCACCGGTGGGATTCGGCGAATAGACGATCACGTGCGTCGGTCGAGTGACCTTGACGTTGGCATTACTGCCCGAGCCTGATCCAGTCCCGCTGCCCGTGCCGGAAGCAGCCTTCGATCCGCCAAACTGACCGCCAAACTGTCCGCCGAACGAGCCGCCCGCCGAGCTGGATCCGCCGGCCTGCGCGCGGCTACTCGATGAAGAAGAAGCGCTCCCCGTGCCGCTCTTCGATTGCGACGTCGAGCCGCTGGTCGAGGTCTGAGCAACGGCAAATCCGATAAGAACAAGAGCGGCCAGAGCCGGTAGTGTGCGAGAGACTTTCATGTGCGTCACCTGTCGAGCAATGGACGCGCGAGTCGGATGAGGCGTTTCGTTTGGGTGGTTGGGTTTGTTCGGAGTGGCAATGAGGATGTAGGCGAGTTGCCGTGCATCCGCGTGGACTAATGTCAGCCCTGCGGATACGATCGGGTCGGCGAGATCTGCGCTATGACCGCGGAGCGCCAGTTCTCGCCGGTCGGGGTCGTCGCGGCGAGAACCTTCATTGCTCATGTTCTAGAACCGATTCCGGCACAACGTCCACCAACCCTGCCAGAATTCTTAGCCGTGAGCCACAGCGACGCGACCGGCATGTTCATCAACGAGACCCATACCTCGGCTGCCATCTGGCAATACCGGGTCGAGAAGATGATTCTCGAAGGCAAGACGAAGTACCAGACCTACCAAATCGCGACCGTACCGCGCTTCGGCAAGTCGCTGTTTCTGGATTACAACATCCAGACCTCGCTCATGGACGAATACATCTTCCATGAGTGCATGAGCCAGCCGGCGATGACGCTGCATCCAAATCCGAAGAAGGTTCTGGTCTGCGGCGGTGGCGAGGGTGCAACCTTGCGCGAGGCCCTGGCTCACAACACGGTCGAAGAGGCGTTCATGGTGGATATCGACGAGGAACTCGTCGATATGGTGAAAGTGCATATGCCGGAGTGGCATCAGGGGGCCTTCGAGGATCCGCGAACGACGCTCGTCCATACCGATGCGCGCGCCTGGATCGCCGAGCACAAGGGAGCGAACTTCGACGTGATTCTCAGCGACCTGCCTAATCCGCACGAGGATGGCCCGGGACAGATGCTGTTCACCCGCGAGTATTTCCAGCTCTGCGCCGAGGCGATGAGCGAGGACGGGGTTTTCGCGATGCAGGCGGGCTCGGCAAACGAGAACTATCCCGCATGCATGGCGTCATGCATCAAGACCCTGGAGGCGATGTCGGACGTGTTCCCGCACGTGGCCGGATACTACGGCATCGTCTCCACGTTCTTCCAGCCATGGGGCTTCGTGCTCGCTTCGAAGAAGCACGATCCGATGGCCCTGACCCAAGCGGAGATCGAGAAGCGCCACGCCAATCGCGGCGTTATTAACAAGTACTACACGGGCCGGTTCCACCACGCGTGCTTCACCCTTCCCGAGTATCTGCTGCGCGCAGTGGAAACCGAGGGCCGCATCCTCACGGATGCGGAGCCTTTCGTGTGGGACGCTTAGGAAACGAGCGTCGCGGTCAGTGAGATTTCGGCGTTGAGGACGCGCGAGACGGGGCAACCCGCCTTGGCGGCCTCGGCGCACTCGACGAACTGCTCGGCGCTGATGCCGGGCACGTCGCCCTTCAAGTCCAGGTGAATCTTCGAAATCGTGGGCTTGCCATCGATCGGCTCTAAGGTGAGCGTGGCAGTCGTCGCCAGCGAGTTCGGCGGGAAGCCGGCATTCGCGAGCTGCGCCGAAGTCGCCATCGAAAAGCACCCTGCGTGGGCCGCGGCGATCAACTCTTCGGGGTTGGTACCGGGCTCGTCTTCGAAGCGCGTGTGGAACGAATAAGCGAGGTCCGTGAAGGCACCCGTGCTGGCGCTCATGCGCCCATTTCCGGTCTTTAGTTCGCCATTCCAGATGGCAGAGGCAGTTCTCGTCATGACGTCTGATTCTACTGCGGACAGCATGAGTGCGTTCGCGATCGGGCGCTAGCTCGCCGGGGCGGGTTCTGTCGGAATCTTCTCTTTCAGCCGCTCGCGGATGATTTCTTGGAGAGCAAGCAGCATGGTCAGCACGATCGGGCCTACCATGATTCCCACCGGACCCATCGCGAAAATGCCACCCAACAAGCTGAAGAAGATCGCCATCGGATGGAGGTCGACTCGGGCACCGATGATGAACGGACGCAGAATGTTATCGGACTGGCTGACGAGGAGGAAGCCGACCGCGGCCAGGGTGATTCCCTGCCAGTACTTCCCTTGCGCGATCAGCAACAAGCTCAGCGGAACATAGATGATCGGCGCGCCGAGCAGTGGCACGGCGCACAGGACAGTCGTCGCTACCCACCAAACCAGCGGCGATGGCACGCCCGTTAGCCAATAGGCGAGGCCCGCGATCCCACCCTGGATCAGCGCCACCAAGACAATGCCCACGAACACCGCGTGGATGGTCGCCTCCATACGGATAAGGATCGCTTCGGCGCGCTCACGAGTAAGCGGGATCAGTTCTAGAGCCGGTTCTCGGAGCTTGTGTCCGTCGCGTAGCATAAAGAAGAGGGTCAGAAACGCGACGACGAGCGTGAAGAGCGTTTGACCCGTGGCCTTTGCAGCCGCAGTGGCCACGGCCCCCGCAGACTTGACCAATCCTTCGCGGTTGGTTTCCAGCCAACCCTGCAGAGTGAAGTCAGGGGCCCCAACCTGCAGGGCGATCGGCTTTATGAGTCTGTCCAGTTCGGTGAAGATCTGGTCGGCACTCAGCTCGCTCGTGCCCTGAGACTGCGCGAACTGATGGGCGCTTGCGGTGATCTGGAGCGTAAGCACCGTGCCCACCAGTGCGAGCGGAACGCCAATCAGCGCGATGGTCAAGAAGGTCGTTGCCGTAGCCGCCCAGTTCGGGCTCAACTTCTTGCGGAACCTCTTATAGATCGGGCTCACCAGAACTGCGATTACCGCCGCCCAGAGCAGGGCGGGCAGAAACGGCGCGATCAACATCCCCCCCACAAACAAGGTGAGGGCGACCAAGGAGCCGAATGCAATCGGGCGGTATCGAGCGACAAAGGCGTTCATAGGCTTACGCGAACCTTCGCCATTTTACGTTCACGCCGCGAATCTCGTTGCGAACGGGGTATGTCAGACTCACAGGATGAGACGCTCCGTTGTCCTGGTCTTGGCGGTTGCGCTGATCGGCGGCTGTGCCAAAAAGAATCCGTATGTTGGAGAGTGGGAAGGTGAGATCACCGCCCAGAGCTTCCGCGTGCCAGTCGTGCACAAGTTCTCACCTGATGGGGTGTACGAAGTGACCGGCGCACTCATGGGGGCCCAGGTGAAGATCACCGGAACCTACGAGTGGGGGGGGGACAAACTTACGGTCAGCGGATCCACCATCGCGGTCGATACTAGTGGCTCGATGATCCCCAAGGACCTTATTGATCAGGGGACGACCGAAATCGCCAAGCAGCTGAACAAGCCACAGACCGGCACCGTTTCATGGACGGACAAGGACACCTTTGTCGCGTCTCCGGACGAGCCCGCAAACCCTATCCTGAGGTTTAAGAGGAAGGTGGCCCCGAAGTGAAGACCCACGGCGTTGTCATGGCCGGTGGATCGGGTGAGCGATTTTGGCCAGTCTCTACGCCAGCTCGACCAAAGCAACTCCTCGACCTGACTGGCGAGGGGGTTTCGCTACTTGAGGCGGCGCTGCGGCGCCTGGAACCCGTGGTCGGGGCCGAGAATCTCTGGATTTCTACATCCACCGCACTTTCTGAGCCGATCCGCGCGTCAGGGCTGATCGCGGAGGATCGCATCCTCGCCGAGCCCGATCGCCGCAACACGCTGGGGGCCGTGGCTTGGACGATGGCGTCCTTGGCGGCCCATGAAGGCGGGCCGTTTGCCGTCGCCATCACCACGTCTGACCACGCAATCAACCCGACCGACGCCTTTGTCTCAACGGTACGCAAGGCGGTCGAGACCGCTATCGAAGAAGATGCGCTTGCGACCATCGGCATTCCCCCGACCCGTCCGGATACGGGCTTTGGCTATATCGAACGTGCCTTGGATGGGCGTGTTCGCCGCTTCACGGAGAAGCCCAATGCCGAGACGGCCGCGCAGTTCTTGGCCGCTGGAGATTTTCTTTGGAACAGTGGCATGTTCTTCTGGACCGAAGCGACCTTTGCCCTCGAGCTGGAGCAAGGAAATCCCCCGGCTTTTGCGGCCTACGAACGGATCAAGGCGGCGCTCTGCACCGGTGAGGCGGGAGCGGCTACGGCGGCCTTTCTTGAACTGACCTCGCAATCGATTGACTACGCACTGATGGAGCGAGCCTCGAGCGTCCGTTGCGTTCCCGCAGAGTTCAGTTGGGACGACGTGGGCACCTGGGATTCGCTGCTTCGGACTGTGGAACTGGATACCGACGGGAATGCCGTCGTGGGTCTGGCGCATCCCCTGGAAACAACGGGATCGGTGATCTACAACACAACAGCGGCAAAGGTCTGGACGCTTGGCGTTGAAGGTCTCATCGTCGTGGTTACCGATGGTCAGATCTTGATCACCCGCGCTGATCGAGCTCAGGATGTCCGCACGGTAGCGCAAGCCTCGCAAGCCGACTAGCCCAGCAACTTTCGCGGCTGGTCAAAATGCTTGAAGGTGCGCGACCCGGTAGAAGTTTCAAGGTTTCTGGGGTGCCTGGGTTGGAACTGACCCTGCATGGGTTACTGGAAAGCGGGCATTACTTCGACTTCACTGGCCGTCTTGGCCACATGCGCCGTTGGGCAGACGAGCACGACGGTCTTCGACGTCGAGCAGTTGTCGTCTCCGGGCGTCTACCGGTCGAACACCTCCATCGTTTCGTACAACCACGTTAACAGTCAGCCTGCAGCCCGGATTGCGTTTGGCGGGCTCTGGTCCCAGATCGGCATCAATTACGGCTCGGCCCAAAACTGGAGCATGTACGACGGATTCAGAATGACCTTCCGCAATGAGGAGGCCCGTTCTGTTACCATCGGGGCTCAGTGGGACGTGAGCGGCACTAGCGCGCCAGCCGTCGGAGCACCGATCACTCTTCGGCCCTTCGAGACTAGGACTGTGTTCCTCGATTTCACCGGCGTAACCCCAGATCAGTTCGGGATCCACGCACCCATTCCTGCCTTGTCGGACTATTACGCCCATCAGTATCCCGCAAACCCGAACGTCGCTACCCATACTGTCCACAAGTTCCAGATCTACTCTAAGGAAAGCACGCCAGTACAGGTTTCGCTCACCTCAGTGACGGCCGTCGTCACCGACTCGTCGATCACGGGGTTCGTCGATGTGTTCGGGCAACTGAGCCGGCGCTCGTGGGCATGGAAGGTGAGCTCTGCTCAGCAGATTCGCGACAGGCACGAAGATGAATTGGTCGATCTCGCTGCCAACCCGGGCAAAGGCGAAGAGCTCGGCTCATCCACCCTACCGACGACGCCGTACATGGGCAAGTGGCGAGTCGTAAGGACCCAATCTGGCAAGGCATACTTCCTTTCGCCGGCCGGAAAGTACTTCTGGAGCTTGGGCCTCTGTCAAGTCATTCCTGCGCCAGCCACGATCACGCAGAACCGTGAGTACATGTTCGCGATGCTGCCTCCTGACGGTACGCCGAAGGCACAGTTCTATTCCTCGACGGTAAAGAACGGCCAAACCGTCAAGACCTACTCGCACTACGCAGGCAATCTTTACGACAAGTACGGCGACAGCTGGCCTACGAGGTACCGAGAGCATGCCGCGAGCCGTATGCGCTCATGGGGGTTCAACACCGTAGGTACAGCCTCTTCCGCGCATGACATGGCGAATCAGGGACTGCCTTTCACCGTGACACTCACGACCGCGGATTACCCCACGCGCCTTCAGACTCCGTTCGCATACTGGCGCTCACTTCCCGATCCGTTCGGCACGGACTTCCCAGCCTGGCTGCAAGCGAATCTGACTTCTCAGTTGGGCAATCTGAAGAACAATCCGAACTTGCTCGGCGTTTTCGTCGATGGTGAGAACAGCTGGGGCACGCGATCGGGTAGCACCCGTGAGCGATACCAGGTGCCCCTCTCCGCCCTCGCAGCTCCGACGACCCAGCCTGCGAAGCAAGCGTTTGTGAATCACCTCTTTGTCAAGTATCGCACCATCGAAGCCCTCAATCAGGCATGGGATACAAACTTTGGCAGTTGGCAGTTCATGCGCACTACCGCGATTACCCTGACCGATCCTCAGGTAGAGCTCGCGACTTCCGACCTCTCCGCGTTCCTTTGGAACTATGTAAAAGCCTACGCATTTCGGGTCCGCCAAGCGGTAAAGGGATTGCATCAGGACCTGCTTTGGCTCGGCACGCGCGAGTATATTGCTTGGGCACCCAATGAAGTCTTTTCTGCGCTACAGCAATACGCTGATACCATTTCGGTCACGCACTACGATCGCGCCGAAGACGTTCCATGGAGCTACTTCAACGCCCTAAAGCGACCCGTACTGATCAGTGAGTTCACATTCGCTGCTCGAGAGGGCAACAGCATGTCCCAACTCATCCTCCAGCGCTGTGAGACGAGTACTCAAGCCGGGAGGGCGGCCCTGGCTGCATCGTACCTCGACAGGGCTCTAACCTCGAAGAACGTGATCGGATGCCATTGGTTCACGTACATCGACCAACCCATCAGCGGTAAGTTCAACGGAGAGAACAACGCCTTTGGCCTAGTGGATGTTACGGATAGGCCGTATACCGAGATGGTCTCGATGTTTCGCAACGTGTCGAACACGATGTACAGTCGACGTGGACTCTAGGGCATAGGTTCAAACATGTCTGGTACACTTGAACCAATGTCCAACCCTGCCCCAACCATCCTTGTCACTGGCTCCGCAGGTTTCATCGGATTCCATCTCTCCCGGAGATTGGGACAGGAAGGGTACAGGGTAGTTTCTCTTGATAATTTCAATGACTACTATGATCCGAAGATAAAGCTTGCCAGAGAGGCTCTTCTCAAAGAAGACCATGGCATTGACATCGAACGTTTTGATCTCGCTGATCTCGCCAGACTAGAGGATTTTTTTGCTCGACACCGCCCGAGTCTTGTTATCCACTTAGCGGCGCAGGCGGGTGTTCGGTATTCTATTGACAATCCTCACGTGTACATTCAGTCAAACCTGGTGGGCTTCACGAATATCCTCGAGTGTTGCCGTAAAGACTCTGTGCTACACTTGCTTTACGCATCGTCGAGCTCCGTGTACGGATCCAATACGAAACTGCCGTTTGCGACAAGCGATAATGTCGATCATCCGATTAGCCTTTATGCCGCTACGAAGAAAGCCAATGAGTTGATGGCACATACGTATAGCCATCTCTTCAAGTTGCCAACAACGGGCTTGCGTTTCTTTACGGTGTATGGACCGTGGGGGCGCCCAGATATGGCCCTCTTTAAGTTCACCAAGGCGATCCTCAACGACGATTCGATCGATGTCTACAACCACGGTAAGATGCGGAGAGACTTCACCTACGTCGACGATGTCGTCGAATCAGTCTTTCGATTGATCCCGCTTGCACCAGATGCCGCAGGAAGCACTCCTTACCGAGTGTTGAATGTAGGAAACAACTCACCAGTCCAGTTGCTTGACTTTATCCACGCCATTGAACATCGACTTGGCAAGACGGCTAAGATGAATCTCATGCCGCTGCAGCCCGGAGACGTGCCCGAGACCTACGCGGATGTTGCAGACCTGGTGGAGCTAACCGGATTCTCGCCGGCCACGTCGGTGGAGACCGGGATCGGTCGCTTCATCGACTGGTACGTCGACTACTTTCGCGCTTAATCATTTCCTCGAACACCTCGACGGTAGCGCGGACCACGGCGTCGAGCGTGAAGTGGCGGTCAAGACGTTCCGCGCTTGCCGTGCTGAGCCGAAAGGCCAGCTGAGGATCGTCCAGTACGCGTTCTAGCGCCTCCGAGAGTGCAACAGCATCCCCCGGCGGATAGACTAAGCCCGTCTCGCCGTCAAGGACCACTTCGCGGGCCGATCCATCGTCACTGACCACAAGCACATTGCCCTTACCCCCAGCTTCGATGATCGTGTTGGCGAAGGCCTCTCCGCAGTTTGAAGCGCTAACGAAGATGGCGGACCCTTCGAAGCGATTGAGAAGGTCGCCGCGCTTAAGACCGCCGCGGAAGAAGATACGATCAACTAAGCTCGACTCGGTCATCATCGACTTGAGTTTGGCGAGATACACGGACCCCTTTTCGTGACCCATCGTGTCTTCGTCATCAGCTTCGCCAAAAATTTCAAGCGTCCATTGCAGATCCGGACGACGGCGAGACAGCAGCGCACACGCTTCAATGGCCACGTGGTATCCCTTGAACGCGCCAATCCGGCCGGCCATAACGATTTTGCCGGTCGTGTAGCGCTCGGGGATCGGCACGAAAACGTCGAAATCAATGCCACGAGATATGATCGGCCGCAACTCACTGCCCAACTCGACACCTGTCGGGAGTTCGTACTTTGCCGTTTCATCCGCCAAGAACTGGCTGACGTAGGCCACGTAGCGGAAGTCCGCCTGTAGCTCTTCGCTCTCGAGGGAACGGAAGAACTTCGCGAGCCGACCGAGTTCCCCACGCTGAGACAGGCGACGCTCTAAGTTCGAGCCCCCTTGGTGCCAAAGGGATGGAATCCCCAGCCGATGCAACTCTACGCTGAAGCCGAGACCGATCCGGCTGGTTCCAAAGATGTACGCGACGTCAGGCTTCCACTGCGCAGCCAACTGGCGTAGGCGAGACTTGTTCCGCTTGTGAACCCACACCTCCAGCGCGTACAGCCATGTTCTCCGAAGCACTTGAGCCCGAGGCTCGTTGTTCTCCAGAAAGGGGGCGTGCCCGAGAATGCGGTGGACGTAAGGTCTACTCTCGGGCGGGCCAGAGTATCGAGCGCGATGCACTGCGGTCACCACCGCGACATCGTGCCCCTGCGAGATCAGCGCCTCAGCGAGTTTCTGGGCATTGACTTCCTGGCCACCGTCAGCGTCAGGAGGATACATCTCGGTAATGAGCAGGATTCTCATTCGGACTTCGCGACAATGACTCCGCCCTGCACTCGGTAGCCCGAGGAAAGTCGCTCGCAAAAGGCGTCGTACACACCCTTACGCCACGCATGATCATGGAAGACGATCCCGCGCGTTAGATCCGACAAAAGGGCCTTCTTGCGGCCGAACGGGTGGAACTTGGAGGCCAACTCGGGCGCAACGCTGCTCGGATCTTGCGCGGACTTCCAGGCAATCATTGCCGCAACCTCAACCAGTTCGCGCTCCGTGGACTCCATGATTGGCCGCACGCCATACGTGTGGGTGA
This sequence comes from Methanoregulaceae archaeon, assembly GCA_020850325.1. Classification (GTDB taxonomy): domain Bacteria; phylum Armatimonadota; class Fimbriimonadia; order Fimbriimonadales; family Fimbriimonadaceae; genus JANJUB01. The sequence continues at coordinate 25,503 of JADZEW010000001.1, forward strand.
TGATGAGACGGCAGCTAAGAACACCAACAAGCCCTTTAGTTAGCGTCCGAATCGCATAGTCGGTGTCCTCACCGGCCTCACACAGGCCTGATCCCCGCCCCAGATGCTCATCGTAGTGTCCAACGGTCTCGATGCACTGGCGACTGAGCGCAAAGTTGCCACCCCAGATGTCGTTCGGCATATTGGGTCCCGGCGGCGGTTGCAGATATCGCTCGCGGTTGAGAATGACCTCGCCCGCGACATACATCTGGCTCACGAACTCGGTAGACGGATCGTACTTGATCGGCGGCAACACGACCCCACCAAACATCGAGGCCTCGGGGTAGGTCTCGATCAACGCGGCGAGTTGCTCGACCCACTCAGCATTGACCTCCTGGTCGTCGTCAGTGAACAGAACCCAGTCCCCAGCAAACTCGCTGAGGGCGCGGTTTCTCGCTCGGGAGAGGCCCCGTGCTTGCTGGGGCAGGTGGCGTATGGGCAGGCGGTACTTCTTCAGCTCGTCGTCGAGTTCGGGTGGACCTTGGTTAACGACGAGGATCTCGTGCGGTTGCACGGTCTGCCGTTCCAGGGAACGCAGCGTCGCATGCAGGGTCTCGCGTCCGAGCGTGGGAATCGCAACCGAAATCTTCATCGCGATCCTCTAAAGGAGTCCAGCGTCTGGGCGAGTCCTTCTTCGATCGTGAAGCTTGCCTTCCAGCCGAGGCGCCGGCCAGCTTCGCGGGCGTCGAGGCAGCTTCGACGAATCTCCCCGGGGCGGGCATCGGCCATCACCCTCGCGATCGGGTGCCCCTCCACGACTTCGAGATGGCCTACTAGGTCGACCAACGACGTTTCAACGCCGGTTCCGATGTTTACGGTCAGGGACTGATCCTGCTCAACGGCCAAGGCAAAGGCCATCGCTGCATCCTTCACGTACGTGTAATCTCGTGTTTGCAGACCGTCCCCAAAGAATGTGACAGGCTCGCCGTCCAGCGCTCGCCGGCAGAAGATCGCAACAACCCCGGCCTCCCCAAGCGGATCCTGGCGCGGCCCGTAGACATTCGCCATCCTCAACGATACGGTCTGAAATCCATGAATGTGGGTGTAGAAGCGTAGGTAGTGCTCGACCGCCAGTTTTGAGATTCCGTACGGCGATTCGGGCAATGTGGGATGCTGCTCATCGGTCGGCAGTTGATCGGTATCGCCGTAAAGAGCTCCACCCGTGCTTGCGAAGACAATTTTCCTCGTGCCCGCGTGGCGGGCCGCTTCCAGCAGGTTCAAAGACGCGATCACGTTCTGCTCGGCATCCATGATCGGATCCTCAACCGAGGCACCAACCGACTTCTGGGCCGCGAGGTGGATGACCGCATCGGGGCGCTCGACCGCCATCAGCTTGGCCAGCCTTTCTCGCTCAAGAAGGTCTAAGTGGATGAAGACCGCCGACGCCGCTAGGTTTTCTTTGTGGCCGGACGAGAGGTTGTCCACCACCAGCACGTCGTGGCCGCGGGCGGTAAGAACATCGACCACATGGCTGCCAATGAAACCGGCTCCACCCGCCACCAACAGCTTCATCGCCTACGCCTTAACCACATTCGCCGCGGGCTCCCGGTAGCGGCCTCGCGTGTCGATGATCAACTTCGCGTGCTGCTTGATGAGGTCATAGTCAAATGCGTCGTGATCGGTTGCCAACAGGATGCAATCATACGATGCGATTGACTCAGGAGTCAGTTCCACAGACGCCAGATCGAAGCGGTGGCGTCGCTTCACCGGGAAGACGGGCACGTGCGGATCGCTGTAGTCGACTTCCGCACCCAGTTGGTCGAGATTCGCGATGAGTTCGGCTGACGGAGTCTCGCGGGAGTCATCAATGTTCTTCTTGTAGGCAATTCCGAGGATGAGAACACGCGAGCCCTTCACGGACTTACCATGTTCATTTAGTGCCAGGCCGACCTTAAGAACCACCCAGCGAGGCATCCCCGAGTTGATCTCACCGGCAAGCTCAATGAACCGGGTGTGCATCTCGTACTCGTGGGCCTTCCAAGTTAAGTAGAAGGGATCGATGGGAATGCAGTGGCCGCCGAGTCCCGGTCCGGGATAGAACGGCGTGAAGCCAAACGGTTTCGTAGCCGCAGCATCGATGACCTCCCAGATGTCGATCCCCATCCGATCAGCAACGATTTTGAGTTCGTTGACGAGGCCGATATTCACCGCTCGGTAGACGTTCTCGAGAATCTTCGTGAGTTCTGCGGCTTTCGTCGAAGAAACGGGCACCACCTGATCGATCACGGCTCTGTAAAGTGCGACTCCAACCTCGAGACACGGAGGGGTGTGCCCGCCGACGACTTTGGGAATCGTGCGAGTCGTGAAGTTCGGGTTGCCAGGATCTTCTCGCTCGGGGGAGAAGACGACAAAGGCGTTCTCACCAACTTTGAGGCCGACCGACTCGACTCTCGGGACGATCTCCTCTTCGGTTGTTCCCGGATAAGTCGTGCTCTCCAGACTGATGACCTGCCCCTCGCGGAGATAGGGCATCATCGACTCCATCGTATTGACCACGAAGCTAAGGTCAGGCTCCCGATGCCGGCCCAAGGGTGTGGGCACGCAGATGAGCAGCGCATCACACTCACTGCATCGGGCAAAGTCCGTTGTGGGCTCCATCAGGCCCGAGTCCATCATCTCGGCGATCCGGGCTTGCCCGAGATGCTTGATATAGGACTGTCTTGCGTTGAGGGCAACAACCTTTTTGGGATCGACATCGATGCCGACAACCCGGTAACCCGCCTCGACAAAACGCATCGCTAGGGGGAGCCCGACGTAACCGAGACCCAAAATCCCGACTACCGCTTGCCGATCCTGAATCCGTTGGAGCAATGAACTATTGGACATAAAAGGAAGTTGCGAGAACGCTTGTCGCCAATCCAGTATCGGTCAGACTCTGTCAAAATTGTACCGTTGGCCAAGCGTGGCCTGCATCCTGCAACCAAACTTAGAACCATGGCGTTCCCGACTCCCCGTGTGTCTGTCGTGATGCCCACGTACAACCGGTCCGACCTTCTGCCGGGTGCGATCGATAGCATCCGAAATCAGACCTTTACCGATTGGGAACTGATCATCGTCGATGACTGCTCGCCCGACGCGACGCCCGAGATCGCCCACCGATATGTTAGTTTGGACCCGCGCATCCGATACATCCGCAACGAGACCAACCAGAAGCTTCCCGCATCGCTGAACATCGGCCATCGTGCAACCCAAGGAGAGCTTCTCACCTGGACGTCTGACGACAACTTCTATCGGCCCCTCGCGCTGGAGCGGATGGTCGCGGCCTTCGACCATGATCCCGACCTTTCCGTGGTGTACGCCGACTGCATGATGTTCGACGACGACATGAAGGAGCTAGGACTCGCCCCGGTCGACGACTACGACAAGCTGCTTATCCAGAACGTTGTGGTCGCTTGCTTCATGTACCGCCGCGAAGTCTACGAGGAACTCGGGGGATATGACGAGGCGAGGTTTCTCGTCGAGGATTGGCACTTCTGGCTCCGAGCCAGCCTCCGCTACAAGATGGAGCATCTCAAGGAGGACCTGTACCTGTACCGGATGCACGAAGGATCGCTCACCTCGACAAGGCTGCAGGAAATCTATCGCCGCACCGCTGAGCTCATCGACGAGTTTGTCGGTGTCGCGCCATACGCCACTGGGACACGGCTCTGGGAGAGCCGCCTGCAGCTTGTCCACTACGCCAAAAAAGCGAAAAGGCCGGACCTGATGCTGAAGTACGGCACACTTGCCTTTCTTCAGCGGCCCGGCCCGACCTTGTCCCGCTGCGCTTCCAAAGTCGCCAATCGGATCACGAACCGTCGCTCAAGTCCTTAGGACTCGAGCGACTTCGGTTCGGACGATTCCATCATTGACGGATCGGCACTCTCGGTGACGACCGCAAGATCCGATGCGCGCGTGAACGCCACCGTGACGAGCGGACAACCCGCTTCCTTCAACGCCTGCTGAGCCTGCAAGAACTCGACCGACTTGGTCTTGCCAGCGCGAACCAGCAAGATCACCTCATCGACGTGCGGGGCTACGAACGCGTACTCAGCCGACTTGGATGTCGGTTCAAGGTCGACGATCGTCAGATCCGCTTCATGTTCGCGGACCGCAGGTGACACTTCAGGATTTCGATCACCGGAGAGTCCGAGGAACGACTCGGCGGACATACCCTTGATGAGCGGTGAAACCTCCACGACTTCCTTGGCCGAAGGCTGCCTTCCTGCAAGACGGGCAAGCCCACCTCGCGGGTCACACTCGACGAGGAGGACCCTCGAACCGTGCCGGGCTCCCGCGACTGCCAAGTTGATCGCCGCCGTAGAAGCACCGGAGTCCTTCGTCAGGCCGACCACCGCGATTCGGTAGGGACGGGCCGTACTTCTCAAGTGGTTGGCCAGCAACGTCTCGTAGGCCTCTTGGGGAGCCTTGCTCAGCCCGCGGAACGGAGCCCGGAGCTCGGGGACCATCCGGTAGACCGGCTTGAACGCCAACTGGTTGAGCTGAGCGAGCGAGCGGATCGGCTGTCGTCGTGCTTCGGTGGAAAGCATCGACAGAACGCCAAGGATCCCTCCGGCGACCAGGCCGAAGAGCATGTTGATAACGATTTTGGGGCTAACGGGCTCCTCAAAAGCGGTCGCCGCAGTCTGCTCGCGAACGGTTGTGAAGCGGCCCGTCTGAGAAGCCTTCAGCGTCTTTAGACGATCCGCATAGCCTTGATAAATGCGCTCGAGCGCAAGTTGCTCGCGACCGAGAGCAGAAAGTCTTGATTGTGCGGCCGGAAGCTTGCTCATGAAAGCTTCCTTTTCGGCTAGAATGCGATTCGCGTTCTGTACCCGAGCTTCAAGGCCAATCGCAAGTGCGCGTGCCTCAGCGAGCGTGTCGACAAGTCGCATGCGATTCGAGTTAGGAATCGTGCTACTCGAACCCTCAATGTACTTTGGAGTCGTCTTCAGCAGCGCTCGATAGTTGTCCACTCGCGCCTGAGAGGCCCGGACTTCTTCACGATCTGGCAAGTAACGTGTTGAGAGAGCATTGAGTTCGTTTTCGGAGAGAACAAGCTCAGCCTCGAGCCGTTGGTAGACCGGGTTGTAGACCTTAGTGTCGCCCCCAGACTGCTCACGATCGAGGAGTTTGAGCGCCTTCTCGAGCTCATCGGCGCGTTCCTTTGAGGTCACGAGGTCGAGCAAGGCGGCATCGCGCGACTGACGAATGCTGTTGAGGTTCTGCGTTTCGGAGGCAATCTGAGTCGCCATATCGGCCAGACCCAACTCGATCTTCACCTTTTCGGTTTGGGTGTCGAGTGCGTCCAGCTCTTGTTGAATCACGCCGATCTGTTGCTCAAGGAACTGAATGGCGCGGGTAGCGAGTTCGCGCGTATTCGTCCGGTTCCGTTCATTGAAGGCGATGCTGATCTCGCGAGCAATGTCCTGAGCCAAGAGCGGATCAGGCAACCGTACCCGCAGGCCGATGAGGTCCGAGGTGGCCTCGGCCGTCACCGTAATCGAATCAGCGAGAGTCTGTGGGAAGATCGGAGAGTCTGGCGTCAGCGTCATTCCTCGCTGTTCTGCCACACGCCGTGCTGCTTCCGTCAAGACACCGTAGGAGGTCAACTGCTGCACCTGGGTCGTCAAGCTACGCGATCGGCCAAAGTCGACGAGATCCGAGACCGAGGACTCGGCGTTGCTCACGGGCATGTTGCCAGTGAACGGCTTTTGGTCGATGAGAATCTCGATGATCGCCTCGTACTTCTTCGGCACGATCAATGACACCACCAGCGCAATCAGGGCGCCAGCAGACGCAAACAACAATAGTCTCAACCAGTAGGACTTGATCAACTCGCTACCTCACGCCTCAAAGATTATCGGTATCGCATCCACCCGATACTTAGTCTCAACATAAAGAGACGGTGGAAGGGCCCCGGAATCGCTCGGAGTTTACCGGCAAACTCACAGGCTCTCGTATAGTTCCTTTAGGCCGCGCCTCGAAAATCCTCGCGCCCAGCCTGACAATCGCACTCGGCCAATCCAGGCGACGTGAACCAGCCCGCCCAGAGTCACTGCGCAAACGAGCTGTTGCCACTCCGCGACGGGAAGGAAGCGGCAGGCAATGATAGCCACAACCGCGACCCCGCACGTAAGCGCGGCATTTACCATCCGCATCGCGTCCTCGCGACGGATACCGAGCACGCGGAACGCGATCAAGATGTTCGATCCGTAGACTGTGACCGCGCCGATCGACAGCCACTTCACGATCTCCAGCAAAGTGATTCCCTCGAGGTTGTAGATGATGCCGGACGCAGCGATGATGTACGCCGGAACCCAGGCAAGTACATTGAGCCGCGCGTTTCCGGAGGAAATGAGCGCTGAGCCCGCGGGACTTCCCAGCGTTCGAACACCGAGATATGCGGAGAGCAGAACAAGACACGGGCCAGCCTCGGCGAACTGGTCGGGATAGAGGATGCCGACGATGGCCTCGGCGTGCGCGGCGGTCAGCACATAGATAGGAAGCGAGAACAGCACGACCGCCGAAATGGTCCTCGCCAGCAAGTGTGACTGCCGGGCTCGGTCGCCTTTGGCCCGATTCATTGCCACGAACATTGAGCGAGACAGTGGCCCGGTGACCAGGTCGAAGGGCTTGATCGCCAGGTTGTAGGCCACGAAATAGGCACCAGTCGAACTCGTACCCAACAATTTGCTGATCACCGCGTAGTCGCCCATCGTGTAGATCGTATACGCGATGTTGGTGCCGAGATTGGCCAAGGACCGACGGAAGAGCCTAAGGCCCTCGATGAGTTGGAATCGGGGACGAATCCACCCTGCGTACCGCACAATGAAGGCGACATAGAGCACTCCACGCACGATCATCTGGACGAGGAGGGCCAAGATGCCGAAACCGGCAAGCGCGAGAACCAGCGCAACGAGGTACCCCACGCCGGCGGCGATGACGTCAGCCAAACCGGACTCACGGAAACGTCCCTCACGAATCAACGTGCTTCCGGGGATCGAAGCGATGCTTCCCAGCAAAATGACTGCCGCCGTCCATACGAGGGCGTTGGCCATTCCGGCAACTTGGAAGAAGTCCTCGAGGGGCTGACGAGCGACGATGACGGCGAGGGCGAAGAGAGCCCCGGACACAATCGCCACCCCGTGAAAGAGCCCATTCTCAGCGGTTTCGCCCTTACCCTCGGCGATATAGGTGACGGCCAAACCTCCGTCCCGAAACAGTTCCGCGATCGTGTACAGGGTCATGATAATGCCGAACAGACCGACCGCCTCAACCCCGACCCGGCCGGTAATGATGATGCCGACGATAGGAAACAGGACCTTGGAGACCGTCGAGAACAGCATGTTCCATGCCGCCCCTTTGGCAGCTGCGGTTTTATCCAAGTTTGGCTCCAATGGCTTGCATGTAAACCACTTCTAGCAGCCGCACATGCCGTTCCAGCGTCGGCGGATCGGACCAAAAAGCATGATAGGCATTGGCCCCGAGCCGGGATGCCATTTCCGTTGATGCGAGAGTCCTCATCGCTTCGACGAGCGACTCATGGGAACCCGATGGCACCACAAGTCCGGCATCGTGCTCCCGGACGAAGTCGGCGGCCGCGCAGTCGTCGGCTACGATCGACGGGAGTCCTTGGGCCGCGGCTTCGTAAACGACGAGACCCTGGGTCTCAGGCCAGAGAGGAACGAAAACTAAGGCCCGAGCGGCTCGATAGCTTGACACGAGATCCGACTCGCTTTGCCATCCACGCACATCTGCGTTCGGCTCTTGCCGCAACTCGGAATCCAACTCGCCCCGGCCGACATACACGACCCTACGATGTACTTCGGCGGCGGCACGGCATGCCGCTTGTGGGTTCTTGCCCTTGGCCAATGCACCCACAAACAAGAACCGCTCTTCCTGCGTGAACTCCTTCGGCGGTGCCTTCGCCGCATCTACCGGATTATCAACGCGATGGATGCGCGCACCCGGGGGGAGATAGGGTTCAAGGATTCGCTGACTGAAGTCGGAGACGAAGATGAAGTCGCGAAGCTTCCCGGGAATGCCTGCCCGCTCGTGCACTACCGACCGCGTCATGCTCCAGAGCTTCTTATGGACTGCCGACCCGTTGCAGGGACGTGTCCAACACCCGAATGAGCCTCCCCGCTCGGGACACCGAACTCCCAGCCGCAGGTCGAAGAACGCCCCGTAAGGGCATCCCAGGAAATACTCGTGACAGGTGTAAACGACCGGGAACCCGCGCTCGATCGCAAGCCCCGGCACACTCGCCGAAAGCACATCACGATTCGTGTGGACGTGGACAATCGTGTTGTTCGGGTCGTATGAGGCCAATGTCTCCGAAAATCGATCACGCGCGACACCGTCCCAAAGCCCCTCTCGAAGCGCAGCGAGAGCGGGACGCTGCTGAAACACCGGGCGATCCAAGCACGTGACCTTCACCCCAGCTTCGACCAGCTTGGGGTCAATCGGCCCGGCGCCCGCAAAAACGTGAACTTCGTAACCAGCCTTCGCGAGGCCAATCGCGCTCGTCAACGCAACGCGAGAGGCTCCCCCGTTAATCGATGCGAAGTCGTTGACGATCAGGATGCGCATGGTCGAGTGCCGCCTGATGGTACCAACCTGCAAGCGAACCGAATAGAATTGTCGGTAAGTGATTCACGTCGTCGGAGCGGGATTTGCGGGCGTGGAGACCGCGTGGGGTTTGGCGGAGCGCGGGCATCGGGTCTCGCTCTATGAGATGCGCCCCGTCGTCATGACCCCGGCGCATACCACCGAGCAGTTCGCCGAGCTCGTCTGCTCGAACTCGTTCAAGTCGAAAGCTCCCGACAGCCCGGCCGGACAGCTCAAGTCGGAAATGCAGTCGCTCGGTTCGATCGTGCTCGCAACCGCTTACGAGCACGAGGTTCCCGGAGGACAGGCTCTCGCGGTTGATCGCCTTCGATTTGCCACGGCGATGACCGCCAAAATGGACGCGCATCCATATATCGACGTTTCAAGGAGAGCCGTCAGCCCAGCCGATGTCGAAACGTGGCTTAGAGACGGCGACTTCGTCGTGCTCGCCACCGGACCGCTCACCTGCGACGATCTCTCTGCGTGGCTCGCTGCCCAAACGGGGCGGGCTCACCTCTACTTCTATGATGCGGTCGCCCCGACGGTGGAAGCTGCCTCGCTCGACATGAGCATCGTGTTCGCCCAGAGCCGGTATGACAAGGGCGAGGGCGACGACTACCTGAACTGCCCCTTCGACCGGGAGTCGTACGACGCCTTCGTGGAGGCCCTCATCAACGCAGAGCGAGCTCCCATCCACGCTTTTGAATCTGGCGGAAAGCGCGACGCCGCGCCCGACGAACAAGAGGCAGAGTTCATCGAGAAGATCAAGTACTTCGCGGGCTGCACCCCCATCGAGGCGATTGCCGACAAGGGGCGCGATTCACTGCGATTCGGCAACTTCAAACCGGTCGGACTGACCGATCCCCGCACGGGTCGCCGTCCTTATGCCGCGCTGCAACTTCGTCCGGAGAATCGCGAAAAGTCGCTCTACTCGCTGGTCGCCTGCCAAACCCGACTGAAGTGGGGCGAGCAACGCCGCGTTTTCGGCATGGTGCCCGGCCTGGCCAACGCAGAGTTCGTACGGTTCGGGGTGATCCACCGGAACACCTACGTCGAAGCACCCAGCGTGCTTGCCCAGGATTTGTCGATGAAGGAGCACCCGAACCTCTTTCTATCCGGCCAACTCACCGGCGTCGAAGGATACGTCGAGAGTGCGGCCATGGGCATCTACACGGCGGTCGCGATCGACGCCCGGCTGCGTGGTTCCGCACTCGCTTTGCCGCCTCGGGCCAGCGCCTATGGGTCTCTGATCTCGCATCTTCAAGACCCGACCGAGCGCGAGTTTGCTCCGATGAACATCAACTGGGGTCTGTTTCCTGATCCCGCTTTGGAGCCTAAGCCCGGCAAGAAGCGCGTGGATAAGGGCGTCATCCGGGAGACCAAGATTGCAAACGCTCGGTCAGAGTTCGAGGCTTGGCGGGGTGGGCTCTAAGTGCCGCGCCCACTCGTGTTCGGCAATGGTCGGCTCCTCGTGCAGTGCGACCACCGCGGCAACATCCGCGACTTTGCGTGGCCGATCGGCATCTGGAACCACCTCAGCGGGCGCGCGGTGCGCATCGGGGTTTGGGCCGAAGGCGGATTCTCATGGCTGGATGCAGCCCGCTGGGAGCGATCGCATCGATATGAGTCGGTCGACCCCCTTGTCGGGGTGGAGACGCATGATTCACCCGAGTTGGGCGTGCGGATCGAGATCGCATCTTGGATTCCACTCACCCCCCAGCCCGCCCCCCCTGAGCAGGGTCGTTCGGATGTCTTCCGTCGCCGAGTCACCATCCGTAACCTCCGCGATCAGTCCCGCGAAGTACGGCTCTTCGTCACCCACGACTTCCGTCTGATGGAGAGCGACATCGGCGACTGCGCGCTCTGGCATCCCGTGCTGGAAGGAATCGTCCACTTCAAGGGCTCGGTCTCGATTCTGGCCCGACTGGAGGGCTCTGACCAGTTCGCGTGCGGCATCACCGAGTTCGCCGACCTTGAGGGCACCTGGCGCGACGCCGAAGACGGTGAGCTCAGCGGCAACCCTATCGCCCAAGGATCGGTCGACTCGACCATCCGTTCGTGCGTTCGCCTCGAACCGCATGGTTCATCTTTGCTGAACTACGAGTTGCGGGTCGGCGAGCGGATGGAGGACCTTGGGCCCTTCGGTTGGTCAGAGCTACCGGAGGGGGAGCACATCCGTGAGAGTCTTCTTGTGGGCGAGGGATGCGTCGTGCCCTCGCATGCTGAAGCCGACGATGCCCACGACCTCGCCATCATCCGAACCCAAATCGCCAACACCGGAGCCGTACTCGCCGCCAACGACTCCGACATTATGGAGACCAACCGCGCGAACTACAGCTACTGTTGGCCGCGCGACGCCGCCAACGTCCTACATGAACTCCTCGATCGCGGCCACCGCGACGAAGCGGATCGGTTCCTCGCCTGGGCCGAACGAGCCATCGCCGGCAAGCCGTTCTTCTTTCAGAAGTACCGCGCGGACGGCACCCTCGGCGCAACGTGGCACCCGTGGACGATCGGCCTGCCGATCCAACAAGACGAAACCGCGAGTGTCGTTAGCTTGGTCGCTCTGATGTCGGGACCACACTACGACTCCCTGATCCGAAAGCCCCTTGAGTTCTTCCTCACGTTCCGCGATTCGAAGGGGCTACCCTTGCCCAGCTACGACCTGTGGGAAGAACGGCGCGGCGTTCATGCTCACACCGTCGCGACCGTCATCGCCGCCTTCCGCGACGGAGCCCAGGCAACTGAAGACCACGACGATCGACAACGCTGGGATGAAGCTGCCCAGGAAATGACCGCCGCCTTCCGAAAACACTTGGTTTGCCCGGACACCGGCCGTATCTTCCGAAACACCGACGACCGCGAGACGATCGATGCGGCCACCCTGCTTGTCGAGTTCTTGGGCGTGCTCCCAAACAACGATCCGATCATCGTGGCCAATCGTGCCGCAGTCCAGTCGGCACTTTGGGTCGATACCGAAGTCGGCGGCCTCGCCCGCTATCAAGGCGACTACTACTTCCGAGTGAGCGACGACGTGCCCGGCAATCCGTGGATCATCACTACGCTTTGGCTCGCCCAATCCTACGCCCTTGCGGGTGACAAGTCACGAGCCCAAGAACTCCTCGCCTGGGCCGATAGGTACGCCGACGAGACGGGCGTCCTGCCCGAGCAGGTCCACCCCTTCACTGGCGAGCCGCTCAGCGTCGCCCCGTTAACCTGGTCGCATGCCGAGAGGCTACGGACGCGACGGCTTGTCCTGCCTCAAGGGTAGGGGGGCCGGCGACAGACTCGCGCGGTCGCGCGTCCACTAAGACATGGACCCGTGGACACGGAAGGTTCTCATCGTGCTGTGGCTCTTGGTCCTCATCGGCGGTATCGGCTTGTTCATCGCGTTGACCTACTACAATCCGCACTATCGTTAGATCCCACCCCTAGGCGGTAAACTGTCACCACGCGTCGCCCATCGAGCGACCCCTACTTTTTGTATGCCAAGACCTATCCGAAGGCGCAAACCAACCACCACCGCCGCACCCGCTAAGAACGGTGGTTCCAATCGCGTCGAAATTATTGTCAACGTTTCCAACCGTGAAACCCGAATCGCCATGCTCGAAGATGGCGACCTGATGGAGTACCGAGTCGAACGCGAAGAGCGGGTCGTCGGCTCGATTTTCAAGGGCATCGTCCAAAACGTGCTACCCGGCATGGATGCTGCGTTCGTGGACATCGGACTGGAGCGCAACGCGTTCCTCTATGTCGCCGACATCCTGCCCGATGAGCCGATGGACAACTCGCCGGCCAGCATCAAGCGCAGCGAACTCCGCCGCCGCAAGATCAAGGAGCTGATTCGCCCAGGCCAGGAGATCATGGTGCAAGTCACCAAGGGCCCGCGCGGCACCAAGGGTGCTCGCGTCACCACCCGAATCGCCCTCCCCGGACGCTACGTCGTTCTCATGCCCGAAGCTGGGCACGTCGGAGTGTCGCGAAAGATCGAAGATCGCAGCGAGCGAGAGCGGCTGCGCAAGATCGGCGATCGCATCATTCCCGACGGCTTTGGCCTGATCATGCGCACCGAGTGCGAGACTCAAAGTGAAGCTGAGCTGAAGGCTGACGTCGTCTTTCTCCAGCAGCTGTGGGCGCAGGTGATGCAGTCGGCTAAGCGCCAGCGCGCGCCAAGTATCGTCCACCGCGACCAGACCCTGCTCTACCGAACCGTCCGCGATATGTTCGGTGACGAGATCAGCCGCATGGTGATCGACGATCCCGATGAGTACGAGAAGGTTCATCTCGCCGCCTCAATCGTCGCACCGTCGCTGTGCGACAAGATCGACTTGTACGATAAGGACCAACCGATCTTCGACGCCTTTGGCATCGAACGCGACCTGGAGCGGCTCCTGCAGCACAAGGTGCACATGAAGTCCGGCGGCACCTTGGTCGTTGACGAGATGGAGGCGCTGACCGCCATCGACATTAACACCGGCAAACAGGTCGGCTCGACGTCGCTGAACGACACCATCCTCCGAACGAACATGGAAGCCGCCGACGAGGTGTGCCGGCAGCTGCGCCTGCGCGACATGGGCGGGATCATCGTTATTGACTTCATCGATATGGAGTCGGCGGCCGATCGCAAGAAGGTGCTCGATCACTTCACCAAGAAGTTGGAGAGGGACCGTGCCCGAACCCGAGTCGGCAAGATTTCATCGCTCGGACTGGTCGAAATCACGCGCAAGCGAACCGGCGAGTCGGTGACCGAAGCGATCTCGGACATTTGCCCGATGTGCGACGGCCACGGCCGCATTCCGAGCAAGGAGACCGTCAGCCTTTGGATCGAGCGCGACATGTGGCGCAAGATTCACGAGCCAGGCAATGCGTTTGTGGTCGAGTGCCACCCGGCAGCGGTCGAAGCACTGATCGGCATCGATGGCGAGAACTTTGAGGAGATGGAGCACGAGATGCGACGCGGCATCTTCATCCGCGCCAACTTCGACATGGACTACGAGGAGTACGAGATCACCTCGACGAGCATCGAAGAAGCCGATCGCGAACTGATGGGATTGCGTCGTGCGCAGGTCGTCGAAGTGAACGTCCGCCGCTCCGCCTTCGAGAACGTGAACAAAGTGATCGGCTGGACGGACTCGGGTTACTACGTCGAGTTGATCGATGGAGACGAGTACATTGGCCACCGGGCCAAGGTGTGCCTCCAAGATTTCCGCCGATCGTTCGCGGTGGGCGATGTGATCCACTCCGGCGCGCCGATGCTCAGTCGAGCGTAGCGAGGTTGCCCGCGCGACGAACCGTCGCGCGGGCTTACCACACCTACCGAACCCGACAATACGTGGTCGTGTCCAGCGGCGAGTCCTGCGCAACGAGTCGGAATCCGTCGTTCGTCTTCGTGGTCTTGTAGGTCACGCCACCAATGACGATCTTGCCTCCGCGGTACCAACCATTCTTCGTTTCGCGACGCCCGTCGCGGTAGACGAAGAGCGCCTTGAGGTAGCCCCGATTGTCGATCGTCAGTTCGAGATCAGCGCGATAGCGCTGGCTATAGCCTTCGAATCGGCCCTGGGCCCACGTCGGCGGCACATCCGGCGGCTGAGTTCCGACTCCGTTCCATCCAGATCCGGATCCGGTTCCCGAACCGTGTCGGCGGAACTCCATCCAGTTGTTGCGGTCGTTGGTCTGCTGGGCACGCAGGCCGTTCTCAATCTGGCTGGCCTGGTACCACGTCTTACCGATTGAGAACTGTCCGTTGCGGTAGGCACCAAGCTCCGTAACCCTCCGGCCGTTCGCATAACGAATACTCGCGGTGACCACACCCACTGAGTTGACCTTCAGATTGATGTCTGCGTCCATCTTCCGGTTGTAGCCGTCGAACTCGCCGACGAGCCAACTCGGCGGACGCTGGATAATCGCGCCACCGCCCGTGCCGCCCGAGCCCCACCCACCGGTGTCCCAGCCAGAACCCCAGTCGATGTTCCCAAGATTACGGGGGACCAGTTCAAAAGTGTTCGTTGAGTTTTTCGCCTCGCGTAGCTGCAGCTTGTCACCCACTTTGGTGACCATGTAGATAGTGCCTTCGGCGGAGATTCGTTTGTTTCCCTCGTCGTAGGTGCCGCGCTGATATCGGATATCCCGGGTTCGGCGACTCGCGATGCGCAACTCTACCCGTCCTCCGTCGCTGAAGCGAGCGTAGACATCCGCTTCCATGGCTTGGCTATAGCCTGCGTAGGTCCCAACGATCGACTGGGCAAACCCCGCGACCGCGCCCGCGGTGAGTACGGTGAGCAGACTCAACCTGGTGAAAATCTTTTTCATGCTAATCCTCTCTACCTTCTATGACGTCTAGCGGCCGAACATCGCACGGCCAACCGGCGTCGGGTATCGTAGGACATCCTTGCGCGGCCGTAGCTCAGTGGATAGAGCGTCTGCCTCCGGAGCAGAAGGTCGGAGGTTCGAGCCCTCTCGGCCGCGCCATCGCCCGGGAAGGCAACTTTTCCATTTCCTCTTGCATTTTTGGGCGAATCGCCTTATCATAGGAGCATGCAACCGCTCCAAGCGCGCTGGGTGTCCGCGGTGCCCACGGACGAGGGCCTGCAGGCCGATCTCCTCTTAGTCGAACCGAACGGCGATGAACATGCGGTTCGTTGCTTGGTCAAGCCCGATCAAAAAATCGACCTCGGTGGCCAATCGCAAGACATCGAGTATCTCTGTGCTCGGTACGGAACATCGACCGTATTCATGACCGCGGGCCGCATGGTAGATCCCAGCCTCGGCTACTTCTAGCTCCCGGATTGATCAGGCCTCCACGTAGTCCATATCGCGATGAAACGTCTCGGGCAGCGTCCAAACAGACCAAGCCGCGAGGACCAGGACAATCGCCCCGACGGCGCTGATCGCTCCGATCGAACCCAACGCTGGCTCAAGCGCCCGCTTGCCGAGCGTCATGGGAATCACCATGCCTCGAACGAAGCTGGGCGCAGTTGTAGCGACCGTCCCCCGAAGATTGGTCCCAAACACCTCGCCCGTGACGGTAACGAACACCGCCCAGAACCCGGCCCCGAGTCCGCCAAAGAACATGAGCCAGAAGAACGCATCCGCGGTTCGCGCAAAGAGGAAGATCGCGCCGACCGCCAACGCAATCCACGCGTAGGCCACCCAAAACGCCTTGCGCCGACTCCGCAACAGCTGGCTCAGTCCTCCGAAGAGCAGGTCGCCAAGGCACAAGCCAAGCGCAGCGATCGCGATGACGTCGGGTGCAGGCTTCGGATTGGGGATGCCGAGCGCCGTCTGCACTTCGGGCGAGAACGTCATCATCAACCCGGCAAAGAACCACACCGGCGCACCGCAAAAGATGGAAGCCAGATAGCGACGGATCCGCTCGCCGGAGCCGAAGAGCATGCGCAGGTCGCCGCGCCTCACATCTTCCCGCTCTTTGACCTGCTCGAAAATGCCGGACTCGAAGACGCCGATCCGCATGAGCAGGAGCACGATTCCCATGCCGCCCCCGACGAAGTAGGCGGTGCGCCAATCGACGGCTTTGGCCAGCAATGGGGCGGCAATCGAACCCGACACGCCAACCGTCGCGACGAACGTGGTTGCCCAGCCCCGACGGACCGTTGATACCAACTCGGAAACGAGAGCGATCCCCGCGCCGAGTTCTCCGGCCAATCCAACACCTGCCACAAATCGACACGCGGCGTACTGGGGCACATCGACGACGAAGCCGTTCGCGATGTTGGCGATCGAGTACGTCAGAATCGAACCGAACAACACGGCCAGACGACCCCTCCGATCGGCGATCACACCGAACAGGAGTGCGCCAACGATGAACCCGCCCATCTGCCAGTTCAGCAACGCCTCGCCGACGGATTTGACTTGCTCCGGGCTCAACCCCAACCCTTCGAGACTGGCCTTCCTCACCGACGAGAATAGCCAGATATCGAAGACATCGACGAAGTAGCCCAGCGCGGCGACGATAATCGCTAGCGTCTTTGAAGCGCCGCTGACCGATCCCCCAACTCGCATCTTCCCTCGCAACGACCTTTCGGTCAATCGTGGTGACGAATCCGCGGGCACTAAGGTGTCTGGGCCCACCGTAACAAACCGAAAGTCCGGGTTATAATGCCGGGACCGCATTTGGTGAGCTTATGGCCGAACAACCCGACCCCATGCGCGCATCCGCCCCAAAAGCAACCGGTAAGACCGGGGCGTTCACCCGATTCTTGAACTTTGTCGAGTGGCTCGGCAACCTGCTTCCCCACCCGGTCACGCTGTTCGCGATCCTGTGCTTGGTCATTCTCGGCGTCAGCTGGATCGCGGGCGCCGCGGGCTGGGAGGTCATGGATCCGCGCCCCGAAGGAGCCAAGGGAAGAGCCGACGATGGCGTCATTCGAGCTGTCAGCCTAGTGAATGCCGAGGGCCTGCGCAAGATCGTCGAGAACCTCGTCACGAACTTCACGAGCTTTGTCCCCCTAGGGACGGTTCTCGTTTCGATGCTCGGGGTCGGAGTCGCGGAACGGTCGGGCATGCTGGGTGCGGCAATACGGCTGCTCGTTCTAAAGGCACCCAAGCAGCTGGTGACCATCGCGGTCGTGTTCGCTTCGGTGATCTCCAACACGGCGAGCGAGATGGGCTATGTGGTGCTGATCCCTCTGGCGGGTGTCGTCTTCTACGCGCTAGGCAGGCACCCCTTGGCGGGCATCGCTGCCTCGTTCGCCGGCGTCTCGGGCGGCTACAGCGCGAACGTCTTTATTGGCACGGTTGATCCGCTGCTTTCCGGCATCACCCAGGAGTCGGCTAGGCTCATCGACCAAACGGTCACCGTGTCACCGGTATCGAACTGGTGGTTCATGTCGTTCAGTGCCGTCATCGTGACTGCAGTCTGCGTTTGGGTGACGCATCGCATCATCGAGCCCAAGCTCGGCAAGTACGACCCGTCGAATGCCGAGGAGGGAGCCCTCGACACGATGCGCATCGAGCCCGTTTCTGCCGGCGAGAAGCGGGGACTAAGGTGGGCCCTCTTTGCTGGTGTAGTCGTTGCGGCTTTGCTCGTCCTGTCGGTCGCCCCCTCGTGGGGTCCGCTACGCAACCCAGAGGACGGAGACATTCTGAACTCGCCGTTCATGCGCAGCATCGTCGCGTTCATCTTGGTCGGGTTTATCGTCCCGGGCATCGTATACGGAAGGGTGACCGGCTCGTTCAAGTCGGACAAGGAAGTCATCGACTCCATGTCGCATGCGATGAGTTCCATGGGCCTCTATATCGTGCTCGTGTTTTTCGCCGCCCAGTTCGTCGCTTACTTCAACTGGAGCAATCTGGGTTCGATTACTGCGGTTATGGGCGCGGACATGCTGAAGCAGTCCAATCTGACCGGGCCTATCGTGTTCATACCGTTTATCCTCATGTGCTGTCTGGTGAATCTGATGATCGGCAGCGCATCAGCACTTTGGGCGATCACCGGTCCGATCTTTGTGCCCATGCTGATGCTCGTTGGCTACAGCCCAGAAGTGATCCAGGCGGCTTATCGCATCGGCGACTCGACGACCAACATCATCACGCCGATGATGAGCTACTTCGGCCTCATCCTTGCCTTCGCGACGAAGTTCGACAAGAAGCTTGGAATCGGCACGCTGATCGCGACGATGCTGCCCTATGCCCTCTATCTCATCGTGATTTGGATCGCCGCTTTCTACCTCTGGGTGTTTGGGCTAGGCATACCCGTCGGGCCCGGAACCGAAATCTACTACACTCCGAAGTAGCGACGAACCGCGCTTAGCCCCTGGTTTCGATGATGTTCGAGACCGAGGTTCCAAGCCATTTGGGCTTCCTGGCAGCCTAGTTGCGCTACTTCGCCGCTGTCGCTAACGCAACAACCCTATCGACGACTTGATCGACCGACATGCCGTCGGACTCGATGACCGTCACGCCCTCGCCGATCTTGAGGGGGCTGTCGTCGCGGGTGGAATCGCGGAGGTCGCGCTCTTCGATCTCAGCCTTGAGTTCCTCGAAGTCCTTCACGATGCCTCGAGAGGCGAAGTCGTGCATCCTTCGGCGCGTCCGCTCGTCGAGTGAAGCCGTCAGGTAAATCCGCACCGGGGCCTCGGGCGCGATCACGGTAGTGGTGTCGCGTCCTTCCAACATCACATTGCCTTGCGCGACGATCGCCTGCTGCTGACGCACCATCAGCTTTCTCACCGGCGAGTGCACGCTGACCGCACTTGCGAAGTCGCCGATCTCCGGCGTTCGGATTGCATCCGTCACGTCCTCACCATTCAAGAACACCCGCTGGGGCTCACCTTCGCCGAAACCGATCTCGATCCCTTCGCAAAGCCGCGCCGCGTCGTCGCCCTGTTCGGCGGTGACACCGTGGCGCTGGCAGTGTAGCGCCAGGCAACGATACATCGCCCCCGTGTCGAGGAACCGCAAGCCGAGCCGCTTCGCCACGGCCTTTGCGACCGTGCTCTTCCCCGCTCCCGCCGGGCCATCGATGGCAATCACTAAACTAGGCAAGGCAAATCCTCCACAAATCTCGCTCAAAATCAGGATAGCTGGTCGCTACCGACTCGGCCCCTTCGATCACCGTTTCGCCTTCGGCAACGAGACCCGCAACGGCAAACGCCATAGCCAGCCGGTGGTCTCCGGCCGCATCGATGGTCACCCCGCGTAGGGGAGTCGGACCAGAGATGATCATGCCGTCGGGATGCGTCTCGATCTCGGCCCCCATCGCTCGGAGTCCCTCCGCCAATTTGTCGATCCGATCGCTCTCTTTCACCCGCAACTCGGCAGCGTCGCGGATGTGGCTCACGCCTTCTGCCTGGGTCGCCAGAACCGCGAGCACCGGGATCTCGTCGATGAGCGTCGGCACCAGATCCCCAGCGATCGTGAACGGCCGTATCAGTTCTTGGCCCTGGATCAATAGGTCCGCCACGGGCTCACCGAGGACTTCCCTCGTCCGATCCTGCGCAACGAGAACACCGGCTTCACGCAGAACCGAGAGGATGCCCGTCCGGGTGGGATTGATGCTCACGTCGAGCAGTTCAAGATGAGACCCCGGAGCGAGCGCCGCGGCGACCATAAGGAACGCCGCGCTCGAGATATCGGCGGGGACTTCGAACTCAAACGGCTTCAGCTGGGCCCCAGGCTGAACCGTCGTGGTCAGTCCCTCGCATATCAGGATCGCGCCCATCGCCGTAAGCATCCGCTCGGTGTGGTCGCGAGACTGCGCCGGCTCGGTGACCCTCGTCACTCCTTCCGCAAGCAGCCCGGCCAGCAAAATCGCACTCTTGATCTGCGCGCTGGCCACCGGGGTCGCGTAGTCGATACCGTGGAGGTGACCGCCGCGAATGCGCAGCGGCGCGGTATCGCCGTCGATCTGCGCCCCCATCAACCGAAGTGGCTCCGCAACCCGCTTCATCGGGCGCCGGCTGAGCGAGGCGTCTCCCGTCAACGTGCAATCCAACGGACGAGCGGCAAGCAAGCCGGCCATGAGGCGCATCGTGGTCCCGCTGTTGCCGCAATCAAGGGGACCGTCGGGTTGATGCCACTCCGCACAAGGATGTACGACAACTTCATTGCTCGAAACTTGCTCAAATCGTGCGCCAAGAGCGGTCAAAATCGACCGAGTGGCATGGGCATCTTCGCTCTCGAGGGGACTTCGCACCCGCGATTGGCCGTTAGCCAGTGCCCCGAGCATGTAGGCGCGATGCGTGAGCGATTTGTCGGAGGGAGGCCGGACTTGACCCTCCACTCCCGCGAATCTGCGCACACGCATGACCATCGGGCGATTGTGACATTCTGAGGACCACCCTTGCCAAATCGAAGGCATCCTGCTACGATGTAACTCGTGACCGATGTCGCAGTGGCCGTTCGGTTCTTTCTGCAGCTTGCGGTCATCCTCCTGGCATGCCAAGCGGTGGGCTGGGTAGGCCGCCGGTACTTGGGCCAAACCCAAGTCGTCATGGAGATGATCGCTGGGGTCATGCTTGGTCCTTCGCTGTTCGCTCTGCTCTTTCCCGACGCTCAAGCTTGGCTGTTCCCGCAGTCCATCGAAATCGACGGGACCCAAGTCAAGCACCCGTCGATGTCCATCCTGTACGTTGCCTAAATCTCAGCCGGACTGGGGAAGTTTTGCTAAATGATGGGGCTCGTGATCGCTGTCGCGGTCATCGGAAAGTGGGTGGGTTGCATGCTCGCGGCACGGGTCGCGGGAGAGACTTGGCACGATGCCAACCGGATCGGCGTGCTCATGAATGCGCGGGGACTCATGGAGCTCATCATCTTGAATATCGGGTTACAGTTCGGGGTCATCACCCCCACCCTATACACCGTGATGGTGATGATGGCGATCGTCACCACCGTGATGGCTTCCCCCCTGTTCGCCTGGTTTAGTCGCGATCGTTCCGCAGCGCCCGCTTGACCAGCACCCATTGTCCAACGTGATATGTGTTGTGGACGGCGATCTGCAGGAGCACCCGCTCCGCGATCTCGTCGGACTTCATCCGATGCTGGCCAGTCTCCGCGATTTCGACCGCCCGATCGAGGTTGAGCAGGAATCGATCGCGCGTCGCCTCCCACTCCTCGGGTCCTGGGCGATACCAATCCTCGGTGATGGATCGGGCACGGCTACCCTCGAGCCGAGCTAGCCAAATCTGCTGCCAGAAATCGGTATGCCACACGAGTTCGGCCAAAGACCGGCTCACGAAAGGCACGAGCCGGCAGGCGTCGTCGGGCTTCACTCGGTTCAGAATCTGGCGAGGTGGCGGGAAATCGCGACCTTCGCGCACTTGGATCAGAGCCTCGTGGGCGTGCATCATCTGTCCTCCACGATACTACCGTCCGGCCCAGTGGGATCAAGGATGCATACGAGAATCGCGAGCTAGTTTGGGTCGGGAAAGAACAAGATGCTGTTGTCGGTCGGATTGACGACGAACTTGCCTTTGAAGAGCCGGTTCAGCGCGTTACCCGCCTGGGGTGCACCAAGCGCATTGAACAGGGTGGATAGCTCGGGGGAGGTGACGCCCCAGTTCTCGAGCATGGCGACGATGAACCACGGATCAGCGTGATTCACGCGAATCCGAACCACCTTGCCCGCAATCACATCTTGCGCGAACGCGGATGCGGCGAACGACGCCAAGAGTCCGAGGACGATGAGAACGCGTTTCATACTCTGGTGACGCTCGAGCCCGAACTCGGTTACCGCGATCCGAAGATTTGCACCCAGTAGCGACCCTTGCGGCTCGTCACTTGCGCGACGCCAATCTCTCGGTAGTCTGGGGTCAACAGCGTGGCTCGATGGCTCGGGCTCTTCATCCAGGCGTCGACCACCTGCTTCGGAGTTCGCTGGCCCTGGGCGACGTTCTCGCCGATCGCTGTCCACGGATATCCGGCCAAGTCCGCGCGGGTGAAGAGGTCGCGACCCTTTCGGTCTTCGTGACGCAGCACGCCGAGGATCGAGAGGTCGGTCGCCATCTGCAAGGCCATCGCCTCAAGAACCGAGTGGTTACTGAGTTCTCGCAACCCGGCTTTCTTGCGCTGGGCATTGGTCAACCGAACCACCTGATCTATGAGCGACTCGCGCAATGGTGCCGTAGGAACCTGGCCGAGCATCAACCCAAAGACCAGCGGGGCGAGCGCCATGGCTATAGGTCGATGCCCCACGCATCATTCAGTTGATCGTACGTGAGCGACTTCACGTGAGAGTCACCGAAAAGCGTGTTGTAGCGGTACTCCCTCAAGTTGTACAGGAAGGTCTGATAGTTGTCCTCGGGTCGCGACGCGGGACGAGATCCATGCCAGTGACCGGCCGCATCAAACATGACGTTCACGTTGGCCGGTAGCTGAAACGAAGTCGACGTGAAGTACCGGAAGGCGATTTCGGTCCTAAACAAGTAGCTCGAGCCGTGGGCTCTATATACGCTCGGTTGCGCGAAGAAGGGGTCCGGGAAGTGGTTGTCTAGGACAAACGTGCCGTTGTCGCTCGGACAATGGAAGATTTCCTTGCTCTTGGTATAGGGCTCCAGTGCCTCGTGAATCATCGGCATATAGGGAATCCGCGACTGCCACTCCGGGTTGTGATTCCATATCTGGACGGCGAAGCGATCACTCGGATCGATCGCGTGGGGGAACACGTCGTCCGCGTCGACCATGTAAAGCGCGATCGCCTTGCCAATCTGGCTAAGGTTGCTGATGCACTTCGTTTGCTTCGCCGCAGCTTTGGCGCGAGCAAACACCGGAAAGAGGAGAGCGGCGAGAATCGCGATGATCGCGATCACCACCAACAGCTCAATCAGCGAAAACGCTCGGCGGATGCTCTTCCCTTGTGCCACTTTATAAGCTGATTACGTGCGAATCGGGGCCAAAGGTGGCGTTGAGGGGCCCAAATCTGCCAAAATGATTGTCTGTGCGCGTGGCGTCCCTGCTCCGCACGTGAGGATTTGCCTTGGCCAAAACCCCTACGCTCAAGCCCGAAGAACTGATTGCCCGCGCCTACGCCGACCGCCTGATCTTGGAAAAGCTCACCGAGATGGAGTCGGCAATGAAGCTCAGCGAACTTGCCGACAAGCTTTCCGGAACGGGAATTGGACTTGCGGCGGTGCGCTCCTTGCTCGCATCGAATCCAGACCGATTCGCCTATCACGAGCGACGCTGGATCCCGGCCGCTCGCCTCATTGGTGAAGGTCGCCCCACCGCGGAGATCGTGCGCCTTATCGTGGATCGCTTCGGTGCGCCGATGCCGATGGACCTGCTCGTGGCCGAACTGCAGCGCATGGTGCGCGGTGACGAAGAGACGATTCGCTCGTGGGTCGAACGGATTGCCGAACGCGATCGGACGTTCATCCGCCTGAGCTCTGATGCGATTGGCATCGCCACCTGGGCGTTCCTCGCCGAGGGTGAGACCATGGAGCGAGCGCTTTCGATGTTCTTCGTCGATGGCGACGAGGTGGAGAGCGTCAGCAAGAAGCTGAAGGATGTGGATTGGAGCGCCGACGATGCACCGGCCCAGGCGCTTGCCGCCGCCGCCCCGGCTTCACTGAAGGCGATTTGCGCTGTTGCTTGGTCGAAGCTGAACAACCCTGATCCGCGATCGGAACTCATCTACGACGGCCGCGAATGGTTCGATAGGCTCGTTTCGACGCCCGGCTTCGTGTACGGCCCCAACGGGATGATGATCCCCGAAGCCGACACCAAGAAGTGGCTCACGACGGCGATCAAGGTGGCCGACAAGCTTGCACCTTCGGTCGACGTCGAGGATGTTGCCCCGATCGAGGTCAAGGTTCAAGACGTCGTCAAGATGGTCCAGAAGATCGTAGCCTCTGGCGAGACGATCACTTCGACCCGACTGCTCGAGGAGCACTACGAGATCACTCCGAGCAACAAGACGTATCCGGACGACATGGCCAACATCATGGAGGCCCTGAAGGGTCAGCCGGAAATCCAGTGGGTTGGCGGCGATCGATTCCGCGCCAAGGGTTCGTACCCCGACTACATCGAGAGCGTCCCCGAGCCGTTCCACTACGTGCTCATGGATTTTCGCGATGAGGAAGGCGAGCCGCTCGAAGTCGAGCTCACCGACGATGGTCTCAGCAGTTCGCTCCGCAAGCTTCTGCTCCACCCGCTCGCGATGGATGTGCTCGACGAGGACATCGCTCCGGCGCTCAAGTCTCAGCCCGAGCAGGTTCGTTTGGTCTTGAAGTCGATCCACCGAGAGCTCGGCACGTTCCCGATGTGCCAAGTTCCGACGGGTTGGTTCGACAATCAGCCGACGATCCAAGAACTCGTTTTCATCGATCCTAACGGGCGAGAGCTCCAAGTGTGGGCCAATCACGAGGCACGCCTGATGTACAACCTAATCGACTGGTGGTACGAGCAGAACGTCGAGAACGGCGCGGTCTTCACCCTCACGAAGACGGGCAAGCCGAACGTCTTTGAGTTCGCTTGGGATGACCAGACCGACCCCGTGGTGTTCATCAGCAATCAGCGCATGGAGGAACTCCGCGCGTTGCAGGAAGGGGCCGAAGAACTCAGCACGCTTCAGCTGCTGATCGCCGTGATGAGCCACTGGCCGAAGGGGGCCGACTTCCTCACCGTCCATGCCGAGATCAACGTCGTCCGCCGGACGTCGCGCCGGCTCGTCGCCTCGCTGCTGAGCAGCTTCCAGTGCTTCTACCAGCGTTCAGGTTCGCCGGTTTGGCACTACGATGCCAAGAAGGTCGACCTCGGCTTCGATAAGACGAAGAAGAAGTTCATCATCAAGCGGTAAGTGGGTATAATCTGAGGGCTAAGTTATGGCTAATCTGAAGTCGAGCAAGAAAGACATCCGCCGATCGGCTAAGCGCCGAGCGACGAACCTGAGCACGAAGAGTGCTCTGAAGACCTACATCAAGAAGGTCCGAAATGCCCCTACCCCGGAAGACGCAAAGTCTGCCCTCGTGGTCGCCAGCAAGGCTTTGGACAAGGCCGCACAGAACGGTTTGATCCACAAGAACCAGGCCGCCCGACGCAAGTCGCGCGCTGCCAAGGCCGCGAACGCGAAGTCGGCGTAAGCGAGGACTCACTTTTCTGACGGGGCGTGAACCACGAGGTTCACGCCCCGTCTTGTTGTGTTTTGGTCATCGTCGGGAGGGCTCCGTCATCGCCACGACAAGTAAGATGGCCACACGATGCTTGGACTCGCATTCACGACCTATTGCCTATCCGAGGCACACTGGTCCCACATCGAGACTCGCCAGGTGCCGGGCGCAAATGTATCCGCAAGCCTGTTCAGTTCCGAACGACACAACAAGGTCCGCCTGAGTTGGGCTTCTGGACGAGGAAGAGGAGATGTCGTCCTTTCCTTCGATTGCGAATGGCCTGCTTTTGTGAAATCAACGATCGTCGAAGGCCCTGCCAACACCCTTCACGCGGTCATCCATTCGAATCCAGCTTTGAGCTCGCGAAGGCTGGAGGTGCTCACTATCGACATGAGTGGGCTAAGCGCACGGAAAGTGCTTTACGATGGGTGGGACCGAGGCTTCTACGGTCGCCTCGCGGTCCTTCGAGACAGGAGTGACAAGGTTGTGGGGCTCGCTCTGGGATGCATCGAGAAGCCACTCTCCGGAGCGGCATGGCACCTCCAAGCCAAAGAGAAGCGCACGTTCGACATCTATCACTTCGCGTGGAACCCAGGGTCAGGCTGGCGAGAGTCGATGAAGTCGAGCCCCTTCCGTTATGACCTCGAGGTTGATGCGCAGTTCGACAGTCTCGTGAAGCGCCTTAGCCCGAATATCTCATTCTGGGTGCAATAGACGATCTGGCGATGATTGAGCATCGCCCAGCTAGGCCAACTCCTCGCCCCAGGCGTTGATCCGCCACCAGTTCCCCTGATCATGCGGGGTGAAGCGCGGATCCGTGATCGTCTCCCAACTCGGCATGTAGCCCAGTTGGCCAGCGCCGAAGTCGCGAACGCGCCGGATCACCCGCTCGACGTGCGCCTTCGCTTGGCGACAACGGAACTCATCGGCCCTCGACCCGCCCGCATTCAGTCGGTTCGCCACGGCAAAGCGCTCCAGATCGTCGAAGATCACGCGACAAGGCGCGAGCGACGCAACCGCGATCCCCGGGAGCCCCTGCGCGTACGACTGACGAGCCTGATCGGCCAGGCGAACGAACTCGATGGCCTTGCTCACCAACATCGTGACACACATGAAGTTGTTGTCTGGCGTGTAGAACTCCGCTTCCTTCGCGATCCGCAACGCCAGCTCCCCCGCTGGACCGCTGAGCGACTCCGCATGCATATGCGACGCCAAGAACGGATTCCCGTAGAGCAACAACCGTGATCGAAGCGAACTGCGATGCCGACCTTCCGCAAACGTCGGCCCGCTGTCCACCAACTCGACCCCCATCAGTCTCGCCCAGTGCTTAGCGTGTCCCTGCTCGTAGGCATCCATGAGGTCAGGATTACCCACACCGGCCGCGACGATCGCCGGTCGCAAGGTCTCCACGTTGCCCATCATCCCGTACTCCCACGTCGTGAGGCAGAAGTTCGGCTCATGGATCATCGAGCGGATGTTCCTTTCTGACTGACGAAGGTTCAGCCAGGCTGAGTTGTAGGTGTGCAGCGTGGGACACAGAACGACCTCGAAACCCGCGTTCCGTAGCATCTCCGCCGCGGGCTGAGGATCGTCGAAGTACTCCCATACAAAGAGCAGCGTCTCTTTGGGAATCAGGTTCATGGCTACGGGGTGTTCCAGCAACATGTCTGCCCAAATTGCTGGGCGGCGACCTGCCTCGAGAACTCGTCGGGCCAACGCGCCCACGTGCTCGCCGTACAGCTCCTCCTTGTGCCTCAAGGCACATGCAGGGCACTTACCGAGTTGCGAGGTCTCATCCCCGCCGAGATGAATGAGATCGCTCTTGAAGGAAGTGATCGTATCGTCCACAAGCCGCTCGACGAACTGTCTGAACTCGGGATTCGAAGGACACGCGGACAGGCCCTTGAATCGCTCCTCGGCAAACCGCTTCCCTTGCTCGGTGTAGAGAAATCCCTCCATATGGCCGAGCACATTGATGAAGGGGATGATCTGGACTTGCGGGAACTTCTGCTCCAGTCGCGCCACTTGCTCGGGAGTGATGCAACCTTCGCCATGAGCCCACGGGGCACTGGGATAAGCAAACCGATGCTCCAAATAGAGCCCGATGCCATCGTAGCCGCTTTGTCCGGTGAGCGAAACCCAACGATCGAGATGCTCGTCGGTGAACGACTGCTCCCGGGCAACATCGAGGGTCCACAGGCGAAGGGGCATACGTGATTCTAGCGCGGGTAGGGATTGATGGGCGCAAGGAGCACCCGCCAGAACGTGCGAGCCTTCGGGCCAACCAGCCCGCCGGCGAAGATTCTCAGCAATGCGCCGAACCGATTAACTGCCCAGCATGCCGCCGCGGCAAGCGGTCCTCCGTGGAGCGCGAAGTAGAGTTCCTTGCCGCGGTTGTAGTAGACCACGCTACGCCATCGTTCGGCTATCGAACTCGCACCAAGAGCATGCACGAACACCGCATTTGGCTCGTACAGGATCCTTCCGTTTTGCCGAAGTCGCTTACACAGTTCGGTATCCTCACAATAGAGAAAGAACCGTTCGTCGAATCGTTCGCCGGGGCGCATCATGAGGCATGCTCCCATGACCTGCTCGACTTCCCCACCGTTCGGAAGACGACTCGAGACCCAGTACCCATTGAACAGCTTTGACCTCGGTACGAGCTTCTCCAGGAACGTCTGTTCGCAGAACACCGCCCAGAGCGTGAGTTCACGGCAAGCTGATTCCTGCAACCGCCCGTCGGCAAACTGCAACCGCCCGCCGCAAGCCGCCACACCAGGGTCATCGAGCGCGGCGGCGAGACGATCGATCGCGCCCGGCATTGGACATGCGTCGCTGTTCAACAGCAAGATCCGGTCCAGCGCCGCAACGTCCATGCCTTGGTTGTTGGCCGCACCGAAGCCTCGATTTTTCGTATTCCTAATGATAGCAACTTGCGGGAACTCTGCGACGACCCTATCCGCCGAGCCGTCTGACGATGCGTTATCGACGACAATGACTTGATGATGGGGCTCGATCGCCGAAAGACACTGCAGCAGCAGGTCCCGAGTATTGAAGCTCACGATGATGACCGAAACCGGAATCATCGGCGCAGGCGCCGAAAAGCTCACGCGTCAATGCTACACTTTCATTTCATGTCTGAGCACGTTCTGACCCGCGGTGCGTTCGAGAAGTTGAAGCTCGAGCTCGAAGACCTCAAGGGCCCCACCCGGTTGCGTGTGGCGGAGGCAATCCGAGAGGCCAAGTCACATGGCGACCTGCGCGAGAACGCGGCCTATCACGAAGCCAAGCTGAATCAGTCACGTCTTGAGAGTCGTATTGCTGAGCTCGACAAGCTCCTGCAAATCGCCAAAGTCGTCGATGGCGTTCCCGCGAACTCGGATATCGCCGATCTCGGAAGCAAAGTAAGGCTGCTCGATCTTGAGTGGAATGAGGAAATGGAGATCACGCTCGTCAGCTCCTACGAGGCAGACCCGGCCAACGACATGATCAGTATCTCCTCGCCGCTGGGTGCTGGAATCCTCGGGCAGGCGGTGGATGCAGAGATCGAGGTCGAGGCTCCCGCGGGCACGCAACGATACCGGATTCTCAACATCATTTAGCAGCTGGCGCATTCCTTGAGCTATTGGCCCTCTACCCCGGCAAGACCGGAGGAGGACACAGATGGCAAGGGCAATCCATGCAACGGCACTGGCACTCGGCCTCGCACTCTCAGGCTCAGCTTCGGCCGTGAGCCTTACAGGAATCTGCGGATTCCCCACCGACGATGCCGGCAACTGGAAGATCGGCTGGTACAACACGCACGGTCCTGATCCCGGCAAGAACGCCTACATTACGGTGGGCGACGTCGACGGCAGCTTCCTCAACTCGGGCAATAGCGCCTCGACGGGGATCATCCTCGACCTGAATGCACCCGGCACGTATCGAGTCTTCGCGTTCTTTGATGGCAACGAAATGACGGCGGGGCGAGAGACCTGGGGCGTCAATCTATTTTTTGATGGCAACAACGCGACGCCAGGAGTCTCTGCTTTCGGGCGTGCGAGATGGACGACGGATAGCGGCCCCGCAACCTTCAGTGCCAACGGCGGCAATACGCTCGACATCACCGGGCTCAACAGCGTCGCCGGTGCAAACCAGCTGTCCTACACGGTGGGCGACAAGACCATCACCTTGACCTCATTCGCGACGACGGCGGACGTGTACAGCTTAGACCGCGTCGACAACTTCGCCGTTGGCGCCAGCGGCCGCAACGACCACATTGCCGTCATGGAGCTGACCGTTGTGCCCGAGCCCGCTTCGCTCGCTATTCTTGGGCTCGGTATCGCCGGACTCACTCGCCGCAGACGTCGCTAGCCCTTAGGATGCTAGCACGGTGGCTCCGTGCTGCTCCATCAAGCGGTACGCCACCGAGCGATCGCTGACACGAACCGGGCGGCCCGCCTTCAGGGCCATCCGGGCATACCGCTCCATATTGCCCGCCGGACTGAGTTCGACCGCATCGATCCTGTCCGAGAGTCCGGCAATGAGCCGGTCCCGGACCTGGTTGTTGACCCCCACAAAGTCCGCCGCAGGACGGAAGGGCGAGACGACCAAGTCCGTCCGTGGATCAAACTCGTATCGCCACAGCCGCGCCGCCCGAAACGGCTCTTCTTTGAGATCTTCGCCCAGCGCGCGGAAGAGTCCTCGATCCAGGCAGAGGATGCGCGGAGCTCCCCACCGTAGGGGCACCACCGCCGCCCGCTGGTACTCGGGAGTGTCATGTCCAGAGACGATGACCTCTCCTGCCAGAACCGCTTCTTCCGCGAGCCGCTCCAGAAGGTCCAGCCCAGCCGGAGACGAGTTACGCGAGCTGAGCACGCACACCGTCCTCGACTTCAACAGGTTCTGATTCCCGTACAGGAACAGCATTCCTGGCGGATCAGGGTCGAAGCTCTCGAGGCGATCAGGATAGTGGGCGTCGGCCGTTGTCACCCAGGAAACCCCCAAGCGGTTGAGCGGCTCGATCTCGTGATCGAACGCATCCCACGGCTCACGGGCACGGGCGGCGAGCGCTTCTGCCTGAGCCTTGCGAAGGCGGAACTCCTGCTGGATGGCCTCGGGCACCAAGCGCCTCAAATCGGCCCGCGTATAGCCCAGCAAATCGCACCGGGCGAGGATACGGGTCACCGACTTGCCGCCAATCCCCTTCGTCATCGCCAGCCACAGGGCGAAATCGCGACGGCTGAGTTCGCTCATCCCAGACTTGCCACCGCCCGCAAGAGGATTCGAACTGCCTTCTCGCCCGAGCGACCCATCTCTTCGACAACTTCTTCGTGAGACAAGGGTGAATCAGCGATGCCGCAGGCAAGGTTGGTGACCACCGCCAGGCACCCATAGCGAACCCCCGCTTCATGCATCAGGATCGCCTCGCTCGAGGCGGTCATGCCAACCACGTCGCCGACCTTTCCAAACAAGTCGATCTCGTGGGGCGATTCGTATCGAGGACCGTTGCCGCACACATAGACCCCTCGATCCTGCACGGGCAGCCCCTCTGCCTCGGCGGCCGCAAGGATCTCTCTGCGGGCGGGTAGCGGGTCGGAAAAGTCGGTGTGGACCACCTCGCGATCATAGAGCGTTAGGTTTCGCGCGGTGAGATCGAGAAAGTCGTGCGGCACTACGAGCGTCCCTGGCCCCCATTCGGGTCTCAGACTCCCGACGGCCGCTGTCGCAAAGCACGCTTTCACGCCCACCGTTCGCAAACCGAGCGCCATCGATGCGTAGTTCACCAAGTGCGGGGGAACCTTGTGGCCGGCCGAGTGCCGCCGCAACAGCAGAATCGTCTTGCCCGCATGCTCGACCACCCGGCCTCGCAGCATGCCCGTGGCGGTAGGCACGTGAAAGGTACACCCGCCGAGCGTCGCCAAACGCTCGCCAACCCCGGTGCCGCCAATGATCGCCGCATCGATCTTCATGCGGCGATTATGGCCCGGTTGGTAACCTTCAGCCCATGGTCCTGCGGGAAGTCCTCCACGCGCACATCCCCGTGCTTACGCCTGAGAGCACGGTGCGCGACGCGGTGGACAAGATGGACATCTATCAGTTCCCTGCCTTGGTCGTGGTCGATACCAACGCGTATCCAGTTGCGGTCGTCACCGAGGGAGACTTGGCGCGGGCAGTCATGCAGCGCGGAAACTTAACGAGCCTTGGCGATGAACCTGCTCACATCCATGGCACCCGAGAGCCAACCGTGGCCAACGCCGACACCGAAGTGAGCGACGCCTTGCACCTGATGCTCATGTCGGGACTCTCAATACTGCCGATCATCGATGAGAGCCGTCTCTGCGGCGTCGTAATGCGCTGCGATCTCATGCAGGCCATGCTGATGGATGCCCTCGCGCTTCCGTCAGAATAAGGGAGATGACCGAAGGCCAACGCTTCCCCGATTTCTCCCTGGTCAACCAAGACGACCAACTCGTAACGCTGAACGACCTTCTCGGCAGTCCGACCGTTGTGTTCTTCTATCCGAAAGACGATACGAGTGGATGCACGATCGAGGCCTGCGAGTTCCGTGATGCAATGCCGCAGTTCGCGGGCGCAAAGGTAGTGGGCGTCAGCCCCGACTCGGCAAAGTCCCACACGAAGTTCCGAGCTAAGTTCGACCTAAACTACGACTTGCTTGCGGATACCGAGCAGACGCTCTGCAATGCATGCGGCGTTTGGGTGGAGAAGTCGATGTACGGCAAGAAGTACATGGGCGTCGAACGCACGACCTTTCTGCTCGATGCCAAGGGAGACATCGCCCGCATTTGGCGCAAAGTCAAGCCGGAGGGCCATGCCGAAGAAGTCCGAACTGCACTGGTCGAGATGCTCGGCAAGTAAACTCAGCCTGCGATGCCAAAGCGAATGACCGCCCCCGCCATCCGGGCGATGAAAGGCGGCGAGCCGATTGTGTGTTTGACGGCTTACGACGCCGTCACCGGTGCGTTAGCCGACCAAGCGAACGTAGATTTGATTCTCGTGGGAGACTCGGTCGGTAACGCCGTGCTCGGCTACGAGACGACGGTACCGGTCACCCTCGATGAGATGACTCACCACGTGCGCGCGGTTCGTCGATCGGTTCAACATGCACTCCTGGTCGCCGACATGCCGCTCGGTAGCTATGGCAGCACGGTAGGTCAAGCCGTAGACAGTGCGGTGGCCCTCGCTAAGGCGGGTGCCGAGGCGGTTAAGCTCGAAGGGTCATTCCTCGAGGAGATTGCGGCAATCCAAAAGGTCGGAATCCCTGTGATGGGGCACGTCGGTATGACTCCGCAATCAGTCAACCTCTTTGGCGGGTTCAAGGTACAGGGAAAGGACGCCCATGCCGAGCATGTGATGGCCTCGGCTCGCGAGGTCTCGGAGGCCGGTGTCTTCGCCCTGGTGCTTGAGCTTATCCCAATGAGCCTTGCGAAGCTGATAACAGACGCAGTTGCGACGCCGACGATCGGCATCGGTGCTGGGCCCCACTGCGACGGACAAGTACAAGTCTTCCATGACCTTGTTGGACTTACCCCTCATCGTTTCCGACATGCGAAGCGGTACGCCGAGTCGTGGGACATTCTCGGGAGAGCCATCGCGGATTATGTTAGCGAAACGCGGACCCGTGCATTCCCAACGGATGAACACGCATCTTGAAGGTCATCACCTCGGCTAGCGATCTCGAGATGTCCCAAAGGCGACGCGTGGGCTTCGTCCCCACGATGGGTGCCCTACACGAAGGGCATCTCGCGTTGATCCGTAGGGCTAAGGAAGTGACCGGATTTTGCGTGGTCTCGATCTTTGTCAACCCAACCCAGTTCGGCCCGAATGAGGACTTTTCCCGGTATCCTCGAACCTTCGCGGACGACGTGGCCAAGGCCGAGTTAGCTGGTGCAGATATCGTCTACGCACCGGAGGTAACCGATATCTACGGAGACGACGATGTTTGGGTACGGGTCGAAGGCGTGAGTCGTCGCTGGGAAGGTGAATGGCGCCCCGAACACTTCGAAGGGGTAGCCACCGTGGTTGCTAAACTCTTCATGATTGTGCAACCTAGCGACGTGTTCTTCGGAATGAAAGACCTTCAGCAATGTGCGGTTATCCAAGCATTGATTCGTGGACTCAAGTTCCCTATCGAGATGCATATTGAGCCCACAGTGAGAGAGGCCGATGGACTTGCCCTTTCCAGTCGCAATCGATTCTTATCGGACACTGACCGAGCTACAGCCGCTGTGCTTCCAAGAACCCTGCGACAAGGCCTACTTAGCATCGCGAATGGAGATGCAGTGCCTAAAGTCCTTGAGGACTCGAAGGCTGCGCTGATTGGGGCTGGATTTGAAGTTCAATACGTGGCCTACGTTCACCCAGATAGCATGGAACCGCTTACCGATAAGCATAACCATGGCCGAATGATCGTGGCAGCTAAGTTGGGTTCGACTCGCTTGATTGACAATTTAGGGCATTTCGATACATTTTGAAGTTCTCGGGTATCTTGGAAACTCAGAGGTGTTCATGAAGAACGTCAAGTCATTGAAGAACAGTTTGAAGTTTAAGGCGACGCCGAAGACCGGTGTCCTCACGGTCCGCGTCGGCGTTAAGAAGTTCGTCTTGCCGGTGGATGCGCGCATGATCTCCGGTGACGGCTATCTCTTCCTTTCCTTCGGCTCCTCGTCGGAGATTTATGAGGTCGGCCCGAAGTCCCTTACGCCCTTGGCTCCTGAGGCCGATGGGGCAGCAGCTGCCGCCGCGCTGACGCCCAAGTCTCGTGGACGTGGCAGAGCAAAGCGGTCCCGCAAGTCGGTCGAAATGCCCGATAACTTGGCGAAGGCCCTTGCTCAAGTCCCGGCCGGCTATAAGTTGGTCCCCGGTGATGGCGGTTACCGCTTGGTCCGCACGCGAGTCCGAAAGAAGTAGGCCCTAGCCACTTCATCCGAGTTTCGTTGGGCACCCTCCCCTAGGTCGGTGCCCTTTCTGTATCGCGAAGGTATCCTTCGAGGGCGAGTGCCGGTGTAGCTCAGGGGTAGAGCAGCTGTTTTGTAAACAGCGGGTCGCGGGTTCGAATCCTGTCACCGGCTCCAGTTCAAATGAACCTAAGCATTTTCGACACCCTTCGGTCGCAATTTATACTTGGCGTTTATACTTCTCTGCAATCGCTCACGTTCCACATGGATGTAGTGCATTTCCGTCGTGCGGGTGTCGGTGTGGCGCATCAGACGGCGTAGCGTGTCCTTGTCGATGCGCTGAGCGAGCTCCGAGGCGAACAAGCCACGCAGGTCGTAGACCGGGCAACGAGGGACCCCAGCCGCATCGCATGCCTCGTGCCAGGCCGAGGTGAGCGTCCTGGGATTCCAAGGCATCCCGTCAATGTTCGGGAACACATACACCGAGGTCCTTGGCAACTGGGCGAGGATGTCTTCGCAGATCTCCGGCATGGGGATAGGCTGGCGCCCCATCGCGGTCTTCGACGCGCTCAGCGTGATCCATCCGTCTTCGATCTCCGACCACATGAGGTTGAGCGCTTCTCCCTTTCTCAGACCCATATGGCGCATGAACCGCAAGATGGGCACAAACCTCGGATCCGCCTGAGCGATGACCTTCTCGGCCTCTGCGCTGGTGATAATCTGCCTTGCCTCGGGCGTGTAAGGAATCGGGTCTGCGAGTTCGAACGGATTGCGTGTCGCCCATCCGCACTTAAGGGCATAGCGGTAGAATGCGCGGCCGACGTCGCGGGTCAGCTTGGCGGTGCGGGCGTGTTCGATCTTGGCGAGCTGGCGATCGACGATGATGGGCTCCAGCTTGTCGATTCGCTGCATGCCAAACAGCTTCTTGATGTATGACTCGCCCACCCACTTGTAGGACCGCAGCGTCGACTCTCGAAGCTTGGACTGCTTCGACTCGTACCAGATGTCGAATGCTTGGGCGACCTTCATGCCGGGCGCGGGCATCTTGCGAACCTCGCCCTCCTTGAAAGCGGCGACTCGGCTCCAGAAGTCAGGGGCAGATTCGCCCTTTCGTTGAACCAGGATGTGTTTCATGCCGCCGACCGTGACCTGGGTGCGCAGGCGCCCGTCGGCGAGTTTGGTGCCCGTGTGCTTGGGTCGAATGAAACTCATTGATGTTCCTGGATCGACGGCGATCAGCGAGCTCAACGGCGACCCTTGGTGCGATTGCGAAGTTCAACTCCGCTTGTTGGGACGTGCCCGACTTTTTCAGCCATGATTCCCCCTTTTTCGATTCGATCAGAAAAATTCTGACACATCACCCACGCAACGCAACTTGACGTGTATGGTCCAAACAGGACACCAAGAAGGTGCAGGGACAAACATGGAAAGAGCGTTCTACAAAATTCAAGAAGTGGCCGAGATCATCGGCCTCGGCAAGTCAATGACCTACAAGCTCGTCGCTGACGGGCACATCCCCTCGGTCAGACTCGCGGGCACCAAGGCGCGTCGCGTGTCGCGAGAAGCACTCCTGCGTTGGATCGAGGAGCAGGCAGCAGGCGGGACGAAGGAATAGCAGGGGGAGTGAAGTCATGCTTCCCACACTTCAAGGACAGAGCGCCATGACCACGCTTGAGATGACTTCGAGCTACCTGGACATGAACCTGCCCGTCTTCCCTTGCGCGCCAGGGCTGAAGAAGCCGGCGACCGAGAACGGGTTCTATGACGCGTCCCTCGACCCGGACGTTGTGGCGCGTTGGTTTGGGGAAGGATCCACCTACAACGTTGGCATCCCTACGGGCGCCGTCTCCGGTGGGTGGGTGCTGGACATCGACCCCGGCAAGGGTGGAACCGAGAGCCTAGCGAAGCTCACCGAGGGGATCGAACTCCCGTCGACGCCGATCGCGCGCACCGGACGCGGTGGGCTCCACTACTGGTGGGCCATGCCGGACCGGAAGGTGAAGTCGACGGCCGGGCTGATGCCGGGCATCGACATCCGCGGCGACGGTGGATACGTCGTGGTGCCGCCGTCCGCATTGCCCGAAGGTTCCTACGAATGGATCGTTGCCCCTTGGGATGTGCCCTTCGCCGTGTGCCCTGGCGAGTTGCTGCGCCGGCTTGAGGAGGCGTATCAACAGGGCAAGGACCCCGACTACGGGGATGGCGCGCGAGGGCAAGGCTTCGACATCGAGGCGGCGCTACGTGGCGTTCCCGAGGGCAGACGCGACGCGACCCTGTTCCAGCTGGCTTCCCGGCTGCGGGCGGACAACGTGGGCATGGACAGCGCGATCACGATGATCGAGTTGGCCGCGCGAAACTGCAACCCTCCGTTTGATCCCCGCGAAGCGCGAAAGAAGGTCGAATGGGTGTATCGCAAGTACCCGGCGGGTTGGTCCGCCGAGGCGAGGCAGCGAGTGGCCGGGCCCGTGACGGTTAGTGTGACGGTGTGCGATTCTGATCTAGACCGGCTGTCCTGCGAAGCGGCTATGTCCCCCTTTGTCCAGGTGCCGAAGCAGGGGCCTTGGCCCCATACGGACGTCGGCAATGCAGAACGACTAGCGTCGATCCTCAGGGGCAAGGCGCTGTGGTGTCACCCATGGAAGTCGT
The DNA here is from genome assembly GCA_020850325.1 of Methanoregulaceae archaeon. Taxonomy (GTDB): domain Bacteria; phylum Armatimonadota; class Fimbriimonadia; order Fimbriimonadales; family Fimbriimonadaceae; genus JANJUB01. The sequence goes on from JADZEW010000001.1 coordinate 62,242, forward strand.
GGCTCATTTGGGACGGTGCGCGCTGGAAACGTGACGAAACAGGCGGTGCACCAATCATCAGAGAAGCCACTGCGATGGTACGCGCTCAGTTCCGGTCAGCTATTGACAATGCCGCACAAAACTGGGCAAAGAAGAGTCAGGATCGCAGGCAATTGACCTCAATGATCGAGCTGGCCAAGGCCGAGGAAGGCATCTCTATCACTCCAGATGCGCTCGACCGTGACGAATGGCTGCTGAACGTGGCCAACGGGACCCTCGACCTGCGCACGGGCGAGCTGCGCAGCCCGCGGCGCGAGGATCTCATCACGCGGATCACGAACGTGCCTTATGACCCCGAAGCCGACATCACCCGTTGGGAGGCGTTCCTCGATCGGGTGACCGCTGGCTCGCGCGACCTGCAAGTGTTCCTGTACCGAGCGGCTGGATACTCGTTGACGGGTTTGACGACCGAACAGGCTCTATTCTTCCTCTATGGTAGCGGGCGAAACGGCAAGTCCACTTTCATGGACCTGTTGATGCACGTCATGGGAGAGTACGCGATGCACACCCCGACGGAGACTTTGATGGTCAAGGGGAACAACTCGAGCGTACCAAATGACCTCGCCAGGCTCAAGGGTGCGCGCCTCGTCGCAGCCACTGAGACCGAGGCCGGCAAGCGACTGGCAGAGTCACTCGTCAAGCAACTAACCGGCGGGGACCCGATCACGGCTCGCTTTCTCCACGGTGAGTTCTTCACGTTCACCCCGACATTCAAGCTCTGGCTCAGCGGAAACTACAAACCCACGATTCGGGGCGCAGATGATGGCATCTGGCGACGGATCCGCTTGATCCCCTTCGAAGTGAGCATCCCGGAGTCCGAAGTCGACCCTGACTTGAAGGATAGGCTGAAGGAAGAAGCGCAGGGAATTCTGGCCTGGTGCGTCCGAGGGTGCCTTGAATGGCAGCGCGAACGGCTGTTCGCTTCCGATGTCGTGACCAGCGCGACCGATGGGTATCGACGGGAGATGGACACGATCGGGGACTTCCTGGAGGAATGCATTAGGGATGCGCCCGGAGACTTTCTTACGTCGGGCGATTTGTACCGAGCCTACAAAACGTGGTGTGAGGAGCATGGTGAGCAAGCGCGGAGCCAAAGGGCACTCAGTAACGAGCTATCAAGGCGCGGACGGGACCCACACAAGAACACCCACGGCGACCGAGGCTTCTATGACATCAACCTGCGAAACGCCGATATACCCAAGTATTAGACCAATGCTTGATTTGACGTCGTGTTTGGAAGACCAGGACATCACCGGCGCATCGGCGTATCCGGCGCAAAGACCTGACTTTCTTTCTTACGCGCGCGTATTGGGCAAATATAGAAGTACCTGTCCAATGCGCCGATGCGCCGATGCGAAGCGTGTGTCAGAAGTGACTCGGTGCTAGCTGTCAAGCCTATCCTCTCAAGCCTAGGATGGATCCAGCGAATCCAACCGTTTGGGTGTATGACAGCCGAGAACATGATTGCTGCAACCGCAATCAGCCCCCGGAAGCGTCCGCTTGCAAGAGGGGCAGCAGCTGGGCTCTAGCCGATCTCTTCATTGACGTTCAAACTCAAAATAGCCAGGTGTATTACAACCCGAGACCCTTGACGGTTTAAGCCTGAGCGATCGAGGGTTGACTGTTCTGAGGCCATTAGGCGCAGAACGCGACTATGAAATCGTTGACTCCGGCACCAGTCTCTCCAGAGTCGAAGACGTGGGCCGCGCGTCTCGGTATCAAGACTCTACTGGGCTCGGAGAGCTTCCCGCTCGCACCCGGATGCCGCGTGTGTTACAGCCCGCCGCCTTGCAGACGTTCCGGACGCTAGATATCGACCAAACCTTACGGGGTTGACCTTCGGGGAGAACGTCCGAAGCGAGGGTTTCTACGATTTCCTGGTAGGTGGCGCCGCTCGCCCGGAGTTCGATGATGCGGCCGCGCGTCTTGGTATCCCAAACAGGACGGCCGAGTTTCATGCCCTTGGCTTTGCGCGCTGCCAAGGCATCCTTGGTGCGCTGGGCAATCAGGTCGCGTTCGAGCTCGGCCACGAGAGCCAGGATCCCGATGGCAAACCGCCCCATCGGGGTCGATGTGTCGAGATCCGCGTCCAGGACACGCAGCTGCCAACCTTCGGTCTGAGCCTGCTTGGCGAGTTGCAGGAAGCCTAGCGCCGACCGGCTGATGCGGTCGAGCTTCGCCGCGACGAGGATGTCCGCCTCGCCCGCCCGAAGCAAGGTGATCGCCTCTTCGAGCCCTGGGCGGCTCATGGTCTTGCCGCTGAGCCCTGCGTCTTCGATGATGCGCACGATGGTCCACCCTCGCCGAATCGCCTCGGAGAGAATCGCTGAGCGCTGGGCATCGAGCCCCGCGCCCGATTGGGCCTGTTCGTCGGTGCTGACTCGGATGTAGCCGATGGCGTTCATTCTTCGCCCTCCTCAAAGTCGAAATCGAGCTGGTCTTCAAGTCCAGGCAAGGACAGCTGCCGCTGCAGTTCGAGATCGTCAATCGGGTCGGCTTGTTTCACGCTTTATATTATATAGCTACTTTTGCCAAAAACGACCGTTTATGGCAAAAACAATTAGGGATGCCAACACATCGTCATGCCAGATAACTGGGAGTATTGGCGCGTGGGTCGATTGCGCGCCTGGACATCGGCAACACGGATGGGCGGCAGCGGTGCGCGGGGGTTGGCCGGCGCTGTGACGACGGTCCGGAGACGGTGGCAGTCCGATGCAGGGGAAGGGGGGAGGGGGACCGACACGCGCGGTGGGGCCCCCTCCTACCGCTCGGAGTTCCTGGCACAAATCTCCGGGAACCTAGCGCAAGGGTTGATCCCATAGTTGCGCCCCGCTTGCCTGATCATTGGTTAGCCTGCCTAACAGATCGTGATGATCGTTCGATACGAACATCCTCTCCGCCATTCTCATCTCGACTCCATCGAGGGTTAGCGGCACCAAGAAGTTGGCATCAACACCCACATCCAGCATCTTTCGCTTGCGGCCGACCCGCATGAGTCGACCGTGGTCGTCCCGCAGACTCCCGTGACTGTGTCCGTGAAGGTGCCAACTTCTCTGCGCGGCTCCATTCCAGCTTCGCAGCGGGTAGTGGCAGAGGACGATATGTTGGGTGTCCGAACCTCGCTCAACGTACAGGTCCACAAGCGGCTCCAGCACCGTCCAGACCTGCGAAATCAGGTCTAGCTGTCGCTCGTGGTTTCCAGGCAGGTAGCAGATCTTGCCGTTGAAGCTCCGCAACAGATCGAGAGCCTGTCTCTCAACGAGGGCCGGACAGTCCCTCGGCAAAAGCAGCGCATCACCAAGGTTGAACACGATGCTGTCACGATCAAACAGACGGTTGTGAGCATCGCGCATGGCCTCGTTCATGCCAAGGACACTAGCAAAGGGCCGATTCTGAAGCCTGATGATCTTCGCGTGATACAGATGTAAGTCGCTGGTGAAACCGATGCGTTGTTGATCAGAAACATTCACAAGACACCTCCGGAACCTGCTCCGAAATCGCTTATCTCTCTAGGACAATCGACTCCTCACTCGACTTCCGAGTCATCACGGGCGGCCTTGCGTCGCTTTGCCTCTTCCTCCTTCTTTGCCCTTGTATAGTCCAGGTACAATAGGTTCGCCATGATGTTGTTGGTATTGGAATAAACGTAGGCCAAGAAGAACTCCGTGATCGTCGCATTTCGGTTTGCCAATTCTTCAGCCAGCCGCAAGATGAGCGAAACCCGTTGGTCGTTCTCCTGCATAAACGCTTCCCACCACTTCTTCGCGCTACCGGTCGTGTCTGCCCAACCAATCTTGGCCATCGTTGCCCGCAGAAGCTTGCGGATCTCGCGCTCGGACATTCCACGAGTATCAGTGATTCCAGGCTGCAGTTCAGTATGCCCGGTGGGCTTCACCGCTTCGACCGCTGGCTCTGCCTTTCTCTTCCTCTTAGGGACCTGCTTATCGGGCATAGCTCCACCTTGGGTGCGATTCCAAGTCTCGAAGCCCGGCAGTTGCCAAATTGGGCATGCATACCCCAGCAGCGGCGGCAACTCAGGGAGCAAAATGGTCAGCAACAAACCCTTGTCTGGATGTCTGCGCGGATTGGCGATCTCTTCGGGGGAGAGGACATGACGCAACACCTCCCGTTCCGCGATGATCCGCGGATCGTCGGGACCAGCCGTCTGGAATTCCAGGTATCTGCACGTGGCCGATCTCTCACTCAGAAATTGCGCATCCGCAAGACCTAGCGGCGGGACGGCGATCAAGGTACCAAAGCCGTCAAGCAGTGCGGAGGCCCCCGGGCCATATCGCTCTCGGACCTGCCCCAGCGATTGAACCGCGACCGTAAAGAAGCACTTGCGGCTTCGGGACGTGTGGATACTGTCCTCGATAGGGATCGGTGCAGCAAGCGAGCTGGCGAACTCGTCGACATAGCAGTTCATTGGGCGCGGCAGGCTGCCTCCATGGCGGTTAGCGCAATCGACCGTCCAAGCCAACAGTCGGCTGAGAAAGACCGTTGTCAACGAGGCCAGTCTGCTTGAACCCTCTGGACAGCGGTAGATGAAGACGCATGGTTGATCGGAGAGCATGTCGAACTTGAACTCACCCTGTGAAGTCGTCGCTGAGATTCGCGGGTCTGCAAACGCCTCGCACAGATTCTCAGCGACTGTGATCGTCGTTTCTGCATTTTTATTATCTCGGACGGCATAGATGAGCGATGCAGGTATGTTGCTAACACCGGATCTTTGCAGGTCCTTGACAATCGCATCCGCTGGCAGATCAAGGAGCCGTTTGAGGCCCGCAGGGTTAATTGGACTACCCGCTGCAATGTGGACGTGCAGCAAGTCTGTTACCAGTTTCGTACCCTGCACCTTGAAGTAGGTCCCATCTGAAGTCGTGCTCTTATCGATGAAGCTTAGACATTGAGCGATTTCTTGACATCCACCTCGATCGGACAGCCCATCGAACGGGTTCCAACGGATCGAGTGGAGCGGTTCCAACGGCGAGAAGTAGATCACGTTGGCGCGTTTTCCACGGGCTTTCTCAGCCATTTCTAAGACAACAGACGTCAAATCCCCTTTCGCATCGATGACGACGACGGTGCTTTCTTGGTTAAGAAGATCCCCATACATAAGCACGGTCAGAATCTTCGTCGTCTTGCCAGATCCCGTCTTGCCTAAGATGAGGGTATGACGTTCACGCACATGCTCAGGGAAGCAGAGGTCGAAGGTCTTCGCCTCCAACTGCCCATCGGCTCTTTCGAAGAGGCCGGTGAACGATGGCAACTTAGAGGACCCCGCCTGATCCCCCGCCATTTGAGCTGCATGGATACCTTGCCACGTCATAAGCGATGGCTCGGAGTAGGCTCCTGGCGTCGGGCGCTCGGGGATCCAGGCCTCACGCACAGGCGGGAGTTCCTGACCTTGCGCGACCGCCAAGCTTGCTCTCACGCCAAGGCGAGTACTTCCCGCGAGAACGTCACGATCAATCAACACGCGATTACTCATAGTTATGCTCCTCCATCACTGCATCGCCCCAAAGCCTGAGCTCTAGGTCTGCCAGAACACCGTGCAAACCGCGGACACCGCTGCCCTGCTCCAGTGCGCTGTCAACCACCGTCCACAGCGCGTTCTCAGAGAAGTCGACTTGGGCACCGAGCGCCTCCGAAAGCGCATCGGCCAGCGCTCGAGCTGGCGATAGTGGGGACTCCAAAATGCGGAACAGGTCTTCCCTCCCGAGGGGCCGAAAGCCGATGCGATGTCGAATCGTGTCGAGCAGTATGGGAGGAAGTTGCCTATAGATAACGGCAGCGTGGTCGTTGTCCGGGGTCGGAACGTAGCTGAGGTTTGCCAACCAAAGAAGTCCCGTGAGATCCATCTCCGCCTTCGCCCCACGGTGCCGATAGCTCACCTTTCCAGGGTCACGAAGAACAAGGGCCAACTCCTCTCGAGCACTCGGCGTGGCATAGAGCAGGTCATCGACCAGAACAACCGCCACCGGTTTCGTCGGGACCTCTCGGTCGTTGTAGAGGTCGAGGAGGCCTGTGAGAGCACGCGAACGAATTTCATCTCGATGTCCAGCAACCGACGGCAAGTGGACCTCTACCAGAGGGAGGCTGGCCGCCTCGGTTACTTCTCGAACAGACTCGGTTTTGCCGACCCCGACCGGTCCAAAGAGCAGAACGGGGGGCACTCGCCGGTCAGTCTGGCGACTCCAAATGTAGTGCGCCGCAACCCCGCGCAGTCGAGCGATGGCCTGCTCTTGGCCTATGACCCGCGAAGCGAAGTTTGGGATTTCTGCGTCAATCCGCAACTCGGTCTGGGCAGTGCTTCGGTACGGCTCAGGGAAGCCGTCGTCTTCAAACTGGTAGGTGGTGGACATGGGCGGGGGATCCTTGTTCTTCACAGGTGATTTGACCTGCTCTGTAAGTGATTCTCCGCCGGCACAGGAATGGTTTACAAGGACTAGAAGATTCTATAGACCCTCGTCTGCGAAGCCATATACCGAGCAGAAGCAGTCTCGGATCAGCCCCGTGGGAACACTTGACTGACGGATCTCACCGTCTTCGTACACACACCGGATGGCTGTCGATCGAAGCAATCGGCCCGCGACAAGTTCCTCAATCGATCGCAATGCCCAACTGACGGCCATCATGTTGATGCTTCGGAGACTGCCTAGCCGACCACGCCCAAACTCGCGGCTTTCGTCTGCGATCTGCGCTGTTCTCCGATCGAGTCCCATCGTGCAAGCTAAGCACCGATCTCCGGGCAAGGAGACGGCGCCCTCAAAGCCGATCAAGGGCTCTTCAGCCGTCCCGAAAACGCCTGTCCCGATCGAGAGTGTTGGAACGAGGTAACGGCTGCCGATTGCGGCAATGGCTCGACGAGCTCGAGCAGAATCACACGCGGCGACGATAATGTCACAGTCAAGAAACTGGCTAAACGTGCTGAAGCCTTGGATGTCCCCTTGGATCGTTGTGACACGAACTTCTGGGTTGAGCTCACGGGCGAGCCGGCCGATCACGTCTACCTTTGGCCTTCCAAAGTCTATGAGTGCGATGGGTTCCGGCCACCGACTTGAATCTGTAGGCCCAAGGATGTCTGGGTCCGCCAGCACCAACTCACACACGCCCTCCATAGCCAGGGCCGTTGCGAGATTCGAGCCTAGTCCTCCGACTCCGGCGATACCAACTCGCAGCCGACTCAGCTTCGACCAAGGAAGCAAGCCCAAACCTCCGGCTTGGCGGCTCCGCTCAACACCAACGAGAACAGGTTCAACTACCGTCCAATCAGGAACAAGAGCGATCTCACCGACCTCCGGACCATCCGGAAGCTGAACCTTTAATGGCGCACCATCGCTGCCCAGCACAAAGTTTGCAGGCTGACCGTCCGCCGACGGCGTAAGGACAAGGAGGTCACCGAGCGGAGTGCGGGTGACTCCCCGCCGCCACAAGGACGGCGGGGAGGTCAGGAACGACAAGGCGGGAACTCGAACTCGCATCGCAGTCATCTCAGTGCTGAGTGGCAAGAGTCTGGAGTCCGACTACAAACTCGTGCACATCAAGCGTCGTCACCTGCTCCCTTCGCGAAACGAGCGGCAAGGTGATGGCGCGGTCAAGCCACTGATCGAACGACGCTTCGCTCCGACAGATCGCGGCACACACGTAGTCGATGCCGAAACGGTCTGCCAACCTCTCAAGCGCACCCTTTCGAGCAGCGTTCACTCGCCCCAGATATTCGAGAGCATACAACCAAAGATCACGGTTCATCTTTCCTCCTTCGATTCCCCTCATTTGCATGCGGGGTGTTAGGAGGTACACGGGACCGGGCTGTTTGGTTTACAAGGCCCGCAGAAAACTCGCAGAACGGCAAGCAAGTCGCCCGCGATAGTGAGCATGTTCGGAGCCGCTGACCGCCCCGAAGGCAGGTCCGCCGACCCAGTATCATCAGGTTCAGGGCCTTATGCCATCCTAGCTACTTGGCACCTTATACCGGCAACATTCTCGGCCGCAGAACCCTATCGCCTCTCAGAGCAAAGCCCCCTCGTGAATAGTCCATTTGTGGAACCCTCCACGCTACTGGGTCAGCGCACACCCCATTCCGAATGCAGTATCACGTACCCTCAAGTGCAACCCGTTCCCGCCGGCACGTATTCATAGATAAAGGGTCCCTCACCTTCCTTAAACACAGCAATGAGCCGCGACACTTCCTCTTCGGCAAGAACGACTGACGGCGCACCAATCCAGTCAAGTACCACTGGCGCCTGATTCGAAGAAATACGCATTAGATACCCAAAGCTGGTATAGCACACCCCATTTAGGCTCAACTCCGGATACTCTCCAAAGCTACCCACGTTCGGAAGCTCGATTCTACCAGTCATCCGACCGCAACCGTCGAACACCGCAAGTTGTCCCTTGCTACTACCCACTGCAAGACTTCCGTCGTCCAGCACCATGCTAGAATTGATAACTCCTTCTAACTTTTTCTGCAAATGCCCTCTTTCACCGAGATCCATGGGCACGCCCATTGTGTCGAATATCGTTACACTGCCTTCCGAAGTCACAGATGCAACACGTCCAGCCTCAAGCGCAACAAGGCGTTGAAACAACTTGCAAGTTACACTCGGAGTTCTAGTCCTATTTGCATCAAACGGACTTCCACTCTGGTCGAACACTGCGACAACTCCCCTAGTTGTAGCAACAGCAAAACGGCCCTGTTCCAGATCGATCATCGAACACACGCACCCTTCAACAATCGGCTCTTGCGTCCTCTTGGGCTCGACTGGGCTGCCACAGTTCTCAAAGACTGAGACCACTCCAAGGTCGGTCCCAACAGCAAACCGCTCTTGATTGATCGAGACAATCCTCGTAACCGTGCCCGCAACCCTCACTTCGCTTGCTGGCAGCCCAATAGGCTTTGCCAGTTGATCAAACACATGAACGGAGCCTGAATCGGTAAGAATCACAAAGTGGCCCTGAGCCAGAGGACTTATCACAACAGGTCTCCCTGGGATGCTTGGATCGACAGTTTTGGATGCGTCCAATGGCAAACCATCTTTGCTAAAACCTGCAACAATGCCTTCATCTGTGCAAACAGCGAAGCACCCATTTTCAAGCGGTACTATCTTTACAACGCATCCGACAACGCGCACCTCCCGGGATTCTGACCGTTGTAGCTGCGTGCCGTCATCTTGGAATACAGCAACAGCGCCTGTTTCCGTGCCAACTGCGAACAAGTTTGGACTGATTGGAGTCATTGACCAGATCATGCCATCTAAGCTCCTTCGATCAGACGGCACTGCTTTCTCTGACATCTTAGAGGTGTCAACCACAATGACCATCCCCTCATCTGTGATTGCTACGACTCGCCCTAAATCTAGCGCCCCAAGCCACTGGACACCTCCTCTCACTCGCAATACTTGTTTTAGCTGGTAGTGGCTCGTCTCAGATTGACAATCGAACAACGCTACATCGCCAGATGTCGTTCCTACCACGAAGCGACGCTCGGAGATCAACTTAAGAGCCCAGATCCACCCGTCGCTTAAGTCCCAGTATCTTGTCTCATAGTTACTACCCTGTGCCCTGTTACATTTAAACACGGCGATTAGACCTAAGGAATCGCCAACTACAAAGTTCTCCTGATCGAGCAAATGTAGTTCTGATGGCCAATCACGCCAACTTGGATCTGTCGTCTTCGATTGATCAGTTGGAACTCCGTCGATATCAAAGACGGCCACCACCCCGGAATCGGTACTAACGACGAAATGTTTCCCAGCGAGCGCAAGCATTGAACAGACCTTTCCAACAACACTTGTCGTATGCGTCTTAGCTGGATCAACTGGTGCTCCGTCGATATCGAAGACCGCGACCACACCTTCATTCGTGCAAACGGCGAAGCGCCCATTCTCTAGCACGACGACTTCCCTGACCGCACCGTATACACTCGCCACATGCGTCTTGGCAGTATCAACAGGCTCCCCGTCTCTATCGAAGACCGCTACGACTCCAGCATCCGTGCAAACGGCGAAGCGTCCGTTGTTGAGGGAGTTGCATTTTGGGAATGATCCTCTGACACTCACATCCTGCGTCTTAGCTTGATCAAGTGGTGCTCCGTTGTTATCGAAAACTGCCACCACGCCTTCATACGTACAGAGGACGAAGCGTTCGTTATCGATCAAGATGCATGTTGCGGGTGATCCGACAACACTCGCCTCCTGCGTCTTAGCTGGATCAACTGGTGCTCCGTCGCTATCGAAGACTGCAACCACACCTTCATTCGTACAAACTGCGAAGCGCCCATTCTCTAGCACGACGGCTTCTCTGACCGCACCGTATACACTCGCCTCATGCGTCTTGGCAGTGTCAACAGGCTCCCCGTCTCTATCGAAGACCGCTACGACTCCAGCATCCGTGCAAACGGCGAAGCGTCCGTGAACGAGGGGTACTACAAGACCGACTTTTCCTCTTACACTCGTTTCTTGAGTCTTTGTGTAGTCAACTGGCAATCCATTGTTGTCGAATACAGCCACTACACCCGCATCAGTGGCAACGATGAAGAAACCATGATCTAAGATAGAAAAGCAGGATGCTTCCCCTTTACATAACGCTGTGACGCGGTATTGCGGATGTGCGACTGTCCGCTCTCCACGCCGTATGACCCGTTCTTCTCTTCGAAACTCCAGCCGGCGGCGGGCCGATACAGAAACAGGCAATAGGCCGGCGTGGTTTGCGGCAAGGATCAGTGGGCTCACGCCAACCAGCCGATGCTCAGCTGTAGCATCCAGCCAGTCGCACAATGTCTCAACTTCCTCGATTAGAGCCGCATCGGTGCTCAGGGCTCTCAGGTGCTGCATGAGCACAATGAGGTTCCGGCGTGCTCCCGATACAACAACTTCATGAACCCACCCCGACCAGAAGTCGGCGTCACCAATGATGACCCGAATCGCGTCTTGCGCCTTGGCCAAGAGAGGACAGGCCCTGTTGGGATCGACATTCATCAGACTTTGAATGTGCTCAAGGTGTCTAAGAACATGGTCCATGAGGTAGCGCGCATCGTAGCGATCGACCCCGACGGCATCTTCCCAGCGATAGTGTTCATCGTTGGCTCGCTTCTGGATGTGCTTGTTCGCCTTTTCAAGCACGCACGCCTCGATGGCCGAGATCTGCTCTTGGAGACCCTCGACTTGTTCGAACGCCTCTCGAAGGGCGGGATGGCCCAGGTCGTAGACCACGGAGCGCGCCCGGGCATCGCTCTGGGTTCCAGGGTCGAGACTCAAGTCCGAAGCTCGGGTTTCCAGCACCCACCGCTGAACGGGCTCGCCTGCCTTCGCCAATGGACCTGGTTTGAGGTTTCTTGGCAGGCGGTCCAGCCATGCCTGGTCGATCGCGCCCCGAGCCGCGACGATAGCTGGAATCCACTTCCAGCCAGCCGTTCGCTTCATTGACCGCCATTCAGCGCGGACGAGGTCAACGAGGCTCTTGGGCAAGTCCTCAACCCGCTCAAGCAGCGACCGGGACGGCTCAGTAGCGGTCTGAAGTTGGCCGAGCAAGCGGTCGGTGAAGAGCGGATAACCTTCCGTTCGGTCCCACAAAGCTTGAGTGACTGCGCCGAGTTCCACTTCGGGAAGCTCTGCGTGCTCTAGCGCTGACCCAATCCAGTGATCAAACGGGGGACGCGCGAGGTTCGCAAGCGAGTAGTAGTGGCAAGGACGCGGGTGGGAATTGGGACCCACGATGGGGACAATCGGCAGTCGCTCAGCAACCTGGGAACCTGTTCCCCGCACGCCCAGAAGCACGGTGACTTGCTTCGATATCTCCCAAGTCCAGATACCTTGAGGATCCACGGACGCCTCGTCCACGCCGTCGATGACGACCACGATCCGCTTGCCTTCATAATCGCGGACGAAGTCTCTGAGCGTTGTAGACTCCTCGCCAATCCCCTCAGCATGGAGCTGCGCGAGAAGAGCCTGATGGATACGATCCCAATCAGAAGTGGCCGGCTCGCGCTGACTAATGTTGAAGCGAGCGACGGCAGCGTCGCCCCAGTCGTGGTTCACGAGTTCACCGATGAAGCTGGACTTGCCGACACCTGCTGGGCCGTGAACGACGATAAGCCCACCCGACCCCTGCTCGCGCACGAGGCATTGGACGTTTTCGACATCCTCTTCTCGACCAAACACCTTTCGGCAGCGTCCCGCTTGCACACGCAAAGAGGATTTGTAGGCAGCCTCGATCTGGGGGTCAGTGCTGAGAACCGGAGGCGGCACTGGATTCGTCGCTAACCTCCACGCCTCATCACGCGAACTGAACAGCTTGCACTTCTTGGTGTCAACGTTGTCGGGAAGCCGGTCGGCGAGGTAGTGCCTGGCCATTATGCCCTGTGACCAATCCGTAAATGCTTCGTGCTTAGCAGTTACCTCTGCGACCGACTCGGTCTCTCCCTTTACGATCGCCCCAGTTGCGCAAACAGTATGTAGGTCAGCGGGATGATGTTCATAGAAAGCGCGAAATGCGAGAAAGGCTGCCACCCCGACCGAAGGTCCATCCACCCACGCCGTTGCATCGGGAAAATGATCGGGTTTCCATACACTCTCCAGCGACCAAGCAACTCCTTCAGGTCCTGCGTCTCCGAGCGGCTTTGCAGCTTGACATGCTTCCTTGAGTGCTTCAAGAAAGCTTCGGCCGACATGGGTGCTCAGCAATGAGTGAGGGTTGTCGGGATGGTTGACTAATGGAGCCATCACCACGACACCGGGAGTATCGGGCAGTGCGTAGAGTTTGAGCCGGAGGATTGCCGCCTGTGAGTTTGCGAACACGACCGGAAAGTGAATACTGACGCTTGGACGCTGAATTTGGTCGGTCAGAGCCGCCAACCACGCTGATTTTCGGGCGACGGGTTCGTCCCCAAGCTGTACGGGGAGATCGACCTTCTCCGCCAAAGCGGCCGCGAGTGTCACCGCTCTGGCCTCAGCTTCGATATCGACAGGCAGGCTCTGTCTTGCGTTCAAGACTTGGTAGGCACGCTCACTCGCCAACGAAATGCAATGCTGCAACCAAGGGTAGTTCCCATGTTGCCCAAGAGGCACGTCAAAGCCAAACATCGGCAACTTGACCAGATTTTCCAGGGTCTGTCCACCCTCGACGGGCGCCAGCACTTTCTCAAGCCACTCTTTCGGCCTCATCTTTGATGCCCTTTCTACCAGAATATCCGCCGCCCCGGAGAGCCATTCCAAGCACACTCACCCACAACTGGGCATCGTTTCGCATGCTCCCCGCCTTGTTCAATCATCGCGACGACTCCCTGACTGGTTCCAACTGGAAAGCATTGCCGTGACTGCACCGTACGCGCTAGGCATGTACACTGGCTTTGAGGCAGAGGCTTGCCTCGAGCGACAAACACCCCGACGATTCTGTGGCTCGACCCAACCGCGGAGCCATCGCCAAACGGAACCATGGTCCCGACCCAACCTTCCACGCTAGGCTATTCCGTTTGGTCCTGCGCCAAATGCTGGTGATCGGCACCAAACGCCTCGACGAGTCCCTCACTGGTCCCAATCGCGAAGCCACCGCCAAGCGCGACCATTGAGGTGACCTCACCATGCAGGCGACACATGCTTCCCGCCAAAGGCTGGCCAACTTTTCCAAACGCCTCAACGTATCCCTCACTGGTCCCAATCGCGAAGCCATCGGCAATCGCCACCATTGAGGTGACCCAACTTTCTACGCTGGGTTCGTGCGTTTTGGCACCAGGCAGCGGCTGACCATCAGCACTAAACAGCGCGACGACACCATGGCTCGTTCCAACAGCAAAGCTATCGCCCAGTGGTAGCATCGCCGTGACCCAACCTTCCACGCTGGGTGTATGCGTTTTGGCACCAGGGACCGGCCGGCCATCGGCACCAAACAACACGACGATTCCCTCGGTTGTACCAACCACAAATCCACTGCCAAACGGGCGCATCGCGTTGACCGCACCGTACACGCTACCCTCGTACGTTTGGCTTGTCGGCAAGGGCTGCCCATCAGCACCAAACAGCGCGACGACACCATGGCTCGTTCCAACAGCAAAGCTATCGCCCAGTGGTAGCATCGCCGTTACCGCTCCTTCCACGCTGGGAGCGAGCGTGATGCTCCCTGCAAGAGGCTGGCCACCTGCACCAAACGACGCGACGATTCCCTCGCTTGTTCCTACCGCAAAGCCATCGCGAAACGGGATACTCGCCTTGACAATACCTCCAACGGTATGTTCGTACGTATGACTTAACGGCTGACTGTTAGCACCGAACACAACGACGCCTCCATTGCTCACCGCCACCACGAACCCATCGCCAAACGGAACCATCGCGTAGGCCCAACCTTTCACGCTGGGTTCATGGACTTGGCTTCCCGGCAGAGGCTGGCCATCAGATCCGAACGTCGCGACAACTCCCTTGCTTGTCCCAACGGCAAAACCGACGCCAAGAGGGATCATCGCGATGATCTCACCCTTCACAGCATCATGTCTTGATGAGGAAACCTCTTCGCCTTCGTCATCGAGAATGCAGGTCTCACCCAGATCGGTCCCGACTGCACATCCGCCCCCTTTCAAGGTGACGAAATGCTTGACCCGACCTCGAAAAACCGCGGTCGTTCGATAACGCAGCACCAGGCGCTGGACGTTAGCCTCATCTGCCTCGCGACCAAACTCCGTCTGACCGCCCTCGACAGGCGCAAGCATTTTCTCGAGCCATTCCTTCTTCTTCATCTTTCATACCAACTCTACCGGTCCCCGCCACCCGAAGAGCGACGGGGGATACGATAGGCGGAGTGTTTCCAGCTCGGCAGGGCCGTCACACCTGAGCAGCCAATGTCGCGAGGCCCGTGGCGAACTCGCGCTTACTTACCATCGGATACTTCTTGCGCGAGACCAGGGCAAGCGTCATCGCACGATCCAACCAGACATCGAACGACTTCTCCGACTGGGTGCACACTGCCGCGCACACCCAGTCGGCTCCAAACCGATCGACCAGTCTCTGCAGGATGCCCAAACGGTGGGCCTGCTTCGCCTCGAACACGCGACAGATCGATTCCCATCGCGCCTCACTAATTGTCTTCCTCTTCATCGAGTCCTCCAAACTTCGCCCTCTGCGGGGGCGTATAGGGGATTCAAAGATTCGGTTCAAGTGGTTTACAGGGTGGTGAGCAACTTACTGTACTTCGGCAACGCCTTCGAAGATGCAGGTCTCACCCCAAGAGACGCGGGCCGCACATCCGACCCTTTCAAGGCAACGAAGTGGTCAACCTGACTTCGAAGAACCGTCGTCATATGACAAGGTAGGCGATACACTTTGAGATTGGGCGGACAACTCGGGTCGCGCTCTCGTCGCCTTCCGCCCGTAGCGACTGGGCAATCCCGGTCGGTAACTACCGAACGGCCGCCCAGATTCACGGTAGACGACCTTGACGGAGCGAGCATTTCAACGCACCCATCTCTATCCTGGTGGGGCCACTGAACCTCACCTGGGGGCTACTAGTCTCGTCGCCCCATTTCCAATCACGGTGAAGGGCGCCCAGTAGTATGGCGATGTGAAGCGAGGATCGCTTGCGACGGCGCATCGACCGTGCCTAGCCGCGGAGGCGACCGTCTCCCCTTGGAGCAACCGCAGGTGGAACTCTTTAGCGAAGAGGAGCGAGGACCCGTCGTTCGCCGGCCACAAGGAAGCAACTACGCACTCTGCGCCAGCGGCGAGGTATGCGTCCGCTGCACCAAAGGCGGCCCCTGATATGGGTGAATGCCTAACGGTATCACACCCGGTAAGGACCACAACCTTCGCTGTTAGCTCGGCCAAATATACCTCTTTCGTTAAGAGGAGGTTCGCATCAGCCGACCCATCTCCCAAAACCATATACGAGAGCAATGCGTTTCGGGCAAAGGAGTCGTCCTCATTCAGATGAAGGGTGCCCGCAGCCGCGTCGCGCGCGCGCTGGCTCGGGCGTAAGGACTCATGGGGGTAGACATGGTGAGTCGCGATGTGGATGATGTCTGCTCTCCCCATCTCCATTCGAACTCTCCTCGTGCTCTGCTCTTGGTGCTGTAGATGAACACAAGATGGGTAAAGCGTCGCCACCTCCTCAGCTTCAAGGACGGCCGCGGGAAGCCGGTCGAGGTGATTGTACATCTCTCCGTGCCGGAACTTAGGGGATATTGCGCTAGGCCGGTAGTGACTAAAGTCAGAAACGCCTATAACAAGCGCCTTCGGCTCGGATAGCACCGGACGATCCTGTGGTGGCATGAGACCACCGGTTGTTAGATAGATGTCATGAATGAGACCAAGGGGCCCCCTTGCTCTGTCAGAAACGACAATCTCCCAGTCATCGGAACATCTGCCGCTTTCCAACAAACTACCCTTGAGAATTGCATTGTAGGGAACATCGCACCAGCTGTCTTCGGGAACGATAACTAATGCACTTTCGGGCTTAAGATCACGCAACTGGGGTCCGTCAGGAAGGAGGCGAGACTCGATTTGGGCGTTCCAGCTACGCCACCATCCGTCGATCGTCCGAAGGTCGTCGGCTGTCAGCGAGGACTGAGTGCGCAGAGCATAGTGCCAAGGGGACTCGATATGACGTCGGATGGTCTCTTGAGACTCATGCATCTCAGTGACCACTATTCTCGACTGCCCGCTCTGGTAGCGGTGAACCTCTGAATCTTTCGTAGAGATGTCCAGGACCAAGCTGCCCGGTTGACGGTTGGCGACCGCCTGCAGGGCAGAGGAGCGCCGGAGCGCGAGAATCGTCAACTTTCTCTCAAGGATGCCCATGGCCGTATCGTCGCCTGAATACACGTCAATTAGCGTTTCCAAGCACTCTTCGGCCCACCGCTTGAGGTACCCGTAAATCTCCAACTCTGCGGTGCCATGGTACCAGTGCTTGGAAAGCTGGGCTAGAGCACTTTCTATGGGGTCGGGCAGGTAAGCGCTCCTGAGCCAGCGCGCCATCTCAATCTCTATGGACTGAGCGAGCTCGATCCTACGAAGAGGGTTTCTCGTGACAGCCAATTGCATGATCCCAATCGTCACAATCCGCATGCAGCCATCCACCTGTTCATCCTCCGAGACAGAGGACCGCACGAGGAGCTGCTCAATGAGCGCGAGCAAAGAGAGATCTAAACCCATCCCCCCATTGCAGAGGGCATGGCGGGCGCGTTTAAGTCCATCCCGCTGGGCAGCCGTGAGTTCAGAGCCCTGACGCCTCAATCTCAGGGCCCGGAGCACCAGGCAATAGACGCCTTCAGGGCTAAAGCACTTGAGCGCAAAATCGAGCACGAAGATCTGTGTCTTGTGCCAGGAGTCGTCGTCCTCCTGCATTTGGCCGATCTCCCTCGTCAGCAGATGCTCAAAGGACCGAAAGAAACGGGCGACGGAAAAAGGAACGGAAACCTCGTCTGGCTCGAGACTCTCTTCTCCTTCGAACAGGGTGACAAGCCCGTATCTTCCGAGGAGGTCAAGGTTGGACAGGGCCTCCTCTTTAAGAAGCTGAATGGTCTGTGCATAAGCATGTTCGTCTTCAGCGCCTGGGACCCGTCCGAGCGCGAACAAGAACTGGTAGGTGTGCATCTCGTCTCCGACCGCAGCCGCCTGGAGCATGAATCGCAGGAACGTAGCCGTTTGCAGGGGTAGCTTCGATTCAAGCCTCGGGGCCTGCTCGTAAATGGGTAAGGAGAAGGGATCGAAGAGAAAGTGGCCAGTAGCTTCGATCTTCTCGCCGCCAGAGCGTTTCGCCAACAAGAGTTCGCGGCCGAAGGCTAACGCGTGCCGATTAACAGTAAGAAGCGACCACAAATGCTGGTGCGGCTTGAGGTGAGGCTTTAGGGCCTGGATCGGAAGTAGAGACGCCTTGATCAGTAACTTTCGATCTAACTCGGAGTCGGTGAGCCCCGCAATGCAAAGTCGATAGTAGACCTCCTCGAACCGATAGACCTCTTGTTCGTCCAGAATGTCTGGCGAACTCCGAATGAGTTCGGCGAGATCCGAAAATGCTTGCGCAAGGTTATAGCCCGGTAAGAGACCGTGTCGACCAAGAATCGCGGAGAGCAGAACATCGCCCGGCGAAGTTGTGAGAGTTTTGTAACCCACGGAAGGCATGAGAAGTAGCCCTCCTGATAAAACTGGATCCTGCAAGACAGGGCGCGTGATATCTGGGTCACCGGACGAGGAGAGGAGCCATGCACCGAATGCGATTGAGTTGTGCCGGATCGACTCACACTTTGACATAGTTTCGCGCGTAATGAATGTGCGGAAGAACTCAGCCTCGTCGTGGCTCTCGGGAAGCACAACACTTAATAGGCTCGACAGATTTACGATCCGATCAAAAAGGTCCGGATCCGACATTGGGTCGAACATATGCGCGGCGCAGAGTACGTTGAAGAATGCCCCACTTGTTGGGTTATTGTTATTGGGAGGTGGGTTATGCATGGACATCAACGTTGTCAAGATCGCCGGTCAGGATCCCCCTGCGACCAGGCGCGCCATCCCCTTTCCGACAACCGAAAACGGAGCCCAGTAGTAGGGAGAGCGAAACCGGGGATCGCCGGCGACAGCCTGACGACCAAACCTGGCGGCCCGCGCTACTGTCATGCCCGAAAGGAGGCAGCAGTGGAACTCTGTCATGAAGATGAAGGCCGCCTCATCATGGATGGGCCAAAGAGTTGCTACGACGCACTCGGCCCCCGCTGAAAGGTAAGCCCCAGCGGCGGCCAAAGGTGCCCCATGAACAAACGTCGTCTGGAACGTGCTGCAACCAGACAGCACGACAACCTTCGCCTTCAACTGAGCGAGGTGTACCTCCTTCGTCAAGAGTAGGTTCAGCCCACCGTCGCGGTCTTCAGCAAAGACCGTGTAGCTGTGGTGCGACAATTGGGCCCTTGCCTCGCCTGCCACAAAGGTCCAGCTCGTGCGGTCCTGACATCTGCGGTCGCCGAGCCGAATGCCACTCGGCTGTTCATGGTGACTCGCGAAGTGAATGATATCCGCCAACGGCAACTCCATTCGGATGCGTCGGATCGTTTGCTCTTGCGGCCGGAGATGGACCGCGCCGTCTCCATAGATTTTTGCAACCCATTCCGCCTCCGCCTCGGCTAGCGGTAGGGGTTGAAGACGGTCCTCGGGCGGGCGATGCCACAGCATAGGGTCAATCGTGTCGGGGCTCATGTGGGAAAAGTCCGAGACGCCTGCGACAAGCGCCCGTATGGCGGACTCGACCGGCGGACTAGGCTCGAGGTCGAATCCTCCCGGTGAGAGGTACAAGTCACGCGAAAGCCCGAGGGCCTCTCCCGTCTCCAAGTCGCGCAGCGCGTTGTAGGGAACGTCCCACCACTCTTTCTCCGGGGCGACCACGAGGTTCCCTCCTTGCGGCACTAGCTGATGCAGAGCAGTGTCCGGGCAGAGGTATTTACACACCCTCTGGCCCCACAGGTCCCACCAACCGTCTGGCGCCTTGAGGTCCTCTGGACCCAGGGCGCTTGATCCAACCATCGCGTGCTGCCACGGCGAGTAGATCTCCGCAGCTACCTCGGGCGATCTCCCGGGGAACCCAAACATCTGCACGTCGGTGGCGGTCACATAACGATGCATGGCTTCGCCAGTTGGGCAAAGATCGAGCAGGACAGAGCCCTTGTGGCGTTGCACCAATGTTCGCAGGGCAAGGCTCCGTTGGTGCGTCAGCTTGAGGATTTCTGATCGGAGCTGAATCGCCTCCCCTGGCACCATAGGCTCGCTCCTCAGGTAAGGCAGGACGCTCTCTACGAAAGAGCGTAGCGTCCGGACGAGCCGCTCATCTCCGATCATGAGCCCCCAGTTTTTAGCTAACTGCTGCAGAAACTGCTTGGTTCCTGGATGCGCGGACATGGTGACCACCCAGTTTTGGAGCGCCTGTTCGACTTCGACCGCGTGCTCGACCTGAGTAAGGCGGTTCCGAGACAGCGCAAACCGGGCGAGGCGGAGAACCAGGATCCGCATCCATTGGGCCTGTTTCGTCTCAGGATCTGTCTCATCGAGCGTCAGGAGGAGCTCAAGGTAATCCGCGGCCGCAAGGTCCCACATTCTCAGTCTATGAATCTCCTGGGACTGCGATCGCTGCAAAAGCTGGGCCTGCGCCTCGCCAATCGGACTACCCTCAAGACGTCCTTTCGTCACCCGAATAAGCTGATCATAAAGACTGTCTTTTTCATTTAGAAGCGCTCGTTCCAAAGTGTCCAGGACAAGGAGTGCCCGTGCCCTTTGCCTTGGCTGCCATGTCTCCTGTTCTCGGTGAGGAAGGGCCAGTGTCCGCTTCGCCTCACGGAAAAGGCGAATCAAACCGAACATGGAAGAGATTCGACCCGGCGGCAACTCACGCTCCACGTCGAAGGTCGGGGTCAAGCCCCAAGTTCCAATAGTGGTGCACCACATCGATGCTTCGAAGGTGAGCATTTCGACTATCTCAGTTCCGGCGGGGCTGCTCATGTCCGGACTGTAGCCTTTGGCCATGCTCCTCAACTGCCGAAACAACAGCTCATCCCCAGATCCTGCGGCCCGGACCATGAGCATCACCATTCTAGCGACTCCGCGATCGACTCCAGCGGTGGCCAAATGTTCCTCAAAATAGGGGTGCCATCGACAATAGGGGTCGAAGACATACTCTGGCTGCGCATAGACCCGGCCGCCCTCCCCATCCGACACGGCGACGGGTAGGGGCGCCCTGACGAGAAGAGAGCGATGGATCGTAAGGAGCGACCAGATCTTTTGGTGAGAGGTGATCTCCGGACGCAGAGCGTCCAGAACAAGACCGGACGCATCCACCGATGCTGGCCACCGATCAGGAGCCTCATCTATCGCGGCGTCACAAAGTTTCTGAAACACCAACTCAAGGCGGTCGATGTCACGGATGTCAGGGTAGTCCGGAAACTTGGTCACGAACTCCCTCAGCTCAATGAATGCGTCCTCCGACGAAAAGTCGACTAGTCCGGACTGGCCTGCGATCGCAGCGAGGAGAACGTCACCGGGGGAAGCCTGAAGAAGGCCAGCACTTACGGGTGGCATCTCATGCTGCGTACCCTGCATCATCTCGGCACTTAGCAGCGCCGCCACAAGATCATCACAGTCACCCCTGACAATCTCTTGCGTGATCTCGATGGTAAGTCTCCGCAACGGGTCAGCCAAGTGCTTCTTGCTCCGAAGCGCCTCAAACGCACTCGCGTCGCCCTGCGTTTCCGGTACCAATCCTCCTATTAGGGTTAAGAGATTGACTGCGCGCGCGAGGACGGCAGGGTCACTCGTCGCCATGACAGGACCCAGCACAGCCTTAACCAATGGGTTCCGCTTCATGACGCGAAGTAAGCTCTCTTCCACTGGAATCACTCTGTCGATTCGGTCAGGAGGCGGTGGACCAGCCGCAAACGCTCCCTTAGGCTTTGTACTGACTCATCCAGTCCCGCAAAGTCCCCTAGCCGCCTGTCGACAGCTACCTGGACACTCACAAGCGCCCACTCGGGCAGGACCAACTTAGCGCAGATCTTAGAGAGCGCTTCCTTGAACTCTTGCTCCGCGTGGCTCGCGCCGCGCGAGGCACTCTCGCCGTTTGCCACTTGGTTTGCGTGGAGGAGTGTTACAAGGCTATCGATCTCCTCTTCCATGCACGCGATTTCTTTCAAGACGTCGGGGTTAATAGCCAATGAACACACTCCTTAAGGTCTTAACATCTTGTATGAAGTCCAATAGCTCGAAGTTCGCCCCTTGTGCGGACTGTGCCCGGCTCATTAACAGATCACCCGCGGGTAGATCGCCGAGCCGCCAAGCTAAGCACGCGCCTACGGCGTCACAGAAGATCTGCGCAGGAGGGAACTTGAGAGCTACCTTATCGCTGAGCGCCCGGGCCCGAATGTATGATCGCTCTGCCGCGCCCAGATCGCCTGCCCGAAGGGCGGCAAGGCTGTCGGTGGCGAGGAGCCAAGCGGCCAGATCGACCTGCCCTGGCTCTAGCTTGGCCAGCAAGCGCGACAGCTCGTCCCGGACGTGGCTGAGAGCGGTCATCGCACCAAGCAACTTGCAGATTGCCCTCGCTTCTCCAATCGCGGGACGAGGATCCTTAGCCCACAGGAACGGAACCCCGATCTGGGGCACAGCCGTAGCTCTCATCCCACCGCGTTGTGCATGCCCGGCAAAAGCAGCACCCGAGGCCTCGATCGCAGCAAGAATCCCGGGGGCGATTATCTCGAGCAACACATCGACTGGGATCGGTGGTGTGCCCGCGAACTCCTCCGCAACGCCGCTAAGCTCCGTCTCCTCATACTGATCTACATAGTACTCGTGGCCCGGTTGAACCCCAAATCCCACGACGACTGATTCGCCGGTAACGTGAACGGATACCTCGTCAACCTCTTTGCCTTCACACTCGACCTTGACAACCGTGCCAGCATCTGCTCGAAACGTCAGTTCAAGGTACCAACCCGTGGCTTCTGCAAAAACGTCAGAATGTTGGAGCCGTCCATGGTCGATCACAATGCCAATCGAACCCAAACCGAGCTTGCCTTCGAGACCAATCTCCATTGCTTGCGAGTCCTTGGCCGCCGCAGCAGCAGCAGCACCCATGGGAATAGGTTGCGCCAGGCGCGACACGAGCTCACCGATTCCGAGTTGAAGGCAGTAAGTTGCGTAGACGACAAACCCGTGCCAGTTTTTCAGATAACGGGCGAGTCTCTTCTGGTCATCGGCGCCGAGAGAAGGAGCCAAAGCTAAGGACGCCTGCAAACCAGCTTCAGCTGCAGATGTGAGCCTAACGTAATCTTCGGGGAGTGGATCGAGGTCAACCCCTTCGAGATTCGCGATTCGCTCGACGAGCTGATCGTCCATGATCTCGTTGATGACTTCAACCAGGAACGGATCGTCGCCCTTCATGTAGGCCCGAAGATCGTCGTCACTCACCTCATTCATAAGGTGAATCGTCTTTTGGACCTTCAGTTCTTGTTCATTAGTTAGTTTGATGTGCTTCACTTGCTGTTCCTCTTTCCGCCCTTGAAACTATGAGAGACATCTGTCCGCTTTACCTTGATTCGAGCCTGTGAGACCATTTTTTTGACAGTCGGTTGAGGTCGACTCAAAATTGTCGACGCTTCCACAAGACTGAGTCCTACAACCTCAACCAATACCCAAGCCCGAAACTGGGGCTTGTTCTCGATCGCTCTGCGCGCATGCCGAACCTTGACTCGTGCCTTAGCAGACGCATGTTGAACGATTCGCGCCCGATCAGACGTACGTTCAACGCCTCCAAACGGACGATCCACCCATAACTCTCCAATAGACTCCACTCCAAACGCTACTTCCTCACCCAGCCGTCTCTGTACGTTGTCCGGAAGTCCCTGCAAGCTGTTCAAAGCCCAAGCGCTGAACTCGAACTTCTGTTCCATTGCGGCACGTATCTTCTGGCGAGCGCGATGCAACCAGGACTTTATAGTCCCCTTGTCGCGGTTCAACTTGATTGCGGCCTCATGTTCAGTGAGGTCCTCGACATCGCGAAGCACCCAGACGGCGAACTCAGGGGGCGTAAGAACCCGCTCGGCCGTAGCGACGATTGCGCAAACTTGATCCTGCGTTTCCAAATCTGCGAACAGATTCAGCGACTCTGAGTCTGCTATCTCAGGCGCACCCTCGTCTTCGATCGAACGCGTCGGCATGCGTCCGGGGGCAGCATCTTGGTCCACTTTGTGCCACCAACCCAACCGATCGTCCCACTCGAACGACCCCTTCAATCTTGGTTTGGACTTGCGACACTTGTTTCTCGCGATCGCAAACACCCACGTCGAGAACTTGTAAGCGGGATCGAACCGCTTCAAGAATTGGAACGCTGCGACCTTCGTTTCTTGATAAGCGTCCTCCGCGTCAACCACATTTTCCATGGAACGGCAGCAGAACCTGTAGGTTTGTTTGTCCACCGTACTCCACAATGTGTCAAACGCTGGTCGATCCCCCTTCTGGGCGCTAATGACGAGTGCTTGGACAGTTACTGGGTCAAGTCCGCCTGCTTGCTGATCGATCATCGTCCTTCCTCCATACTAACCTCTACCACTTGATCGGCCATCCACCGCCTCGCGAAACTCCTCTCTGCGTCTCGGTTTTCCAATCCTGACGGCTACGACTCATGTTTGGTTCGCAGCCTGCCGGTCTCGCGCAGCCAACATGCAAGACCGGCGGTGGACCCGAACGCTAAGGCACTCTACCAGCGCCTCCGGGCCAGCGAATTACTTCACCGGGTCGACCATCTGAGATGTGGATCGTCCAACCAATGGCATCGTAATCGTCCCATCGATCCACGCCTCGAAGGACGCCCCTCATAACAAACGGTGGCGACGGTGTAGTGGCCACCGAATCGCTCTCCAGACGTTCGATCACGGCCAACCTCTTCGGCTGGCGGCGAGCCAAGAACTCCTTCAAGTGGGTCCAAAGATCAGTGTGCATCCGTTCCTCCTGTGGTCTCGACACCTCGATTGCGGTGCCGTACAGTCTAGTTCTCATCAGGCTCGAGAAAAGTTTACGGGCCAGCTCATATTCTTTGGAGACTTCTTGGCGTCTCAATGAGAGAGGCCCGCCTCCACCGAGGACGGCGGGCTCTTCGGGTGCTGCACGGGCGGGGTTCGCTTGGGGAAGTTCAGTCAGCCAGGAATCGCTGGCGCTCGAGCTCTTCTTGGCGTCGACGGTCCCGACGCTTGCGACGAGCCAACTCCTCGCGGACGGCTTGAAGTCCTTGGGGCTTGACCGTCTCGGTCGGATGTTGGTTAACGATCATCGGCTGCTTCATTGGATTTCTCCCTGCGCATCGCGCATGTAGATCCATTCGCAAAGCAGCCGCCTACGGTTTACGAGCTCGGCGCAGGGTTGCGGAACTTGTCCAAGAACGGTCCGGTCGAGTCTTTGAATCGTCCACCAACAATCTTGGCACCCATAAGCCGACTCATACCACACAAGACGACCCGACTCGCGTCTTATCGGCCTCCTCTCTGCCTGATCACGGTTGGATCTGTACCGGATCCTCAAAATAGCTTCCGTCGAGCAGGCACCGTCATGCACGTGATGGCGTCTGCGAGACCCCACATTGGAACTTCCTCTTCGTTCTTCGCCGCTAACGTAAACCAACGGCGTCGGCGGTGAGAACAAGGGAGCATGATGATCACAATCGATGCTCCCTTCGACATCAAGGCTACGACCCACATCACGGCTATGGGGGCACTGGCCATCGAGTTGCGCTCCGAGCGCGCAGAACTCATCGACGCCGTCGGATTGCTCTTTCGGAAAGAAGGAACAGACTGGTGCTTCATCGGGGAAGTGCGCCTGAGCGGGAATCCTGTGGCCGCGCAGTTGTACAACTACCGCTCCACGAGCCTCCGCCTTGAAATTGTCCAAACCACCATTCGACGTTGCCGATCCACTCTGGCTACTGACTGCCCAGAGGAAGTCAGCCAGTTGGCTCTTCGACTTGGCGCCGACCACCCCTTCTGGGGTCATTTGCTTGATCGATTCGGAAGTGCGGGCCCCGAGTACCTTTGCCGGATTCTTCGCCGTTCTCACATCGCTCTCCGCTCGCAGGCCGAGATCCTGGCTCTGATCGAGCTTAAGTTGGCACGTGAAGCTATGCCCGAGGAACTCCGTGGCCGGGACGACCTCGTTACGTCGACGGACGCACGGATCGAGATGGCAGCCCTCGCGATTGAGTTCACGAGTGACCTTCGTCACGACAACCTGTGCCCTCAGCAAAAGAAATCTGCCTAGCCGTAAACCGATTCGAGGCCCGAGGAGAACAACCAATCATGGAGATTCGCCGCAAAACGTTCACTAGCATCACCAAGACTACGACCGCCGTTCCAGACGTGGTTCGGACAGCGAAGCAAGCTTCGAACTGATCCGCTACGCGGCAGCATGGAGGAAGAGCATGAAGAAGACAACTCATAAACCGTGGCCTGAGCCGGTGCTGGACGCCCGCAAAAGGTTCAAAGGACGATAGAGACGATGCCCCCAGAGCACAATGGGGGCAGATCTTTCAGAAAAGCCGGCCATCTGCCAAGGACTTCACTGGCAACATCGAGTAAGGTTCATCAGGTACGAACCGTCGTATCGATCAGAGTATGAGCACCTCGATCCGAACCAATTTCGCGATATTCATAGAGCACGACCCGCAGCTGCTTCGGCTCGGCATGTTGGCGGAACGGTACTTCACCGAGGATCCAAACACGAGCGTACTGAAGATCCGCCAGTTCGCCGAACTGTTGGCGCAGCGAGTGGCATCCGAGGTCGGCGAGTTCACGAGCACTGAGGAGCCTCAATACGAGCTTCTCAGGCGGCTACAAGATTCCGGTGTGTTGCCGAGAGAGGTCGCCCAGCTCTTCGGCCACATCAGAAGAACGGGCAACGCGGCCAACCACTCGCTCGCCGGCGACCACGACACGGCCCTTTCCGCCATGAGATTCGCGTGGCAACTCTCAATCTGGTTTCAACGAACGTTTGTCGAACCGGCATACGCCTCTGTGCCCTTTCTGCCGCCTGCTCCACCGCAAGACCCAACTCCGCAACTGCTGAAAGAAATCACCGAACTTCGGCAGAGACTCTCCGAGTTCCAAGCGGCGCATGCCGAGAGTGTTGCCTCACAGACAGACCTCCAAGAGCAACTTGCTTCGGCCAAGAGCGAACAGCAGTTCTGGGCCGACCTGGCTCAGCAAGAAGAGGCGGCCAAGATTGAGGCCAACGCCAGGCTCGCACAACTTCAAGCAGCCGCGATCCAGAAGCCGAGCAATCGACAGGCCGTCTCAAGAATGGCTGCCCAAGCGGCGCTCAACCTCAGTCTCGACGAGGCCCAGACCCGGGCGATCATCGACGAGCAACTACGACAGTCTGGCTGGGAAGCAGATACCCAGAACCTCGCTTATGGAACTGGAGCGCGCCCAGAGAAGGGCAAGAACCGGGCAATCGCAGAATGGCCGACGAGTACGGGACCTGCCGACTACATCCTGTTCTGCGGCCTAACACCCATCGCAACGGTGGAGGCGAAGCGAGCGAATGTTGATGTCTCTGGATCACTTCAACAAGCGCAGCGTTATGCCCGGTCCTATTCCAGCTCTGACTTCCCGCCGCCGCAAGGATCACCGTGGGATAACCTCAACATTCCCTTCGCCTTCTCCACGAACGGTCGCCCTTACTTGCGCCAGCTCGAGACCAAGTCTGGCATCTGGTTTCGTGACCTACGTCGGAGCTCGAACCTGCCCGTCGCCCTAGATGGCTGGAAGACCCCGGAAGGTCTTCTCGCTTCACTCGCCAGCGACCCTGAAGCTGCCGAAGCGAAGCTCCAAGATGAGGGCTTCGAGTACGGCTTCACCGTCCGAGACTATCAACGAGCCGCAATCCAAGCGGTGGAAGAAGCGATCCAGGACGGTCAGAGATCCATGCTCGTGGCCATGGCAACGGGCACAGGCAAGACAAAGACCTGTATCGCGCTGATCTACCGACTCCTCAAGGTGAAGCGCTTCCGGAGAGTGCTGTTCCTCGTCGATCGAACCTCGCTTGGTGAGCAAGCCGCTAACGCGTTCAAAGAGACGCGGATGGAGAGCCTGCAGACGTTTGCCGACATCTTCGGCATCAAGGAAATCGACGAGCAACTTGCCGATCCCGACACTTGCGTCCACATCGCCACGATCCAAGGCATGGTCAAGCGTGTGCTCTACCCTGGCGAGAACCAGCACCCCCCGTCCGTCGACGCGTACGACTGCGTTATCGTTGATGAATGTCATCGTGGCTACCTGCTCGACCGGGAAATGGCCGACTCGGAGTTGCTCTTCCGAGGGTTCGAGGACTACGTTTCAAAGTATCGGCGCGTGCTCGACTACTTCGATGCGTTCAAGATCGGACTCACCGCAACGCCAGCGCTCCATACCACCGAGATCTTTGGGCGCCCTGTGTTCGTGTACTCCTATCGAGAAGCCGTCATCGATGGATTCCTGAACGATCACGAACCGCCGATCCGGATCGACACCGAGTTGTCTACCGGCGGCATCCAGTGGAAGGTTGGCGAAACCGTCAAGGTGTACAACCCGGGCCGCAATGCGATCGACCTCTTCAACGCTCCCGATGAAATCAAGATCGAAGTCGATGAGTTCAACCGAAAGGTGGTGACCGAGTCGTTCAACCGAGTCGTCTGCCAACACCTCGCCAAAGAGCTCGATCCGAAGTCACCGCAGAAGACGCTCATCTTCTGCGCCAACACCGACCATGCTGATCTGGTCGTCAAGGTCCTGAAGGAAGAGTTCGAGAAGCAGTGGGGTTCGGTGGATGATGACGCAGTGCTCAAGATCACCGGCAACGCAGATAAGCCGCTCGAACTGATCCGACGATTCAAGAACGAGCGTTATCCCAACGTCGCGGTGACCGTCGACCTGCTCACCACCGGCATCGACGTGCCCGAAATCTGCAATCTCGTCTTCCTCCGTCGGGTGAACAGCCGCATCCTCTACGATCAGATGCTCGGACGAGCAACGCGCCTCTGTCCGGAGATCGGCAAAGAGGCCTTCCGAGTCTTCGATGCCGTCCAGCTCTATGACGCACTGAAGGATCTCACCGACATGCAGCCCGTCGTGGTGAACCCGACCATCGAGTTTGCCACCCTCCAGGACGAGATCGCTTCGAACCACTCCGAGGAGCATCAGGCTCTTGCCGTCGATCAGTTCCTTGCCAAGTTCCAGCGGAAGAAAGCAAAGCTGGACGATCAAGCCGCCGGTGAGTTCGAAGCCATCGCAGGGATGAAGCCCACGGCATTCGTCAATCACCTGCGAAGCCTCACCGTCGACGAGATTGCTGCTTGGTTCACGCAGCACCCGGGCCTTGGCGAACTGCTCGACCGAAAGACGAAGCAACCCCCCAGGCCCATCCTGATCTCCGAACACGAAGACGCGCTAAAGAGCGTGCAAAGAGGCTATGGCGATGGAGTCAAGCCGGAAGACTATCTCGACGGCTTTAAGTCATTCCTGAATACCCACCGAAACTCGATCCCTGCTTTGATCACCGTTCTCACCAAGCCACGCGATCTCACCCGAAAAGACCTGCGCGAGCTGGCCATCGAACTCGACAAGGCTGGATTCAATGAGGCCGGACTGACCACCGCGTGGCGGGAAGCTAAGAACGTCGACATCGCCGCGCGTATCGTTGGGTTCGTTCGTCAAGCTGCCCTCGGAGATCCCCTAGTTCCCTACGATCAACGGGTTGACCAAGCCCTCCAGTCCATGTTGAGTTCGCGAGCGTGGAGCACCCCTCAGCGGCAGTGGCTTCAGCGTATTGCCGCCCAAATCAAGGCCAATGTCGTCGTCGATGCCGAAATGCTGGACGACCCGCAGCTACTCTTCAAGCGAGAGGGCGGCGGTTCCGAGCGCCTCAACCGGCTCTTCGAGGGCGAACTCTTCGACATCTTGGCCAAACTCAAAGACGCCGTCTGGGCCTAACCGAACATGAGCAACGTTCAAGACATCGTCGCCAAGCTGTGGAACCTCTGCAACATCCTCAAGGATGACGGAGTCACCTACCACCAGTACGTCACCGAGCTCACCTACCTCTTGTTCCTCAAGATGGCAGAGGAGACCGGCAACGAGAAGCAACTCCCCGAAGGCTATCGTTGGAAGGATCTCGTTCAGCACGCGGCGCCGGAGCGACTGACCTTCTACAAGAAGATGCTCGTCGACCTGGGCAACACGGGCTCACCCCTTGTTCAGGAGATCTACGCCAACGCGAGTTCCTTCGTCAAGAAACCCAAAACGCTCTCCGAGCTCGTCACCCAAATCGATAACCTGGACTGGTTCGAAGCCAAACGGGAGGGGATGGGTGACCTCTATGAGGGCTTGCTCGAAAAGAACGCGAACGAGAAGAAGTCCGGTGCGGGTCAGTATTTCACGCCTCGACCCCTGATCGAATCCATGGTCCGCGTGCTCAAACCGCAACTCGGCGACATCATCCAAGATCCCGCAGCGGGCACCGGTGGCTTTCCGATCATGGCGAGCCACTACATGCGGAACCTGCCTCCGTTCGCTCCGAATGCTGACGATGACCGATTGGCAACGTGGACCGATGCGCAGCAGAGGCAGTTCCACACGAAGACCTTCTATGGGATGGAGCACGTCCAAGACGCGCACCGCCTTGCCCTCATGAACCTGATGCTCCACGGTCTCGAGACCGATCCGGAACACAGTGGGATCTTTTATGGCGACACGCTTTCCAGCGATCACGAGCGGATGCCCAAGGCGACGCTCATCCTCACCAATCCGCCGTTCGGCACCAAGAAGGGCGGAGGCGTACCGACGCGGGATGACTTCACCTACCCCACCAGCAACAAGCAACTTGCCTTCTTGCAGCACATCTATCGCGCGTTGAAGCCCGGGGGACGTGCGGGGGTCGTGCTCCCAGACAACGTGCTCTTCGAAGGCAACATCGGCCGGTCGATCCGCCAAGACCTCATGCACAAGTGCAATCTGCACACGATCTTGCGGTTGCCGACCGGAATCTTCTATGCGCAGGGCGTGAAGACGAACGTGCTCTTCTTCACCAAGGGGATGGAGGAGAAGGACAACACCAAGGAGACATGGGTGTACGACCTGCGCGCGAACATGCCGAACTTCGGCAAGCGGACGGTGCTCGAGCATTCCCACTTCGAGCCGTTCGAGATTGCGTTCGGTGACGATCCCCTCGGCGGTCCCACTGCGCTGGCAAAGAGAGTCGATGAAGGCGAGACGGGCAGATTTCGGCGGTTCACGCGCGAAGAGATCGCCGCCCGGGGCGACAGTCTGGACATCTCTTGGTTGAGGGACGACTCCGCTGGTGCTAACGATGAATTGGAGGAGCCAAGCGTGCTCGCTCGCGAGGCGATGGATGAGCTCGAGGCGGCAATGGTCGAGTTACGCGGAATCCTGGAAGAACTCGGCGAGGCGGTCGAGGCGTGAGTGACTTGCCAGAGGGCTGGGAACGAGTCCGCTTTGGCGACTTGAACAGTTATTCGTCGGGCACCGTGGACCCATCGAACACCCCAGGCGAGGAGTTCGAGTTGTACAGCGTTCCAATCTTCCCAACCGGTGAGCCTGAGTTCCAGCTCGGAAGCGAGATTGGTTCAACGAAGCAGTCAGTTGAGCCCGCAGACGTGCTCGTCTGCAAGATCAATCCGAGAATCAACCGTGTCTGGCAAGTGAAACCAAAGGGCCCGAAGCGACAGATCGCCTCCTCAGAGTGGATTGTGATTCGGTCGCCAGAGATGGACCCAAGGTTTCTACGCTACTACTTCATGAGCCCAGCGTTTCGCGAGTTCATCTGCCAGGACGTGACTGGAGTGGGGGGCTCACTGACTCGCGCTCAACCAAAGCGAGTGGCCACCCACGGCGTCCCTATTGCCCCACGACCTGAGCAAGGGCGCATCGCCGACAAACTCGACGCGGTGCTGGCGCGGGTGGACGCCTGTCGAGCCCGCCTCGACCGCGCCGACGAGATCATCCAGCGCTTCCGCCAATCTGTCCTATCTACCGCAACATCAGGCAACCAGAACGCGGAATCTTCTGCATCTGAAGCAGACTCTGTTGGTTGGGAGTTGCATACATTGGCTGATTTGTGCGAGCGCGGCCGGGTCATTACTTATGGAGTGATCAAGTTGGGCCCGGAGGCTCCATCGGGCATACCCTGCCTTAGAACGAGTAACGTGCGATGGCTTCGCTTTGAACTCGATGGATTGAAGAAGATCTCCCCGAGCCTCTCATTAGAATATTCGCGGACAATCCTACAGGGTGGGGAAGTGCTCGTCAATGTAAGAGGGACCCTGGGAGGTGTCGCCGTCTCGACGCCTACCATGATGGGTTGGAATGTCTCCCGAGAAGTAGCTGTCGTGCCCGTCGACACTCTCAAGGTAAACCCTTCATATCTTGCCTACTGGATCGGCTCAAGCCGGAGTCAACAGTGGCTAGGTGCGGTTAAGAAAGGGGTTGCCTACATAGGCATAAACATCGAAGACCTTCGAAGCCTGCCGGTCATGCTCCCTACTCTCCAAGAACAGTCGCGAATTGTCGCATTGGTTCAGACTCTGAACTTGTTCGCGGACGTATTGGAGGCGCGTCTTCAGTCCGCACGCTTGACAATCGATGCCTTGACGCCCGCCCTTCTGGCCAAGGCCTTTCGAGGCGAACTCGTACCCCAAGACCCCAATGACGAACCCGCCGCCGAACTGCTCGAGCGTATTCGAGCCTCCAAAACCCCAAAGAAGAGCGTCCCAAGACAGAAACGGCGCTCCGCGAGAAACACCAAACGAGAAGCCATGCTCACTCGAACACCAACTCACCGGAAGGATCCTGCCGTGCGGGATCAACCCTACCTCAAGGAAATCGTTCTCGAGCTTGGCGGCCTCACCGACGCGGCTGTCCTCTTCAATGCTGCTGCACTGCCGATCGTCGACTTCTACAAGCAACTGGCCGACGAGTTTCGGGCGGGGCACCTGCGAGAGGCGGGCGAAGGTCAAATCGAGGCGGCAAAAAGATGAGACTTCTGAGTCTGAGAGTAACCGGTCACAGGAAGCTGAGAGACCTGACCATCGATTTTTCAACGCAACTGACCACCGTCATGATCGGAGAGAACGGGACAGGTAAGTCGACCATCTTAGAGGTCATTGCGGATATCTTCAAGCGGCTCGACTTTCAGGAGTCTCCGCCAACATACGGTGTCGAACTCACCTACCGGATAAACAACGTGACAGTGAAGGTGTCGAACCCAGAGAGTAAGTGGGAGATACTGGTTGGGGAAGATGCTTGCAGCTTGACTCAGTTCGTGGCTCAGGAGTTACTACCTGACATGATCTTCGGCTACTACTCTGGAGACAACAATCGCCTCGAGAGCATCTTCGAGAGGCACCAGACTGACTACTATAAGTGGGTGAGGAGCTCAGCTTCTCAAGAACTCTTGGTGACTCCGCCAAAAGAGAGGCGACTCTTCTTTTGCCGGCCGATCCATGGCGTACTGGCACTCATCACCAGCTTTATGTTCCCAGACGATGCCATCCATGACGAGTACAAAGAACTTCTCAAGATAGAGGCGTTTCATCAGGCGCTCTTTTTGCTCCGGGAACCATGGTGGACCAGAGGCTCCGTCGACAGTTTTTGGGGAGCGACTGGAAGACCAGCTGAGATAAGCAAGTGGCTGGAACAATGTTCCTTCTTTCCAATAGTCATCAAGTCCAAGGTTCGAGACGATTATCGAGCGTCTGGCAGTGATGAGGAGCAATATGCGCTCTTCTTAAATGGCCAGGACAGCCTGGACGCGCTTCTCACGAACTTTGCTGAAGTTAAGCAGAAGGAGCGCGTGGTCTTCGAGTCTTTAGAAAGTCTCGACATTTCCGGGCTGTATCGCTGGGTGCAGGTCTGGCTCTCCAAGCGTGATGAGCAAACGGGTGAAGTAAGTTTCGGCGACCTTTCTGACGGAGAACGACAAGTGCTGATGGTCTTGGGACTTCTGTGGGTCTCGACGGGCAGGAACACGCTGTTCCTCTTGGATGAGCCTGATACTCATTTGAACCCTGCATGGCAACTCCGTTACTTGGATCTGATACAGAAGTGGGCTCGCTTCGACAAAGACAACTGTCAAGTGATCATGGCGACCCACAATCCCCTCACGATTGCTTCCTTGAGCAGAGACGATGTAAGAGTCCTGGTCGAGCAGGATGGAGAGCTTCGAGCTTCAAGGCCCTTTACGGATCCCTTGGGTCTGGGTTTCTCCTCAATCCTTACAGAGGTCTTTGGACTACCATCGACGCTCGACTCCAAGACGCAAAAGGACATTGATCGAAGAAATGAGCTTGCCAGGATAGGAGAACTCACTTCTGAACAGGAGATAGAGCTCGCGAATCTGAGTCAAAGACTAGACAAGCTTGGCTTCGCGTTCACGAGTCGAGAGCCGCTCTATAACGAGTTCTTGCGCGCTTGGAACGACGTACGATACCAAAGGACAGCCGGGCGATCGCCTGAGGAACTTGCCAATCGGAGAAAGGCGATGACGGCTCTGATCAAGCAGTTAACAACTCCGGAGGTGCCGGTTGATCCACATTAAGGTTGATCCCAACATCATTCCGGCCGAAGTGCTCAAAGCTGCCCAGCACGCCGCAGAGAGCTTAGAGAAAGAGCCCGAGGAGAATCGGACGGACTTTATCAAGAAGCGATCTCACATCTGGTCAGCTTTCAAAGAGAGTCTGAGAGTGATGTCGCATGGGAAGTGCTGGTATTCCGAAGCGAGAGAGTCTCAGTCCTTCATGGCTGTCGACCATTTTCGCCCAAAGAACGCCGCCAAGCGCTCTGAGACTGAAGAAGACAAGCCGGGTTATCAGTGGTTAGCCTTTGATTGGGCCAACTACCGTCTCGCAGCAGACTGCTCGAATACCGCAACGTGGAGTGACACGGGAACTCTCGATGGCAAGAACGAGTGGTTTCCCCTCTTGGGTGGGAGTCCAAAGGCGACTTGGGCGGAACGGTGTGTAAGTGACGAGAAGCCACTTCTCATTGATCCTACCAATGAGGAGGATGTTAGGCTCGTAGACGTAGCCGAAGACGGACTGATCGTACCCACCAAGTCAACGGTGGGTACCGCTGCCTATCGGGTCAAAGAGTCGGCTCGGATCCTCGGTCTGAATCATGGTCGCATCAAGGAGGCGAGAGTCCGAAAAATGCGGGAAATTAATGAGTGGCTCAATGTCTTGGAGGATCTTGCTGTATTGGGTCAATCGCTCCCACCGGATCGTGCTGACCTCCTGCCAGTAGCCAAGGTTGAGGAACTAGTGCGGTCCGCATGTCGTCCGGAATCTGAGTTCTCACTCGCTGCAAGGAAGACTGTCGAGAGTCGTTATCCCGCGCTTCTAAGATAACTGGTGGTCTTGGCGGCTAGGGCGGGCATTTGTAGCATCTGCCCGATGAGACCAATGGCTAGTCACCTTCGAGCACGACGGTCCAGATACGCTTGAGGGGCAGTTCGGCACGGATCTCGTCGCTCAGTCGGTCGTAGTGGTCGAGCACAGCCGTCACCAGGTCATCGCTGCTCCACAGGCGGATCTCGAAGAACTGCCGGCTGGTCTCCTTGATCACGGTTCCCTTGAATCCGCCCCAAGCAATTACCATGCCGTGATCTGCACCGAACGACTTCATCACGCCCTGCAACTCCCGAACGACCTTGACATCGATGGGCGACTGTTCCGACTTCACCTGCACCACGAGTCTCGGCGGGTCGAATCCCAACGGACCTGAACCGGCCACAACGTCGACCCCACCGTCGGGCCCGGCGGGCGACGTCACCGTTCGATAGCCTTGGGCTTCGAGCACCGCCGCCACGAGCCTGGACAGGCCATGACCCTTGAACCTCGCGTAGATCAACCCACGAATCTGCTCTCGCACGACGGTCTCGAGATCAACGTCAACACCATCAGCGTCGGGGTCGTCCTGCCCAACAACGGGTGAGACCAAGGTGGCGTCCTTACCATCGAGCAGGGCGTGGATCCGCACCTCGGCATCGTTTCTCCAGATGCGGCAGACCGTCATGAACGCACCGAGCGAATAGAGAATGTCCTGAGGAATCGAGCTCCGCGGCACTTCCTTGATCCACTCGACAGGCAGTTGGTTCTGCGCATCGTTTGGTGCGTCCGCCGCAAACTTGTACTTGCCGGTCACCCGCCCGAAAGCAACAAAGGGACGCGACTTGAGTGGCAGCGCGACGATATCGCCCGGCTTGATGTCGTTCACAAAGGGCCAGACCTGGCTATTCCAGTTGATCAGGGTTTTGGGCTTGAGGTCCGGCCAAACTTCTTGAAGCCGCGTGAGGAGTGCGGTCTTGCTTCCGATCCCTGAGAGGTCACCAAGATCCGACCAGCCAGCGACAACGACACCCTTCTCCAGGGCGAGGTTCTCGTGCTCGCCCGACTTCCCCGCCCGCACCAACCAAACTGCCACGGGTGTTATGCTACCGGATGGTTGACCGTTCCGAAGCTCACTTCCGCAAGCCAGGTGGTTTCTTTGGCGCACGGGTAGGCTGGCACGTGCACACCTTTGAGCTGGCCCATGTGAAGTGGTGGAACAAGCAACTGATCCTTGTCGATGGCGCGCCTACGGTGGCTGAGCTGGGTGTCCTTGCCGTCAGCCTCAGAAAAGACGAACGCGGGGTCTGGTTGAATGCTTCGAGTCGCAAATGGATGAACCGACCGAGCGGAAAGCACACAGGCGTCATCGGGTTAGCAAGAGATGCTAGCAAGCCAAGTGGGTTCTCGACGATCCGTGCGCCCATTCCAGAGGCGGTCATCGAGAGGCTTATCGTGATCTACTCCCACGCGGGCATTGCCCGAGGGTGCCCGGACCTAGTTCTTTGGGATGAAAGGGTGAGGCGGATTCGCTTGATTGAAGTCAAGTGTCCGCTCTGGGATCGTCTGTCAGCCGACCAGGTTTCATTTCTCAACGTCGCGCGAGCGCTCGGCATCGACGTCGAGATCCGCGAGTGGCGTCCTTCTTGATGGTAGGTCGATCCGCGACGGCGGTCATCCGGAAGGCGCAGCCAAACCCCCGACAAATCGGCCGTCAGGTTCAACGCAATTTATACTTAAATTTACACTTCCATCGCATTCAAGGCCTTCCGCGGCTCTTCTTTTAGGTTCAAATAGCCGACTAAAATGCCCTTCCCGGTGATTTGTAAACAGCGGGTCGCGGGTTCGAATCCTGTCACCGGCTCCAGTTCACTTACACGTCACCTCTCCTCACCGAGTTTATGCTTGGGGTTTATCCTCCGGAGCCACTCGCCCTAGCTCATCCTTCACGACCTCGCGTACACTGAAATCCATGCTCGCCGCCGTCGCATTAGTCGCGCTCTCCCAAACCCCCACCCTCAATACACCTCCCAAAGACTTCATCGCTCTGTTCAACGGCAAGGACCTCAGCGGATGGAAAGGCTTAGTCGCGTCCCCGCCCGAGCGGGCCAAGATGACCCCCGAATCCCTCAAGCAGAAGCAAGCCGAAGCCGACGAGCGGATGAGGGCGCACTGGCGCGTCGAGGACGGTGCCCTCGTTTTTGATGGCAAGGGCGACAGCCTCTGCACGGCCAAGGACTACGGCGACTTCGAACTGTTGGTCGACTGGAAGATCCTCAAAGACGGGGACAGCGGCATCTACCTGCGAGGCTCGCCTCAGGTGCAGATCTGGGACAACCCGCTCGGCTCGGGAGCCTTTTACAACAACCAGAAGAACCCATCGAATCCGCTGGTCAAGGCAGACAGGCCGATTGGCGAGTGGAACACGTTCCGCATCCGCATGGTCGGCGAGCGCGTCAGCGTTTGGCTGAATGACACGCTCGTCACGGACAATGTAGTGATGGAGAACTACTGGGAGCGCGACAAGCCTATCTATCCGCGGGGCCAAATCGAACTGCAAAATCACGGCAACACCCTGTGGTTCCGCAACGTGTTCATCCGCGAACTCTAAATCACGACTCTGCCCACCCCACAAGGGCCCACTCTCGCCATCTCGATTCGAGTATGTTAAGAACTCGTTAAGGGATGGTTATGAACGTCGACAGTTGGGTTCTTAGAGCGGGCGGATTCGGATTGATCATGGGGCTAACGGCGTGCTCATCGGCACAGGGAAAGCCTGACCCCGGCAAGTTCTCGGGCGTCCTGTTCGGGGACCTGTACTCGGTGGGTTCGCACAATACGGGCCGACCCGACGGACGCGAGGGCTGGTTCAACCGCCGATTCAACCTCTCTTACGACCGCAAACTCGACGCCGCATGGAGCATGCGGTTGCGGGTTGAGTTTGGCGACACCGGAAGCGGCGGCCACGGCACAAACTTGTTCTCCTCTGAACACTCAGTGGATCCGTTCATGAAGGACGCTTGGCTGCGATATGCCGCGAACGGGCACAAGATCAACTTTGGCTTGATCCCAACCCCAACCTACGAGGCCAACGAAGACAAGCTCAACTATCGCCCCATTGAGAAAACCCCCGTCGACCTGTGGCGTATGGGCTCCTCGCGCGACAAAGGCATGTCCGTCGCCGGCCCCATCGACGCCCAGAAGAAGTTCGATTACACCCTCATGGTCGGCGACGGAAGCGGGACCAAGTCCAGCAAGTCCGGCTTGCACACCCTTTACGGGCGAATCGGCTACAAGCTCAGTCCGCAGGTCTACCTCAACGTCTATGCCGATTCCTGGAAGCGAGATCGCGGGGTTCGCTGGCAGACAACGATGGCCGAGGTCTTCCACAATACGCCCACCACAAAGGTCGGCCTTAGCGTGGTCAACCAGCGCCGCACGCAGCCGGGACGCGCCGCGGTCGACGTCGATGTGATCTCGCTCTATGGCGAGGCGAAACTCACCGAGCGAATGAGCCCCTATGCGCGGATCGATGTCGTTGGCGACGCATTGCCTGATGCCGATCGGATCGCTTACTACCGGATGTCCAAAGACGGCAAGCCGACGCTGTTTCAAGCGGGTCTGCGCTACCGAGTTCACGATAATCTCGAGTTGGTGCCCAACGTCACCTTCGTCAGCTACCGCCGCGGCCCCACTGGAGTCACCCCGTCGCAAGACGTGATCTTCCGTTTAACGTTTAGTCTCAAGTTCTAGGGCGTCAACGTCAACGTTTGTGTCCGAAGCACGGGTCCACGGTGGGCAACGAGCGTCACGTTGATCGTCGACGTCACGTCGGTTGTCGCGAAACTGAGATTCCTCGTATTCGTGCCCACTGGCACAGCGGTGCTCGAGGGCAAGACGACCAGCCCGGGCGCACCGGAGATCAGAGAAATGCTGTAGCCACCCGTCGGAGCGAGTGCGTTCAGCGTGACGGTCAGCGACCCGTTCTGCCCGCCGACGACGCTGGATGATCCGAGCGTAAACGTCGACAGCGCGGGTGCATTGACGGCCATAAAGGCGGTCCGGGTGACGCTGTTGCGAGTTGCCGAGATGACGATGCCCGTGTTTGCGGAGACCGGGTTCGTCGAGATCACGAACGGGGCGGTCGAGAGCGTGGCGGGGATCGTGACGGTGGAGGGCACGGACGCCGCCGCGTTGCCCGAACTCAAGTTGACCAACCACCCTCCGGTCGGCGCATCGCCGGCGATGGTCACGGTTCCTTGAGTCGAAGTCCCTCCCGTCACCTGAACCGGACTGACGACCAACGTCGAAAGGAGGGGCGGCAACAAGGTGACGGCCTTCTGGGTGATGTATCCCACATGCCGAACATTGACCGTCGCGACCTTGGTCGAGGTTACGCCGAGGGTGTTGATGGGCACGGTGGTGCCGGTGCTTCCGAGAGGCAGGTTGACGCTGGTGGGTACGGGAAGTTCAACTGCGTTGGAGAACAACAGAACGGGCAAGTTGGCGACCGGGGTGGGTCGAGTCAACAGGACTTGAAGCAGGACCGAGTTGCCGCCAATGACGCTCGTGCGGTCGAACCCGACGAGCAGGCCCTGCAACACATAGAGGTCTTCCGCGCTGCTGAGCAGGACGTTCCCAGTTGGGGTGACATCGAGGTCGGTGGGTAAGGAACTGACTCCAGTGATCACGTGTTCCCAGAGAAGTGCACCGGTTGACGGGTCGCGCCGTTCGATCACGGTATCCATCCACGACTGTTGGGTGTCCCTTCGGCCGATGAGGATGTTGCCGCTGGCGTCCTGGTCTGCGAGCAAAAAGTAGAGTGATTGGTTGAATAAGTCGATTGACCAGCTTACGCCAGCCGCGCTCCGCCGCAAGATCCTATCGCCCTCACCAGATCCAAAGAACTGGAGAGCGATGATTGCGCTTCCATCAGCCTGCGGCAGGACCGCCTTCAGGCTGTCGAAGTCGTCTGCATTGATCGTCCATGCTGAGCCCGATCCGTCGCTGAGCTTTCCCCGGTAGAGCAAGACGTTCGATCCTCCGTTGACCAGGGTCCCATCGTAGCCAACCATCACGAGGCTCCCATAGACGTTCATGGTCCGGGCAGTCCGGGCCGCATAACCTGGGAAGGAGAGGGAGAGATCGTAGTGGAGGCTCCCGGCGGCGTTTACGCGGATGAGCCGAGAGACGCTTCTGGTCGTGCCAGGACCGGCAACGTAAACGTGCCCCGAACCATCCATTGCCGACTGGTCTAACTCGGTGAGACTGGCTAGGGTGGTGGATCCCAAGTTGTTGCCCGTGGCGGCCGCTCGGCGGCGAGCCGTTCGGGTCGTGCCGTTGTCTTCGAGGGTGACAACTTGCGTTGCGGTGGCGTGAATCGCCTGAACCTCGACACCGTCCATGACATCGAACCACGCCATCGTCAAGTCGCCTGTCTCAAGCGCCATGATTCCTGAGCCGTCGGCACTCGTCAAACCCACATAGATCCTTCCACCTGCAAAGGACGGGGCTAGCGTCTTGGCGTTGCTCCCCGTGGCGAGCCACCGAGACGCGTCGGCAAGCCGAACGCCGGTCGGCGAGTACTTGATCACATGGATCGAGTAGTTACCTCCGAAGGAGTCTGCACCGACCCAGAAAATACTCCCGTCGGCATCCACCGCCGTCTGTGAGTTCGTGAACCCAGGAGCAAATCCTCGCCAAGCGAGGGGGTCCTGCGCGCGCGTCAACAATGCGCATGCACACAGGAAGACAAGAGCAGCGATGCGCAGAGGCATCCTTACACTATAAACCACGCTTGTCTAGAAATCAAGCGGACTGGGCGAGTTCGAAGCACACTTCCCGCTGAAGCCGGCCATCAGTTACTTCGGTGAGGTGCACGGCACTCAGGTGGGGCCGTTGGAGCATCGCGCCCAGATACGCCGCCAAGTCCTCGGCCTCCGCGCGGGTCAGCACGATCTTCAGGTCATTTAACTTGGCCGAGCTTTCGTAATCGAAGATCTGCATGTTTTCCGTGTCTCCTGCTTGGATGCAGGCTAAGACGCTGATCCTGCGCGATTGTTCAGTGCCGAAAGCGGTACAAAGATGTATGCCCGTTGAAGCGTCCCGTTTCGAGAGCTTGGTGAATCAGCACAAAGACGCCGTGTATCGCCAGATGGCGCGGGTATGCGGCCACCGTGAAGATGCCGAAGATGCCCTTGCCACCGCACTCATGCACGCCTACAAGGCGCTACCCAAGCTTGAGTCGGACGAGGCATTTCGCAGCT
The DNA here is from genome assembly GCA_020850325.1 of Methanoregulaceae archaeon. Lineage (GTDB taxonomy): Bacteria > Armatimonadota > Fimbriimonadia > Fimbriimonadales > Fimbriimonadaceae > JANJUB01. The sequence goes on from JADZEW010000001.1 coordinate 103,422, forward strand.
GGCTTGGCACCATCGGGCGGCGGGTGTGCAGTCGCATGCGTCACCACCCCTCCATCGAGAACGCTTTGGAGCTTGCGGACGAAGTCGGGCTCGCCCTCGGGAACGACCCCGGGTACGAAATGGCGGTTCTCAAGGGTTGCGTCAAAGACGCAGTGGATGCTCTCCCTGAGTCGTACCGGGTGGTTTACGAACGCTGCGAACTTGACGAGAAAACGGTGCCGGAAGCCGCGGATGAGCTCGGTCTCAGCGTTGCTGCGGTGAAGTCTAGGCTCCTACGCGCCCGGGCCATGGTCCGCGAGCAACTCGACCACTCGGTTTGCGCCCCGTGAATCCTTTCTCGCCTTCGGGGGCTCTTAAGCCCTAGACATGGAGTGGATCGCCGTTTTCGGCATGGGCGTGCTGCTGGGACTTCTCGGCGGCGGCGGGGGCATCCTGACCGTTCCCATCCTCGTCGGGTTCTTCGGCATGCCCGCCACTCAGGCCACTGGTGCTTCCCTCTTCGTCGTCGGTGTGGCGAGCATCGTGGGCTCGGTACAAGGCTTCTGGAAGAAGGAAGTTGACTTGCCTTCGGCGATCATGATTGCCGCGCCTTCCGCGATCGGTGCGTTCGTTGCGCGCAAGTATGTGGTGCCAGGATTGCCTGAATCGATCCTAGGCATGTCGAAGGACGACTTCCTGCTCGTCGCCTTTGCCGCGCTGATGATCGTGGTCGGATGGCGGATGCTGAGTTCTAAGGATGCGCCTGATCGGCGCGCGGCGCCGCCCTACATAACGGCTGCCCTCGGCTTGATGATCGGCTTGGTTGCCGGTACCCTCGGCGCAGGCGGTGGCTTCCTCATCGTGCCCGCACTAACCCTGCTTCTCGGCGTCGACATCAAGCGTGCGATCCCCACGTCGCTGACCGTGATCGCCATCCAATCGCTGATCGGGTTCTCGGGGGAGCTGGGCAAACCGATCGCGTGGGATACCTTGATGCCGGTGCTTGGCGTGGGCTTGCTTGGCATGTTCGGCGGAATGCCGTTGCGCGAGCGCACACCGAAGGGACACCTCAAGGTTGGCTTTGCCGTGCTCATCTTTGTCGTCGCTGCGTGGATGCTCTTTCGCGTCGCGAACGGCTGAAGGGGTCTCCTCTCGCCTTGCTGGTCGTCCGAGGCAGGGTTGCGCCAAAGGAACTTGGTGGATCCCTGAATCGTTTTCAGCCAGGACTGCCTCTTCTATCGCATGAGACATTCGATCTCGGTGGAAGAGTTGTCCCGTCTGATGGACTCGAACCCCGCCGTAAAGCTAATCGACGTTCGTTCGCCCGGTGAATACGCGACCGGGCACGTCCCCCAGGCCAGCAACATCCCGCTCGAACAGGTCGAGATGCGGCTCGGTGACCTGGGCGATGGTCCGGTCGCCCTCCTGTGCCACAGCGGCAATCGCGCCAACATGGCCTGCGAAATCCTCGCCGACCACCATCCCGAGTTGCTCGTCGTCGAGGGCGGCACGCAAGCCTGGATCGAAGCGGGCAGGCCGATCGTGTCTTCGAGCTGCACCCGCTGGTCGCTTGAGCGGCAGGTGAGACTGATTGCAGGCTCAATGGTCCTCGCCGGTTCACTGCTTGCCCTGCTCGTCAGTCCGTCTTGGATCTACCTTCCCCTGATGATGGGTGCCGGACTCACGTTCGCCGGGCTCACCAACAAGTGCGGCATGGCTTCCATGCTCGCACTCCTGCCCTGGAACCAACCCGCGAAGGTCAAGGCTTGCGGCACCGAGGTGAAGGCATGATCATCCGCAACTTCTACGATGACAAGCTCGCCCAGGCGAGTTACCTGGTCGGCTGTGCCGCGACCGGTGAAGCGATCGTGATCGACCCGCTACGCGACATTAAGCAGTATCTGGATATGGCCGAGGCGCAAAACCTGCGCATTACCGCCGTCACCGAAACTCACATCCACGCCGACTACCTGTCGGGGAGCCGTGAACTCGCCGCCGCCACCGGTGCCCAACTGTTCCTCAGCGACGAGGGTGATGACCTGTGGAAGTACGCCTACGCGAACGAGCCGGGAATCACGCTGGTCAAGGACGGTCACGTCATCCGGGTCGGCAACTTGACCCTCAAGGTCATGCACACGCCGGGACACACCCCCGAGCACATCAGCTTTCTGCTCACCGACCACCCGATGAGTAATGAGCCTCACTCGCTCTTCACCGGCGACTTTGTGTTCGTCGGCGATGTCGGCCGCCCCGACCTGCTCGAGCGTGCCGCGAACTTCGAAGGAACCATGGAAGCGGGAGCGCGGACGCTGTTCCGCTCCTTGCGCAAACTCGACGAGCTTGCCGATTCGCTGCTCATCTGGCCCGGCCACGGGGCGGGATCGGCATGCGGCAAGGCCCTTGGCGGCTCGCCGGTGACCACGCTGGGCTACGAGCGGCGCACCAACTGGGGTTTGCTTGCGAAAAACGAAGACTCCTTCGTGAGTGAAGTCCTCTCCGGTCAGCCGGAGCCGCCGTTCTACTTCAAGGAGATGAAGCGGCTGAACAAGGAGGGCCCCCGCATTCTCGGCCACCTTCCGCACCCGGAGCCCGTCCACACGGCGGTCGGCAAGCTCATCGACGTGCGAACCCTCGCCGCGATCCGTCGCGGCCGCTACGAAGGTTCGATCGCGATCCCGACCGGCCGGTACCTGACCACTTGGGCGGGATGGCTACTGGACTACGATCAGCCGGTAACCCTGATCGCCGACTCGCAAGAACAGGCGAACGAAGCCGCGCGCGACCTCGCGACCATCGGTCTCGACGTAGTCTGTGGATGGGTCCATCCCGACGATCTCTCGTTTGAGCAGTTCCAGCCGGTGCACGCCGCCCACATGGACGACCTGCCCGGGGCGTTTGTGCTCGATGTCCGTGGAGTGAACGAGCGTGCGGAGGCGCATATCCCTGACTCCGCTCACATACCGCTTGGCTACCTGAGCCAGCGTTTGGATGAACTCCCCAAGGACCGGCGCATCATCGTCCACTGCGCGTCCGGCGGACGGACGCCAACCGCGTACTCGATCCTCGCGAATGCCGGCTTTAGCGACATCTACGAGCTTGCTGACGGCCTAACGTCGGTGATCGAAGCCAAGCCCGAGTTGGTCACTCAGAACACGCTCCCCTCTTGAGGGGAGCTGACGAGCGGAGCGAGTCTGAGGGGTAGCCGTAATCCTGGGTGACGTACAGCTACCCCTCCACCCTTCGGGCACCTCCCCTTTCTGAAGGGGAGGTGGTTCATAGATGTACCTCATTGCGCTATGCTCTGCAGATGCGCATCCTCGTCGTCTGCTTGGCCCTTGCCACCAGCACTTCTGCGGTCGCCCAGTCCAGTGGCGTCGCCATCGAACTCCAGTCGGTCGAGGCGGCGAACCGGGCGCTGATGCCCGCGATCAACGAAGCGCGTCAAGCCAAGAAGCTGCCCACCCCCGAAACCATCAAGCAGTGGCTGGCCGCGCCGCTCAAGGTCACCCTCGACCTCCCCAAACCCAACACCACCCCGCTCAAGCCCGCCGAGATCCTCGCGCGCAGCCGCAAAGCGATGGTTCGCCTGGGCTGGCACTACCTCTGCAAGAACTGCGATAACTGGCACACCAGCCTAGCGGCAGCCTATGCAATTGCGCCCGGCTATGTAGCGACGTGCGACCATGTCATCCAGGTTCCGGAGACCATGCGCGAGGGTGTGTTCGTGTGCGCCACTGCGGACGGAAAGCTGATTCCGATCCTCGGGGTTGTTGGCCATCATGCCAAGCTCGATGCTGCCATTCTGAAAGTGGACGCGCCCGAGTTGGTACCGCTTCCGCTGCAGCCCGACGCCGCCCCCGGCGATGCCGCGTTCCTCTACAGCGATCCTGTCAATGTGCGTGGCTACTTCAGCACGGGCATCATCAACCGCTTCTTCTGGCAAGGCGACCGCCCCGGATACGTCGGCACGCTCGATGGAATCGCCTCGCTACGGATCAACCTCAGCACGGATTGGGCCCCCGGCAGCAGTGGCGCGCCGCTGATCGACGCGTTCGGCAACGCCCTCGGCCACGTGACCACCATCAGCCCGGTGTCGCAAGGTGAGCATCCGATGTTCTGGACCCACGAGGCGGTTCCGGCTCGGGGGATATTGAAGCTGCTTGGTAAGTGAGTAGGCAGTTGGCAGTTGGCAGTAGGCAGTTTGCGGTTGGGTGCCTTGAGTGTTAACTGCTAACTGCTAACTGCCAACTCTACGGAAGCGGCAACACCTGCTTTGGCGCGAAGAAGGGCGGCTCGGTCCAACCGATCCAGTACACGTCCGTCGGCCCGATGACGAAGTCGGCGACGGTCCACTTCTTGTTCTTCAGCTTAAGCAGTGCGTAGGTCGTCTCGCCATCGAAGGTGCCATCTTCAAGCCGCTCCTTGTACTTCGTCTTCTTGAAGTCGATCGGCTTTGAGTTCGGCTGAACCGGACGACATTGCACGAATGCCCAGCCGTCGTAGACCCGAATCTTCTGGACGACGAAGATGACCTTCTGCTTGAGGTCCTTCTCGATGTTCGGCCGAAGTCCATCGAGCACCGCCTTGCGGAGCTTGGTGCCGGGTCCGGGTTGCTCGACTTTCTTGGTCTGGGCAAACGTCGGGCAGACGAGCACCGCAATAGCGACGATGACCAGAAGTAGACGTGTCATGGTTGTATTGTAGGTGATTCGGGAGAGCGCTGCTCTTCAACGCCGGTTTTGGTCGCGACCGAAGCGCGACCTCCCAATACAAGAACGCTCCCCTGAGAAACCTCAGGAGAGCGTCCAGTTCACACCAGCGTCGCTTTAGCGTCGCGGGCGGAAGCGAGCGTTCACATCCTCGTCGTCACCCTTCTTCTTGGGGAACTCGTCGGGAACGACGGGCGTCTCGTCACGCGGGCGCTCTTCGCGCGGACGGTCCTCACGGGGTCGATCCTCGCTCGGGCGATCTTCACGGGGTCGGTCGTCGCGCGGACGATCTCGATCACGATCTCGGCCGCCGAAGCCGCCTCGATCTCCACCGCGTCCACCGCGATCTCCGCCGCGTCCGCCGCGGTCTCCGCCGCGATCACCACCGCGTCCACCGCGATCACCACCGCGTCCGCCGTAGCCGCCGCGATCACCGCCACCGCGACCCGGCGCGGGCGGCTCGCCAGCTTCGTTGCCCTCGAGGCCGGGCAGCGTCTGCTTGAGGCCGATCGCCGTGAAGTTCACGCGACCTTGGCCGTCGATTTCGTGGACGCGCACATTGAGTTCGTCGCCGATGTTGACGACGTCCTCGATGCGACCCAGCGGGTTGACCGACAGCTGCTCCTTGGGGACCATGCCATCACGACCCGGCATGTATTCCACGAACGCGCCTCGGCCGATGATTCGAGTGACCTTACCGCGGAACTCGGCACCCATCGCGACTTCGTCGGTCAGGCCCTTGATCATTGCGATCGCGCCATCGATCATCTCCGAGCTCGTTCCACCGATGAGCACCGTGCCATCCTGTTGGATGTCCACGCTGGCACCGGTCGTGCCCGTGATCTTCTTGATCGTAGCGCCACCCGGTCCGATGACCGCACCGATCTTCTCGGGGTTGATCTTGATGGTGACCACTTGCGGAGCCGACGGCGCCACGCTGTCGCGGGGAGCCGAGATCTCAGCTTCGATCACGTCGAGAATCTGGAACCGAGCGGTCTTCGCCTGGCCGAGAGCCTGAGCGAGAACCTCGTCGGGAATACCGTCGAGCTTCGTGTCGAGCTGAAGGGCGGTGATGCCGTCTCGCGTACCGGCGACCTTAAAGTCCATGTCGCCGCAGAAGTCTTCCATGCCCTGGATGTCCGTGAGCACCTTGAAGACCTTGCCGTCCGACATGAGACCCATGGCGATACCGGCGACCGGTGCCTTGATCTTGATGCCAGCATCCATCAGCGCAAGGGTCGAACCGCAGACTGACGCCATCGACGTCGAACCGTTGGATTCGAGAACTTCGCTGATGAGAAGCAGGGTGTACGGGAAGTCCGGATCGTCGAGCGGGATCACGCTTCGCAGCGCGCGCTCGGCGAGGGCACCATGGCCGATTTCGCGTCGGCCGGGGCCGCGCATCGGTCGCACTTCACCGACCGAGTAGGCCGGGAAGTTGTAGAAGTGCATGTATCGGTTGTTCTCGACATCTTCGATGCCGTCCATCGTCTGCGCCTCGCCAGGAAGGCCGAGGGTGGCGACGGTCATGACCTGAGTCTGGCCGCGGGTGAAGAGGCCCGAACCATGGACACGAGGAAGAATGCCTGCGATGGCTTCGAGCGGGCGGATTTCGTCCAGCTTTCGGCCGTCGGGGCGAGTGTCCTTCTTGAGGATGTTCTCGCGAACAACGCCCTTGACCACGTAGTCGGCGGCTTCAAACAGCTGCTTCTGAAGATCGGGCTGATCTTCGTATTCCGGCTTGAGCTGCTCGACGACATCCTTGATGATGTCGTTCAAGGCAGACTCGCGCATCGCCTTGTCCTTCGCGCCCAGCATCGCCTTAGAGATGTCCTTGCCGAACTTCTTTTGGATAGTGGCGACGAGGCCCTCGTCGACTGAGTACAGCTTGACTTCGCGCTTCGGCTTGCCTGCGGTCTTGGCGAAGGTCTCGAACTCGGCGACGATCACCTTGATCGCTTCGTGGGCGAACTTGAGGGCCTTCTGCATCACCTCTTCGGTGACTTGGTTGGCACCGGCTTCGACCATCGAAATCGCATGCTTATGGCCAGCGACAACGAGGTCGAGGTCCGAAACCTTGATCTGCTCGATCGACGGGAAGAGGATGAACTCGCCTTCGATCAGTCCGACGCGAACGCCGGCGACCGGATACTTAAAGGGGATGTCGCTGACCGCAAGCGCACAGCCGGCGGCGCAGATGGCGAGCACGTCGGGCGGACACTCTTGCTCCACCGCGAACGGCATGCTGATCACCTGTACCTCGTTGCGCAGACCCTTGGGGAAGAGCGGGCGAAGCGGGCGATCCATGAGTCGGCTGGTGAGAACCGCCTTCTCGGAAGGTCGGCCACCGCGCTTCATGAAGCCGCCGGGAATCTTACCGACGGAATACTTGCGCTCTTCGTAGTCGCAAACGAGGGGGAGAAAATCGATGCCTTCGCGGGGGTTCTCGGACATCGTGGCGACGCCCAGAACGACGGTCTCGCCCATACCGAGGAGAACGGCGCCTCCGGCCTGCTTGGCCACGCGCCCCGACTCGATGCTGAGGGTCTTGCCCCCAACCTCGAATGAGTGGGAATGAATCATTGTTGCCTCCGTGGTTAACGGGGCTTGACTTCGCGGATGCCGAGACGGGAGATCAACTCACGATACTTGACGACGTCCTTGTTGCGGAGGTAAGCCTCCAGCCGACGCCGCTTTCCAACAAGCAACATGAGGCCACGACGGGAGTGGAAGTCCTTCTTGTTCCGTCGTAGGTGGTCCGTGATCTGCTCGATACGCGATTGCATGACGGCGATTTGCACCTCCGTCGATCCCGTATCACCCTCTTGGGTCGCGTAGTCCGCGATCACCGTTGCCTTCTTTTGCTTGTCCAGCGGCATTCTTTGAAATCAGCTCCGTTTCCGATTGGTCGACGGAAAGACTAGCCTGCCGCTCTACGCAAACTCCCCGCAAGGTGGAGAGGCTCCGTACAACGGCACACACACTTCTCGCCGATTTAGGGATGATACCTGATTCCCACGACTGTGTCAAGGAGCGGATCCGCGCCGCCAAAGGTAAACTTGACAACGTAGTAAGGATTGATCGCGCGATGTCGGGTCTCCCGAGTGGGCGCGCTCGAAACACCACCATGAGCATCGACCTCAACAAGCTTCAAGAACACGACGCCAAGCCCACTGTGGCCACGCAAGAAATCGACGAATCGACCGCGCTCCTCGAGGAGTGGGCCAACCGCGACTACCAATATGGGTTCGTTTCCGACGTCGAAGCCGATCAGTTCGAGCCCGGACTGAACGAGGATGTCATTCGCGCCCTCTCCGCCAAGAAAGAAGAGCCGGAGTGGATGCTCGAATGGCGGCTCAAGGCGTACCGACACTTCCTTACCATGCGCGCCCCGAAGTGGCCAAATGTTCACTACGTGGAACCCGACCTGCAGGGGATCGCCTACTACTCGGCCCCCAAGATGAAGCCGGTGCTCGATTCGCTGGAGGACGCCGACCCGGAACTCCTCCGCACGTTCCAGAAGCTCGGCATCCCGCTCGAAGAGCAGAAAGTGCTCCTCAACGTGAAGGGCGCCGCCGCCAGCCCGGCCGATGCTCTCCACGGCAACGTCGCGATCGACGCGGTGTTCGACTCTGTCTCCGTCGCCACCACGTTCAAAGCCAAGCTGTACGAACTTGGCATCATCTTCTGCTCGATGGGCGAAGCGATTCGGGAGCATCCCGAGCTGGTGCAGAAGTACCTCGGCACGGTCGTCCCCTACAGCGACAACTACTTCGCCACGCTGAATTCGGCGGTGTTCACCGACGGCTCGTTCGTGTATGTGCCGAAGGGCGTGCGCTGCCCGATGGAGCTCAGCACTTACTTCCGGATCAACGCCGCCAACACCGGCCAGTTTGAGCGCACGCTCATCGTGTGCGAAGAAGGTGCGTATGTCAGCTATCTCGAAGGCTGCACGGCGCCGTCGCGCGACGAGAATCAGCTTCATGCGGCGGTCGTCGAACTGGTCGCTCTCGAGGGTTCGACCATCAAGTACAGCACCGTGCAGAACTGGTATCCCGGCGACCCGAAGACAGGCAAGGGCGGCATCTACAACTTCGTCACCAAGCGCGGCAAGTGCGCGACGCGGGCCAAGATCACGTGGACCCAGGTCGAGACCGGCTCGGCGATCACGTGGAAATATCCGTCCGTGATTCTCCAGGGCGATGATTCGGTCGGCGAGTTCTACTCGGTGGCCCTCACCGCCAACAAGCAGCAAGCCGACACCGGCACGAAGATGATCCACATCGGCAAGCGGACGAAGTCCACGATTGTCGCCAAGGGCATCTCGGCGGGCAACGGCCAGAACACCTACCGCGGCTTGGTGAAGATCAACGCGGGGGCCGAGGGCGCGCGTAACTACTCGCAGTGCGACTCGATGCTCATGGGCGACCGCTGCGGTGCACACACGTTCCCGTACATCGAGGTGAAGAACCCGACGGCGACGGTGGAGCACGAGGCTTCGACTTCGAAGATCGGCGAAGACCAGATCTTCTACTGCAACCAACGGGGAATCTCGACCGAAGACGCGATCAACATGATCGTGTCTGGCTTCTGTAAGGAAGTGTTCCGCGAACTGCCCATGGAGTTCGCGGTGGAAGCTCAAAAGCTGCTCGGCGTTTCGCTCGAGAGTTCGGTGGGGTAGTCCCAAACGCCGCCCCGCGAGCAATCGTCTCGCGGGGAGGGTGGTGGGGCCGCGTTACGAAGAGCTTTCCGGAAACAGGTTCTGCAATCCCGAAAGCGCACGATCCCAGCCTGGGTAGTCGTACACCTGCTGGATAACTTCCTTTTCGGCGGCTGCATATTCGGCGGCCGTCATCGTCGCGCAGAGCACCGGGTTGAATCGATTGCTGACGGTCGTTCCGCCCTTTCGCTCCACCAAGACAGAAATCGGCGGGATGTTGTGGTCGAGGCAGACCCAGTCCCGGATGAAGGCGAGCGGACGGCTGAATAACCGAGTCTCGACGCCCGCTGCTTCGCCGAGTTCGTCGTACGTGGTTCGGCGCCCCGTCTTTGCGCATTCCACCAAGTGGGGGAAGATCTTGACCGCGATGGGGACGTGGGAAGGTAGGGCCATATCCCATTGTGGTGCATTGGGGCCCTGGCGTGGGTTTTGGGATGAGAACCGCCAGCGCGCCGAGCGTCGTCCTAGTTCTTGACCATGCGCAAACTCGGTCTCTGGCTGATCAAGGCGATCCAAGTTCTAGCGGTGATCTCGCTCGCTTGGGTCGGGGGCGGGATGTGGCTGAGCAAGAACTCCTCCCCGAGCGAGTCGACGATGGGGGGCTGGCTGTCGGCAGGTGCGGTTGTTGTTGCCGTTTTGGGTGCGTTTTTGATCTACGGAAGGCAAGACTATGCCAAGCCGCTCAAGAGCACGTTGCTGGGAATGGTCATTGTTTGGATTGCCTCAGCGATCATGACGCCCGTCTTCCAGAGCGCGAAAGAAGCATCGAAGCCAACCTACTGTGCGTCGAACCTGAAACAGTTGGGCACCGCCGCCCATATCTACTTCTTCGACAACAACGACGCTTTCCCACCAGCGACGTCGTGGGAGGACCTGCTTCGTGCGTACACGAAGGCTGAGTATCGGTGCCCTGAGGCCAAGTCGAAGTACAGCTATGGGATGAACACGGCCCTCGGAGGGCTCGCGGTGGACAAGATCGAGAGCCCCGAACGGACGGTGTTGTTCTTCGAGATGGACTCGGACATTCCGAACGCCCACGGCACTGCGAAGGATGCCGTCGCCCGCCACGATGGGTGGTTCAACATGGGTCTCCCGACGGTTCTGCCTTGAGGAGCACATCGATCGAGCCGAAGTGGACGCCGTGATCAGAGGACGACGGATGCCGCAGAGTATCCCCTTCACTGACTGGGTTTACGACGCTTGGGACCAACTTGTTCTTGACAAAGGGGCCAAGCTTTCGTTCGCCGAGCGATACGCGGGGTGGCGGGCGCTCTACGAAAGATGCTACATCGACGGCAAGTGGACCATCCCCGTACACGATGCGGAGCTTGTGACCAGCTTGGGCTTCTATCAGGGCTGGGAGACCCGTTCATTTCAAGACTCTCGCGATCGGGTGCGTGAGCTCCTTGACCACCCAGACTTCGCCCAGCTCTCGCGCTGGGAATCCCACGATTGGGTCGCGAAGGAAGCGACTGCGACCTTTCTCTGCGGTGACACCGGACATGCCCTTGGGCAACTTCGAAGGTGCCTGGAAACTCGCGGGCATGGAGAGCTCGTTCTGCTGAGAGCAAGTCTCTACATGCTTCTTGAAGCACTGGGCCCGGATCACGTGCCCTCCGAGGGCTTGGTGGCATTGGTCGCAGATGTCATCGCGGCTCATCCTGGGCGAAAGCGACTAGCCAAATCGGTGCGCACGGCCAATACGACCTCGGAGTTGCAGGACGCTCTGGATCGCTCCTACGTGAGGCCCAACGGGCCGATCACCCGATAGCCCGGGCCGCAAGGCCCGGGTAGAGCAGTTCCCATTCGAGCCCTGAAGGGGCGACACAAGACGTCAATCCCACAGGTACCGCTCGTCGAACTCCACGCCAACCTCCGTCAAGAGCGCGCGATACTCGTCCTCGAAGGAGATCTTTGCGTGGTGCTCGACTTGGCGCTGAATGTACGCGACGATGCGGTCGCGTTCGCTCGGCCCAACTGCGAACGCACCATAACCCGCCTGCCAGGCGAAGTCGCGGAGCCCATGGCCTTTGAGCCAATGGGTCGAACTGGTCTTGAGTTCCGACACGACGGTTGCCAGCGCGGTTGTCCTAGAGAGGGCAAAGAAGGCGTGGACATGATCCTCAACGCCTCCGATTCGAATGCTCGGACAGCCCAAGCCACGGAGCGTGCCCGCCATGTAGGCGTGAAGGTGTTCACGCAGTTCTGGCGTTAGCACGGGTGCCCGATGTTTGGTGGAGAACACGACGTGGATGGTCAGATTGGCAAGAGATTGCGGCACGTATTTAGGATAAGGGTTCGCGGCCTCATTTGCACGCTTTGATTTGTGTGTCGCCCTTGCAGGGCTCACGGGATTCTGGTGGCTTTCCCAGGCCTTGCGGCCTGGGCTGTCGGGTCGTCGGCCCGTTGGGCCCCCAGGAGAAACTTGCACTTCAGAGTCAACACAGTCCACTGAAGCCCGTCAGGAGCTCCAGACATGCCATGACTTCAACATCCGGTTTGGGTCCATGATCAGCACAAGGCCCGAGAAGCCCATCGCCGAAATGCCATCGGCCATCGGGTAGGTCATGATCGTGTCGTCTGGAGCGGCTCCAGGCGCCATCGAATCCCAGCCACTAGAGTCCCTAAACACAAACTCCTGAAGCGGATTCCCCATGAGCGCAATCACTCCCTCCCTTGTCATGCCGGGCCTTAGGTGGTTCTGACCCAAGTCGCCGACCATCCGAGTGCGCTCAGAGAAGAACATCCCGCGTTCCGCGGACTTCCATCTTGCGGAGTCGAATGGCATAGGGCGCAACTCCAGCAGCAGCAAGACCAGACCGATCAGCCAAAGTGTTGCCACGCAGGCCAGTAGCCGCTTTCTCCACCTAGGCATGACAGTAGTGTAACAAACGATTCGACGACCCGGAACCAGAATCGGCGGGGGCGAACCTCTGTGCCCATAATCTCCCATGCCCCCGAAGCTCCTCCGCGATGCGCTCGATGTCGTCCTCACGTGGGGCCCCGAGCGCATGACGCCCGAACTCGACCGCCTCAAGGAGAAGCAACCCAAGTCATCTGAGGAGGAGCGACAAGAGGCCTTGCAGACTGCCTACCAAGTCCTCAGCGCCGCCGAAGCCCTCGCCCCCGAGATCAAGGGCGGCGCGACCAACGCCACCGCCCAACTTCGGGAACAGTTCCCGTGGGTGAGCGACGACCAACTTGCCCGCGCGATCCAGCAGGGCCTCTATTCCCACTGGCGCGACACCGGGCTCTAGAGGATCTGCACGTCGTTCGGGCCCTTCTGCACGGTGCCAATGATCGCCGCCGCTTCGCCCGACTCGTTCAGCCGTTGCACCACCGCCGCCGCGAACTCCTTGTCCACGAGCAACACCATGCCGATTCCCATGTTGAACGTGCGGTACATCTCGACGTCGGGCACTCCGCCCGTGTCCTGAATCAGCCGGAAGATCGGCAACGGCGACCACGACCGCCGCTCGATAATGGCCTGATAGTCCGAGGGCAGCACCCGGGGAAGGTTGTCGTAAAGACCTCCGCCGGTAATGTGCGCAAGCGCATAGATTTGCGGAAGTTCCTGAAGCAAGGGATAGATGGATCGGTAGTAGCAGCGGTGGGGAGTCAGCAGTTCCTCGCCGAGCGTCCTTCCCAAACCCGGAACCTCGTCCCGGACCGACATGCCGCCCATCTCGAGCAATACCCGCCGCGCCAGCGAGAAGCCGTTCGTGTGTAAGCCGTTGCTGGCCACGCCGATGATCGCGTCGCCGGTCGTGGGCTTGCCGCGCGGCAGTTTGCGATCGGCGTCCACCACGCCGACAATCGTGCCCACCACATCGACCTCGTCGTCGTGATAGACCCCCGGCATTTCGGCGGTCTCACCGCCGATGAGCACCGTCCCCGACTCGCTGCACGCTGTCGCCATCCCGCGCAGCACCGCCTCAAACTGGCTGGACTGCAGCCGCGACGTGCCGTAGTAGTCGAGAAAGAAGAGCGGACGCGCGCCTTGGCATAGGATGTCGTTGATGCAGTGGTTGACGATGTCGTGGCCGAGGCCCTCATACCAGCCAACCATCGCCGCGACTTTGGTTTTCGTGCCCACCCCGTCGATCGAACTCACCAAGATGGGATTCTCGATATCGGGGAAGCTGGCGCGGAACAGACCGCCGAATCCGCCCACCCCTGCGACGACGTTCTCGTTGTAAGTGGCCTGAATCGTCGGAACGACGGCGCGAAGGGCGCGTTGTGCCTCGTCGATATCGACGCCGGCATCGCGGTACGAGGGAGACTCCGCCATAGGTGCGAGCGTACCCGTGGCTCAATCAGCTTCACTTGGTGATACCGTCCGGGCGGGCTGTGCGTCTGGTTCCTTCGATGATGCTTTTGACGCTTGCGTTGATGGACGACGATGCCGCCTTTCAGAAGGCGCTGAAGTGGGTGGAGGGACAGATTGCTCGAGTGGAGCAAGGGCCGAGATTCGGGGACGACGGCGCGATGCGGTTTGCCGCTATGGATGCGCAGGAGGCTTGCGAAGCGGTGCTGGCGAAGTACGGCTCACGCCCGGCGATCCACCGCGTGATGGGGCGCGTCCATCAGGCACTGGGCAAGTACGCGGAGGCTTCCGCGGCATTCGAACTCGGCGGCCAACCCGCCCAGGCGAATCGCTCGCGAGAGTTCGGGCAGGTGAAGTCACAGTTCGAGGCGAACCATCCAAAGCGGGTGGTGGCCAGCATGGCCCGGATCGGCGAAGGGGGCAAGGTGCGCTGGGTCATCGCGCACGGCGATCGCCACTCGGACACCGACGCCATCATTACCCCCCACGTGAACGTACGCGTCACGATCAGCGAAGCGGGGGCCAACGTCTACACCTCGCCCAATCTGAAGCGCCCGGAGTGGGACGAGAGCGAGTTCAACGAGGCCAATCTCTACATTCGAGATTTGAACCGCGACGGCCGGAGCGAGGTCGTGTTCATCGGCGTCTTCTATGGGGCCAGTTGGACGCCGTCAGTCCTAAACGTGCTCAGCGCGAGCGGTGCGAAGTGGCAGACCTCGCGGACGATCGCTACGCATGATCCGCTTTGGATCGACGATCTCGATGGCAATGGCACGATCGAAGTAGGTGGGGTCAATGTGATTGGGGTCACCCTCTCGCATGCTGCTCAGCCGCGTTGGCTCGAAGTCTACGAGTGGACACCCGCCGCCGGCCCGGTGCGTGCCGACTCGAAGTATCGCAACCGTTACCGAGACCTTCGGAAGGAGATCGACGAGTTGCTGAAGGAGAACGAGCACGACTGGGAGCTACTTGCCTACCGAGGACGTACCGCCCGCATCTTCGGCAATCGCAACGAGGCGGCAAACTGGGAGCAACGAGCGCAAGCTGCTTTCGCGGCCGAGCGACGACGCGATTCCGAACTGCCAGCCTCGCTCGGCGCCTACATCCGAAAGGTGGTTCGCCAAGACGAAGTGGGCGACTCGCCGCGCATGTAGGGTAAATCGCCAAAGTTGAAGAGCGATCCCGCCGGAACGGTCAATCCGTGGCGTTTCATCCCCCTCCTGTACTTCATGCAGGCGGTTCCGGTTACGCTCGTGCAAGACGTCGCGACCGTCGTCTACAAAGACCTCGGCATCGCAAACGAGTCGATCACGCGATGGACGTCGCTGATCGCACTGCCGTGGTCGCTTCAAATGATCCTCGGTCCGCTGGTGGACCTCAACGGCACCAAGCGCCGGTGGATCGCCGGCGGTCAACTCGCCATCGCCGCCGGGCTGATCCTCGCCGCCTTTGCGCTAGGCACACCGAGAGCGTTTGAGCTGTCGCTGGTGATCTTGGGCTTCACCGCGGTTGCAAGCGCGCTCACCAACATCGCCACTGACGGGTTCGTGATTCTCTCGACCACCAAGAACCAGCAGGCGAAGTTTGCCGGGTTCATGTCGACGTTCTACCGCCTGGGGCGGCTGTTCGGCGCGAGCCTCCTCGTGTTCCTTGCCGGCGTGCTCATGCGCTCCATGCCCGCGGGCCAAGCTTGGCCCATCGTGTTCTTCCTGGGCACGGCGGTCTATGGGTTGGCCCACCTCGGACTGCGACCCCTTCTTCCCCGCCCCGAAGCGGACATCGTGAAGGGGGATCGGGCCGAGACCTCGATCACCCTTCGCCAGACCGTTGCCTTGCTCGGTACCGCGCTCGGCGGCTACTTTACGATCAACGCGATCGTGCGGCTGGTCGCTCATGCCTTGGCGGTGAACTTCGACATCATGCCTGGCTGGCGGCTACCCGAGGACAACCGTATTCCCCAACTGATGGGCACCGTCGAAGGCGGGCAGATCGGGTCTCCCGTGATGACGGAAGTGGCCCAACTGGTCGTGGCGGGGACGGTCGCCGTTCTCTCGGTCTCGGCCGCCATCCGCTGGATTCGTGGCCGCGAGATGGGCAATGCCCTTGGTAGCTTCTTCGCTCAAGAGCGGGTTGCCGCGATCCTGTTCTTCATCCTCTTCTATCGGTTCGGCGAGGCGATGGTCGGGAAGATCACACCGCTGTTCCTCAAGGACGCGCTCGACAAAGGCGGGCTGGGCATCGGTAACGAGCAGCTCGGCCTGTTGAGCGGCGGGGTGGGCGTGGTTGGGATCATCCTCGGCGGCATTACCGGCGGCTGGGTGGTGTCGAAGATCGGCCTGCGGCGGGCGTTCATTCCGCTTGCGCTCGCAATGCACGTGCCGAACATTCTCTACCTGCTGGCGAGTTACCGACTCTTACCCATGCAGGCGTACGACCTTCCCTGGCTGGGGCCGCTCAGCCCAATGCTCGGCGGAATGTTGTTCGTCGACCAGTTCGGCTACGGGTTCGGGTTCGCCGGGTACATGATCTACTTGATGTGGGTTGCCCAGCGGGGCAACTTTGTGACGAGCCACTACGCGATCGGCACCGGCCTCGGTGCGTTGTGCATCGCCATCGCGGGGATTCTCAGCGGCGTGGTGCAGGCGAACTTTGGCTACTCGGGGGTGTTCTGGGCGGTGCTGGTCGGATCGATTCCAGGATTGCTCGCATTGCTGTGGATACCGTTGGAGGATGCGCATCGCTCGATCAAAGTCTCGGTGGAATAGTTGGCTCGCCACCGTGGTCGTTGTGGCCAATGGCTGTGGGTCCGGCAGTCAGCAAACGGATCCCCTCACCCCCCAACCCCCTCTCCCCGCAAAGCGAGGAGAGGGGGAGATGGACCCTTGGACGGTCGTCAACCGAGACGCGGCTGAGAAAACGCTCGCCTGGGTGAGCAATGGGCAAGTCGGGGCGAGAATCAGTCGCTCGGGAGAGATCGCCCTCATCCTCCTACCCTCTGAATCCGGGCCCGAGAACTGGACTCCCTACAAGCACCGGTCAATCCGGCACACTTGGGATGGCCAGACCATCGAACCCGAATCCGACTACGAGGAACGATGGGATCTCCGCACCGGAGTTCTGACCCAGCGCTACTCGTTCCGCGGGCTGAGAGTTCTCGTAACCACGCAAGTCGTTGGCGACCGGATCGAGCAAGAGCGGCACGTCATCGCCGAAACCGATGGGGTGCTCGGCCCGCCCGTGAGGCGGATGACCCGGGGCGAGGCGACGACCTTGGGGAGCCTCTCCACTCTCGACCCAGGTGAGGGCGCATCGGTCGAAATCGATGGCCCCGCCGAGGACCAGCAGGCGATCAACGCGATGCGGTTGACGCTCTTGTCGTCGATCCACCCAGGGGTTGGCCGATCGATCGCACCCCACGGAACCAGCTCGACACTCTACAACGGCCGGGTCTTCTGGGACGCCGAGATGTGGGTGTTCCCGAGCCTCTTGTTGCTGGATCCCGCACGGGCCAAGTCGATCCTGGACTACCGCCTTGCGCGCACCGGCGCTGCCCTCCAAAATGCAGAGCAATGGAGCAAAGAGAGGGGAACTAAGCTCTCGAATGCGGCGATGAAGTTTCCGTGGGAGTCGGGGCTGAGCGGCGCCGAACTCGCCACCGGCGAGTTCAAGGATGAGCTCCACGTGAACGGCGGCGTGTTGTGGGCGCTCCATCAAGGCCAGCAGTTTGGACTCGTAGAGTCTCAGCAAACCGACCCGATCGCCCAAGGCCTCAGCGCGTTTTGGCGTGGACTGCTGACCGCTCGCCCCATCCCCAGTGTAGACGCGGGTTTCGACTCCCGCTCGCGAGACGAGGCCCCGCGCAATCTCTACGACCTCAAGAACGTCCTCGGCGTCGACGAATGGAAACGCGTGGACAACGAGTTGTACACGAACCTACTCGCGCAATGGACGATCAACGGCCGCACGTGGAAGCGTCCAAGTTGGGCCCCGGAGCTCTACCTACCCCGAAGGGCCGGCTCCTTCACCGCCTACGAAGGCGAGCGGCAAAACGTGTTCAAGCAGGCGAACACGCTGCTCGCGGTGTACCCGCTTCAGTATTCCGGCGCGGAAAAGGAAGCCCAGCGGCTGCTCGCCCTTTATGCGCACAAGATCGACAAACGTGGTCCGCCGATGGCCGAGGCGATCCACGCAACCGTCCGCGCGCGATTCGGAGACCCCGGCGAGGCTTATGCCGAGTGGCGCAAAGGCTGGAAAGAGTTCATGCGCAACGGACTCTTCAGCGAAAGTCGCAAGGAAGATCGGACCGTTTTCGTCACCGGAGCGGGCGGCTGCCTGCAAACCGTGCTCTACGGATTCGCCGGATTTCGGATAGACTATCAGCAGAACCCGGACGCGAAATGGAGCATTCAGCTCCGCGACGGTGGATGGTTGAATGTGAGTCCCCGGCTACCGACCCCTTGGAAGCGAATCACGCTGCGAGGAGTGACGATTCTGGGCAAGAAACTCACGTTTGTCATCACCGCCGAGAAGGTCCAGGTACTGGAAGGAGACGGGTAGAAGAAGTTATGCCGAATGTTGTTCTCACCATCGACTGCGAAGGAGCCCACCACGATCGCTGCTATACCAGCGAATACGTCAAGATTCTGGAGAGCGCGTTTGTCCCCGCGACGTGGTTGATCCACGTTTCGATGAAGGACCCGAGCGCCAACACTAACCTGTACTATCACGAGTACGTCCACAAGATCCCCAGCTGGCACGAGTTCGGAATGAAGGTCAACTTCGAGAACGAGCGCGGCTATGTCGAGGACGAGAAAGAGCGATGCAACATCATGTGGATCGCCAAGGACACCTTGAAGTCCCACCTGATGAAGGCGACTTCGTTCCGCGCAGGCGGCTTTGCGTTGCTCCCATCGGACATCAAATACCTTGAGGATATGGGCATCATCGTCGACAGTTCGGTGGTTCCCGATGCCGAGTACAAGATGTTCGTCGACTGGACCGGCGCTCCGCACGAGCCCTACCATTCCGACACCGCCGACCTCAAGAAGGAAGGCAACAACAAGGTTCTCCACGTGCCGGTTGCCACCCACAACGGGATGCATGGCTACCTGCACCACGGGTTCGATGCGCTCGTTCCGCTTTTTGAAGCGAACATGCATCGTGAAGTCATCTGCCTCGGATTGCGGGACTACCACGACTCGTGCGACGACCTGCAGAAGACCATCCAGTATTTCCGCGGCAAGGGCGCGCACTTCACGACGCTCACCCAAGCCGCCAGCGAGCATTACGAGCACCATGCGGCGCTTGCCGCCGCGCAGGCCAAGTAGTCTCAAATCGGGATGAGGAAGCGGGTGGGAGCGATCTCCCGCCCGCTTTGTTCTTTTGCGATCCGCAACCTGGTAGATTGTGCCCATGAGGGCATCCCTCCTGTTGATCAGCATTGTCGTCCTTGCCGGTTGCGGCGCTAAGCCTTATGTGGGTACAGCTCCAGCCGGAAAGCACCAGGACATCTCGTTCCGGGCGGTCTCAACCAAGTTGGAGTACCAGTCCGGCGAACCGATCAGACTCGCGGGTTACGTCAAGAACGAAGGCAAGCGGCTGCAAACGGTGCTGATCGACGCTGACCCCCGGATTGGCGTCGTCTTCCGGTGTGAGATCAAGGGATCGAGTGGCGCATTCACTCCTGAACTCCGCCCGGCCGAGCCGCGCGCAGAACTCGCACTCGATAACTCCTCGTTCATGATTCTCGACCCGGAGAAGGAGTCTCGCGTCAGCGTGTTCGATATCCGCACCGTGAAAGGTCCCGACGGGAAGACCGGAACTCTGCCTCCGGGCGAATACCAAGCGATGATTCGCTACGAGGTTCCGCCCACCGCCGGTGAGAAAACCACCGACGGCCAATCGGTTACCCAACTCGGACAATCGGCGCGCTACTTATCGAAGTCACCGCGGGCGGTGTGGGAAGGCATCGTCACGTTCAAGGTCAGCGCCGACGCCTACACTCCGCCGAGTCGTGGACCGCGCGGCGGCGGACCTAGCGGCGGATAGTCAGCGCCCTGCCGCTCCCGAGGTCGAGATGCGGGGGTCGACTCCCGTTTGGCGATTGCCCTGCCCAGTCGTCCAAATGGCATGGCAGGAACCCATCGTGCGCGCTTGAGCCTCGAACACGTGCCCCCTGGCCTCCATCGCGGTTCGCAGGTCAGAACCAAGTCCGTAGGGCTCCCACCGGATCGCGTCCGGCATCCACTGATGGTGGAAGCGTGGGGCCGCAACCGCTCGCTGGATGTTCATTCCGTGGTCGACCACGTTCATGATCGTCTGGAAAACGGTGTTGATGATCGTCGGTCCGCCCGGTGACCCGAGCACCATCACCACTTTGCCATCCTTGGCGAGGATCGTCGGCGTCATCGACGACAGGGGCCGCTTTCCGGGCTGGATCGAGTTCTTCTCGCCTTGAATGAGCCCGAACAGGTTCGGCGTGCCCGGCTGAGCCGCGAAGTCGTCCATCTCGTTGTTCAGCAAAAAGCCAGCTCCTTCGACCACCGCACCTGCGCCGTAGCTGCCATTGAGCGTGTACGTCGTACTGACCGCATTGCCCTCGCCATCGATGATCGAGTAGTGGGTCGTTTGCTCAGATTCCTTGCCCCAGGGTTTGATCTCCTTCGCGGGGAGGGCTCGATCGGTGATGCTCTTACGGAGTCGGCTGATGTAGTCGGGCGCGAGAAGCTGGGCGACCGGCACGGAGACGAAGTCGGAATCGCCCAAGTGCTCGGACCGATCCGCAAAGGCGCGTTTCATCGCCTCGACCGCCAAGTGAAGCGTTGCCGATGAGTTCCATCCGAGTGACTTAAGGTCATCGCCCTCGACCATCCCCAGCATCTGCAAGAGCGCGATCCCGCCTGAACTCGGTGGCGGCATCGTAATCACCTCGTATCCACGATACGTGCCGACCAGCGGCTTCCGCGCGACCACGCGGTAGCTCTTGAGGTCCTCGGCGGTGATCAGCCCACCTTTGGCCGCCATGTCCTTCACGATGAAACCCGCGGTCTCGCCCTCGTAGAAGTCCTTTGCCCCATGGTCGCGGATGCGCTCCAGCGTCCTTCCGAGGTCGGGTTGCCGGAAGTTCTCGCCCTCCGCATAGAACCTACCGTTGCGGCAGAACTGGGCGTAGGCCGCCGGAAATGGCTTGAACAAATCGGCATTTTCGCGAAGGCTATCCGCCAGCCCACGCGGCATCTTGAACCCACGATTTGCAAGCAAGACCGCGGGCTCGATCAACTCCTGCCATCGGAGTTTCCCGAACCTTCGGTGCGCCTCCGCCAGGCCCGCAACCGTCCCCGGAACCCCGGCCGCCCGGTAACCGACGAGGGAGTCCTTCGTCACTTTGCCGTCTGGTCCGATGTACATCGTCTTCGTTGCGGAGAGCGGCGCAATCTCGCGGAAATCCAGCGCCACCGTCTCGCCGCTGCGCCGGCGAACGATCATAAACCCGCCCCCGCCGAGGTTCCCCGCCGCTGGATGCGTGACCGCCAACGCAAAGCCCACCGCAACCGCCGCGTCGACGGCGGTTCCTCCCTTGGCCATGATGTCCGCTCCGATTTGCGACGCAATCGCGCTGTCCGACACCACCGCCTCGTACCAGTAGCGCTGAGGGTGTAACTGGGCATGACCCACGCCAGCAACTGCGCAGATCGCAAGCGCAATAAGCGATCTATTCATAGTCCATTTTGGCCCGCCCAATCTTCGGGCAGCTTAGCCTGCCAAAATCATCCGTGTCCTCGGCCGCCTTCACAACCCTTGGCTGCAAAGTCAACCAATACGAAACCCAGCGAATCTTGGAGAGCTTCTCCGAAGATGGTTTTGAGGTCGTTCCCTTCGATCAGCCAGCTGACATTTACGTCATCAACACCTGCAGCGTGACCTCGATCGCCGAGAGCAAGAGCCGCTACACGGTGCGCCGCGCCCTGCGCAAAAACCCTGCGGCTAGGGTGGTCGTTACCGGTTGCGCGGGCCAGTTCGCGCTGATCCGCGGCGAGGAAATCCCCGGCGCCGACCTGATCGTGCCGAATCCCGAAAAGCTGCGAACCATCGAGTTCGCAAGGAACGCCTTTCCGGAGTTGTTCGAGGATTTGGCCTCCAATCTGAAGTCTGAAATCAACAATCCGAAACTCGGGTCGACCCCACCCCCCGGCCCCCTCCCCGCAAGCGGAGAGGGGGAGTCCGGTCCCCTCACCCCCCAGCCCCCTCTTCCCGCCGTTCATAGGGGCGAGGGGGAGTTGAGGGGACGCACCCGAGCGACCCTGAAGATCCAAGACGGCTGCAGCGTGATGTGCAGCTATTGCTCGATCCCCTACACTCGGCCGGGCTTGGTGTCTCGTCCCCATGAAGAGGTGATCGCCGAAGCGGTCCGTATGGCCGAAGCCGGCTATCGCGAGATCGTCTTGACCGGAGTATTGATCGGCGCGTACGGGCCTGAAACCGGCAGCGGTGGCCCAGACTTTGAGGAACTGATTGAGTTGATTGGAAAGGCCGTCAGCAGAGCACAAGTCATCCCGGCCGCTTCCCCCGTCCGACTCCGCATCTCGAGCATCGAACTCCGCCAAGTGACGCCGCGGGTCATCAGCCTGATTGAGCGCGGCGTCGTGGTTCCCCACCTGCACATCCCTCTGCAGGCGGGCAGCGACCGCGTGCTCGCCGACATGAACCGGCCCTACACCCAAACCGACTACCTCGATATCGCCCGGAGGCTGAAGCAACAGGTCCCCAATATCAGCCTCACCACCGACATCATGGTCGGCTTCCCCACCGAGACCGAGGACGATTTCGCCGAGACGGTTCGCGTATGCGAGGAGGTGGGTTATCTCAAGATTCACGCCTTCCGCTTCAGCCCCCGGCACGGCACCCCCGCCGATGCCATGGGCGACCCCATCAGCCCTCCCGAGAAGCAACGCCGCAGCCTCGTGCTCAACGAAATCTCCAACCGCACGGGCCGAGTTCGCGCGCGCCAAGCGGTGGGTCAAGTGCTCCGCGTTCTCGTCGAAGGCAAGTTTCGACCCGATGGACTGCTCGAAGGGCTGAGCGACGAATACCTAACCGTGCAGTTCGCCGGACCGCCGACACTGGCCCGGTCCTTCGCCCATGTCCGCATCGAAGATGAACGTGATGGTGTGCTGTACGGCGAGTTGGCCTCACCGGAGTCGGCCGCGCGGCTGAGGATGGCGATATGAGACGCGCCGTCATCGACGTCGGCTCAAACTCGGTGCTGCTGCTCGTCGCCGAGTGGCGGGATGGCCAGTGGCTTCCCATGATCGAGACCAGCCGCGTGACCTCGCTCGGCGAGGGCACCAAGGCGACCGGGCTGCTCAGCGAACCCAGCATGGCGGCCACGCTCGCGGCTCTTCGGGACGCTTACGCCCTGGCGAGCGAAGTTGGAGTCGACAGCATCCGGGCGGGCATCACCATGGCGGGACGGATCGCCAACAACACGCCGGACTTCCTTGCCCGCGCCGAGGCTCAGCGAACGCCTTGCTTCGTGCTCAGCGGCAACCAAGAAGCCGAACTTGGCCTCAAGTCTGTCACCGAAGACCCCGAGTTTGCGGCCCAACCGAGGATCACGATCATCGATGTGGGCGGACAAAGCACGGAGTTGGTGACCGCCGATCGGGGGGTCGTCGACCTTCCCTTCCGCAAGAGCTTCGCCATCGGCACGCTTGCGCTCCGCACCGCCTTCAACGATAAGGAGACCCTCGACGGGCTCGATCTGTTGCGAGCGAGCCAGATGATCGACGAGGTGATCGGCATCGAATACCTGCCTCACCAGTGCGGCACCGTCGTGGCACTCGGCGCATCGGCCACCAACCTCGTCACGATCCGCGAACGCATGACCGAGTGGAATCCGAGCCGGGTTCACGGCGCCTACCTCGACTACGAGGAGATCAGCAAGGCGGTGGGTTGGCTGGGGCGCATGACCGATGACGAGCGCGCCGCGGTGGTGGGGCTCGAGCCGGGCCGAGAGCGCACCGTCCACTGGGGCGCGCTCCTGCTGGAGCGCTTCCTGTATGCGACCCACGGGCTCGGTGTTCGCGTGTCGGTTCGCGGATGGCGGCACGCGCTGCTCGCCACCGAACCCGGTAACCTCGGCGAATGATCGGCCGCTTGCGTGGAACCGTGCTCGAGACCTCGGGCAATCTCGTCACCATCGACGTTGGCGGGGTGGGTTACGAGGTGCTCGTGCCGGACAGCGTGCTGGTGCATGTGGGGCGCGAAGGGGCGGGCGCGGACCTGCGCATTCGACAGGTGTTTCGCGAGGACGGCGTGACCCTTTACGGCTTCGCCGAACCCGGGCAGCGGCGGCTTTTCGACCTGCTGATGGAGGTTAAAGGTTGCGGCCCCAAGATCGGGCTGGCGTTGCTGGGCCAGCTGGGCGAGGAGACCGTGACCGCCGCCATCGCCGGCCAAGACGCGCGGCAACTCGCGCGGGCGACCGGCGTCGGTCCTCGCCTCGCCGAGCGGATCATCTTGGAACTGAAGGACAAGATTGCCGAAGAGGTTCTGCTCACCCGGGCGACCGGAAGCAAGCCCAAGGCGACTCCCGACGATGAAGTCGTCGAAGCCTTGATTGCCCTGGGCTACCGCCGCAACGAAGCCGAATCCGCCGCCGACTCGGCGGGACCTGAGGGGACGGTGGAAGAGCGCATCCGGGCTGCGCTGAGGGTGTTGGGGAAGAAGTAGCTAGTTACGGCGGCGGTAATGGGCCAACGCTCATTCGAATAACCGCCCCGTTCTTGCGCCCCTCCTCAATCTGGTCCTTCCAATCCGCGGGCAGTTGGTCGACCGTCCAAGTGACTTCTGGGCGATACTCCACATCCTCGATATCGAAGCTCGAGCCCGCCGTTCCCGCTCTGAACATCAGCGAGTGTCTGACTACCCGAGCGGGGTGGAGCTTCTTGAACTTAAGGATCGGGGTGAAACCCGAGATGTTCTCCGGTCTCAGACCCAGGAAGGTCCCCACACCGACGGGGGTGAGCCCGACTGCATGATCGCCCTCAAACACGGCCAGAACGCCATCGAAGCCGTGCGCCAAGTCCATGATGACCGGTGTTTGCGGATCGGGGGCGGCTCCGGCGAACGGGTCAAACTCAGACACTCTTGGCAGTTCAGGCAAAGATGAGCGGTGGGTTCCTCCACCAGACCGGCTGGCATAGAACGATCGCAACATCGCGTCGTACGGACCAGAGAATCGAGACAAAGCTTGTCCGAGCGTCAATCGATCGCTGCTCCGATCCTCGGCTCGGAATGCCCGAAGTAAGCGGAGCGCATCAACCTGGTCCTGGAATCCGATGAAGTTCGCAAGGGCCCGACGGAACACCAATCCGAGAAGCTTGATGTCCAGGTTCTCGTGGTACGTGACCGGGGGCGACGAACCCACGTAGTCAAGGAGCGCCCCAAGGCTAGGTCGCCCGTACTGCCCTCCGGCAGCGACGAGTTTGCGCAGAGCCCCGCGATCGGCGCGGTAACGATCGGCACGCGCAAACATCGACGGTTTGAGAGTCAATAGGTTTGAATCCGCCTTGGCTTGGATGCCCAAGTCTGGCAACGCCTTCCACAGGACATCGTGCTGAATCGTTGAAGCAAGTCGCTGGTGGAGCGGGTTGAAGGCGAAGTCAGGAATGTGGGCAACGATGCCCTTGCCAGATTGATCGGCCAAATCGAGCACCCAGTCGCTGATGGCATAAGACAACGGCTCACGCTGAATGGCTACCCTTGCGACGGCGACATTCTCGGAAGCCGTCCACGGATCTGGGGCACCGACCGGCAGCACGTCGCCGAGTTGAGTGGTAAAGCTTGGGCCGGGAAGCGTTCGCGAGGGCTGGAGGACGTGAATGAGACGCTTCCCCGCATCACTCACCGAAACCGGGCTCTCACTTGGCGATGGGCTGGTCTCGAACCGCGCCGGTGCCATGGTCAGCGAGGCTCTCGCCAAATCCAAGATCTTTCCATCCGACCCGAACAGTCCGAGCCACACATTGATGCCCGCCGACGCAAACGGCCGGGAGGACCCCAGGATGATCTGATACTGACTGGGCAACGACAACGACGACAACCCGGCCGACACCTGAACATCGGGCGGCACATCGATCACCTTGGCGAACTTCGCGCGCGCGGCAAGGTAGTCCTTCCAAGTGGCCGGAGAGAACGCTGGAAGCCGCCGCTGTCCTGGGCGCGGGTCCGACGAGTAGGACACGAACGAACTGATCGGTGCCGCCGCGATCTCGCTGATCGGCAACCGCTTCAAGGAAGCATTGAGCAGAATGTTCGCCGCGGACGTGCCCGACATCACTGTCTTGAGCCCCGAACCTTCTTCCTCCAGAATCGTCTTCTTGATCTCCGCCGCGGCGGCTTCGATGTCCGCGTCCGTCATCTCCGTCGGCAGAGCATCCACTACCGGCTTCAACCTGGCGGCTCTATCCTCGAGTTCGATCTCGACCGCCTTCTTCACTCGCGCCACCGAGCGGGTCAGCACCCATCGGTCGCGCTCCTTCACCCACTCCGAGTCCGTCACCTCAGCGATCCGATCCAACAGCTGCCCTACCGGCAATCCCTTAACCGACACGATAATCGGCCAGTCCCGCACCTGGTTCGCCGCGAAGTTAAAGCCTGCCTGCCCAGAAACATCGCGCAAGATCTCTGAGACGGGCTTCGCAACCGTGCGGAGCGCAATGGGCTTGGAGAGATCGGGGGACTGGACGACTGCCGCCAGAAGTACACCAAGCATGCCCCATTGTAATACGATCGACTCGTCACGTCAACCCCAAGTTGGGCGGGGCGACCTACAATAGGAACCGGTGGTTATTCTTAACGCCGATCAAGTCAACCAGCGGCTCCCGATGGCCGAGGCAATCCCCCTCGCTCGCGAGGCGTTCTTGGCGCTCGCTCGAGGGCAGGTCACCATGCCTCAACGGCTGGCCACGCGCGTGCCCGACCACCAAGGCACCCACCTCTCGATGCCGTGCTACGTAAAGACCCCCGAACGCGAGATTCTGATCATCAAAGTCGTCACCGTCTTTGAAGGCAACGCCGCGCTCGGCAAGCCGGTTACCATGGGCAAACTCATCGTGCATAACCCGACTACCGGCGAGCCCCTCGCCCTCATCGACGCCGAGGCTCTCACCGCGATCCGAACCGGGGCGGCGTCGGCCCTGGCGACTGATCTCTTGGCACCAGCGGGACCGCAGATGCTCGGCATCATTGGGGCGGGTGAGCAAGCCGTCGCTCAAGCTGAGGCTATGCTGGCCGCACGCCCGATCGAAGGCATCGTCATCTACTCGCGAACGCGGGCGCGCGCGCTCTCCCTAGCCGCCCGGCTGCAAACGCGACACGGTGCTCAGTGTTTGATTGCGCATACCGCCGAAGATGTCGCGCACATTTGCCGCCTGATCTGTTGCGCTACCAACACGGTTACGCCGGTGTTGCGGGGCGAATGGCTCCAGCCAGGCACCCACATCAACGCAGTCGGGGCGTTTCGAGCCGACATGGCCGAACTGGATCCGGACGCGGTGGGGCGTTCTCGCGTCGTGGTGGACCAGCTCGAAGCGGCGCGGAACGGAGCTGGGGATCTGATTCAAGCAGCCGCGGCTGGCAAGCTCCACTGGGAGGATGTGCGCGAGTTGGGTGAGGTCTTGGAAACCGGTTTCGATCGTGGGCCTGACCATATCACACTCTTCAAGTCCGTCGGCACCGCGGTTCAGGATGCTTTCGCCGCGGATTGGGTCTATCGCAAGGTATCCGGATAAGTTCAACGTCACGTGGGCAGGGATGCCCTTGTGCCCTGCATATTCAGCGAATCAAAAAACCATTCCTAAGGGGGTCCAAGGGATCGATCAAGAACTCGTTCATCCCCGTGACATGCGCCGAGCCTGTCACCCGCGGGATGATCGCCGGGCGGCCGCCAAACTCAATCTCTTCCACCGCCTCAACGGAGAACGTGGAACCCAACACACTCTCGATGACAATCGGCTCGGCCAGCCCAATGTCACCCTTGAAGTAGTGCAGAGCGGCCCGCGCGCTCACCCCCGTCCCTGTCGGAGATCGGTCCACTTCCCCATCGGCAAAGATGCACACATTGCGACTGTGATGCGTTGGATCCGCCGGGGGACCGGTGAAAATCACGCCGTACAGAAAGCTCAAATCCGATTCGAACGGATGCCGCACGTCGTGCCAGATGGCCGACTTGATCCGCCGGCCCTCCGCAATGAGCCGCCCAACTGCCGAAGGTTCCAGCAGCAGCCCCGCATCGCCAATCGCGTAGTACGCGCCGCCGAATGCGATGTCGTACACAAATCCGTCCACAACCACGCCCGTCCGCTCGACAAAAGAAGGCACGTTCAGGAACGTAACCGACTCGACCCGGCCCGCGTTCAGGTTGGCAAATGCAGTCACGCGCCCGGCGGGCGTGTCCAGCTTCAGCACCGGATGGCTGCTCATTCCGGTCTCAAGCAAGATGGTCACCAGCGCGATCACTCCATGCCCGCACATGGTGCTGTATCCCTCGTTGTGCAGGAAGATGACGCCGTAATCGCCGTCGTCGGTTTCGGGTTCGGTCAGCACGCAGCCGTACATGTCGGCGTGGCCGCGGGGCTCGAACATCAGCGCGGTGCGGAAGTGATCGAGTTCGCGCTTCATGTAGGCGCGCTTCTCCAGCACCGTCCGCCCCTTCAGCGGAGGCAACCCGTCCACGATCAGCCGCAACGGCTCCCCGCCGGTGTGGGCGTCGACGGTCTTGACGGTGCGGAAGCGGTCTTGCCAGGCCACGATGAACCTCATTCTGGCGGAGGAGTTGCGCGGGTGTTTTGGGTGGCCTGGATGTTCGAAGCGTGTTGTTTGCCTTCTTCGAATGCCTCTTGCCAATCCGCAGGAAGCTGATTGATGTTGATCGTCTCGCTGGTGCGGATGTCGGCATCGAGGATCTCCAGTAGCTGGCCGGAGCGGCCCGCCCGAAAGGTGATCGAGCGTTTGACGATCGCGGCGGGGTGTAGCCGCTTTACTGCGCGCACGGGCTGGAAGCCCGTGAAGTTCTCCGGCTTCAATCCGAAGTACATGCCGAGCGTTCGTGGGACCAACACCTGAGGAGCGCCGCTCTCGATCAACAGCAGTGCTCCCTCAGAGTGACGGATTTGTTCTAGAATCACTGGTGTATCCTCGCCCAGGACAAGGGCGAACGGGTCGAGATCTTCCTCCCGGAGTGGCTCCCGGCGGCTCGAAATCGTCCGGTAGCTCGCTTGCGGAGCTGTGCTCACCCGCACGAACTTCTCGTAGACAGCCCCGAATCGTCGAACAGTCTCGCCGTGCCGAAGCACCTCGCCCGTCGGAGACTGCGCTCTCCACTGGCTCAACAGCCTGAGCGCCATGACCCGTGCTGGATCGGTGAGTTCCGAGTTGCGTCGATACAGGATCGGCCCGAGGAGAAGGTTGTCCATGCTGGCGCTGGTGGTCACCGGCGGTGCGGCCATGGCATACGTCATGTAGTCCTGAAGCTTCGGCCAGCCGAGAGGCCCCGCTGCCGCGACGAACTTTCGAAGCGCGGCGCGATTCACCCGATATCGGTCGGCGCGCGCAAACATCTTCGGCTTAACGACCAAACTTCCCTCGCTGATCTTCGCTTCGATGCCGAATCGCGGCAACGACTGCCACACCAATCGGTGGTCTGGCGTTGCTCCACCCATCACATCCGTGAGCGATCCGAACGCGTGGTCCGGCACGTAAGCAATCACGTTCAACCGTTCCTTATCGCTCAGACTCAGAAGCCAATCGGAGATGTGGAACGCCGTTGGCTCGCGCTCGATCGCCTTCCGGACGACAGCCAGATTCTCCTCC
The DNA here is from genome assembly GCA_020850325.1 of Methanoregulaceae archaeon. Taxonomy (GTDB): domain Bacteria; phylum Armatimonadota; class Fimbriimonadia; order Fimbriimonadales; family Fimbriimonadaceae; genus JANJUB01. Next base: position 133,030 of record JADZEW010000001.1, read on the forward strand.
GCCAGCCAAGGATCAACATCTGAAATCCAGATTTGCTCGCCAGGTTGCGTCGATGGCAAGTTGTACTTGCCTGGAGGATTCTGACGGCGAAGCGCCCGCAAGAGCCGAGTGCTCTCCTCAGAAAACACCATCGGACCTGAGGCCAGCGACTCGCTTGACTCGATCGGCACAGGGGGTAGCGTCAAGTGAAACCGCGCAAGATCGAGCATCAAACCCTCTGCATCGTAGACTCCCAGGGCAACATAAATATCCGCGGTAGCGTTCGGGCGCGACAACATCAGCGAGACCCGAACGTTGGGCGGCAAAGGTAGCTTGGCCATTCCCGCGGGCATCGTCACATGGCCGGGTACCTCGACCGCCTTGGCAAACTCGGAGCGCGTGGCCAAGTAGCGTCGCCAGACCTCAGCGGGAATCGGTGGCAGGGCGAGTTGGCCAGGGCGTGGCACCGACGAGTAAGAAACAAAGCTGTTGATCGGAGCCGCGGCTAGGTCCTTGGCCGGTAAACGCTTGAGCGCCCAGTAGATCAGGTCGAGTGCTGGCGACGGCCCGCCCGTGATCATCCTCGACGTGTTGCCATCTCCGCCTCCAGACTGAAGATCACGCCTCGCCTCGGCAAACGCCTTCAAAAGATCCTCCGGCGACATCCGGGCTGGCAGCGCATCGATCACCGGCTTCAGCCTCTCCGCGCGGTCTGCGTTTTCGAGGTCAGCGGCTCGCTTCACCCGCACCGCCGTGCGCGTCAGCACCCAGCGGTCGCGCTCCTTCCGCCACTCCGCGTCCGTGACTTCGGCGATTCGCTCGAGCAACTCGCCCGCTCGGAGAGACTTCACCGACACGATGATCGGCCAATCCCGCACTTCGCTCGCGGTGAATGAGAAGCCCACATCCTTCGACACCTGGGCAAGAACCTCCGAGACCGGAGCGGCGGCCTGGCGCAGCGTCAATGCCTTGTCCAGATCAGGAACCTGAAAAGCGCACAGCCCAAGCAGTACGGAAAGCATCATCGATTTAAGTCTAACGGATCAGGCATGGATTGCGGGGGCAAATTTGAGGGCGCTTTGCGAGAAATCCACCGCTCGCACCCTGCGTCTGGAAGTCCGGGGGTGAACCACAGCTCGTCGCCTTGCCGCTCGTAAACGAAGTTCTGCCACACGGTCGGGTTGCCTTTCGCGTCGACGGTCGCCATGCGGAAGCCGTCCTTGCCCTTCAGTTCGAACGGGTACTGCGCTTGTTCCTCGCCGCGCATCCAAGTGACGTATCCGTAACCGCTGACGTTGATCGCCTCGCGGACTTCGGCCGGGCGGACGCACTCGTAGTATCCCGCCACCGAGCGCATCTGGCGATACATGCCGCATTGGGGGATGAATGCGACTGCCATCAGACCTCCCATCGCGACGATCGCAACCCGGTATCCGACCGCCATCTTTCGCTGCTGCTGACTCATTTTGGGCCTCTCATCGGGTACTCTACCGTTGTATTACGCACGGGTGCGGTTGCGCCAGCCAGGTGCCGAAGCAATTCGGAGGTTCAGGCGCAAAATCTAAGACCGCCCCGGAGGATCAACCTGGAGGAATACATGGCACAGCTCAGTATGAAAGAGCTGCTGGAATCGGGTGTGCACTTTGGCCACCAGACCCGGCGGTGGAATCCCAAGATGAAGCGCTATATCTATGGCGCCCGCAACGGGATTTATATTCTCGATCTTCACCAAACGATCAAACTGTTTGAAGAGGCGCTCGACTTCGTGAAGAAGATCGCCGAGAACGGTGGAACCGTGCTGTTTGTCGGCACGAAGAAGCAAGCCCAATCGGCCGTCAAGGAAGCGGCCCAGCGCAGCGGCCAATACTACATTGCCGAGCGTTGGCTCGGTGGCACGCTCACCAACTGGAAGACCATTCAGGGCCGCGTTCAGCGCCTGAAGGAACTCGACCGGATGGAGATCGAGGGGTACCTGGAGCGTCTGCCCAAGAAGGAGAAGCTGAAGAGGCTCGAAGAGCGCGCCCAGCTTTCGCGCTTCCTGGAAGGCATCCGCAACATGCAAGAGATGCCGTCCATCATGTTCGTGGTCGACCTGAATAAGGAAGACATCGCCGTGAAGGAGGCCCGCAAGCTCGGCATCCCGATCGTGGCGATCGTCGATACCAACTGCGACCCCGACGTTGTGGACTACGTGATCCCCGGAAACGACGACGCGATCCGTGCGATCCGTTTGGTCACCGGCAAGATCGCCGAGGCGATCCTCGAGGCCCGTCCGCTGGACGAGTCGCTCACTGAGGGCACGATCTCCGAGGGCGAAGTTGTCGAGGATGATGGCCAGGCTGTCACCTTCGGTGCGGTCGAGGAAGAGCTTCTGGCCGCGTTCGGTGACGAGAAGATCGATACTAAGCCGGCGGTTGTGGTCGAAGAGGCTCCCGTTGCGGAGGCAGCTCCGGTTGCCGTCGAAGAGGAGATCGCGGTAGACCCCGATCTCGACGCCGAGGATCAGTAAACGAGTTATGGCTAACTACACTGCAGCTGATGTTAAGCGATTGCGCGAAGAGACCGATGCTCCCATGATGGAGTGTAAGGCCGCGCTCGACGAAGCAGACGGCGATTTCGAAAAGGCGAAGGCCATTCTCCGCGAGAAGGGCAAGGTCGCCGCTGGAAAGCGCGCTGGTCGAGCTACCTCGGCGGGAGTGGTCGCATTCGCATCCAACGCGGACTCGTCCGTGGTCGGTGCGGTGATGCTCGAATGCGAGACCGACTTCGTCGCTCGCAACGAGGACTTCATCGCGCTCGCCCAACAAATGGCCGAGAAGGTTCGCGATGGCAGCACGGCCGACGATCTGAAGCACCTCGCCGAAGATGCGGTCGCCAAGATCCGCGAGAACATCCAGGTCGCCAAGGCGATCCGGCTCGAGGGTCCGTCCATCGCCACTTATGTGCATCACGACCGAACCAAGGGTACGGCCATCGTGCTGGAAGGCGACATCTCAGACGCCGAAGCGGTTCGCAAGGTTGCGGTTCACGCCGCCGCCTTCCCGCCGGAAGTGATCAACAAGGAAGAGCTGAGCCAGGAGAAGCTGGACGCTGAAATCGAGATTGAAACGCAGCGCGCGATGAACGAGGGTAAGCCCGAGAACATCGCCCGCAACATCGCCCAAGGTCGCGTGAACAAGGAGTTCATCAAGACTGCGGTACTGATGGAGCAGCCGTTCTATCTCGACCCGTCGAAGACGGTCGGCCAGTATATGGGCGAAGTCGCGAAGGGCGTGAAGATTACGCAGTTCGTGAACTTCATCGTCGGCTCGGGTTCGTAGAGCTCGGCCGTCTCGTATAGAGCCCCGGTGCCCAAATGGGCACCGGGGCTTTCTTGTTTGTCGCCTTGGGCTCGAAACCCCGACTTCACAGTGGCCCCATGCCAGCACGGCAATCAGCTGCGTGAAGAGCATGTAGGCGCAGGTTTCGAGTCCCGAGTAGAGACGAGGGATGAGGCCCTGCGCGACCTGTGCCGCGTGAACATCCCTTTTCCTTGAACCTGCCGTATCCTTAAGTTAGACAATCTTTCCTTGTTTTTGACCGCTAAGGGGGGCGAAACTGGAGACTCCTCATGGCGGGGTGATGAGGGGGGAGGCCCCGCCCACCAGGATCTACTTCTTCATTTCGAGGCTCAAGCGGTATGTGCCCTTCTTGGCAAACTCTTGGCCGCCGCACTGCACCTTCATGCCGTCGGGCATCGTGAACTCCACGTCGACGCGATCCCCGCTCCGCCTCCAACTGACTTCGACCCGCCCGCGCGGAGTGTCCAGGTGTCCTTGCGCCGAGGCAATCTCGCCTGGCTGGGGATCAATGTGCACCTCGGCCCAACCGGTACCACCTGCCGCTTGCCGGATTCCCAGCACATAGCCGTAGTACCACTCCATTGCGTGACCCAACATGCAGTGGTTCAGTGAGTTGCTACCGACCGTGATAGCGTCCCACGTTTCCGGCAGCGACGTTAGCCCCTTGGCAATGATGCCGCCGTAGCTTCCAACTCCAGTGCGAGAGTACACCTTGTGCAGCACGTCGGACCTGCCCGCCTCAGCGAGCGCCCGGATGAAGTAGAGATGGCCGACATCACCGCTCGTCTGTTGGTAGTTCCTATCCTCGAGTTCATCGAAGATCTTTTGAAGGACTGCCGACCGATCTTCGGCGGGAACGAGGTCCGCATACAGCGCCATCGCGCTTCCGGTTTGCACGCTGCCGGTGTTTGCAAAGGTCTTCGTGGCCGGGTTGTAAAACTCCTTCAGGAACGCTTCTTTGATCCTGGTGTGAAGCCCCCGATAACGCTCGGCTGTCGTTCGATCGCCTAACACGTCGGCGGCATCGGCTACTGCCCGTGCGCATTGAGCAAAGGTGGCGGTCGCCGTCAGCCGGGTGTCGGTGTATCGGCTCGGACCCGGCGACTTACCGTGGCCGTAGTCGTACCAGTCACCGAGCGAACCGTGGGCGATCAGGTCCTTCGAGGTTGCCTCCAAGTGATCGACAAACGCTCGCATCATCGGCAAGTTCTCCGTGAGGAACTGCCGGTCGCCGTACCACTGATACGCCTGCCAAGGCAGGAGCACACTCGCGGCCCCCCACTCCACGGTCCACGCGTACATGTCGTCTACCGGACGCATCAGATACCGGGGGGCGACCGTCAGAACCCGTCCGCTCGAAAGCTGGGAGTCGCGCAAGTCGCGGCAGATCTTGTGGAACCAAGCCTCGCAATCATAGCGATACGCGAAAGAATTCGCGAGCAAATGTACACATTCAAGCCAGCCCAGCTTCTCGCGGTGCGGACAATCGGTCAGCACGAACGACATGTTCGAGCGCATCGCCCAGTCAATTAAATCCACCGTCTGATTGGCGAGGGGCGACGACGTTTTGAACGAACTGGCGATCGGGTTAGCGGTTCGGACGTGGACGAGTTCGAGCGATTCGATCACCGGTAGCCCGTCGGGGTTGGGTTTACCCGCTGGCACCGCTCCCTGAACCCCCACAAACTGCCCACCGTGGTAAAAGAACAGGTTCTCGTAGCTCTCAACGCCGCCTCCCGCCAGCGTGTAGCTGGTGAGGGCCACCGAGTTCCACAAGTTCAGTTGCTCGACGTCACCGTCGTCCTCGATGACCTCGGAAAGCTTGAAGTGGACCGTAGAACCTCGCGGACCACGCACGCGAAATCGCAAGATTGCCGAGCAGTTCTGCGCGAACTTGTAGCTCCATCCACCCTTGCTCGCCGGTATGACTTCGAGAGGTCGAAACACCTCGTGGACTTCTAGCCCGGGCCAGCTCTGCGGGACAACCTTTGCCTTTAAGGCGGGGACGATCTTGGGCGACTGCCAAGCCGTCGCGTCAAAGGCAGGCTCCATCCAGCCGCTCGGAACCAGGCGGGCATCGAACTCCTCGCCGGCAAAAATGTGCGAAAGCGTGACCGGTCCTTCTGTCCAACGCCATGAGGCATCGGTTTGTACAAAACCGCGAACCCAAAGCCGGACCGGCTCACCCTCGCTGTAGTCGGGCATCGCGTCGCCCTTGCTCCACCTTCCGGGCGGCGGTTGGCTCACGCGATAGAAGCTGTTGCCGATCATGACGGCCAATACGTTGCGACCCTTGACCAGGTGAGGTGCCAAGTCGAACGACTGTGAGTAAAGCGTCTTGTCGTATTGCGACCACGCTTGGTTGATCGCCGCTCGACCCAGCCGCTTGCCGTTCAAGTAGATCTGATAGTGTCCGAGCCCGACCACCTCAATCTTCGCCTGCGCGGGAAGATCCTCGACCGAGAACTCTTTGCGAAAGATTGGGGAGACGCTGGCCCTAAAGGCGAGATTCCACGGGGCGATCGTGGCCTTGCCGAGCACCGCCACGCTTCCACCCTCGACCGACCACCGCCGGTCGGTTACCAGCGGATCTCGGCCTTCCAACTCGAGGCAAGCGAGCACGCCACCCGGATTCATCGATCCCGGCGGAAGCGTCCCGTTCGTGGCGATGATGCGCACGTCGTTGTTCCCCACCACCAGTTGGTCAGTGAGTTCGACCGTCGTGATGTTCGACCACTCAGAACTGCTTCCGACCTCCCGGCCATTCACCAAGACCCGCGCCGAGTTGTCGGCGGTAAAGCGCAGCTTTGCCGGCACCGGCGCATCGAGACGAAACGAGCGCGCAAAAGTGAAAGTCCCGGGCACGCCGTTGGCCGCAGTCGGGACTGGCTCGCCGGGGCGCTGCACCCAAATCCACTCCGCGGAGTCCATCGGGTCGGCGGCAACGGGGACGGAAAGCCAGGCTTGGGCATGGATCGAGGACATGAGGGCGACTCCAACGAGACTCGCTGCCCACCGAGCGATCGGGGCACGCAACATGTCGCGAGCATAGCCGCTCATGGTTCCTCGCCGCTGGGATGCGGACCTGTGAAATTCCACGTAGAATAGGCACGTGTCCGAACAGCGTCGCGGCCCTGATTACGTTCCCGCTCGAATGATCGAGAGGAAGAGAGCACGAGCGCGGCGATACTCCTGGCTGCTGGTCCCTATCGTCGGGGTTGGCCTCGCCTACGTGGTTGTCTCCTCTATTCAAAACCAGCAGGAAAGCGAAGCGCAGTTCCGCTCATTGCGGCGGTCGTTGCGTGGCCCCGGCGAGTTCCACTCGGTTGAGTATCGCGTCAACGGCGAACAAGAGACCGTGCTGCGAGAGGATTGGGTGGGCACGGACCGACGGCGGATCGAGTACTTCGACGGCCAGTTCATCATCTACCATTTCAGTCTCGATGGCAAGAGCGAGGACATGGTTCACGAGCCAGGGGCGGGAGTCGTTCGTCGCCACCACGGGGCGGTGCTACTGCAAAACGCCATCGAACGGCTCGCGAATGAGATGAGCGATCGAAACATGCGAGCGTCTCGAGGTCCGGGCGGAAGGCTCGTTCTTGAGACGTCGCTTCGTAAGCACGTGGTCGAAGTCGACGAGGAATCTGGCCGCCCCACGGCCTGGCAGACATCGTATTTCACCGATGAAGGCGAGAAACCGCTCTCACGGACGGTTATCAGCTACGGTGGCGTCGACCGAACCAAGCTGGACTACGATGCCATTGTGAAGCGCACGAAGCCGGTCGATGTCCGTGACCTCCAAGACGCTAACCGGATACCGAAGAGTTCCGTTGCCACGATCGGAGGTAACCCGAAGCCGTTCCTGTTGGCGAGCCTCGACGTCAACCAATCCGGGGATATCTTCTATATCTATCGATCTCCCTACGAGAGGCCATTCATCGAGGTGACGGCCGACGGTGGGGTCTACTCGCGGATGGACGTGACCACCGCAACTCCCGATGTCTACGGCTATTCGGGCGAGCAGCTCGCGATCCGGGTTCAAGATGCCCCCGTACGATGGCCCTTAACGGTTAAGGTCACCGTCCGAGCGGACGCCCGGTACGTCGAGGGGATGACGACGGGCCAAGTGCTGGGAACCTACACGCGCACCTTCGAGCGGCCAACCTGCTTCATGGCCCCGGTGCAGTGGTTTGGTGAGCCCGCCGCGGACGGCCCCCTCTACGACTACCTTCGCACCCGACATTACCGACTCGCCCTCATCTATCAAAACATGATGCGGGCGCCGGATGGCCGCATGGTCGACACCATTTCAGGGGGACTCTCGACGATGGAGGATACGCCCAACCTACGCAAGGACCCCGCCGACTTGCGGGTCGCGCTCGAACACGCACGCGAGACCCTTCGCGTGCGGACTGAGTATGACGCTGGCCGCATTTCCGTATGGCGGATCTACATCCTGATCGCGGAAATCCACATGGCACTCGATCAACGCGACCTCGCAAGCCGAGCGATCTCGTTTGCTCGACGCCTTTCCCGCGAGACTCGCGGCAACGGATTCCCATCAGGGGAGGTCGAGCGCGCCGCCAAACTGATGGGCCTTTGAAATCCGTGACTGGAACTTGCCTTCGGGCATCGCATTCCTCGTAAAGTAATCAGCATGACGGAAGTGCGCCGCGGCCCTGAATATGTGCCTGGCCGAAGGGTGGAGGCAAGACAGATACGAGTCAAGCGCGGACTGGTGCTCGCCCTGATTCCGCTCGGTGGCGTGGGTTTAGCCCTCCTCTTCACAAATGTGCTCCTCCCCCAACGCCGGATTGAGGAACAGTCCGACCGTCTCAAACACGCGCTCCTTCGCCTTGAAGACTATCATTCGATCGAATACCGTTTAACCGGTGACAGCGAGACCATCCTGCGCGAAGAGTGGAAGAGCGGCCAGCGTCGGCGGGTGGAGTACTTCGGCGGCCAGATCGTGTTCTATCACTTCTCAGCCGACGGGCGCAGCCGAGACCTCATCTACGAACAGAGTACACGGGTGGTCCGTCGGCACCGGGGGGCCTCGATGGGCGAATCTGCTCCTGCGCGACTCTTGGCCGACCTGAATGAACCCGACGTGCAGAAGGAGTCAGGGCCGGATGGCGTCTTGGTGCTCTACTCCGATGTCCGCCGACATCTGATTCGCATGGATGCGCGAAGCGGCAAGCCCACAGGTTGGACAACCCTGTTCCCTAGTGACGTCGGAGAGCAGATGCTCACGAGGACAGAGATCGATTACGACGGGATTGACCTGACCAGATTAGAGGTCGAGCCAGAGGTTCTCGCGCTGGTCCGCGACTCGCCGGGGCGCCCCCCGGGCCGCAATAGGAGACCTGCTGAACCGATCGCCGTGATCGGAAAGGCCGATGACGAGTTCGATCTGGACTGGATCGATATCAACCAGCACGGAGACTTGTTCTACGGATTCCGATCAAGGACTGAGCGACCGTTTTTCCAAGTGGTCGATGGCCGTGGAAACCTGTACTCTCCGCTGGATATCATCAGCGGTGACCGAACGACCGGGCGGATTGCGGGCGAGCAACTCTCGCTTCGTCTCGACGACACCCAACTCAGCTGGCCGGTCACCGTGACCCTCACGGTGCAAGACAGCGATCCCCGTTTTCTGACCGGTCCCTCCCGCAACCGCAAGATTGGCTCGTCCACGTTCACGTTCGAACGGCCTACCTGCCTGCTTGCTCCGCCGCAGTGGTTCTCATCGAACGTCTCGGACAGACCACTCTATGACTATCTCCGGACGCGGCATTACCGTCTGGCTCTCGTGTTTCAAAACATGCTGAGGACTCCGGAAGGCCGCCGTGTGGATGCTTTAGGAGGCGGTGCGGCGAGTCTGGAGCAATCCGTGGGGCTCAAGAAGGACCCTGATGACCTACGCCGGGCGTTGGCGGAAGCCCGTACCTTCCTGCGAGTGCGCAACGAGTTCGATTCGGGGCGTATGTCTGCGGGTCGGGTCTACGTGATGATCGCGGAACTCCACCAGGCACTGGGCGAGCGAGAGGCCGCCAAGCGAGCCATCGAGTTCGCTCAAGGTATGGTACGGAAAGGCCGTGTGGATCAGAATACGGCTGGCGACATCGAACGAACTGCCAAGGAGCTAGGACTTTGAATCCCATTCCCGATCTCACCCAACAAGTTAGCCCCGACCGCCTGCGACAGGTCGTCCAGAAACTCAGTTCATACAATACACGCAACACCCTTTCCGAGACCTTGAAGGAAGCCGCCGCATGGCTTGCCGAGGAGTACCGGAAGATCGAGGGCGTCGAAGCCGAACTCATGGAGTACACCTTGCCCCGCGGGCGGCGGGTGCCCGAAGATCGCAAGGTTCTGCAAGTGGTCGCCACAACCAAGGGAACAACCGACCATTGGGTCGGGGTTGGTGGACACCTGGACTCGTTAAACCTGTCTGTGGATGCAGCAACCGGATTTGCACCTGGCGCGAACGACGACGCCAGCGGCGTGGCTCTTGCCCTCGAGATGGCCCGGGCGATTGCCCCGCTCAAGCTCGCCCACAACGGGGTGTATGTTGGCTTCACCGGCGAAGAGCAAGGCTTGCACGGCGCTCGCGCTCTGGCCAAGCGGTTCAAGTCGGAGGCGAGGGCCCTTGACGCATTCCTGAACAATGACACGGTCGGGTCGAGTTCGAACAAGGCGGGGCAGAAGGACGACGGCCGGGTACGCGTCTTCAGCGACGAATCGACGGTAGAGAATCCCAATACCGGCAGCCGCGATCTGGCCCGGTTTATCGAGTGGATTACCCGCGACCGAGTCGAGAAGTTCGGCATCAAGCTGGTGTTCCGAAAGGACCGCTTCGGACGCGGTGGCGACCATACGCCGTTTCACGAGGAGGGTTACTCCGCCGTTCGGTTCATCGAAGTCCACGAGGAGTATTCGCGCCAGCACACTCCGGACGATCTCATCGAGCACATGGACTTCAACTACTTGGCCAACGTCGCCCGGATGAACTTGCTAGCGATGGCCTCTCTGATGCAAGCCGGACCGGCCCCGACGGATGTGCGCATCGTGCGCGACCAGGGCCACGACACCACCGTCACCTGGAAGGCCACCCCCGGCACCTGCTACACCGTCTACTGGCGCGAGACGATCAGCCCGACCTGGCAGGACTGCACCCACGTCGAAGAGACCGACAAGGCCACGATCAAGCTGGTGAACAAGGACGACCACATCTTCGCGGTCGGTGCCGTTGGCGGCATCCCCGTCGAAGCTCGATAGGACTCGTTGGTTGTGATTGTGGGGTGCGGCGACGGTCACCCCACCTCTTCGCGCGAGCGCGAAGGTCCTCCCCTGCAAGGGGAGGAGTATCCCACCTTCCGCTTGCAGGGGAAGGATTGAGAGCAACAGCGATCAGGGATGGGGTGGACGTTTTGACTCGACGGGCACGGATCATCTCCCGTTGCTACGATCGTGGTTGTTCAGGTTATCGAAGCCGGCGGATGATTCTGCCGCATCCCTTCCCTGAGGCTGTGGGTTGCATTGTCCCCACAGTCCCCTAAATTGTCGGGCCCGCGAACCTAGGTAGCAACGTCGAAACGTCTCGCCTCGCAAAACAAGAACGCCCCGGGCGTTAGCCCGAGGCGTCGATAAAAGGTCGGAGTCCGCTTACTTCGCGAACTTGCCAAACGTGTTGAAGAAGTCCTGAACGCCGCCGTAGCCGACCTTCGTCGTGACGACCGAACCATCCGCATTGATGACCATCTGAGTGGGCATCGCGGTGATCTTGTAGGCCTGGGCCACCGACTTCTGCTCATCGACATCGATCTTGCAGAAGACGAGCGACTTGCTCAGGTTCTTGAACTGCTGAAGCGGGAAGACCTCCGCGGCGAGCAGCTTGCACGGGCCACACCACACGGCATAGAAGTCGACAAAGATCTGGCGATTCGTGCGCTTGGCAACCGCCTTAGCCTCTTCGAGATCGTAGTACCACTTGTCGGAGTTCATCTCCTCCATGGAGAGTTCTCGCGATCCTTCCGGAGCCTTGAATGCGAAGAGCGCCGCGTCAGCTTGGCCGCCGACCTTGATGTCCTTCACGTCCACGAGGGTGCGCACCACTTCGGGGCCATCCGAGAACGTGATCTCGAGCTGTCGAGCCACGTTGTTCGAAGGATCGATGTAGAACGTCGCCTTCTTGAAGCCCTTGGCGTCGACGGTCGCTTCCACGACCTGCATTGCCATACCCTTTCGGTTCTTCGTGCCGGCCGGGGCAACCTTGGCCAGCTTGTCGAACGCGTTGGGGCTGAAGAACGGGGCGAACAAGCTGAACTCGTCGTCGTTGAACAGCCGGCCGAGTTCCGCATCGCTCTGCGGAGCCTTGACGTAGGTCTTCGCCTGCTTGTCGTAGGTCACGATCGTCTTGCCGTCGGCGACGATCGTCTGGCCAGCCTTGTCGATGCGAACCATATTCGGCTTCGCAAGGTCGATCGTGTACGACTGAGCCGTGCCGCCAATCTTCTGGTAGGTGAATGATGCGCTGAGCGAGTTGGCATCCGTCATGGCCTTAACAAAACCACTGAGGGGGCCGTTGGCACCGCGCGCGAAAACGAGGCCGGCTACAACGAGCCCAGCCAAGACCGCATACTTTTTCATAAGGTCTCTCCTGCTAACATGTTCTACGCACAGTCGCGCTTCCCTATAGGATAGCGCATCCTTCCGAGATTGGAGACCATTTTGGATAAGAAGTTCTGGCTTATCGGCGCGGCGCTGGCTCTCGTTCACCTGGTGTTTGCGTTGCTCTTCGCGAACCTGACCCCGTTCAAAACGCAGGGAATCCTGCTTGGCCAGCGCGGAACCGATGGACGGCCGCTGTCGGTGCCTGATGTTGGCGCTCCCGACGAGCTGCCGCACATCGTCTACATCGAGCACCTCAAGGCGGGCGAAGGCATCCCCATTCTCGATCCCCGAGATCCCGACCTCGGACGAACCTACCAAAGCCACCAGCCGCCGCTGTTTTATGGGCTGGCGGTTCAGTGGAGCGGAATCTTTGGCGAATCCGCGCTCGGGATGCGCTCGATCAATGCGGTTTTCGGCGGACTCACGGTGTTGGGCGTGTTCGCGCTCGGATGGTGGGGCACCCGCCGGCGAGAAGTTGCGGTGATCGCGGCTGGCTTTGCGGCCCTTCTGCCGATGCATATCGCGCTCAGCGGCGCGGTCAGCAACGACCCGCTGCTCTTCTGCCTTTGCACGTGGTCGCTGGCGATGCTCGCGCTCATCTCGCGCGAGGCGGAAGGCGGTCTGTGCTCGCGCAACCTCATCATTCTTGGCTTGCTGGCGGGACTCGCGTTCGTGACCAAGACCAGTTCCCTGGCCCTGCTGCCGACCATCCTCGTCGCGATCATCCTCCTGCGCAAGCAGATCAAGTGGACGGAGTGGATTCCCGGAGCGGTGATCGCGCTGGGCATCGGCGGAGCGTGGTGGGTGCGCAACTACCAAGTCTACGGCGACCCCTTCGCCATCAAGATCTTCCAAGAGGCGTTCGTCGGCTCCCCGAAGGCGGCGATGTTCCAGGAGGCATTCGGTGCTTACACCTACTGGACGCAGTGGGTGGGCTGGTGGACCGGACGCAGCCTCATCGGCGTGTTCGGCTACATGGACATCTTCCTGCCGAATCCCGTGTACGGGATCGGGCTTCTGCTCCTCGTGGCGTTGTTCGTCATCGGCTTGCTCCAGGCGATGCGCGAGGAAGATCCGGCGTCGCGTCGAACGTTTGGCTTGGGGGCCGTCTTCGGCGGAGTCACATTCCTCCAGTTTCTGCAGTTCAACAACCTGTACTTCCAAGGGCAGGCCCGCTATCTGCTGCCGGGCATCGGTGCGCTCGCTCTGCCGATCGCGCTGGGCGGTACGCCGAAGGGCAGAGTCGTACTCGGCGCAATCTTGCTCGTCGCCCTGTTGGCCCTCGATATCTATCTTTTGACATGGTTGCCGGGACAGTTCGCGATCCGAGCCGTCGTAATATGAAGTGATGCTGGCAACCCTGATTCTTGGTGCGGCGCTCAATCCGCTCGTTACGGTCGACCTTGCGCCGGTGACCGTCGAGGTCGCGCTGGAGCGAGCCGCCCCCGACGGGGTCAGGCTGGTTGCCGATGGACCGATCAGCACCGACCTCATCTCACTTCGCGTGGACAAGGTGCCGCTGCCGACGTTCATGGCCAAGGTCGCCGAAGCGACCCTGGGGGCTTGGTCGACGATAGAAGGTGGATTCCGGCTCACCCGTGACGGCGCCAAGTGGTCGCAATCCGAAAAGCAGGAGCGCGCCCGCCGACTCGAGGCGGTATCCGCGGCGATTGCCAAGGCGATCGAACCCACGACCAAGGAGCCTGAGTTCACGCCCGAAATCGCACGCAAACTAGGCGAGAAGCTTCGCGAAGCCAGCACCAAACTCAGCACAAATCCCCAAACCGCTGAAATCGACTGGGCCGGGCTGCAGGGACGGTCGCCTGGGGATCGAATGATGGCCCGGGCACTGATGGCCGTCGATCCGGCGGACCTCGCGGCCATGGGCGACGGCGAGCGGCGGGTGTGGTCTTCGCGTCCCAACCGGCTCCAACGCAACCTCGGCCCTGGCGGCAACACTGCCTTGGCGAAGTTCCTGGCCGAGAGCAAGGTGTGGCAATCGTACAAGCCGCAATCGCTCGAGGTCGACGCGCTCGGCTCGTTCGGCATCGCCGGGCACTGGGTCACCGGGCCGATTCAGCCCACGCGCATTTTGCTCGTCGCGAACGCTTGGACCACGCACGGCTTCTTCAACTTCGAGCTGAAGCTTCTTGATGATGCGGGCCGCGAAGTCACCGGAACCAGTGCAGCCATCAGCATTGGCACCGCTCCCGGCAAGGAAGACAAGGCGCCTACGGCTAGCGCCGGTGAGCCTACGCTGACCTACTCGAAGACCACCTTGGTGCTGCGTGCGCTCAAGTCGCGCTCAGCCCAAGAGACTCCCGCCGACATTCGACCGGCTCTGCTGAACATCGAGAACGGCGACCCCTATCACCAGGCGGGACGCGAAATCGTTCAGCTCATCGCCGGAGATCGCCCGTTTATCGCGGTGTTCAACGACCTGATGATTCCGGCCTACGACATGATTACCCCCAACAGCCTGGCCAGCACGGTCAAGTGGATGCTGGGGCGAACCGGACAAACCGGCGTCACCGAGAGTGACGGCTGGCTGGTCGTAACCCCAACCAACCCGGTATCGGGCAAAGCGATGACACTCGACCGTGCGAAGTTCGCCGAGATGCTGCGGGAGATAGATCGTCAAGGCGGTCCGGGGTTGAATCACCTAGTCGCGCTTGGCCGAACCGCGGCTTGCCACAGTCCTGCGCTCCTACCTTGGATGCGCGCGCTCTTCCCCGAAACCGCCACTCAGCAGAACCTCAGCAACTGGGAGGTCATTCGTCTCTACGACGCTCTGTTACCTTCGTTGACCCCAACGGAAGAACAGACCCATCTGGTGGGGCGCCTCGCAGAACCCGTGCGTCAACGACTTGCCCACATGATCTACTTCACGATCGATGGCACGATGACCCTCGGCCTGCAAGCTCAGACCGAGGAAGGGGTCGACCCGACGCAAGATGTGATCATGACCGGCGAGCCCACCGAGGTGTGGCCGAACGGCATCCCCGCCGATCTACGCCTGAACCTCATCCGTAAGTCGGGCCAGGTGTTGGCGGGTATCGGCTCCGATCTCGATCCCTTCGAGCCCAGTGAACTTGGAGCGCAACTCGCCATGCGCGAACGTCCCGACGTGTTTCCGTGGATGTCCGAGATGCCGCTGCCCGCGCAGTTCCGCGTGCTCAACCGCGAACTGGTCACGATCCAACTTGCCCTCAAGCCCGACAGCTTTCTCGCGAGCTATAGCCTATCGGGGCTTACGAAGACCGATACGCGCTCGTATTCCGTAGGGACTCTACCGCCGGAAATTTTCAAGATCGTCGAGGCGGCTCGGGTTGAGAGTCGGAAGACGTACAGCGGTATCGGCATTCCACCCAAGGGTGGCGGGAACATTCCGCCCTTAAACTCACCCTAATCTACCGATGAATCGGTGCGCCATTTCTCTCGGTTCATCGTCATAACTAAATGTAGGAACATGGTTCTGCGCACTCGAATGTTGAATCCGTACCTGAAATGCCCGCCGACTTGGCGGGACGACAGGATAAGTACGCCGCAGCCGTCCGCTTCGAGCGGGGCCCGCGTGCGTGTGCATGCGGGCCCCGTTTTCGTTTGCGCTCGAGGTCTGCGATGAGTCAAGAAGTATTGGTGCTGAACAGCAACTACGAACCCTTGAACGTCTGCACGTTGCGGCGGGCGATGGCCCTCGTTTTGCTCGGCAAGGCCGAGGTGCTGCACCATCGGGAAATCCCGTTGCGGACGGCTCGTGGCGATCATCGCGCCCCATCCATCCTCAAGATGCGCTACCCAGTGCGTCGGCCGATCCCCGAACTGCGCCTCTCGCGCCACAGCATTCTCGCGCGGGACAACTACACGTGCCAGTATTGCGGAGTTCGAGGCAAGGACTTGACCATCGATCACGTCGTTCCTCGTTGGGCGGGGGGGCCGCATACCTGGGACAACCTCGTAGCGTGCTGCCGCCGATGCAACCTGAAGAAGGGCGACAAGACGCCTCAGCAGGCGCACATGAAGCTGTTCCGGCGTCCGAAGCGCCCGCACTTCATCCCTTACCTCTCGTTGCCGGTCTACTTGAAGGCTCGCGCTCGGGAGGAGTGGCGGATGTTCCTGCCGATCTTCGAGGAGTTTCCTGAGAACCTCTGAGGCCTCGAAGCCACGATAATCGAACCCCCGCAACCCTGCGGGGGTTATTTTAAGAACATGTGGTCCGGTACACTCCAATTTCGACAATGGCGCGCTACAATAACGCAATCGCCAACCAAGGATGGAGGGTCCGATGAACGTTCTACAAATTCAAGGAGGTAGGCAGCTCCGCGGCGAAGTCGATATCGCCGGCAGCAAAAATGCCGCCCTCGCGCTCATGTCTGCCGTGTTGCTCGTCGAAGGAACGACGATTTTGCACAACGTGCCCAATGTTTCCGACACTCGGATCAAGGCGCATCTTCTCGAAACCTTCGGCGCCAAGACGCACTGGCGCGAGGGCTCGCTCTTTCTCGACTGTACGGACGTCCATGTCGGTGAGCTCGACGAAGAGACTGTTCGCCTGATCCGCACCTCGTTCTACTTGCTCGGCCCGATGCTCGCTCGCGTGGGTCGCGTTGAACTACCCGCCCCCGGCGGATGCAAGATTGGGCAGCGCCCCGTTGATTTCCACCTCAAGGGCCTTGCTCTGCTCGGCGCAACCGTCGAACTCGAAGGCGGCCGCTACATTGCCAGCACGAACGGCCTGAAGGGAGCCGAGATCTACCTCGACTTTCCGAGCGCGGGGGCGACCCAACATCTGATGTCCGCCGCCGTCCTCGCTGAGGGCGTTACCGTCATCCAGAACGCCGCCGTCGAGCCGGAAGTCACGACCCTTGCCGCATTCCTCAATCGGATGGGCGCGCGCATCGAAGGCGCGGGTACGAGCACGATCTCGATCATCGGCGTGGAGCGGCTGGAACCCTGCGAGTTCCGAGTCCCAAGCGATCGACTTCAGGCGGGCACCTTTATGCTCGCCGCCGCCGCGACTCGCGGCGATGTGACCGTGCGCGGCATCATGCCCGACAATCAGACTGCCCTCGTGAATAAGCTTCGCGAAGCCGGCGTAGAAGTGAGCGAAGGTCCGGATTGGATTCGTGTCGAGGCAACGCGCCGACTCAAAGGTATCCGGGTGAAGACCATGCCCTACCCCGGATTCCCCACCGATATCCAGCAGCCGATGGCGGCGGTTCTGTGCCTTGCCGAAGGCACGAGCATTGTTGAGGAGACCATTTACGAATCGCGGACGGGCCATGTGCCCGAGTTGCAGCGCATGGGCGCGCGCATTCGCGTGGAAGGCGGGCGGCTTACGTTCATCAATGGCGTGGACCGACTCCGTGGAGCGAACGTGGAAGCGAGCGATCTCCGGGCTGGAGCCGCCTTGGTCGTCGCCGGGCTGGCCGCCGAGGGCGAAACCGTCATCCGCAACGTTCACTTTATTGATCGCGGCTACGAGAATCTCGAGGCATCACTGCAGAACCTGGGAGCATCGATCGAGCGGGTGGAGATCGGCGAGTCCGACCTCTCTGCCTCTCGGGAGTATGACGGGTAGTTGAAACTGGTCCCCGAGATTGGCATCGACCTAGGAACCGCAAACATCCTCGTTTTCCGGCGCGGCAAGGGCGTCGTCCTGAACGAGCCCACGGTCGTTGCCATCGCGGCGAACACCGGCAAAGTGCTTGCCGTCGGCAATGAAGCGCGCGACATGCTGGGACGAACTCCCGGCAACATCGTCGCGATTCGTCCTCTCAAAGATGGGGTCATCGCCGACTACACGACCACCCTCAAGATGCTTGAGTACATCTTGGACAAGGTGTGCGGCAAGCGGCGCATCTTCCACCCCAAGGTGCTGATCTGCGTCCCCAGCGGGGTCACCAACGTCGAACGCCGCGCGGTCATTCTCGCCGCCAAGGAAGCCGGCGCGGGCGAGGCGATGACGATCGAGGAGCCAATGGCGGCCGCGATTGGGGCTGGGCTGCCGATCGCTTCGCCCGGTGGCAATATGGTCGTCGACATCGGCGGCGGCACGACCGACATCGCGGTCATCAGTTTGGGGGGCATCGTACTCTCGCACAGCCTGCGCCTCGCCGGCAACAAGATGGATGAGGCGATCATCCGCCACATCCGCAACACCTACAACCTGATGATCGGCGAGCCCACTGCCGAGGAGATCAAGATCAAGATCGGCTCGGCGTGGCCCCTCGAACCCGAAGTGCGAATGGAAGTCCGCGGCCGCGACCTGGTCGCCGGTTTGCCCAAGACGGTCGAAGTCTCCAGTCATGAGATTCGCGATGCCCTCGTCGAGCCCGTCCGCCAGATCGCGGAGAAGTTGTGCCAAGTGCTGGAGGAAACCCCTCCCGAACTAGGCTCGGACATTATCGAGCGCGGCATCACGCTGACCGGGGGCGGAGCGTTGCTCCGGGGCCTCGATCGGCTGCTGAGCAGCGTCACCGATATTCCCGTCCACGTGGCGGACAACGCGCTCGGGTGTGTGGTCGTCGGCACGGGTCGAGCCCTCGAAGAGTACGAAGCCATCCGCGCCAGCGGCGCGGTTAGCACAATCTAGCTTTGAACCCACCTTCCCCTTGCAGGGGAAGGACTGTGAGCGTCAGCGAACAGGGATGGGGTGGTTGTATGGAGCCGTGAGAACTCACCCCACCTCTTCGCGCCATTGCGCGAAGGTCCTCCCCTGGAAGGGGAGGAATCGCACTACGCGATCAACTTCTTCACGACTTCCCCATGCACGTCCGTTAAGCGGAAGTTACGGCCCATGAAGTTGTACGTGAGCTGCGTATGGTCAAGCCCGAGCTGGTGCAGAATCGTCGCATTCAAATCGTGCACGTGCACCGGGTCGGCGGTGATGTTGTAGCCGAGTTCATCCGTCTCGCCGAGCGACAAACCCGGCTTGATGCCGCCCCCCGCCATCCACATCGTGAAGCACCGCGGATGGTGGTCGCGCCCGAGGTAGGTCGATCCCGCCCGGCCCTCGTTCATGGGCGTACGGCCGAACTCGCCGCCCCAAACCACCAACGTATCATCCAGCAAACCGCGCCGCTTCAGATCGACGAGCAGCGCCGACATCCCCTTGTCGACTTCCGCGCAGAGCTTGGGAAGGCGGTGTTTGATGTCGTCCCCCTCGCTCGTGCCGTGATTGTCCCAACCTCGGTGATAAAGCTGAACAAATCGAACGCCCCGCTCGACCAGCCGCCTCGCGAGAAGGCAGTTGTTGCCAAAGCTCTTCTTGCCTGGTTCCGTACCGTATAGCTCATGGGTTTCTGGCGTCTCCTGGCCCCAGTCCATCAGCTCCGGCACGCTGGTTTGCATGCGGTAGGCCAGCTCGTATTGCGAGATCCGGGTTTCGATCTCCGGGTCGAGCGTCTGCTGCTGCTTCAGTCGGTTGAGGTCTCGCAAGGCATCCAGCGTGTCACGTCGCACTTCCCGCGGAACGCCATCGGGATCGGTGACGAACAACACGGCGTCGCCTTGCGAACGAAACTCCACGCCTTGGTGGACGGTCGGCAGGAACCCGCTGCCCCAACACGCCTTGCCCCCGTCCGGGTTGTTCTCGCCGGAGACCAACACCACGAATCCGGGCAAGTCCTTGTTCTCCGTGCCCAAGCCGTAACTGAGCCACGCGCCCAGCGACGGCCGCCCCGGCAGTTGGAAGCCGGTGTTCATGAACAGCTGCGCTGGCGCATGGTTGAACTGGTCGGTCTTTACCGAGCGGATCACCGCCACCTCGTCGACGACCTCCTTGAAGTTCGGCAGCAACTCCGACACCCATTGGCCCGACTGCCCGCACCGCTCGAACTCATAGGGCGATCCGAGGAGCCGCGGCGTGCCCTTGATGAACGCGAACCGCTCTCCAGCCAGGAGTTCCTCCGGACATGGCTCGCCATTGTGCTTCTGGAGTAGCGGCTTCGGATCGAACAGATCGACCTGCGATGGAGCTCCCGCCATGAACATGAAGATGACCCGCTTGGCGCGCGGCGCAAAATGCGACTTGATGCCCTCAGCCGTACTTTGAGCAAAGGTCTCGCCCAGCATCGACGCCAGGGCCACCGTGCCCAGGCCGTAACCGATCTCCTTGAACAAGGTTCGGCGGGTGATTTCTCTGAGATGCAGTCGTTCGGGGTTCATCTTATTCCTTGTTCAGAGTCTCGTCGAGGTTCAACAGCACGTTGGCGACCATCACCCACGCAGCCTGCTCGGGAGTCGCCGCGAGTTTTTTCGCCGACTCGGGATCGCGCTCGTAACGCTGCTGCACATCCGCGGCCAGCTTCACCAGCCGGGACTTCTCCGCAGCAGAAGGACGTCGGCCGGTGCATCGCCGGAAGCCGTCGACGATCCGCACCCCAGGGTCTCCACCCGCCTTTGTCATAGTGGCGGCAAGCGCTCGTGCAGCTTCCAGGTACGCCGGGTCGTTGAGCATGGCGAGCGCCTGCAGCGGCGTGTTGGTCCGGGTTCGGCGTACCGTACACTGTTCTCGGCTCGTGGCATCGAAGGCCATGAACGAGGGGTACGGGGCGGTCCGCTTGATGAACGTGTAAAGACCCCGCCGATAGCGGTCGCCATCTTGGGCGGTCATCCATCGCTCGCCGCTGTAGGGTGTGTTCCAGATACCCTCGGGTTGTACGGGAAACACGCTCGGACCGCCGATCTTTGCATTCAGCAATCCTGAGATGCGCAAGGCGTTGTCGCGCAGGGTCTCCGCATCGAGCCGATACCTAGGCGCCCGCGCCAGCCACTCGTTGCTCGGGTCAGCCGCTCGTATCTTTGCCGACGTGACCGAAGACTGACGGTAGGTAGCCGACGTCACCAGCATCCGCAGCATCTCCTTGTTGCTCCACTTCAATCGCACGAATTCGGTGGCCAGCCAGTCGAGAAGCTCCGGATGGGTGGGCGGTGTGGCCTGAGTGCCAAAGTTCTCGCTCGTCTCCACGATGCCTCGACCGAAGACGTGCTCCCATAATCGGTTCACCTGAACGCGGGCGGTCAGCGGGTGCTCGGGATGGGTCAACCATCGGGCGAGTCCGAGGCGGTTCTTCGGCAGCCCCTCCTTCATGGGAGGCAGCACCTCGGGAGTGTCGGCGGTCATCCACGGTCCGCACTGGAGGAACTCGCCTCGCTCGCGGAACTGAATACGCGGAATCCCTTGCCGGTTCTCCTCCAGCACCATCGCGGTCGGAACCTGTCGCTCGATTTGGCTGCGCTCGGATTGGATTGCCTTCTGCTGAGCGACGAGCTTGCGCCGATCGGGAGCTGCCTCGGTGTACCGCATGCGCAGGGCTGCCTCGTCGTCAAGCTTGAGCCCCATCGGGATCACATATTGCGCGGGGTTGGGCGCATCGATCGTCTCGAGCTTGAACCGTCCCAGCACGTGCTGTGGCCACTGCGTGGAACGCATGCCCATCGTGATCGAATAGTTGGCTCCTGCCGGGATGGGCTCGGCGAGTTCGATGATCAAGTGGTGACCAGCGCGGAAGTGCGGGGCAATCGCCCAGCCGGTGTCGGGGTTAGCGTCCAGCACCCCGCGCACGTCGAACCCATTCTGGGTGTGGCTGGCGGCGAGTTCGGCGATCGCGATCGGCTTGCCGGTTGTGACCTTGAGGTCGCTAAGGATGAAGTTGCCGGAAGGCGAGCGTCCCGATCCCGCGTTGGGCATCGTTGGGTCGGGCACTGCGGTGAGTCTAAAGCCCGTGATTGTGGTCAAGGCCCTGCCGCCCAGCACGTACTCCGTCTGGTTGGGCGCCGGCCCGGTCGCTCGGAGGTCGGTGCCCACCGACTCCAAGCCTGCTCCGCTGACTGCGGCAGCAGACCATCCGGGATTCGAGATCGCACCGCGCCAATCGGCGTAGGCGGCTTCACTCACGGGAGCGGCGAGCGATTCATCCAGGCGGGCCAGCGTTGCACGCAACTGAGTCAATTTTTCGTTCTGCTCGGCCGTAGGAACGGGGATTTCAGGCTCGACCCACTTCTCCTCCGAGACCGATGCGTCGCCCCGCTTCACGATGCGCGTGTTTGCGAAGAACGCCATGAACTTGAAGTAATCCTTGTGGCTCAGCGGGTCGTACTTGTGGTCGTGGCACTGCGCGCACGCCATGGTCAGACCATTGAAGACGGTCGCCGTCGTGCCGACGCGGTCGACGAGCTTGGCGAAGTGCGCCTCTTCCTGGTCTACGCCACCCTCAAGGTTCTGCATAGTGTTGCGGTGGAACCCAGTCGCGATCTTCTGCGCGGCCGTTCCGTTGCGGATCAGGTCGCCCGCCATCTGGTCGACCACGAACTGGTCATACGGCAAATCGCGGTTGAACGCGTCGATCACCCAATCCCGATATAGCCAAGCCGTCCGTTGGAGATCTTTCTCAAATCCATCCGAGTCGGCATAGCGCGCGAGGTCCAACCACTTGCGCGCCATGTGCTCACCGAAGTGGGGCGAGGCGAGCAACCGATCCACCATTCGCTCATACGCGTCGGGCCGCCGGTCGGCGAGGAAAGCGTCAACCTCGGCAGGGGTCGGTGGCAGGCCCAGCAAGTCGAGATAGACCCGCCGGACCAGGGTCTCTTTCGTGGCCCCCGCCGCTGGACTCCAACCCTTCCCTTCTAGTTTCTCGAGGACGAAGGCATCCACAGGATTGCGAACCCAATCGGCCCGCTTGGGCTTGGGCACCGCCGGTCGGACCGGAGCTACGAACGCCCAGTGCCGATGCTCGCCGTCGTCGGTCGTCTCGGCGCCGCCGGCAATCCAACGCTGGAGCTTGTCCATTGAGGCGTCGTCCAGCGGCGCAAAGCCCATCGGCATGCGCGGCTTGCCGCCCTCCCCTCGCAAGCGCTGGAGCAACAGCGACTTTGCCGGGTCCTGGAAGTTGAACAAGGTGCCGCTTGCGCCACCCTTGGCGATCCCCGCCGCCGAGGAGAAGTCGAGTCCTGCCGACGCCGTGGCTCCGCTATGGCACGAGGAGCAGTTCGCCTTAAACAATGGCGCGATGTCTCGGTCGAAGCGAATCTCCGGGTCGGGAAGCGGTGCGCCCGCGCTGACCCACGACTCGATCTGCCGAATCGTGGCATCCGAAAGCGGCGCGAAGCCCATCGGCATCCGGGGCTTGCCACCTTCGCCGCGCAAGCGCTGCACCAGGATCGAGTTCTTAGGGGTCAGCATCGAGCCGCTGACGCCGCCCTTGCGAATGCCCGCCGCCGTCGTCAAATCGAGCCCACCCTGCACATTTCCGGGCTGGTGGCACGAGATGCACTGGGACTTGAACAACGGCTCGATCGTCTTGCGAAAGCTCACCGGCTCAGCCGGCGATGTACCGGGCTTGCCCGGCATGGCAAGCACCAACCCGTAAGGCAACAACGACAGCAGAAAGCCGGTGGCAGGATTGAGGCGTGGCATCGGTATCCCTTCATCATACATGGTGATTTCGCGTCGAAACTTCGCGACTCTAAAGCCGTCCGAAGGGGTAACGTGCCCACCATGAATCGCATCCTCGCGCTCGCGCTGCTTCTTGGAGCTTCGCTGGGGTCCACTGCAACCTACACCTTCACCGCAAACGTCGCCGACGGCTTAGCCACCGTTCGCATCGAACTGGGACAACATCGATCGTCGAAGCGATTCGACATGCCGGCGTGGGCACCGGGCGACTACGCGATTCTGGACTACGGCCAGTACGTGCGCTCGATTCAATTCAAACGAAACGGTCAGGTCGTCGAGCACAAGCCGGGGTCTGGGCCAAACACCTGGGATATACCCAGCGGTGCCGACTCCGTGGAGTACACCATCGCCCCGAGCCGAGGCAACTTCACCCCCAACTTGCGGATGCGAGACAAGGAGACCTTCATCAGCGGCCCCGGCGTGTTCGGTTGGTTCGAGGGAGCGGCGAAGGAACAGCAGTCGCTGTGGTTGACCCGTCCCAACGCTGACTGGAAGGTGGTTAGTTCTCTACGCACCGGCCAGCAAGAGCCCAACCGTGCGGAAGTCATCGCCGCCGACTACGATGAGCTGATCGATGCGCCGATCGTCGCTGGGCCGGGAGTCCGGGTTCATGAGTTCATCGTAGGCGGCAAGCCGCATTGGATCGTCGGCTATGGGCAGACCGAAGGGGTTGACCTCCCAGCATTTGCCGCAGTATCCAAGGGTGCCCCCGAGCAGGCACTACTGCTCTTTGGTGAACTCCCCTACCAGCGGTACCTGTTCATGTTCGACTTCGGTGGACCGGGCGGCGGATTGGAGCACCGCGATTCCGCGAGAATGGGCATCAGCCCCCGTCAGTCGCCCGCTTCGGCGCGCGGGCTCATCTACCACGAGTACGTCCACACCTTCAACGTTAAGCGGATCCGCGCCGAAGCGCTCGGTCCGTTTGATTACACGAAGCCCGCCATCACGGGAACGCTGTGGTGGCTAGAAGGAGTGACCGACTACTACGGCGAGGTCTTCCAGATGCGAGCCGGCCACATCAGCCGAAATGACTTCGTTGCCGAAATGCGCGGTACGTTCGACCAAGTCTCAAGCGGACGGTACCTCGAAGTGTCCGCCGACGAGTCGAGTCGACGAGTTTGGGAGACCCGGGGCTCGTTCGGCTTTGGCGGCATCAGTTACTACACCAAGGGCCGCGCGGCCGGAGCGTTGCTCGACCTCGCGATCCGAGCTCATTCGGGCGGTAAGCGCTCGCTCGATGACGTGATGCGCAAGCTGTGGGACGAATGCAAGGATGATCGGCCCGGCTACAAGGACGCCCGCATCCGCGAACTCTGCGTGGAGTTCGGGGGAGCCGCGCTTGGGCCGATCTACGACGCCACCATCATGAAGGCGGGCCCGATGCCCTTCGCCGAGGCACTCAAACCATGGCCCTTCGTGATGTTCAGCCGCGATCAGGGATTCGTCGTCGCGGCCGATGCCAATGCGGCCGACTTCGCTCAATGGCCGTTGCCCATCAAGCGCTAGTTCGGGCTCGCAAGTGATCTACGAACAGGAACTGCTGGGCGAAGCCCGCGAGGTCGCCAAACCGATCTCGCAGCGCTTCGCCCACCTCGCGTTTCCGGGCGTCGGTCAGGATCTTTCCCGGGATGCCATACACCGCGCAGTACGCCTGCCACAGGTGGGTATCCACTGGCGCGGCGGCGGTATTGTCAAAGGCGTAGAGCGCGATGCAGTCTGCAAGCTTTGGCCCCACGCCGGGAAGGGACTCGAGGGTCGCGGCAACGTCAGCGTAGGGCATGGTCCGCAGGTCGGCCAGCCAATCTTCACCTCCGCGTGCAATGATCTCTCGCGCAACGAGCGGTAACGTTCGGCCCCGGTAGCCAAACCCCATCTCTCGCCATATGGCCTCCGAGACCTCGGCGAGCCGTTCCAGGCTCGGAAACCCCGGCCCTTCGAGCGCCGCCATCCGCTCGACCATGCTCGCAATCCGGGGCAAATGGTTGTTGGCCGTGCAGAGAAACGTGAACAGCATCTCCCGTGAGCAAGATGGGCGCATGAGCCTCAGCCCCGGCCAACGCGCGATGATCGGCTCAAGCTCCGGTCCCCGTCGAACCAACTCCGCGTGCAGAGCGGTCAAGGCGACATCCAGCCGAAACAGCCGCTGCAAGTCTTCGAGCGTGCCGGTGGTCTCCACGTGCTCGCCGCAGAAGCGATAGTGTTGGATGTGGTCGACACCTTCCCAGCCGCCTTCCACGCGACGCCAACGAAACACCTGGCCGACCTGCAGGTTAAGGTCGAGGTCGAGCGGCTCCGGCACGCTATAGACTGGCATCGCTACAACTCGATCCCGGCGGCCGCCAACTTGGCGAGGAATTCCGCCTCGTCGAACACAGGCACCCCAAGCTGCTGCGCCTTCACGAGCTTGCTGCCTGCGCCGGGGCCTGCGACCACCGCCGTCGTGTTCTTGCTCACTGACCCAGCTGCCTTGCCCCCGTAGCGCATCACGAGCGCCTCCGCATCCTCACGGCTGAACTGCTCCAACTTGCCGGTAAACACCCAAATCTCATCCACGAACAGATCGCCCACCGGAGCCTCGGCCTCGACGGGAGCCACGCCCGCCTCGAGCAGACGATCGAGGATCGCGTGGTTCTCGGGATCCTCGAACCACGCCTCGATTTCACGGGCGGTGCGCTCGCCGATATCCGGCACCGCCAGCAGAGCTTCATACGTGCACTGCCTCAATCCCTCCAGCGTTCGGAACTCCCGCGCGAGGTCCTTCGCCGTACGATCCCCGACAAACCGAATCCCCAATCCAAAGACGAGCCGGTCGAGCGGACGGGTCTTTGAGGCTTCGATCGCCGCCAGAAGGTTCGATGTGCTTTGTTCGCCGAACCGGTCGAGCGCGGCAATCTCGGCGGCACGCTCGTGGAGGCGGAAGATGCCGGGGATGTCGGACAGCCAGCCAAGTTCCAGGAACCGATCGATGAGCTTTGCGCCGAGCCCCTCGATGTCCATCGCCCCCCGGGAGCAGAAGTGGCGCAAGGCCGCCGCGATCTGCGCCGGGCACTGACGATTCGGGCAACGCAACGCAACTTCGCCCGGCTTGCGGACCAGCGGCGTCTCGCACTCAGGGCATCGCTCGGGCTCTGTTGGGTGCGGCGGATCGCC
Source organism: Methanoregulaceae archaeon (assembly GCA_020850325.1). GTDB lineage: Bacteria > Armatimonadota > Fimbriimonadia > Fimbriimonadales > Fimbriimonadaceae > JANJUB01. Next base: position 159,640 of record JADZEW010000001.1, read on the forward strand.
GACTCGCTTCTCCAGAACCGGACCCACCACTTCGGGGATCACATCGCCCGCTCGCTGGACGATCACCGTGTCGCCCACCCGCACATCTTTGCGGCTCAGGTCCTCCATGTTGTGCAGGGTCGCGCGGGTCACCGTCACGCCTCCCACAAAGACGGGTGCCAGATCAGCCACCGGAGTCACAACGCCGGTCCGCCCCACCTGCCACAGAATGCCCTGCAGGACGGTCATCGCCTGCTCGGCGGGAAACTTGAAAGCCACGGCCCATCGCGGCCCTCGGTTGGTGAAGCCCAGCGTCGCCTGTTGAGCAAGGTCGTTCACCTTGATCACTACGCCGTCGATACCGAAGGGCAGATCCGAACGAAGCGACTGAGCACGCTCGATGAAAGCCAGCAGCTCATCGATTCCGCGGGCCGTGATCGACTCCCTGTTCACCGCAAACCCTAGGTCGCGGAGCCGGGCCAATGTTCCTGACTGGGTTGGAGCCAGGGTCGGTCCTGCTCCGATGGCGTAAGCAAAAAAGTTCAGCTTGCGTGAAGCGGTGATCCGGCTGTCCAGTTGTCGCATCGAGCCTGACGCGGCATTCCGAGGGTTGACGTAAACCTGCTCCCCCCGCGCCGCCCGCTCGGCGTTCATCGCATCGAAGGCATCCTTGAACAGCAGAACCTCACCGCGCACTTCCAGAAGCCCCGAAACCGGATGGCGCAACCGGAGCGGCACTCCCCGCAGCGTCTTCGCGTTGGGCGTGACGACTTCCCCCATGTCGCCATCCCCTCGCGTCGTTGCGGTTTCCAAAGCGCCGTCGCGATACGTCAACGACAACGATAGCCCGTCGAACTTGAGTTCAGCGTGATAGTCGACACGATCCACATGGAGTTCGCGCCGCGCCCGGTCGTCGAATGCGCGCAGTTCGGCCTCCTCGAAGGCGTTGTCGAGGCTGAGCATAGGCACCGCGTGCCGATGCGTTCCAAACTCACCGACCGGAGCGGAGCCAACTCGCTGGGTTGGGCTGTCGGGCGTACGCAACTCGGGGTGATCCGCCTCGAGGTCGACCAACTCGCGGAACATCAGGTCGTAGGTCGTATCGTCGATCTCGGGTCGATCGAGCACATAGTAGAGGTAGTTGTGCCGCTCGAGTTCTTGCCTCAGCCAAGCTGCCCGATCCGCCGGTTGCATGACGGCGATTTTACGCCCTCTCGCCCCATGAACACAGAAATGGGGGCCGGTTGGCGAGACCGGCCCCAGGGCTGGAGGGTGGAGGATGAACGCCGTCTTTCGACTGCGCTCTTCGGTTTGTGGGTTGGATGTCTGCCAGCTCTTCGCTGACAACCGAATCATTCCCTCTCGGATCGTCTTCCTGGGCCTGCGTTCCTACCAGGTGACACGCCAAGACGCAAAACCGGGTCGATTTACGCGCGGAAGATTGCCGGGCTTCCGGCGTATGATTGTCTATATGAGGTTCGAAACCTTCGCAATAGTTGGACTGATGGTGGCGGGCGCGCTCGCATTCGGCGGGCTCACCGCCGTTTGGGCGAACCAGCAGCAGGGCAGCAAGTCGATTTCTGCCAGCCAAGATCCCAAGAGCCCGAAGCGCAAGGACAAGGTCGTGCGCACCGAGGAGGATTGGAAGAAGCGGCTGACCCCCGAGCAATACCGAATCCTGCGCAGTCAGGGCACTGAGCCCCCCTTCTGCAGCCCGTTCGTCGACAACAAGAAGAATGGGGTGTATGCCTGCGTCGGGTGCGATCTTCCCTTGTTCAAGTCCGATGCCAAGTTTGATTCCGGTACCGGATGGCCCTCTTTCCTGCGCCCGGTGAACGACGAACACGTTTGGACGCGCTCCGATCTCAGCCACGGCATGATTCGGGTCGAGGTTCTATGTGCGCGATGCGATGGGCATTTGGGGCACGTTTTCGACGACGGACCCAAGCCGACTGGCCTGCGATATTGCATCAACAGCACGATCCTCACCTTCAAGGAAACCAAGTAGGCGGGTATCTTCCTATCCGTATGCGCGCGAAGATCGCGGTCGGATGGGTGTTTGCGGCCGCGTTGGCTCCAGGAATCGCGGACGCTGAGCGCATCCTCCTTATCCCTCTCGATAGCCGCCCAGCGGCTGGCCATTTCGCCCAAATGATTGGCGCGATGGCCGACGTCACCGTCGAAATGCCGCCGCTCGACCTCCTCGGCCGATTCACGACCCCCGGCCAACCCGAGCGCTTGCTCGAGTGGCTACAGAATCAGGACTACGGCGACGTCACCGCAGTGATTCTCTCGACCGACATGATCGCGTACGGCGGGCTCATCGCATCCCGTACCGACCAGACCTCGCTCGAGCAGGCCACCCAGCGCATTCGAGCTCTGGTCGAACTCCGAAGAACCAAGCCCGGCGTCCGGTTCTACGGATTCTCGGCGATTACGCGTCTCACCCCGACAGCAACGAAGGCGACGGCTGGTTGGCGGCTCCAACTTGGCCGCTATGCGGAGATCAAGGAGCGGTATCGCCGCACACCTACCCCGGCGCTCCTCCAAAGCATGAGGAACTTGCTCGCCAAGATCCCGCCGCTCGAGATTCAACGTTACGACGCGGTTCGCGACCGAAACCACGAGTTGCAGAAGCTGCTGTTGCGGTTCACCGCGCAAGGCATCTTCGACTACATGGTCTTCGGCCAGGACGATGCCCAGCCCTTTGGCCCGCACATCCCCGAAACGCAGCGCCTTCGCTCTCTAACCAACCAACTGTCGGTTCCGGGGCGGGTCTACTTCTGCGAAGGCATCGACCAACACGCGAATGTGCTGCTCTCGCGGGCACTACTTCGAGCGCGCAACTGGCTACCCCGAATCCGCGTGGTGTTTTCCGACGAAGCGGGGCGCAAGCGGATCGCCGACTACGAATCCAAAACGGTGGACGAATCGCTCCGAGACCAGCTGTTCGCCAGTGGGGCACGCCCAACCGTCGCCAATCAGGAGTACGACTACTCGCTCTACCTGAACGTCCCCAAGCGCGCCGAAACCCCGTTTAACAACTTCCTTGAGGACCTGACCAACGAGATCGACCAGGGCTTCCCGGTTGGCGTCGCCGATATCAATATCGCAAAGGACGGAACCGCAGATTCGGAACTCTTCGACGCACTCGATCAAAACCGACGCCTGGTGCGGCTTCTCTCCTATGCCGGTTGGAACACGGCGGGCAACACGATGGGTACCTCGATTCCCGCCGCGAACGTTTACCTGCTCGCCCGACGCACCCAAACCACGGCGCTTCGGCGCGAACTTGCGCTGCGCGAGTTCTTGCTCCATCGGATCGTCAACGACTTTGCTTACCACCGCTTCGTTCGTCCGCAGGCGTACCGCATCATTGACTCAAACCCCAAGGCGACGCGAGAGGAGACCTACGGACCGGCCTTCGATGAGGTCAATGACTTCGTTCGCGGCGAGTTAAGCCGGTACATCGCCGACACGTTCCGTGGGCAGTTCATGGGCCAGCGGTTCTTCGCCGGGTCCAAGCAGTACGAGATCACCGCGCTCGAGGATCTCCGAGTTTCGCTCCCTTGGCCCCGAGCCTACGAAGTGCGCATCGAGTTCAAGATGCAAGCCAGCGAGGTCACCAGCATCGGCAACGTGTCAATCCGGTGGCCCAGCCAGGCGGTGGAGCATGTCCTCCGCGTGGCTAGGCGCAGCGTTACGGACTTGGCGGCCGATTGGGTGGTGGAGCGCCCGTAAAACTGCCGATGCGGATGTTCTTTGCTGCTTCCTTTCCGCGTTCGATCTGTTCTTTTGTTCGAGCCGGCAGCGTATCGAGCGTGTACTTGGTCTGCGGCTTTCGCAGGCTCCAATCGTCGAGATAGACCGGCCCGCGCGGGATCGGTCCCGCGTTCAGCTGCATTCGAATCCGCTGCGAGTCCGCAATCAAGAACTCGCGGTAGCTCGGCGTCGAGAATCCCGGCGTGCCCGGCGGCACTCCCAAGCGGAAGCCCAGGTCACGAGGTGATACAAAATCGCCAAGACCCTGGCTGTCCACTGCGTAGAGCACCTCTTCATGCTCAATCCCGATCTCGAGCTGTGCTCGGCCGTCGATGCCGTTCGGGAAAGCCTCGGTCGACTCGCGGCTCATGATCGCCGGGACGCGAGGCCGATTTCCACCGCCGCCCATTTCCATGGCCACCGTCATCATTCCCTCCCCAATGATCATGGGGCCAGTTGCACCCAGCAAGATGTCCTCAGCGACCGCGCGGGCCGCGGGCGGAAGCTGATTAACTGCTAGTCGCATGGATCCGTTTCGTGGGCGACGTGAGTTGGCCGGCATGTGGCCAAACAGCTTCAGATAGGGTCGGCGTTGGCCGTCATCCAACTGCCGAAACGCCGGGTAAGCGAGAGCCTTGATCCAGTGGCGGTCCAAGGAGGACAGCCCCCAAGCCCCGCTCATGGCCGTCGCGTAGCGGGCGGTGTCGTCAAGCCCGTGGCTGGACTCGATCAGCCGCTCGAGTTCTGCCCGATCGACTCGCTGACGGTCGGCCACCGCAAAGAGGCGAGGGTGAATGAGCCAACCGTGGTCGTCACCGCCGATCTGCAAGCCGAGGTTCGCTTGCGTCCAGAGAATCTTCGTGTTGAGTGAGTTCGAACCCGAGGCGAGCGCAAGTTGCCCAAGGGCCGAGTCAGGCACCGTCGCCATCAAGCCCTTGCCGGTCTTCTCGGCTAGACCCGTCAGCAGTTCACCGACCACCCAACTCAGCGGATCGGTCTTGGTTGGCTGAGAGAGCTTTTCGGCCAGCCCCGGGGGAACCGGCAGACGGCTGGAATTGGAGCTGATGCTGGTGGTTGCCCCTGCGCCCGCGCTGAACACCATGCGAACTTCCGCGCCGCCCATTTGCATGGTCTGAGCCTGACCAGCTCGCATCAGCGCGATCAAGGCCTGGGAGTCTGTGCCCAGAGTCACCGACTGGTCGGCCCCCGAGGGCGCAGAACCTGCACCCACGGCTACCGGCGCAATCCAAGCCATCGGCTGGGCGACAATGTCACCCTGGGGATCAACCAAGAAAGCAGTGACGGAGAATCCTTCGCCGTCCGTCATGCGCTGGATGGATACGATGAGTTCGGCGATTCGCTGCACTGCGCCACGGTTCGCAAGGTCAGTAGATACACGTCGATCCGCGGGATTGCCGCCCGCCGCTTCCATCGCCGCGGCGACTCGATTCTGAATCGCAATGAACTGCTCGATCGAGGGCGCAGCGTTATAGGGGAGCGCCTTTTGCAGCGGATTGGGGGCCGTTGAGTAGACCAACCGCTTCCCCGGCATTACCGAAGCAAACGCCGAGGCGGGAATACGGCGCAACGCCTCGTGCAAAATGAGCGTGCCTGGTGATGCGCTGGAGGTCGACATGGTGCTGATCATCGAGGCCCCATCACCGATCTGCCGCCGAAGCTGCTCCCGCATTTCGAGGTCGCGCTTGATCCGTTCCTGAACCGCACTATCCGACCAATCCTCGCGCTGCTTGTTCTGCTCCAGATACTTCTTGATCGCCTCGGCGACACGCGGCGTGCGGTCGCGAATCTCGGCATCGATGGCCTGGCGGACTCGGTTGTTTCCCCGCGTAAGGATGAGCGTGTCCTCGCGGCGATCCCATTCGGCGTCGGTGATCTTCAGCAGCCGCTCGAGGAACACCTTGGTGGGCATATCCTTGACCTCGATAAACAGCGGAATGCCGCGGACTGAGTTACCCGCTTCCAGTTTGATGCCGGTTTGGCGGCTCACTTCCGCCAACACTTCGCCGACGGGCCGCGCACTAACCGACAGCGTAACCGTGTCGGCAGCCAACGCCGTCACCCCCGCCGCAGCAAGGGCCAGCGTGTAAAAAACTTTGCATGTTCTCATTTGATGAAACCTTACCTCTTGTAACGTTTCAGTGGTTCCCAAGGCACCAAAGAGTCATTGACTGGGGCCTGCGGCTTTGCGACCAGCTTCGATTTGGGCCTTGAACGCCTCGGGCAATCGGGGAGCGGTGTAAATTGTGCGTGGCTCCCGCAGTTTGTGCACCGACATGGATGCTGTGCCGTGCGGCGCTCGACCCATCGTAAAGGTCATCACAATCTCGTCCGAATCGACGATTAACAGCTCCGGCGGAGCCCCCTGCCCCAACTGCCCATACTCGAAGGGCGTCAGAACCCGGTCAGGTTGACCATCTCGAACTAGGGAAAGGAGACTCGATCGACTTCGGCTCACTTCAATAAAGACTCGATCGTCGAGGCCGTACCCCAATAACTCAGTAGTTTCCCGCCGTGAAATCTCGTTCGGAGTCCGCCCTTCAACGAGTTCGTAGCCGATACTCGAAGCCGACCTCTGCAGGATTCGGTCCAAGTTCGACTTCACGGTGCGGGGCACCGAACTCAGGGCAAGTCGCACGGTCACGCCCGGACCTGCTCCCCATGCACGACTGGGCAAGGCATCGAGCACTCTCAAGTAGTCTCGGATGCTAGAGAGACTACGCTGCACCTGATGCTCAAGCAAGTCGAGCCACAGGAAATCCACAGCCCCGGATACCCAGTGGGGTGCCATTGTCGATGCATACCGAGCGATTTCGCGCAGGGTCGGCGAATGAAGTAGGCGTTCAAGCGCTGTTCGATCGGCGAACCCATCCGCGGCTGACACGAAGCTCCGGGGACGGATCAACCAACCATGTTCGTCCTTCGTAAAGCTCACCGTGGTGTAGCTCTGCCATAGGGCGGTTAGTGGAATCTCCCCTTTGCCACTGCTTTGCGACAGCCTCGATAAGAGCGAATCAGGGACCATCGCGATCAGTTGGCTCTTCGTCTGCTCCGCCAGCCCGTCGAGGACGTCGGCCACGATGTAGCTCAGCGGATCGACCTTGGTGGGCACGCGCAGGACTTGCTTGAGGGATTCCGACGTGCACCCATCGAACACTCCTCCGCCCAAGACGTTTCTCTGAAACTCAGGGCGATAACGCATCGGAAGGCGAGACTGGTAAGCGATCAAGCTGCGTCCAAACTCGGCGGAGTTAGCGCTGAGTCTGACCGTGCCAGCTGGAAAACTGCCGATCGTGATGCTCGAAGGTTGGGGGGAAACGGTCGTGGCAAAGGACGAGGTCGCCACAATCTCCCCAGCCGAGCCCACTACGTACGCTGTAAACGTGAACGAGGTCTGCTCATAACGTTCAACCCGAACGATCAGGCGGTCAGCTGGTGGCCGAGCGGGTGGTGCCGCCTCATCCCGGCCGTTCTTCCCCATAAAGCGCACGCCCGCCTTGACCAAGCGGCGATGGAGGTCCTGTTCCAGCCGCGCCGCCGTTCCTGGGGCCTCCGGCCGATAAGGGAGCGCAACCTGCAGAGCATTGGGGCGGGTCGAAAAGACGAGGCTGGAGTTGGCGGGAATGGCAGTGAACGTCGTACTCGGCACCCGCTCAAGGAACTCCTTGATAACGAGGTGGTAGGGTGTTTCGCTCTCAATGTGAAAGGAGAACTCAGTGACTTCCCGCTTGTGATGGGCATCCCGCCGAGCGATGATCTTCCGCGCGCGTTGCTCCAGAGCATCTTCTGACCAGTCCAGCGAAAGCTTGGCCGACTTCAAGTAGTCCCCGATACGCTGGTCAAGACGCTGGGCGAAGGCACGAGCTTCGGCTGCTCGGGCCGCCTTCAGCGGCCCGGCTTTCGACAGCACAACCTGCTTCCCTTCTTCGAGCCACTCCGTCCCGGTCGCATCGAGCAGCCGTTTCAACAACACGCTCACCGGCATCTCCTTGACCGAGATGAACACCGGCAGGCCAGCGGCTGAGCGTGCCGCTCCTAACGGCAACTTCGTCTGTCGGGCGACCTCCGAGATCACGTCGCCGAGCGGCCTTGCCATCATGTGCAACGTGACCGTGTCCTCAGCGCGAGCAACGCTGGCCCCGAGGAGTAGGAGCAGAAAGACGCACATCCGTTTTGGTCGCATGATCACTCCACCACCTTTGTAACACATTTGCCCGCGTTCGGTTACCACGAAGTTCGTTCCCGCTGCGTCTTCTCTGGTATGCGGCTCTGGTGGGTTGTTCTAATCGCGTTCTGTGCCTCGTTCGTGGGTGCGCAGCCGTACGTCATCGAGCGGTTCGATGTGGAGATGACGCTGTCGGCCAAAGCAGAGCTCGAAGTCACCGAGCGCATCCAGGTTGTCTTCAACGAATCCCGCCGCGGCATCTTCCGCGATATCCCGGTTCACTACGAGAACCGTCACGGCCTCACGCGCAGCTTGTTCATCGATAGCGTCTCGGTGGCCGATCAGAACGGGGCTGGCGAGACCACCAAGCTCACCCGCGAGGGAGAAGGAATCCGCATTCGCATCGGCGACGAAGACGTCTTCCTCGTCCCCGGCACACGCAAGACCTACGTCATTCGATACCGATGCCGCGGCATGATGAACTGGTTTGAGCAGAACGAGGGTTGGGCGCCCAGTGCGCAGCTTTACTGGAACGTCACCGGCGATCGGTGGGACACGACGATCCAGGCATCTTCATTGAAGGTCAACTTCCCCGAAAGCGAAGGGGGTAAGGACCTGCGCGCGCGCGTCTTTGTGGGTCCCTACGGCTCCGTGCTTAACCAGATCCTCAACAAAGTTGGCGGACCGGTTGAGGATCATGCAACCGGCACCCGAATGACGCTCGGCAACCGCGAGTTCAAAGCCGAGCGACTCACTCCCCTCGGCGCGTACGAGGGCTTCACGATCGTCCTCGACATGCCTTATGACGCGATTACCAAACCCAGCCTGATGGAAGCGGCCCTCATGAACCTGAGTGGCATGTGGGGCTTGCTGATCCCCTTCATCGTCTTGCCGCTTGGGCTGATTGCTTGGTGGAAGTACGGCCGCGACCCCGCTGCGGGAGTCATGGTCGTCGCCTATGATCCGCCCGACGACCTCAGCGGCCCGGAAGCCGGAACCCTGCTCGATGAAACGGTCGACAAGCGCGACATCTCCGCCGCGTTCTTCAGCTTGGCCATCAAGGGACACCTGACCATCCACCCAGTGGAGGAAGGCATGATCTTCAAGCGGCGCACCGCCGAGCTACGGCTGACGGAAAAGGCAGAGACCCTTGGCCTCGACCAGCTAGAGCGGCAGCTGTTGGGATATCTCAAGAAGGGCGGCAAGGTCATCGACGAAACCGACTTGCGCCACGATGTCGCCCCGAACCTCATGACCCTGAAGAATACGCTCTACGGCATGCTCGTCCAGCGGGGTTACTATCGGCACAGCCCCGATTCGGCGCGCGGCATTACCTTCGGGTGCGGATGCGGAACCGTTATTGCGACGGGCATTCTCTTCACCATCCTGAATCCGTTCGGCAGTCCCATTCCCTCGCTCATCGGCGGAGTGATCGGCATGGCGATCGTGCTCTTCTTCGCCTCGCACATGCCGAAACGCACTTTCGTCGGGGCTCGCGCTCACGACCAGGTCAAGGGCTTCGAGGAGTTCATGCGACGAGCAGAAGGCGACGAGTTGAACTGGATGGCCGAGCATCACCCCGATATGGCGATGTTCGAGAAGTACCTTCCCCACGCGATAGCCTTCGGACTTGCCCGCGAGTGGGCCAAGCGGTTCGAGGGCGTGCTTGAAGCGATGCCGGATTGGTACGTGACCAGCGGACATATGCACTTCAACTCCATCCACTTCTCGCGCGACATCGTTTCGATTTCCGATTCGATTGGTTCTGCGGCAGCTACGCCGCCGCGCAGCGAAGGCGGATCCGGCGGCGGCTCGGGCTTCTCTTCAGGCGGCGGCTTCAGCGGCGGCGGATTCGGTGGCGGGGGAGGCGGCAGCTGGTGACCCTCGGCGGTTCCATCACGTAGAACGTGGTGGCCCCATGATCTTAGCCAACCTCCTTGCCGCCCTTCAAAGTCTCCGCGAGCAGCGTGGGCGGGCGGTTCTCTCCAGCTTGGGGGTGACGGTCGGGGCCACTGCTATCTTGCTCTTGGTCAGTATTGCCAAGGGCGTTCAGGAAGACGTCACCCGAGAGGTGCGTGACATCGGCGTCAACATCCTCGTCGTCCTGCCCGGACGAATCGAGGATGGGACGTTTAATCCCAACATCGGCGGCCAGAGCTTCCTCAAGGAGTCGCAAGCCCAGCGACTGCGTCAGGAACCCGGCGTGGTTCGAGCAGCGACGCTGACCTTCGCCGGGGGAGGCGTTCGAGTTGGCGAGAAGGAGGCGTATCCCGTCACCATCGCCGCCAGCCCGGAGTGGTTCGCCATGCATCGACTCAGCCTCTCGGAGGGTGCAGTTTACGATGCGTCGAACTCAGATGAAGACGTCACCGTGCTGGGATCACTCGCGAAGGAGCAGCTCTTCGGATCCGAATCCGCGATCGGCAAAGAGGTCGAGATCAACGGCCGGAACTACCGGGTCGTTGGCGTAAGCCAAGAGAAGCGCAAGGGTGCCAATCAGGGGCTGTTCTCGATGTTCGGGTTTGAGAACGTCGTGTACGTCCCCTTCGAGCGTCTGCAAGCGCTGAACCCAACCATGCAGATCGACCGCATCATGGTGCAGTCCGACCCCAACGCTGAGCCCAAGGCGTTGAAGCAGGGACTCGAGGACGCGCTAGGCGAAACGCTCGACCGCCAACAATACTCTGTGCTGACCCAAGACGAACTGCTCGGGTTGGTCTACAAGATCATGGGGATTCTGACGTGGCTGCTCACCGGACTCACTTCGATCGCGCTGTTCGTTGGGGGCGTCGGGGTGCTGACGGTGATGCTCATGTCGGTCAATGAGCGATCGCGTGAGATCGGCATCCGCAAGACTGTGGGGGCACGACGGAAAGACGTGTTCGTACAGTTCCTTGCCGAAGCGCTGGTGCTGACGATCGCAGGCGGGCTCGTTGGGCTCGTCTTGTCGTCGGCGGTTTGCTACGCGTTGGCCGCGTTCACGCCGATCAAGCCGCTCATGACCGTCGGCACCGTCTTGCTCGCCCTCGGCGTCTGCACGGGCGTGGGTGTCGTTTTCGGCGTCGTTCCTGCGATGCGCGCCGCACGGAAGGACCCGGTGACAGCGCTGCGCTGGGAATAGCCTACGGCAAGACGTGCGGGTAGATTCCGCCGACTTGCGAGCACGTCGGATCGGTCCCGATCACATTCACAGTATAGGTTCCGTTGGCGGGACAAGACGGCGCCCGACGAAGATAGGTCGGCGTGATGTCATTCATGTCGCACGGATCGCCGTTGTTCAGGCTAAGCTCTCCGGCCCGCATCTCCTTGGCCTCGTCGATCTTCTTCAGATTCGATAAGCACGTGCGGTGGCGCGAGACTTCACGAGACTGTAAGAATTGGGGTACGGCGACGCTCATAAGCACCCCAATGATCAATACGACGATCATGATTTCAACGAGCGTAAATCCACGCTTCTTCATTGTTCGAACCCCTCGAAAGAGTTGTTCCATGAGTGGCGTCGAAATCGGGTGGGACGAATTAGGAAACTGCGACTACTGGTGATTCAGGCAGCATCCGCGCGGACTCGGCCGACTGCACGATCGATCGGCCGTGCTCGATGAAGTACTCGAATTCGTCGCGGAAAACCTTGATCGCTCCCGCCACCGGCCACGCCGCCGCGTCACCGAGACCGCAGAACGACCGCCCGTCGATCTGCGAGCAAACTTCCTGCAGCAGTTCGATGTCACCCGACCGCCCGCCGCCCGAACGGATGCGCTCCATGATCTGCAAAAGCCACTTGGTGCCTTCGCGGCACGGGGTGCACTTGCCGCACGACTCATTCGCGTAGAACTGCGCGGTCCGCCAGATGAAGGTCACGATGCAGGTGTGCTCGTTGAGGAACATACACCCACCGGAGCCGACCATCGAGCCCGCTTCCGCCATCTCCTCGTAACCGATGATCGCTCCGTCGCATTGCTGCGCGTTCATGATCGGAACCGATGAACCACCCGGCACGCAGGCTTTGAGCGCTCCGCCCTTCATGCCACCCGCCATCTCGAGCAAGTCCATCAACGACGTGCCGAACTCGATCTCGTAGTTGCCGGGCTTGTTCACGTGACCGGATACCGAGAAGATCTTGGTGCCGCGCGAGTTCTTGGTGGATGCCCCCAATGAGGCGTACCAGTTGCCGCCGTTGTTGATGATGAACGGCGCGCACGTGTAGGTCTCGACATTGTTGATGACCGTCGGTCGATCCCAGACTCCCGAGATCGTCGGCAGCGGCACGTGGGGGAACTTCAGACGCGGCATGCCGCGCTCGCCCATCAGGCTGGACATGAGCGCGCTCTCTTCCCCGCACTCATAAGAGCCGGCGCCAAGGTGGATGTAGAGGTCGAAGTCGTACCCTGACCCTAAGATGTTCTTGCCGAGCAGTCCCGCCGCGTACGCCTCGTCGATCGCCTTGCGTAATGCTTTCGCGGCATCGACAAACTCACCGCGGATGTAGATGTAACCCGCATCGCCCTGGGTCGCAAAACCGGCGATCGTCATGCCCTCGATGAGCAGGAAGGGCGTGGTCTCCATGAGCTGCTTGTCTTTGAACGTGCCCGGCTCACCCTCGTCCGCGTTGCAGATCAAGTAGTGCTTCCCCTTCTTGTCCTTGGGGATACCGTTCCACTTGATCCACGTGGGGAATCCCGCGCCTCCTCGGCCCCGCAGTCCGCTGGCTTTGACCTCGTCGATGATGGCCTGCCGTTCCATGCCCAGCGCCTTCTTCAGCGCGGCGTAACCGCCCTTGGCTTGGTAGCCCGCAAGCGTGGCGTAGGCGGGGTCGTGCGAGTGTTCGAGCAGAAGCTTGTATTCACCCATGGTGCTCGCTAGATTCTACCGGCTCAGCGAGGGTGCCGTCGGCAGGTAGAACGTAGAGCATGGAGCGTAAGAACGTTGGCAGCGGCCGCCCGTGGGAGGCCATCGTGGGCTATTCAAGGGTCGTGAGAGTCGGGCCGTTCGTGTATGTGACGGGAACCACCTCGACCGACGAGCACGGCGGGCTGGTTGGCGTGGGTGATCCGCAAGCCCAAACCAGGCAGGTCTTGAAGAATGTCGATTGGGCGCTAGACCAGGTCGGGGCTCGACGAGAGCATGTCGTGCGGACGCGCATCTACGTGAAGCACATCTCAGATTGGGAGCGAATCGGTAGGGTTCACAAGGAGTGGTTCGGCGACATCCTGCCGGCGACGACGATGGTCGAAGTCAGCCAACTCATCAACCCCGACATGCTCGTGGAGATCGAGGTGGACGCGGTCGTGAATGACGACGAGTCTCCGTGACAGGGATGTGCTGCTGGTAGGGGAGTACATGTGGAGCAGGGTTGCACATGCGCACTGCCATGAGTTCCCTACCTTGGGTAGCTCACGTGGGGTAGGGATGTCTTGTGCCCTGCAAAATCGTTGTATCTTAGAGAATGCTCCCTGGAAGACCCAGGCGCCTCGCTCGCGAGCGTTACGTCGGTGAGTGGAGCATCGCCTTCACGGTGAATGTCTTCGATCGCCAGAAGATCTTCGTGGATGACCAGATTGTCGCGGCCCATGTCGAGATGTTAGGCAAGGCGACCCGGGAGTTCGGGTGCGTCGCCCCGATTTACTGCTTCCTGCCCGACCACGCCCACATCCTATTGATGGGAGTCTCCGAGAACTCCGACCTTCTGGCCGCGATCGTCAAGTACAAGAGCGTTTCTGGCTACTGGATGCATCAGCGGAAGTTGCCGAGGTGGCAACCCAGCTTCTACGACCACGTTCTGCGGGTAGAGGAAGATTGGCGCAACCAAGTTTGGTATATCGCGCAGAATCCGATTAGGGCTGGCCTTGCGCAGAACTGGAGCGAGTATCCGTATACCGGCTCGATTGGGTGCGATCTACATGAAATCGTGGCTGGATATGCCTGAAAGCAGGGCACGAGGCATCCCTGCCCCACGTGATGTTCTCGGGCTGCGGACCAGGGCACCCTGAAACTACCGTAGCCTGTGCGTCACGTTAACGGCTGCCGGAAGCTACTCGGCAGTTTGATCCGCGCATACGTCTCAATCGCGAACCGATCCGTCATTCCCGCAACGTAGTCCACCGCCCCCTGGATTCCCTCGAATCCCGACGGTAGATGACCCGGTTCACAGTAGTGCTCGAACAGTTCCTGCACCAGGCGCTTGACCTTCTGCGTGTCCGGATAGAGCACTGGGTACTTCAAGTAAACGTGCTCGAAGAGCCACTCCTTCAAGTCGTTCATCAGTGCAAGAAGCTCGGGCGACATCGCGATCCGAGGCTGCTCCAGGCTGTTCTCGATCACATCCATCACCATCGTACCGATCCTCTGGCTGTGACGCTCGCCCAGGGCCAAGAATCGATCCGGGATCGAGTCCACAATCCGCGAGCGCAGTGCATCGTCGATGTCGTGATTCATGTAGGCAATGCGATCGCTGAGTCGAACCACCGCCGCTTCCAGCGTGCTCGTCGGCTCACCATCGAAGGCGGTGAGATCCTTGCGGCCCTTGCTGTGGCCCCCGATGCCCGCGCGCACCTCGTGGGTGAGGTTGAGATCCTCGAGCACATCCACAATCCGCAAGGACTGCTCGTAATGGCGGAAGTGGCCCCCAGTCGCCTCTCGCACGCACTCGTCGAGGGCGCTCTCGCCCATGTGGCCGAACGGCGTGTGGCCGACATCGTGGCCGAGGGCAATCGCCTCGATGAGATCCTCGTTCAGCCGTAGGGCCCGCCCGATCGTGCGTGCCACCTGGGCGACTTCGAGCGAGTGGGTCAGCCGGGTGCGATAGTGATCGCCCGCGGGATCGATAAACACCTGGGTCTTGTGCTTCAGCCGCCGGAAGCTCTTCGAATGGAGGATTCGATCCCGGTCGCGCTGGAACACCGTGCGGATGGGATCCTGCTCTTCATCGCGAACCCTTCCCTGCGAGTCCGCCGCACACATGGCAAGAAGAGAGAGCGACTCCCGTTCACGCTGTTCGGTCCATTGGCGAATCGGATGCGTCACTTACCTACAGACGAACCAGCAACGAAAAGTGAGCCAGCCACTGAACACCTGGGATCGGGCATGCGTCCCTACGGGTAAGCGTCTTCGGACGAATCGGTAAAAAGAGGGAAAACATCAATGAAGCGTTTTGCAGCAGTCGTCGCCGTTTCCGGCGTCATCGCGGCGGCCATGGCCGCCACCACCATCATCGGCGCGTATGGCCAGGGGCGAGCCACCAACGCCGCGGGAATGCGGTCAGAGTTCCACTTCGAAGCGCGAAAAGCCAATAGGGACGGACAGATTCGAGTCGGTGGTTTCGCGCGATTCATCGCCTTCGGCGGAACGAGCACCGTGCCCCAGAGCTGGGGAATCTATATGCCCGAAGTCCGCGGCGTAGGCAAGTCAGGCAACGTATGTCAGTTTGGCGGCCCCGCTCAGATGCAGGTGAGGAATGGCGCTCACTATCACCTCGTCCGCGGCCATGCCGTGTTCAACGTCGCCGATCGGCGTAATGCGAACACCTCGACCGAGCCGGATCGAATCAGCGTTCGGTTTACGGATCTGGCTAACCGCACGTGGGATTACAGCGGCCTGGTCCACCAGGGCGACATCGTCGTGTTCGAGCGAATCGAGCAGTAGTCCTGCGACAGCATAATGGACCCCCGGCCAATTTTGGTCGGGGGTTCACATCGGGCCTTTAGGGGCACTGATGCTGTATCAAGTTATCGCCGCAGTCGCCGTGAGTAGCCCAGTTGACAGGACAGTTACCCGGCGTAGGGTTACCTGACATCACACCGGTCCACTTCCTGAATCCTGCTGGGGAGCAGGTCGACAACGGTGAGCAAATCCACACCGAGCAGAAGCCACGGCAGCAGCCATCTTCACCGGACAGATCCGCACACATATTCGAAGAGGGTCCAACCTGTTGTGGAGTACACCCACTCGGACATGAGTTAGAAGGTGAGTAGTACGTGACGTTGCACAAACCCGCGAATCCCCACACGTTGGCGCCCGCCCACGCGAAGTTGTACAGTGAGCCAAGCAACAGGACCGTTGCAAGGACTACCGTCGACGTCTTACCACTGCCAGACCGGCTTCGCATGATCCTTAACCTCAATCTTTTCCACCTTACCGCTCAGTCTCAGAACAAGAACTGTGTAACCTGACTCTCCCGCAATCTGCGCACCTGAAGAAGGATTATAGTCGACGAGGATCGGTAGTTCCTCTCCCCGGATCGCAAACCATTGCCCCATATCTTGTTTGCGAATCTGCGATGCCGTTTCGCGGGACCAGTACATCTGAGCGAAATGGTTGGGGGTTCCATCATAGAGTTCGTTAGGGCTTTTAACTCGGAAGGTTGCTTCGCCGTCGGCTAGACTCCAAGGGTTCCCAGGCTTCGCCAACTCCAAGAGCATCTCGGGCAATCCGGCGTCGCGAAAGTTGGTTCGTTCGGAAACCGGCAGTGGTCGGTGGGTCTTTCGATACACCTGCAGTTTCTCGCCAATGGAAGTGAGTTTCCCACGTGCGGCAGCGATGTCGTAGACTCTCGTGGGTTGCATCCCCTGGAATGCCATCAGGGACAGGGCGATGGCCGTGCCGATAAGAACGGCGCAGCACAGTTGAATTGACTTGATGTTCATGGGTGTTGCTCCTTTGGAGGCTCGATTGCTCTCATGTTTGCTTCCGCAACTGCGGTAGCCAAGGCCATATCAGAGGAATGCTGAATGTAAGTAAGACGGCCATCTCTTACACGGTACACGCGAGGCAGATAGTAGGCATTGAGGCGCCTGACGATGTCGAGGGAGTGATCGAGAATCAACTCAGCACCAGGAACACGCCCCTTGAAGTTATGGGGCTCGGCAGTGACAACGACAACGGTCAGACTCTGCTTTCTAGCAATCCGGGACAGTTCCGCCAGGAGTAGATCATTGCAGGAACAGGCCGAGATGAGGACAATTAGGCCCGTTTTGGGAAGACCCTGAAACTGGTTCAAGTCGGTTCCAAGGGGTAAGTCCTTTCGACTGGCAGTCCGTGGTGATCGCTCTGACTCATGCGATCTTTGACGAGCGACGATCGACCCAGCGAACACGTTGTAGGCCAACAAGACATATAGGAGTGATGCCGAACGCGTCATCCTAGTTCTTACTCCTTTCCTCGATGGGCAAGTCGAGATGTTGGATGGAACCTCTACTGAATCGCACCCGCTTTGGACAAGACAAGAGACCAAAGTGGAGTGAGAGCCTAGAGCCAGGGTCACTGTAGGCGACGCCGCCCCACGCGGTCCTCTGCACAAACTTTCTCATCTCAGTCACCGGGAGTTGACCCAAGAGAACGATGTTGGTGTCGCCACGACGTGAGACCCCGCTAGCTGCGTCAACGCACGGCTGGCAACCGCACACGACGAGGCAAGTAGCGCCGTCGAGTACGCTTGCGGACACATTCGGACCCTTGATTCCGTCAAGGTTGAACTGAGCGAGCACATCGTCTGACGGGCCACCGCACCCCACGAACAGTACCCATCCCAAGGCAAGTGCCCCAGCACTCCTCATAGATCACATTATAAGCGCATTTATGGAGAACTATGCGACAAATTTCTCAAAATGTCGCAAGTACTCTAGATGGCCTGGCCCGTACGGACGCATCCATGCATCACGGGGGCACCACGAGAAGCGGGTGTACTAAGAGTCTCGTTGAGCAGCGCGAATGCGCGCCAAAGCGCGCTCGATCTCGGCGGTCGCCTCTTGGCTGTTCATCGCCGCGTCCTCGCCACGCAAAGCGCGACGAGCGCGCTCAAGCCGCTCTTCTTCCTGACGGATGTCGATTTCCGACGCCCGAGAAGCCGAGTCGGCGAGAATGGTCAACCGCTCACCGCTGATCTCGGCAAAACCGCCCGAAACCGCGATGTGGTGGCGCTGACCCTTGCCGTCGAGGTACTCGACGATGCCCGGCCGCAGGGCCGAAACCATCGGCAGGTGACCGGCCATAACGCCGAAGTAGCCTTCGATGCCCGGGGCGACAACGGCTTGGGCTCGGTCTTCAACGACCGAGCGGTCCGGTGCAACGATCGAAAGTTCGAAGTCTTTGGCCATTAGACCGCCTGAAGCTTCTTCGCCTTCTCCATGACGTCGTCAAGACCGCCACAGTAGAGGAATGCCTGCTCGGGAACGTCGTCGAGGTTGCCGTCGACGATTTCCTTGAACGCTGACACCGTCTCTTCGGTGGTCACGTAGCGACCTTGCGCGCCCGTGAACTGCTCCGCGACGAAGTTCGGCTGCGACAGGAATCGCTCGATCTTTCGAGCGCGAGCAACGAGGCTCTTATCGTCGTCCGAAAGTTCGTCGATACCGAGAATCGCGATGATGTCCTGCAGTTCCTTGTAGCGCTGCAGCGTTCGCTGAACACGCGAGGCGACGTCGTAGTGCTCTTGGCCAACGACGCGCGGGTCGAGGTTCTTCGAGCTCGACTGGAGCGGGTCGACCGCGGGGTACAGACCCTTCGAAGCCAGACCTCGGTCGAGGTACACGTAAGCGTCCAAGTGGGCGAACGTGGTGGCGGGAGCCGGGTCGGTGGGGTCGTCCGCCGGAACGTAGACCGCCTGAACCGAAGTGACTGAACCCTTGTTGGTCGAGGTGATTCGCTCCTGGAGGAAGCCCATTTCCGTAGCCAGCGTGGGCTGGTAGCCGACGGCGCTGGGCATACGACCGAGAAGGGCCGATACCTCGGAACCTGCCTGGACGAATCGGAAGATGTTGTCGACGAAGATGAGAACGTCGGTGCCGACTTCGTCGCGGAAATATTCAGCCATGGTGAGGGCGGTCAGAGCGACGCGGAGGCGAGCACCGGGCGGCTCGTTCATCTGGCCGAAGACCATGGCGGTCTTGTCGATAACGCGCTTCTCCGTCCCGTCCTTGTCCTTAAACTTGGCTTCCGACATTTCGAGCCAGAGGTCGTTTCCTTCGCGGGTTCGCTCGCCGACGCCCGCGAACATCGAAACGCCCGAAGCTTCAACCGCGATGTTGCGGATGAGCTCTTGGATGAGAACCGTCTTGCCCAGACCGGCACCACCGAAGAGACCGATCTTTCCACCCTTGTTGAACGGGATGAGGAGATCGATAACCTTCAAGCCGGTTTGAAGCAACTCAACCTTCGTCGACTGCTGTTCGAACGTCGGAGGGGTGCGATGGATGGGAAGCCGCGGCGCTTCGGAGATCATCTTCGCCTTGGCGGCGCGGACTTCGGGGGTGTCAGCATGCTCGCCCGACTCGACGATGTCGATCGGCTGGCCCAGAAGGTTGAAGACGCGACCGAGCGTGGCTTCTCCGACCGGCACCATGATCGGCGATCCGGTATCGACCGCCGACATCCCGCGAACGAGTCCGTCCGTGGTGCTGAGAGCAACCGCGCGGACTACGTCGTCGCCGAGGTGCTGGGCGACTTCGCAGGTTAGGTTGATGCCCCGCGTCGCGTCCTTGATCTCAATCGCGTTGTTGATCTCGGGAAGCGAGTCGGTGGCGAAGCGACAGTCCACGACGGGACCCATGACTTGAATGACGGTGCCAGTGCCGGGCATTTAGAAAGACATCCTCCGAATTCGTGAAAACGGCCCATGATGGGCCACTGAAGAGGATACCCGCGAGGGGTGGGATTCCGCACCTGATATTCGTTCGGGCTAAAGCTCGGGGGTTACTTCGACGCGAATTCCGATCGTTGCGATGATTTCCGCCGCCGAGCAGCACTCTTCCTCGTTACCTACGTGTACGACAGAGTGCCCCAAGTGGTCGATTTCCCACGTCTCGATCCATGCCTCTTCCGGTGAGCAGTTCGTGGCGATGATCAAGATTGTAATGACCTCTTCGTAGGTGTTGGTCTCGTTGTTGAACACCGTCACCAACCAGCGTTCACCACGGTTCTCATCCGCGGTGTACTCTTCCGGTCGAATCTCGATGGAGGGGTTTACGACTCGTCCCACTCTCGCTGCACCACGGTCCTGACCCCGATGGTCGAGATCATCGCCGCGACAACCTCGCACTCGGTGCGTTCGGCAAAGTGGCACGGTGCCTTGCCGTACGTGTGGGCCTCCCATGCCTCGATGAACGCCTCTTCGGCCATGCAACCCGTCGCCTTCATGAGGACGCCGATGACCTCATCGAACGAGTTGAACTCGTTATTGAAGATCATGACCATCCAACGACCCGTGCCACTGGTCGACTCGATGACTTCAGGAAACAGGATTGGACGACTCATCTCGCTCTCTCATTGTAATGCAAGTTTTGCGCCGGTCACTCACCGTAGGGCACCCAAACGTTCTTCACCTGCGTGCATCTCCGCAACAACTCGTCGACCGATGCGTCGATATCGCTGGATACCCACGTTTGCTTCAGGTTGGCCGCCGATCGGAGTTCGACGTCTTGCCGAAGCTCCTCGCCTCCAAACGCGAAGATCGCATCGATACCATCGTGATCGGCCAAGGTCGGCACGAGTTCCTCACGCAAGCCGGTGACGATGTTCACGACCCCCGCCGGGATGTCGCTCGCCTCCAAGACCCGGTACAGGGCTACCGAAGGCAGCGGGTTCGTCTCGCTGGCGATAAGAACCACTGCGTTCCCCATTCCGATGCCGGCCGCGATCAGAGTCACCAGGGAGAGCAGCGGCGAGTTGTCCGGAAGGACGGCACCCACAACTCCGATCGGCTCGTTCTGCGTGTAGGCCATGCCGCGGCTGGGCACGGCGTGAACTCGCCCCTCAAACTTATCTACCTGACCAGCGATCCGGAACACCGCATCCGTCGCGGCCGCGATTTCCTCACGAGATGCCCCGAACAAGTCGGCATGTTGGAGGTTCTCCGCTAGGTAGTACAACACTTGTGAGCGCAGATACGCGGTCGACCTCTGCCATCCCGGTTGCGCGGATCGCGCCGCTTCGACCGCGTTGCGGATGTCTTTTCGGTTGCCGCGGGCGATCTCGTGGCCGT
Source organism: Methanoregulaceae archaeon (assembly GCA_020850325.1). Lineage (GTDB taxonomy): Bacteria > Armatimonadota > Fimbriimonadia > Fimbriimonadales > Fimbriimonadaceae > JANJUB01. The sequence continues at coordinate 180,534 of JADZEW010000001.1, forward strand.
GGATGACCAGGCTGTGGCCGGAGTCTGGCCGCACCTGCTTGCCTCCAATGTACAGCTTGTGCGTGCGATCGATGGCGTCGCTATTGACCACGGGGTCGCTGGCGAGTTCGGGCCGGCGTTGGTCTTGGTGCCGAGGCTTCACATACTCGTACAAACCCTCGATGCCGCCTTCTCGCCCAAAGCCGCTCTCGCGAAAACCGCCAAAACCCGATGACGCATCAAACTGGTTCGTACAGTTGATCCACACCGTGCCCGCCTTCACCCGAGAAGCGATATCGAACGCAAGATTGAGGTTCTCCGACCACACGCTTGCCGCCAGCCCATAAACGGTGTTGTTCGCCAGGTCGACGGCCTCCGCAGGCGTCCGGAAGGGCATGGCCACCAGCACCGGGCCAAAGATCTCTTCCTGCGCCACCGTCGATGCTGGGCTCACGTTCGTCAGCAGCGTGGGCGGGTAGAACCACCCTTCCGCAGGACAAGTTCCGGCCTGAAACAGTTCGGCCCCCTCATTCACTCCAACTGTCACAAGTTCGTGGATGCGATCTCGCTGCACCGGAGCGACAATCGCGCCGATATCCACTGCCTTGTCCAGCGGATCACCGACCCGCAAGGTCTGCATGCGGCGTCGCACCTTGTTCAGCACGACATCAGCGACCGACTCTTGCACAAGCAAGCGCGATCCCGCGCAGCACACCTGCCCCTGGTTGAACCAGATCGCGTCGACCAACCCCTCGACCGCCCCATCGAGATCGGCGTCATCGAAGATGATAAAGGGCGACTTACCCCCGAGCTCGAGCGAAAGCTTCTTCCCCGTTCCGGCCGTTGCGCGGCGGATGATGCGGCCGACTTCGGTAGAACCGGTGAAGGCGATCTTGTCGATGTCGGAGTGCTCAACGATGGCCTGCCCTGTTCGCCCGTCGCCCGTGATGATGTTCACGACCCCCGGCGGCAACCCGACTTCCGCGCAGATCTCCGCAAAGAGAAGTGCGGTAAGAGGCGTGAACTCGGCTGGCTTCAAGACGACCGTGTTTCCGAGTGCGATGGCCGGGGCAATCTTCCAGGCAAGCATCAGCAGCGGGAAGTTCCACGGGATGATCTGGCCGCACACGCCCACTGGCTCGTGGTCGGGGAGCATGTCACAAACCCCAGCATGGTAGTAGAAGTGACGCGAAACCAAGGGGATGTCAAGGTCTCGTGTCTCTCGGATCGGCTTGCCATTATTTAGGGACTCTAAGACCGCAAATAAGCGCGAGTGTTTTTGGACGTGGCGGGCGATTGCATACAGGTATCGGCCTCGCTCGACCCCGGGCAATGCCCCCCAACTTGGTTGGGCCCTACGCGCGGCCCGCACCGCCCGATCCACGAGGCCGTCTTCGGCCTGGGCGACCGTGGCAATAGCATTCCCCGTGCCGGGCGAGAACACCTCGAACTGGTCATCAACCCCGTGCCAAGCGCCGTCGATGTACACACCAAACTTCCGCCCGCGATCGTCGAGCCAAGCCTGCGCAAGCTTGGAATCTTCGGGGGCCGGGCCGTAAGGCAAGGTGTCGTACAACTCTGAAACGGTCACACCTTATTGTAGCGGCAGAGGACCAACAACGACTAGGCAAAACAAAGCCCGGCCACCTGAAGAGGTGGCCGGGGCCTGAGTTCTTAGCCCTAGTTGAAGAAGCCGACGCTTCGTGCAAGGCGAGTGTCATCGCCAGCGCTCAGCTCATCAAGGTCCTTGAGCGGGATTTCCTTACCCGCGAGGTCTTCGACCGAAACCTTCAGACAGAGCGACCGCAGCTCGTTAACGAGGATCTTGAACGACTCCGGAATACCCGGTTCCGCCAAGGCTTCACCCTTAACGATCGACTCATAGGCCTTCACACGGCCAGTCACGTCGTCCGACTTGATCGTCAGCAGTTCCTGGAGGGTGTACGCCGCGCCATAAGCTTCGAGCGCCCACACTTCCATTTCACCGAATCGCTGTCCGCCGAACTGCGCCTTACCACCCAGCGGTTGCTGAGTAACGAGCGAGTATGGGCCGATGGAGCGGGCGTGGATCTTCTCGTCCGCCAAGTGCTCCAGCTTCAGCATGTAGATCATGCCGACCGTTATCGGATTCGGAACGTCGTCGCCGGTGAGGCCGTCCCGCAGCCGCGACTTCATCGACTTGGCATCAATACCGGCGCGCTTCAGAGCGTTGTGCTCGATGCGCTCCAGGATCGCCTTGTAGACGAGAGCGTCAGCCTTGTGAGGCTTGCCGTTCTCTTCCAACTCGACCGGTTCGTACGTCTCGAGATCGACGGCCAGCAAGTCATCGACATTGGCAACCGGAGGCCCGGCCACGATGCGCGAGACGTGCTCCAGATGAGCCTCATCTAGCTTGCGCAGAGCAGCCTCGATGTTCGCCAAGACCTCCGCGACCGTGTCGGTCTTGCCAATCTTCACCGGCAAACCGAGTTCATGGTTCACGTAGGCGCCCAGCACCTGGCGCTGCATGTGTTGCGCCAGCCGGGCCATCTCGTCGAGGACCTCGCCTTCCGTAGCACCCTCGAACGCCGGGCAGACGTAGCGCACACCAAGGTGCTTGCCTACGTAGCCGAGGTGCGTTTCAAGAATCTGACCGATGTTCATTCGGCTCGGAACGCCAAGCGGATTCAAGACGATGTCGACCGGCGTTCCGTCGGCGAGCATCGGCATGTCCTCGAGCGGCAGGATCTTCGAGATGACGCCCTTGTTGCCGTGGCGTCCCGCCATCTTGTCACCGACCATCAGCTTTCGCTTCTGAGCGATGTACACCTGCACCGTCATGTTGGTGCCAGCGGGCAGTTCGTCACCCGGGATCTGAATCAGCGGCTCGTCGGTGATGTCGCACACTAGGCGATCGCGCTTCTTCGATTCCTTGTAGACCTTGTTGATGGACGGCGAGAGGTACTTGTATCGGCTGAAGACCTTAACGTCCACAATCGTGCCCTTCTCACCGTGCGGCAGTCGAAGCGACACGTCGCGGGTCTCTTCGGCCTTCTTGCCGAAGATCGCGATGATGAGCCGCTCTTCAGCGGTCATCTCGACCTGACCCTTCGGCGCGACCTTACCGACCAGAATGTCCTCCGGTCGAACTTCCGCACCGATGCGGATAATGCCGTTCTCGTCGAGGTCCTTCAGCGCTTCTTCGCCCACGTTGGGGATGTCGCGCGTGATTTCCTCGGGGCCAAGCTTCGTGTCAACCGCTTCCGTCTCGTGGCGCTCGATGTGAATCGACGTATACACGTCGTCCTTCACCATGCGCTCGCTGATCAGGATGGCGTCTTCGTAGTTGTAGCCGCCCCACGGCATAAACGCGACGAGCACGTTCTTGCCGAGAGCGAGGTTGCCATCGTCAACGCAGGGGCCGTCGGCGAGAGCATCGCCCTTGAGGACGCGCTGGCCGAGAGCGATCACCGGTCGCTGCGTGAAACAGGTCGACTTGTTGCTCTGCACCATGTGGAGGAGCGGATAAACATCCAACTCTCCCGCGTCGGTGCGAACCTTGATCTCCTGCGCCGTGACCGATTCGACGATGCCCGACCGGTGGGCGACAACCGCCGCACCCGAGTCGACCGCCGCGACGCGCTCGTATCCGGTGCCGACGAGCGGAAGTTCCGCCCGAAGACAAGGCACGGCCTGTCGCTGCATGTTCGCACCCATGAGGGCGCGGTTCGCGTCGTCGTTCTCGAGGAACGGAATCAGCGAGGTCGCAACCGAGATGATCTGCACCGGCGAAACGTCCATCAGGTCGACGCGGTCTCGCGTCACCATCGGATAGCTCGCGCCGCCGAGGTCACCACCCGCACAACGGGCCTGGAGCTGGGCGGCTTGAATCATGCCGTCCGCCTCGGTTTCCGTGTCGGCAGGCGCAACCAGCAAGCCGGTCTCTTCCTGCGCGGTGTAGTAGATGATCTCGTCGGTGACTCGGCCACCCACCACCTTGCGGTAGGGGGTCATGATGAACCCAAACTCGTCGACACGAGCATGGATCGTCAACTGGCTGATCAGACCGATGTTCGGACCTTCAGGGGTCTCGATCGGACAAATGCGGCCGTAGTGCGATCGGTGTACGTCGCGGACTTCCAGCTTGGCGCTGGTTCGCTGCAAACCACCCGGGCCGAGGCTCGAAAGTCGGCGCTTGTTCGTGAGCTCCGACAGCGGGTTGGTCTGATCCATGAACGTCGAGAGCTGGTTCGACGAGAAGAAGCTCTTGATGCTGGCGCTGACCGGCTTGACGCTGAGGATGATGCCCGGCAGGAGGTTCTCCTGGTCGGTCGAGGTCATCCGCTCGCGGGCAACCTTCTCCATGCGCACGAAACCGAGGCGGAGCTGGCTCTGCAACAGTTCGCCAATGGATCGGACGCGCTTGTTCTTCAGATCGTCGATGTCGTCGCGCTTGGCTTCACTCCGGAGATAAGGTTCCATCTCCATGAGCACGCCCGCGAGGTCCTCGGCGGTCAGGTTACGCACGTTGATCGGCAAATCCCAGCCCAGCTTTTGGTTCAGGAATCGACGGCCAACCTTGCCCAGATCGTATCGCTTGACGTCGAAGAACAGACCGTAGATCAGCTGCTTCGCGGCGTCTTCATTGGCAGCCTCACCGGGACGTAGCCGCTTATAGATGTCGAGGATCGCTTCCTTCCAGTTGGTGGTCGGATCCTGCTCGAGCGTCGCATCGGCCAGGGGAAGAACGTCGAGAATCTCGAGCGTTTCGAGAGCCATGCTCTCGATCTTCTTCGCAGTTTCCTTCTCGATCTTCTCGTGCTTCTTGATGATCAGCTTGCCGCTCTCCATCAGGTCAGCGGTCAGCCGCTTGCCTTCGAGTTGCTCGGCGGTCGGATTCTCAAGAGTCGCCGGTCGGCCGAACGTGAGGAGGAGTTCCTCGTTGTTCGAGAGCAGCATCTCGGTTTGGACCTTCGAGTTCAGAACGTCGTCGGACAGTCCCTTCAGATGCTCGGCGCGGATGATTGTGCCGGCTTCGAGCAGAACTTCGCCCGTTTCTGCGTCAGCCACCGGCTCGATCAGCTTTCGGTGCACCGACTTCTTCAGCTCTTGCGTGACCATGGCGTGGCCCTTCTCGAAGGCGCTCAAGGCCTTGATGAGCTGGGTCAGCGGCAGTTTCTTGGTCTGGCTTATCTGAGTGCGAACGACGAGATTGGAATCGGACTCGACTTCGAGCCACGGACCCTCGTTCGGGATAATCCGAGCGGAGACGAGGACCTGCATCGACGAGTCGACGCCTTCTTCGAAGTACAAACCGGGCGATCGGCTGAGCTGAGACACGATGACGCGCTCGCGGCCGTTGATAATAAACGTTCCGCGGTCGGTCATCAACGGCAGATCGCCGAGGTACACCTCAGTCTCAATGGTGTCTCGGTCCTTGCCGCCAAAGCGCACGATCGCCTTGATCGGGGCCTCATAGGTCATGTCCCGATCTCGGCACTCTTGAATGGCGTATTTGGGCTCGCTCAGCGAAAAGCCTACGAGTTCGATAAAGTTTGTTTGGGTGAAGTCCCAGATCGGGGAAAACGTCTGGAACAGTTCAGGTAGTCCTTCTTCGAGAAACCACTTGTAGCTGTTTAGCTGCAACTCAATAAGATTCGGCACCTCGAGGAATCGATCGATTCGCTTCGAGGATGGCTGAATTACTCTCATCAGACCTCCGGGGCGTTGGGCGCGAACGTTCATTCTACCCCGCCCCGACCCGCAAGGGTCAAGAAGACAGCCCAATATTCGGCGAAACGGTGATTACGCCGTTCGTCGCTTGCGAGAGCTCAGCAGCTTGGTTCGATCTCGATACTTGTTGACGGTTCTCCGGGCGACTTCGACGCCCTTCTTCTTGAGAATCGCCGCGATCTGCTCGTCGGACAGAGGATTGTTCGGATTCTCGGTCGCCAAAATGTCTTCGATCATCTTCTGCACGCGCAGCGCTGGCTTGAAGAACACCTCGAATGCGACCACTTCCCCGTTTCCGATTTGCACAAACTTGCCCATCGTAGCTCGGCTGATCGTGCTCTCGTGAACCCCCAAGTCCTTGGCCAGTTGGGTTCGCGTCAGTGCCTTTAGGAACTGATACTGGCCAGTCGTCACAAATCCGCTTTGGTGCTCCAGCAGGTACTCGCCGATCCGCCGCAGCGTCAGTCGGCGCTGGTGCACGCTCTGAATGAAGTTCGCCGCCCGCTTAACATATTCAGTCACGTGTCTGCGCTCTTCCTTGTCGGGATGAGCCGCCTTTCTCATCTGTTCGAAACGAACTCGATAGGCGCGATTGATACTCAGCGAGTTGGGGTCGGCCCCACGAACATCGACGTGCCAGCCCGTCTCGTCGTGGCTCAAGATCAAGTCCGGCACCACCGAAGGCATCCGAATCGCCCGCGAGGTCGTCACATGACCTGGGCAGAATGTCTCGCCCGGGTACGGGCAGAGTTGCAGAATGGCCTTGAACGCTTGCTCGACAACCTCGGGTAGCGCCCGGTAGCGACGCGCGATCCGCATCGGCTTTCGCGCCAAGAAGTCATCGAGGTGATGCTTCAAAATCAGCCGGGCAAGCTTGGACTCGATCGTATCTTCGTCGCGAAGCTGGAGTAGCAAGCACTCTTCCACCGTCGTTGCGCCAACGCCAGCCGGTTCGCAATGACGCAGATGGCTGAGGACCAACTCGACTTCCTCGAGCGGGTAGCCGGTCGCCAGGGAAATCTCCTCGACCGGCGTGGCCAGGTACCCCTTCTCGTTGATGCACTCGACCAGATACTCTGCGAGCGGCTCGAGCTTCTTGGGCACCATGGGCAGCAGTTGGGCCCGGAGGTGCTCCCACAGCGAAGTGGTCGTCGATGCAAGTTCGGTCCAGTCGACCGAGTCGTCGTCGTTGGGAAGGCTGCGCTGGAACTCGAAGTCCTCGCTTGAGGGCCGCAACTCGTGCGGAGCAATCGCCCGCAAAATCGCCTCATCGGTGATCGGCGCCTGCTCCTCTTCGAGCCTCTCCAAAGCCGGGTTCTCGTTGATCTCGGCGTCGATCGCTTGCTCGAGCTCCTGTTGGGTTAACGCCAGAATCTGGCTGGTTAACACGATCTTGGGGTCGACTCGCAACCCAAGACCCGATTCGATACGTGTCCAGTTTCTTACGCCCTGACTCACCGCTGTTCCCTCAAGTGAGGTATCGGCTCTCAGAAGGGCCGATCAACCCGGAAGGATTGCGAGCTTCTGCGTGTACACTGAGGTTAAGGAGACGAGATCATGGGTATTCGCAAGGTCATCTGCGCGCTGGATACGGGCGATTTGGGAGAAGCGCTCCGGATTGTTCGCCGTCTGGCCCCCAGAATCTCGCGATTCAAGGTGGGCCACGCCCTGACCCTGCCCCACGGCCTTGATGTGCTTGCCCAGCTCCAAGACGCGGGTGCCTCGAAGATCTTTCTCGACCTGAAGTTTCACGACATCCCGAACTCGGTCGCGCTGGCCGTTCGAGAAGCCGCCCGCCACCGCGTGTGGATGATGACGCTGCATATCGCAGGCGGCCCGGCCATGATGACCGCCGCCGTCGAGGAAGCGCGTTCGTTCGGCGAAGAACAAGCCCCGAATCTTGTCGGAGTTTCCGTGCTTACGTCGCTGGATCAGCACGTGCTGACCGACCATCTTGGCGTCAATCGGTCGCTGGAAGATCACATGGTGTATCTGTCCAAGCTCGCGATCGACTGCGGGATGGACGGCGTCGTGTGCTCGTGCCACGAGATCAAGCCGATCCGCGCGGTGGTGGGCCACGGCATCATCGTCACGCCAGGGATTCGCTTGGCCCACGGCGAGACCCACGACCAGCAGCGAGTCGGCACCGCAAAGCAAGCCTTAGGGGATGGTGCCGACTACTTGGTGATCGGCCGCGCCCTTACGGATTCGCCCGACATCGATCTGACGCTCGCCGCCTTGGGATTCGAGACCGTCGGTTCGTGAGTCTGCTAGATTGGTACGACCGCTACGGTCGTGACCTGCCCTGGCGACGCACCCGCGACCCCTATGCCGTATGGGTGAGCGAGGTCATGCTCCAACAAACCCAGGTCGCGACCGTCCTTCCCTATTACGAGCGATGGATGGCGCGCTTCCCCACTGCGGCGTCGCTGGCCGAAGCTCCCGAAGAAGAGGTGATGGCGCATTGGCAGGGCCTGGGCTACTATCGCCGCTGCCGCAATCTGCTCGAAGGCGTGCGGCGATGCGTAGCCAACGGCTTCCCCGTGGGTCATGACGCCTGGCGATCGATGCCGGGAGTCGGCGACTACACCGCAGCCGCCCTCGCCAGCATTCTTGATGGCGAACCCACACCCGTCGTCGATGGCAATGTCGAGCGCGTGTACGCGCGGGTATGTGCAGATGATTCAGTAGGCGACACCCGACGCCGCGCCGCCCGAGCCTGGGCGCAAACGCTCATCTCCCACGAGCGCCCCGGAGATTGGAACCAAGCGATCATGGAGCTCGGCGCGACCGTCTGCCGCCCCCGAAATCCTCGTTGCGAAGCCTGTCCGCTCCAAAGCGAATGCCTCGCCTTTGCGCGAGGGCTCACCGACAGCCTCCCCACCCCCAAGCCGAGACCGACGACCGTGGATCGTACGCATCCGGTCGCGGTTTGGCGTCGCGCCGATGGCGCGGTCGGAATGGTGCAAGCGCAAGAAGCCGAGTGGTGGGCGGGACTCTGGGTGCTCCCGACCCCATCCGCCATAGGCCAACTCATCGCCTCGGTCACGACGACCGTCACCCATCATCGCGTCGTGCTCTCCGCTTATGAAGGAGTCGGCGAGCCACCCACGGGCCTGCGTTGGGTGACCCGCGGGGAGCTTCCCGCCGTCCCCATCCCGGCGCCCTTTCGCAAGTTGCTGACTAAGCTCGGCTTTTGAGCTGCCGAATCTCTTCGAGCGTGGTTTCGAGCGACGTGCGCGAGGTCAAAGGCGTCACGATCTCCAGCGGCTGTCCCGCATTCACGCGGTCCACGAAGTATCGAAGCTCGTGGTAGTAGCCGCCGAGGTCGCTGATGTTGCCGCCGCCTTGGGCTTCCATCTTCGCAAACTCGGGCACGACGGGCTCCTTGCCGGGTTCGTAGATCGTGAGGGGACCCGCGTCCATGATCGCCGCGCCACGCTCGAAGATCGCGCGGAACGCCATCTTGAAAGGCGTGTGCGAAGGCAGATTCCAGCCGCCTTCGAGGTGAGCCACGCATCCCGGGTAGGTCATCGTGGTGAAAACATGACCCGGGCCGCGCTCGTCGACCGTGCCCCACGAGTTGATCGAGTCGGGATCGCCAAGCAGGTAGTGGATGAAGTCGGTGTCGTGGATGTGCATGTCCAGCACGCCCCCGCCCGCGAGCTTCTCGTCGGCGAGCCAGTTGTCGCTCGACCAGTGCGGAAACTCGCCGTAACGTAGAAGGTTGATCGAAAGAAGTTTGCCCAATCGCCCGTCGTCGGTGATCTCCTTGAGGAGCGCGTACTCGGGCCAGAAGCGGATACAGTGGCCGATCATGAGCTGCACGCCCGCCTGGTCGACGGCCTCGATCATCGCGTCGGCGTCGGCGACGGCAAGCGCCATCGGCTTCTCGCAGAAGATGTGCTTGCCGGCTTGGGCGGCGAGGATCGTCGCTTCCTTGTGGAGGTGAGTGGGAAGGCAGATGTCGACCGCGTCGAGCTCTTCGGCGGCGAACATGGCTTCGAGGCTGAGGTAGGCGTTCGCGCTGAAGTCGATGCCGAACTTCTCCGCCCGAGCCGGCTTGTGATCCGCCACCGCGACCAACTGTGCTCCATCAAGGAGCGAGTAGACGTTTGAATGCATGCGGCCCATAAAGCCGCATCCGACGAGTCCGACGCGAAGCATAAACTCATGATGACTTATGGCGGCTAAATCTGCCGATAACCGCCACCGTCGCAACCCCGCACAACATTCAGGTGCGGAACACCGCGCGGAATGCCAAACATCTCCTTTGGTATGTGGAGGGACGAGGAACTCTTTCTGGTGTTGACGCAAGAGGAAGCGTGGGAACTGATGTCCCGCTGCCTCAACAGCGCGGAACCCGACAACGAGACGAGCCGGGCGGTGTTGCGCAAGCTCGCGCGGATTCTGCAGTGCGCCCAGATGGAACCCGCGACGGATCAGCGCGCGGCGTAAGCACTCGGGAGGGCGCCGCTCCGTCGGCGCCGACAACCTGGCCACGACAAAGCGTGGCCCTCCCACCAGCCGACATTACTGGCCACTCGGGAGGGCGCCGCTCTGTCGGCGCCGTACTCCTGGCCACGACGAAGCGTGGCCCTCCCGCCGTGCTACCCGTGAATCTGCCGCAGCGCGCGCTTGTTGAAGTACGCCAGCGCGGCTAACTCTCCAATCAGCGCCACATTCATCGCGAACGCGGCGATCGAGACGCCTGGCCACTTCATCGCCAGGCCGATCCCCAGCCCGACGAACAGCAGCCCCATGCCGACTCCGACCGAGGTCAGCCGCGGCATCGTCATGCGCGCCACAGTCAAGGTGCCGCGGGCGAAGCTCTGCAGCGCCCCGATGAGCGGGAACGCAACGCAGAGGATGATCGCGGCATGCGCCATCTCGGCGGTGTCGGCGGGGGTTTTCAGCAGTCCGGACAGGAACGCGAGATCGCCTCGCGTCAGCCACAGCACACCGAGCAGCGACGACGAGAACACGCCGACGCCGATGCAGAAGCGCCGAAGCTGGCGCACGGAGTCGGCGTCCTTAGCGAGCGTTATGACCACCTCGGGCAAGGCGTACACGATCGTTCGGTGCATCCACACCAGCGTGGTGGTGACCTGCCAGCCCGCCATCGCGAGCACGGAATCCGGGGATCGGGCGAGCGCGGCGCCGACGATCGGCCCCGCACTGAGGGTGAGCATCGTCGTCGCGGTCAGCGGTAGGTGAAACTTCGCGAGATCGGACATGGACAGATCGGGGCCCTCGACTTCCTCGGGCAAGCCCGCCACCACCCGCCGACTGACCAAGTGGACGAAGATCGCCTCGGACGTCACCGACGCCATCAGCGCAATCGCGACCGCCATTGTTCCGCTGAACTGGGCGGTCGATGCGACGCTGAAGCCGACGGTCGCGGCAAAGGCCATGCGCACCACCGTACCCACTCCCACCGGGCGGGTGTGTCCGTTGCGGATCAGCAAGCCCTGCTTATATCTGCGCCAGCCGATCATCGCGCTCCACGGAATCATCACCGCCAAGGGAAGGCGAAGTTCGTCGGCCACGGCGACGGGAAGCCGCAAGACGTTCAGCGTGATGAGGGGATAGAGCGGGGTCAGCGTCACCAGCGCGTGGACGACCGTGCACCAGCCCATCACCCACCACACAAACCGGCTGATGAGCGCGAACCGCTTGCGATCTCGGGCGAGCGCGGTCGAGGTGCTGAGCAAGTCGATGACCGGACTCTCGATCCACAGCGACATCGACATCAGCATCAGGAACGCCGCGATGTGGAGCTTGGCGTCGGGCAGCTGCGAGATGATGCGCAGCGAAATCGGGGCCTCCGCCGACATGAACAGCCACGAAGCCGCAAGCGGAACATAGAAGCGGAAGATGCGGCTGGTGGAGAGGGGCCCGGTTGACAACGCGCCTCAAGGTACCCGGATCGCCCGGTGTCGGATAGCGCTAGTCCCAGCGTCCCAGGAACAGCACTTCCGGTTCGAGCGTCACCCCGTGCGCTTCGGAGACCTTCCACCGCGCCAGCGCGGCGAGGTCTCGGATTTCCGTGGCGGTTGCGCCACCGACATTGACGATGAAGTTGGCGTGCCGTCGGGAGAGCATCGCCCCGCCGATTCGATGTCCGCTCAGCCCGACGCTTTCGATGAGATATCCGGCCGGCACCACGCCTGCCTCTTTCAGCTTGGGCGGGAGGGTCTCCAACCGCTGGGCGAGATCGGCATCGTTCACGTTCTTGAAGAAGCTGCCGGCGCTGGCAGAGGGGGGTTGCTTGGAAATCCGCTGCCGCTGATAGTCGCGGGCCTCGTCGTAGATCGCTTTGGGCGTTCCGGGCGGAAGCTTAAAGCGCAACCGCAACAAGACTGCCCGAGGCGGATTCTGCCGGCGCAGCACGCTATCGCGGTAGGAGAACTCCATCCAAGCGGGCGACACCCAGCCACGCTCGCCCTCGTGGACGATCTCGATCTCGCTGAGGAACTCCGAAACGTTGCTACGGTACGCGCCAGCATTGCTGACCAAAGCACCGCCGACCGTTCCCGGGATGCCCACGGCAAACTCCAAACCCGCCAGCCCCTGCTGAGCAGTCTTTAGGAACAACTCTTGGAAACCCACGCCGGAATCGACCTCGACGACCCCCGAATCGGCGTCGATGGTAAGTCCGCGAGTTTCGTTGATGATCACGGTTCCTGCCACCCCGGCGTCGGACGGCAGGACATTGCTTCCCCACCCGAGCACGATCAGCGGATCGGTCCCCTGATGGCAGGCGGCGACCATCGCCGCGAGTTCATCCACCGAGCGCATCTGTGCAAACCAATCGGCTCTTCCCCCCGCCCGCAAGGTGGTGAAGGGGCGAAGACTGACGTCCGGGATCAGTTGAGGCGGTTGCATGGTTTCCAAACTGAGCTCTTGCAGGCGAGGGATGCGTTGTGCCCTCGCTCCGGAGTCTCAGCGATCGACCCTCCGGTACGGCGTCTTCGGCTGCGAGATCGCGGGCTCCATCAAGTGGTCGGGGCGCAGTTCCTCGGGGTTTACCAAGCTCGCTCGCGAGCGTAGTTCGATCGCCCTCGCCGCCGAGGGGAATCGATCTTCACCACCCAGTCCAAACCCGACCGCGGACACGGGCACTTCCGTCGTACGATACGCGGGCTCGCCCGGAACCCGAACAAACCACTCGCCCCGACGGCTGGGGAACGCAACGGTCCGATCCGCATCGATCAAGTCGAAAGCGCTCAGCCCACGAACCAATCGTCCACCGGCGAAGGCGAACGTCTTTGCGAGCATCACGCCGACACGAACCCCGATGAACGAACCTGGACCGATGTCGGCGATCCACTCCTCGACCTCGCGGGTATCCGCCCCGGCTAGCAACTCGTCGAGCATGGCGAGACAGGCCGCCGAAGCCGTGCGCGGCGCTTCCTGCGAGCGCTCGACAATCTCACCGCCGGGAAGCTGCACGGCGACCGAAGCTACCGCGCTCGACGTCGAAAACGCGACAATCACAAACCCGCCGCTTTCGGTTCGATGCTCATGCTTTGAGCAAGGCGGGCGATGAGATCGCGCTGCGCGGACGCGGTCTTGGCATCGGTCGTACTCCACGAGCCGAGCCAGTAATAGTCGCCCGTCGCACCAACGACATCGAACGTGAACAGCGAACCCGCAGCCGACGTGCCTTCCCGCCAGATCATCATGATCTGGCTACCGCTCAGGCTCCGTACCGGGCCGTGCTCTTCGCGCTTCAAAACCTTGTCGAACTGCCCCAGCGACTGCCCCGACTGGCGCAAAAGCGCTTTGCCCGGTGGATCGCTTTCGGTCGAGCTGTAGGCTCGGAGCGTGACCTTGCCGGACAGGCTCGGGTGAGTCGCCGACAAGCCATTGCCATCGGCGGCAAACGTCCACTCGCCCGAATACCGGATCGTCATCGGGAGGTTGCCCGCGGTCGTTTCCACAACCTGATCGCCCCTTACGGGCTCCCTGACGTCTTGGTTGGGCTGCTTCCAGGTCGTGCGCTTCTCGGGACGATCCGGACGCCGCAGATCTTCGGACTGCGGAACGGTCGGATCGAACGGCTTGGGCAGTTTGCCTCCCTCGGTCCGGATCGTCTGCAGCACGTTGCGGGTTTGGGCAAGAGCAAGCTCGAAGTCCTCGGTGTTGGCGGTTAGCCGCCAAAGGAACTTGCGCCTCGTGTCGGCGTAGATCAGACCGCTTTCAGAGGTCTTGCCGATTCCGTTCTTCTCTTCCCACGTGGTGCGGGTCATCAGCATGGGCACGGTCAGGATCTCCTCCTGCCACTGCCGAGCGACTTCTCGCTTCAGTTGCTTGGCGGCGTTCGCCTGGACCGCTTGCCACGTCGGGATGTCGTTCGAAAACGTGGCGGCATAGATTTCAAGCTGTGCCGCTCGGTCGGTGCCCGTCACCGTGAACGCAAAACGATGGCTGTCCCGCGTCTTGGTTAACTTCCACGCCCGCGGCACGGACAGTTGGAAGCCCGTCTCGATGTGGTCAAAGACCACGTTGTCGGCCACCTGAGGACCGGCCATCACCCACAACATTCCAAGGAACACACTCATGACTTCTCCTCTAGCGGACGATTGGCGACGGGCAGCAGGATCACAAACTTCGCCCCGCGCCCATGTTCCCCGTCTTCGTAAACGGTACCGCCGTGGGCATCAACAATGCCCTTCACGATCGAAAGACCCAAACCCATTCCCTTCACGCGCCCGCTGTAGAACGGCTGAAAGATCGTCGCTTTCTTGTCATCTTCTACGCCAGGGCCGGTATCCGCAACCTCGATCATCACGTACATCCCGCCCGGCGGCACGCGGCCTTTCTTGATCGCATCGGCGGAGGCGATCGCGGTTTGAACGCGCAACTCGCCCTCCTGGACGTAATTCATCGAGTTCTCGATCAGCTCCGAAAGCGCGCGGCGAAGCTTCTTGCTGTCGACGACGATCTGCGGTAGCGAATCGCCGAGAACGAGGCTCAGTCGCACGGGAGTACGCCGCGGGAAGATCTCCTGGGTTGTCGTCTGAACGAGTTCGTTTAGGTCGACGGACTCAGGGGATAGCAGGGTCGCGGTGAGGAAGTCACGGAACTCATGCAGGATCTCTTCGATCCGCAACACGTTCACTTCGAGCGAGCGATGCAGCGACTCAATGGGTTCCCGCGGCAAGTCCGGCAGCTTCAACACATGGCCCAGTTCGTTCACATCACCCTTGAGCGCAAACACCCGATTGCCGATCATGTGCGAGCTCTTCGCGCTGAGTTCCCCCCAAGCGGCCATGCGTTCCGAACGCAGCAGCCGGCTGAGCGAACGCACATTCTCGAGCGTGCTCGCAAACTGCTCTGCGATCGCGGTCAGCACACGGACATCGGCCCCCGTAAATCGATTGTCCAGGTGCCGATTCTCTGAGACCTTGCGTAGCACCCGGAGCACGCCCAGGCACCGCCCACGGAACACGACGGGCACCGCTACAAAGCTCGCGATTTCCTCATCTGGGAACTCCACGTTCTTGCCCCGCCACCGAGGGTCCTGGCGCGGGTCGTGGGTGAGCACAGCTTGGCCCGTTTCTGCTACCCAACCGGTAAGGCCTTCACCTCGGCGGTATCCGAGATTGCCAACCTGGTCCTTCAGTCGCCCGACCGAGCCCCGAAGCACGAACTCATCGCGCGCGGGATCGAGCAAGAACACCGAGAATGCCTGAAACCGCAGCACCTCGCCGGCGATCCGGATGACGCCACGGACTGCCTCATCTTCGGATTGGGCGCGGTCCAAAGCATGGCCAATCTCGACCAGGGCCTCTTCACGGATCGTAGCATCCGCGCGGTTGACGACCACCGAAGCGCACTCGGCGAGCGAATGCAGCAAGTCCAGAGTGTCCTCGTTGTACGCATCCGCGCCATCGGACTCGACGTTGAAGACACCGCGAGCCCTCCCGTGGGTGTCGCGAATCGGAACGGCCATCTCGCTTCGAGTGGTGGCGAACATCTTGACGTACCGAGGTTCGTTCTCGACATCGCCGGTGATGAAAGGCTGACCGGTCGCACCAACATAGGCGACAATCCCCTCCCGGGTTGTGAGGGCGATGCGCGCCTCGTTGTGCTGCTCACTCCACTCAGGTCCACTCCCGTATGCGATCTCCAACAAGCCTGCCTCTTCGTCGAGCAAGGCGATCAGCGCATTGCGGCTGCGGGTCAGTTCCAGAGCCGCCCGCGTGAGCCCTTCCAGGGCGCGCGCAGGATCGGTCTCGGCATTGACCATCGCCAGCAACGGGCGAAACGAGTTCACGTGGAGATTATGGCCCCCGGCCCACTTCCCGATTGGCTGAGCGTTGCCAAGAGCCCCTCGGCCTCCGGGAAATCGAGCTCTGGAACCTGATGGCGTCGCACGGCCGTGGCGACGACGACGTTCGCGATGCGCATCCGCCTCATGAACCAGTTTCCCGATTGTTCGCACCACTGAATGGTCGTGCGTGGCACGAACTCGACGGTCTGCCGGAGAACCCCCGATCGGATCATCAGGAACTCATCATCGATGCGCCACCCGGCCCTACGGAACTGGGCGACCGAAATGAGCACCGACCAAAGGAGGATCGCTGCTCCCAGTCCAATCCATGACGTCGCCGGAACATCGAGGATCTCGCTTTCGCGGATCGAATACGAGCCCCCCCATAAGACCAGCCCCAGAATGCCCCAGGTCAACGTCCTAGAGATGATGCCGCGGCGGATAGACTTGCGGCTGATCGGCCGCCACTCGATCCCCGTCGCCGTCCGTCTTGGATACACGAAACCAACCAACCGATTCACACGCGTGCCGTGTACGATCGGAGACAGCGTTACGCCGCCGGTCGCAATCTTCTCGTCGAAAGATCCAAGAGCGTCAGCGCGGACTTCAGCATAACCGAACCAGCGATACAGCAACGGCCGGGCGACCGTGAGCGCCTGCACTCGACGAAGCGGCAGCAGCACCTCGGTCTGCGCCAAGAGCCCGTAGTGCATCCGCAGCCCTTTCTCGTACCGATCAATGCGGAATCCCCCGTACTTGATCACCGTCGCTACGATCGACACGGCCCACCCCACCAGAAACAAGGCGAGCGTCAGTCCGATCCACGCCGTTGGGCTCAGAGAGAGGTTCTCGCCAGAACGGATCAGGCTTTCGATTGCGTCGCCCTGGACGCCGAACTGGAGAAATCCGAACGCGGAAGCCAGGATCCACAGCGCCCGATTCTGCAGCGCTCCAGCCACGATCAACTCCCGGCCAGTCAGTATGTAAAGCGCAGGTGGCAGTTCGAACGAGGGCCCTTTCTCGGTGCTGACCACGCTCAGCAACCGCGACCGCAGGGTCTCCGCATCCTCCTGGCTCAGCGACGATAGCTGGGCTTCGGTCTGCAAGCCCGCGGCGGTCTCGACCACGACCGTACACACCCCGATCAGGCGCTCGATGATGCTCCGCTTGATCGTGACGTTCTGGATGCGGTCGAGCGGGATCGTTCGATGCTGCTTCCAAATCCCACCCTTCTGAACGACCAGCGCTCCGCCCTGGATACCGTAACGCGTGATCACGTAGCGATAGACCGACGACAGCACGCCCAAGCCGCCGAGCCCGGCCATAACGATCTCAAAGGTTGCGTCATCCCGTCCTGCCGAGGTGAGAGCCAGCACGACGATCGCAAAGACAAACTGCCGAACAAACTCGAACAGATTGACGACGATCGTAGCGGGATGGAGCCTCTGCATAGATCAGGCATCCGGATCGCGGGTATCGAGCAGTTGTTGACGCAAGAACTCGGCTTCGCTGTGCGTGAGGCCAGGAATTGCCGCAACGCTGCCGATCATGCCTGCGGTGTGGATGACCACCTGCTTCAATCCGAACCGACGATCCAGCGGACCCTCGTTGATATCGATGTGCTGGATGCGATCGCGGGCCACGCAGCGTCGCGTCTGCCAGAACACGCCCCACGTCATCACGAGGTCCTGCTCGCGCAGTTGGTAGGTCCAGTTCGTCCACTGACGGTCCACCAGGATCAACGACGGCAACGAGATCAGCACCGCCAGCGCTCCCCCCGCCGCCAGGCCCACCCATCGTGGCTGATCGAACGCACTGGCCAGGGCAACGCCAACGAGCAGAAAGACGCCGGACGTAACGAGTAGCGAGATACCCGCAGAAAGCCGCCACACGGTCTTGATCGCCGGATGAATCGACCGGACTCCAGTGGTTTGCACTGGAGGGCGCGGGCCGGCTTCGGACATCATTGCTTAATCGTCCGAAGCTTGATATTGCGGAACGCCACCAAGCCGTGGTCGCCTTGGATCGCGATCAGTCCTTTCTCAGCCTTGGCGAACTGCGGGAAGCGGGAAAACTTGCTCTTCTTCACGCGGGCCACGAAGTCCTCGCTGCCGAGCACGTACTCGTAGTACTTGACGCCGTTCACGTAGGTCTCGCACTTGCTTGGCGAAACCACGATCCGAATCTGATTCCACTCGCCGGCGGGCTTTGCCGCGTCGATGCCAGCAGCGGGTTGATACAGCTGATACAAGAGACCGGTGGTTTCCACGCCATCCTGCCGAGGGTGATCGTAGAGCTGGACCTCGGGACCGCTGTGCCAAGCGGCGGCGCCGTCCTCGGTCACGCGGAACATGATGCCGCTGTTCTGCCCTTTGCCAAGGTTCGCTTCGATGCTGAGCTCAAACCAATCGTAGGCGTCCGTAGTAACGATGTCGCCCGCCTTGCTCGAATCAACAATTGTGAGGGTGCCGTCCTTCACCTGCCAGCCATCGGAAATCTCCTTCGCCTTGTAGTTGCGCCAGCCAGCGGTGGTTTTTCCGTCGAAGAGCAACTTCCAACCGGCTTCCACTTCGGCGGGCGTCAACGTGTTGTGGGCCGGAGCTTGAAGAACGAGCGAGAGAGCCAGCGCAGTCAGCATGATCTTTACATTCTGACTGACTCTGCGGTCGTATCGTTGCGCGAAAGGTCGCAGCAATTCGGCACAATTGCCGATGCGCGGAACATCGGGGGCGGGAAAGCAATCATTGTAATCACGACACCTTCGGGTGACGCGCGAAAAGAGGTCTACGACGCCGCTCCGAACTCAATGGCGAGGTCGGGCGGCGTTCTCTCCGTTTGGGAGAGCGGCGGATTGCATTGGGCTCAGGAGAAGTTGGGTTGAACAAAAAGATCGCATTTGCCTCAAACGAGGTTGCTCCGTTTGCTAAGGTCGGCGGCCTCGCCGATGTTGCCGGATCGCTTCCTAAGGCCCTGAAAGCCCGAGGACACGACGTGCGCATCATCATGCCTGCCTACCAGATGGTGCTCGACGCCACGCAGCCTAAACCGCTGCTCGGTGGCGAACCGCTCATCGTGCAATGCGGACCCCAATGGGACGAGCGCGCTTACCTGTGGGAGACGATGCTGGGTGACGTCCCCGTGTGGCTGGTCGGCTCGGACCACTATTTCCGCGATACCGTCTCCAGCCAGACCGTGTACCTCCCCGGCGCCGAGCAACACTTGTTCTTCGCCCGCGCCTTCTTGGCTCTTGCCGATAGGAGCGGTTGGATTCCCGACGTCATCCATGCAAACGACTGGCACACTGGGTTCATGCCCGTGTTTCTCCGCGAGGATGCCTCGCCCGCTTGGAGCGAGACCGCAAGCGTATTCACCATTCACAACCTTGCCTATCAGGGCGAGTACGGCCCCGAACTGCTTGCGGAGTGCGGATTGCCGTGGAGCCTCTTTAACCACCATCAGCTTGAGACCTACGGTGCTGTCAACTTCCTCAAGGCGGGCAGTGTGTTCGCCGACCACGTCAACACCGTCTCGCCCCGCTACGCCGAGGAAATCCAGACGCCCGAGTTCGGCTGCCGTCTAGAAGGGCTCATGAAGCACTTGGCCTCGCAGCAGCGGTTGAGCGGCATCGTGAACGGGATCGATCAACACGAGTTCAACCCTGAGATCGACCCGCACATTCCCGCCCACTTCTCTGCCGCCGATCTGGCTGGTAAGGCGACTTGCCGAGCCGAACTCCGTAAGGAACTGGGACTCGATGACCGACCCGGCGTGCCGCTCTTTGGTGTGGTCAGCCGCCTTAGCAACCAGAAGGGCATGGACCTGATCCTCGAGATCTCCGACGCCCTCATGAACATGCCCGCGCAGCTCATCGTACAGGGCCTCGGCGACTCGTGGATCGCCGAGCAGATGCGCCACCTCGAGGTCCGCTTCCCGCACCAGATGCGATTCGTGGAGCGGTTCGACGCGCCCCTCGCCCAGCGGGTGTATGCAGGCTCCGACCTGTTCCTGATGCCCAGCGCATTCGAGCCGTGCGGGCTCGGACAGCTGATCGCCATGCGATATGGCACCATTCCCGTCGTCCGGTAC
The DNA here is from genome assembly GCA_020850325.1 of Methanoregulaceae archaeon. Classification (GTDB taxonomy): domain Bacteria; phylum Armatimonadota; class Fimbriimonadia; order Fimbriimonadales; family Fimbriimonadaceae; genus JANJUB01. Next base: position 200,593 of record JADZEW010000001.1, read on the forward strand.
ACCGGCGGCCTCGCGAACACGGTCCACGACGGCCACAACGGTTTCGTGTTCGCCGATTATCAACCCGACGCGCTGCTTGCCACCGTCCAGCGTGCGGTATCCGCGTTCGCGGACAGCGAGCATTGGAACCGCCTGGTGCAGGGCGCGATGACGAACGACTCCGGCTGGGACCGTAGCGCCGCCGAATACGAGGCGCTGTACGAGCGAGCGATCGCCGCGCGACGCGTTCATCAGGCCGCATGAAGATCCTGCTGATCGGCGGCTACGGCATGCTCGGTACCGACCTACGCGAGGAGTTCGTGCGGCGGGGATGGGAGGTCATTGCGCCGACGCTCGAAGAGCTCGATATCACCGACCCCGTCCAAGTGGCGGGATGCGCAGAGATGGCCGGAGAGTGGGTGGTCAATGCCGCCGCGTACACCGCGGTGGACAAGGCTGAGTCCGAACCCGACGAAGCGATGATGGTGAACGGCCTCGCGGTCGGCTACCTCGGGCAAATGGCCGCAATGGCGGGGTCGAAGTTCCTGCACATCAGCACCGACTTTGTGTTCGACGGCACGAAGACCGAGCCCTACACCGAGGATGACGCCACGAATCCGCTGGGCGAGTATGGTCGCTCGAAGCTCGTCGGCGAAGAGCAGGCGCTTGCTCATGCGGGTGTCGTCGTGCGTACAGCGTGGCTGTTTGGGCCGAACGGAGGAAGCTTTCCGCGAACGATGATCCGGGTGGCCCGAGAAGGGAAACCTCTGCGCGTGGTTGCGGATCAAACCGGATGCCCGACCTACACTGCCGATCTTGCCCGGGTGATCGCCGACCTCATCGCCAAGATCGCCTATCCCGGCGTTTACCACGCGGTAGGCCCCGACACGATGACGTGGCACGAGTTCGCATGTCGCACGCTCTCCGCCGCCGGGATCGATTACGAGATCGCACCGATCTCGACCGCCGAGTACCCGACTCCGGCGAAGCGCCCCGCCTACAGCGTGCTGAGTTCGGCGAAAATCGAGGCGATGGGGATCGCGCCGATGCGACCGATCGACGAGGCCCTTGCCGAGTTTGTATCCCGGCTCGGCTAACGTATAATCCTCTCGTGGCTGGATTCACGACGCACCGCGGGCGTATCGCGGTTTACAACGCCGATCACGTCGACACCGATCGCATCATTCCGGCGCGATTCCTAACGATGATCACCCGCTCGGGCTATGGCGAACTTGCCTTCAGCGATGTGCGCGGCCCGGAGTTTCCGCTCGACGCCCCCGAGGCCAAGGGCGCGACCATCCTCGTCGCCGGAACGAACTTCGGCTGCGGCTCGTCCCGTGAGCACGCGGTGTGGGCGCTTCAGCAGGCTGGCTACCAGTGCGTGATCGCCAAGAAGACCGCGGACACGCCCGGCTATAGCGACATCTTCCGCCAAAACGCGGCGAACTGCGGCTTGCTCCTGATCGAACTCGAAGAATCCGACCATGCTCAGTTGGTTCATGCGGGAACGGGAGCGCAGGTCGAGGTCGATCTGCCAGCGCAGACGGTTTCACTGAACGGCCAGATGTTTCGATTTGAGATCAATGCCACCGTCAAGGATGCGATCGTGAAGGGTCTCGACCTGATCGGAACGACCATGGAGCTCGATGACGCGATCTCGCACTACGAGGCGAGATCCACGGCCTACGTGCCCAAGGCGGAGACGGTCGCGTGAGAGCAAACTGGTTCGTGTTAGTTGCGCTCGTGCTGACGTCCTGCCAGTCGTCCGCCCCCACTGCTTCCAATACTCCGACGCCCGAACCGGCTCCGAATCCGACACCCGTCGCGCCCGCCCCGAAGCCGGTGGTCGAGACCCCCGAGAAGCCCGTCGAAGAGCCTCAGAAGAAGGACCCCAGCCACAATCCCTCACGCATTTACCAGTTGAAAGAGCTTGAGACGACGGTTGTCACGATCGGCAAGAACAAATTGACGGCGTGGGTCATGGACACCGACTCCAAGCGCACCGAGGGCATGATGTTCCTTCAGAAGAACGAGCTCAAGGCCAACTCCGCGATGCTGTTCGTGTTCCCCGACGAACTCGACCGCAGCTTCTGGATGCGGAACACCTACGTGCCGCTCGACATCGCGTACATCGCCGCGAACGGGCGGATTGTCTCCGCAAAGTCGATGAAAGCGCTCGACGAGACCGGCGTGCCCAGCGATGGTCCGGCGATGTACGTGCTGGAGATGCAGCAAGGTGCCTTCAAGCGGCTGGGGATCAAAGCCGGCATGAAAGCAGTTATCGACCCGAAGGTGAAGTCGAAGTAGCATGACTCCCCCTCTCCGCGAGTGCTCGTCTTACGGAAAGGGAGGCTCGGTGAGCTCGGATTTGCTCGGATTCGTTCGGTTGTTCGGGTTACTGGGCGGACCAGTGGGTGAGTCAATCCGTGCTAATCCGGGCCAACCCGTGCTTGCGAGCTCATCCTAGCATCCCGAGCTAATCCGCGCCGTCCCCAGGTAGAACCCGCCCATGGCGATCCGTTCCACCCTTCTCGCCCTTGCCCTGCTGGCGGCGGCGGCCGCAATGAGCCAGAATCCACCGATGGCTTCTCCGATTCCCCACGAAGTGCCCAAGGTCGACCTCGGCGAGTGGACCCGAGGCAGCGACCTCCAACCGGTCGTCGAGCGATTCGTCGCCGACCGCAACCTACTCCGGCGCTCGCTGGCGATCAGCGGCAGCCCGCAAGGCCGTGCGACCTGGAAGACGTTCTATAGCCAGTGGCAGAAGGAACTCGCCAAGGTACCGTTTGCCAAGCTAACCTTCGACGGACAGGTCGACTATCTGCTGCTCAAGAACCACCTCGCCCGCGAGGCCCGCCAGGGCGAACTCACCGAGCCCAAGGCGAAGGAAGGCGAAAAGTGGGTGCCGTTCGCCCAGACCATCTGGGACCTGCGCGAGAAGCTCCGCAGCATGGAGAAGATCGAGCCGGAAAAGCTGGCGACCGAGATCACCGCCCTCGAGAAGACCATCGCCGCCGAGACGGCCAAAGTCGATAAGGCCAAGCCCGTCGATCGCGGCCAAGCCAACCGCGCCATCCAGACCGCAACCACCGCCAAAGAAGAGCTAAAGGAGTGGTTCGACTTCTACAACGGCTACGATCCGATGTTCACGTGGTGGGTGGCCGAACCCTACAAGCGCGCCGATGCCGCTCTGGATGCGTTCATCGCCAAGCTGAAGGAGAAGCTGATCGCCAACCCGAAAGAAGAAGAGCGCGTGCCGCCGATCGGTGCCGAGGGTCTGCAGGCCGATCTCACCGCCGAGATGATTGTGTACTCGGCCGCCGAACTGGTGGAAATCGCGAACAAGGAATACGCCTGGTGCGAAGCAGAAGCCAAGAAAGCGAGCCGCGCGTTGGGCTTCGGCGATGACTGGCACAAGGCAATGGAGCACGTGAAGGGGCTCCATGTCGCGCCCGGCGAGCAACCGGAGATGATCCGCGAGATGGCAATCGAAGCGATCGACTATCTTGAGAAGCGCGACTTGCTGACCATCCCCGACCTCGCCAAGCAGACCTGGCGCATGACGATGATGTCACCCGAGCGGCAGCGCACGAGTCCGTTCTTCCTCGGCGGCGAGGTGATCATGGTGTCGTTCCCGACGAACACGATGACCCACGAAGAAAAGCTGATGAGCATGCGTGGCAACAACCGCCATTTCGCGCGGGCGACGGTGCATCACGAACTTATTCCCGGCCACCACATGCAGGGCTTCATGACCGCGCGTTACCGTCCCTACCGCGGTCTGTTCAATACGCCGTTCTGGGTGGAAGGTTGGGCGCTGTACTGGGAGATGCTGCTGTGGGAAATGGGCTTCCCCGCGACACCCGAGAACAAGATGGGCATGCTGTTCTGGCGGATGCACCGGTGCGCGCGGATCATCTTCTCACTGAGCTACCACCTCGGCACCATGACGCCGGAGCAATGCGTGGATCTGCTGGTCGAGAAGGTCCGCCACGAGCGATCCACCGCCGAGGCCGAGGTACGACGCAGCTTTAACGGCTCGTATCCCCCGCTCTACCAAGCCGCGTACATGCTCGGCGCGCTCCAGATTTGGCGGATGCGGGAAGAGCTGGTCGAGTCTGGAAAGATGAAGGAGAAGGAGTTCCACGACGCGCTGCTGAAGGAGGGTCCGATCCCGATCGAAATGATGCGGGCCATCTTTACGAAGCAGAAGCTGTCGCCGGACTGGCAGCCCTCGTGGCGCTTCTATCCGGGCATCGAGAAGAGTGTTGCGAAGAAGAAGTGATCTGAGCCCCCTCCTTTCTTTAGAGAGGAGGGGGTTGGGGGTGGAGAGTTCCGTACTCCCCCTCTCCTCGTTGACGGGCGTGAGGGGTGCCTCAGGTGCACAAGTTGTTCGCTTCGGCTCTCCCTCCTTAACCCTCCCTCTCACCATAGTGAAAGGGAGGGAACGGAGATGAACCTCCGCATCGCCGAGATCTTCACGTCCATCCAAGGCGAAGGCGAGCGGCTTGGCGTGCCCTCGGTGTTCGTCCGCATCAGCGGGTGCAACTTGCGGTGTCGCTGGTGCGATACGCCGTACGCTTCGTGGAATCCGGAAGGACCGGTGCGGGCGGTCGCAGAGATTATCGATGAGGTCTCAGCTGCTGGGGTGCGGGATGTTGTCGTTACTGGCGGTGAGCCGATGCTCTTCGACGCCGTCGAGCCCTTGCTCCACGGCCTGGCGGCGAACGGCCACTACGTGACCGTCGAGACGGCGGGCACGGTCTTCCGAGATGTGCCGATCGATCTGCTGTCGGTGAGCCCGAAGCTCGCCAACTCCCCGCCCGACGATCCCGACTGGCGCGAGAGGCATGAAGCGACGAGCTCCGACCTGAATCCGCTCCGCCAACTGCTCGCCCAATATCGCTATCAGCTCAAGTTCGTGGTCGACCCCGATGACGATCTGACGGGCCAGGATCGCGAGATCCGCGCGGTGCTGGAAAGCGTGGGCGCGTCGGCATCGCAGGTGATGATCATGGCCGAGGGCACCGACTCGGAGACCCTGCATCGGCGGGGGCGGGCGCTGGTGGAGTGGTGCATCGAGCGCGGCTACCGGCTCACTCCCCGATTCCACGTCGATTTGTTTGGAAACACACGCGGGACGTGAGGTATTCTCTGTGTCTCAGACGTGGGGGCATAGCTCAGCTGGGAGAGCGCTTGCATGGCATGCAAGAGGTCAGGGGTTCGAGCCCCCTTGCCTCCACCACGAAACGTCCTTGTTTGCTTCGCGGGAGCGTCCCCGGTGCTGACAACTGAAGGCAGGCTCGACCCGAGATGTTGGAGGGCAACAGGTGCCCTTCTTAGAATCCGCGATCAAGGGGCACAAACTTCCCAGATGGGTCCACTGTAAACGTGATCCACGCCGCCCCGTAAGCAGTTCTTTCAAGAAAGAACACAACTCGCTTCTCTTCGGGAACGGCTCTGACCTTGAAGTCAGCAGCCTCGGCTAACAGGGCGGGAAGCGATGGAACCGCTTTTGCGAACAAACGAGACCAAGCCACTCGTGAATCCGCCGAAGGGTTCTCTAAGCCGGACTTCTGAAGTTTGGCGTCCTTGCGCGCGATACGCTGTCCCTCCGGAGCCAGCAACTTTACGTGCCAATCTGTTTCGCCAGTTGGCGGAGTTAGCATGATCTTCGAACGCTGGCTAGGCTTGGACTCCACGATCATATAGTAAGCGCCGTCTCTCCAACGGATCGAAACCGAGGTGAAGTCGTTGCTGATCGGGCCTTCAACAGCAAGCATCTCCCAGGCCCTCGCTAGGATCGTGCCTGGTGGAGTTCGAGTTTCCACTTGGTTGTGAAGACTTCCAATAGCACCTTGCGAAATGATTAGGAGTGCAACAAGAGTGGCGAGTTTCTTCATACAACACCGCAACGATAGCAGTAACGAGTGAGCCAGTCCTGCGAAGGCATTGGATGGCATGCATGCTTTAGCCTGCGACACTCATAGCATCTCCAATCGTCTAGCGCTATGCAGTCATTCGAAATCTTGTGGTGACATTGCTCAGTGGCACACTTGATACCGGCCTTAGTAGCTATACACTCATCATAGATTACTGGAGGAATACCTGTATAGCCTGGCGCACAACCTCCAGGGGGAATGTGCCCATGTTCGTGAACTTTGTCGCAAGCCCTAATAAATGGATTCTTACTGGGGCCTGGAGTGTTAGGGCAATAACAGTGGTGCGGCTTGCCATCACAGCAAAATGCGAAAGCCAAAGGATATGTGCCGGGCGGATAAGGAGGAGTCTTCAAGGGCTCCGAGCACCACTTAGGATTAGCAGCAATAAACTTCTTGCATTCCACGTCACAATCCAATGCACACATCAGGTTAGGATTCAGACCGCTTGGATCGACGTACTTAACGGGATTGTTTAGCGCGTACCCATATGGGTGCTCGCCTTCAATCTGCTCTTGCAGCCTGACTGCCGTCAGAAATCGTGCTAGCCCAGCCATGTAAAGACGCGGACCCTGAGGCAGAGAGAGCAGAACGCCACCGAAAAGACCGGAAGTGGTCTGCCCGGATCGGCTGCTCGGAAGGTGTGGTAGCTGCTTTCCAAGTGGCAGCCCGAGTCCGTCAGTTCGAGCAGCACTGATGTGCGCATGGGTGGTGCGTGGTGTTTGGACCACAAGGCTTGGCATTTGCCGCATTGAAGGCAAGGAAACCCCAGCTTGTCGCAGTATCTGCTCATTGCGCTCGTGGTTCTGGCGGTTGATTCTGTCCACCTCCGCAAGGTGCTTTTCAAAACGTTCAGTATGTCGTCGCTGGTTCTCCATCGCCCGCTGCACCGACTCAAGTGGATCACGGAATGGGAACGGATGCTCTAGGACCCAGCTCTCGGTGTGTTCACCATTCTCGAGAATGAAACTCAGCAGCAAATGGTGGCCCTGATCGGACAAGCACCAACGGGCACTGCTAGGAATACCCTCTCTAGCCATGACCTTTCCGATGGCCGTCTTCATTGCGAGCGGTGCTCCCTCGATCCAGTCCGGCCATTTGTCCAGATTCGGTTCCTGGGATGGGACAGCGATGAGTTCGCGATCTAACTCAATGCTGTCACCACAGTGCTCAAATGCAGCATGGAGGCATTCGTCGATAGAGGCCGTGATTTCGGCGTGAGTGTCGTAGCCATGCTGCCGAACGGCATCTGCCATTCTCTCCGCAAGCGTAAAGACGTGTCCGACGCATTCCCGGATCACCGTTAGCGCGTTGTCAATCTGGATGAGGGCGGACGGGGAGACATGGTTGGATTGCAGCAACCGATCAGCGATGGTTGTTGCCCAGATCACCTCCTCTCGAGGTAGATCTGATCTTCCACCGTTACCGACGAACTGAGCAAGTTGAACGACGGAAGCGCGCTGGTCCTCTTCGATAGGAGCCATATCAAACCCTTTTTGCCGGATCAACTCGTTCACCTTGAGATCAAGCACGAAGGACTGAACGAACCCGACCAGGCGCATACGCTGTGGGTCACCAGCATCTTCCATGACCCTCAGATCTTCGCATTCATCCACGTACTGGACCCACGCATGGCCAAGCTCGTGGGCGATGATGGTCTCATTGACCTGCGCTGCGTCCAGAAACAATATGTTCGCGGTAGGATGGCAGATCGTGTCGATGTGGTTGACACCCGGAACGTTGCCGTCACGTCGCAGTCCCGGCATCGTGTCGACGATGGCGAAGGTCTTCGTCGTGCAGCGATCGATGGCCATGAAAAACTCAGTGAGCTTCGGCGAAAGATTGGAGGGCACAATTACTGGATAGAGATCCTGTGCCGGAACGACCTCACCTTCTCTCCACCGGTGCAATGAGTCGTAGGTCGGGATCGCCACATGTTCTTGAACAACATACTCCAGCCCATGCTGATTGACCATCTTCGATCCGATCGCCGGAAGCCCGTATCGGGTGGCTATCCAGTTTGCCCGCTCACGCTGGCAAGCGAGCTCCGTAGCAACCTCAGAATCGTCCGAACGAATGGTGGTTTCTTGCATTGCTCGTCGCAGGCTTGACATAGCGCTATTATAAGGTGGATTCTTCCGAGATCGTGGGATTGAGAGAAAATGATCAAAATGATCACATCCGCCCCGTGCTATAGATATCAGCATGCGAAGTTCGCGGCGGTGCCAGACCAGTTCGTCTCGACTCTAACGGTTCGGCTCGTGGAAGTCAGCAGTTTGCACCAACCCCTCGACGAGGCGACGTTGGCACATGAGTTTGGCTACTCCCGACCACACTTCCGGCGGCTCTGCCACAGCGCCATCGGCGAAAGTGCAGTTTCGTTCGTGCGCCGAGTGCGACTTGAACGGGCTGCCATGTGCTTAGCATCCGAGAGGTCGGTTGCATCAGTTGCCCGGGATGCAGGCTTCCAGTCGCGAGAGGCGTTTGCGAAGGCATTTTACTCCCACTTCGGATGCACTCCAGCCGAGTTAAAGCGACTAAACTGCGGTGACTCGCTGAGATTCCCGACATCAATCTCTGCCATCTGGGATCAGGTTTCGGTCAGAGTCCAGACCGCTGATTTCTCGTTCACCACTTTTCTTTATGACGGTGTCATCTTGCTCGGACGCACGTTCAGTGATGGACGCATTGATTGGCGGTCCGACTTCAGGAGGGATGCTCGCCGACGCTAGATCACGGTCTTGCTGACCATCATCCACACGAGTCTCACTCTACGGCGTCTCGGCGCGAGAACCGATCCGCCTCCACAAACAGCTGCAACGTGGGCCGCTCGATCTGGATCGTGACGATCATCGCGCTGCCGAGCAGAGCGGCTGCCCCAACCAGGAGGCGATCGATCACACTCGGCATACCCAGATTTCCAAACGTCGCCGCGAGGTAGACCATCGTGACAAAGCACGCGAACAAGGCAAAGAGGTACGGCGCCGCCGGAGTGTATCTGCCCAATTCACCCTGAACCACCGACTCCCGCAAGGCATCCACCTTCCGGCCCAGCATGGCCCTATAGAGAGAGATCACTACCGCAAGCGTGGCCGGGACAAGCCACCGCGCGGTCGTGGCTTGTTCGGGCGTCAGGCCGAAGCTCGCCATGTGCAGCACCTTGATCAGCAACATGCCGCCGAATCCGAGCACGACGAAGTCCTGGACTCCTCCGATCGCCGGATAGTCGGGGAAGCGCATCACCAGCAAGAACGTGATCGACTTGAGGATCAGCAGCGACGACAGCAGAGCGACCACGCTGGCGATCATCAGATGCCTTCGTGCGCTCGCTTCGAGGATCTGATCGAGAGTCGGGGCCCTCACCTCGAGCTGAGCGAACGTTGGCTTACTCGTCAGCCGAACGTCGCCCGCCAGCCGATTGACCATCAGCGCGACGCCTCCGACCGATTCGTGGGAGTCCCCCGAGTCTCCTCGGATGCCGATCAGTTCTTGACCGACCCGAGAGGAACTCATGCCGAGCGCGTCGAGGTGCAGGGTCACTTCGGCGGTTGCTCGTGAGCGGGCTTGATCGACCGAACTTGCCTGGGCAGCCACCTCCGCCAGCATCAGCGCACCGATGAAACAGATGATGCTCGCCACGGCAAGAGAGAGCGAGACATGTCGAAGGACCACGCCATGGGCGGCTACGTGAACCCGCGAGTTCCGCTCCTTATCCAAGGCCTCGAGGCCCAACATCACCGCGAGTACGGTGATGGCGAACCCTCCCAAGCCGGCGAGCAATCCGCTGTAGTTCGACGACATCACGCCGTAATCGAACGGAAAGGGGTCCTTCTTGGCGGATGCCATGGCGAGGGCCAAGGTGACAAACGCGATGAATGCGGTGTAGTAAGCCCAGGTTTGATATCGCCGCGTCATGAAGGTAGAACGGATCGACGCGAGTCATTGATGCAAGCCGTTCGTGCTCTGCGGGTGTATCGCATAATGCAGGTATGGCACGCGCATTTCGACCCATGCTTCTGGCTCTCACCGCCGCAATTGCGGTCGGCAGTTCCTCATTCGGCGCCGCTCAGGCGGCTTCCCGCGGATCCGTCGTCGTATTCCCCGTGATCTACGACAAGTCGGGAACCGACACCTCGCGGGCCAAAGCCAAAGAAGCGATGAACGAGATCTTCAAGAAGGGCGGACTCAAGGTCGTCGATGAGGCCGGTGCCACCAAGATCTGGGCCGCAAAGAAGTTCGCCAGTCCCACGATCACCCGGCCGCCGAGCAAGGATAACCTCGTCTCACTAGGTAAGGCGATCGGCGTGAAGTATGTCTGCTCGGCCTCGGTGACCTTCCATACCCGCTCGATCTGGGTCAACCTCGGCCCCAAGACCATCTCGACCTGCCACGTCACGCTGACGATCGTTGATTCACAGACTGGCAAGATCGTCCACGAAGCCGACGCCGAGGGGCGCAGCGACGAGAAGAGCGACAACCTGAAGATCGCGGGCGCGATCCTCATCAGCCCGCTCGTGACGGCGGTGAGCGGTGGTCCGAAGACACCCCAAGAGTCGCGAGCCGCGCAGATCGCCAGTGCGCGCGCCCTCGAGAAGTTCATTATCGTCGAGTAGCGCCGACCGCTCCCACGGGGTCCTTCGCTCCGTGGGAGGCAACCCAAGGAAGCACCACCATGCGTTCGGTCAGCTGGGTGACTTCGGCCACCCACTTCGCTTCCGCGACCGCCTTGCCGGCAAGTATCGGTTCCCTCGGTCCGGCGAGCGCGAGCGACCGGTTCACAACCCACCCAAAAGGTTCGATGCCAGCTCGCTTCAAATCCGCCTGAAGCTTCTCGGCCTCGTGGACCGGCGTCGGCTCGGCCAGGGTCACGATGACTACTCGCGTGAAGTCGGGATCTCGGAGTCGGGGCAGCAAGTTGCGAACGGAGTCAGGCGCATCGCTTTGGGTTCTCGCCACCTCGCGATGATAAGCCTCCGTGGCGTCCATGAGCAGAATCGTATGGCCCGTAGGGGCGGTGTCGATCACGACATAACGGTCCTCACCTTGAGCGACCGCCTCCGCAAAGGCGCGGAAGACCGCGATCTCCTCCGTACACGGCGAACGCAGATCTTCGCGCAGCAGCTCAAGTCCTTCTGCATCGAGGGTGTCAGACGCCTTCGTTAGTGCCGCCTCCGTGTAGGCCGCCACTTCGGTCGCGGGGTCGATCCGGGCAACCTCGAGATTCGCCGGCAGTTCGCCCGAAACGTCCATCACGTTGCCCGCCGGATCGGTCGTGGTCAGGAGGACGCGATGCCCCCGCTCCGCCAACTCGCGGGCTAGGGCAATCGCAACCGTGGTCTTGCCGACCCCACCCTTGCCCATCGTCATCACCACGCCATGGCCATGGCGGCTGAGCTCATCCACAAAGTTCGGAAAGGACATGCCATCGGCCAGTTCGGCTACCTGAACACTCTCGACGCTCATGGACGCTGGCTGCAGCAACTCTTCCAATGCCGCTCGTCCCACGACATTCCCGGGCAACATCGGCACGAATGCGATCGGGATTGAGCGGAGGCTCTCGGGCATCGAATCCAAACCATGCTGGACGATTGAGGCAAAGGCTACCGCTACGTGATCAAAGGTCTCTGCCGGTTGGTAGACCGCGTTGACGACCAGTCGAAGATTGCGGATGTTCAGTTCCGCCAGTTCCGCCTGCGTTCGTGATGCCTCCGCCAGGCTGGACCGGTCGGGCCGAGCAACCAGCACAACCGTGGTGTCGACGGGATCTGCGAGTCGTCGGAACGCACTCTCGTAAAGCTTACGTTGGTCGGCGAGTCCCGCTAGCGGTCCCAGGCAACTCGCTTCCGCCGTGGTCGTATTGAGGTAGCCGCTCCAAGCACTGGGCAAGCTGAGCAAGCGAAGCGTATGGCCAGTCGGTGCCGTATCGAACACGATGTGGTCGAACATGGCGGTCGCCTCAGGGTCGGCCATCAACCGGACAAACTCGTCGAACGAGGCGATCTCCGTCGTGCACGCCCCCGAAAACTGCTCTTCCATGTTGCGGATAACCGCTTCCGGGAGCTTGCCCCGATAGGGGCCAACGATCTTCTCTCGGTAGGCTGAGGCGGCGGCTTCAGGGTCGAGGTTGGCCCCACAGAGCCCTCCTATTCCAGTAATCGGCGTGGGCACCTGGCCCAACTTCGTGCCGAATACCTCGTCGAGATTCGAGGCCGGATCGGTGCTGACGATCAGGGTTCGTTTGCCTTCCCCGGCGAGTGACAAGGCCGTTGCCGCCGCCAGCGATGTCTTGCCAACACCGCCCTTGCCGGTGAAGAACAAGTGCCGGGTACTCAGCCCATCGGCCCACATTTCAGCACCCCTCGTTATCGCGACGGTTTCCGGCAGGACTGAGGCGGAGTTCGTTCGGAACTTCGACATTGAACCAGGCAGCGAGTGTCATCCGGTCCGAATAGCTGCCGGTGGCTTTGATCTGACCATCGACCATGAAGATCGGAAGGTGTTCGGCCTCCGCTCCCATCGCCGCGAGCACGGCAGGGCTCTCAGCAAACGCCTGAGGCTGATGCCCAAGGTTGAACCGCTCCACGGTAATGCCGCGGCTCTTGAGAAACGCGACATCGGCCGCCAGCCGGACGAGCTTGGGATCAACGGTCGGGCCGCACACTCCGGTCGAGCAACACATGGCGGGATCATAAATCTTAAGGGTCTTCATGGGTTCGTATCCTTCGAATCGGCGGGGCCGTAGTCGGTCGAGTCGGGCTTAGGCAGATTCCTGAAGTAGTCGGCCATCGCGTCGATGGCCTCTCGCCGAGCGCTGCAAATCATGAACTTGCCGCTCTTCTTGGCGTCGATCAGCCCAGCTAAGCGCAATTCCTTGATGTGAAACGAGACAGTGGAACTGAACTTCTCGCTACCCGTGACATGGCAGCAAACTTCGCCCACCGTCACCCCTTGAACGGGGTGTACTTCGCCGGTGTCCTCGAGCGCAACGGGACAACAACGCTCACAAAGGAACTCGAAGATTCTGCGACGAGTGGGATCGCCGAGTGCGCGGAACGCCTGCGTCACATCAAAGCTGTTCACGCTCCGATGTTACCCCAACATATCGAAGATCATAGATATGACTTTCACTGGCCGCGCGCCATTGCCAGCGCGTCAATGAGCGTCGCCAGACTCCAAGCCTGCCACGGACATCCGCCCGGACGCTGAGGAGCATCACCATCGTAGACCTCGGCAATCCCATCGAGCCCGCCTTCGCCAAGCAGACCCTCAATCCAACCCTCGATCACCCGTGCGTCGAAGCCTCCCCGAACGCGGATGCATGCTTGCGCATAAACGCCCAGCAGCCACGGCCACGCGGTGCCCTGATGATAAGCCGCGTCGAGTTCGGGCAGCGGGCCTTCGAATCGTCCATGGTAATGAGCCTCGAAGGGAGCCAGGGTCCTCATCCCCTTCGGGGTCAAGAGGTGCTCCTCGCAGGCCCGCAGTGCACGCTCGGCCAGGTCGGCACATCGCGGACCCATCGGGAGCGAGAGGGCAATCAGTTGGTTGGGACGCAGTTGGGCATCGTACGGATCAACCGTATCGAAGAACCAGCCATGGTGCTCGCTCCAGAACCGCCGCTCGAACGCCTCCTCAGCCCGATCAGCCAGCGCGGCATAGTCGTACGATTCGCCAAGCCGTTCAGCAATCCACGCCCCGGTCCTCAACGTTTGGATCCACAGCCCGTTGATTTCGACCGGCTTCCCATGTCGCGGCGTGACGACCCAGTCCCCGATCTTGGCGTCCATCCATGTCAGTTGCACGCCCGCTTCACCTTGGGTCAGCAGCGCATCCGAATCCATGCGGATGCCATAGTCGGTACCCCTACGATGCCAGCCGATCAAATCATTTAGGGATACTAATATATTAGTCGCAAAGTCGTCATCCCATTCATCACTCAGCACGCGATAAACGGCACAACCGAACCAGAGCGATGCATCAACGGTGTTATATTCGGGTTCTTCATATTTCTCGACAAACCGATTGGGAATGAGCCCTCGACGCATCTGTGACGCATAGTCGCGGAGGATCTCTCTGGCCATCTCGGGCCGCCCCATACGCAAGCACAATCCGGGTAGCGCGATCATCGTGTCGCGGCCCCAATCCGTAAACCAAGGCAGGCCCGCAAGCAGCGAGGTACGCGACGGCGTCTCGATCCAGAACTTGCGCGCCGCACGTTCGATGGGGAGTGCATCTTCATCCATCTCGGGCTCTGCACCGACCGGGGTTTCGCCCACAAGAGAAGCAACCAACACCGCCGACTCGCCTGGCCCGAGTCGGTACCGAAGCTCACATGGGCAGAAGAGATCGTCACGGTCCGGCAAGCCACGCTCCGTCTCACGCGCCCGCTCGAACCGGTAATACCAACCTTGAATCAGTTCCCTTCGCGCTCCCGCATGGTCGAGTCGAACGCCTACCCCCTGGTCTCGAACGGAAATCCACTCGGTATCTAACTCGATGAGTTCCGGGTAATCCGGCCGCACCCCGAAGTTGCTGTGGTAGGGCCGGTGACAGACCAGGGGTCTCAAGGCAAGTTCGAAAGCTCCTTCGCCCTCATTGGTGTAAGTGACGGTCGATTGGTTAGCGCCCAGCGACATCGAGATCGTTTTACGAGCCCGCCACGCCGGGCCGGCAAGAACCCAAGCCACCGACTGCTCATGGACCTTGAATGACTCGATCCAGCGGTGGCCTTCGGGATGGATCACCCCGGGATACTGATTGGACGAGATTCCGAAGCTGCCCACCGGCGTTTCTATCGTCGCCTCGACGCAATCGAGCAAGATCCACCGATCTGCTGGGGGATGCACCGCGGCGACCAAGTGGCCGTGGTAGCGGCGGGTGGAGATCCCCGCTGCCGTCCCCATCGCGTAGCCTCCCAGACGGTTTACCAGCACCCACTCTTGCTGCAGAAGGTCAGCGAGGTTCGACATGTCCCTATAACTACCTGTTTCCGAGGGTGGAGCGCGTCATCTGAGGGGATTACCAGCCTTTCTTACCCCTGGTCCTTGGAAAAGACGATGTGGCAGCCAGAACGGCTGGGCAACGTTAGGGGAAGAAACGATGATGACGATACAAGACGCAAAAACCTACATCGGGATGCCCCTTCGGCTCACGTGGACGGGCAGGAAGGGTGAAGAACTGAGCGATTTGGTTTACGTGTTCAATGTGGGGTTCGTACCGCTGTATGGACCGTGCCTGATCACCGACAAGGGGGAGATTCGACTCGATCGAGTTGTGGCCTTTGAGGACGTCGTGCCGGCCGCTGAGAAGAAGGCGAGCTAGTTCGATTTCCGGGTGACCTGTTGAAGCCTGGCCCGTACTGCGGGCCGGGCTTCCTTGTGTTAGGGTCGATCGTCCCTTGACTTCGGGGGTTGGCTGGAGAGCCGCCTCTGGATTCGATCAAAGACCTCGTCGGCACGGAACCGGACGCCGAAACTCACGGTCCTCGGGAACTCGCGAAAAACGACGAACGGCTCAATGGGGCCAGCAACCTGGCTGAAGCCGACCTCGTTGTCGTACCACTTCCGCCGATCAAAGTCGAACTTTGTCAAGAAACTCACGCGTGTCGAACCGAAATCGATGTCCATTCGACCGTGGAAAGCGCGCATCGAGAAGAGTCGATCGTTGTCGATGAGCGGGCGTCCGCCTTGGGTCGCCCACACGTATGAAGCACCCACCCGGAACTGGGAAGACGGCCGGTAAACAAGCCCACCCTGCAGTTGAGTCCAACCATATGTTTCTCGACCGAGAAACGTCGATGCATCGAATCGAAGGTGAGTTTCAAGTCCGCCTCCGAGCGACACAACGGGGGCCAGCGCCACCCCCATTAAGACCGCTCGATTCTCGTGCTTTCCGCGTTCCTCGCGGATGCTTTGGTAACGGACATTCGCGAGCAAGCCGAATCCCCCAACACCGCGACCTTCCTCCAGAATGAGTTCGTAGGGCTTGGAGTAGAGGAGGTCGTTGAGCCGAGCGGTCATGGCCTGGTTGTGGGTCGTTGCCAACGTGACGCTGCTGCGACGCGAGCCAACCACATCACGCTCCATGCTTGGGCGTCTCACGAACAGTGAGTCAAAGTAGCCGTATGAGAACCGCTCGCCAAAGTCGCTTACCGGCGGGCGTAGCGTTCCGGGTTCATTCCGCGGCAAGAGTGAGCGCGTCAGTTCAGCCTGCACCCCGGGCCAGTCGCCCCGTCTCGCCCTGAATCCTCCCCCCAAACGGGTCCGATCGTCGATGAGCGTCGAACTCCGCCAATTGATCCCCAATCCACCGCTTACCGAAATCGACGGAGGACGAAGTCCGTCCGAACCTCGCTTGCCGCCAAAGTCATAGGACGGCAGCGTGATCAGCCGGTTACCGAAAACCATGAAACTGGCGCGATAGGCCCGGCCGGTCTTTCCCGGCCGATAGACAACCCGCGGAGAGCGGACGCCCAGACTGGGCCTCGCCCCGGCATCCGGGCTCGCCGCAACGCCGGTCAGAATCCACTCGCCCGGTTTGATCTCGACCGTATCGGCATCAAGGTACAAGCCGCTGACGATGATCTTCACCCCGGTACCGCTCGCGCTTTGGGAACCCCAGTTGAACGTGAGGCGGTCGGCGCGTGCCGTGCCGTCGGGGTCGATCAGCTGAACCTGTCCCTCCGCGATCCCCTCACGACGCGCCTCGTTTTGGTAAAGCGTTAGGGTCTCGGTGCGGAGTTCGGTGACGCCATAGCGCGCAGTAACTCCACCGGAGAAGATGACCGCGCCATCCGCAGGCCGGATGGTCTTCCTCCGCCATTCAACCGTGAGCACGTCATCGACTTGCTCGATCGTGACCGGTGGGGCTTGACCGCCGAAGGCAGCAGCAACAGTTAGTGCGGCCCAAAGGTCGGTCATGATCTCAGTCTACCGGGCATCTGCATCCTCGCAATCTCAGACGGGCAATGCCCCACTGGAGGCACGAAAATGCGCACTTATCCGCAACCCGGCAAGCCGCCGAGTTGGCATTTTGAAAAGAATCTGATAAGATAGAACCTCTGGGGCAAAGGACCTAAATGGTGGACGCACAATACTCAACCGCAACGAGATTCGAGCCCGGCGATGAACTCGCATGGGTGGCCCGGTGTCGGCGTGGAGATGAAACGGCCCTCGCGCTCATCATCCAGCGTCACCGAAATCGCCTCATCCGAACCGCAGCGAACCTGTTGCGAGACCGGCATGAAGCGGAAGATGTATCTCAAGAAGCGTTCCTCAAGGCGTTTCGCGAACTCCACCGCCTGCGGGATGACCGTGCCTTCTCGGGATACCTGTATCGAATTTGCGTCCGCCTCTGCATGGATCGGCTTCGTCTGAAGCGCGCCGAGCCCAGCGAGTTTGATTCAGTCCAAGATCACGAGGGTGGAGCCGTCGAAAATCGCGTCGTAATCGCGAGAATTCTTGAGCAGCTTCCCGCTGATTTGCGCGCGACACTCGTCTTACGAGAAATGGAGCAGCTGAGCTATGAGGAAGTGGCGGAAGTGATGCAGGTTCCGATCGGAACCGTTCGCTCACGCCTTCACACCGCTCGGGAGAAGTTCCGGAAGCTTTGGTCGGAGGCGATGCGCGAACTATGATGCTGCGGTCTCGAGAACGGGCGTGCCGCCGTTTTGAGAGCCTTTCTTCGGAAGGACTCGATCGCACCTTGACCGGTGCCGAGTCGCAGTTTCTGGAGGCCCACCGCGAGGTGTGCGAAGCCTGCCGCCAGTTTGAAGAGCAGGGAGCGCTGGCGTTGAACATGCTTCGCCAAATCGCCATCGAGCCCGAATGCGACGACAACTTTGACCGACGTCTCATTCGCCGCGCAAGGACTCAGACCGTTCGCGAAGGTTTCCGCTACTGGTCGCCCGTGGCCGTCGGAGCAACGATCGCCATGATCGGCGTCCTCGCCGTGCTCCAAGTCTCGCTCCGGTCGGATTCGCTTCCCGAGCGACGGACCGAGATGGGCGAGGCGATGCGGCGAACCTCGACTTTCCCCGCTGTCCCTGAACTCGACGAGACACCTAAGCTGACGCCGTAGCGGATCATGAACGTTTTCGGCCGGGTCGCGATCGGCGCCGCCTTGGGCGCACTGGCCACGTTGCTCCTACACCCCGCCTCGCGAAACCGGCTTTACTCCGGTCTCTTCAACTGGGGTCCATCCCTCGTAACCCAGCAGGGCCCAGAACTGTTGGCTAACATCGGCCGGTTGCCGCAGCCGAGGTCGATCGACGACGCCAGTCTGTGGATGGAGGCGGGAGCACTGCGCATTCTCGCTCGTCGAACGACGACGGTGAAGGAATGGCAATCCTTCATCCGAACCGCACGGGCTGGTTCGGAACTCGAACCTGACAACGCCTTTTGGCCGCAAATGGAGGCCGTTTTTAGTCTTGCAAGGGGAGACCGGCCAACCGGCTGGACCCACTGGCGCGCCGCCGCCCGACGGACGCGCTGGGACGACGGACAGACGCGCCGCCTCGAGAAGTACGCCCAGAAACTGCAACAAGCCCATGGCCGCGCTTCGTGGGTTTACATCCCTGCTTACGACGCACGAACGACGAATACCAGCCGCGTCATCGAGTGGTTTGCCCGCGACCTCGTTCGCGCAACCAACCTCGACCGGGCCCGTGACTTGGAACTGAGACACGCGACGGTTGTCAATGGGCGGCTGATGCGGGAGGGAGCGAGGTCGATCCGCGTCGGCGAAGTTGCCCTTGCGATCGTCGAGCTGAGTTCCTATCCTCCTGATCTCTTGTCCATCACGAGCCCGAGGAAGTTGCTGATCGCGCGCTCGGACCTCTACCATGCGCTACTAAGTCAGAAATGGGATGTACGGGCCGAAGAAGTCGATCGGGCGTTTCGAGAAAACGACGGCTGGTTTGGCTTCCCTACCGGTCAAGAAGCGGAAACCGGTGCCCGGCTCGTTGGTTTCTCGGTCCTCGTCGCCAACTCCTCCGGCACGATTTCCATCGCCATCGCCTTGCTCGGCGTCGCCCTGCGCCTCTTTGGCGGCCTGCTGAACCGACACGATCTGACGGCGAAACCGCGGGTCGGGTCGGTTGCTCTAGCGGCGATCGTCGCCGCAGTACCCGTTTGGACGCTGACCGCTTCGTGGCTACCGACGGCGCTCCTGGCCGCATCGATCATCAGTCTGCTTGCGTCACCCGAGCACATTCGCAGCCGTGCCACCGTCAATGCCGGCTATCTCCATAGCTTCTCGCTCGGCGTGGTTGGCCTCGGGCTTGTGCTCGCGCTTGCGGTCAGCGTGCTCCTTGGCACCACTCCTGGCTATGAGTCTCTCAACTCGATCCCCTGGATCACCGAGTTGCTGAGCAACCCGCAAGAGGCAATCTCAGTCGCCGTCATCCTGCTTGCGATCTTCGTCGGAATGTCGCCCGCTTTTGCATGGGTCCATCGCTTCTCGACGCTCCAAATCGTCACAAGATCGGCAGATCGACTTGGACGTGCCCTCGTCGTAGTTGGTGTCGTTCTAGCCATCGTGTCCGCGCCGATTGCTCTCGTCACGGATCGAGAGTTAGGCAACCGTCTCGCGCAGTTGGTCAACAACGAGCCGGTCTATTACTATGTCAACGACTAGGCGGTATCCTAGCCCTGCGGTATGAATGTCGTCATTTTCGGGTGTGGCCGGACCGGGGCGACCTTGGCCCTCCAACTCACCTCCATGGGCCATGAGGTCACCATCATCGAGCAGAACCCGGCGTCCCTGCGCCGGCTGGGCAACGACCACACGTGCCGGATTGTCATGGGGAGCGGCCTTGATGACGATGTTCTCCTTCAGGCCAACGTCTCGCAGGCGGACTACTTCTTCGCCCTGACGCGCGGAGACAATACCAACCTGATGGCCGCGCAGATCGTCAAGCTGAAGTACGGTGTCGAGAAAGTTTGCGTCAAGGTGGCCGACCCCTTGCGCGCCGCGGCCTACCGGGACATGGGGTACCACTGCATCAACCCGAGTTCCCTGACCGCCGGCATGATGCGCGACTGGATGATCGATGCCCCCTACCAGACCGTCGATCAGTACAA
This sequence comes from Methanoregulaceae archaeon, assembly GCA_020850325.1. Taxonomy (GTDB): domain Bacteria; phylum Armatimonadota; class Fimbriimonadia; order Fimbriimonadales; family Fimbriimonadaceae; genus JANJUB01. The sequence goes on from JADZEW010000001.1 coordinate 220,592, forward strand.
CAACCTGGTCACCGAGTTGGAGATTTAAGCCATGTACATGATCCTGATTGGTGGCGGCAACGTTGGGCTCTACCTGGCCAAGCGCCTGCTGAGCGGCGGGCACGAGGTGTTGCTTCTCGAGCGTGACCCTCGCCATGCGCAGCGGCTGGCCAGCATCATCGGTTCAGAGAATGTCATGGTCGGCGACGGTTGCGAGATGCTGACCCAAAAAGACGCGGGGTTCGGCCGAGCCGATGTCGTCGTCGCCGTAACGGGTGAAGATGAGGACAACCTCGTCGTCTGCCAAATGGCCAAGGTCGTCTGGCACTGCGATCGCGTGCTCGCTCGAGTGAACGACCCTTCGCACGAGACGGTCTTCGAGCAGATCGGCATCGACGACACGGTCAGCGCCACCGGCATCATTCACGCCTTGCTCGAACAGCAGATCCGTCCCGACGTGATGCTCCCCGTGGGTGCCCTTGCCAAAGGCAACCTGGAAGTGGTCGAAGTCGTGCTCGGCCCTCGTTCGCCGGTCTTGCACAAGCGCGTGCGAGATTTGGTCTTGCCGCCCCACACCAATATCGTGTACATCCTCCGAGGTGAGCAGGGTCTGCTGGTCCATGGCGACACCGAACTGGAGATCGACGACATGCTGGTCGCGCTGGTATCGCGAGATCACGCTTTAGAACTTCGCGCATTGCTGGAACCCTAATCAGCCCTTTGCTCCGTCTCTAGGGGTAATCGGAGGTTTCCTTGAAGCTGAAAGCACTGATTGCCGAGTTTGTCGGCACCTTCTGTCTCTTGTTTGCGCTTGTCGGCGCGGCGGTGTCGTGCCAGTTGACGCCCGTTACCGGTGAGCGAGCCGGCACCGTAACGTTGCTCATCGTTGCCCTAGCGCAAGGTCTAGCCATCGCCGTGTGCGGCTCGGCACTCGGGCATGTCAGCGGGGGCCACTTCAACCCGGCCGTCTCTTTGGGCATGGCGCTCACCAAGAAGATGGGATTCGTCTCGATGATCGGCTATTGGATTGCCCAGTTTGCCGGAGCGATAGCGGGCACCTATGCGGTCAGCTTTGCCATGCCGGAGGACGCGTTCAGTTCGAGCAACGCCGCAGCTCCCGCCCTCTACATCCTGGCTCAGCCCACCCAAGGGCTCTTCCTCGAAGCAGTTGGCACCTTCTTCTTGACCCTCGTTGTTTTCGGCACCGCTGTCGATCGACGCGCATCCAAGGTCGGCGCGTGGTTCATCGGCCTCACCTTGACCACGATGGTCTTAGCGTTCGGTCCAGTGACTGGCGGAAGCATGAACCCAGCGCGATGGCTCGGCCCGTCGCTCATCAACGGAGCCATCGAGGAGCCGCTCGTCTTCTTCGTCGGCCCGCTTATCGGCGGCGCGCTTGCCGCTCTGCTTTACTCGCAAGTCCTCGCCAAAGGCGAAATGGACGAAGCCCCGGCTTAACCGGTCCAATCCTCTAAACAACGACGGCCGGCCCACATCGGGCCGGCCCGTTTGTTTGTGCTCCCCTCAATCCGTCAGGATGTCCGCTCCAAGTTAAGCGCCCGTTAAGTAGACGCGACTTGACCGGGCCAGTACTTGCGCCCGAGCCGTAGCGACACCCCGACGAGCAGGATGAGCACCGGAACCTCCACGAGCGGTCCGATCACCGCCGCAAAAGCTTGTCCCGAACCAAGCCCAAAAACCGACACCGCCACCGCGATCGCTAGTTCGAAGTTGTTTCCACTTGCCGTAAACGCAAGCGTCGCCGACTGCTCGTAGTTCGCGCCAGCCCTCCGCGCCATAAACAGGCTGATGAAGAACATGATCGCGAAGTACGCCGTCAGCGGAATCGCCACCCGAACCACGTCCATCGGCAACGCGATGACCTCTTCTCCCTTCAGGCTGAACATCAGCACGATCGTCGCCAACAGGGCGATCAACGTGATCGGAGCGATGCGGGGCAGAAAACGGGTGCGGAACCATTCCTCGCCCTTCGTCTTGAGGGCGATCGCTCGGGTCAAGTATCCGGCCCCAAACGGGATACCGAGGTAGATCAAGGCACTGGTTGCGAGTTCGGCAAACGTCACGTCGACGCTGGCTCCCTGCACACCAAACAATGGCGGCAGAACTCCCACAAAAAGCCAAGCTAAAGCGCCGTAGGTAAGCACCTGGAAGAGGCTGTTGAGGGCTACCAATCCGGCGGCGTATTCGGTGTCGCCTCTCGCAAGGTGGTTCCAAACCAGCACCATCGCGATACAGCGCGCGAGTCCCACAAGGATCAAACCGACCATGTAGTCCGGCTTGTCGTGCAGAAACAGGAGGGCCAAGACGAACATGAGGACAGGCCCAACGAGCCAGTTTTGAATCAGCGACAGCGAGAGCACCCGACGGTCGCGAAAAACCTCGCGCATCCGCTCGTACCTGACCTTCGCCAGCGGCGGATACATCATGAGAATGAGTCCGATCGCCAGCGGAATGTTGGTCTGGCCAACGGACATGGACTCGATCGCCTGGGCTGCCGACGGCATGAGGTAGCCGATCGCGACCCCGAGTCCCATCGCCAGAAAGATCCACAGCGTCAGGAATCGGTCGAGGAATGAGAGCTTCGGCTGTTCGGTCGCCATCCCACGGAGTGTACCGCGACATATCGAAATGTGTAGATGTGAACCACCCGAGCCAACCCGCGCAACCCGTGCCAACCCGAGCGAGTTGAACTAGATCTCTAAGGACCGGAAGCGTTTCTCGGTCGTATCCATATGCTCCGTCAGGTAGCCATAAGCCCAATGCACACGCTTCTGAATCCCAGCCGCTTGATCAGCCTCGGCCGAACCGGCGGGAAAGTTCGCGGGATCGCTTCGGCGATTGAGCCGCTCGAATTGCTTCCGTATCTCGTCAAATGTCGCCGACGTCGTTACGCCGAGCAGGCGACGTGCATAAGCTTCCTGGTCCTTGGGTGAAGCCGTGGTCGGAACTGGGTCTGCGGAGCGCGTGTTCGTTGGAACGGGCGTCTTCAACGATTCGTTCAACTCGGTGCGCGCCGAACTCTCCTCAATGGATTGAATGCGCTCCCACTCTCGGCCGATGTAGCCGCGGAGGATGTCGTAGGCTCGGCGGGTAGTGCTCATAGGTTTCGGTCGGTTAGCTGCTCGGCTTCATCGAGACTCGCCGATAAGGATTGTATCCGAGACAGCGACTCCCGCAACGTCGTCGAGGCATCATCGACCTGAGTCTCGACCGCCGACTGTTCAAGGTCGGACACCAAGCTCTCGACTTCGCCGCGAACTTCGGCAAGCTGCGACTTCAGATCGCTTCGATGTCCGGAGAGCTCCGAACGCAACATGTCCTCAGTGTGCTTAATCAGCTCATCGACCTCTTTGCGCGCCTCCGAACCGATGACCTTGATGTTCGGATCGTTGCCATGCTTGGCAAGCAAGTCATCGAGCCGTTCGCGGGCGCGGATCAGGGGTCTCAGATGCACCTGGTCTGCAGGATTGACGGTTTCGCCGGGGGTGTCGTACCGGCTTCGGTTGCGCGCCATGCTCCACACCAGACCAGCGATGCCGATGACGACTAGCAAAGCCACAACCACAAGCGGACCAAGAGCAAACACCGGTCCGCCCATCACAGTCTCACCCGCAGGGAAATGCCCGCATCAAAGAGCGTCCCGTCTCGAAACCTAACGATGGGCTCAAGGTACACGTTGCGATGAATCTCCACCTTGCCCTCAGCCCGGAACAGGCTGTACGCCGCCCGCCACTCTCGGCTCCAACCGACCGTCACCGCCCAGTCCTTAGGCAACTCATAAACCAGCGAGACATCACTGACTTCGGTGTCGATATCGGACGGGGTCTCACCGCGGCGCAGGCCGACGATCTCGGCGCGAATCGTCGTGTCGCCAATTCGCTGCGAGTAATCCACCCCGACGGCGACCCGATGACCGCGCCCCTTGCCCGGGCCCTGCTCGGGCCGCCGAACCAGCGTCAACGAGTTGCTCTGCGCTCCAATTCCGCTCCCGACCGCACCGCTGAAACCCAGCCGCGACCCAACGCGAACGAACACTCCGCGGAGTCGCCCGGGACCATTATCCGCGACCGCCATGACCAGCGGAAGGCGATCGAAAAGCAGGTTGGTATCTCCGCGCGCTCCGCGCCCCATGTCACGCAGAAGCTCATTACGCCCAAAGGGCATCATCTGCTTGCCGACTCGCCAGATGCCCGGATCCTCGACGTAATATTCGTAAAGCTGCTCCTCGTCGGCGTCGCCGCGAATCTTCTGGAATCGTTCCGCGACATGCGCTTTGAACCCCGGCTCAAGCTCGAACTCGACCTCGACCAAGCTCGGTCGGCCCAGCGTGTCGTACCATCGAAGGGCCGAATCGGCTCCGCGGATCGAGCGATAGTGCACGCGGATGTCGGTCCGAATCCGAACGTCCGGCGTCTGGGCCAAAGCAAGTCCCGCAACCAACGCCGCCACTGCCGCCGCCCAGGCTCTCATCCCAGAGCCCCCGCCAGTTCGTTGCGCAAGACCGAGCGTTGATCGCCCGAATCCATGTGCTTGAGACTCACTGTGCCGCTCGCGATTTCGTCTTCTCCGAGAACGGCCACGAACTCCGCAACCGACTTATCCGCTTGACGCAGCTGGGATTTCAGCGACCGCGCATCGACATCGGTCACCACCGCGATGCCCTCCGCCCGCAACTGGCGAACGATCGCGAACGCCTCGGCCCGAAGTTCCTCACCGTGGTAGGCGATGAAGACCTTCGGCCGTGGAGCCGCCGGCAGCGCACCGATGGACTCCAGCACGAGAATGAGCCGCTCGACGCCCATGCCGAACCCGACCGACGGCAAGGCCGACCCGCCGAGTTCCTTGATCAGATTGTCATAACGCCCGCCGCCGCACATCGCGGACTGAGCACCGAGATTCGAACTCAGAACTTCAAACACGGTCTCGGTGTAGTAGTCCAGTCCGCGGACGATCTCGGGGGCAACGACATACGGAATCTCCGCCGCGGAAAGCAGAGCCTGGAGTTCGGTGAAGCGGGCGAGAGAGTCATCCTCCAGATAATCCAGGATCGAGGGCGCTGTCGCCATCAACTCTTGCGCGGCCGGATCCTTGCTGTCAAGGAGCCGCAGCGGGTTCTTCTGGGCCTTCTCGCGTACATCTTCAGCCGCCTGGTCAAGATACGGCTTCGCGTGTTCCAACAACACCTCGCGGTAGCGCTGGCGACATTCGTCGCGCCCAATCGAGTTCAGCCGCACCGTAACGTCCATCAAACCGAGCCGTTGCAGAAACCGCACCGCGACCTCGATCACCTCGGCATCAGCAGCGGGCGATGGACTGCCGACGAGTTCGATCCCGCACTGGTGGTGTTCGCGGAGACGGCCCTTTTGCGGGCGGTCATACCGATAGTGGGCACTGCTCACGTAGCACAGGCGGGTCACCGTGCCCTGCGGACACAAGTTGTGCTCGACTAAGGCGCGCATCGCGGGAGCCGTGCTTTCCGGCTTGAGCGTCAAAGACCGGTCGCCCTTGTCCTTGAACTCGTACATCTCCTTGCTTACCACGTCGCTCGTTTCACCGGCCGAGCGAATGAACAGTTCGGTGTCTTCGAACACGGGCGTGCGAATCTCGCGGTAGCCGTAGGCGTGGGTCAGCGCACGGAACTCCCGCTCGATCCACTGCCAAACATGGGCGCGATCGGGGAGCACATCTTCCGTACCTCGGGGAGCCTGGAACCGCATGAGTTCAATTGTGCCGGATCAGCCGCCAGTCTTGGGGGCGGTGACCACTTTTCCGTCCCGCTTCGTCACCGAAGTCTCGACCACCGAGCGATACAGCTTGAACTCGTTGTTGACTTTGAGCCACGTATCGCTGAGTCGGCTCATCGAGGTGTAGGTCACTTTTTTCTTGTTCTCCGTCATGACCGCCTTGAAGTTCATCTCGACCGAAACCGTGGCGGTATTGCCGATGACGTTGACCTTGAGCACCTTGGGCTTCTGACCGTACTGGCCGACGAGTTTGAGCCGCTCCGGCATCCGGCGGACAACTTCGGCCCGATTGAGGACTACCCCGTCCGCAACCTCCGTGTACTGGGCGTGCATAAAACCGGTCGCCTTCTTAGAGTCCAGCGCCTTCATCGCCGCGACCAAGGCATCATAGCGGGCCTGCCATGGCTTCATATCGCTGGTCTGGCCAAGCAGCAGCGGAAGGGCAAGAATGAAGCTCATAGAGAGACGTTACCCGTGGTGGAGTGCACGGTAGTTCCTACGCACCATCCCGCGCACCGTAACCATGTCCATTCGTTCGTAGAATGGAACCAAGGCTTCATCGCAGCACAGATCGACCATGTAGAGCCCGTCGAGTTCTTTAAGCATCCGTCGAACCAACTCCGAGCCAATCCCGCGGCCCTGAAAATCGGGACGCACCTCGAGCAACGGAAGGTAGGCACTCAAGACCCCATCCGAGATGGCCTGGATGAATCCGACGATCGGCCCATCCTCCTCTTGTCGCGCCAAGATCACTCGGTAGCTTCCCTTCAAGACGCTGAGGAGCTTAGCGCCGGAAAGCGGGTGCGCCCATCCGACGCAGAAACCCTCCAGATCCTGTGCGGTGACTCCATCGAGCGAAAAACTATAGTGCATTTGGCCTTCATGATACGGTTTTGACGAGCGATCCGGTTCGTCGAAGCGTAGAATAGGAACCCGACGTGGATACGCTGACGCAAACCCTGGAGGAGGCGCTCGCCGAGCTTGATCGAGTCGCGCCCAATGCGCCACTTCTTGCGCTTGGCCAGACCGTGTTTTGGGACGAGCCGATGAAAGCTGGCGTTGCCGCAGTTGCTCGGCGGCCCTTGGTTGCCGGAATCCACGATACCGACTACTTCGCAAAACTCCCCGGCGGGCGTAAGTCGAACCGGCCCTTCGAGTCGGTTCCTCACAACGACACCTACACCAAGGGACTATGGAGTGCCGCGGCCGAGTTCTCGGCGCTGTTCGGTTCGGAGACGGTCATCACCCGGGAGCAACTTCTCGCCCACGGCGTGCGGCTGAAGAAGCTCACGGCCGTACGTCCCACCATCCTCGACGAGGCCACCGAGGCTTGGGGCTGGCGCGGCGTCGTCGCCACGTCAGACGAAGCCCCGATCACCGCCCAGATTCCAATTGAGGACGTCTACCCAGAACTGCTTTCAACCCTCAAATGGGCGATCGATCGCACCCTCCAGACGTTGGCCGAACCGGAACGACTCATCGGCCACGAACGCGCGGAGCACCTTCTGCACGCCGTCGAATCGGCGTACGCCCACGGCGGGTCTCTTTCCGACTTCTACCGGCGACTGCTCCCCGAGGTCTACCGCTTCGTCTCGGGCCAACCCGTCGAGGTCGAATCTACCCAGACCACCGAACTCCTGAGATTCAACCGTGATACTGCGCACCTCCCTCGGTTCGAGATCGTGGGCGCGTTTCTCGATCCCCTAACCTCGGGCACCGCACGTGAGGCGTATAACGAAGCGATCCGTCAGTCGGAAATCTACGGGCTGGACCGGTTCATGTCGGGAGCGATTCCGTTCGACCTCGTCATCCCCGGCGTAGGACGCGGCACCATCCGAGTTGCGCCGCGAGCGATCATCATCATGACGAGCCAGCCCCAGTTCATCAGCCTCAAGCGGCCGGTGACCACCGTGCAGGAACTCGCCGAGGCGGTCGAGCGCAAGTTCGGCCCGGACTGTACGCTCATCGGCAAGGCGGTCACCCTCATCGGCATGCTTGCCCGGGAGTTCGTCTTCGTCTTCCACGAGGGCGCAAGCAGCTATGTGCGGTACTCGCGCAAGCTCCACGAGCAACTAGAAGCCCAGGGCATCCCCTGTCCCGCCCACCCGATTCTGCGGCTCCGCTATCACGCCTGGGACGCGCTGAAGGAGTGTCACAGTTGGCTCAAACTCCCCGAGCCGCTCCAGCGACCATTCGGCACTGAAGAACTTTGTGCGCCCAGCTTTGCCGCTCGATGGCGAGAAGTGGCAGATGAGCAGAATCGCGTTCTCGACGAGGTCAAGAACCTCCGTCGCCCGCTCGATCTCATTCGATTCCTCGCCGACCGCGTGGGGGCATCATGGATTTGTCTTGCCAAGGAGTACACGTCACTCCACGCCAAGCTGCAGGACCTCGAAACCCGAATCGATACGCTCAAGCGAGAGCGGCACGCGTTGTACGAACAACTCCGCGCGCGGCGCCAAGCCCGCGTGGCGGCCGAGATTGCCAAGGGCGAGCACTGGCGAGCAGCAATCTTCGAGAAGAGCTCCGTTGAAGCCGATTGGGCCGAGCGAACCGACCTTACCGAGTCGGTCGAGCTTGCCATCCACGAGATCGCCGAGACCGAACAGCGTATCCGTCACTTGCTGCATGAGCAACGCGAGCTTGCTCGAGATCCCGACATCATCCGCGCTCACGATCGCCGTCGTGGCATCGAGCGCGAAGCCGAACTCAAACGCCTGCGACTGATTCGCGACGCGATCATCGCCTCGAAAGGACTCGCCAATGCCAGCCTCCGACCCGGGGCGTGGTGGTTCCCACTGCTATGCCCGGATGGAGGCTGGTTCCGCGAGACGCTTTCGACCGCTGAGTGCTACCTGGAGCCGCTGCGTTGATTCCCTTCGTCAAAGTTCAGTCCATCGGCAACGACTTCGTCCTAATTGAGCATCCGGGCGAGGTCGATCTGAGTTCGCTGGCGATACGGATGTGTGTGCGCCACACCAGCATCGGCAGCGACGGCCTGCTGGTGCTGCGCCCGGTCGATCGGCACCGGTTCGAGATGCGGATGTTCAACCCCGACGGCTCGGAGGATTTCTGCGGGAATGGACTGCGGTGCGCCGCCGTCTACGCCGCCGAGCAGGGCTGGGTGGACGCGGAGCGAGAGTTCACCATCGAGCACTACGGACGGGACGTGAGGTGCAGGGTCGAGGGCAACCGCGCTTCCACCGTGCTGGGCAAGGCGACCTTTCGCGCTACCGATGTACCTTGGGGCACCGAAGCGCAAGCTAGCGACGAGTGGTTCGATCGAGAGATCGAGGCCGCGGGCTGGGCAGGGCCAGCCTCGCTCATCTCCACGGGATCGACCCACACGGTGATATTCGTGCCCGAGCTCCCGGACGACGAGACCGTCGCCAAGGTCGGCGCGGCACTCGAGCACCACCCCATCTTCCCCATCCGCACGAGTGTCATTTGGGTCAAGCGCATTGTCTCGGACCATCTTCAAATCCGGATCTGGGAGCGCGGCGTCGGTGAAACGCTCGGCTGCGGGACAGGAAGCTCGGCAGCGGCGGTGGTCGAGGCGCGCCGAGACGGCCGCGCGGGTCCCCGCACGATCCGCGTCGACAACCCCGGAGGCACAGTTCGAGTGTCGTTCGATGCCTGGGATGGAGAGATCAGTGTCACGGGCGAGGCATTTCGTGTCTACGCGGGCGAGTTTCGGGGCTAAAATCCCCGCATGATCACGCCACCGCCCGCCGCCGCTCACGCATTCGCCCACTCGCACTACTTGCTCAAGCGCCAGTTCTTCAAGCTGATGGGCTCAAATCTCCGGGTTTACGACCCGGGGGGCAACCTTGTCCTCTTTGTCCACCAGAAGGCGTTTCGGCTCCGGGAGGACATTCGCGTCTACACCGACGAATCAAAGTCGCGAGAGATCCTCACGATCCAAGCCCGGCAAATCATCGACTTCTCGGCCGCCTACGATGTGACTGACGCGCTCTCGGGCGTCAAAGTCGGCGCGTTGCGCCGCAAAGGTTGGAGTTCCCTCCTGCGCGACAGCTGGGAAATTCTCGACGCGCACGATATCCCGATCGGCAAGGTCACCGAAGACAACATGACGCTGGCGATGATCCGGCGGCTGCTGGTCAACTTGATCCCCCAAAGCTACGACGTCGTCGCCACGAGCGGACAGAAGATCGCCGATTTCCATCAGCGGTTCAACCCGTTTCTCTACAACCTGGACATCGACTTCCGAATGGACACAAGCGGTTTGCTCGACCGGCGTTTGGGGCTCGGTGCGGCCGTCCTCTTGGCGGCCATCGAAGGCCGTCAGTCGGGCTAGTTAGCTGGCGGAGTGAGAGGGATTCGAACCCCCGGACCTCATCGGTCAACAGTTTTCAAGACTGCCGCATTAAACCGCTCTGCCATCACTCCGCCCCAATTGTAGACGAAGTCGGAAGCGGGGCGGTCCATTCGCCGCCGTGGTACACGTGCGGAAGGCCGCGACCCATGCGGATCACGATCTCATGGTGGCGGATACCCGCGGCGAGCGCCATGTCGGCGACCCGGATCTCCTCATTGCCTTGCCGGCCGATGATCACGACTTCATCACCCCGCTTCACAGGCAGGTCGGTGGCATCGATGACGCACAGGTTCATGCAGATCTGACCGATGATCGGGCGACGCACGCCGTGCACAAGCACGTGTGCTTTTCCAGTCAATCCCTGGCTCAGGCCCTCCGCGTAGCCCATGGCGATCACCGCGATCTCCATATCGTGCGGCGCGCGGAACAGCTTGTTGTAACTCGTGGCTTCGCCTTTCTTCAATGGCTTCTCTTGGATGACGACGGTCTTGGCCTGGAGCGACGGCCGAAGGCCTTCGACCACGGTATCAACCCCGTAAAGGGCAAGCCCCAGCCGCACCCAATCCAGAAATCCTTCGGGATAGACCCGCAGCGCGTGACTGTTGGCCATATGAAGCGGCAGCCGCAAACCCATCGCTTGGGCTGCCTCGATCACCGGTTGGAACGCCCCCATCTGCCGGATATCTTCATCCCGATCACCGGACATCGCCAGATGCGTGTAGATCGATTCGACGCTGAGCTCGGGGAATCGGTTCAAGTTGGCGAGGATCTCGATCGCTTGATCAGCGAAAATCCCTAACCGATTGAGACCGGTTTCGGCTTTCAGTTGGCACCGCGCACGCTTACCCACCTTTTGGCTCGCAGCAACATACACATCGACGAGCTCCCGATCGAACAAGCTGAGAACAAAGCCTTGGCGGACGGCCTCCTCAATCTCCTGGTCATCGAGGTAGCCCATGATCAGCACGTCCAGACCGCTCACCGACCGAACGCGGATGGCCTCATCGAGCGAAATGACGGCGAAGTGGTCGATCCCCTCTCGGTCCAGCACTTGGGCAACCGGCTCGATGCCGTGGCCGTACGCATCCGCCTTGACCACCGCACACACTCGGGTGTGGGGACCGACGTGGGCCCGGACCAAGCGCGTATTGTGCGCGATGGCGCCAAGGTCGATTTCAAGCCAAGCGCGCATCCGGTCTCCAATGGCGGTGTGTCATGAGTTACAAGGGAAAGTCGGCCGAGCGGGCCAAGACGATTCAGATGCATTGTACTCGGCAGTTCAGAGAGGGCCCGCCAAGGTAACCTTTCCGGCGGTTCGAGGAAGATCCATGCCCATCGTTTCCGTACGCATCCCGCAAATCGGTGAGGGTCTGCAGGAGGCGCGGCTCGTCGCCGTTCTCAAGCAGCCCGGTGAATTCGTCAAGCGTGACGAGCCTATCTATCAGATGGAGACCGATAAAGCGGTCATGGATGTCGAATCTCCCTACGAGGGCATCCTCACCGAGTGGCTCGCGCCAGTGGACACCATCCTCGCGATCGGCGCCGAAGTCGCAAAGATGGACGTCGGAGCAGGGGTCGAACAAGATGGCGCTCCCGCGCATCACGCTCCCGTTCCCTCCGCCTCTGCGGCCGCGACCCCGGCAGATGACGTGATCGGCGTGCGCATTCCCCAGATTGGCGAGGGCCTTCAGGAGGCCCGGTTGGTCGCTGTGCTCAAGCAACCCGGCGAGTGGATCAAGCGCGACGAACCCATCTACCAGATGGAGACCGACAAGGCGGTCATGGACGTCGAATCTCCCTATGAGGGCACGCTCGTCGAGTGGCTGGCCGAAGTCGATACCGTCCTGCCCATCGGCGCGGAAGTCATGCGGATGCGCGTCGTCGGTGCCGTCCCCTCCGTCGAACCCGTACACGGCCACGCTCCCTCGACCGTTTCTGCGGCACAGGCCGCACCTGTAGCCAGCGCCGCCTCTGCAGTCTCCTCCGGCCCGCTGCGGAACGAGGTCCTGCCTCCGCGATCGCGCGCCTACGCCGCGGAACGCGGATTAAGCACCGACGAGTTGGCCGTCCTCGCCGCGCGCGTCGGCAAGATCATGCCTAGCGACATCGACGCCTTCGTGACGGGGGGTAAGCCAGCCGCCGCCACCGCGGTCAAGGCGCCGTCGGCGGGAGGACCCTACCAAGAGACCGCCATGAACCAGAAGCAGCGGCTCTTGGCGTCGCGTTTGGTCCGCGGCAGCCAACTGGTCGTACCCGGTTCGATGACCGTCGCGATGAACTGGGAGCCGATCGAGAACATGCGCGGTGCGTACAAGACTCGCGGTGGCGATTTCCAGCCGTCGAGCTTTACGATGTTCGCCTACGCGGCCGTTCAGGCGCTTAAGGAGTTCCCCGCTTTCCGTAGCAGCCTCAAGGGCGACGATACGATCCGTACTTATGATCAGGTCAACCTCGGCGTCGCCGTCGCGTTGCCTGGCGATGAGCTCGTGATTGCCGTGGTCGATGGGGCTTGCCAACTGGGTTGGACCGAGTTCGCAAACAAGCTGCGGGAACGCATCGAGCTCGCACGGAACGGCACCGATCAAGCCCACGAAGGGGTTTCGGTGTCTCTTACCAATATGCAAGCCCATGGCATCCGCGACGCGGTTGCGGTGGTTGTGCCGCCAGCCGTGGCCACGGTGTTCTTGGGTGAGCCGTATTGGGGCGTCGATCCTGCACCGACCGATCAACCCAAGTTCCAGCGCTGCGCCAACTTGGGTATCACGTTTGACCACCGCATCATCAACGGCGTTGGGGCTGCCCAGTTCCAAAATCGGATCAGGCAGTTCGTGGAGACGATCAACGAACTCATCACCGTCGAATGAAACCCATCATCGGCATCACGGTTGACGGCAAGCCCGAACCAAGCGACGCTCGGACGGGCGGCAAGCTGACGCTGAACTGGAACTACGCCGAGGTCATCGCCGAGTTTGGCGGCGTACCCATCTTGTTGCCACCGTCCGCCGATCCCGCAACCGTGGCATCGATCCTCGACGGCCTCCTCATCCCCGGCGGCGACGACATTCCGCCTCGCTACTACGGCCAAGAACTCCACCCAAAGGCGGACTTAGTCTCGGAAGCGCGATTCGATTTCGAGCGTCGACTGTTCGAGTTCATCCGATCCGATCTGCCCGTCCTCGGCATCTGTTACGGCTGCCAGTTCCTCAACGTCATGCACGACGGCACGCTCATCCAGCACCTGCCGGATCGCGTAGGGCATGAGCACGACCGAGGCGGAACGCTCCAGCGGTACCGCATCGAACCTGGCACCCAAACCGGACAACTTCTCGGTTCTTCGGCGACCGGCCAGAGTTGGCACCACCAAGCGATCGATCAGGTGGGCAACGAACTGAAGGTGACCGCCTACAACGAAGACGGGACTATCGAAGGCGTCGAGTCCACCACCCGGCCGTGGATGATCGGCGTGCAATGGCATCCCGAACGGACGCCCGAGGATCCGAACACCGTTCAGTTGCTTGAGGCGTTCATTGAAGCCGCGCGTAGCTATCGGATGGAGAAGGCAGCGTGAAGCGATTTGTCAATGGCGAGGCGGTCGAGTTTGAGGCGTGTGACGCTCAAGTCATCCAAACACCCGACCGGCTGATTGTCAAGACCGCCGACGGTGCCCATTCGGCCGCCGCAGTGCGGGTCGGCGACACCGTGCATGTCAGCTACCGCGGCCACACCTACCTGGTCGAGAAAGCCACCCGTCCCCGCGGGGCGGGCGCCGGAGGAAGCGGCGAACTTCGTGCACCGATGCCCGGCCTCATCGTCGACGTTCTGCTCGCGCCCGGCACCCAAGTGAGCAAGGGCGACAAGATTCTCGTGCTCGAAGCCATGAAGACCCAACAGCCATTCCTCGCGCCGTTCGATGGCGTGCTCACCGAGGTTAAGACCAGCAAGGGCGAGCAAGTCGCCGAGGGTGCTCTGCTCGCCGTAGTAAAGGCGGAGGAAGCGTGAGCACGATCAGCGGCAAGCGCATCGTGATCTTCTTCTATGGAGGCATCGGGGTGCTGGCCCTCATCGGCATGGTGTTGGTGATTTGGCTGCTCGGAATTCCCGTGGTCGAACGCGATCAGCGCAATCTCAGCATGGTGCTGACCAACGCCTACCAGAAGCATCGGTTCGATACGATGGCTTGGCCGGCGAACACCTACGACGCCGCGGCGAACTTCAAGTCGGAGAACCCTGAACTGGTGGACCGCGTCGCCAACGCCGAGAAGGAGTGGGGCATGACCGCATTGCTCGAGGACCCGGAAGGCTCTCCCCGGCTGGTCGTCAAGTTCGAGAAGCCCCAACCCCTCACGCTCACTTACATGCTGAAGAAGTCGAAGCGATGATTCGGATTGTCGAAGTCGGGCCGCGCGACGGCCTCCAGAACGAGCCGACCCCGATTCCCCCCGAGGAGAAGCTCGCGTTTATCCAGCGGCTCCGCGATGCTGGACTGGTCGAGATCGAGGCGACGAGCTTGGTCTCACCCAAGTGGGTCCCTCAGTTAGGAGACGCCGAAACCCTATGGCCTCAACTTCCCGCCGGCGGACTGTACTCGGCGCTCGTGCCCAATGCCAAGGGCCTCGAACGGGCGGTTTCGTTGGGCGTCAAGCGAATCGCCCTGTTCACCGCCGCCAGCGATGCGTTCACTCAGAAGAACATCAACATGACCGTCGCGCAGTCGCTCGAAGTGTTCGCTGAAGTCGCGGCCGCGTTCCGGGCGCAGGTGCCCGACGGCTGGTTGCGCGGATACGTGAGCACGGCGTTCGAGTGCCCCTTTGCCGGCCGAGTCGATCCCGAAGCCACCGTCAGCGTAGCATCAGAACTGCTGAAGATCGGATGCGACGAGATCTCGATCGGCGACACGATCGGGGTTGCGGCTCCAGTCGAAGTCAAGCGGCTCACTCCGTTGCTCGCGTCGGCGGTGCCGCTCGACAAGCTGAACTACCACTTCCACGACACCCGCGGCACCGCCATCGCCAATGTCGCCCAAGCGCTCGAGCAGGGAGTGCGCTCCTTTGACAGCAGCGCGGGCGGGCTCGGCGGTTGCCCGTATGCTCCCGGCGCAGGCGGCAACCTCGCTACGGAGGATTTGGTGTACTTCCTGGAGCGCTCGGGGTTTGCGACGGGACTGGAACCGCTTCGGTTGGCCCAAGCGAGTCTTCCGATTCTGGAACAACTCGGACGTCCCCCGGCTTCAAAGGCCCAGCGGGCGGCTTTGGCCGCGTTGCCCCAAACGCAATAACCGCCACCAGAACCAGCGCGACCACCGCGGTCGATAACTTCTCCTCCTTGGTCATCTGGAACTCGCGCCAGTTGACCATCAACACGGTCAGCCCGATCGGCACCAGCAACGGAACCGCGGGCAACACGAGGATGAGCAACAGATAGATCAGCACCGCGGGAATCAACCAGATCGCCGTGTCGCGCGCACGCAGCTTGAATCGGTGGAGCGCCACGAAGAACATCCCCATGAAGAGGAAGTCGGCGGGACCGACGTAACCAAACGCCTGTGCCGGGCCGCCCGTCGCTTCAGAAGTGACCCTCGGAACGTTGTAGGCGACGGCGGGCAACACGCCCGGCGCTTGCTGCATCACCTGCTGGGTGATTCCGATCGGCGTGAGCACCAAGAAGATATCGAACGCCACGAGGAAGATCGAGACCGGGATCAGCAGGTTCTTGTCCTTCAAAAGGAACGAGATCATTGCACCGAGCCCAACGCACCACAAGAAGAACCCAGACTGGCCGATGGCTGTGGCGATCGCGGGCAACAGTCCCTCGCCCAACATGCCTGATCTCACCACGAAGAGTAAGCCGAAGTGGACCACCAGTCCCGCAATGAGGAAGGCGGCGGCTAACTTCGAGGACCACTCCTCGCTCGCCACCTTGAACACCGCGACGATGGGAAGGGCAATGAACAGCGCGGTGATCAGCAAGCTCGCAGGCAGAATCAGCCCCTCTGGCACCGAGACGAACCCGATAACGATGCGTAACAAAGCGAGCAGGAGCAAGGTGACGAAGAAGACCGCGAAGCCATTGCGCACGATGGGCCCGTTGTACCTGAAAGCCCCACGAGGTGCGAATCACGCGTAAGCGACCGCGTTGACATCGAGGTAGGTCCACACAAGGTAAGTCACCGCGAGGATCATGAACGCCGTGCCTAGTTTCTCCGCTATGCTTCGCGCGCAGAGCACCCCCAGCAACAGTCCGATCGCACTCGTCACCGCCAGGCAGATGAGAGCCTCTCGAGCGCATGCGTAGAGGGGCTCCGCAGGATGTCGCAGCGACCACGGGTACCACCCGTGACTCTGGATCCACATGAACACGGGCAAGGGCGCGAGCGCAATCTCGGCCGCCAGACGTATCCCCGTGACCCGGATGTCCGCTCCCCAAAACGCTCTCGACCACTTGGTGCTCATGGGATCATTATAGGGCTGGGTCGAGGCTGATGCATTCCGCTTCCCCGAGCAGAATCCTCCGTAGCCGCGGGATGATACGTGCCCGCGCTAAACCTAACTCGAGCCTTGTAGACGCCGGCACAATGGCATCCGGCGGCTACAAAGAAGTTAAGGCAGGCACAATGCAACAGCCTCGGTTCAGTCCTGCTAACCCTACCAGGAGGATTCCGGCGGGGCGGGCGGGTACCTTCTAGCGATGCGGCGACTGCTGACAATCGCGGGTCTGGCCCTCACGGCCCTTAGTGCCGCCCAACTCCGGGTTGCGACTTGGAACATCACCACGTACTCCGGCGGCCGCCAGGCCGACCTCAGCACGGCGGTCTTCAACACCTATCAGGGCCGCAGCATGCGCCCCGACATCATCGCCACGCAAGAGTTCCTCTCCCAGGCCGCGCAGGATTCGTTCCTCGCCATGCTCAATGCGGGGCCGCTGGGGCCGATCTGGCAAGCCGCCCCCTATACCAACGGACCGGATACCGATCATGCGTTCTTCTTTCGGTCCGACCGAGTCATCCTCGTGGGTAGCCAAGTGATCTCCCAAGGAGGCAACGCACCCTTGCCGCCCCGTGACACCAAGCGGTTCGACGTGGTGTTGTTGGGCTATAGCCACATTGCCCCTAAGCTCGCCATCTACAGTGCGCACATGAAGGCGGGCACGACCTCCGATGATCGAGCGCGACGGCTCGCCGAAGCCACCGCCATCCGTCAGAATCTCGCGAGCCTCAGCGGCTTCGATGGCGCGCTCGTCGTGGGAGACTTCAACGTCTACACATCGACCGAGGAAGCGTTCATCAAGCTGACCGGCTCCGAGCCAGACAACTCGGGTCGAGTTTTTGATCCCATCAGCACGCCGGGCAACTGGAACAGCAACTCGGCTTTCCGGTTCGTCCACACCCAGGATCCCGCAACTGCGAGCGGGATGGACAGCCGCTTCGACTTCATTCTGATGAACTCGCCGCTGCTCAACGGAGCGGGATTCGACTACATCGGCGAGCCGTCCGTGCCCTACAGCACAACGTCTTGGAACGATCCGCTGCATAGCTACCGCGCGTGGGGCAACGACGGGTCGAGTTTCAATAGCCCTCTTAATATCATCACAAACTCCATGGTCGGGCCGACGATTGCTCAGGCACTCGTAAACTCGGCGACCGTCAATGGCGGACACCTGCCCGTCTTCCTCGATCTCAAGGTCCCGGCCGAGATCGGGGTGGATTCAACGTCGCTGAACTTCGGCACCGTGGTGCAAGGGACATCGGCCACGCAGCCGATCACCGTCGCGAACGAAACCGACACCTTCCTGTGGTCGAGCGGAGTCGCTACCCTGCTCTATCAGCTCAGCACGACGGCCGGATTCTCGGCCCCAAGCGGCGTGTTTGCCGACGAGGCGGGCGGAAGCGGAAACCTCCACCAAATCGCCCTCGACACTTCGACCACCGGCGTTAAGACCGGCACCCTCTTTGTGACCACCCCCGGCGAGCCGCCCCATCAGCGGGCCGTCTCACTGACCGGTCAAGTCGTGCCCGATATCCTGCGGCCCGACACATGGAATCTGCCCACCGGCAAAGTCGCATCGGGCAGCCTCGCGAGCGTCTGGGTGAGCGACGATCTTCGCTTGATGATCGCTTCAGATTCGCGCACTCGGTCGGCCGATATCGCCGTCGCAGTCTTCGAACACACGTCTCCGGTCCCGAGCATCGCCACTGCACGAGTGATCATCGAGTCTGCCGCGAACAAACCGCTGACCGAGTATGTGGATGCGTTCGACTTCGGCGCGGGGGCGTTCGTGAACGTGGGCTTAAGGACTCTAAGCCAACCCGACACCACGCAATCGGTCGGTTTGACAACGCCTAACCGCTTCATTCAGCCAGGCACCGGCAAGATGCGGATTCGACTCCGCTACCGGACGATCAACTCGGCTGGCCCAGCATCGCCGACCGTCGTTGGCATCGACGCGCTGGGCATCGAACTCCGCTAGGGTTTGCTCTTTGCCCAGCTAAACTCGCTCGTGTTGCCGACCCCATCCGTTGCAGTCGCGGTCATCCATCCTCCCGGCTTGTCGACCAGGGACGTGTTGAAGTTGGCATTGCCTTGTGCGTCGGTGGTGACGTTGACGGAGCCAACGTAGTACTGACCCTCGCCATACTCGCTAGGATCGCGATCCACGCTTGAGTAGAAGTCGAGCACATAGCTGGTGTTCGGCTTTGCATTCAAGACCCCGACCACCTGGACAAACGCCCCGTTTGGAATCGCTGAGTGGATGTTGGGAAAGTTGGTCAGGTCGTTTGGCCCGGAGTCGGCATCAAGGTTGTCGTTGGCGGTGATGCCAGCCGCATTGTCAGCGCCAAAGAGGTTGATTCCGATCTTGCGGTTGCTGTGGATCGAGTTCATTCGAATCCGATTTCGCACCGCCGTGCCAGCGACGAGAACGCCATAGTTGCCGTTCGTAATGATATTGCCTGCTCCAGGCTGGGTGCCCCCGATCCAGTTGTCAGCGGCTGTAAGCCCAATCACGATCGCGTCATTCACAATCGGGGCCGCCGCTCCGAGCCCGTTAAGTCCAAACGTGTTGCCCTGAACCTGATTGCCGGTCGAATCCCAGATGCCAACCCCGGTCCCGCAGTTGCCGATGCGGTTGCCAAATGCCGAGTTCGTGCCGCCAATAACGTTGTTGTTGGATCCGTTATGGATGTACACGCCTCGCCATACGACTTCACCAGCCGTGTTTCCGTCAGGGCGGAATCCGATCAGATTGCGCTGCAGCGTATTCCCGGAGGATCCATTGTTGATCGCGATCGCTTCGCTGTTGGTCTTGGTGATCACGTTATCGGTGATTCGGTTGTTTGAGGCCGTGTTGTTGAGATAGACCCCAATGGTCGTGATTGCGGCCTGCTGCTGCAGTGGATTCACGCCAATCCAGTTGCCGACCACGAAGTTCCCCGTCGAGTTCCAAATGCTGACCCCAAACTGCGAGTTACCGACAATGTTGCGCTGCGTGACTTGAGACCCTCCGATGTAGTTGCCGTTCGCCCCGTTGTTGATGAGGATGCCCTCATGGCCCACCGACGCCGGACTGCCGTTGGTATAGAATCCAATCCAGTTGCCGTACACCTTATTGTTCGTGGTGTTGGCGTTCCACAGAGAAATGCCCTTGGCCGTCGTATTGCCGACCACGTTCGCGCTTCCGCTCGTGGTGCCGCCGATCGTGTTGTTTCGCGTTCCGCCAGTCAACACAATGCCGTCGCCAGTGATCGGTGCTGAAGTTGTGCCGAGCGTCCCGATGCCGATCATGTTGCCCTGGATGAACCCGTCGCGGGTGTTGTTCCAGAGTCCGATTCCGTGGGAACCGGTGTTGCCAATGTAGTTTCGCTGGTCGAAGGTGGTCCCTCCGATCCTCGGTCCAATGCAGTCGTCCAAGAAGATTCCGAGCCCGGTGTTTCCGGCATTGCCTCGGTTGGCGTTATAGCCAATCCAGTTACCCTGGACGAACGGAGTGTTTACACGCCAGAGTCCAATCCCATGCCCGCCGTTGTTGGCGATCACGTTGCGCTCATCGGCCGTGACGCCTCCGATCTTAACGCTGGCTCCGTCAGCTACAACGATGCCACCTTGTACGTTGGCGACCGCGGTAACGCCGTTCGTGCCTACCCCGATCCAGTTTCCCGAGATGGTTAGGCCGGTGAGCAGGGTGTGGCCCGCCCAAACACCCTGCCGTCCGTTGCCCGAGATGATGTTCCGGAGGCTAGCCGAATTGCCACCGATCGTGGTGTTTTTCGGCGCTGAGAGGGCATCTGCGACCGCGGTGATCGACACCCCGGAGTAGCCGTTTCCAAGTGCGGCGTTCCCGGTTGCATCCACGCCGATTCGATTGGTTTGGATCCACGTAGAATCCACCCCTGGACCAAACACCTCCACCCCGTGGAGGGCATTGCCCGAAACCGTATTGCTCTGAATCTTCGTCCCTTTGGGTCCGTTCACAACGGTGATACCGTGTCCCTCAGGCGTCAGCGAAGCTGTGACCGTTCGGTTTGGCCCGATCTTGTTGCCAAAAACAAACGAGTTGTCGCTGCCGGCGTCCCAAATGCCGATGCCCCGATACCTGTTGCCGCTGATCAGGTTGCCCCGGGCGATGGTGCCGCCGATCCAAGTCGCCTTTGCCCCCTTAACAATGGAGATCCCCTCGTTGCCATTTCCTGCCCGCGTCATTCCGTCCGCGCTGACCCCGATATGGCAGTAGTCCACCACGTTGTTCTCGACGTTCGGTCCCTCGATGAACACTCCGCTCCACTTGAAGTTCTGAAGTACAAGCGAGCGGATGATATTGTTCGAACTGCGGAGGTACACGCCGGAGGCATAGTCACCCGCGTTGGTCCCGTCGATGACCACCTCAGGTCCATTCGGATTCGTGTCACCCCCGAAGACCATCTGCGTCAGGCCATTTAAGACGAACGCGTTGTTCGTGATCGTTGGCAGCGCGCTTGCCGGCTGGAAGACCGCCACCCCCCCGGTCAAAGATCCGCCAGGAATGTTGAACCGCGGGTAGTACGAGGGGAACTCTTGGCCGAAGATCATCGCCTCGCGCAAGCTCTGCGCACCGGAATCGCCCGTGTGGGTGATCAGATGCGGCCACGGCACGGACGGTGAGACCTCGATTTCGACAAGGAAGCTGTTCGCGTCCGTGCTGACGACCCGGAAGCGGACTCCGTCGGCAACATCCTGATACTGATCCCCTACCAGAAGCGGATCGGTTGCGGTGCCTGTTCCCGGCTTCGTATCGACGACCGTGATCAGTTTGGGCCAGTCGGCCGTTTCGTCGACCTTGCTGACCGCGACATAGCCGGTCATCGGCGGACCATCATAGCCTCCGGTCGATCCCTTGATCGCCTCCAGCGTATAGTACTTGCGCGCATGGCCTCCAATGAACACGCGAGCCATCAGGGTGCCTACGGTAAGACCCGGGTCTGACCGCCGGTAGATCCGAACTGTCCGGTTGGTTCCCGGAAACCCGTGATAGACCCGGTTGTTGCCAATCCAGCGCATCCACCACTTGTGCCACATGTGATAGTGGATGCCGACCGACCCGTACGTGGGGTCTGGGAACTTGCCGTTGCCCATGGGATCGAAGTTGGAGCCGTACTCACCTTCGGAGGAACCAGCGTGACCCAGACCCAGCGAGTGGCCCATCTCGTGCGCAAGCAGGAACTGATCCTGGCTGTAGCCGTTGAGGGTGGCACCCCAAACTCGACTCTCCCCGTCGAGCGTTAGATAGATGCCACCTCCAAGGCCCCAGATGCCCCCGCCAATCGAATCGTTGATCATCACGTTGACTCCGAAAAAGTTGCGGAAGTCCACGCTGGCATCGACGGCGGCGGCCGCATCAGTCACAACCATGTTGAAGTCGAGCTTGCCGTTGACCACGTAGTCGTTGTAGGGCTTGGGCAAGGTGATCCAGTTGAAGACCACCGTGCCAGCAAGGCTCATCTGGTTGTAGCTGATGTTCCGGAAGTAGTGATCGAGCCCCGGTTGAGCGTTCGAAAACAGACCATCGTAGTAGCTCTTGGCCTTGGGCTCGCTAAGGCGATCGGCAAACTTAGCGAGAATAACGACGTAGGGCTTCGCGCCGAGTTGGGCCGTTCCGGGCCCCAGCGGACCTCGCTGCGGGGCGACAAAAGCCGCCTGTCGCACGAACCCGGTCGGTCGCAGGTCCTCAGGGATGACGCTCAACTGCCGGACGGTGTGGATTCGGCCAATCGGCTGCGCCGTCAGGCCCGCTCGCACATATTCTCCCGACCACCGCCCCAAATGGCCGATCGATGATTTCAGGCTGGGGGTCAGTTCAAGTTCGTGGCGAACCCCTTGCTGCGTCGTCAAGCGCAAAATAGGGTTGCAATCAACTTGGTGCTGATGCGCACCGCAGGTCCACTCCAGGCTAAGCGCGCCTTCAAGCATCGGGCCCGTGGGTGGCTGATACGGGGAGCGGACAGGAGCGTCTTGAGCGCTGACGATTGTCGTCGCGGCCCACAATGCCATGGCCAATAGAAGAGCTGGGAGATGCTTCATGGTCGGTTTCGCCAGTATAGGGCGCGACCATTACGTTGACGTTACACGGCCGACCACAAGCTGGTCGAGCTAGTGTAAGCGATTAGCGTGAAAAGGTCAAGGCCTACGCCGCGCTGGTCATCGCCAACTTGCGCAAACCAACCGTCAGGTGAATCTCGCCGAGCGAAGTTGCCAGCGGGACCACGATGGCAGGGATACATAGATCTGGCAGTTCAACTCGAGTGCCTTTGATCACCGCGGGAGACGAGAACTCGCAAGCGATCCCGCATTCCTGCAAGAGCGATTTCGCCTGAAGCCCCACTCGGCTTACAAGTTCAGCGATGGCATTGGCCGCATGTTGATCGAAGCTCTTGATCGCTTGGTCCAGCATCTGGGAGGCGATTCGGTCAGCGGTGATGAAACTCATTCCCACCATGACGATGCCTGAAATCTGTCCGGCCCCGCGCACGATGACATTCACCTGTT
This sequence comes from Methanoregulaceae archaeon, assembly GCA_020850325.1. Lineage (GTDB taxonomy): Bacteria > Armatimonadota > Fimbriimonadia > Fimbriimonadales > Fimbriimonadaceae > JANJUB01. Next base: position 243,685 of record JADZEW010000001.1, read on the forward strand.
GGCTGGTGACGGATTGGTTCAGGAGCGAGATTTGCCCCTTCGCGGGAAGTTCGTCAACCGTGCCGGCAATAACCGCAGCGGCCGCTCCGAGGATTGGGTTCAGCAACTCGACTTGAGTGCTCAATTCGATTCTCCTTTTGACCGAGCGAACAAGGTTCGGGCACTCGGTTCTGCGCAGGCGCATCTCCGGAGTTCAGGTCTTACCTCAGCCCTTGCCGTTCTCATGGTCTTCCATACACCAACCACTCTCCCAATGGCGGGCAATCAACACAAGTTTTATTCTCGGAGAATATTCCCTCAAACGTCAGGCTAGCGCTCTTCCCCGGTACGAATCCGGCTCCGGCAACTCGGGTACACCCAACACGTGACGCAAACTCGAGAACTCCTCAATCTGCTTATTCCTGATTTGGCTGGCAAACAGGGACAGTCTTTAACGATTTCTTCACCAATCGATGGCCAAGTCCTCGCAAATCTGCGGGTGGATTCGGTCCCGGAAGTCCAACAGAAGATCGGGCAGGCAGTACAGGCGTTCGAGAAATGGCGGCGCGTACCCGCACCCCGCCGTGGCGAACTCGTCCGGCGATTTGGCGAGGCTTTGCGCGCCAATAAGGAGCCGCTCGCCCAACTCGTGACGCTGGAGTGCGGCAAGATCATCGAAGAGGGCCGCGGCGAAGTCCAAGAAATGATCGATATCTGCGACTTCGCGGTCGGACTCTCGCGGCAGCTTTATGGGCTTACGATTGTCTCGGAACGCCCAGACCATGTGATGCAGGAGAACTGGCATCCCCTCGGCCCCGTCGGGATCATCAGTGCGTTCAACTTCCCCGTCGCGGTGTGGTCGTGGAACGCCGCGTTGGCCCTCGTTTGCGGAGATTCGTGCCTGTGGAAACCCAGCGAGAAGACTCCGCTGACCGCACTCGCTTGCCAGCACCTCTTCGAACAGGTCTGCCGCGACTTCCCCGATGCCCCCGAGCATCTCAACCAGATCATCCTCGGCACCGCCGAGCAAGGCAACGCCCTGGTCGAAGATGCGCGAGTGGCCCTCATCAGCGCGACCGGATCCACTCGAATGGGGCGAGCCGTCGGGCCCAAGGTTGCCGCCCGCTTCGGACGAGCGCTGCTCGAACTCGGCGGTAACAACGCGATCATCGTGACTGAGTCCGCCGACTTGGGCGTCGCCATACCGTCGATCTTGTTCGGAGCCGTAGGCACCGCCGGGCAGCGGTGTACCAGCACCCGTCGCGTCATCGTCCATCGGTCGCTTGCCGATAAGGTCTTCGACACGCTGAAACAGGCGTACCTGCAGATCGGGGCCACCAAAGTCGGGAATCCGTTGGAAGCGGGCACGCTCGTCGGGCCGCTCATCGACGGACACGCCTACGAGCACATGCAGGCCGCACTCGACCGAATCCGAGGCGCCGCCGTGGAAGTCGTCGGCGGGCAGAGGCTACTGGAATCGACCGGGGGCCACTACGTGCATCCCGCCCTGGTTCGACTTTCCGAGAACACTCCTCTCATCGACGAAGAGACCTTCGCCCCGCTCACCTATGCAATCCCGTTCGACACGCTTGAAGAGGCGATGGCCATCCACAACTCGGTTCCACAAGGTCTAAGTTCGGCGATCATGACCACCGATGTTCGGGATGCCGAGTTCTTCAAGCGGTTCAGCGACTGCGGCATCGCCAACGTGAACATCGGCACGAGCGGCGCCGAGATCGGAGGCGCATTCGGCGGCGAGAAAGAAACCGGCGGTGGACGGGAGTCAGGTTCTGACGCATGGAAGGCCTACATGCGAAGGCAAACCAGCACCACATACTACGGACGGTCTCGACCAGCCTTGGCCCAAGGTATCACGTTCGACGTTTAGGCGTAGAATGGCGGCATGAGCCATCAGTTTGCGACCCGCGCCGTTCACGCTGGCATCGAGCCCGAGGCGACGAGCGGCGCGGTCATGACGCCCATCTTTCAAACCAGCACATACGCCCAAGCGTCCCCCGGCGAGCATAAGGGCTACGAGTACTCGCGAACCGACAACCCGACGCGAACGGTGCTTCAGGCGCAACTGGCGGATCTCGAAAGCGCGAACCATGCCCTCGTGTTCGCGAGCGGCTTGTCGTCGATCGACGCAGTGCTCAACACGCTTTCCGCAGGCGACCATATCGTTGCCGGCGACGATCTCTATGGCGGCACGTACCGGCTCTTTACCAAGGTGGCCGAGCGGCGAGGTTTGCAGTTCAGCTTCGTACGGGCGCAGGACCCCCAGGCGGTTGAGGCCGCGATGACCGACCGGACCAAGCTCGTTTGGCTCGAAACCCCGACCAATCCGCTCCTGAATCTCGTGGACATCGCCGCGGTGTCCAAGATCGCTCACGCCAAGGGAGCGCTAGTCGGAGTCGACAACACGTTCAGGTCGCCTTACTTCCAACGTCCGCTGGAACTCGGCGCGGACATCGTCATGCACTCGATGACCAAGTACCTCAACGGCCACAGCGACGTGGTCATGGGAGCGCTGATGCTCCGCGATCAAGGGTTGTACGAAAGGCTCAAGTTTCTTCAGAACTCGATCGGCGCGGTCCCCGGCCCCTTCGATTGCTGGCTCGTTTTGCGCGGTCTAAAGACGCTGGCCCTTCGGATGCGCCAGCACGCGGTGGGGGCACAGGCGGTCGCCGAGTGGCTCGAGCAGCATCCGAAAGTCGAGCGCGTCCTCTATCCTGGCTTAGCCAGCCATCCGCAACACGAACTGGCCAAGCGTCAAGCCGACGGATTTGGCGGCATGATCACCTTCTTCATCAAGGGCGGGCTCGAGGAATCGCGCCGGTTCCTCTCGACGGTCAAGTTGCACACGCTGGCCGAGTCATTGGGCGGCGTCGAAAGCCTGATCGAGCACCCCGCGATCATGACTCACGCCTCCGTGCCACCCGAGGTCCGTGCGCAGATCGGGCTTACCGACAACCTGATCCGCGTCTCGGTCGGCATCGAAGCCGTTGAGGACCTGATCGCCGATCTCGATCAGGCCCTCGGATGAGCCGACCTTAACGGTCGAGCTTTGGACGGCGGCGCCGGGCCACAAAGCCAAAGCCCGCGCTAACGATCAAAACTGTGGCCGGTTCTGGAACTACTGTTGCCCGGACGTGGACAGTTGAGCCCGTGACCTCCGCAATCGAGTTCGACAACGCAACGTTTCCGTTCACCTCCAGGTGGTAAAGCACCTCGACCGTGAAGCTGCCCCCGACCTCAGACATGAACGTGAGGGGGGTCAGCAAGTTGTCATCATGGAAGGACAGCGAACCCGGCCCGTCGATGATTTCTGCCGAATCTTCGATCACCTTCGACGAGTTGGCATAGACCCTCCACGAGGCGAAGGCATCGTCAAGCAGGGTGTGAGTGAGCTTGTTCGCAAACAAGCTGCCTTGGATGATCGCCGTGACATCCACTTCTACGGGTGTGCCCAGAGCTTCTCCCGTTGAAAGAATGTCGACCGTCCAAATCGAAGGAGCGGCACCCGGGCCGTGGCCCCCGCTGGTGAACTCCTTGTTCTTAGCCTCATAGAGTCCACCCGGGGGGCCGATTCTCCCCTCAGTTCGGAACGCGCCTCCCGCCGGTGACACGATGAAGAACTCGTCCACCGGCCCGGTCCCCGTGGCAGAAATGTCTGTAGCGATTGATGAGCTCGCCTCAGCGTAGCCACTGATGATCCCGAATACAAAGTTGAAGTCGCTGACTGAAGTCGGACTCCCTTCCGAGTCATAGACTGATGCTCCTTCAACGACAAGGTCGTGGATAAAGCCAACCCCAAAGGGCGGGGCACTTGCTCCATAGGCAAGGTCGATCGCGAGCGTCGATGGAGCAACGCAGATCGTTGCAACGGCAGCCATCCATCTGCTTCGGTACATCAGGCGAACCTCCCCGGTGCGAGCACCGCAGTTCACTCATAGTAATCGGATTGGGCCCTGAAGTCGGTAACCGGCGCGAAACCTCGTAGACTTACTAGGTCAACTTGATGGTCATTCGTATCCTGGCCGCGAACCCAGTTCGAAGTCGTACAGAGCCTGAACACCGTTCGCATCCAGCTTAGGCAGGGCCTCCACGTGATCCACAAGCTTGCTCGCGCTGCCACCTTCACTGACGGACAGCGAGCCGAGCAGTTGGAACTTGTGGGCAAGGATGTCGCGCAGATCGGCCGTGGAGTTTCGGGCGTGGCCCGCCGGGTACATCACCAAGCCGCTGTGGTAGCTCGCGCCCGCCCCGTCGGTAATGACCAACGACGTGGGGATACCGTCCGGATACTTTGCGTCGTACTCGGGCCCGCCGTGGCGGAACTCAATTTTCTGCATGATCGCCCGGGTGGCCGGGTGGAAGATCGCCGAGTCGGCGACTTGGTAGTCGTAGGGGTCGAGCATCAGCGCCTTCCAGACTTCGTCGTTCGCGCCTCCGCCGGTGGGCAGCGGAGCGTGCTCGATTGCCTTTCGGAGTAGCGTGGCCACGATGTAGGCCATGGAGTGGTCGGCACTCTGGCGGGTGCGCGGATCCTTCTTCATCGGATTACCAATGATGCCGAACGCCGGCTCATACGCCACGATGTCGATGCGGTCGATCTTCGATCCGCCATCGGCCAGTAGCTCTGGATGGGCGGAAACAAGGTCGACGACGCCCTGGAGCGCGCCCGCTGACTGGTGCTCGTAGAGCCCCAGTTTGAAGTGCATTCCCATGACCGCAAAGTCGTCACCCGAGTGGCTAAGGACGAGGTCGAAGGGCGAATCCCCCGCTTCCTTCCAACGCGCCGCGCCCTCGGTGGTCGGCTCGAAGAACCGGAAGATGGCTTCGGGGTTTCGGAAGATGTCCTTCGGGCCAATGAACCCCGCCATCGCCCGCTTCATGCAGAGCACCGCGGCCTCGGTCGAGATCCCCGCGCTGGCCCCCTTGCTATCGCTCAGTTGCTTGCCCGCGCGGATCGCCCGCCACGGAATATAGTGGGCCACGAACATGCCGATCGCGCTCTCGATCTGCTCGGCATTTGCGCCCATCAGCGCGCCGTAAGTAGCCGCCGACGCGATGGCACCGTGGACCACGTGGTCGATCTTGTAGGTCTTGAGGCTGAACACCTCGGCGAGGCGGCCGCGAATCTCATCGAGTAACACCATCGCGCGGAGCGCGGTCGCCCCATCGAGCCCCCGCTGCTGGCAGGCGGCGATGACCACCGGATAGAAATCGTTGTGGCCGAACTCACCCGCGGTATGGCCAAGCTCGGGTCTATAGCCGAAGTTGGTCCCGTTGCTGTCCCACTCACGCACCGCTGAACTGTTCGCCGCGATCGCTTTCTCCGCCTTCACCCGCTCACGCGAGCCGAAGACGGATGCGCCACTCGGATCGTGATACTCCAGCGCCTCGGCTCGCAACAGGGTCGGCGCATTGGTTCCGAGGGCCAGTGCCGAGGCTCCGCAAAGAAACGCATCGGTGTGAAACAAGCGAACTCGTTCGAGAACGGCATCGCTCGGACCCGGTCCAAGACGCCCGGCCAAGAAGTCGATAGCGAACTGGCCGATGCCGAGGGCTTGGTTGGACGAGGGTGCGAGCGTAACCGAGGTGGACATGAACTCAATTCTAGCCGTTGTGTTTTCACACCGTTGTGTTATCGTGAGGCCAGGGGTGTTTCAGCCCCTTTTCACCCTATAATGAAGGGAGTACCCAGGTGATGGACGGGAGGGAGCGCATGAAAATACACATACTATCAGTGGCCGTTGCGGCGATTTTGGCCGGAACCAGCTATGCCCAGGACAAGGCCAAGTTCAACTTGGGAGGGCAGAAGATCGAGGGCTCGGCTTCCGCCAGCCAGCGGAACAAGGACAGCATCTTGCTGGGCCCGAAGGATCTGACCATGGAGAAGGCGGCGGCCGCCTCCCAAGGAGTGGCGAAGGTCATCCGCCGGATGGCCAATGGTCTCATCCTCGTCGAACCGACGGTTGACATGGTCAAGGCCATGAACACGATTCGACGCCGGGGAGTACCCCACGTTATCGAGTCCTCGGCCTCGTTCATCGACAAGACATCGTTGACGTCGGTCAAGCGACACCGCAAGTATCTGCAGGCCTTCGGCGCGGACTACTTCGAGGCGTTGGAGTACTACCTCGCTGCCCGCGTCGGCCCTGACGGCAAACTCGATCGCGACGCGATCCAACGTGCCGTTCAACACCGTGACCGATTGCCCGAACCTCCGGGCTGGAACACCGGCGGCGGCACGAACAATCCGCTGAGCACCTTCAGCCACGTTGGCCCGGCCAACGTCGCCGCACCGTACTCGACGTACTACGGCATTCCTCCCCTTTCCGGGCGCAAGAACGACCTCGCCGTTTCGCCGAGCAACCCCGCGATCATGTACGTGGCCTCGGCCGGTGGCGGCGTTTGGAAGACCGTCAACTCAGGCGTGAACTGGACACCTCTAGGAGACAAGTGGGCGTTCCTCCATGTCTCGTCAGTCGCCGTTCATACAACGAATCCGAACATCGTCCTCGCCGGCACCGGCGACTATAACGGCTTCTTCGGAGCCCAGACACAAGGGTTGATGCGTTCGGCCGACGGTGGCAATACCTGGACACAGGTCGGCCCCGGCACGATCAAGGATGAGATCGTCACCAAGATCATCTTTGATCCTGCCAATCCAAACATTGTGGTCGCGTGCTCGGGCAAGAGCACCAACGGTGACCTGGGCAGCGTGTATCGATCCACCGACGCTGGTGCAACCTGGGTTCGAACCGGATTTGGCCTCAGCTTCGAGGATATGGACCGCGGACCGACGGGCATCTATTGGCTGGTCGGTACGGACAACGTTAACGGAGGCGTCTTCTACTCGACGGACGGGGGTCAGTCTTGGGGAGCGGCATTCAACCCATGCGTCAATGTTCAGCAGTCTCTGGATATCGCCTGCTCGCGCGTGAACGCAAACGTTGTCTACCTTCTTGCGACTGGCGACGAGGAGATCTATAAGACAACGAACGGTGGAGTGAACTGGGGCAGCGTGAAAGGCAACTTCCCCAACGGCTACGCGCAGGATCCGAACTACAACTGGTCGCAGAAAACTTATGATCAGTGGATCGGCGCCACGGTTGTGGGTGGCGTGGACGTCGTCCTCGTCGGCCTGATCGGCATCAACCAGTCGGTCGGTGGAACCGGCACCTGGACGGATATCTCGCAGACCTACGCTCAGTCACCGCCGAACTATATTCACAGCGACCAGCACATGTTCACCGTCCATCCTACGAATCCCGAGATCATGTTCTTCGGATGCGACGGGGGCCTCTTCCGATACAACTTCTCGGCGAACCCCGTGGCCGGCAACTTCGCCTCGCTCAACGCGAACATCAAGGACATGCAGCTGTATCAGATGTCGTTGCACCCAACGAATCTGAACTACATCATGTCTGGAACCCAGGACAACTCGTCGCCCTCATCCCGAGGCAACTTGGCGTCCTGGTCGAATCTGTATGCGGGTGACGGCGGCTGGAGCGGTTTCGATCGCAATAACCCGAACATCCACTACACAACGTCGCAGAACGGCAGCGTCTGGCGCTACACAACCGCCAACGACCCGACGCCCGACTTCATCAAGCCGAGCCAGTTCAACGGAGCCTTCATCGCGCCGTTCGTGGTGGGAGGCAACGGCAGCCAGATCTTCATGGGTGACACCCGGGTGCTGCGCTGGACGGGTGCCGGCCAAGTCTGGAACGACATCAGCGGATCGATCGTGACCGGGAATGGCAAGGTCCACACGATGGCGCTCTCGCCGTCGAACCCGAAGTTCCTTTACACCGGCTCGAACAACGGTGTTGCGTACATGTCGCTGAACATCGACGCGGCCAACCCGACGTTCAAGCGGGTCGACAACAACGCGTTCGGCGGCCGAACGATTGGAGCACTCGCACCCGGTTGGGGCAACTTCTACGACTGTCTCGTCGGTCTGCAGGGCCAAGGTGCAAACCGGCTTTATCGCTGCACCAACACCAACGCGGCCAATCCGCAATGGACGCTGGTCACGGGTAATGCCCCCTACAATCTGCCTGATACGCCGATCAACGCGATCATGCGGGATCCGTACCACGCGAACACGTGGTACGTCGGCACCGATGTAGGATTGTTCATGACGCCGAACGGAGGCTACTCGTGGTTCAATATGAACACGCTTGGCCTGCCCAACGTGCACGTGAACGCGATCCACATCGATTCCACGAAGACGTGGATGTATGTCGGCACCTTCGGGCGCGGCATCTACCGGATCCCGCTCACGCTGAACAACAGCTTCCAGATCACGGGCACGGTGCGACAGGCTAACAACTCGCTCTATGCGGGTGTCACGATCATCCTCCAGAAGTTCCGTGAGCAGTTCTCGAACTTCGTGCGCAATCCGAATCTCGCCATCCCGGACAACGATCCGAACGGCGTGACCGACAACATGAACGTCGCGATCAACCAGCCGATCAAGAAGCTGATGTTGCATCTGAACATCACGCACACGTTCCGCGGTGACCTGAGAATCACGCTGATTGGTCCGGATGGCCAGCCGCGTGAGGTCTGGTCACCGTCAAACGACCCGACCGACAACCTCAACGTCATCATCGATGTCGGCGATAAGTTCAATGGGCTATCGACGCTGGGCACGTGGCAGTTGAAGATCGCCGATGAAGGTCCGGCGGACGTCGGCACACTGAACTCGTGGAAGCTCCAGTTCTTCTACGACATCTACGGAACCGTGCAGACCAAGACGACCAACGCCAGCGGCGTCTACTCGTTCACGGGCCTCGACGCTGGCCAGTACAAGTGGTACCCGTACATCCCGGGCAAGACCTGGACACCGGGTTGGCGACTCGCCAACATCGGTACGAGCAAGACGGGTCAGGACTTCAAGGCTAACAACTAGGCCCTGAACAGAGTGGGCCCCCGGTCACAACGACCGGGGGCCCTTGCCTTTGCGTTAGGGCCGCCTCAATCCCAACCGACACAGTCGACCAGAGAGTAGTCCGACACCTCGCGAGTTACCACCGCGAAGTCGTTTCCGACATTCGCGACAAACCAGAGGATCCAGGCGTCTGCGGGAGTCTTCTCGATCAGGACCTCACGCCATTCGGGGACCTCGTCGGTTGGAACCGACCTCACCTCGGCCACCCGAAGACGCCACACCGTACCGACCGTTGGCAACCCCGCCCCCTCCGTCATCCAGAGATCCGGCTCAGATTGGGCAGCGATCGTTAGCCAGCGGCGCATGCGGTAAGGCCCGGTGAACTCCAACACGAAGCAGCCCTCCGCATTGATGTGGATCGACGTCCACACCGCGTCATGGAGGTCGTCCAGGATCTCTTCCAAGGGTTACTTCGTGACCAGATCGCGCAGGTCTTCGTCGCCGACCTCGGACTTCGTGTCCGCCATAACCAGGAAGTGGTTGTAGAGCTCCTCAAACCGCTCCTCGGTGAAGCCGAAGCCAAGCTCGGCCAACCGGTGGCGCAGTCCGTGGCGGCCCGACCGAGCGGTGAGGATGATCTCCGACTTCTCTGCCCCGACAAGCTCCGGCGCGATGATCTCGTAGGTCGAGCGATCCTTCAAGACGCCGTCCTGGTGGATGCCGCTGCTATGGGCGTAGGCGTTCGCGCCAACCACCGCCTTGTTGCGCTGGACCATCATGCCCGAAAGCCGAGAGACCAGTCGCGAAATCGGCAGCAGCTTGTGGGTCTTGATTTTCGTTTCAAGCCCGAAGATATCGCGGCGGATATACAGCGCCATCACCACCTCTTCGAGCGAGGTGTTGCCCGCGCGCTCGCCGATGCCGTTGACCGTCACCTCGACCTGACGCGCCCCCCCGAGAACGCCACCCAGCGTGTTCGCGGTCGCCATGCCCAGATCGTTGTGGCAGTGGCACGAGAAGATCGCCTGGTCGCTGTTCGGCACATTGTTGATGATGCCTTGGATCAGCGCGCGATACTCCTCCGGATAGGTGTAGCCGGTGGTGTCGGGGACGTTGATTGTGGTCGCCCCCGCTTTGATCACCTCTTCGACAACCTTGTAGACGTAATCGGGGTCGGCGCGGCCCGAGTCTTCCATGAAGTACTCGATGTTGTCGGTGTACTTGCGGGCGTGCTTCACCGCGTTCACGCCGGTCTCCAGCGCCTGCTCGCGGCTCATCCGCAGCTTGTTCTCGAGGTGATTCTGGCTAACCCCCAAACCCGTGTGGATGCGCGGATTCTCGGCGTCCTTCAGCGCTTCGCCGGCGACGTCGATGTCCTTCTCCCGAGCGCGGGTCAGGCCGCAAATCTGAACGCCGCGAAGCTCTCGGGCGAGGGTCTGCACGGCCTCAAAGTCTCCCGGCGACGAGATCGGGAAACCCGCCTCGATGACGTCCACGCCGAGGTCCACGAGCGCATGGCCGATTTCCAACTTTTGCGACATCGAGAGGCGCACTCCGGGGCTCTGCTCGCCGTCGCGGAGGGTTGTATCGAACACCAAGACGCGGTTAGTCATCTAGAGATTATACGCCCGTGCTATGCTTGCTCATGGCATACGGATGGGAGGGTGAGCGGGTCAGGCTGGCGCCGTTAGATGCCGATCGGCACCTCGAGAACTACCTGGTGTGGCTCAACGATCCCGAGGTCACGGAATGGCTGCTGATCGGGGACTTCCCGCTGACGCGACTGATCGAACGAGACTGGTTCGAGCGCGCCGAGCGAGGTTCCGGCGATCAGATTCACTTCGCGATCGAGACGCTTGACGGTCTCCATATCGGCACCAGCGGCTTGCACGACATCGACTACCGCCACGGCACCTGCGCGACTGGCACGATCATCGGCACCAAGGAACTGTGGGGCAAGGGACTAGGCACCGACGCAACGCGGGTGCGTGCCCGCTACGCGTTCGAGGTGCTCGGCCTGCGCGTGATGACGAGCTCGGTCCTCGACGGCAACGAGCGCTCGCTTCGGATGCAGCAAGCCGCGGGGTACGAGGTGGTCGGCCGCATTCCCGGTCGCTACTGGAAACGCGGCGCGTACCGCGATGAGATTCTGACGTGCCTCACTCGGGAACGCTGGGAGCTGCTGAGTTCAAATCTGCAATCTAACGTCTGAAATCTGCAGTCCGTTAAACCACCGCTGTTTCCCGCGCGAACGCGGTCTCAAACGCCAACTCCAGGTCCTCGATGAGGTCCTCGACGTCCTCGATGCCCACGCTCAGCCGAATCTGGGTGTCGTACACGCCCATCGCGTACCGCTCTTCTGGCGACATGCACCCGTGCGACATCACCGGCGGATAGCCGATGATGCTCTCGACCCCGCCCAGGCTCTCGGCCAGCTGGAAGATGCGGCACGCCTCGGCGAACCGCTTCGTCTGCTCGGTCGTGCCGTCGACCTCGAACGACACCATGCCGCCAAAAGCCTTCATCTGTCGCTTCGCCAACTCGTGCCCGGGGTCGGATTCGAGCCCAGGGTAGTACACGTGCTTTACCCGGGCGTGCGTCGATAGGTACTCGGCGATGCGCTGAGCATTCGCACAGTGGCGCTCCATGCGCACGGCGAGAGTCTTCACACCGCGGATGGTCAGCCAACAGTCGAACGGGCTGGGCACCGAACCGACGGTCTTGATGTAGGTGAGCGCCTGCTGGTAGATGAACTCGTGGTTCGTGATGAGCGCGCCGCCGATGACGTCACTGTGGCCACTAATGTACTTGGTGGTCGAGTGCACAACGACATCCACGCCCAGGTCGATCGGGGTCTGCAGGTACGGTGAAGCGAACGTGTTGTCCACGACGCTGAGGATGCCGCACTCGCGGGCGATCGCGGCAATCGCGGCGACGTCCATCACCTTAAGTGTCGGGTTCGTGGGCGACTCGAAGATAACGAGCTTGGTGTTCTGCTTTACGGCTTCTCGCAACGACTCGGGACGGCTCGCGTCGAACTCATCGACGTCGATGCCTTGGCGCGTGAGCTGCGACTTCGCGAGCCGATAAGTACCTCCGTAGATGTCGCTGGCGATGATCAGGTGATCGCCGGCCTCCAGCAGGCTAAACGCGGCGGCGATGGCGGCCATGCCGCTGCCGAAAGCGACCGCATACCGCGCGTTCTCGATCTCGGCCAGAACCGCCTCCAGGGCGGTGCGGTTCGGGTTCACCACGCGGGTGTAGTCGTGCTTCGGCATCGTGTCGAGGTTCTCCCACACGAACGTGGCCGACTGATAGATCGGATTGATGACGGCGCCATGCTCCCGGTCGGGGTCTTGGCCGATGCGCAGGGTTCGAGTCGAAAACCTCATGATCTTCATTTTGGATCATGATTTCACGAGTCTTTGCAAAAGATATGAAAAGTTTGTTTGAGCTAGATGATGCTGAAGATTCGTAGTTCTGGGTAACCCTTAGGTTGCGCGGTGTTTGGTTGGGGGATGCTCCATGAAATTGTGGAGCAGGTTTCGAGTGCCTTCAAACACGAGGCCCTGCGCAGCGGCAGCCGTTCGTGCAGTTGGGAAGACCGGGTCGAGACCAAAATGACAGGATTACGAATGGGTTAAGACCCCGACAGTCCGGCACTTTTGCCAGTGCAATTCCCTTGCAAATCGTGATCGGTTGCGTTATCATGAAGATTCTTGAGGGAAATGGGATGATGAAGCGGACGATTTTGATGGGCTTGGCACTAAGCGCGGTGTCGGCAGCGAATGCGGCGATTAATCTGACGTCGCTTACTTACAGTGAGAACTTCGACGGATTGGGGAACGCATCGGCTGGACTGTTCACGCCGAACAACACCAATAAGCTGCTGCCGGGAACAACCGGCTGGGAAGGATCAAAGATCGGTGGCGGCAACCTGACAATGGACTTCTTTCGGGCCAGTGGTGTCGGAACGACCTTAACAGCTGGTATCTACGCGTTCGGAAATGGGTCTGAGACAGATCGTGCGCTTGGCGCTGTTGCGTCAGGCACTAGAGTGGGTGGGTTTGGCGTTGAGTTCGTCAATCTGACGGGTGCCGCAATCTCGCGAGTTACGATCAGTTTCACGCAAGAGAACTGGAGGAGTTCAACCACTACTCAGAACGTCTTCACCTTCGGCTATCGCACTGGGACCGCCGCCGCCGCTAACTACATTAATGGTGCGGGCTTCTTGAGTGAATCGAGCTTGAATCTCGTTGGACCGCCTCCGCTCTCCTCAAGCGGTGGCCTCGATGGCAATCTGCTAGCGAATCAAGTTGCTCGATCGGCGACCCTGACCTTTACGGTCCCCGTAGGCGTAGGGGAGAGCATCTATCTGCAGTGGCTGGACGTTGATGATCTGGGCTCCGATGCCGGTTTGGCAATCGACAACTTCTCCTTATCCGCGACTCAGGTTAACGCCGTCCCCGAACCCTTCACCATGGCCCTCGGCATCGCCGGAGCGGGCGTGTTCTTTCGACGTCGCCTACGAAAGGCGTAACCGCCGCCAACCCATCCCACCTTTTCGGGGCCGATCTCCAGCAGAGATCGGCCCTGAGCTTTTTGCGCCCTATCGACGCAAGAATGAACCCGAATCGACCCGCCCCAAACCCCCGACCTGTCATACTCTTTCCCACCCATGCTGAAGAAGGTGCTTGTCGCGAACCGAGGAGAAATCGCCTGCCGAGTGATTCGGGCGTGCCGCGAGATGGGCATCCGCAGCGTCGCCATCTATTCCCAAGCGGACAAAGAAAGCCTGCACACCCTGATCGCCGATGAGGCCATCTGCGTGGGCGCCGGGTCCAACGGCGATTCCTACCTGAACCTCGCCAACGTGCTCATGGCCGCGCAGATCAGCGGAGCCGACGCGGTCCACCCCGGCTACGGCTACTTCAGCGAGCGCGCTCATTTTGCCGAAGCCCTCGAATCGCTGGGCATCAAGTTCATCGGCCCGCCGGTCAAGGCCATCGAAGGCATGGGCGACAAGGCCCGCGCCAAGGAAGCCGCGATTGCGAGCGGATGCCCGGTGGTTCCGGGCTCGGACGGCGTGGTTGCGAGCGACCTCGAAGCCCTCCAGATCGCCGACCAGATCGGCTATCCGATTCTGCTCAAGGCCGTCGCCGGCGGCGGAGGTCGCGGAATCCGCCGCGTGGATGGCCCCGACGAACTCAGCCAGCTTTGGAAGACCGCTCAGGCCGAGGCCCAGGCCAGTTTCGGCAGCGGCGAGATGCTCCTCGAGAAGTGCATCGTCGAACCGCGCCACGTCGAGATTCAGATCATCGGCGACCAGCACGGCAACATGATTTACCTGGGCGAGCGCGAATGCTCGATCCAGAACCTGCGCCACCAGAAGATGATCGAAGAGGCTCCCTACGCCTTCCTGCCGGCCGAGATTCGGCGTAAGATGGGCGAAGCGGCGGTCAAGGTCGCGTGGTCGGTTGGCTATCAGAACGCGGGAACCGTCGAGTTCCTCGTGGACGAGAACTTCGACTTCTACTTCCTGGAAATGAACACCCGGCTCCAGGTGGAGCACCCGGTTACCGAAGAAATCACCGGCGTGGACCTCATGCAACTGATGCTGCGCGTCGCCGCGGGCGAGAGTCTTCCGATCAAGCAGGCGGACGTCCAACTGAATGGGCACGCCATCGAGGCGCGCATCACCGCCCAAGACCCTGACAAAGACTTCGCCCCCAGCACGGGCAAGATCACGGAGTGGCGTGCGCCAGGTGGCCGCGGCATCCGCATGGACACGCATTGCTATGCGGGGTACTCGGTGAGTCCGTTCTACGATCCGATGCTCGCCAAGCTGATCGTGAAGGGCAAGGACCGGGCGGAAGCCGTCGCGCGCCTGCAGAGCGCCCTGCACGAGTTTCATGTCGCGGGCATCACCACAAACATTCCCTACCTGCGTCGCCTCTGCGCCACACCCGAGTGGATTGCCGGTGACTTCCATACCGGATTCGTGCCGCAGTGGATGGCGGCAAACCCGGCGGGAGCCTAATCATGGCCAGGTCGCGCCGTAAAGCTCGCGAAGCCGCCCTGCGTGCGCTGTATCAAATGGAGATCGCGCGTACGATCGCGAAGGAAGCGGGCGAGGATATGAAGCTGCACAGCGACCTGCCCGACGATCTGAAGCAGTTCGCCGACGGCCTGGTGCACCACTACGCCATCCACAAGGCGCTGATCGACGAGAAGATCTCCTCGCTGATCAAGGACTGGGACTACAAGCGAGTGGCGGTAGTGGATCGGTGCATCTTGCGCATGGCCGCGGTCGAACTGCACTACGAGCCGGGCATTCCGCCCGCCGTGACGATTAACGAGGCGATCGAGATCGCCAAGAAGTACAGCACCGCCGATTCGGGCAAGTTCGTGAATGGCGTCCTCGGCAACCTCTTGAAGGATTCTCCCAAGGCGAACTGGGACCCCTCGATGGAAACCCATCCCGAAATCCCCGACGAGCCTGAGATCTCCGAGCCCGAACCGGTAGAGATCACCGAGGAAGAGGCCAAGGACATCATGAAGGTCGGTTTGTGGAAAGTCCGGGACGAGGAGTAGTCGGCTCGGAGAGTGCGTCGTCAGTCCAATCAGCAATCTCACTGCGGGTACAACCTTGAGCGATGTCCGTGATCGCGAACCTTGAAGCCGAAGCCCTCGCCGCCGTCCAGTCGGCACAAACCACCGCCGAGTTGCGGCAGCTCGAGCTTCGCTTCTTGGGCAAGAGTGGCGAGTACACCGGGCTGCTGCGGCAGATCGGATCGCTGCCCGCCGAGGAGCGTCCGACCTTCGGACAGCAGGTCAACGAGGCTAAGGCACGACTCCAGGCGAAGATCGACGAGCGGATCGAGGCCCTCAAAGGTGGCGAGCGTGCCGCCCAATTCGAGGCCGAGCGGATCGACGTCACCATGCCCGGCCGCCCGGTCGTCAGCGGCGTGGAGCACGTGCTCCAGCAGACGATGAACCGGATCAAGACCGTGTTCAGCGGGCTGGGCTTTGAGTACGTCGAAGCCCCCGACCTCGAGGAGTTCCGCTACAACTTCGACGTGCTGAACTACCCGCCGGATCACCCGGCAATGGACGACCAAGACACCTTCTACATCGACGACGAGCACCTGCTGCGCACGCAATCGACGGCCTTCCAAGGCCGGGTGTTCGAGACGAAGGCGCCCCCGTTCCGAGCGTTCACGATCGGGCGGTGCTACCGCAACGAAGCGGTCGACCGAACCCACTCGCACACGTTCCACCAGGTGGACTGCTTCATGGTGGATGAGGGCATCTCGATGGCCCACCTGAAGGCGACACTGGGGCTGTTTGCCCGCGCGATGTTCGGCGACGATGTGAAGGTGCGGTTCCGCCCTGACTTTTTCCCGTTCGTGGAGCCGGGGGTGGACTACGCGATCTCGACGCCCAAGCTCTTCAACGGCCGATGGGTCGAACTCGGCGGCGCGGGGTTGATCCACCCGAACATCCTCGAGAACTTCGGCATCGACACCGAGCGCTACAGTGGTTTCGCGTTCGGCCTCGGCATCGAGCGGATTCCGATGATGGCGTACGGCGTGGACGACCTGCGGAACTTCCTCGAGAACGATCTGCGCTTCCTGCGGCAGTTTGCGTAGGTTGCTTGGTTTAAGAGGTCACGAGGCGCGAGGGTTGTTCGTACCTCGCATTCTCAAAGAAGACAAGACTCTGCACTGCGCAGGGCACAAGGCATCCCTGCCCCACGTGATCGGAAGCGTCAAGATCACGAGGTGCGAGGATGGTTCGTGCCTCGCCGTCTGAAGCGTTACTCAATCTACACTTCCCCACTGGAAGTCGATCGACACCGTCCACTCCCGCTCGCGCTCGTCCACGGCCGGTAGGCGCAAGAACCACTCGACCTGCTCCGGTGCATTCTCGTCCCCTTCCCACGTCACCTTCTTCCCCAACACTGCCGTATTGACCTGTACCGGGTACTTCCAGTTTTCGCCGGTGCTGAACCGACCTCGATCCTGTCGGTACAAGCCATAGATCGCCTTGTCTCTACTCTCCCATCTTATGTAGGGCTGAAGCTCTTCGATGAGCTTTTTCGGGTCCGACTGAGTCGGGGCGTGCTCTTTGTCCGCGACATATCCGCCAATGGCCCTCCGGATGTCGGCGCGTAACCACTGGCGACTTTCCACCACCCCGCGATAGGGCTCAGCCGGAATCAACAGGATCGCCAGACCGACCGGCACCGTAGCGAGGTGCACACCGATCGACCGCAGAATCAGCTTCCCCTCGTGCGCTTCCTTTCGTGCGCGATTCCAGATCAAGGACTCGAAGATCGCCGACGGTACGGCGAAGATGAGCAAGAGCGCAACCGCGTTGAGGAAGAGGTTGGGGTTCATCGGATCACCCACGAAGATCGTGTGCAAGATGGGAGCGAAGCAGCCCCAACCGCCGCACATCACGCCGGTGAACAAGTTGGCGAGAATCGACAGTCCGAGGCTGACCGGCCAGCTTTGCCCAATCCACCGTCCGATGAGCCAGGCTTCCAGCACCACGATGACGCCGACATAGGCGAACCAGTAGCTCAGCTCGAACATCTCAAGCCCAAGCCCCATCGCGCCGTTCGCATGCGCCGACGCGGCGAGTGCCAGCGTGGCCGCAATGAACAGACCTCTCATGGCGCATTATGGACCCTGAGGCCGCGGGTTGCATTCCGAGACTCCCCCCTCTCCTCGCTGGCGGGGAGAGGGGGCTGGGGGGTGAGGGGTCCTTACACTACGCCCCTCACCCCGGCTCGCTATCGCTCGCCGACCCTCTCCCCACAAGTGAGGAGAGGGTAGTTGCCCGGGGCTGAATCACCCCATCCCCACCGGATCATACGGATCGGACAAGTCCACGTACTCGTGCCGCCCGGTCGCCACGCCGTTCCAATCGAACACATAGAACTTCGGCCCCTTCCGCTGCAGCACTTCACGCACCAGCTGCCCCCGCCGATGCGCCCGGGTGTCCTTGGGCGGCTCGGTCATGGCGTCGACAATATCCAAGTCGGTAATCATGCGACGACTGGGTACCGCGCCGAACAGGCTCAGTGCGGGATCGATGTTGTGGTACTCCAAGTCCACTGAGTGCAAGGCGTCGTCGCTCCACTCCAGTCCCTCCTCCGCGCGATAAGCATCGACGATCTGTCGCTTGGCCACCCAGTCGATCCGATCGGCCAGGCTCATCGGGTCGCGCTCCAAGCCGTCGAGGATCGCCTCCCACTCGTCCAGAATCCAATTCGTCTGCTCGGTCTCCCCGCGATACACCTGCGCCGCACGAAGGTAGATCCGTTGCAAGTCGATTGCCGATAGGGTGTCGCCATCCATCATGCGCACCCGCCAACGATAGGTCGGATCGCGGGAGACCTCCCGAAGCGCGATGATTGGATGGTCGAGGATCACCTCGTCTCCGATCAGATCATCCTCCAGCAGGCGGATGACCAAGCACGTCGTGCCCACCTTCAGCGCGTAGGCGTACTCGTTCTGGTTAGGTTCGCCAAAGAGCAGGTGGAGGCGGGTCGTCATGCCGTCGTGGCTGTAGTAATGCTCCCACTTCGGGTTGATCAGCGCCCGATTGAACCGCACCCGAGAGGCCATGCCCTTGAGAATGTGGTCGGCCCGCTGGCTCAACTGAAACTCCACGTCCGGATCGGGGACGACGCCATACACGTGGGAAACCCAGATGAAGTCGATCGGGTTCTCGCGGACCTGCCGCTCGCTGGGTAGCCCGCCTTCAGCGGTGAGGATGTGCCCCCCAACCCGGCCCACGCCCGCGTAGATCTGCCTTGTGACGAGGAAGGGATACAGCCGGTAGGCGACGCGGTTCAGAAGGTCATCCTCGGCCAGGATGAGGTAGTTCTCATGGCAGCCAAACGTGTGGCCCCCGAAGTGGTCGACGCTGTTGTTGTAAACCGACACCACGTCCTGCAGGCCGAGGTCTTTGATTGCGCGCACAATCATGCGCTGCCCGGCGCGGTCGTTCGCCACCAAGTCCTTCAAAGAGCGGCACTCGGCGGTGGCGTACTCCAGGTGGCTACCCACGGCATCGACGTACAGCCGCGCTCCGTTCATCAGGAAGCCGCCCGAGTGCGAGGGCTCGAAAACGTCATCGCGCGAGTGAATGTCGATCGCACCGAGCTTCTGGTCAAAGACGTGATCCTTGATCATCTCCACCGCGGTCTCTGGGTTGCCGAAATCGGAGTCAGCCACGAGAGTGCCAAACTCGGTCTCGACGCCGAAGATCCGGTCGCGCGGGAAGTCGCTCATGGCTCATTCTACGTGTGTCCCGCGCCATCGTGAGGCGCCGAGCGCTACAATGGCGCTGTGCAAGCGATCACGTTCCTGCCGACCCTCGATCTCGCCGCGACCCACGCCTTCTACGCCGACCAACTCGGCTTTCCCTTGGTGCTCGATCAGGGAACCTGCCGCGTGTACCAAGTCGGGACGGCGTTCTGGGGATTCTGTCGGGCCGGAGTGCCGATGGCCGATCCGCGCCGAGTAACGCTAACCCTCGTCGATGAGGATGTTGACGCCTGGCACGCCAGGTTGGCGGCAAGCGGAGTACCCGTCGATGGTGAACCACGGGACAACCAGCAATACCGGATCTACCACTTTTATGCGACCGACCCGAATGGCTACCAGCTCGAGGTTCAGAGGTTCCTGCACCCGTTCCCATAGCGGCTCTGCGAGCCGCTCCACCGTTGACTTTTTATACTTGTCTTAGTGCCAAAAGAATCTTTACGGTGCGCAAGTCGGTATAACAAGTGTAAAAGTTCTTGCAGTAGCTATTGGGGATGGGCTGCCTGGACTCTGGAGAAGATCATCGAACTCACCGAAGAACATCTGCGCCTCTTGGCCTCGCCGGCGCTTTTTGAAGTTTACGAGTGTTTCTCAACCCTGGAAGTACGCTCAATCCCTGATGTCGCAAAGGAGATTCATCGATCTCAGGCGGCCGTCGGAGTCCACGTGGAAGCCCTGCTTAAGGCGGGATTTCTCGAAGAAGCCGGAACTCGGCGCAAGCGTGCCCGCACCGAGCGGCTCTTTCGCCGAACCGTGGACGAGACCACGGCCAAATTCGGTGGCAAGCCTTGGAGCTACTATCAGGCATCGATCGACGGATTCGCCGCCAACATGCGGCGCGCCAATCGCGCCCATCAGCTCTTCAAGCACCGACTCTTCGAGGACGCACAAGAAGCGCCCTTCGGCATCTATTTGGTTCGCCCCATGCGGTTAACCCGAGAAGGCGCGAAACAGTTGGGCGAGGCTTTGCGTGACCTGCATGTGCGCGCCGCCGAAATCGAACAGAAGCACGGAACCGACGACCCAAGCCAGGGTGAGCGCCTCTACATGACGACGATGTTCTACCCAACCGTCGCCAGCTCTCAGTCCAAGATCAAGGCCAAGCGAAAGAAGGCGGCCGCAAGCTAGCGGGTTACGGCTGACTGCACCGCCGCCACGATCCCGGCCGCGTCGAGCCCGCAGTCCCTCCGGATGAGCGGTTGCGCGCCGTGCTCGATGAAAGCGTCGGGCAGGGCAACGATTTTCGTCGGCACGTCAACTCCGCGCTCCTCGAGTCCGTCGCGCACTTGCTGACCAAAGCCACCGGTGCGGACGTTCTCTTCGATCGTCACCAGCCGTCCTGTTCGACGCACGTCCGCCTCAATCGTCTCGAAGTCAATCGGCTTCACAAACCGGGCATTGATGACCGAGGCATCGACCCCGAGTTCGGCAAGCTGCCGCGCCGCCTCGAACGCCTCGCCGACCATGGAGCCCACCGCAACGAGCGTGACATCCCGGCCCTGCCGGAGCACCTCCGCGCACCCAAACTGAATCGGCGTGCGCGACTCGGGTAATCGATCGTCCGATGAGCCTCGTGGATAGCGCACCGCTACCGGGCCGTCGTTCATGCTCAGCGTGAACCGCGCCATCTCGCGCAACTCGGTGGTATCCCGCGGGGCCATGACGACCAAGTGCGGAATGTGCGTCAGGTACGAGAGATCAAAGGCACCGTGATGGGTCGGGCCGTCATCACCGACCAGCCCGGCGCGGTCCAGGAAGAACCTCACCGGCAATCGCTGCAGCGCCACGTCATGAAGCACCTGGTCGTAAGCCCGCTGCAGGAACGACGAGTAGATCGCGCAGAACGGCTTGAGTCCTCCTGCCGCCATTCCCGCCGCCATCGTCACCGCATGCGGCTCGGCGATTCCCGTGTCAAAGTACCGCTCGGGGTAGGTCTGGGCGAATTCGTTGAGTCCGGTGCCGTCGGGCATCGCCGCCGTAATTGCGACTACCGCCGGATCGATGTCCGCGCACTCGCACATCGCCGCGCCGAATGCCTGCGTGTACGTCACCGGCCCCGCGGACTTGACCAGCTCGCACGCCTGATGGTCGAACGGCGTCACGCCGTGCCACTTTCGCGCATCCACTTCGGCAACTTCGTACCCCTTGCCCTTCACCGTGATCGCATGGACAAACACCGGGCCGCTGAGTTCGCGCACGGATGTGAACAGGTCCAGCAACGCGGGCAGGTCGTGCCCATCCACCGGGCCGATGTACTCCCAGCCGATCTCCTCAAAGATCGTTCCGGTCTCCTCGGGGGCCATGTAGTGGGTGATGCCATGCCGCAGTCCCGCAGCCACCCGGCTGATCGGATCCGGAAACTTCTCGACGACGCCCTTCGCGCGCTTGGCAAGATCTTGGAGCCACGGCCGGGCGCGAAGTCGTGCCAGATAGCTGTTCAAGGCACCCACGTTAGGGGCGATCGACATGCGGTTGTCGTTGAGCACGACGGTCATCGTCGTGCCGAGATCGCCCGCGTGGTTGAGGGCCTCCCAACTCATGCCAGTCGCGATGCTCGCATCGCCGGCGATGGCCACAACCCGTTCGTCTCCGCCGACTCGGTCCCGGGCGAGGGCAAACCCCATCGCGGCCGAGACCGCGGTACCCGCATGGCCCGCGCCGAACACGTCCAGTTCATGCTCTTCCCGCTTCAGGAAGCCGCTCATGCCCTGGTACTTGCGCAGCGTGGGAAATCGCTCGAGCCGACCGGTAAGCAGCTTGTGCGGATACGCCTGGTGGCCCGTATCCCACACCACCTTGTCAGGCGGGATCGAGTGCGTGGCATACAGCGCGACCGTCAGTTCGACGGTGCCGAGGTTCGAGCTGAAGTGCCCTCCCGTCTGGCTGACCAGTTCGACGATTGCGCGGCGGATCTCGTTCGCAACCTCTTGGAGTTGCTTCGGCGTGAGCCCGTGCAAGTCCGTGGGCGACTCTATCCCGTGGAGTAGCGGGAACTGTGCGGCGAAGTCCATCTCACCCATTGCGCCATTCTACGCCTTTCCGCGCGACGGGGTGGCGCGGTGGGTCGGATTGCCTGGCATGAAGCAGAGGGCTCGGATGTGCTCGGGTGGCACGGGTTGCCCGGAATGCTCGGCTAGCTCCTGTCCGAGCCAACCTCAAACAGAACGGCCCCCTCGCCAGAGCGAGAGGGCCGTGTTCAGCGTGAGGCGTTGGCCTACGCCTCGGGATCGTCGTCGACCGTGATGCGCTTCTTAGACTCCGTTGTCGGAGCCGCCACTTGACCCGGGGCGTTCCCCGCCGCGAGGGCTTCCGCCGCCGCTTCGGCCATCGCCGAGCTCATCGAACCGCGCTTCGACCACCAGATCGAGAACGCGAGAGCAACCACACAGACGCCGGTGATGATGCCGTTCGTCATATCCGACCGGACTTGGATCACGAACGGAGCCAGCAAGAGCGCCACCAGGTTCATAACCTTGATGAGCGGGTTCATTGCCGGACCAGCCGTATCCTTGAACGGATCGCCGACCGTGTCGCAGACGACACCGGCCTTATGAGCTTCGCTACCCTTACCGCCGTAAAGGCCGTCTTCGATCAGCTTCTTGGCGTTGTCCCACATGCCGCCAGAGTTGGCGAGAAGGACGGCCATCAGCTGGCCGCTGACAATGGCGCCGGCGAGGAAACCACCCAGCGCCTGAGCGCCAGCGAGGTTGTAGCCGCCGACCGACGGAGCGCCGATCGAGAAGCCGAAGGCAACCGCCATCGGCAGCGCGATCGCGAGGATCGCCGGGCCGAGGAGTTCCTTCTGGGCCGCCGCCGTGACGATGGCGACACAGTTCGCATAGTTCGGCTTGCTCGTTCCGGCCATGATGCCCGGATCGTTGCGGAACTGGCGGCGAACCTCGTTGATCAGCTGGAAGGCCGCACGGCCGACCGCGTTGATCGTGGAGGAAGCGAACAGATACGGAGCGGCGGCACCGATGAGCAGACCCAAGAAGATCTGCGGGATGTCGAGCCGCATACCGATATCGGCGAGCTTAGCTTCTTCGACGAACGAGTGGAACAAGGCAACCGCCGCGACGACCGCGGTTGCGATCGCGAAGCCCTTGGTAAGCGCCTTGGTCGTGTTGCCGGCGGCGTCGAGCCGCTGGACGGCCTTGGATCCGCTCGGGCTGTCGTGGCCGGCACCCGACATCTCGAAGACGCCTTGGGCGTTATCCGAGATCGGGCCGAACGTGTCCATCGCGAGGATGAAGCCAGTCGTCGTCAAGAGACCCAGACCCACGAGCGCAATGCCGTAGAAGCTGAGCAGCAGGGTGCCGTAATCCCCGGGGCTGAAGATAATCAGCGGGAAGATGAGGGCAACGACGATCGAAAGCACGGAGAACACACTCGACTCACACGCCAGAGCAAAGCCCTGGATGATCATCGGCGCGGGGCCCGCGTTCGAGACGCCCGCAATCTCCTTGACCGGACCCTTGTGGGTGCTGACGTAGTAGTCGGTGAGAATCTCGATGAAGAAGGCCATCAAGATGCCGAAGATGATACACGCGGCAAAAGTCCACCACGGAACCGACGTCTGAACGAGTTGGCCGACCGTGAAGGTAACCGGATTCGGCTGCGGCATGTTGCGCGCCTCTTCCAGAACCTTCTGCGCCTCGGCGTTCTTCGCCTCCTGTGCCGCGTCCTTCAACGTCGTCGCTTCTTGCGCGAGCTTCTGATACTCGTCGAACTTCAGGCGAACTTCGTCGCGGATCGTCTTCAGCTTGTCGGTAGGCAAGTTGAAGACCTGATCGCCCGCCATCTGGCGCTGAAGGCTCAGCAGGATGTCGTTTTCCGGTACATCGAGACCGATCGCGACGTTTCCGCCGCCATCGACGAAGAACTGCGGCGAGGCGCCGTTCTCGTCGCCGACGATCTTCTGCGACTGGGCAGCGAGACCTTCCTTGAACTTAGCTGCATCGTCGGTGAGGACGTAAGCAGTCTTCTCCTTAGGAGCCTCGGTGCTTCCCGGCGCAGGCACGCCCGGCTCGGTGACCTTGAAGACGCGGACGCTCTGGTACGCCTCGGCGGCAGTCAGGTACTGCGGCTCGCCTCCGGTCGTGGAGTTCTTAACCACCGTGAGGTTCTTGAGCTGCTCAGAGTCCAGAGAGACCGGCTTGAAGCCGCTGAGCGGCTTGATTCGATCGATCTGATCGGGCGGAGCCATAATCGCCGCGCTGATCAGATTCTCGAGGTTGTCGGGGGGCAGGTTGAGCGCCTTGAGACCCGAGTGATCCTTGATGTCGGCCACGCGGATTTCCCACTCAGCCTTGCCGGACTCCTTCGCGATCTGATCGCGAACCGCCTTGATGCCTTCGATCTTGCTCTTGGCAATCTCGAGGTCCGAGCGGATCATGCGCGTAGCGATGAGGCTCTTGCCGTCGCCGCCCATCATGACGTAGGCCAGCGCAACGGTGCCGATCGCGGCGATACCCGCGGAGAGCCAGAAGCCCTTGCGGATCGCGGTCAGCGGATCGCTGTCGATATCGTCGCTGCCCTTGACCGAGTAGATGCCGAAGATGGACGCGATGATTCCCACGCCGCGCGCCATCAAAGCGAACAGGATGAGTTTCATCCACGTGGCCTGGTCGAAGATCGATGCCGTTGCTGCACCGAGAACAATCGCGGCGACCAGCGTGACTTCGTAAGACTCAAAGATGTCGGCGGCCATACCGGCACAGTCGCCGACGTTGTCGCCCACGTTGTCGGCGATCGTGGCCGGGTTGCGGGGGTCATCCTCAGGAATGCCCGCCTCGACCTTACCAACGAGGTCGGCACCGACGTCAGCGGCCTTGGTGAAGATGCCGCCGCCGACACGCATGAAAAGCGCGGCAAGCGAACCACCAAAGCCAAAACCGATCAGCAGCTTCATCGCGTCGCCGCCACCGGCGAGCAGGATGATCGTCGCGCCGAGCAGACCCATACCGACCGTGATGAGGCCCGCAACGGAGCCCGACCGGAAGGCGATCTCAAGCGTGGCCTTGTAGCTCGAAAGCGCGGCGTGAGCCGTGCGCATGTTGCCGCGAACGGCCATATCCATGCCCACGTAACCGGCGATGTACGAGGCGGCAACGCCCGCTACAAAGCTGAGCGCAGTAAAGACCGCGGTCATCGTGCCGTACGAGTTCATGTACAGGACGACCAGAAGGGCCGAGATCAGAAGCACGAACCAGATCATCGTAGCGACCTGGCGCTTCAGATAGGCGATAGCGCCTTCGTGAATCGCGCCGCCGACTTCCTGCATTTTCTCGCTGCCCGGCGACTTCGCAAGCACTTGGCCGCGGATAATGAAACCGACCGCGAGCGCAATGAAGCCGAGCACCAACGAGATGTACAAGAACATCTTGTCGGACTGCGAGAACTCGAGGACGATGTTGGCTTCTCCCCCGGCCGCCATTGAGAAAGCGGGAACCAGAGTGAGTAGTAAGGCAAGAATCGCGGACTGCCACCTCCGCGTTGCCAAGTCTGTCAACCTCATTTTTTGCAAACAACCCCCGTTTGCACGCTTCCATGCCAGATGCACTTGGCCGTGAGTGGTCCGGCTAGGATACCCGGTCGAAGGAAGATGAAGGAAAGTTTGCACCGACGTCATTGCACGAAAGCCAGCGCGTGGGGTAACGAGAATCCTGCGTCTAACTTGCCTCGTCAGCTACAATAAGGAAGCAGGAAACCGCATGGCTCGAAGACCAATCAAGAAGAAAACCCCAGGTGACGAAAAAGAACGCGGCATCGAACTCGATGGCGTCGTTCTGGAGAATTTGCCCAGTGCCAAGTTCCGAGTGCAGATCGAAGACGGTGTCGAGATCTTGGCCCACGTATCAGGCAAAATGCGAATGCACTACATCCGAATTCTCCCTGGGGATCGGGTCCGCGTCGAGATGAGCCCGTATGATCTCACCAAGGGCCGCATCGTGTACCGATTTAAGTAATCCATGCAGATCGTCGTTCCGGAGGAGTTCAAGCCCCTGTGGATCCACGATGCGGATCATCCCATCGTCAAGCTCCCGCACCCCGCGCTGAGGCGCGTCGCCCAGCCAGTGGTGAAGGTCACGAAGAAGACTCAGCTGCTCGTCGACGACATGTTGCGGATCATGCGTCGGGCCAATGGTGTTGGCCTTGCCGCTCCGCAGCTGGGTATCGACCAAAGGGTCATTGTCATTGCGCCGATGGATTACCGCCCGATGGCGCTGATCAACCCCGTCATCACCAAGATGGAAGGCGAGGTTCTGGGCACGGAAGGTTGCCTCAGTCTGCCCGGGCTCTATGGCACCGTCAAGCGTGCCAAGTACGTTGAAGTCGACTGCCTCGATCGCCGGGGGCGAGAGATCACGATTGAGTTGGAAGGCATGCCCGCGCGTGTCCTTCAGCACGAGGTCGACCACTTGGACGGCGTTCTGTTCATCGATAAGGTCGATGTTGCGACGCTGCACTGGGCGCAACCTGGCGAACAAGACGCCGACGCGGAATGAGGCTGGTCTACTTCGGCACGGCTTCCTTCGCCGTCCCCGCCCTTCGGGTTTTGGCCGACCACGTGGTCTTGGCCGTAAGCCAACCCGATCGCCCTTCCGGGCGCGGAATGCGTATGCATCCCTCGCCCGTCAAACAGGCTGCACTTGAGTTAGGAGTACCCTGCGAGACGCCCGAGCGCTCGCGTGCTCCGGAGTTCATCGAGACCCTGCGTGGGTTCGAGGCGGACGCTCTGGTCGTCGCGGCTTACGGGCAGATTCTGAGTCTGGACGTTCTGACCTCGGCGAAGCGCGGCGGCATCAACTTGCACGGATCGATCCTGCCCGCGTATCGGGGAGCGGCCCCGATCCAACGATGCCTAATCAACGGCGACGCCGAGACCGGGGTCACGCTGATGCAGATGGATCGCGGCATGGACACGGGCGACATGATCGACATCGTGCGGACGGCAATCGACCCCGACGAGACCTACGGCGAACTGCAGGAACGGCTCGCGATCTTCGCCGCCGATCTCGCCCGCGATTGGATGCCACGCATCGTCGCCGGGGACTACCCACGCACCCCGCAGGATTCCGCCCTCGCGACCATGGCTCCTAAGCTCGAGCGCATTGAGGGACAGTTGCGCACCGCCATGCCCGCTGCCGAGGCTTACAACCGCTTCCGTGGCGTTACGCCTTCGCCCGGCGCATTCTTCGAGTCCGACTATGGTCGGGTTAAGATCGTAGCCGCGAGAATCGGTGTCCGAGAGGGTGTCCCCGGTGCCTACCTGGGTGGCGACGAACTCGCCTTTGCAGGGGGCAGCCTACGCTTGGCCGAGGTGCAACCCGAAGGGCGCGGGCGGATGTCGCTCAGTGCGCTAGCTAACGGGCTCCGGTTACGCCCCGGGGATGCGCTGGTATCCTCCTAGGCGATGCCAACGCTCGTCTTGATCCGTCACGGCCAATCGATCTGGAACCTGCAGAACCGCTTCACGGGCTGGGTCGATGTTCCGCTCTCCGAGCAAGGCGAGGCCGAGGCGCGGCGCGCCGGCGAACTCATCCAAGGACTTCACTTCGATGTGGCCTACACGAGCGCACTTCGCCGAGCCCAGCACACCCTGGATATCATCCTTGAGACGCGCGGTACCCCGTTGCCAGTCATCCGCGACGCCGCCCTCAACGAGCGCATGTATGGCGACCTTCAAGGTCTGGACAAGGCCGACACCGTCGCTCGACACGGCGAGGCTCAGGTGCACATCTGGCGGCGTAGCTTCGATATCGCCCCCCCGAATGGCGAATCGCTGAAGGACACCGCCGCGCGGACCCTACCCTTCTTTGATCGCTGCATCATGGGCGACATCCGCAAGGGCCGCAATGTGCTCGTGGTCGCTCACGGCAACTCGAATCGCTCGATTGTGATGGAGTTGGACAAGCTCGATGGCGAGGCGATCATGAAGGTCGAGCTCCCGACCGGACAACCGCTGGTGTACGAGTTGACGGTTGCTGGCGACGTCGTGTCTAAGCGAACACTTTAGCGACGCGGGTTCTCTTCGCCGGAAAATGAACTACCATAGAGCCGATGGCGCACCACTGGCGCCGGCAGGGGGGCCGATGAATCGCAGTTTCTTTCTCGCGTTAGCCGCTACAACGGTAGCGGGAGGCATTTTCTACGGCCAGGGCGCTTCGGTCAATCTGCAGCCCACGACTCCGGGCACCCAACAGATCGGCCACTCGAATATCAGCGGGCGGATGATTGCCGGTTCTGTACAGGCTGCCGATGCCAATCCGACCGCTCAGGTCATCGTGGGCAATGCCACGTCCACGACTGGCGCAAACTTCGGCGGGTTCTTTCGGAGCGACAGCGTGCTCGGACGCGCGCTTTACGGTCGAGCCTCCGCCCCCAGCGGAACAACCCATGGCGTTTGGGGCCAAAGCGACAGCCCGGCCGGCCGCGGAGTCACCGGGGTTGCTCCCGCTACGTCAGGTAACGCAACCGGTGTTTGGGGGCAAACGGCGAGTACGACCGGGAGAGGCGTTTATGGCTTCGCCACCGCGACCGGTGGATCCAACTACGGCGTCTACGGGCAATCATCCAGCCCCGGCGGATTCGGCGTGTACTCGCACGGCAACTTCCATGCAACCGGCTACATCTCGGGCAACGGCACGGGCCTGACTAATCTGAACGCCTCGGCCTTGGCACTTGGGACGGTAAACAGCAATCGTCTCCCCGTCCCCATGGAGCTGATCGGTTCGGTGATCGGGGACGCCATTCTCAGTGTCACCAACACGGGGTCGGTGGCTTCGTACGGAGTCAAAGTCTCCCACAACGTAGGCACCGGGCTGTTTGTGGAGACCACCTTTGGGAAGGGCGTGTTCGGAAGAGGCGGTACAGGTGGTGATTTCTTGGGCACGGGTACCAGCGGATACGGTGTGATCGGTTTTGTCAACTCCCCAACCGGTCCGACGGTCGGCGCACTTGGGGAAACTGTAAGTACTAGCGGTGTGGGCGTTTACGCAAGCAGCGTTGCGGACACGGGCACGAGTTACGCACTGCGTGCTGTCTCCCAAAGCTCTGGCGGATATGCAGGCTACTTCGCCGGCAAGGGTCCTGATGCGGTTTTCATCAACAACGGAGGAAGCGGTCGAGGGCTAAGAGTCTTGTCCAGCACGGACACCGGCATTTGGGCTACCACCGCATCGGGCTTTGCAGGCATCGATGGGAGATCGGGCTCGACTTCCGGTCTGGCGGTCTTTGGCCAGAACGATGCCGCTGACGGAAAGGCTGTGGTCGGTCAAGCCAGCGGCTATGGCGTCTATTCCTTTGGGCCACTCGGCGCGACGGGGACAAAGTCCTTCAGAATCGATCATCCTCTTGACCCTGAGAATCGCTACCTCTTGCACTACTCAACCGAGAGTCCTACCCCTCAGAACTTCTACTCTGGGAACGTGAAGACCAACGCCCAGGGCAAGGCCTGGGTTGAGCTGCCGAGCTACTTCGCCGAGATTAACGCGAACTTCAAATACCAACTGACGGTCGTCGATGACAACGAGTCCGATACGTTTGTCCACGTGAAGGTCGGTCGGAAGATCGCCCGAAACCGGTTCCTCATCATGTCCAGCGAGCCGAACGTCGAGGTGTCATGGCGAGTCGAAGCTGACCGCAACGACCTGTGGGTGCGCAAGAATGGTGCGAATACCGAGGTCGACAAGCAACCCAATGAGCGCGGACTCTATCAGCACCCCGAGTTATACGGCCTCCGCAAGGAGTACGGAATCAACGAATCTCGAAAGACTGGGCAAAAGCAGCGCCAAAGGAGTGAGCCGTTCAACCCGACTTTGAGAAGTAAGTAAGCTTGAACTAATGCAGATCGCAGCTCTCGTTGACGTTCGGCGTGCCGAAGAGTAGCCACATCTGAACAGCCGCCACCAGCCCGCCGAGCGCGATGCCCGCCACGCCCAGGAAGCTGCTGCCGAGCACCATCCAAAGCACCCACTGCGCGAGGATCGTGACTGCAAAGACCAGCGACACGAGGCCCCAGCCCACGACCATCAGCACCGATGCCCACCACGGCGGTGGCTGAGTCGCCATGTCGATCCACTCTTGCGCTTCGACGCTGTCCGCCAAGTTCGGCTCGTCGTCGTACTCTTCGCCGAAATCGAACGTCTCCGTGAGGTCCGACGCACCGTCGGACTCATCCGGCGGGGTTCACCCGCCGCCTTCAAACTTGCGCGAATAGCCCATGCCGCAGATGGCCGCCCCGGTGGGCAGCAACCAGAATGCCAGCCAACCCAGTCCGAACGCCTTCCAGATCGCAAACGGTGCTGCCAGCCACACGACCGCCGCGAACAGAGCGACTACGGAGAACACGCCTTGCCAAGCTGCGTAAGATCGCGGGCTACCCATGATGAAGGGTAGAGCCAACAGTCGCGCTAGGATCATGCCCTATTGTAAGGCGTACGCCCATCTGCGACTACAAACTCGTGTTAATGCTTGCCTTGGTCCAAGTGCAGCATCGTGCCCATGAGCGTCTTCTCAGCGGTGCCTGCGTCGCCCGTCTGGATCGCTCGTAGCGCCATCGTGACTTCCTGAGCCTCCTGATGCCGTCCTTCGCTCAACAAGAGTGCTTGCGTGCGCTGCAGTTCATTCACCGCCATCGCGGCGGTCAGTTGCTGCGTTTTCAAGCCCATGATCGTCTTCTCGACCACTCGCGATGCCAGCGCCAGGTCGCCGGCGCTCTTCACCTTGGGGTTCTGCGGAGCCGAGTAGCGCGCAGCATCGGCCGTGAACTCGACGATGAAGTCGAGGTTGATCGTCTCCGTCCGTCCGGTCAGCGAGTCGTCGTAGCTGAGTACGCCCTCGGCGATCCGATACCAGCCAAGCGGGTGGTTGGGAAACTCGAAGTCAAAGACCTGATCGAGGGTGGATCCACGCTCCAGGTCCGCAAGTGGGATCGTGATCTCGCGCTCCGATCCTCCGCCATGCGATCTCAGGTTCACCCATCGCGCGGGCCGCAGCTTCAGCGATAGGTTGCGCGCGGCGACGGTCATCAGCTTCTCGAGCTCGGTGCGAAAAATCTCTGGAAGCAGTTCGGGCCGCGGCACGAAGTAGTAGTTGCCGCCAGCGCGCTTCGCCATTCCAGCAAGCAGTTCCTCGTTGTAGTCCGGGCCGAAACCGAGGAACGTGACCGTAACCCCACGACCTTTGATCTCAGAGGCAAACGTCGTCAGCGCGCCGAAGTCCTTGATGCCGGTGGTCGGATCGCCGTCGCTGAGCACCAGCATCCGGGTCGCCCGATTGGCCTCCGCGTACGTTGCGAGTTGTTGCGCGGCGAGCGCCATACCGCCGTAGAGATCGGTGGTATTACCGACCGTAAGCCGCGCGATCCCGTCCTTGATCACCTGTCGGTTGGTGACCCGCTGGGGCGGCATCAACAGATCGACCACTTCTTCGAAGGTGACAATGCTGAGCACGTCGTCGGGCGACAGAAGGTCGACAACGTAGGAGCAGGCGGCCTTGGCGTATTCGAGCGGGGCTCCTTCCATCGAACCCGAGCGGTCGATCACCAAGCAGACATTGAGCGGCGTCCGGCTACCGGCAGCGCCGCCGACATTCGCCGCGGTCAGTTCGAGGAGGAACTGCTCGCGACCCGGCCCATTCGCCATCGCGGCATCCCGCCCCGGGACGATCGATGCGGCCAAAGCTCGATCCGGAACCGCCACGCCCATCGCCGACGTCCGATTCGGATCGAAAGCTCCCATCGCAGCCGTCCGATTGGGGTCGACGTTCCCCATCGCCGCTGTTCGGTTCGGATCAAAGC
Source organism: Methanoregulaceae archaeon (assembly GCA_020850325.1). GTDB lineage: Bacteria > Armatimonadota > Fimbriimonadia > Fimbriimonadales > Fimbriimonadaceae > JANJUB01. Next base: position 275,714 of record JADZEW010000001.1, read on the forward strand.
CGCCCGCAATCGTCTTGTTCGGATCCATATGCTTATCCTACACCTTCAGTGAGCAGTACAATCTCCCTCATGTCGAGGCGCGCTCCCTTTACGACGGCTTTCTGCGGTTTGGTCGTCCTGATGTCCGTGCTCGCCACGATGTTCCCCGAGCCGTTGGCCATCCTGCTGTATCAGACGGCGACGCCCAATCCGCTCGCGCTGATCGGACATATCTTCTTCAACGATCTCCTGGGCGGAATCTTCTCCGCGCTCGCGCTGTGGTCGGTGGGCCAGATCATCGAGACCGAAACAGGCACCGCCAAGGCCGCGATCTTTGCCCTCATCATCGCGTTCCTTTCGTGTATTGCGATCCAACTTGCCGCCGCGACGCTAGGCAATCCCGGGATGCTCGGTGGGGCTTGGATCGTCGCCGGTGCCTCGTGGTTGGCGTGGAGCATCCGCTATCCGAACATGAAAGTGCGCTTCATGTTTGTTGCGGAAATCGAGGGCAAGTGGCTCGGTTTGGTAGGTGTGGTGCTGGCGATCCTTGCGTTCCGCCCAGCTCAGCTCAGCCCGTTCGCCGCACTGCCGCTGGCGTTTGCCTGGGCGTATGCCGCCAACAAGCTGCCGTTCATGCCGTATGGTCGGCCCGTGAAGGCGGTCTCCACTCCCACCGGACCGCGCGGCATCAAGCCACCGCGACCGGATTACTTCGACGACGTGAAGCGCCGAGAGCAAGAGCGCTCTGAACGCGAACGGCTGCGAAAACTCCTCGAGTCGAGCGTGAACGACGAGCCGAAAGACGACCGTTAGGCGTTCGGCTTAACGGTCAGTTCCCAAACGCGGACCATCTTGTCCAGTCCGCCCGCAGCAAGGAACTTGCCGTTCGGCGAGAATTCGACGGTCAGCATGGGATTCGGGCTCGCGTCGATGTTCAACTGTCCCAGTCCCTTATCGGCGTTCCACAGCTTCACCGTACCATCACGTCCGGCACTCGCAAAGAGCCACCCGTTCGGATGGAAGGCCAGCGCCTCAATCGGTTTGGTGTGGCCGAACATCACCTTGTCCAAGTTGCCGTCCGACAGGCTGAAGATGCGGATCGAGAGATCGACTGCCGCGACTGCGAGGAAACGCCCGTTCGGCGAGAACGCCATCGACGTAACCGCCGAGCGAACCGCCTTAAACGTGTGGATCAGATCGCCGTTCGAGGCGTTCCAAAGCTTGACCGTGTTATCGGCGGATCCGGTTGCGATAACACGCCCATCCGCCGACCACGCAACCGCAGTCACCGATCCGTCGTGCTCTTCACGTTCGACCCGCAGGTCGCCGGTGGCAACCGTGTTGATCGTGACCGTGTTGTGGATCGAACCAGTAGCGATTGACGCACCGTCGGGAGAAATCGCAACCGTGCTCACCCACTCCAAGTCGTCTGACTTGTAGGGTCCGATCAGTCCGTTGCGGACCGTCCACATACCCACCGAGTTTTCGACCGCGCCGGCCGCGACCAAAACATCATCGGTGGTGGCTCGGATCGTCGAGACGACTCCGGCGTCGATCTTCGCCCGCTTGGTCGGCTCGCTAGCCTCCATATCCCACCAGAGGATTTCGTTGTCGAACGCGCTGGTAATCAGCTGTCCCGCACCCGGCGTAAACGCGATCGCGTAGACGGGGGTCTTGTGGCCGGCAAGCTTGCGATGCAGCTTAACTTGAAGCGGCCGCTTGGGTTGCTGCGCCGGAGTCTTCTGCCCGAAGCCGCCCGCGAGCATCGCATCATACTCATTGCGACGTTCGGGGTCGATCAACGTCGAGAAGGCGTCGTTGATCCGCGCCATCACGTCGTGGCTTTTTGGGTCCGGGTTCACATCGGGATGGAACTTACGGGCGAGCTTTCTATATGCGCGTCGGAGCGATTCTGGTTCAGCAGACTGCTCAACGCCCAGGATTTCGTAAAGGGTCGGCAAGGTCTAGATTATGAAAGGTGAGGGCCCCAAATCGAAACCCTTTGGGCCCTTCTTTTCATCTCATTTTTGATCTACGCTAAAGCAACCCGCGAGATTGCGGGGCTAACATGAGCCCGTATGATGCGTCGCCCGTGGCTGTTGTTGCTTCTGCTGCCCCTGATTCCCCTGTTTAATGTGCTGAGCCAGGGGCACACCATTGGCCCATTCGATCAGATTCGCCAGTTCGCGCCGTGGCGCGCCGAGGGGCCCGTCCAGCCTTGGGATGTGCTGCAGGCCGACGGTGCGCTCCAGTTTTACGTGTGGCGCGATCTCGTGCTCGAGTCCTGGTCTCAGTTCCAGTTTCCGTTCTGGAATCCGTACCAGCTCGCGGGCACGCCGCTGATGGCGAACTCGCAATCCGGAGCACTGTATCCGCCTCACGTTGTCCTTGGGGTGCTGCACGTGCCCACACCCATTGCGGTGATCGTGCTCGCCTGGCTGCACCTCGCCCTCGCGGGAGCGGGAACGTATCGCCTGGTTCGAGCACTCGGCGGGAACGAGATGGGCGGTTTGCTCGCGGGCAGCAGCTTCATGCTGTCGCCCTTCCTAGTGGGGTGGACCGTGCTCAGCAGCGTTCCCTCGACCGTCGCCTGGATTCCGTGGGCGCTGGCGTTGCTCACCGAAGCGATGCGAGAGAGTCCACGCCGCTTCCTAGGTCTCGGTCTGGTGGTGGGCATGATGGGGCTTGCCGGGCACTTGCAGTTTCTCGCCTACGGCTTGATGGCGTTGCTCGTGTGGGGAGTTTGGCTGGCCCTCGAGTCGCGCAACGTCAAGACGATTGCGGCCGCGGTGCTGGCGGTGGGCGGCGGACTTGCTTTGGCTGGTCCGCAACTCATGCCCGTGGTCAGCTACTCGCAGTTCTCGCACCGGCGAAACTCGCCGACGGCGGAGGGCTACGAGGCTTACATCTTTAGCGCGATCCGGCCCTTCGAGTTCGGCAACCTCGTCAATCCGATGACTTTGGGCAACCCTCGCGAAGCAGAAGAAGATGCCCGCATCTCAACCTACTGGCCCGCGCTCGTCAAGCGTGGCGGCAACTGGGCCGAGTCGGCGGTCTCGCCGGGAGCGGTCGCCTTGGCCGGACTCTGCTTCCTACCCTTGGTGTTCCGCCGTCTGAGAGGCCAGATCGGCGCCCCGCTCACGCTCGGTGTGCTCAGCTTGCTGCTCGCCACCGGCACCCCGGTGAACCGCCTCCTCTATTTCGGGGTGCCGGGCTGGTCGTCAACGGGTTCTCCGGGGCGCATCATCGTGCTCTTTGCGATGATGGGGGCGGTGGTCGCCGGTCTGGTCGTCGGCAAACTGCTCACCGTCCACGATCGGCCCAATGCCAAGAAAGTACAGCTCGCCACCTTGGTGTTCGCGCTTCTCTCCGTCGCGACTGTCGGCATCGGCATCAATGGCGCACAAACCCCCGACGGCATCGACCACGGGCTGTTCCAGGTCCTCGTTTCTCGGGCCACCGCAACCGGTGGACTCATGGCGCTCATCATCGCGGCGATCGCGATTCAGCCGTTCATCTATGGATTCTTCCGCGGAAGCATGCTCAAGCAGTCGGTGATGTGGATTTTCCCGGCCGGGGTTGTCGTCACGGCCTTACTCGGTGGCATGAGCAAGATCATCCCTTCCGGAAAGCCTCTGGAGTACCCCCGCTCGACCAGTTACGAGCGCATCGCCGTGCCGAACGAGAACTGGGGCTTGGTGGTTGCCGCTAAGGGAGCCACCCTCCCGCCGAACACCGCCACGCTCTTCCGCATCCACGACCTTGCCGGCTACGATTCGCTGCTCCATCGCGACACCGTCGCGATGCTGAACGATATCAACGGGCAGGACTCAGCTCCCCAGGCAAATGGCAACATCATGTTCATCAAGCCCTCGTTCGACCAAGACAAACTCGGCGAGGCCGGGGTGGCCCAGATGTGGTCGGCGCAGGGCGTGATGGGCCTCGGCCAGGGCGATTCAGGAAACGGGGTCTTCCGGCAACCCGTTCGCGGCCCCGGACGCGTGTCCTCGACCGGCGGAGAAGCCGAGATCGTGGGCCAAACCCTGAGATCGATCACCGTCGAGGCCGTCGGCCCCGGCACGCTGACACTTCGCGACCGTAACATGCCGGGTTGGTCAGCGACGGTGAACGGCCAGGCCACTCCGATCAGCGGGGACCGATGGCGCGAACTCGAGCTTCCGGATGGCAATGCGACGGTCGAGTTCACGTATACGCCGCCGGGGTTCGGCGCCGGATTCATCCTGTTCTTCGCCGGTCTCGCCGCTATGATCCTAGCGACTCGGGTTGGAGCAGGTTCGACCGAACCTTCAGCGGACGATGAAGCGTCGGAAGCGCCGGATGATGAGCTTGCGGCCGTTTAGTCGGGAGGGGATATCGCCCACAAGGGCGATGACCCTGCTCGTCGCACTCGTCGCGACCTCGATGGGCTGGGGTCAGGGGTTCAAACCCAACCGTGAACTTCCCTACGTTCCCCCCAAGCGATGGGCGCTGATGATCGGCGCGGAGCAGTACGAGCACTACGCCCCGCTGCAGTTTGCCGCTGACGATGCCCGAGCGATGGGCAAGACCCTCGTCGAGTCGTATCGATTCGATCCCGCCAATGTTTCGGTCCTCGCGGACGACGCTCAGGGACCAGCGCCCACCGTAACCAACATCCGGAAGCGCCTGGACGAAACCCTCGCGAATCCCCAGCTCGACCGCGGCGACCTATTCGTGTTCTACTTCTCGGGGCATGGAGCGGGAGGCACGTCGGGCGACTACTTGCTTCCCACCGATACGCAGCGCGAGACCTTTGAGCAGCAAGGACTTCCCGTCCGCGAAGTCTTGGACCGTATCGTCAAGGCGGGACTGAAGAACGTGCTGATCATCGCGGACGCCTGCCGCAGCGGACAGGAGAACCCGTTCGGCCAAGAGTTGCAGGAACTCGGCAAGCGCGCCAACATCGCCGTCGTCCTCGGTTGCGCGCCGGGGACGCGTTCCTACGAGTATCCGAACTTCCAGCGCGGCATCTTCACCCACTTCTTGATGCGGGCGCTGAGCCAACAGGAACCCAAGGAGGCGGGCACGGGCGCGCTGTGGGCCTCGGCGGTAGCCAAGCGTGTGCAGAAAGAGGTTGCCGAGCGCACGGAGCGGGATTACGGCATCAACGCTCAACGCCCGGCGGTGTGGTCGGAACCCACGCAGGATGTCCTGATCGGGGCATTTGTGCCCGAGTCGCTGGCCGCGGAGAATCTGAAGACCTTCGAGGAGCAGGCCGCCAAGCTGAATCAACAGAACTACGCCAAGGCGCTCGCGACGTACGCTGAAGCCCTCTACGAGCAGGACCGCTACCCCGAGGCGATCCAGCTGTTCAAGACGCTCGACGGCATCGGCGAGATGACCCCCGCCGAGCGCTACTCCTACGCGATGAGCCTGCGTTTCGCGGATCGCTATACCGAAGCCGTCCGCGCGTTCGACGAACTCGAGAAGTCGGAGCATGTCGTCTACGCCAAGCTCGCCGTCGCCTCAAATCCCACGCGGTCGATGCCCATCACCAAGCGAATTGCCGCCGCGCAGGCTTTGTGGCGGCAGACCAAGCAAGCGGATTTTGCGTTCCTCGGACTCGCGGTAATCCAGCGGCTCGGCGAAGATCGGCAGCTCGCCGACTTTCTCGGCGAGGTTCTCGAAGCCAAGGTGTTTGACGACCACGCTGCCGCTTACGCGGAAGGAGCCAGGGCGGTCGCGCTAGGCCAAACCAAGGAAGCCATTGCCGCATATGAGCGGTGTATCGCCTCAAGGGGAGGCGCCCTCGCGGAAGCCGCCCGATTATGGCTGTGGACGTTGTATCGACAAACCGCCGACTTTGTCGCGATGGCCAGACTGGCGGAACAGGCTCCCGCCGCCGACAAGGCGACGTGGCACTACCTCGCCGCTTCGCTGGCCCTCGAACGGGGTGATCGAGCCGGCTTTTTGAGCGAGGCACAGAAGTCGCTCGTTGCCGGGCCCGGACCAGAGATCATGCAGGCGATCATCCGGGAGGGGGGCATCGAGACGTTTCAGTTTGCCGACGAGATCATCGCCGCCGCCGACCGCCACCCCTATTCGTGGAGGGCTCTGATGGTCAAGGCGTTTGCCGAAGGGGTTAAGGCCACGCCCGAGGAACGCCAAGCCAAGGTCGCCGACCGGTTGCAGGAAGCGATGAAGTACGCCGACGACCCGCTCGGCGCGTTCGCCACGATGGTGAGTCTCCTCGACATCCTGCTTGAAGAACTCCACACGAAGAAGCAACTGCCCGACGAGCAGTACATCATGCTGCTGACCGCATACGCTGGCTTCCTCGCCGACGGGATCTCCGACATGGGCCAAGACCCGGAACTGTGGTTCACCACGGTTTACATGGGTTTGCGCACCCAACGCGCCGTGCAGCTCCGAGCCAAGATCCTCTCCCACCTCGGGCCCGCGATCGAGCGCAACGACCTCGACCCGGCTGTCCGCGGCCCGCTGCTCTTGGTCGCGATCGCTAGCGGCGACAGCGAGTTGGTGGGCAAGCTGATGAAGGGTCGATTCGACGCCTACGACCAGGCCGATGTACCCTGGTTCTTGGCCGTTCACTACATCGGGGCCGGCGATGATGCAGCGCTCAAAGCCATGCTCGCGAAAGCTCCGAACCCCAGCCGCGAGCTTCAATCGCTCGCCGAAGCGATCCGCGGCTATCTCGATGCGGTCGAAGGCCGCAAGGCTGAAGCTCTTGTTCGAGCCGAGAAAATCCCCACCGCCGATCCTGGTCTTGCCGCGATCAAGGTGCTCATCCTCAAGCGGCTAGGCGAAGATGCCAGCGCGGTTCTTGCCGCCGCCAGCAACGTCGAGAGCTGGCGCTACTTGCCGGTCAACCTCCGTGTGTTGCGGGAACACCTCAGTTCGCCGACAATCCCCGACGAGGACCGCGTGCGGTTAATGCTGCCCGTCACCGCCCACGCCGGAAACCCGCTTGCCCACGAGCTATCGTTCATCGGCAAACCGGACATCAAAGCGTTCGCGGGTACCTACCAGAAGCGCGCGGTCGCTTGGGACGACGAGATGACGCAGACGCTCTGGGATTTCTCGATGACCGTAACCGAGAACGGAGCCGCGAAGGGCACGCTGGGTGAGATCGCGTTCGAGGGCAAGGTCGATGCCTACGGAAACCTCACCGCAACCGCCGCCTACCAAGGTCGAGTTTGGAGCATCGACTCCAAGCTGTGTCCTACGGCGATCGCGGCCAAGGTGCCCGAGACGGCGACCTTCGGCTTCGCATTTCAGCTGATCGACCCCAAGGGCGCTCGCATCGCCGCCTACTTAGTGGATCTCCCCAAGCAGTGACCCCAGTCCCGGAACTACAATTGATGTGATCTCATGAGAGTCCCCTTTTACGACATCAAGGCTCAATACCTGGAACTGCAGGAAGAGCTGGACCGCATCACCCATGAGGTCTTGAGTTCGGGGGCGTACGCTCCGGGCAAGTACGTGCAGGCGCTCGAGCAAGAAGTCGCGAGCCAGCACGGTTGCAAGCACGGTATCGCCGTCAACAGCGGCACCGACGCGTTGCGCATTCTTATGGACGCGGCTGGGATCGGCGCGGGCGATGAGGTCATCACCACGGCCTTTACGTTTGTGGCCAGCGTAGAAACGATCGTCCAAACCGGGGCGACGCCGGTGTTTGTGGATATCGATCCGGTCATGATGCAGATCGATCCGTCGCTGATCGAGACTGCGATCACGCCACGCACCAAGGCGATCCTGCCGATCCACCTCTTCGGGCAGCTCTGCCCGATCCGAAAGGTTCAGGCGATCGCAGAAAGGTATGGCTTGACGATTCTCGAAGACGCCGCCCAGGCGCTCCACTCCCATCACAAGGGAACATACGCGGGTAACTTTGGGCGCGGGGCGGGCATCAGCTTCTATGTCACCAAGAACCTCGGCGCGGCGGGTGATGGCGGAATGATCATCACGAACGACGACGAGATCGCGGAGCGCAGCCGATCGATGCGCGTACACGGCATGGGCCGCGAACGCTACTACTACGACTACCTCGGATACACCAGCCGCCTCGATGAGATTCAAGGCGCTATCCTGCTTACTAAGCTCAGCCGCGTCCCCGCTTGGAACGACCGACGCGGCGAGTTGGCCGCCATTTACCACGAGGTCCTGAAGGGAACGAAGGGGCTGGCTCTTCCCCAGTTGCTGCACGGAAACAACACCACGAACCACCAGTTCACGGTTCAACTCGATCGGCGAGACGAACTGCAGGCCTTCCTCAGGGAGCGGGAGATTGACAGCATGATTTACTACCCGGTGCCGATCCACTTCCATGCGCCCTATCAGCACCTTGCCGAACGCGGCAGTTTGCCGGTCACCGAGCGAGTCTCCAGCCGAGTCCTGAGTCTGCCGATCCACCCCCACCTGTCGGATGAGCAAGTTCGCCACGCCGCCGAGACGATTCGTTCGTTCTTCTAGCCTGCTGCTCGTCCTGCTCATCAGTGGCTGTGCCTCTGATGTTGCGGTGAGTTCCAGGCCGCCGGTACCGGAGGGCATGGTCTGGATTCCCGGTGGCACTTTCACGATGGGTGACAACGGGGGATTCCCCGACGAGCGCCCGGCGCATGATCGCACGGTCGCCGGCTTCTTCATGGATCGCCACGAGGTCACCAACCGGCAGTTCGCGGAGTTCGTCGCGGCCACGGGCTATGTGACCATCGCCGAACGCCCCCTCGATCCGAAGGACTTCCCCGACCTTCCCGCCGATCAGCGTAAGCCGGGCGCCCTCGTCGTCAATGGAACGGATTGGAAGTACGTCCCGGGGGCGAACTGGAAGCATCCGCAAGGCCCGGGGAGCGGCATCGACGACCGGTTGGATCATCCGGTCGTGCAAGTGGCGTGGGACGATGCCGTCGCCTACGCCAAGTGGGCGGGAAAGCGGTTGCCGACCGAAACCGAATGGGAGTACGCGGCCCGCGCGGGGTCGCGTCAGAAGTACATCTGGGGCGAGGCCGAACCGGCGGGTCAAGCCAACATCGGCGTCGGAGACAAGTTCACCTTGACCGGGCCCGTAGAGACCTACGCTCCCAACGCGTTTGGCCTGTTCGACATGGCGGGCAACGTTTGGGAGTGGTGCGCCGATTCCTACGACCCGACGGCGTACGCGAAGCCGGGCCAACTGAAAGAGAGCGACGAGAAGGTGATGCGCGGCGGCTCGTTCCTCTGCTTCCCCGAGACCTGCCAAGGCTATCGCCCTTCCGCGCGCATGAAGTCCACCCGCGACACCGGCCTGATGCACGTCGGGTTCCGCTGCGTCAAGTAGCTACTTGACCGGCGTATCGACTCCGGGTAGGGGAAAGTCGCGACTCGGCCGGTGCTCGCGTTTGAAGTACTGCTCGGCCCGCCGGACCAGGTCTGGCCGCGTGGCGGCGAGATCGGTCGTCTCTGCAGGATCCTTGTCGAGATCGTAGATCTCGATGCTCTTGTTGCCCTGCGCCAATCGTGGCCGGATCGCCTTCCACCGGTCGTCGAAGATCGCGGCCAAGAATCCACCGTTCTCCGGGAACTCGAAGTAGAGTTGCTTGCGCGGCGTCTTACGCTCGCCACGCCAAGCCGCAACGAGGTCCATGCCGTCGTGGCTGCCCGGCTTAAACCCGGCAACCGCAGCGAGGGTAGGCATCAAGTCCGGCGAGTAGCTGACTTGATCGGACTTTATCCCCGCCGGCACTTGCCCGGGCCACCGAACGAGCATCGGCATGCGGATCCCGCCTTCGTAGCCGGTTGATTTCGTACCGCGTAGCCCTGCGCTCGAGTTGAAGAACGCTCGGTCGACCTGGCCGAGGAAGGTCGGGCCATTGTCGCTGGTAAAGATGATCAGCGTGTTGTCGAGCTTGCCAATCTTCTCCAGCGTGTCGAGAATCGCGCCTACGCTGGTGTCGAGAGCCGAGATCATGGCAGCGTAAGTGGCCCTCGGACGTTTCGCCGGAACATATCCGTTCTGCCCGAGATACGGCTCGGGGTCCCACTCAAGGGGAAACTTGGCAACTTCGTCAGGCGGAGCCTGCAACGACACGTGGGGCATTGGGCTCGCATAGTACAGGAAGAACGATCCCTTCTTCTGCTGCTCGATCCACTTCACCGCCTGGGCGCGCAACTCGTGCTCGGCAAACTGCTTGCCGACGAACTTCGCAAAGGTCTCTTCCGTTGCCAGCTCAGGCGTGATCTTCACACTCGGCCGAAAGTAGCGGTTCTCGGTAAGCAAATGGACATCTGAGTTGTGCCAGAGGTAGGCAGGATACAGGTTGTGAGCCTGACGCTGGCACAGGTAGCCGAAGAACGTGTCGAAACCTTGGTTGTTGGGGTGCCCCTCGCTGCCCGGAGCCCCGAGACCCCACTTGCCGATGGCGGCGGTGGCATAGCCTCGCTCCTTGAATCCCTCGGCGATCGTCCGCTCGCCGGAAGGGAGTGACATCTGACCTTCGCCCGAGTTGAGCTCCCAGCCGCCGACTTCCTTGTTGCCGCGGATCGGAGACCGGCCTGAGTGCTTTCCGGTCAGCAACGATGCCCGCGAAGGGGCGCAGACGGGGCTCGCGGTGTAGAACCGAGTGAACGTGGTGCCCTCCTTCGCCAAGCGGTCCAAGTTCGGAGTGGGCACCTTCTGCTGACCGTAAGCTCCCACCTCGCCGATCCCGAGATCGTCGGCGAAAATGAGCACCACATTGGGCGGCGCGGTCACGGCAGCGGCGATCACGAGCGCGGAAAGCATGGGTCGCATTCTACGCGAGGCGTCTAAAACAGAAGGGCCGCGAAGAATCGCGGCCCAGATCTGTCGTTTGGTTGGAGGGAAGAAACTAACCCTTCTTAGGGGTGGGGATGCTCGGCGCCTTGGCGTACTTCGCCGGATCCTTGCTGAAGGCAGGCTTGCAGCCGGCGCAGCAGAAGAAGTAGCGGCGGCCCTTGTAATCCGCGAACATCTTTTCCTTCGTCGCCTTGGCGATGTTGACCTTGTGATCCGACATGACCGGGCAGGCGAGTTCCTTCGGCGTCTTGGTTTGGGCAAAGACGCTGGTCGAGATTCCGAGAATGAGGGCGAGGCTGAGAAGCTGCTTCATAAGATAAGTATTACACCACCGGGCGGGTTTCCATTAGAATCAATGCAGTCGGACGCGAAATCGTGCCCAAAACCTGATGCGAATTCTCCATACCAACGATTTTCACGGGACGCTCGACTCCACGCGAGTGGATCGCTTGCGGCAACTCAAGGCCGAGTACCCCGATACGCTCTACTTCGACAGCGGCGATGCGATCCGCACCGGCAACCTCGGCGTGCCCCTGAAGCCCGAGGTCGCGTGGGAGCGCCTTGCCGAAGCGGGTTGCGATGCCAGCGTTCTCGGAAACCGCGAAACCCACATCCTGCCCGCGGCTTTTCGGGCCAAGTTGGAGGGCCACCGGCATCCCGTGCTGTGTGCGAACTTGGTGGCCAAAGATGGAAAGCCTCCCCTGCCCCCGTGGGTCATCCTCGCGTGCGGGGGAACGCGCGTGGGTGTGTTCGGCGTGATGGTGCCCATGGTGACACGCCGAATGAAGACCCAAGCGGCCAGCGCCTACCTCTGGGATGACCCGGTCGAGACCGCTCAAGAGTCCGTGGCCGTACTGCGTGGTCAAGTCGATGTGATCGTGGCGCTCACCCATATCGGGCACCGCAAAGACCAAGCGCTCGCCGAAGCCGTGCCCGGCATCGACATCATCCTTGGCGGGCATTCGCACACCGTGATCCAAGAGCCCGAGCGCATGGGCGAAACGTGGATCGCCCAGGGTGGCTCACACGGGCACTATGTTGGGGTCTACGAATGGGAGGGCAGAGGGCTCACGGGCGGTTTGCGGTCGTTCGACGCAATCTGAAATCTAGTCTGAACTCCGCTAGATCCAGCCGCGACGCCGGAAGTACCAGATCTCGAGCCCCCCGAAAAGCACCATCAGCAGAAGCGCGAACGGGTAGCCCCATGCCCAGTGCAGTTCCGGCATCCGCTGAAAGTTCATCCCGTAAATGCCGGAGACGAACGCTGCTGTCATCAGCACGGTCGAGACCACGGTTAGCGTGCGCATCACCTCGTTCAAGCTGTTGGAGGTCACCGAGACCTGCGCATCCAGAACCGAGGAAAGGATGTCCCGTTCCATGTCGATATCCTCGACGATCCGCAGCGTGTGGTCGTAAACGTCTTGGTAGTACATCTGGTCGTTAGCATCGATAAAGGGAACGTCCCTTCGGAGCATGCCGTTGAGAATGTCCCGGAGCGGCGTCAAGTGACGTCGCATTTCAAGCAACCGCCGCTTGAGTGCAAGGGCCTCCGTGATAGCGACTTTCCGGCCAAGGTAGATATCGTCCTCAAGCGCATCAATGATGTCGCCGAACATATCGACGGCAGGGAAGTAGCCATCGACGATCTCGTCGAGCAAGGAGTGCATGAGTCTTACCGAGTCCCCGTTCGGCTCGGGCCGTGCCGCGCATCGGTCCAATAAGTGTTCTAGGAACGGAACATGATCCGTGGCGACGGTCACTAGCCCGCTGGCATTGACAAAGAAGGCGATCTCGACGTATCGTTCGACCGACTTTCCCAGGATTACCGCCGGGGCGACCAGAAAGAGGTCGTCATCGTCCAGCCGAAGCGTCGGGCGCTCATTGGCGCTCAAGGCGTCCTCGACCTCCAATGGGTGAAATCCAAACTCCTGCTCCAGGTACGTCCGCGTCGCGGCAACGTCCTCGGCTTGGATGTGCAACCATGCGAACTCGTGATGGCTGTGGTAGGCGGCCAATACCGTCGCTGGATCGGAAGACCCGGGCGATGAAAAGCAAACCCCGCGCAAGGTGAACCCGGTTGATTCCACGATGAGAAGACGGCTCGGATCATGTAAAGTGGGCGAATGATCAGCGGACTCGGAAAGTCATGGTGCCAAGTTGATGATATGGCGAGGGCGATCGCGTTCTATCGCGATGCCTTGGGGTTGCGGGTTGGATTCGAATCCCCGCATTGGACCGAGATTTCGGTCGGAGATGCGGTGATTGCGCTCCATTCGCGGCTGGGCGGAAGCGGCCCCTGCGGCGAGGTTGGGCGGGGCTGGTATATGGGCGTGGTCTGCGACGATGTCGAGTCTTTACGACCCCGTATCGTCGCCGGCGGCGGGACCGACCATGGTCTCCATGATGTGCCCGGCGGAGTGGTGCTTACGTTCACCGACCCCGACGGAAATCCGATCCAGGCATTTCAAGCTAAATGATCGCTAACCCAGTAGGGCATTTCCGGCGAACCTGGGCTATCTTATAACCATGTTGCCGCTCGTCTTCGCGTGCGTCGCCCAAGGCTCAGCGCCGTCCGCCCATCAGCCTATCCAAGTCGAGGGGATGCTATGCCACCCGACCCGGTTGATGGTCAAACTTCGCGACATCAACGATACGTCGCCCGTCGACGACTACCGCGTGCTGCGCACCTATCCGCAGATTGGTTACGCGGTGGTCGAAGTGCCCTTGGGTTCCTTGGCCGCCGCCCGCGCCAAGCTGCAACAATCCGCTGGAGTCGAGCGTGCCGATTTCGATCGAGCCGCTCGGGTGGCCTACACGCCCAACGACGAGCTTTGGCCCGACATGTGGCACGCACGCACGATCAAGGCTGACCTGGCTTGGGATGTGACCTTCGGGTCGAGCAACGTCATCGTCGGGGTCATCGACACCGGCCTGAACACCGCTCATCCCGACCTCGCCGGGAATGTTTGGGTCAATGCGGGCGAAGTCCCCGGTAACGGTCTTGACGACGACGGGAATGGCTTTGTGGATGACGTCCACGGCTACGACTTCTATTACGACGATGGCACCCCGAACGACGTGAACGGCCACGGGACCGCCTGCGCCGGACTCGTCGCCGCTGTACAAGACAACACGATCGGGGTCACCGGCGTCGCCCCGCGCGCCAAAGTGATGGGGCTTAAGTGTTCGACGGACGAAGGCTACTTTTACGATAGTGCCAACGTGGCCGCGTACCTGTACGCTCATCAGATGGGCGCGAAGATCGTCTCCTGCAGCTTCTTCAGCGACCGCGTGAGCCAGTCCGAGATGGATGCCATCGACTACATTGCCGCGAATGGCGTCTTGCCGATCGTCGCGGCGGGCAATGCCGCCACCGTCTATCCCTACTATCCCGGCGCGTACGAAAACGTGCTTGGGGTCGCGGCCACCACATCGGACAACACCCGGGCCGGCTTCTCCAACTTCGGTAGTTGGGTCGATGTTGCCGCGCCGGGCGTCTCACTCCGCACGACCACCGCCGCAGGCGGCTACACGGCCGGCTTTGGCGGAACCAGCGGGGCCACGCCCCAAGTTGCCGGCCTTGCCGCCCTCATCTGGGGTGCCGTCCCGAACCTGACCGTCCACCAAGTGCGATCAATCATCGAGGACACCTCGACTGCACTCTCCTGGGACTTCTCGAACTACGGTTTGGTGAACTGCGACCAGGCTGTCCGCGTCGCCCTTGGAATGGCGGAGCATCAAAGCAAGAACCCGGTGGTGCGGTACATGACCCCCTACGTCGCCGCGAACCGGGCCGGTATGGGCGGACGCGCCGAAACCCCCGCCCGCATCTATGGCCGGGGATTTGAAGCACCTCGAAATGTGCGCATCCAAATGGGCACCCGCAATCTGACCATCTTGCGCCAGACCCGCAACTACGTTGACTTCATGTTGCCGAATGGCTCCGACCTCATCAACGTGCATGTCGATAAGGTGCTCATCAAGTCCCTGCCTCGGTTCGCGTCGAGCTTAACAGCCTATACGATGATCGAAGCCGCGTCGCAAGGTGGGGGATGGGTCACCGGCGGCTTCGCCGAGACCGCGCGAGCAGATGGCATCAACATGACCTGCACCCGCCGCTCGGACGGGTTGATCCGCATGGATGGCACCTTCCGCAAGGTCACGACCATCGGCGCAGGCATGAGGCTGCAGATTCGGAGGCACTACTCGGGAGTCACCAGCGGCACCGAAAAAATCTACCTGTACGATTGGAGCAGCGCTTCTCTTCCCTACGGCTCTTTCCGCTTGCTCAGCACGCTACCCGCGATCAGTTCACCGGGAACGAATCTGATCGATGTCCCCGAGCCTTGGCGCTACATCGACGAGGACGGCACGATGTACCTGCGGGTAGAGACGGTCGACACGCTCGAGGGCGCGGTGTTCTATGTGGACCAAGCGATGATCCTTCAGCGCTGAACTTCTTCGTACCGTGGCGGCGCAAGCCACGCGGGCAACTTGGCCGCCCAATCGGGCCAAGAGACGTCGAGTTCGCATTCTCCCGCGTCTCGGGGCACGCAACGGACCACCGACACGCCGAACGCTTGCGTCACCTGCACCGACACGATGCCCTTGCCCGGTTTGATCTCGAGCGGGAAAGAAGACGCGAGGGACACGCTGATCGGTCGCGTATCCGTTGCCCGGAACCGCAGTCGATGCCCTTGCTCGACCTTGACAAGCTGCAATCCCACATCACCATACACACGCAAGTCGCTGGCAAGCAGCGCGCCATAGCCGGGACTTCGCCGGTAGTCGTCCTTGCCAAACAACTCCTCACGGAGACCCGGGAGCGTTTCAAAATGCTTGACCTCGGGGAGTTGAGGATTCAGCCGCCGTCGCCAAATGGCGAGTCCCCGCTCAGCGGCGAGGCCGGCATGGAGCATGACCCCTTCCCACCTCCGCTCGGGCTCGGGCGAGATGGCCGCGGCCAAGCTAGCGAGCGCCATCGCCCGACGGCGTCGATCGTTGTCCTCGCACCACAGCCGCCATGTCAGCCAATCGCGGCGCAACAGGATCGAGGTCAGGAGGGAGTTCGGCTCCGACGTGGCGCGTACGGTGCTGAGCGTGGTTTGAAAGAGGAGCGCGTGGCTCGCGGTTAGGTCCAGCCCCTTGCCCGACGCATCGAAAGGTAGCTTCTGCTGGGTGGTGGGTTCGGGCGTGTATGGCGTTTCGGTGAGGAACTCTCCGACCGTCTGCTCGGCCAACTCGCGGACGGCACGCTCGGTGTGCGCGCTGAGGTTAGCGAGGGCCAGCTCCGTAACCGAAGGCACATCGAGATAGGAGGCCGTGCTGAGCGCGTCTTCCTGGGCGGCACCGAGGGCCAACGCCCGACCGGTGGGAACGCGCCTGGCGATCGCCCTCAGAACGAGGCGGGGTTCATCGGTAATCAACGTCGCTCCATGAGGGGTCGGCGCCTGTAGCATTTGGGTCTTAGAACCGATGTTCAGGCCGTAACCCCCGATCGGAGCCAGGTAGGCGGGCGTGGGCAACACGACGTGAGGCTGATCGAAGGTCCACTCGGCAACCAAGCTCGGACCTTCTTCCGTGACCTTGAATCCAGTGATTGATGCCGCTGGTTGCGTGGCAACCGGCAAGATTGGCTGGATGGCCTGGCTAAGCCGCCCAAGGTCTGCTGCCCCTAGGGTCGGGAACGGACGTTCGCCGAGCGGAGCGAGCACCCGCACCCAGCCCGCCCAACTGGCGTCCGACGTGATCCACCACTCGCCGGTCTTGCCCGTGAGGCGAACCCCCGCAGGGTCGCCGAGGAACACAAGCAACAGCGGCGGTTGTCGATCGCGAAATGAAACAACCACCCATGGCGCGGGCGGCGTTGCATACTCGGTGTTCGCATCGAGGCTGCCCTCCGGCCATGTCAGGAACGGAGCGGTGGTTGACGTCAGCCGGAAACGAAACCCTTGGGGAAAGTACATCGACACGCCCGGAGCCAGCAGATCGTGCCTGAGTTTGCTGGGTGATCCGGCGAACTCGCCGGTAGCCATGGTTTGCGAAGTCTCCGTGGTCGCCAGTGGCTTCCACTGCTTCAACGGCACCGGAAAGGCGAACCGGTCCGCGGCGGCGTGGTCGACCCGAAATCCATGCTTATCGAGGTTGATTCCGGGAATCACCCATGGCGACTCGTAACCGAATCGGCCGAACGGCTGCCCGACAACTGTGGCGGACAACAGGAGGAGAGCGAGGAGGCTAGTTGAAGGTCGTGCCCAAGACCTGGAAGCCAATACGCTTCGTGCGGTGCGACCATGTAAGACCGAACTCGCGATAGCCAATGCGGTACCCCAAAATGAAGTTGTAGTCGAAGAAGCTATCCCCAAAGAATCGATCGAAGGTGTACGCATAGGAGAGTCGCCAGTCGCGCGCGAACCGGTAGCCCGCATCGAGTTGGACGGTCGTGCGGTCAACGTCGAGACTACGACTGCCGAAGAAGTTGAACGAGAGCCCGCCCATGTTGGCGTTGCCCCGGGCGCTGAGGGCGTGTCGGCCCAAGAAGTTGCTATTGAATCCGTCGTCGATGTAGTCGTAGCTGAGCATCAAACCGCCGTCGCGGAAGGCTTGGCTCACCGATAAGTTGCCCATAAACGTTAGCCCGGACTGCGTGTTGCGGCCCTGGAGCTTGCTGACCGTGAAGCTACCCGTCAGCGACGACTGGCGACTGAAGTAAACCGGATTGAGCCGAGCGGTGCTTCGCACGCCGTAGGCTGTCTGCGAGAAGTTGCCCGCAAGCGAGTTCTGCGACTGCATCGACGCCGTCAGGCCGTAGGTTAGGCGAACCGGGAGGCTTCCAACCTTGATGGGATCGCGATCCAACGACAGCACTGCCTGCCGGTAGCCGCTGGCCAGTCCGCGGAGCGTCCGATTGTCGCTCGCATTCAGGGTAAGGCTGTAACCCTCAAACTGCTTGGAGTAACCCAAGCCCGCATAGACAGCGCGATGCGACGGAAAGTCAAGTTGAGCGCTCACCTCGCTGGAGGTATCCAACCTCCAGTAGTTGCGGGCACTGATGCCCCAGTCGCTTCGTCCCAAACCGTTGACGACCACCTCACCCTGCATGTCGTCGCCCTTGTTCCACGAGTATTCGTAGTTGACGAAGATGCCGCGATTGCCGACGATGTTACGTCCGGCGTTCTGGCCCATGTTCAGACGTAGCAAACTGGTTTGCCCCGGCTTCAGCGAAAGGTAGTACGGATAATCGACCGCGACCTGATTGTCATTGATCTTGAGCATCTGATCGGTGACAACCGGCGTCTGGCCGAAGAGGCTGACTTTGAACAGCGGGAGTCGCATGATGCGCGCACCGCCAACATAGACGTCGGCTTTTTGGAACTGGACTTCCTTCCGCGGATACGCGATCGCCTTCTTGGCATTGATCAGCGTCGTCGATGTCGATAGATCAACGAAGTTGAACAGGCTGGACGCGATCTGTCCGTCCGGGCGGCGGACCGAACCCGGACGCACCTCGGCAATGCCGTAGGTCTCGATCTCCTCACCCTCGACGAACCGGATCGACTGGCCCATGGGCTCGATATCGACGGGGCGATACCGATAGTTCGTCGTCCCGAAGCCCATCCGCTGGTTAAGCCGGAAGTACAGCTGGCCAAACTCGCGCTCTTCTTTGCCGATCTTCAAGATGGCGTTCTTCGCACGAACCTCATAGAGCGGCACATTGAGTTGGACATCGTCGGCCCGAATCTCGATGTCCTTGTACTGCAGAACGACACCGCGGTTTTCACCGGAAGCACCGACGGTCTTGTCGTCCATGCCGTACTGAAGGTCCTTAGGCGCAACGATCTCGATGAAGTCTTTTGCGCTCGAGAGCAGCGAGCGATCGCTGACAAACTCGAAGTCGATGAAGGCTTTCGCTTGATAAGTGATGACGCTCGCCGAAATCTTGGCGACTCCAGGAGTCGTGCCCGATTGGAGGATCGAGCGGGCGATACCGTTCTGAGTTGAGACCACGCTTTCGCGGAACGAGCCCGAGTCCGTCGAGAAGAGAACGCGCGTGCCGTCGGGAACGAGCTTGCCGTTGAGATCGCGGACCATCGCCGAGATCGTGACCGTGCTGCGGCCATCGGCCACGCTCATCGACGGAAAGCTGGTCATCTCGATGGTCGCGGACGCCCCAAAACTAAGGGCGGCAACCACCATGATGCACAAGACCAGGATCAGTCGATAACCGTTCATAGGGCCTGTCTAGATACAGACGGATTGTAGCGGGTTCAACGTGCGAAATATCAAGCAAAAGGGGCGGGAACCTGAGTTCCCGCCCCTTCTCGAGGCTGACTACCGGATCACGTTGATCGCGACCACCTTTCGGACGCGCTCGCCAGTTGCTGTTTCGGCAACCAGTTCGACGCGGTAGGCGCCAGGCGCAACCGCTTGGTTGGCGCTGTTGCGGAGATTCCACACGATCGTGTTCTCACCGGCGGCATCGGCGCGGCCACGGCTCGCCACGAAGACTTCCTTACCGGTCGCGGAGAGGATGCGCACCGAGGTGGTGGCGTCCGTCGCGAGGGTGTAGGAGATCGTGAACGGCGAGTTGCGGTTCGTGCTACGAGCCGGCTGGCTCACAACAACGCTGCTGATGACCGTGCTGACCACGCCACCCGGCTCAGCCGTGAGCGTCAGCTCGCGGCGGCCCGGCTGGTTCATGCGGAACGTGTAGCCCGAGGACTGGCGGACGAAGCGGGTGATGTTCGCAGCCTTGTCTTCAAGGCGGAGACGAACGTTCTTGGGCAGCGTCGCGAGGTTCGGCCAGGTAATGGTGACATCGCCAGCTTCCTTGGCCTCGACAACAACCTTCCACTCGTGGCGGCCGGTGTTGTCGCGCAGGGTCTGCGCCATTCGCGTCGGAGCGCCGTTGTGGCTATCTTCGACCGAGAGGCTGATCACCTGACCCGGGGCCATCGGCGGCTCGAAGATTCGCATCCGGCGAGCCTGATCCGCGTTCGCGGCTTGGCCGACATAGTTCTCCGAGTCGATGCCCTCGTTGGTTCGCGCCGTCAGCTTAAGGCGCCACTGCTTGTCATTCTGCACCCACTCGCTCTGCTTCTGGGCCCGGCGCTGCTGCTCCGGAGTCCACTCGGCGTACACCGGCGGGTAGCTGATCGTCAAGTCGTCCGTCGTGAGAACGCGCAGCCAATAGCCACGGTTCGGCTCAAGCAAGCCCGACTCACTGTCCACAAACTTGTAGTCCTTGGTTACCGGATCCCAGTAAGTCAGGAAGCTCTGGACAAAGCCGAGGTCGACGAGTTCGCGGAAGGTTCGCGAGAACTGCGGGTTGGCGGCGCTGACGCCGACGATCTGATTCACCGGAACCGCGTAGTTGTACGGGTTGCCGATCATGTTGAAGCCAGATCGATTCTGGATCAGGTCCGAACCGCCAAGCAGCGATCCGGTGAGGGTCGGGCTTCCGGCGAGATTCGCGATCTCACTCGTCTTGCTCGTGTTCTCGTAGATGACCCACATGCCACGTCCACGCTCGATGCTGTTCGTGATCACGTAGCCCTGTTGGACCGGGTCCCAACGATACGCTTGGAAGTCGCCACCGGGGATGACCGGGTCCGTGAAGTTCGCAAGAATCGTCTCAAGCGACGTATCCGTGAACTGGTAGGGGAAGGTCATCAGGTTGGCGTCCTGATGGAGCGTGACGCGCGGCCTGGAAGCAACCGTGATCGAACCGTTGATGGTCTTACGCACGTTGCCGGGCTGCGAGAAAATCTCGACCGTATAGGGAACGACGCCGGTCACATTCGGACCCACCGCAACCGTGAAGTCGACAAACTCATCATTCTTCGGCTGTACGACCGGAATGGTGCGCTCCAACTCGTGCGGAACGCTTGCGCTCGCCCCGGTGATCGTCATGCCAGCATTCGGCTGGAACTTCAATCGGACGCGCACATCGTTCAACGGGACTTCGGTGTTCTCACCGAGGTTTGCGTAGCCGCCAACGTTGTCCACATACACGCGGAGTTGGAAGGGGTTCGGTACCAAGTTGCCGTTAGCCGGGGTGCCGTTGAGATTGTTCTCAGGCGTGCCCAGGAGTTTGGGGGCGTCAACGACCGCCGCGTAGGGCAGTTTGTAGTCGCCGTTGCTCCAAGTCGACCGAACGTAATGCAGGAACTGCGTACTCGCGCCAGCCGCAACCACAACTTCCGGATAGGCTTGAACCCAAGCGCACTCGCCCAAGAACGTTGTGTCCGGAAGCATCGCGACCGGGAAGGCCGCCGCCCCGTCATCAACCTGACCCAACAAGAACGTGTTCTTGCCGACCCACATTTGGTTGGCGATCGCCGGCTGGTTCTCCGCAACGTCGCTTGTAGCTTCCGAAGGGGTGTTTTCAAGCCGGATTCCGAAGGCATCGGATTGGCCAAAGACGATATCGAAATAGTCAGGGAAGGACGCCGGATTGAGCGAACGATCCAGCATCAGGTCGGTTCGCGGAGGACGCTGATTGGGCAGGAACACGTAAGCCGGCTTGGGCGAAGGTCCAAACCCGATGCCCGACGACTGATTGCCATCGGCGTTGGTTCCGACCGCTAAGAAGCCGATTGCGCCGCCAAACCAAAGACCAATGTTCGCCTCTTCGGCATCGAGGTTAGTCAGGGTCCAGCGGAACTTGACAGCATCACCCAAGAGGTCGACGCGGAGTTGCCCTCGCACGTTGTCCCCGGTGGACTCTGCGTACATGTAACGGTTGGAGAAACCGACGAAGGTCGTCCCGAGGCCACCTGATGCCCAGCGCGTTCGTGTGCCGTTCTTTGTGGTGGCGGCGTAGCACCAAATCGGGTCCTGAACGGCCCCGAAGGTGATCGCCATAAAATCGTCAACAAAGTTCTGGCTCGATCGCTGGATGGATCCGCGCGAACCAACCGTCAGGGCGAACTTTCCGGTGATCGGAATGGTTCGCGCGTTCGGCGCATAGCACGGACCGTTTGCACCTCCGTAGGTCACTGTGCCCGAGACGCCCATTCGAAAGAGCATCAGATCATTAAACAGTGTATGCGCGAAGAAGTCATCCGACCGCGGCATCATGTTCTCTGGGTCCACGCAGATCACGCCCCAGTTGGGAACTTGCCCCATGGCCGCTGTGGCCGAAAGGCCGATGCCTGCGACCGCGCACGCTCTAAACCACATTTGCTTCATTGTCGTCCTTTACCTGAATCGGTGGGCCGGGACTTGTTGAGTTCAAGTCCCGGCCGTTAGTTGTTAGACGTCTATCCAGCGCTTGGAGGCGGCGCCGGAACGTTGAACGGTTGAGGATCGGCGAAAATGTATCGCAGACCCGTGGAGGCATCCGGAGCAGGACCAGGAACGTCGTCGATGTTCCGAGCTCCCACACGCCACCAGATTTGAGTTCCGGGGAGTGTGCCGAACGTGTCTCGCAGGAACTGCTGCCACGTATCGCCAGGGAAGCGCGCACCGACGGCAATGCTCTGATCGAGCGTGCCGGTGGCCACCTTCGGAGCCGAAGTCCAGGTTCGATCTCGCGGGAAGTTCGGATACGGCGAGAGCTGGAGGACATACTCGAGCCGCGTCGTGAACGCCGGGTTCATGACCGAGCTGAACGTGAAGTTCCGGAAGTTGGTGACCGTGTCATTGATGACCGGAGACCGCAGCTGAGACTTGTTCAACGGCGTGGCAACTCCGGGGATGATCGTCCTCTGCGACACGAAGTAGCAGAAGTCTCCCGCTCCGCCGGTGGTTCCCGTTCCACCCGTTGCACCCGTGGCGCCGGTAGCACCCGTTGCACCCGTTGCGCCGGTAGCACCCGTAGCGCCGGTTGCACCCGTGGCACCCGTTGCACCCGTGGCGCCGGTAGCGCCGGTTGCACCCGTGGCACCAGTTGCGCCCGTAGCGCCGGTCGTACCCGTGCCGCCCGTTCCACCCGTCCCGCTATTCGGCAGGTCGAGGATGCTGATTCGGTAGACCGAAGCCACCGAATACTGATAGGGGCGTCCCGGAGTGATGGCCGTACCGTTGCCCGTCTGGCCATTCAAACCTTCGCACACGATGGTGCTAATGTCGGACTGGCTGTACCAGGTGAAGGTGCGGGCATCGCTGGTGTCGTAGGCGAACGTGTTGCGCGGCTCGCTTTGAACCTGCACAGGAGTGTCGCCACCGTCGTTTCGATAGATTAGCCACTGAACGGTCTGATTGCCGCGGAAGAACAGATCCAGGCGCCATCGAACGAGGACTGCCGGGGAGCCGCTCTGATTCGGGAACAGCGTGGCTTCGGCCGTCGGGTTATTGACGGCGTTGTTGTTGTTGCTGCGTCCCTGGGACACGAGTAGAGCGACCAAGCCGAGCACGAGGATCAGCGAGATCACGTTGGCATTGCTGCCCTTCTTGTTGCCGCTGGTCTTGACTTCCTTGAAGCCCTTGACCGTGCCGTCCTTTCCGAGATCGACCTTCAAGTCATCGACATTGAAGATGACCTGGACGCGGTCGCCCGGCTGAAGGCCACGCGAATCGCGAATCACGCGAACGCTCGCGCTATCCGGTTCGACGTCGAATACTTCGGCAACGGCAACCTGCTGCTCTCGGTTTCGCGGTCCGCGAAGCACGACAACTTGCTGGCCGTTGCGGAAGCCGACCCGGCTACCGTTGTTGATCAGAGCCTCGCGATCGCGAGTGTTCAACACGGCGGCAGTGATCTGCTGGCGAACCAGCGTCGGGGTGGCCTTGGCGGCTGCGGCGGCGAGCGCCTCAGCAACGATGACCTTTGTGTCGATGTTGCCCGAGCGAATGGCGGAGCGCTCGACGGCGGTTGCGCCGTTGATCGCGAAGCCAGAAGCGGCATCATAGACCATAACCTTGATGCCGACGATGGCTTGCTTGCCTCCGCTGACATCATTGACACCCCACGAAACAACTTCGCCGGTAACAATCTTGCTTACGCGAAGCTCTTGGGCAAGCCGAAGAAGGCTGGTCTGATCCGTTACCGGAATCTGAAGCCCCAACTGCTCGACGGCATTGTTGACGTTGCCGCGCATCTCAAGCGTAAAACGATCAGACCCCCGCAGACTCTGGCTTTGCGTCGCCAGTTCGTTCTGCAGCATGTCCGCCGCTGTTCCGCCAAAGTTCAGACCTTGATTGTCCTTGGTCTTGTCGGAAAAATCTACGATCGCCCACCGCGTATCCGATGACAACTGGGCCTCTGCCCGACGCATCGTCATGAGCGTAACGATGGGCACGACCAGAGCTATGGCCACCAAATGGCAGGTTAGCCGCCCCGGTAGCGTGTTCAAAAAGCGCCTCACTGTGACGAGTCCTCCTTGTCGGTCCTCTTCGATATCTTGAGCGTCAAGCCCACTTGCATTCGAAGTGTCTCCGCCTTAACGACGCGAGAACTCCGGATACAAGTTCGGAATGGCGAACTCCTTTCAGGTTTTCTGAAACAAGCGATAGCCACCCAGGCATTGGCACCCAGTTCGGAGCAGTATAGCACGTTCATTTCGCCTGTGCAAACTACGGGCGAAATTCTTGCTTTGCCGCTTCCAGAACTTCACGACGGACGTCAGCTTCCGGAAGGTTCGTGCGAATGACACGATCAGCGAAGGCATTCTTCACCCGAGTGGGTAGTTGAACCTGAAGTAGCTCGTCGATCGTGCGCTCCTCTGTTGCCCCCTCTTCGCCAGGGAGGCGCTCGCGCAGTCGGCGACGCTGCTCCTCCTCACCGCAAGTAACCACCCACACGCCCGCAACGTGTGAAAACAACGCGGCCTCGACCAACAGCGGAACCTCGACCACTTCAACCTCAAGCTGCTCGAGCGCAACCCAGGTCGGCGGATGCAGGAGCGCATTCAACGTCCGCCGCGCGCCAGCGTCGGCCCCGAGCCGCCGACGCAGTTCGGCACGGTCGGCCGTTCCAAAAGCGGCCTCGATCTGCCGTAGCACGTCGGGCCGGTGGAACACCTCTCGCGCGACTTCATCGGCAGAGGCCGTTCGGTACCCGGCCTTGTTCAGGTAGCCCAGAACGGTCGATTTCCCTTCCGCAATACCGCCCGTGATGGCCCAAGGCCGCCAGTTTTTGCGCATTCCTGCCGAATATGGCATAATGAAGGTCTGACTGGGAGTCGCAAAACTTGATCTACGTTCACGTTCAACCCAATGAGTCCGTTGATTCGGCGCTGAAGCGCTTCAACCAAAAGATGCAGCAGAGCGGTCTGCTGCGAGAGTTGAAGGATCATGCGCACTATGAGAAGCCGAGCGAGAAGCGCCGTCGTGCTCGACGTCGTCGCGCCGGGCGACTTTAGATATCTTGGGGTAACCCCAGAACCATAAACGTGGGTCCTTCCTCCAAGCCGCTCAGCCATCCATCCGCCGTTCGCATTGCGAATCGCTGAGCCGCCTGCTCATGGAACCTCCTAGTTGCCCACGAGTTAGTCTTCTGAATCTGACCGGTCGCCGACGGCGACTGAGTCGGATTCGCAATTCTGCTCAATCGGTCCTGCAGGGTCAGTCGCGTACTGTCGAAATCGTGCTTGTCGATGACGATGCGATCCGCGAGCTTAATCGCGCCCACCGAGACCTTGACGAGGCGACCGACGTCCTGACCTTTCCCGCGCCTGAGTTCCCCCGTTCGCCGCTGGGAGAAATCGTGATTTCCGTGCCTTATGCCGAGCGGCAAGCGCTGGCTCGGGGAATCCGCGTGGAAGACGAGCTCTGCTACCTCGCGATTCACGGTGCGCTGCATCTCCTCGGTCTTGAAGACGAAACCGAAGAAGGACGCCGAAACATGCAGCAGGCGATGGCGAGATGGGGCCAAGAACTCGGCCTCCCTGATCAGCCTGAGTGGTCTTCCCTCCTGCACGAGCCCGTGGGAGGCGTTCGTTGAGCGTCATCCCGAAACGCGACCTTATCGGCCCGGTAAAAGTCGCGATCTCCGGCATGGTCTACACCTTCCGGACCCAGCGCCACATGCGGTTCCACCTTTACGTGGTGCTCGCGGTCACGCTGATGGGGCTTCTGTTCAACCTCAGCCTTCGCGAGATGCTCGTGCTGCTGTTTGTCATCAGCCTAGTCTTGGTCGCAGAGATGTTCAACAGCGCGATCGAGGCGACGGTCGATCTTGTTCAACCGAACTACCATCCGATGGCGAAGTTCGCCAAGGATATCTCGGCCGGAGCGGTGCTCATCACCACCATCGTGGCTCTCGTCGTCGGCACGCTGATGCTGCTCGGCCCCCAGCGGTGGGAATCCATCAAGATTAACCTTACCGCCGATTCTCCGAGTATCCCCTTTGTGCCCCGCCTCATAACGGGCGGGTTTCTCGTCTTGATCATTGTCATCATTGGTAAGGGCTTGGGCAAGCGAGGCCAAGTCCTGAAGGGTGGACTCGTGAGCGGACATGCCGCTTTCGGGTTCTTTCTCGCAACTGGCATCATGTTTCTCACCGATCAGCTCGTTGTCGCCGGCCTAGGACTCGTCCTGGCCGCGATCATCGCGCAAAGCCGGTGGGAAGCCAAGATTCACTCCATTTTCGAGCTTTCGCTCGGTGCCGCCGTTGGCGTCATGATGGGGCTGCTTCTGTTTGGACTGATGCCCAAGTAACGTATGGACACCGAACGTAAATCTGTCAACGACCCCGCGCTGCTCACCGTCCGACGCCAAGTCAGTCTGTTCTTGGCGGGTTCGCTCACGGGCATGTTTGTCATCGCCCGCGCTGGCCAAATCGGGAGCGAGACCATGGAAATCATGCCGATTGTTCCTGGCGGCATAGGCGGAATCGTCGGGCTGCTCATGGTTGTCCAGTTGCTGAATGGACTGCTATCGGCGGGCGAGACTTCGGTTACCCTGCTCCGCCCCGTTCACGTTCGTCACCTACGAGAGAGGGGCGATAAGCGAGGGGTACGGTTGCAGTCGCTGCTTGACCGCCAGAATCTCGCCTCGGCTGCCTGTCAACTCGGCAGCCGTCTCGCCTGGGCGTTCATTTTCTTGGGAGCGTTTCTGCTCGCGCCATACCTGATGAACGCGATTGGACCGTCGATCAACGTCGAGCCCGACAACTTCGGCAGCATTCTGCTCGGCGCCGCGGCGATCATCGTGTTTCCCCTGCTTCCGCTCACGTTGATCATCGAACAGGGCTTCCGCAGCTTCGCAATCATTCACCCCCACGGGGTGGCCGTGCGGCTATACAGCTTCATTCAGGTCGTGAGCTTCATCCTGGCCGTGCCGGCCCGCTTCGCGACGAGCTTCGCCAAGCTGATCTCCATCCGCCTGAATCGCTCGGAGCTTGGGGTCGCCAATCAGGCGGAAGAGGAGATCAAGACCCTCGTCGAGTCCGCCGAGGAGAGTGGCGAGATCGAAGCCGAAGAGAAGCAGCTGTTGCACTCGGTGTTCGAGTTCACCGACACCATCGCCCGCGAGGTGATGACGCCCCGCGTGGACATGGATGCCCTCCCCGTCAATAGTGACCCGGCCGAGGTCATGAAGATGATCCGCGAGACCGGACACTCGCGCATCCCACTCTTCGAAGGGACCGACGATCAGATCGTCGGCATCATCCACGCCAAGGACCTCCTCATGGCGATGGTGAGCGGACGTCAAATCAACCTCCGCTCGCTCATGCGACCTGCTTACTTCGTGCCGGAAAGCAAGATGCTGCACGAGCTACTGGCCGAAATGAGGACGAACCGGACTCAGATGGCGATCGTGCAGGACGAGTTTGGCGGCACCGCCGGCATCCTCACGATCGAGGACATTGTCGAAGAACTTGTCGGCGATATCGTGGACGAGTACGACGTCGAAGAACCCGACATCGTGCCTTTGGACGAAGGCTGGTCGGTCGATGGGCGGATGCATCTGGACGACCTCAATGAGGCGATCGGATCGGGGTTTGACAGCGAAGAGTTCGACACCGTCGGCGGCCTGGTCTTTGGCGCGTTTGGGCGGCATCCAAAGATCCGCGAGACGATGGACCTCGACGGCCACCGATTCACGGTGCTTCACACCGACGGTCGGAGAATCAACCGGTTGATGGTCGAGAAACTCGCCCCGATCGGAACGACGGCTGACGAGTGACGAGTGTCGACTGTCGGATGTGGAGTGTTGTGAAGAAACCTAGCCCGAGCCAATCCGAGCCAACCCGAACCAATCCGAACTAACCCGAGCAACCCGAACCAATCCGAGAGAACCCGAGCCAACCCGAACTAGCCCGCCCCCGCGGTATCTTCCACCAGCATGATCGCCAAAGCGTACGCGGCCACCCTCATTGGGATCGACGCCCACCTCGTCGAAATCGAAATCGACCTGCGTCCGCCGGGTGATCAACAGTTCGTGATGGTGGGCCTGCCCGATCAGGCGGTCGGCGAGAGCAAGGTGCGCGTGAAGAGCGCGATCAAGAACAGCCAGCTCGACTTCCCGAACAACCTTGTCATCATCAATCTGGCGCCCGGCGACCTGCGCAAGGAGGGTCCAGCGCTCGATCTGCCGATTGCAGCAGCACTCCTCAGCACGAACGGCCAGTTGCCCGCGTCAGAGCTCGAACGCACGCTCATTCTCGGCGAACTGGGCCTCGATGGTGCGGTGCGCGGGATCGATGGCGCGGTCAGTATCGCCCTCATGGCCGCGGAACGCGGCTTCGAGCGGCTGATTTTGCCCAAGCAAAACGCCCCTGAGGCGGCGATCACCCCGAATCTCGAGGTCTTCGGCGTTGCCAACCTCAACGAGTTGGTCCAGCTTCTGAACGGAGCTCCCTTCACGCCCGAGTCGTTCATGATGACTCCTGAATCGATCCTTCCTAAGTACGACATCGACTACGCCGATGTGAAGGGTCAACGCCATGCGATTCGCGCTCTAGAAATCGTCGCCGCGGGCGGGCACAACCTGCTCATGACGGGTCCGCCGGGCTCGGGAAAGACGATGCTCGCCCGCCGCTTGCCGACCATTCTGCCGCCGTTGACCCTCGAAGAGTCGATCGAGGTGACCCGCATCTACAGCGCTTCGGGACGCGGAGAGGGCCGCAACGGACTGGTCTGGGAACGCCCCTTCCGATCGCCCCACCACTCGGCGAGCCACGCCGCGCTCGTCGGCGGTGGAAAGACGCCCAAGCCGGGTGAGGTGAGTATGGCGCACAAGGGCGTGCTCTTCTTGGACGAGATGCCCGAGTTCGACCGACCGGTGCTGGAGGCATTGCGCCAACCCCTTGAGGACTCGGTGGTCACGGTGTCGCGTGTTCATTCGACCATCACCTTCCCGGCAGAGTGCATCTTGATCGGCGCGATGAACCCGTGCCCGTGCGGATTCCGCGGGTTGCCCGAGCAGAAATGCGTCTCCTCGCCAGCCACGTGCGGGCGATACGCCTCGAAAATCAGCGGCCCCTTGCTCGACCGAATCGATCTACAGATCGAGGTTCCCCGCCTCAAGACCGAAGAGCTTCTCGGCATGCAGCCGGGTGAGCCCTCGGCGGCAATCCGAGAACGGGTGGTCGCCGCGCGGGAGCGGCAGGACCGCCGGCTCGGAAGAGCTCGCGTGAACGCCAAAATGTCCCCGCGCGAGATTCGAGAGCTGGTCGTGCTCGACGAGGAGTGCACCGACTTCATGCGGACGGTGATGAATCGGCTGAACCTGAGCGCCCGCGTGTTTGATCGTCTGCTGAAAGTCGGCCGCACGATCGCCGATCTTGCCGGGACCGATCAGGTGAACCGAACCCACCTGAGTGAGGCCGTGCAGTATCGCGACCGCACTGACAGCTAGCCCGCGAGCTTCTTGGCCTGGGCGAGGCGTATCCCCGAAAGCTCGGTGATCTTCCCGAGCGCCGCCCGAGCGGCGGGCAAATCGCCCAAGAGCGCGTAGCAAACGGCGCGAGCGAAGCGGACCTCGTTCGCCAAGGGGTCGCCAGTCGCCCGGTTTTCGGCATCCGATAGCAGGCCGACCGCAGTGGGCAGCCCGCTCCCATCGGGTTTTCGCAGTTCGATGACGGCCTGGGCGAGCATCAGCCCGAGATCGGTGGGCGAAGCGTGGCGGGCTTCGATGAGCGCGCCATCGCGCGCCTCATTACGGCCCAGCCGGTCGTAAGCAGCGATCAACCCCATCGCCAGTTCAGGGAGGGAATCGCGACCCGGAATCGCCTCCCCAACCGTGACGGCCTCGGCGAGCTTGTTCACGCCTAAGAGCACTCGGAACCTCACCCATCCGATGCGCTCCGAGGCGGGTTGCGAGGCTCGCTCAAGCCACATAAGCCCTTCTTCGAGCCTTTGCTCCCGTACTGAGATCAACGCTAGAATCTCGGCTGCCTGGCGAGCCATCAACGCATCTGGTCCCTCGGCGATGGACTTCAATCGCCCTCGGACGCCCTCAAGATACTTGACCGCGTCTTTGGGCCACTTCGATGATTCGGAACCGGCCTGTTCCGTCTCGTGGAGCACCCGGACTTCGTACGCCTCCGCTTGGGCGAGCGGGTCTTCTGAGGCGAGGCTTGCGGATTCCTTGAAGCGGATGAAGGCGGACAGGGGTATGAGCGAGACCGTTTGGCGTTCGATGATCCAGCGCTCCGCGGATTCTACGTACGCCCGGGCGACCATCGCATCGGCGCTGAGGCGGTGCAGCACCGAGTCCTTGGGCTCGAGCTTCACCGCCCCTTCAAGCGCCGCGATACTCAGGTCCAGGGTCGTATGCCAGCCAGCCGCGTCCGAGGGTCGCCGAAGCGAAGCCAGACTCAACGGCAGCCATCGCGCGATCCCGCGCGGCACCAAATCCACTTGGGCGAGCCGCTCGACCTGCCGCCGCAGCCGCTCGCCTTCCCATCGCGAGCGCACCGCCCCAAGGGGCAGCTTGGCAATCTGCTCGGCGGCCTCGGTATCGCGATTCAACCGAACGAGCGCCTCTGCCAGTTGAACCTCTTGCTCGGGGGTTCGCTGCAGTTCAGCCAGGGCGGTCCGTGCATTTTCGGCGTAGTCCATTGCACCGGGATCGCCCAAGACCTCAAGCCACTCCGCGGCACGGAGGAGGATGCGGGGTTCTCGTCGATCCCGCACGAGTTGCGGCCCCAGGGCCGCCAACTTCGATGCCGCTTGCTCGCGAGCGAGCGAGGTCATGTCGATCGCGACCGGCTCCGTCGAAATCGGAATCTCCAGCAATGCCCGCCAGGCCTCCGCCGAAGGAGCCTGCGCAATCGCAGCGATCGCAAGAAGCCAGGTCATAACCGCGGCCCGCTTACGAGCGCATTGAGCAGGTAGCCCCAGTGTCCCGCCAAGAGCGCTCGATCGGTGGGATCGGTCGCAAACCAGACGACTCGGCCACGTCCGACCGATTCGGCGTGGATGATGGCCGCGTTCCGGATGGCCCGTTCCGTCTTTTCCGGCCAGGCCCAGCCACTGATGAGCAATCGATCTTGATCCGCCACCTTCACCGCAGTGCCGCCATCCGTCGCAACGAAGTAGCGGCCACCCCCCATCAGGGCGGCGACCGGTCGATCCTCGAGGCCGTAGGCGAGGAAGTGCCGCCGATCGACTTGCGCGCTGAAGAGCGAGCCGGGAATCGAGCCCGGATTCTCAACCGCCCGCTGCGCCTCCAGTTTAAGGTAGGCGCCCCGGTTAGGATCGCCGCCCAAGAGGACGAGGCATCCCCCGGCTTGCACCCATTCGCGGAGCTTGGCGGGCGTGACATCCGCCCCTTCGGGGGCGATGATCGCGCTGTACGCGTCCAAGCTTCCTCGGAGCGCCGCCCCGGACATCGCAGTAAACGGCAAGTCAAGTTCGCGCTCGAGCACATACCAGGCGCCGCCGAAGTCGGTTGGGCCTTCGGCATCGCCGAACAGCACGCCTAACTTCATCGGCCTCAGCGAGGCAACCGCCTCGCTGCCCGGGTTCATTCGGCCGGTGTCGGGATAAGCGCTCTTCAGCGCCATGAGGTGATTCGCGTCATCCCCGAGGACTTTGCGCATGCGGACCCCGACCTCTTCGTCGTTCCGGCTGACCGGGATCAAGAACGTTCCCGAGGGAAAGGTCTGGCCGCCGACCGTCATCTCCGCTGGACTCTGCTGGACACGGATCCCGGCGGCAAGAAGCCGCGCCGCGATGGCGGTGCCGGTTAGCCCCGGGCGGAGCGCCCACCCGATCGTCGAGTCCCGATCGGCCGGCTTGACCGCATCCGCGCCCCCGGCGACTGATGGAATCCGATCGAGCCACCACGCGGAGACCCCATGGATGAGCGGCAAGCTCCAAGCCGTCAGGTCGTAGAACTCGCTGCCCTCGGCATAGGCGGTGCCTTGGGTGTCCCGACGCCGAAGCTGCTCGTCGGTGAACGCCTTTTCAAAGTCGGAATCGGTCTCCAAGAGCGCCATTGCGAGGGCGGCTTGGGGCTGGGCCATCGGCACGATGAGTAAGTGCTTCGGCACGGTGGGCAGCTTCTCGGACTCCCCGCTCCAAAGCGAGGTCCCCTCGCCAGTGATCCCTGCGAACGTCCGTTGCACGCGGATGCCGGACACCTCGAGAATCTTCGCCATCCGATCGAGCGGCTGGGGATCGTCGGAAGCCGCAACGAACGCCTTCCGCTTGCCCGCCAAGGTTCCGGCCGCAGCCTTCTGCTTGAACTCCGCGAACGAACGCAAGAGTCCCTCTCGGTTCTCGGCCGCCGCGCGGATCACGCCGAGCGCAGCGACGAAGTGCCGCTCCATACCCCCGCGCAAGGTGCGAACCACTCCGTCCGGATCGCGCCGAGCGACCATTTGGGCATTGGTCTCATGGGTCATGCCGATCGCCCCGCTCAAAGTCGCCCAGGAATCCAAGTACCCGGGGTAGTAAAGATCGAAGATATCTTTCACATAGTACGGATAGCCCTGGGCATCAAAGGCCCGGGCGGTTTCGCGGCCGAACACCTCCGCCCACCGGTGGTAACGCGCTCGATCGACCCGGGCATGCACGCTAAGCGCGGCGGGCGGAAAGTGGTAGGTGTCCACTTCGCCGTGCTGATCGACATACACCTGTGGGTTCCAGCGGCGGAACGCGGCGATCTCCTGGCGGGTCTCGAGCTGAGACATCGACACCCGATCGCGATTCAGATCAAAGCGGTAGTGATTGGTCCGCCCATCGACGAAGCGCGGTTCGCGCTGCTCGAAACTGGCGGGGTCGGCATCGCCTCGCACCACCGAACTGGCCCACGTCGCGAATCGCTCTCGCCCATCCGGGTTGTAACACGGGTTGACGATGACGACTGTGTCCTTGAGGAGCCGCTGGATTTCGGGGTGGCGGCTGGCGGAGAGGTTGTACACCAGCCACATCGCCGACTCGAACGAAGCCGCCTCGTCGCCGTGGATCGCCTGGTTGATCCAAACCACCGTTGGGGTTCGCCGTAGGATCGCCTCATCGACCGACCCGTCGGCAAGAGTTTGGATGTCTTTACGGATCGCGTCCAGGCGTCGCCGGTTCTCCGGGGAGGCGATCACGATCAGCCGCAGCGGACGGCCCTCGGTCGAGGCCCCGTAAGGCTCCACCATACTTCGGGCCGAGGACTTCGCGACGATCGCTTGAAGCACTTGCTCCTGCTGAGGCAGCAACGTGAACCGTTCTCCGGGTCCGTAGCCGAGCAGCCGGGTCGGATTGGGGACGGCGCTCTCGTAGGGCGCGTACGATTCGAGCGGAGAGGCGGCCACGCCCGCGAGGAGGGGCAGGAGGTATATCGGCGACATTGCGTGGGAGTCTACCGATCCTTGCCCCGGTAGGTGAGCAAGAGGAGACCGAGGATGAGGTACTCTTCAAACGTGGAAGCGGTACTTTCTGGGGTATTGGCTGCGGTGTATCTGCGCGGATTGCCGGGGCGCGCCGCGCCGCCGCGATCCTGGCCCGGGGTGAGTTCCGCGCTGCGTCGAGCCGCCGGGGAAGGGCCGTTGCCCGCCGATCCCCTCGTTCTCTCCACGCTCCTTCGGGAAGCGGGCTACTGGCAGGAAGCTACCATTCTCCTCGATCGCGCCCGCTGGCCCCTCGCGGTCGATCTCGTCGCCAAGCAGCGGGTGATCACCGCCGAAGATTCCCTCTACCCCTCCGCGTGGCGCTCCTCAGGCGTTGCGGCTCCGCCGGCGCTTTGGCGCAAGCCAGGAGCGGTTCCCCTGCCCTCGGGCGCGCCTTGGGTCACCCTCGTGGGCAGCCGCCAGATCACCCGCGCCGTCCGCGATTTTGCCCGCGCCGCCGGCGAGGCGGTGTCCGCCGGAGGTGGTGTCGTACTCTCGGGTGGAGCGGTCGGAGTCGATCGCGCCGCGGTGCTGGGCGCCCGCGCCTCCGAAGGGGCCACCGTCGAGCTGTTGCCCTGCGGCTTCGATCATGCCCCCGCCTCCTCCGCCGAGCGGTGGTCGCTGGTTCCGCCCGGCGAGCCGTTCAGTACCGCAAACGCGATGGAGCGAAATCTCCTGCTCTATGCCGCCTCATCGCGATCGCTGGTCGTGCATGCCCGCTTTCGGGCGGGGGGCTCGTGGCATGGCGCGGTGAGCGCGCTGCGGCATCGTCTTGGCCCGATCTTCGTCCGCGAGCCGGCTCCCGGCGAGGCCCTCTCTGATCCCGATTACCTCCGCGCGCATGCCGCGCTCGTGGGTCTGGGCGCCATTTCCCTGTGCCACCCCGAACTCCTGCTCGCGGCGCCGGCCCGCAATCCCGCCCAGCCTGCGCTTGCGCTGGGGGCTTAGGGCACGCGCTCGACGGAGTACCGGCCGCTTCGGTCGACCGTGATCTTCGGCGGCTTCCGCGTCTCCTCGAACGCCGCAAAGGCGGGGGCGAGTTCCGCCCAGAACTCGGCGTGGCTCGGGTGGGATCGACCCAACGAGGCGATCCGCTCCGACGTCATCCGAGTCGGAAACAGGTGGAGTTCGACCCGCTTCGGCCAGCCATGGGCGACGAGCACGTAGAGTTCCTCGATGAGCGGGTCGGTCATCGCTAGGCAGCCGATGCTTGCCCGACCCCCGTGAATGTAGATGTCGCTCCCCGGCGACTTCGGATCGGAGCGCTTCCGGTCCGAGGCATTGGGGTAATCTACCCGCAGGCTCAGGTGAAACTGGCTTTTCGGGTTCAGCCCCTCGATCCGGTAGAACCCTTCCGGCACCTGCCGGTCGCCTTCCTTCCGTTTGGGACCGGGCCCACCCGACTGCGCGGCGATCGGATACGTATTGAACAGCGCGTAAGGCCCACCACGGCGAAAGCGAGCCCAGACTTCGAGTTCGGCTTCTGCCTTGAAGGCGCGGAGGAACACGTCCTTGGGCAATCCCGTGCCACCCATTTGCTTGGATCGGGCCAACAAGTCGTCGGTCACCCGGGCTCGGGCGGGGCCGACCCGATCCTGCTCCCCGGCGAAGTAGGCACCGGCGCCCAGCATCACGACTAGCGCCCCGGCGTACATGAGAAGTCGAGCAGTCGCCATCCCTGAGCTCCCGGATGAACCACGATGCGAACGTAGCGCGCCCGCATCGGCATGCCGTAATACTTGAGTCGGCCCGCTTGGCCCCGGGTCGTGATTGACCACGGGAGATCACCTTCCCGGGCAAACAGCCGACCGGTCTCCGGTTTCTCCCCCGCCCGGTAGGCGAGCAGGTCGTACCCCCCACTTGCCCCGGCTTCCGCTGCCACGGAGATCGTGATTTCCCCGAGCGCGACCTCGCGTCCGAGGTCGATGTCGATGGTCCCACCCGCGGGCACCGCGATCCCGGTAGCGGGATCGTTGTCGGTGATCTCATCGACCGTCCCGCCCGTAGACTGCTTGGCCGAACCCGCGGCGAGAGCGATCGCCTCGGCGGCCAGCGGCGTCGAGGGTACGGGAAGAACCAAGGTAACCATCGCCAGCGGCTGCCGCGAGCGTGCGACCGCGTCGAGTACCTGCCACAGCTTCAGCACCGCAACCGCCTCGACGCCGTTCACGACCCCACGGATGGCGATCGCGCCGTTCGCGCCGGTGGCGTCCACTCTGCCAAACGGATTGGCGAGCAGCTGGTGGCCGGAAGGGGTGTAGCTGCCGGGAGGCACCCCCGGGTCGCGCTTCGGCAGCAGGATGGTGCCGCTCTCGCCCGTGCGTACCGTCTCCAACTTGCCTGCTCCGGCAAAGGACCCAGCGCGCAAAGCATACAGCGTCAGTTCCTGATTGCCTAGGCGCTTGCCGCCCGGATCGGTTAGGGTGACCAGCACCGAGCCGGGGACATCGTACAAATAATCCCCACTGAACCCGCGGCGGCGGCCGAGATTGCGGTTGAGCGCATAAACGTCGGTCGCACTCAGTCCCGCGCCCACATCCATGCGGTTCGGATCGACGTACAGATCGCTGAACCGTTCGTGCGGGAACGCGAAGGTCGGGGCGAGCAGCGCATCGGAGCGGGTTTCGCCACCCCCCAGGACTCCCGGAAAACGATCGGGCATCGGCGGTACGGACGACGTATCGCCGAGCAGGGAGCCTTGGCGAACTCCGGCAGACGTAATCTCGACCAAGCCGCACGCCCGCGCGATCTCGGCCATGAGGTCGGTATCGGGCCCTACGAGAATCTCCCCATCAAGCCGCAAGTCGATCGCGGTCGCCTCGCCGATCGCCATCCGCTGCACGCGCACCCGCTCCAGCGCACCTGCCGGCGCAAAGGAGAATCGCGAGAACCGGCAGAGCACCTCGTTCCAACGGTGGACGGCGCGCTGAATGGCGTCCTCCCAAGCCAGCCCCTGCTCGGCGAACTTCTTCGCCGCCGCTTCGGTCACCGTGAACCCGAGAGCCAGCCCCGCCTGCTGGACGACCAGTTCGTCGTTGCCGCGGTCGATGTCTTCAGCCTTGGTGAAGAGCCGCAGAGCTACCGGCTGGATCCGGTGGTCGGTGTGCGAGGAGCGAAACGGCGTCTTGAGTTCTAGCGTCGTGCTCTCACCTGGGGCGAGCTTGCGTTCCACCGCGACGATCGCGTCCGGAAGCTCGCGCAGGAACCACTGCGCCTCAAATCCCTCGGCGGGGGCGGTGCCGACATTCTTCACCGTCGCCCGATACGTCACTTCTTCGCCGTCGTCGGGCCAGCGCTTGCCCTCGCCGTTCGCCGCGCGCAGGGTTACCGGCACGGCGACGCCATCTTGCTGCCCAGCATCGGCTTGCCCCCGCGTGTCGTAGCGCTCATACTCCGGGGTGCGCTCGATCAGAACCACGCTGAGGTCTGGCCCTGTGAGGCGCGGAGCGTCCTCCAACTCGAGCACGAGCCGGGGACGGCCCTCGGTTGAATCAGAACTCAGGAACTCCACGCGGTCGTCAAACTCCAAACGGAAACCGTGATTCAGCGTTGGGCGATCAAACTGGGCCTGAACGGCGGACGCCAGTCCTTCGATGATGTAGGTCTCGCCGTCCTGACGCCCGGTGGCTCCCGGAACTGCTTCGGCATCGAGGTCACCCCGCGCGCCGGGTGTCTGCCAGGCGATCGGCTCGGCCCCGGATCGGCGGTTGCGCTGGGTCGCCGCCCACCGGCCGCCGGTCACATCGCCGCGAATCTGGCCGGCAATGCTGTTGATCGAGCCTTCGGTCCACGGTACGAGCATTCGCCGAACGGAGGACAGCGTGGGCTTGCCGCGCGTTACCGTGAACTCGAGCCGCGCTGCCGTCACGCGCTTGCGGCCGAGGGTCGCGCGGAGCTCGCGGAACTGAATGAGAATCGCCTTGCCGCCCCCACTTTCGAGGATCGAGTTTCCACCTTGCGGTTCGTCGGGGCGCTCCAGATCGAGGGTGGTG
Organism: Methanoregulaceae archaeon; assembly: GCA_020850325.1. GTDB lineage: Bacteria > Armatimonadota > Fimbriimonadia > Fimbriimonadales > Fimbriimonadaceae > JANJUB01. The sequence continues at coordinate 313,194 of JADZEW010000001.1, forward strand.
TCCTCGATCGCCACGTAGCGCTGCCCACTCACCATCGCCCCCCGCTCGAGCGAGATGGGGGTGGCGGGTAGGGCCAGTCCGGCAAGGGTAATCCAGGCAAGGAGCATAAGCTGCTAGTTTACATGGGGACGTCTGCCCTTCAGGTTCGTTTTGCCAAATGCCGATACTAACTTGGGAAACGCTCGATGCACGAACCCGAACATCACGAGGAACTTGAGAACTGGCGCCTCGCGGCCCGCCGGTTTGAGACGCTGTTTCAGCGTCTCCCGGTTCCCTGCATCGGCTACGACCTCACCGGCACGATCTTCGAATGGAACCGGGCGACCGAGGACTGCCTAGGCCAAGCGGCCGCGCTCCTGTTCATGCGCTCGATCCAGAATCTGTTTTGCTTTGAGGATGAGCAGCGAGAGACTATGGACGTTATGCTCGATCGCATCGCGGGGGGCGAGTCCATCGAAAACTGTCCTTGGACGCTGATGACGACCGACGGGACGCTGCGCCACGTGTTGCTCAGCATGATCCCGACGATGGGACCGAGGGGCACTATCGGCGGCGGAATCCTCGCGTGGACCGATATCACGGCCCTACGCGAGTACGAGCAACAGATCGAAGCCCAGCTCACCCAGATTCATGAGTACAGCGCGCAGATCGAGCTTCGAACCCAAGAACTCGAGGACGCCAATGCCCGCCTCTCGACCCTCGCCTCGACCGACGGCCTCACCGGGCTCGCCAATCACCGCTCGTTCCAAGAGGCACTCCGACGGGCCATCGCGCTTACCACGCCGGGGCGGCTCTCCCTCATTCTGCTCGACGTCGATCACTTCAAGGCTTACAACGACACCTACGGACATCCCCAAGGAGATCTGGTCCTCAAGGGCGTTGGGGATTGCCTGCGTGAGTGCACCGAGTGCTCCGAGGGCATGCCGGCTCGGTATGGGGGCGAAGAGTTCGTCGTCCTCCTCCCTACGTCGGGAACGAAGGAGGCAATGCGGGTCGCTGAGTCACTCCGCCGAAGGATCGCCGAACGATCTTTCCCTTGCGCCCCGGTGACGGCAAGCTTCGGAGTTGCGACGTTCGGGCACGGATGTGGCGACGCCGAGTCGCTCATCGAACTTGCCGACCAAGCCCTCTACGAAAGCAAGAGTCGTGGGCGAAACCGCGTGACCCATGCCAATACCCTCGAGCGCCGCGCGGCCTAGGTCCTGGCGACACTTTACGGCAGGCTCGGCGTAAGATGAATCGGCATGAAGAAGTTTGCGACGTTTGCGTTGCTGATGACCGCGGCATTCCTTGGCGTCCTTGCGGCCCTTCGCCTCGATCGATGGGTCGAGCGACGCGATAACTCGGTGATTCCGGGCATCACGACGCCCTTACCAGCGGCCCCCGCCGAGTTCACCCCCGCCGCCGCGTTTGACTTCCGCGCCGCCGCTAAGAAAATCATGCCCGCCGTGGTCTCCATCGACAAGAGCGAGGCCTGGCGCGACATGTGGTCCGATCGCGTTTCCCTCGTGAACACCGGGACGGGCTCGGGCGTCATCATCAGCCCCGAGGGCCATATCCTCACCAACAACCACGTCATCGAAGGGGCGGCGACCATCACGGTTCGCCTCGCCGACGGACGCAGCTTCGAAGCCAAGCTAATCGGCACTGATCCGCGCACCGACTTGGCGGTCGTCAAGGTCGAAGGAAACAACTTATCGGTGGCCGAACTCGCCGACAGTTCTAAGTTAGAGGTGGGTTCGTGGGTCATGGCGGCGGGCAATCCGCTCGGCTACGCCAACACCCTCAGCGTGGGCATCGTCAGCAGCCTCAACCGCAGCCTTCAAGCGGGACGGGAAGGCACGTTGCTTGTGGATGCGATCCAGACCGATGCGTCAATCAATAGCGGCAACTCTGGCGGACCGCTCACCAACGACCGCGGCCAAGTCGTCGGCGTCAATACTGCGATTGCGTCGCCCACCGGAGGAAGCGTCGGAATCGGCTTTGCCGTGCCGATCAACCGCGCCAAGTTGGTCGTTGCCGAGCTGATCAAGTTTGGCCGCGTCCGCTACGGCTACTCGGGATTCATCGTTGTGAACTCACCCGAAGTGCTCCGCGATCCGCGGGCCCGGAGATACATCCAGCAGCAAGTCGGCACCGCGCCGCCGGAGACCGGGCTTGTCGTGTCGCGCCTCGATCCCGCCGGGCCGTCCGCTCGAGCGGGCCTGAAGACGCTCGACGTGATCCAGAAGGCGGATGGACGATCGATGTCCGATCCCTCCGACCTGCTCAAGTTGCTGCTCGAAAAGAAGGTGGGCGACTCCTTGAAGCTTGATGTATGGAGCGCGGGCGAGAGTCGGACGGTGAACATCTCGCTGGCCGACACCCCGACGGGCGCGTAGCGCCCTAAGGAGTCGTCAGCGACTCGAGCTTCTTCGCGGCCGCGTCGTAGCTCTCGCGGGCGGCGGCGATCTCCTGCTCGAGCAGCTTGAGGCGTTCGTTGCCCGCCTCAAGTTGCTTGCGCAGGTCCTGAGCTCCATCCGCCGCCCGATCCGCCTTGTTCTTCGCGTCCGCACCAAGGGCGGCCGCCTGCTCTTGCAGCGACCTCAGCTTTTCGGCGGCATCGATCTTGGCGATCGCGGCCCGCGCCGCTTCCAGTTGGGCGAGCACCTCGGGGGTCGGGTTGGGGATCGCCTTGGCCTTTTCTTGGACATCGACAACCGCTTGGCGCGCCCGGCTCAACGCTTCCTCCGACGACTCGGGGGAAATCTCCCGAACTTTGGCGGCAACCGAGTTCCAGGCCGTCGAGATCGCCTTCCCAGCGTGCTCCAGCGCCTTCCCGCCGTCACGAGCGATCGACTCGCGATCCTTGGGTTCGCATGCGATCGCGAACACCACCACCAACGAGAGCCACCAAAGTCGTTTCATCACCCTAACTAACTCCTTCGCCGCGGTGCAGGTTTCACCGATACTCGACGATGCGGTGCATCGCGGGATAGAAATCGTGCGAAACCAGTTCGCGACGATCGGCCCAAACTCGGAACGTCATCACATTCCACCCCGCCTTGCCTTGGTTGCGGATGCGGCGCTGGTCGCCGCCGCGGTCTAGGATGAACTCCCGAGGGAGGTCGGTTTGCTCGACTCGGCTCTGGACGTCGGCTCCGGTCAGCGCCCGATCCGCCACCAACGATACGACCAAACGCTCGCCCTCGATCCGACCGCGAATCCGCAGCTTGGAGCCGTGAACATTGCGCACGCGAAGGTCGATGCCCGAGAATGCCACCGCCGCATCTCGCCCGGGCGGGCAGTACGACGGTGCGAAATGATGCGGATGCCGCTCGTTGACTTCGAGCCCAGCCAGCAGCGCAGCGTTGTACAGCGTGGTCGAGGTCTGGCAGACCCCGCCGCCCCACGCATCGATCAGCGTGCCGTTGTAGCTCACCGGGGCGCGGCGGTATCCGGTATCGCGGCTCCACGTGCCCACGCGCTGGTTGAACGAGAACTCGGCCCCTGGAGCGATCTCCGCACCATTGAGCTTCGAGAGTGCCAACCGGGCGTTGTGGCGTTGATTCGGCGTGCGACCCACGAGCGTCGTCGCGTACTGGGCCACCACCACCTCGCCGGCCGGCTGCGCGGCAAGCACCGCGCCAAGCCCGGCCGCAAAGCCGACGATGCCAAACGTCACCCACCCCGAGGCTCTCACCGCGATCGGACCTCCAGCTTGGCCGCGCTTGAGGAGGCAACGGCTTCGGGATCGTACATGTTGGAGACCGACGTCGGCAGCGCTTGGCTTCGGCCCGGATTCTCTACGCGAACGGTGTACGTGAACACGTTGTCGCCCGCCTGGATGCGCCGTGCGAAAAGCGCGACCCGGTCGTCGAAGATCTGCAGCTTGTCCCACCACCAGATCCAGTCCCCGGGCGACTCGACGTCCTCACGCTCCGTCACCCGAACACCGGCGGGGATCGGATCCTCAACCATCATGAACTCACGCGGTCGGTCGCTCTTGACGGTCAATCGGACCTGAATGAGCTCACCCGGGCTGGCTTCGCTGATCGGAGTCTCCACGGGCGCGAACTTGCGAGTGCCGTCCTCGAACTGCCGCACCTGGAGTTTGTGATACGAGCGGGTGACCGAGAGGCCGCTGGCGTCGATGGGCTTATCCAGCCCCTCAGTGACCACCTGGCGGAGTTCGACCGTGTAATACACCTTGCCCACGCCCCGTCCCACGAGTTCGACCGTGTTCGCGCCGGGCCGCAGGGCCACGCCGTTCTCGCCGAGCCGCACGTCGATCGTCGTCTCGCCGGAGTTGGGGGTCGCCTGTGCGGTCCCGACCACGATGCCGTTAAGACTAACGCCGATCTCTCCCGACTGAGTCAGTTCACCCGACTTGCCGAGCAATCTGGCCAATGCGACCAGAGCGTGCGAAGTGTCTCGGGTGGCGTACCACATCGAGCCACGGCGCTTCTCCAACAAGTAGCGGGTCGCCTTCGGCACGAGCGGATGGTCGGGTTTGGCTTCGACCAGCGCGAGCAGGGCCCGGCCCGTGGTCTCCACGCCCCAGTATCCTTCGTTCCAACTCGCGATCGCACCTGAAACCGTTGCCTGCTGAGCGAGCTTCGTGATGGCCGCGCTCGTGTCGGCACCCATGGCCTTCATCGCCCGCACCGCGGCAACCGCGACGATGGGTGATGCATCGTTGGCGTGCTCCTTGAAGAACGCCTTGGCCGGTTCGGGGCGGCCCCAGAGCGCGAGCGCGAGCGCGACGTAAGCTCGGTCCGCGATCTCGCGGCGGCGTGCCTCTTCTCTCCAGGCCTTCTCATTGGCGGACGTCACCGGCTCGATCGGGGCCAGCGGCTTCTTCAGGTAGTCCTGACTCCACTTAAGGGCGCGCTCGATGCGGTTCATCGGCGGAACGAAGCCCGCCTGCCGGGCGCGATGCATTCCATCGAGCACGTAGGCCGTCATGTACGGATCCGAGCTGCCGTACTCCCACCAACCCCAACCGCCATCGCCTTGTTGCATCGCCCCCAAGCGGACGAACCCATCGCGCACGATTTGGGGAATCTGGGCGGCACGACTTGGGGCGGGGAATCCTCCCTGCTGCATGGCTTGAGCCACCACCACCGACGGCAGGAACCGGCTCATCGTCTGCTCGACGCATCCGTAGGGGAAGTCGACCAGCGCGTCCAGGGCGGGCACGAGGCTGCTCGCAAGCGTTGAAGCCACCGTCACCCGAAGGCGCATCGAACCCGGATCGGCACCCGAACGCACATTCAGGGACACGTTGCCGCTGCCTGCCGCCACGCCCGCAAATCGCTCGTGAATGAGCCGTCCGGGAGCAAGGATGGGAACGGTCGACTCGACCCCGTCATTCGCGCCGCCTTCGATCCAGGCCTTCGCGATCATCGTCGCATTCCCCGCTCGTTTGGGCGAAACAAACAGCTCGACCGACTTCGTGCCGTCCTGCGGCACTTCGACCGACTGGTTTAAACCGCCCTCGACGTCGTAGTCCGCAGTCTCAAACTGGAGCTTGACCGTAGCATTCTGCCCGGTGCGGTTGCTCACCACCGCGGCCACTCGCTGCCGGTCTCCGGCAACCATGAACGTAGGCGCTTCGAGCCTCACCATAAGCGGCTTGCTGGAAACGACCTTGGAGACGGCTTTGCCGACTTCGGTTCGAGCCGTGATGCCAAACACCGTCGCCCGCCAGGTGGTGAGGTTGTCGGGCAGGGTCACGGGCACATCGGCGGTTCCTGTCGCGTCGGTGGTCACCACCGGGGTCCAGAACGCGGTGTCCTTGAAGGTTCGGCGGACCTGAATCGAGGTGGGGGCCTTGTCGCCGCCATCCAAGTACAGATCGGGGAACGAGTACGCCGTTTGGACGGCGTTGTAACGCATCGGATAGAACTCGCGGCCAAGGTCCAGTTGGTCCTCCGCAAGCGCGAAGATCGACTCATCAACCACCGCGAGTGAGACTTCAGCGGGCGTCGGTTGGCCGTCAGCGGTCGTGGTGCGCACGCGGTACGTCACGGTCTGGCCAGGTTCGGTCTGCTGGGTACTCGGCTCGATGCTGATTTTCAGTTCGCGGCGCGGGTTGGTGACGGTCAGCATATCCGCCCCGGTCCGGAACGACTTTTCGCGGATATAGGATGCCGTGACCTGCACGTTCGGGCTGTACGCCTCGCTCACCGGCCACTCGACGGTGACCGACGGACTCGTCATCGGCACCACGCGGGTGTCGTAAAGTCGCTCACCTTCCATCGCGAGCAACACCGACCCGCCCGGTTTGTCAGTCTGGATCAAGATTTTCGCGCGATCGCCCGGCGCATACTTGCTGCGATCCAACTCGAGCTTGAGAGGCCTCGGGGCCAACGATCCGGCATCGATTCGCCCGTCGATCCACACGTACTCGGAGGCCTCGATCACGTTTCCGCGCCGGTCTTGGGCACGCACGCGGATGACGTACGATCCCGGACGCGAGGATTTCAGCGACAGCTTGGCAATCCCCGTTGAATCCAGCGTGAGTTTCTGCGCCTCGGTGTGATAGAGCGAATATTGCTTGCCATCCCACCGCTCGATGCCCGTTGTGATGTCTAGGGTCTGCCCCTCCGCGGGCTTACCGTCAATCGAAGCGCCACGGACTTCGACGTCAAACGACTGATCCGTATCGACTACATACCGGTCGGCACGAGCGGCGAGGAAGAACTCGCCCCGCATCACGGTCGCGCGGCCCTGGCCGTCGTAATACTTGCCGGCGTCATCGGCCACCACCACGTCCGCGGTGTAGACCGCATCGAACTCGGCGGGCTCGGCGCCGCTCTTCGGACGCGTTTCAAACTCGATGATCGCTTCGCCGTTCTCGTCGGTCTTGGTGGCCTTTATCTCGCCGACGTACGCTCCTCCGTAGTCCTCATCCTCGCCCCAATACTCGTCGGAGAAGCTGTCGGGGCCGTAGTACGTCGATCGGTAGACCGAACCGCCAACGTTTGCATCGGGGACCGGGCCGCCATAGTAGTAGCTGACTTTGACCTTCATCCGGACGCGTTCGCCACGGATGTAGCTCGGCTTCTCCGGGGTGACCGTGATCGAATACGTCGGCTTGCGGTAGGCGGCGACTGAGACCGCGGTGCGCTCCTCACCCGAGGGTGTTCTCGTGACGATCCAATACATCCCCGGCGGGGCTTCGCGGCTCAGTTCGAACTTCCCGGAGTAGGTTCCCATCGGGCTCACCACGGCAGTCGACTTGGTGAGGACGTTCTCCTCGGGGTCTTCAAACTGCAGCGCGACCGACTCCAACGACGGAAGTTGATATTGGTCGCCAGCATGCACTCTGGCCATGCCCTTGAAGTGCACGGTGTCGCCCGGTCGGTAGATGGTGCGGTCGGTGTAACCGACCAGCTTCAGCGGCTCGGCTTCGGGATCGGAACGGTAGAGATCGACGAACGCTCGGGAGTCGCCCACCGTGGCTACGATCGGGCCCGGGGTCTCTCGAGAAAAGCGGAGAGTTCCCTCGCCCGAAGTCACCCCAACCGGCTTCATGCCTTCCTTCGTGGCGACGGAAATCGCGGCACCCGGAATCGGCTCGCCGGTCTGCAAGTCCGTCACAAAGGCCAGCGTGTCGTTGCCAACCGCCTTGCCGACCAAGCCCACCTTGGAGACCGCAAGCCAGGTCCCGGCGACTTGGCCGCCGCCCTTGGCTTGGAACCAATAGAAGCCCTCTGGAAGCGCTTTCAGGTCGAGGCTCTCGACGAATACGCCTTCAATGTCGCGGGTTGCTGGCTCTTGCCCCCAGGTTTCTACTTGAGTTCCCACGGTAGCCGGATCCGTGAGCTTTTTCGTCTGGTAGTTCGGATAGGCGAGTGGACTGAGGGCGGTGTAGAGATCACCCTTGGCGACCATTTTGTCGAAGTCCAGCCGGTAGACCGAGAAATTCAGCTCACCCTTGCCGACAAACCCCTTGAGCTGCATCTTCGGCGCTTCTTGGGGGCTGAAGATGTGCTGGCTGGCATAGAGCTCGAGGTAAGGAGGAATCGGCGGCAGAGCCACAGTCCCGTCGATGCGCTTTCCTTCGACAATCCGAATCGGTTTGCGCGTCAGCGAGTGCGCTTTGCCGGTAACCGTCATCAGGTAGTCGCCCTCGACAATGCCCGACAGGCGGAACTTGCCCTGGGTGTCGGTCTCCACGTAACGAATCCGGATGGGCGACTCTTCGTCGTGATACACCGGTTCGAGCGTAACCAGCGCCTTGGGTAACGCCTGGCCGTTCTCCTTCATGGTGATCGTGCCTTCAATGCCGCCGATCGCGACCTCTTCGGTGATGCCGTAAGCGAGCAACGCCCCGCATGCGATCAAACCGCCAACCAACCCAAGCCAACGCATCACGCTATTCATGCTCCTTGCTGTTCCTTGGAACGCTTGAACTCACCCGACAGTACGGCGATCGCGAGCGCCAACACGAGTACGCCTCCGCCCAGCCAGGCGAGCCGGACGAGCTTCTCGTCACGCGCCAAATCGAGGTGAGGTAAGAGAACGCCGAACGTGGCCGTCATCGCCGCCGACAATCCCATGCCCAGCGTGTACGCGTGCGCCGAACGCTCGCCGCGCACCGCTTCGATCAGCGCCGCCATGCCCAGGCCGAAGACATAGCCGACCGCGCCCTTCGCTCCCAGAAGCACGGCCGCCGCGACGGGACCGACGATCAGCACGGCGATCCACAAACCACCCGCAACCAGCGTGAGGAATCCGCCCCGCTTCGATACCGCCCGCAGCCATTCCTGCGCCATCACTGGCAGCGTCGCGCCGAGCACCAGACCGATCATTGCGTAGTGCTGCGCCAAGTCGAGTGCACGCGGAGCTTCGGCGTGGGTTTCACGGAAGACCCGGAAGAAGGTCAACGCGGCAAGCGGGCCCAGCGTGAGAAGCGCGCGACGATTCCCGGCCGCCAACAGGACGCCGGTCGCCACGAGCAGCACGACCGCGACTCCAAAACCCTTCGCATAGCCGAATGCCGCCGATCCCGCCGCGATCCAGATCACGCTGCCGACGGTCAGGCGGAGGGTCGAAGCGTCGTCTTCTTCGGGGCAAAGCCCGTGCACGATCAACGCCAGAAGCGATCCGCCGAAACCGAGAACAAGCAACTCGCTCACCTGCAGCAGGCGATCGCCGATCAGCCACAAGCTGACCGTAGTCAGGATCACCATCGCGCCCAAGCGGGCGATGGCTGTGCCCTTGAGCAAGCTCCCGAACACCCCGGCCAGAACGGCGGCGAGGGCGATTGCCAGCCCCAGCAGAGTGCCGGCGTGTGAACCGTACTCGCCCACTTGGCCCGCCTTGCCGAGCAGATTGACAGCGACGATGGGTCCGACGAAGGCTGCGGCTCGCATGCCCCAGGGGTTCGGATCGTCTTGGGTTCCGATGCTTAGGAACCACGCTCCAACCGCCGCGCCAAAGACGAGCGCCAATGGCATGCTCGGGTAAGGCAAGAGGGCGATCGACCCTACGGCCAAGACCGCCATGCCCATCGGAGCCGATCGCCCCGCGCTTTGCTGGCCGGGCATCAGGCCGAGGGCGTAGGCAACTGCCGCCAGCAACGCACCGATCGCCGCGGAGAGCGTCAGCGGCAACGCATCTTCCAGACCGCCGTATCCGCTGAACGCCCCAAAAACAAGCGCTCCGACCACGATGGCCAGCACAAGAAATGCCCCCGCTGGGGCCTCACGTTTCTTTGCCGTTTCGGCGGGAAGGTGGTCTCGAAGGAACACGGCCGCGACGGCGATGACGACGGCCAAGATGGGAAGGAGTTGATCGAGTTTCAAGGGTGGTGTCCTGCTTCACAGTTTAGGACGAACCGACCCCTCAGAGTTACGCGCCGCGGCGATTTCTTTGCTCTTGCTCCAAGTTCTCGATGGACCGATCGAGCAAACGGTCCAACTCTCCCGTGCCGATCCGGCGTTCGAGTTCGCCGTAAGCACGCCTCAGTTGTCGTCGCTCGGTGACCGAAGGGAGATGCCCCATCGAACGCCGCCGAACATAGGCCCGAGCCAGTGCATCGATGGCAACCTCGGTCTGGCCGGCAGAGGCCGCGGCAAGCCCCAAGGCTTCGCAGAGCAAAATGTGGAGCCTCCCGAAGTCGCTCCTTGGGTCGGAGATCAGGGGCCTCAGTTGCTCAACGGCCTCCTCGTACCTCCGCTGCAAGATCAGTTCCGCCCCCATGATGTAGTCAAAGGCGTAACTCAGATAGCGATCGCCGAACGCATCGGCGGCCTGAATGCCGATCGTACGAAACTCCTGCATCGCTTCAAGGGCCCCCATCTCCCACGAGACAATGCTCATGTTCGCAAGATTCCAGCGAGCCATCCGGTTGAAACCCTCGCCATTTGCCCGCCGCACCGCCTCGCGGACAAACTGCCAACCGCGCTCGATATCGCCGCCGTGCCACCGGTGCGCCCCCTCGATGGTGTACCCGTAGGCACCTGCGCTTTCGCGGGGAGCTCTCTCGTTTAGATCCCACAATCGGCCAATCGTCGGGTGGTTCGGCGTAATGTTGCCCTGTTCCAGGCCGATCAGGCCGAGAGCGATCAGCGCTTGCGCCTCGGTGGCAGTCTGCCCTCGAATCCGAGACCACTCGACCACGTCAAGCAGGATCTCTGACGAGCGGCGATAGGCACCCAACCGGTGATAGATGTGGCCCAGGGTCCCCTGGAGGCGCCCGAAGTGCTCGGAATCTCGCGGCGTAAGTTGGGTCGCTTGCCGGTAGAGCGGCAGAATCCGGCGAAATCCCAAGTTGGACAGTACTTCACCGCTGACACTCAGCATCTCGATCGCCTGATCCCGGTCATGGTCTAGATACAGTTGGATGACCCTTTCGAGTTCGGCAGCTCCGGGCGGCACCGTTGCGTGTAATGCAAGCGAAGGCCAGGGCTGGCGCCGAATCTGGATCGCGTCTTCCGGAGATTCTTCCAACTCGCGAAGCAGCTCGAGAGCTTCCTCGTCTTCGGGGTCGATCTCCAGCGCCTTCCGCACCCAGTTCGTTGCACTCGCACGATCGGAGGGCGCCAGCAGCACGGCGAGCTGAATGGAAAGGTCGAGGGCTTCGACCGCAAGTTCTGCGCGCAGGTCAGCCACCCAGGGATCATCCCAACCTGGGAGGGGTTCAGCGTAGGAGTCAAGCGCTCCCGCAAGGGCCTCCGAGCGTCGCTCTTTGGGAGCCGCGTTGGCAAGACCCGTTCGCTGGCGAAACTCAGCGACATCCGTCTCCACGCCCCGGAGCTCGACGATCATTTCGTCGGCGACCAGCAGAGACGGGTCGGGCAGAACCCGCCGAATCATGCTCAAGGCTTGGCGAAGGCTCACACGTGCCCGATCGGGCTGATCCGTGGGCCAGTACTCAACGATAAGCGCCTCACGCGAATGCGGGCGAGGATCAAGCGCCAGCTGCGCGAGGATAGCGGTGGCCTTCCGAGTAGGCAAACGCTCAACGACCTCAGTCGGCGTTTCCAACCGAAAGGTGCCCATCGCGCGGACTCGGAGAAGAGGAGCTGAACTCATGAAAGGGGGACTTGGGCTCGGTATACTCCTGTATTAATGACGCAACGTCTCCCGGAGTGGTTGACGATCCGGCTTCCCCGCCCCGACACCATCAAAGAAGTCGAGGGCATGATGCGGGCCAAAAACCTTCATACGGTCTGCGAAAGCGCCCGGTGTCCGAATCTGGCTGAATGCTGGAGCAAGAAGACCGCGACGTTCATGATCCTCGGCGACACCTGCACTCGCAGCTGTGGGTTCTGCGCTATCAAAGTAGGACGTGGGCAGGAACTCGACCCGTTCGAACCCGCCAACGTCGCCAAAGTCACCAAAGACCTCGGCCTACAGCACGTCGTCGTCACCAGCGTCGCCCGCGACGATCTCGCCGATGAAGGCGCTGAGCAGTTCGCCCGCACCATTCGCGCCCTGCATCACCAGAACCCGCACACGATCGTCGAGGTTCTGACCCCCGACTTTAAGGCGAAGCCCGATCTGGTGAAGATCGTGACCGACGCCCAACCTGAAATCTACAACCACAATATCGAGACCATCGAGCGGTTGCACACCGTAGTCCGCCCCCAAGCGAAGTACGACCGCACCCTGCGCGTTCTCGAAATGGTCAAAGAGTTCGATCCGACGATCTACACCAAGTCGGGCATCATGCTCGGCCTTGGCGAGACTCGTGACGAAGTGTTGACCACGCTTCGCGATCTACGCGCCGTCGGCGTGGACGCGGTGACGATCGGCCAGTATCTGCGCCCGACCATGAAGCACCTCCCCGTGGTGAGCTTCATCCACCCCACCGAGTTCAAGGAATACGAGCAGATCGGCGAAGAAATGGGCTTTGCGTTTGTCGCCTCGGGCCCGTTCATCCGAAGCTCGTACAACGCGGCCGAGTTCTCGAAGAAGGTCATGGCCGAGCGGTTCGCCGCCGCGGCCGTTTAGGTCAGGTCCATGGGCAAGAACCAGCAGGCTAAGGATCTGCGGCGAGAGATGTCTCGCATCATCGACCTGATGGCAAAGTATCAGGTCCAACTGCCGGTCGAGCTGATCAAGTCGCCGCACTTCGAGCAGCTTCGGATGCCTTTTGCGGAGAAGGTCGCGCTGTTCCTGGCCCCGATGGATCGCGAACGCAGCGAAGCGTCGCTTCGCGAAGGCACGCGCATGCTTCACGAGAGTCTGAACCAACTGCTGGACCGGGCTCCGGAGAAGATTAGCTTTGAAGATCGACCCGAGCCCATCAAGCTGGCTTGCCAGTTGGGGTGTAACCATTGCTGCACGCTTCGGGTCGCGCTCAAAGCCCCCGAGGTCATCTTGCTTGCAAACGCCTTGCGTAAACGCCTGTCCCCCGAGGAGATGGCGGCGTTGAAGGATCGAATCGAGAAGTTCGAGCTCGACCTTTCGACCAAGAGCCTGATCGAGCGCGCTTACCGGTCGGTCCTGTGCCCCCTCAACGTGGACTCCCTCTGCATCGCTTACCTGCACCGGCCGATCAACTGCAGTTCGTACCACTCCTTCAGCCTGCAGGCTTGTCTCGACGACATGGCCGATCCCGCCGCCGGAAACGTCGTGCCGACCGACCCCTACCGGCGGATGTTGCAGGCGATGCACGGCCAGGCCCTCGAGTGCGGCCTGATGGCCCTAGGTCTGGACCACGACGATCTCGAACTCGTTCCGGCGTTGCGCATCGCGCTGGCCGACCCGGACGCCGGCGCGAAGTACCTGCGCGGCGAGCCGGTGTTCGCCGAAGCCAACCAGCCCGAACTGCGCGAAGCCCTCGACCGGGAGTTTGAATCGCGCCCGATGACCCAGATTCCTGTCAAGGGATGAGGGGTACGGCCCCAGCGTAGGGTATAAAATGAGAGCACCTGCAGGGGTATAGCTCAGTTGGTAGAGCGGCGGTCTCCAAAACCGCAGGTCGCGGGTTCGAGCCCTGCTGCCCCTGCCATGAATCTAGCCACCCGGAAGTCGACCAACGACTTCGATGAGGAACCCTCTCCCTCGCGCCGATGAAAAGACCGTCAAGGTCACCATCGTCTCAACCTTCACCTCGGACGATTCTAAGTGAACCCGAGCTTCATCCGCTGAGGCAAATCCGTAAGCGCGAAACCCCGCTATGAACTGCTCTCTCGCGCTCTTCTTGAGATCTTCGGGGAGCTGACTAAAGGGCACTGGTGCGGCCAAACCGCCCCTTATTTCTCTCATGCTCTGAACCAGGTTCAGCAAGACCTCGTCGCGCTGCTTCTTCAGATCAGTCATCTCCGCCTCCACGAGCTTGCTTAGGTGTTGTAGTCCATCCGACATTCGGCCCGTGAAGTAGGACAACAAGTGAACACCAAACTCGCCCCGAGTTAGCGTGCTGTTCACCTGATTATTCTCGCTGCTCGTGCCACCTGCTTCTGAACCACTTCGCTTCGGAGCGGACTTCTCTAACTCAGCGTGAATCTTCCTGCGCTCTTCAATATCACCGAATAGGCTCACTTCAAAAGACTTGCCCGACGGACCCGTCAGGGTCAGCTGACTCATGTGGCCAGCAGCGGCTTTGTAATCGCCCTCGATTGAGCCAAGTCGCGCTCTCACTCGCTTTTCCACGGCATCGCGATCCGATCCCGCCATCTTCGCGAGATCGAGTATTCCCTGGCTGTCCGCGTGCTTGAGCATGGATGAATAGAGCTCACGTTCTTCGACAATTTCCGTCAACATCGGCAACTGGCGATCCAACAGGATCAGCCCGCTCTTGCCCCACTCCGCCACGCGAAAGCGCTTCTCGTCTACTTGCTCGCGATAGGCAGACAGTGTTGTGTTGCGCCGCGTCACTTTCTCAATCGTGGCGATCAGCTTCTTGTCATTTGATGCGACAAGCACATCAATGACGGGTTCGACCTGATCAGACGCAGCAAAGGCGCTTAGCAACGGGAGCCAGATCATGAGCGGGCCGTAAGTCATGCTAGTTGCCGCCCCCGCTTCCACCGCTACCCATCGGCGTTACTACGATCCACATGGATTCAGTAGTATGCATGCCTGGATTATTGGTGGTATCGTGTTGGAATGCACCGTAGTAGCGAAGAAAGCGGGAAGCAGTGGTTGGCGACCCGCTTGACCTCGAAAAGACCTCATGACCCCAACGGATAGTGTAGTCTTCGAAGTGACTGACTCGATCCCCGTCCTCAAGTTCCATTTCCCACGCGGAATCAAACTCCCACTCGTTCTCAGCCAAGTTTGCAAAGTAGTTGCTCCATGTCGGGTTGGGGTCCAAAGGGGGAGGAGTCCCCGTCACCCAGAACCAGTTCAGGACCGACTCCTCCCACTCGTATTCACCATTTTCTTCGATGTCGAAGTACGACACGAGTCGAGTGTTAGAACTGGAACCCAGGTCCGCATCGGTCAAGACCCATTGACATGCCCCAAACGCGCTCGAAAGGAGCGATACGGTTAAAACGAAAATCAGTTTCATTCGATTTTCCTCCTATTGCGACCATACCCCCCCCCAAAAAAAAGAAATCAACCCCTGGTACAGAGATGTTAACGACCGGTCAACGTACGGTAGGATGCGCGCATGGTTGCCACCGCGCTTTTTCTCTCCGTACTCGTCGGACCGAGTCCGGCCCTCGCCCGTGGAGTCGTCTTCGAAGACGTCAACCGCAACGGGCGGCGAGACACCAACGAGCGAGGAATCCCCGGGGTCTCGGTTTCGAACCAAGATGAGTTCACCGTCACCAACGGACGCGGCGAGTGGCAGCTCAGCTACGGCGACGACACCATCTTCTTCGTCGTGAAGCCCCAAGGCTACATGACTCCGGTCGATGACCGGCAGTTGCCGAAGTTCTACTACGTCCACAAGCCCGCCGGTTCGCCCGAACTGCGGTACGGCGGGGTCAAGCCAACCGGTCCGTTGCCGAGTTCGATCGACTTTCCCCTCCACAAGTCGAATGAGCCCGAGAAGTTCAAGGCCCTGTTCTTCGGCGACACTCAGTCGCGGAACCTGCGCGAGCTGAAGTACCTCACCGACGACTTGATCACCAAGCTAGACCCCGAAGGAGCGCTGTTCGGCGTCACGCTGGGCGACATCCTCTTCGACGATCTCAGCTTCTTCGACGAGCACAACCAGGCGATCGCCCTCATCGGCATCCCTTGGTACAACGTTCTCGGCAACCACGACATCAACTTCGACGCCAAGCACGACCACCACTCGGACGAGACCTTCGAGCGGTTTTACGGCCCCAGCTACTACTCGTTCGACTACGGCCTTGCCCACTTCGTCGTGCTGGACAACGTCATGTGGCATCACCCGGACACCCAGGAAGACAAGAAGGGCAGGTACACAGCGGCCCTCGGCGAGCGGCAGATGGAGTGGCTCCGACGCGACCTCGAGCGAACGGACGACGACAAGCTGGTCGTCGTGATGATGCACATCCCGCTCGATTCGCTCGCCGAGAAGAAGGATCTGTTGGGGCTGCTCAGCAAGCGCCCCTACTCGCTCTCGGTCTCGGCTCACACCCACTTCCTCGAGCACCGGTTCTTCACCGACAAGGATGGTTTCACGCGGCCGAAGCCTCACCATCACTTGGTAAACGTGACCACCTGCGGCAGTTGGTGGGGAGGCGATCCCGACCAAT
Source organism: Methanoregulaceae archaeon (assembly GCA_020850325.1). GTDB lineage: Bacteria > Armatimonadota > Fimbriimonadia > Fimbriimonadales > Fimbriimonadaceae > JANJUB01. The sequence continues at coordinate 329,315 of JADZEW010000001.1, forward strand.
ACGGCATCCCGCACAGCACGATGTCGGATGGCGGGCCACGCGGCTATTCGGTGTTCAGCTTCGACGGCAACCAATACTCGATCGAATTCCGCGCTTCCAACCGGCCGTCCAGCTACCAGATGAACATCTACGCTCCCGAAGTGGTGCGCGTGGATGAGATCGAAACGACGCAGATCATGGCGAATGTGTTTGGCGGGTCCGACCTGTCGACGGTCGAGTTCCGGGTGGGTGACTTTGGCGACTGGAAACCGATGACCCAGTCCCGCGAGAAGGACCCCGTTTACGAAGCCATGGTGAAGCGAGCGGATGCCCTAACCGCCCCGTTCCGCAAACTCCCCGCCCCGATCAACTCGCCTCACCTTTGGAAGGCGACGCTGCCCGCAACCCGCCAGCGCGGCGTGGTACCGATTCACGTCCGCACGAAGGACATGTTTGGGCAGGTGTACATCTCGACGAAGGCGATTCGGATCGAGTACTAGGCAGTAAGCAGTTGGCAGTTGGCAGTTGGGGAGGGCCGCGCTATTGCGAGGAGGGATGCGTCGTGCCCTCCCAATCCTAACCAAGAAACGCAAAAATGGGCAGGGGCTTTAACCCCCTGCCCAAACTCTGCCGCCTACGCCTGCTCGGCAGTTGCCGCGGCGATCACGCGCGGACGCAGCGTGATGTCCCCATTGATCCCCGACACGTCGAGCGAGCCCGAGCCTTCGCCCAGCCGCCCGGTGATCCGCTGCTCGCTACGCGCCTCATCATCGAGCGGAAGCGTGCAGTGCACGTCGCCGCGCAGCGTCGAGAGCGAAACTCGGCAATCGGATCCGTCGGGCATCGCGATGACCGTGTCGCCGTTGACCGTACGGACGTTCACCGAACCCGAGACCGGCACGTCGAACTCGACGTGGACATCGCCCGAGACGGACTCAACCGACAGCGTCTTGCCCGAAAGGCCTTGAACGTCGATGTCGCCCGAAGCGGCCCTTGCGTTCACATTGCCGTCGATCTTTCGCAGCTTGATGTCGCCGGCCTTGTTCTCTAGCGACGCCATCGGCGTGATGATGTCCTCCAGCGTCAGATCGCCACTCTGCATCGTGACCTCGATCGGCCCGTTCAATCCGCGGAGCGAGACATTGCCCGCCGAAGAGTGGATACGAGCGCCCCGACCGGTGTCGGCAATCGCGACTTCACCTGCGTCGGTGCGGACCTCGACTTCAGCGCCGTGGCTCAACTGCAACACGAGATCGACCACCAGCGCCGCGATTTTCGGCTGACGGATGATGATTGCGTGCTCGCTCTCTTCGACAATAAGCGTGTACTCCTCGGCCTTGGTTTTGGCATCCTCGGCGTTGGTGCCGCGCACTTTCGCCCGGGCGGCGACGGTTCCCTCGGAATGGCCACACGTGACCTTGACCGAACCGCAGGGATTCTCGATCTTGATCGTCTTGCTGCCATCGACGTTCAACGGCAGCGTAAGGTCTCGGGTCTCGACCACCCCAAACAAGGGAAAGTTGATGCCCCCGGCCTTGACCTCGTCAGCTGCGCGCTTGATTGCGTCCATCCCCTTTTGGGCACCTTGGCGGGCTTGGTTGGCGACTTCCTTCCAATCCACCGACTCGCGCACTTCCTTGTCGAGATTGTTCATGAAGTCGACAAACCCCTTGAAGAAATCTCCCTTTTCGCTGGGCGACTTGGGGGGCGGGGGCGGAGCGGCTTCGCCGCCCGGGGTATCCGGTTGGGGTGCGGGCTCCTCGGCCGAGCTATCACCCTGGAAGGCATCGATCAACTCCGCCGCATCCTCAGGCGAGATCTTTCCTTCCTGAACCATTTTGAGAATTCGTGTCACTTCTTCTTTCACGCGGTCACCTCTTTCAGCTTGGCCTTGGCCTCGTCAGCCGTAATTTCGCCCCGTTCGAGCATTTCCAGAATAGAGCGTCGCTGCTCGGTCGCCTTCTTAACTTCCTTCTTCGAGGGCTCGGTGCTGATGGGCTTTAGGTTCAGCGTGTCGAGCAGTGCGTCCAAGCGGGAGCGGAGCGTCGGATAGCTGAGCCCGACTTCCTTCTCCATCGCGGTCAGATTGCCGCGGGTCCTCAAGAACACCTCTAAGAACTGGGCCTGCTCGCCGTCGAGCTGGGCCAGGCGTGGAACTTGAAACTTGCCCCGAATCACGATGCCGGTGTCTTCGGCGGTCAGTTCGCTCACATAAAGCGGACCTCCGCCGACCGGATCGCGGGTGGGTAGCGGATGTAACGTTTTTTCACCCATGATGGGAGATTACTCAGGATCTCTAAAATGCGTTTCAGAAAAAGCGAAGAGATGGGGCCTTTGGCGGGCGGATGCGGGATGTCGACCGGGGATGGGGCAGGATAAGATCTCGGCCCCGCCCGGTATCTTCGATCCATGGCCCTCGATCCCGTCGCTCTAACCCGCCGTTTGGTGGATATTCCGTCCGTGTCGGGCGAAGAACGCGAATGCGGCGAGTTTCTCGACGGCTTCCTTGCCGGGCTCGCCCACACCTACGGCGGCAACGTCGAGCGCATGCCCGTCGAGGGCGACCGATTCAACGTGCTGGCGACCTTCGGCGATCCGGTGATCACGTACAGCACCCATTTCGACACCGTGCCTCCCTTCTTCGCCTCAACGGAAGACGAGGAATGGGTGCATGGGCGAGGCAGCTGCGACGCCAAGGGCATCCTCGCCGCGATGATCTGCGCGGTTGAGAGGTTGCTGTCCGAAGATCGACGCGGACTTGCCCTGTTGTTTGTCGTCGGCGAAGAGCAAGGCAGCGCGGGGGCGAAGATCGCCTCGCAGCACGGCATCGGCAGCCGCTACCTGATTAACGGCGAACCGACCGAGAATCGGCTCGCAGTCGGAACCAAGGGGGCGCTCCGCCTAGAGTTGCACGCCCACGGGCGGATGGCGCACTCCGCCTATCCCGAACTCGGTGAATCCGCGATCGACAAGCTGATTGCGGTTCTTGGGGACTTGCGGGGAGTTGCGTGGCCGGTGGACGAGCTCCTCGGCCCAACCACGGTGAATGTGGGCACCCTCCGGGGCGGACGGGCGCCCAACGTGATCGCCGACGAGGCGGTAGCGGAACTGCTGATCCGGCTGGTGGGTGATCCCGATGTCGTGCGGTCTCAGGTTGAGTCGGTCGTAGCCGGGCGTCTCGACGTGCGCGAGGTGTTGTGCATCCCGGCGGTGCATCTGGGCACGGTGCCGGGGATCGAGACCTGCGCGGTCAAGTACACGACGGATATCCCGCTATTCGGCCCAACCTGGGGCGAGCCGTTCCTCCTTGGTCCCGGCACGATCCACGTCGCGCACACCGAGCACGAGCGGATCTCCAAGCGCGACCTCAGCGACGCGGTGGACTTGTACGCCCGGCTAGGGCGCGAGTTGCTGTCGCGGAGCTAGACGCTACGCTACATCCGGAACACGCCGAACCGCATCGGCTCGATCGGGGCGTTGCGCGCGGCGGTGATTCCCAGCCCGATCACGCGGCGGGTGTCCATCGGGTCGATGATGCCGTCGTCCCACAGTCGCGCGGTCGAGTAGTACGCCGAACCCTCGGTCGTGTACTTGTCCAGCGTCGGCTGGCGGAACGCCGCCTGCTCTTCCGGCGACATCGACTCGCCCTTGGCCGCCAACTGATCCATCTTCACCGTCAGCAGCACGTTCGCGGCCTGCTCGCCGCCCATCACCGAGATACGCGCGTTCGGCCACATCCACAGCTGCCGAGGCTGGAACGCCCGGCCGCACATGCCGTAGTTCCCAGCCCCATAAGAGCCGCCCACGATGACCGTGAACTTCGGCACGTTTGCCGCCGAAACCGCGGTCACGAGCTTTGCGCCGTGCTTGGCGATGCCCTCGTTCTCGTATCGCTTGCCCACCATGAAGCCGGTGATGTTCTGCACGAACACGAGCGGAATGCCCCGCTGACAGCAGAGTTCGATGAAGTGAGCACCCTTCTGAGCCGACTCGCTGAACAAGATGCCGTCGTTCGCGATGACGCCGGCAAGCTCGCCATAGAACCGCGCGAAGCCGCAAATGAGCGTGGTGCCGTAGTTGTGCTTGAACTCCTGGAACTTACTGCCATCCACGATGCGGGCGAGCACTTCGCGCATCGCCATCGGCACCTTGGGATCGGCGGGGACCAGCGAATAGAGGTCCTCCACCGGATAGATCGGATCCTCGGGGGCCACTCGGTCTCCCCACTGCGCATCCGTTCGGGGGCCGAGGCTCTCCACGATATTGCGCACAATCTCCAGCGCGTGGGCGTCGTCGTCGGCCAGATGGTCGGCCACGCCGCTCAGCCGGGTGTGCACATCCGCACCACCAAGCTCCTCGGCCGTCACTTCTTCACCGGTCGCCGCCTTTACGAGCGGGGGACCACCTAGGAAAATCGTGCCCTGATTCTTGACGATGATCGCTTCGTCGCTCATGGCGGGGACATAAGCGCCGCCGGCGGTACACGACCCCATCACGGCCGCGATTTGGGGAATGCCCAATGCGCTCATTTGCGCTTGGTTGTAAAAAATCCGTCCGAAGTGGTCGCGGTCGGGGAACACCTCGCTCTGCAGGGGCAAGAATGCGCCGCCTGAGTCGACCAAGTAGATGCAGGGCAGACGATTCTCGCGGGCGATTTCCTGGGCGCGAAGGTGCTTCTTCACCGTCATCGGGAAGTAGGTGCCGCCCTTCACCGTCGCGTCGTTGGCGACGATCATGCACTCGCGGCCGTGAATGCGTCCGATGCCGGTCACGACTCCCGCGCCGGGCGCTTCGTCGCCATACATGCCGGTCGCAGCGAGCGTCGAGAACTCGAGGAACGGAGCCCCGTCGTCGAGCAGCGCTTCGATGCGCTCGCGGGCGAGCAGTTTGCCCCGCTTTTTGTGCTTGGCGACGACATCGGCGCCGCCACCCGCCATGGCAACCGCGGTCTTCGCTCGCCACTCGGCAAGGATGGCGTCCATCGCCTCGCGGTTCTTCACGTGCTCGGCGTCGTGGGAGTGCACTGCGCTGGGAATGACTTCCATATGCTGGCTTGGATTGTGGCAGGTTCTCCGCTACAATAGGCACTATGCTGGCCACGTTGCTTCTGACCACCATCTTTGCGCCGCTCGCAACCTACGCCGATCCGGGCGGCGCGTTCGCGCTCGATCTGCCGTCCGGCTGGACCGCCCGGAAACAGGATCTCGGGGACGGCGTCACGTTCACGGAGACCTTCAAGCAGGGCGACGAGGAGGGCGCGCACATCGACGTCCTGGTGCAGAAGTCGGCGGCCGAAATCGCCACCAAAGACCACCCCGAGGTCAATAAAGGCGTGCTGGATATCGTGGTGCAACTGCTCGGGGCGGAAGGCACGATCACCCGCCAGTCCCGCAACGAAGTCACCTTCGACAACCGCAAGGCGATACGTATGGAAATCGACTTCCGCGACGACGAAGATGTGATGTGGAAGGGCTGGGTGGTCGCGGTGTGCGGCAAGAACCATGCGCTCGCGCTTATCGCTTACGCGAAGGCCAGTGACACCGCGACGTACAAGCTCGTCGATCAACACGCGAACTCACTCGCGGTGGAATCCAAGACTCCGGGCAAGGGTGGGGCATCCGCCGGGGGCGGGTTGCTCTCTAAGACCGCACTCACCAACATCGCCGGGAAGATCAAAAGCAATATGAAGCGCGAGCCAATGGACAAGGTGCTCGTGGCCGGAACGCCGCCGCTCACCTATGGCTCGGTCGCCAACTTCGTCACCGTCATCGAGCTGCTGTTCGACGTCCAGCTGACCGAAGCCGAGTTTGACGCCACCCGCGAGCGGTTCCTCGAGTACTACGAAAAGGCCGACGCCGAGGGTAGGAAGATCCTCGCTGAACAGGGGGCTTCGCTCTTGAAGACCCTCACGACCGGTACTCCGCAAGAGATTGCACAGAGCAAGGCCGAGGGCAAGCAGGTCTTTGAGACGGCCTTCCAGCGCGGTTCGCAGATGGGTATCGGCTACGCCACGGTGATGTGGGACGCGATCTCGCGCCGCGCCGCCAAGGTGGGTACCGCCAAGCAATCGCCCAAGAAGGAAGACTGGGACACCGACATTTCCGAAGGCGATCTCGACGCCACGATGGAGATGCTCTACTTCATGTGGGTCGCGGCTGGTCGGGATGCCAGCGACGTCACGATGGACGACATCATCAAGATTCGCAACCAAATCATCGGGTGGCTGCCAGAGATGGATCCGCAGCTTCAGATGCTCATCGCCAACGCGCCCAAGGTGTACGCGGGCATCCGCCAGCAGTGGTCCGCGGCCTCGGCGGCGCAGCGGATCGCGATGTCACAGCAGTTCGGGGCAGCTCTTGATGAGTGGGGCATCGGCGCGCAGTCGAGCTTCGAGTCGTCCGGTGGAGGAGGCGGAGGCGGGGGGTATTCGATGAACGCTCAGATCGCCCAGAACACCGCATGGAACGCAGCGAAGACCTGGTCATCGAGCAACTGAACTGAAGAGCGATGGTTGAAGGAGTCGCTTGGCGACTCCTTCAACGGTTAACCGATCCAGCGTGAGAACCGCTTGTACAGCCGTTGCGGGCCCAGCACAGCCATCAGCTCGAATAGCCCAGGACCGACGGTCTTGCCCGTGAGCGCCACCCGCGTGGGGTGCACCACCGGGCCAAGCTTCTCAAACCCGTTCGCCGCCGCGTAAGCCCGAACCGCGGCCTCGCACTCCTGTACCGTCAGTTCCTCTTGCCCGCCCAAGCGGTCGCGCAGCGTCATCAGCAAGCCCGGCACGTGCTCTTGGCTCATCCACTTCTCAACTGCCTTCGGATCAGCGACCGGCTCCTCCACCAAGAAGAACTCGCACGCCTCGCCAAAGTCCACCAGCGTCGTAACCCGCTCGCGCTCCAGTTCGATGCACTGCAGCACATAAGCGCGATCGGACTCCGCGTACTCAAGCAGTCGCTCGAGCGACGCCCAGCGGGCCATTCGCTTGGTTTGCTCAGCCGCGCCGCCTTCGTCTTCAGGCACTTCCGCGAAGTGGTAGATCTTCGCATGCGCGAGTTGGGAGAGTGTCTGGATGGCGGCGAGCAGCTCCTCCGGCGACATGGAGCGGATCACATGGCCGTTGATCCACTTCAGCTTCTCAAAATCAAATCGGCCGGGTGAAGGCTGGAGCCCTTCGAGGGCAAATGCCTGCACAAGCTCATCCTCGGCCATGACTTCCCGGTCGTCGCCCGGCGACCACCCGATCAGCGCGATGAAGTTCTTAAGCGGCCCCGGCATGAAGCCTTGGGCGGCGTAGTCGAGCACACGCGTCGCGCCGTGGCGCTTAGAGAGCTTCTTGCCATCCGCCCCCACAATGACAGGACAGTGGACGAAGATGGGTGGCTTCCAACCAAACGCATCGAAGAGCGCGACATGCTTCGGCGCGGAGGATATCCATTCCTCGCCGCGCAGCACATGGGTGATCTCCATCAAATGGTCGTCGACCATCGCCGCAAAGTGGTAGGTCGGCATGCCGTCCGCCTTGATTAGGACCGGATCATCGATCGTGTTACTGTCCCATTCGATGCGCCCGCGGATGACGTCGTCCATCACCAGCGTCTTGTCTCGCGGAATCCGCAGGCGGATCACCGACGGTTTGCCCTCCGCCGCGGCCGTTTCGACCTCTTCAGGGGTTGCATCCCGCCACTTGCCGCCGAAGTAACCCGTCGGCAGCTTGTTGATCTGCTGATACTCGCGCATCTCGGTGAGTTCGTCCGGCGTCTCGAAGGCCCGATACGCGTGACCCGTGGCCAGCAGCTGCTCGACCCAGGGCGTGTAAATGCCGGCTTCCTTACGCTCGCTCTGACGATAAGGGGCGTGCGGGCCGCCGACGTGGGGCCCTTCGTCGAACTCGATACCCGCCCAAGCGAGCGTTTCGACAAACTCGGATTCGCTATCTGGGTTGTAGCGGGTGCGGTCGGTATCTTCGATCCGCAAGATGTTCTGGCCGCCGTGTTTGCGCGCAAACAAGTCATCGAAAACGACGGTGCGAAGAGCTCCGACGTGGAGCAATCCGGTGGGACTGGGAGCGAAGCGAACGCGAACCGACATCGCCCCACAGGGTACCCGCGGGCCTAGGGCGTGGAAATCGAGGCGAGGACCGCGTCGCGGGCGATACCGCTGGCAGGCTGATCGGGCGTCCACGCCACCTGAACCTTTGCCACCCGGCTCCCCACAATGAGCACCAGGGTGTCTTGAAGCCGGTAGGGCCCATCGTTGACCGGGATCTGATGCACCCACCCAAACCCGCGCTCGAGGTGGGTACGCGCTCGGTGTCCACCGGTCGGAACAAGACCGACGGCGTCGCCCGAGGCGGGCAAATCCGAGAGTTCGACCGTGACCCGCACGCCGTTCTTCTCCGCCCTCCACCGTACGTTGCTGCCCTCACCTTGGCGCTGGGTGCCATCGGGCAGGCCGACCGCAACCGGACCCAAGCCCATGCGGCTCCAGCCTTCGGGAAGTGGGAAGTCGAATCTCGCCGAGTCGGCGACGTGGGCCATCACGTCGAAGCTCACGGTCTCCGTCATGTAAACCCAGAGGTACCCGCGCTGACTCGAGAAGGTGCTACCCGCGGCGGTGAACACGGTTCCGCGTTGCCCTTGTCCTTGCCCAGTCGCGAGAACCCCCATAAAGGCACCGAACCCTGCGAGCCGATCCTGTCCGCCTTGCCAGCGGCCTCCCGCATTGGTCACGATCTGGCCGACGATCGCGTTAAGGTCCTTGCCTTCTTGCGGCCAGTTCGGAACCGCACCTTTCGAGTTGAGGCTGTAAAGCAGCCAGCCAGCCGCCCCGTAAAGGCGCAGCGACTCGTTCTCCATGCTTGAAGTAAGGGTCGCTGAACCCTCGAACGTCACTTTCTCCTCGATCACCGCTTGCGGCTCGAAATCGTCGAAGGTCGTCCACCCGACGCGGAGTGTCTCAAGGAACCGCTTTTCGATGGCGAGATGCCGAGCCTCCCCACCGTTCAAGTGCAACGAAGCAAGCGCCACCCGCGTGCCGACGCTCGCGAGGATGCGGTGAATCCGGTCTTGACGGCCGTCGATGGTGATCGTCGTGGTCAGGCGCACGCCCTTGCCGGTCAGGTAACCGGCTTTGAAATCCGTGCGTTCGATCGTCGCCGCGCCCTGAGCCTTAAGGTCGTTGGATTGAAGCTCGACCGTCTTGTCGAAGTCGACGCTGCCGCGGAACTCGGTGGCCAAGAGGCGAATACCGTCCCAAGCCACTTCCTGTGTGTTCGAGTCGGACTTGAACTCCAGCATGGGCGCGGTCCGGAAGGGGAGCGACGCCTGCAGCGAGGTCGTGCCGAGGTTTCGATCTTGCCAGCGGGCGTGGTCTACACGGTCGAGCATCGCAGTCTCGATCGTTTTGGCGACATCTTCGGCCTTGCCCTTGGCGGCGATCACCCACACGCGTCGAGGGGTCGATACGAGCAGCGCTTGCGAGCCGCCACTGCCCCACCGTGCAGCCGGGTAGCCTGACACCTTCACCTGCGAGGCCGAACCGCCCGTTCGCTCGCCCAGCGTCTTGGTCAGCGTCTCAAGTTGCCCAGCGTCGGTCGCCAGGACTTCGATCTTGGTTTCACCCGCCTCGGCGACCCATGAGGAGCCCGCTCCCCAATCGATGGGGGCCGCCTTCAGCGACTTCGGAGCCGTCAGATACAGCCCCGGATTGCCGATCCGCCACAACGTCGCTCCAGCCGGCTTGATCTCGTCTTGGGGAGCGGCCAAGGTAAGCAGTGCGATCAGCGGAAGGACCTGCATATCGGTAGTGTACGCGCCAAACGCGTAAAATCGGCGTCATGACGCTCATCGAAGCCGCTGTCCACGTACGAAGGCGCGCCTATGCCCCTTACTCCGGCTACGCCGTAGGTTCGGCGATCCTCGACGACCGCGGGCTCGTCCACGTGGGTTGCAACGTGGAGAACATCAGCTACGGTGGGTGCATTTGCGCCGAGCGCTCTGCGGCGGTCCGAATGGTTGCTGAAGGCGGGAGGCGGATCTGCGAAGTGGCGGTGGCGACGGTCGACGGCGGGGCGCCCTGCGGCATTTGCCTGCAGTTTTTGGCCGAGTTCACCGATGGCGATGTCCTCGTACACTTGGTGGATGAATCTGGAACCGTCGAGTCACTCCGGTTCGATGAACTGCTTCCCCACGGCTTCTCCTCCGAAGCGGTATCCCGAACGGATCGTCCTTAAGGAGGAGTCATACTGATTACTCGACGCCCTCGCGGCGGTAGGCACACTATGCGAAACGGATTCTGGATTCGACTTGTTGCAGTCGTAATCGCCATCGCGATCATCTTCGGATGTGGCGGTGGCGGAGGCGGCGGAACTTCGGGCGGTGGCGGCGGCGGAACCGACAACGGCGTCAGCCTGACCCCAAAATCGGCCGCGCTCTCTTTCGGGCAGGTTCTTAGCCTTACCGGCGTCGTACCTGGACAAGCGAATCAGGTCATCCGCTGGTCAGCGACGGGCGGCTCGATTGCCGCGACCGGTGCATCGAGTGCGCAGTACACCGCACCCGGCGTCGCCGGAACCTTTGTGATCACTGGCCGCGCCGACGCCAACCAGAACCTGTTCGGCACATGTGTGGTCACGGTGTCTCAGGTCGGCGTCTCGATCGACCCGGTCTCAACGACGGTCGCCCCGGGCGGCAGCGTGTCGTTCACCGCGACCGTTACCGGAGCCACCAACCAGAATGTTAACTTCACCGCGACCGGCGGCACAATCACGAAGGTCGGCAACATTGGAACCTACACCGCGGGCACGACGGCAGGCAACTTCTCGGTAACGGCAAGTTCGGTCGCCGATCCCGCCAAACGCGCAACCGCAAGTGTGACCATCGCCAACACGGGCGCGAATGCGACGGTCACCGGACGGGTGGTGCAAGATGGCACCCAGAGCGGAATCGCTGGCATCGTCGTGGCTTTCTATAACAGCACGGGCAGCGAAGTCGCCCGGGTCACCACCGGAGCGGACGGCCGATTCTCGCGACTCGTTCCCACGTCGGCACGCCGATTCCACCTGATCCCGACGTCGATTCCGAACGCGTACTACAAGCAATACAGCTACGCAGGCACCCGATACACCCCGCTGGTGTCCTCGTGCAGCGTGCCGCTGCCGACGCTGAACGCGGGCCAGACTTACGCAATGCCGGTCTCCGTGATGATTCCAAGCGCGGCCGAGCCTCCTCCTCCTCCCCCCAACGGCTGCAGTTAAGGGTTCCACCTACTTACCCGTGGAAATGGGGTTGCCGGTAAACTACCGACAACCCCATGGCTATTCGCGTAGGCATCAACGGATTCGGGCGCATCGGCCGCCTTTCCCTTCGCACCATGCTCGCTCACTATCCCGGTGAGTTCGACGTGGTCGCGATCAACGACCTCACCGACACGAAGACGAACGCGTACTTGTTCAAGTACGACACCACGTACGGGCCCTTTGCCGGCACGGTCGGGCACGATGAGTCGTCGATCACCGTCAACGGCGACCGCATGAAGGTTTTCGCCGAGACTGATCCCGCGAAGATCCCGTGGGGAGACCTTGGCGTCGATATCGTCATCGAGGCCACCGGTCGGTTCACCGACGCCACCAAGGCCGTCGCCCACCGCCAGGCCGGCGCCAAGAAGGTGCTCATCTCCGCTCCCGCGAAGAACGAAGACGTCACCATCGTGCTCGGCGTGAACGACGGGATGTACGACCCGGCCAATCACCACATCGTCTCGAACGCTTCCTGCACCACGAACGGCCTCGCCCCGGTTGCCAAGATCATGCACGAGACGTTTGGCATCGAGCGCGGCCTGCTAACCACCGTGCACGCCTACACGAACTCGCAGAGCACGGTCGACACCGCCCGGAAGGACCTGCGCGACAGCCGCGCCGCCGCCGAGAACATCGTGCCCAGCAGCACCGGCGCCGCGAAGGCGGTCGGCTTAGTCATTCCTGAGCTGAAGGGCAAGTTCACCGGCATGGCGTTCCGCGTGCCGACTCGCACGGTTTCGGTCGTCGACTTCACTGCGCTCCTGGCCCGCGATGCCTCGCCGGAAGAGATCAACAACGCGATGCGCGCCGCCGCCGAAGGGCCACTGAAGGGCATTCTCCGGTACAGCGATGAGGAACTCGTTTCGAGTGACCTCGTCGGCGATCCGCACTCGTCGATCTTCTCGGCGGTCGACACGATCGGCCTCGGCAACTTTGTGAAGGTCGTCGCTTGGTACGACAACGAGTGGGGCTACTCGTGCCGCATCGCGGACATGTGCAAGTTCATGTCCGAGAAGGGTCTCTAACCACTCTCTTAGTTACGTGGACCTTGATTTACCTCCCCTCTCGAGGGGATCGAACTGCAAGGAGCGTCGCGGTGGGTTTGTCCCGCGACAAGAGGGGGGTCGCTTGCCCAAGGTACGGCTACCCCTCAGTCTCGCTGCGCTCGACAGCTCCCCTCAAGAGGGGAGCGTTTCTGCCCATGTGAGCGCAGATCGCTAGAGCAGATCCGAGAACTTATGGAGTCCTGGCTTGCCGTGAACGCGCTTCGCGGCCAGCAACGCCCCCCGCGCAAAGCCCTCGCGATTCCGCGCCGTATGCGTGAGCGTGATCGTATCCGCCGCCGAATCGAACCCGATGATGTGCGTTCCTGGGACGCGTCCCGCGCGGTTTGAAGCCACATCGACCGAAGCACCGTAGCCCGCGTCTCGCATCACATCCACGAGGTGCAGCAGCGTGCCCGAGGGCGCGTCTTTCTTCGCCGAGTGGTGCATCTCGTACGCCCAAGCCTCGTACTCCGCGTGGTCGGCGAACTGGCGAGAAGCTTCGCGCACGATCCGCTCGAAGAGGTTCACTCCGACCGAGAAGTTTGCGGCATACACGATGCCGATGCCCGTTTCTTCAGCGATCTGCTTCACCTGATCGAGTTCGGAGGCCCAACCGGTGGTGCCGATGACGAGGTCTGCGCCCACTTGGGCCACACGCCGAACATTGCCCAGCACCGCCGACGGCTCGGTGAACTCGATCGCGACGTCGAACTCATCGGGCAACGCGCTGGTAGGGTCGTCGATCGCCGCAACGATCTCGATGCCCGCTTCGGGAGCGAGCGATTCGATCATCCGCCCCATCTTGCCGTAGCCGATCAGCACAACCCGCATAGGCCGATTCTACGAGACGCCGAACACTTCGCGCAGGAAGGACACATAGCCGCGCTCGATCATTGGGAAGGAGCCGCGGGAAAAGCTGTGGTCCTCGCCGGGAATCCGCAGATACTCTACCGGCACTTCCAGCCGCCGCAGGGCCGCGACGAACGTGTCGTTTTGCTGGACGGGCACCACATCGTCCGCCTCGCCGTGGACCACATAGAACGGCGGCAGCCCCGACCGAAGCTGCCACAGCGGGCTCGCGGCCTGATACGCCGCTTCGTGGCCGTCGTAAGGCACGCCCATGAACTGCTCCAGGAAACCCCAGGCGATCATGTAGTGTTGCTCGCGAGGCCGGGTCAAATCGGCAAGCCCACACAAGTCGACGACCGCATTGGCCAACTGCCGAGGCTCTTCGGACACCCCGGCCATGGCCGCGAGATGCCCGCCCGCGCTGTTGCCCAATGCGGCGATTCGCGCAGGATCGACACCCCAGTCGGCAGCATGGTCTCGCGCGAACTCGATGAATCCGCGCACGTCCTCGACCGCCGCCGGATACGGATGCAATGGAGCGAGGCGGTAGCCCGGGCATGCTGCCGCGAATCCTTGGTGCGCCAGACTGATCGCCAGATCGCGGCTATCCTCTTTGCTACCGGAAATCCAGCCGCCGCCGTGGAGCACCACGACTAGCGGAAGGATGTCGTCCGAGTCCGGGCGGAACAGGTCGAACCTCAGCTCGACGCCATCGGCGATCGCATACGTCTGATCGGTGAGAACACGCACAGGCCACTATTGTGGCCGATCCTGGCTACGCCAGCATCGCCAGCAGTTCGCTTGTCTCGGTCAGCGCGCCATCGAGAATCTCGACCGCCTTTCGCACTTCCTCCTCGCTGATGATCAGCGGCGGCTCAAGGCGAATCACGCGGGGGTTGTTCAGCGTGTACGCCGCGCACATGCCGCGCTTCAGCATCTGAGCAACCGTCAACTCGCCGACTTCGTCCATCGCAAACTCAACGCCGATCATCAGCCCCTTACCGCGCACGTCGGACACGAGGTCGGTATGCCGCGTCTGCGTCTCGCGCAGTAGCTCGAGCATCAGGGCACCACGATCCCTTGAGCGGGCGACGAGGTCTTCGTCTTGCACCACACGGACTGCCGCCAAACCCGCTGAGCAGGCCAGCGGATTCCCGCCGAACGTCGAGGTATGCATCAGCGGATTCTCGCTGAACACCTTCTGCCAAACGTCCGCGGTGCCCATGGTTGCGCCGATCGGCATCACGCCGCCGCCGAGTTGCTTAGCCAGCGTCATGATGTCGGGGGCGACGCCCTCGTGGTCGCAGCCGAACATCGCGCCGGTGCGGCCGATGCAGGTTTGCACTTCGTCGGCGATCATCAGCGCGCCGGTGCGGTCACACGCCTCGCGGATCGCTCGCAGATAGCCGTCGGGAGGAACATGGATGCCGCCCTCGCCCTGGATCGGCTCGACGATAAACGCGGCGGTCTGGTCGTCGATGGCGGCGACGGCGGCCGCGGTGTCGCCGAACGGAATGAACTCGACGCCCGGCATCAGCGGCTCGACGCGCTTGCGATACTTCTCGCGGCCGGTCGTGGCGAGGGCGCCGAGGGTTTTGCCGTGGTAGCCGCCGATCGTCGAGATGATCCGGCTGCGTCCGGTCGCGACCTTGGCGAACTTGAGCGCGGCCTCGACGGCCTCGGTGCCGGAGTTGCTGAAGAAGGTGTATTGCAGCCCGGCGGGCGCGATTCTGGCAAGCTCGGCGGCCAGGTCGGCAGCGGGTTTGCTGAAGAATGCCTTACCGCTCATTCCGAGCGAGTCGAGTTGGTGCTTGACGGCCTCGACGACCTTGGGATGTCGATGGCCGAGCGCGAAGGTGCCGTACCCGCCCAGGCAGTCGAGGTAGCGGCGCCCTTCGTGGTCTTCGATGTAGCAACCCTCGCCATACACCTCGACGCCGAATCCGGCGAAGGCGAGGAGCTTGGCCAGGTAGGGGTTGACGTGCTCGCTGTACTTGTCGACAACCTCGGCGAAATAGGCATCGGGATCAGGGATCCGGGACATGGGGCGATTATATCGGGTTCCGCTGGAGGCTCGGGTTCCCTGGGGGTGGTTCGGGTTGGCTCGGGTTGGCTCGGGTTGGCTCGGTTCCCTCCCTTTCGCTCCGGCGAGAGGGAGGGTCAGGGAGGGAGAGCGGCGAAGGACCGTCGCTAAGGGCAGGTTACTTTCGTGCCCCGCTCAAGAGCGCCAGGAGCTCGGTTGTCGCGCCCCGTGGCTCACCTTGACATGTCCCTGAAGACGCTGTATGATGGACGGATGAGGATGCAACCGATGGGAGGCCATAGAGCGACGATGGCGGAAAGGGCGGCGAGCCGCCCGAGAAGACATCCTAAGAAGCCGGTATCACTGCTGCTGCTACTCTTATGCTCGTTCTGGGGTGCGGGTTGCGAAAAGCTGGTTCACGTCATCATTGTGAATCGGTATCCGACTGAAGTCGTGTATGTGGAAGAGCAGATGCCGAGCTTGCGCATTGTAGCGGGTGGCACCGGGGTCTTGTTGAGGAGCATACGTGATCAGAAGAAGTTTGTCTTTGAGCTGCAAGGCGGGAAACGAGTTACGCATGTAGTTAGTGATATCGAGAAGCGAAAGGGCGCGGGCACTGATGCTTACATCATTGATCTTGACCCGGCCAGTAAGGACGGAGCAGGAAATGACAAGTTTCCCGCGATGCATTGACGTGTGAGCTCGCCTGTTTCCGGGAGACTCCGTCTCCATTCCCGCCATCCTCGCAGTATGGCGGCCCGGTCCGACAATCAAGGCCCGTTCAGATGCGAGGTGCGAACCACCCCTCGCGCCTCGTGGTTGGGTGAGGGCGATGACCTACCCTGAGGTCGTCGGTGGGCTCGTCCCGACGCGCCTTCCCGCAGGGCCTCGTTCTCGCTTGCTCGAACTCGAAACCTGCGGCTACCCGGTCAACGGATGCAAAGCAGGGGATGCGAGCCCCTCCCTTTCGCTCCGGTGAGAGGGAGGGGTTGGGGAGGGAGAGGCGTCACGAATCTTGTCTGGGGACGAACCCACCCAGACGCTACGTCGTCGAGTTTGCGACCCGGGCTAACATAGCCTCATGCCACTGAACTGGGGAATCATCACCGCCGGGCGGATCTCGGGTGCATTCGCGTCAGGCTTGCAAGCCTCAAAGACCGGTCGACTCGTCGCCACCGGAGCGCGCGACCTTGACCGCGCGGAGGCGTTCGCCGCCCAATGGGGCGGGCGCGGGTACGGCAGCTACCAGGCCGTGCTCGACGACCCGGAGGTCGAAGCGGTTTACATCGCCACCCCGCACCATCTCCACGCCGAGTGGACCATCGCCGCCGCCCGAGCCGGCAAGGCCGTCCTTTGCGAGAAGCCGTTCACCCTCGATGCGGCCGAGGCCGAAGCCGCCATCGCCGCACTACGCGAGGCGGGCGTATTCTTCATGGAGGCGTTCATGTATCGCTGCTCGCCCCAAACGCGAAAGCTCGCCTCGCTGCTGAGCGAGGGCGCGATCGGCACCGTGCGCGCGGTGACCGCCGAGTTCAGCTACGGCTCGAATCCCGACGCTGGCAACTTCCGAAACGAGCCCACCCAGGGCGGGGGCGGCATCATGGACGTGGGCACCTACTGCGTCTCGTTCGCGCGGATGGTGGCTGGCGAAGAGCCGAACCGCGTCGAATACGTCGCCAATCTCGACCGCGGCTACGACTCCTATGGCGCGGGCATGCTCGGCTTCCCGGGCGGGATGGTCGCCACCATCGCCAGCGGAATGCACCTGCCGATGCGAAACGACGCCACCGTCTACGGCGACGATGGGTTCATCCACGTGCAGGACCCGTGGAAGTCGCCGCCGGGAACGCTGATGACGCTTCATCGGCATGGCGGGGACGTCGAGACGTTCTCGCTGGAATGTACGACGGCCGAGCTTTACGCTCATGAGGCGGACGCGGTGGCTTCGTTCTTGGCGGACGGGGAGTGTCCGTACATGTCGATCGAAGACACGCTGGGGAACATGCGCTGCCTCGACGCGATTCGCGCCAGCTGCGGGCTCGAGTTCTAGGCGGTTCTACCTATCCCTGAGGCTGGCGGTTGTATTGTCCCGCCAGTTGGTCCCGACCGACTGCGGGGACGAATCAACCCGCAGCCTCAGGGTCTGCGCGCTCGGGCGTCTGTCTGGGGACGAACCCACTCAGACGGTCCATGATTCCGGAAGCATTTCACCATGTAGGCGCGGGTTTCGAGTCTCGCGAGAGCGGGACGAGGCCCCGCGCTCCAGATGCTTGCAATTCTTGCGAGAGTGACGTATCCTAAACCAGCATGAACGCCGCGATTGCTTTGATCACTCTTGTCGCTGCCGGGCCCAGCGCGGAAGTGCAGTGGCGGGTTCCGCTGCCCCCGGAAGCGACTCAGCCGCGGGTGGTAGGGAACGCGAGATCCTGTGCGTTCTATGATCCGAAATCTGGAGCGGTTATGTGGAACTCACAGCAGCGCATCTTCCGGTTCGATCCTCGCAGCAAGAAGGTTGTGCCCATGGGCGCAGGCAGCTTCGACGAGCCCCAAATCGACTGCGGACTCGGCCTCGCGACCGTCCACCGACACAACCCGACAACCAAGACATCGACCGGAGACACCTATGATGTCGCAACTGGGAAGCATCTTTCCACGGTGACGGGTTGGCCCACGCGAGTCGGACGGCTCGTGATGACCCGCGATGAGAAACTTCAACGCAAGACCTTCACCGACGCGGTAACCGGCGAGGTTATGTGGCAAGAAAGCCTGCGCAGCGAAGCCACTGAGACGCTGAGAGCGCCAGTGGGGGAGCCAATCTGGGCCACGCCGAAGCGCTGGCTGTTCATCATCGGCGAAGAAGGCCGGCACCCCAATGACAAGAAGGGCGTGGTCGATGTCGCGATTCGCACGCTTCAGGAACTCAAGCGAGTTCACCTCTCCGACTATGCGTTTGGTTTCGACGGCATCGTCGGCAACCCAGACGCGGGGCCGTTCGCAGTCTTTGAAGGCTCGAATCGTGGCAGTTTTTGCACCGGGGTGTTCCGCTCCGATCTCACCCGCGTGCCGGGGAAGTACTTCTACGTCACCGACATTTCCAAGCACGGCATCCTTGACCGGGATGCGACGGTGAGGGAGAATCGAGACCCAGAGTTCCACACGATCATCTGTGCCGACTCGCAGACCGGAAAGGTTCGGTGGCGAGCCGCCACGACGCAGCCGGGCAAGTGGGTCGGGGGCAAGGTCCTCGCCGGCGATCAGCTTCTGGATGGGAAGACGGGAAAGAGCTTGGGCAAGCTGAAGCTTCCCGAACTGCTCGGGCTCAGCCAGGACGGTAAGTTCGTGGGAGTCGACGGGCGGACGCTGGTGGGTGGACGGATCCGGGCTCGCTGATCGTTGGCAATGCCGGTACGAGTCCGGCCGCTGATCTCTTGGTTTCACGGGATCCGCGATAGCTTGATTTGCGAGGGCTGCGCTCAGGTCGCACCCTAGGAGTTGGCGATCGCGAGCCCCCAGCTCGTGGGCCGCACGAGTTCCCCTCACCCCCAACCCCCTCTCCCCCCAAGCGAGGCGAGGGGGACCCTCGAGCCAACCGAGCACCCCGCGCCAACCCGAACCGACCCGAGCCACCCCGAGCCAAGCCGGTAGAATGAGCCATGCCTAAGCTCGCCTGGATCAATGGGACGGTCATGCCGCTCGAGTCAGCCGTGGTTAGCGCGGCGGACCACGCGCACCTCTACGGAGACGGACTTTTCGAGGGAATCCGGATGTACCACCGCAAGGTGTTCAAGCTGGACGAGCACCTGAAGCGACTCTATCACGGCATCGGCTATCTCGGATTCGACATGCCGCATAGCTACGACGAGCTTCGAGCGATTGTTCTCGACACCTGCCGCCAGGCCGACATGAGCGAGGGTTATATCCGGCTCAATGTCACCCGCGGAACCGGCCTGGGTCTCGACCCGAAGGGCATCACCCCCGCGAACGTGATGGTGATGATCTCCTCGCTGGCGCTTTACGGGCCGGAGAAGTACGAGATCGGACTTAGCTGCAACCTCTCGCCCATCCGCACGATTCCCGCGGACTCGCTCGACCCACGAGTGAAGTGCATCGGCCGCTACGCCTCGAACATCATGGCCAAGCAGATCGCCAACCGCCAAGGCACCGGCGACGGTCTCATGTTGAACCACGAGGGCTATGTCGCCGAAGGCACCGGCAACAACCTGTTCCTCGTACAGGACAAAGTCATCCGCACGCCGCATCCTTCGTGCGGCATCTTGAAAGGCATCACCCGCGACACCGTGATCGATCTCGCCCGCGAGGCCGGCTACGAAGTCCGCGAAGACTTCTTGACCGTGTTCGATGTGCGCAGCGCGGATGAAGCGTTCTTCACCGGCACGGCGACCGAGGTCATTCCTTTCGTCTCGCTCGATGGCACGGCGATCGGTTGCGGCAAGCCGGGTCAGGTCACGCTCGATTTGATGGAGCGGTTCAAGGCCGCGACCCACAGCGGCGTTCCGTTCTAGACCATGGAGCGCTGCCGGCGGTGCGGAGGCATCGCCACCTTACGAATTGAAAGCCGTCGCGAACGCGGCGGCTTTCTTTGCTCCGGGTGCGCGGATCGACTGCTCGCCGAGGTTCGTCCCAGCTCTTTCCTAAACGGCTTTCAACGCCATCGGCGACAAGACGGCGTGTGCCCCCATTGCGGCTGGACGAACGAGCAATACGTGCAGACATCGCTGCTCGGATGCCCCCTCTGCTACGAGGCGCTGGACCTCCATCTGCTGGCCCGAACGCCGAACGAGTGAGTCAGAATCGCCCCCCAAGACGTCTTAAGTGGGTATGGTTAGGACTCCTATGAGCAAGATTCGGATTATCTCAGGTCTGGTGGCGATAGCCGTCGTGTTCGGATGTGGAGGCGCTAACACCAACTCGCTGGAGGCTCCGGATCCCGTGGTCGCCTTCATCAATGCGTCTCCTGATGGAACCGCGCTCGACGCGTTCCTCAACAACATTCAACTCGGCAACAACGTGCCCTACCTGAGTTCTTCGCCTCGCTCGGGCGCTGTAACGACGTTCAGCTCTGTGGAGCCTGGAGACTACGATGTGCGCATCGAGCCCGACGGTGCCCCGGAAAACGGCGACGTTACCACACAGAACCTCACGCGGGACACCGGCACGCTCGTCACCGCCGTGGGCCTCGTTGATCCCGCGGGCGACCTTAACAAGCGGCTCCAGACGTTCACCTTCCAAGTCGACCGCAGCAAGCCAAACGGGGACAAGGCGCGCCTCGTGATCCTCCACGCTTGGATCGCGAGTGCTGGCTTTGACACTCCAGCCATCGACTTCCGGAATCCCGACGATAACCCTCTGACAAATGTCCAGGATCTGGCCTTTGGCGGCAACAACACGGCACTCATCGACGCCGGTAATCAAACGTTCGTTGCGCGCCTCAGCGGAACCGAGTTCGAGGTTACGCCGCAGGCCACCTTCAACTTCGGCGCGGGCAAGATCTATGCGGCGGTTGTCTGCGGTATCGAGGACGGGGTGGGAGCACGATCTCCGCGAATCGTGTTCATGGAACTTCAGACGAAGTAGCGGCTACTTCGCCAGGGCGGCTTCGATCGCCTTTCGCAGTTCGGGGTCGTCCGGTTTGGTCTGCGGAGTGAACCGGGCGATGACCTTTCCATCCTTGCCCACCAGGAACTTGGCGAAGTTCCATTCGATGTCGTCCTTGCGGGGACCCGTTTCCAGCAACCACTGATACAGCGGGTGGATGCCCTCGCCCTTCACCACGATCTTGGAGAACATCGGGAACGTGACGCCGTAGGTGGCTGTGCAGAACTCTTTGATTTCGGCGTTGCTGCCGGGCTCCTGCCCACGGAACTCGTTGGCCGGGAAGCCGAGGACGGCAAGGCCCTTCGCCTTGTGCTCGGTGTACAGCTTCTGCAACCCTTCGTATTGGGGAGTCATGCCACATTTGCTGGCCACATTGACCACCAGAACGACCTGGCCCTTGAACTTGGATAGCTTTACGTCTTTGCCCTCGATGTCGGGCAAGGTGAAATCGTGAAGCGTGTTGGCAGACATGGTGAGAGCAAGGAGTGCGGCGATCATCTTTCAATCCTACGATCGATAGCGGACATCAATCACCACGTCTCGAATTTCTGGCTTTTGACGCAGCAGGCGGGCGCAGTGCTCGATCTCGGTCTTGATATCGAGGACGCCACTTCCTTTGACCGCCGAAACGGTGCCCCGGATGTAGCAAACCCCGTGCATGACCCGGAGGTCACACAGCGTGAGATCGACGCCGCGACGGCCCAGCATGGAGCGGGCGGCTTTAGTTCCGCTGACATCATTCGGATCTGCCATGGCTACATCTTATCGCAAGAAGTCCTCAAGTTGGACCTTGGCGTCAGTCTTCTCGTCGCGAATCTTCACGATGACGGGCGTATAAAGCGACAATCCCCACTCCTGCCCTGGGCCCGAACTGATCGCCCGGCTACCCGCAACCACGACCGCTCCCTCGGGAATGATCAGCGGCAGTTCGTCGGTCGCCCGGTGAACCTCACCCGTGACTACGTTGTAAACCGGCGTCGATCGGGTGAGGATCACCCCGCTCCCGAGCACGGCGCGGCGCTTGACGATCGTTCCCTCGTAGACGCCGCAGTTCCCACCGACCATAACGTCGTCTTCGATGATGACCGGCATCGCACCGATCGGCTCCAGGACACCGCCGATCTGCGCCGCCGCGCTGAGATGGACCCGAGCGCCGATCTGCGCACAGCTGCCGACCAGTGCATGCGAGTCGACCATGGTTCCCTCGCCGACGTAAGCGCCGACGTTGATGTACATCGGCGGCATGCACACCACTCCCGGCGCGAGATACGCGCCGGTTCGGACGCTGCTGCCTCCCGGGACGACGCGCACCCGGTCCTCGAGGGTCATTGGCTTCACGGGGTAGGTGTGCTTGTCGAAGAACTGCCCACCGAACGACTCGATCGCACCGATACGGAAGCCGAGGAGGATGCCTTTCTTCACCCACTCATTCACCCGCCACCCGGTGGGGGCCGTCGCGTCGGGCTCCGCAGAGCGAATCTCACCCGCGTTGAGCTTGTCGAGGAAGAGGCTAAAGGTGGTCTCCGCGTCTTCCGTGAGTTCCGCCGCGGGGAGGTTGAACAGGGCTTCGATCGTGTCCTTCATCGGTCAGACAATTGTGGCAGAGTCCGTACGGTGGAACCGGGGACGATCACCCTTGATCCACCCGCACGATATCAAACACCGAGCCAGGCGCGAAGCTCAGCCGACGCCACTGCGCCCACGGCGCTAGCGCATAGCTCGAGAGTCTCTCTGAGTGAGGCCTCAACGGCATCGAGCACGATCGCGTCGAAGTGCTGCCGATCGCCCAGCTTCTGCACACGTTCGAGCGAAGCGATGTACTCCGCGCGCCGCTCGACGGGGATCACGGCGATCGGGTAGCCGTGCCGTAGCAAGGCGAGGTTCAACAAGAGCCGACCGACCCGGCCGTTCCCGTCTTGGAAGGGGTGGATGGTCACAAACCGGACGTGCGCTTCAGCCGCCCAAAGAACAGGGTGGATCGATGAAGGCGTCTCCCACCAAGCCACAAATCCGGCCATCAGTTCAGCCCAGTGAAGGTGGTCGGGATACCGAAACTCGGTGCCCGCAGCCATGACGTTCGGCCCCCGGTAGGCTTCAGCCGATCCGCTTTCTTGGCCCTTCATCACCAGACTGTGAACTTTCCGCACGGTGCGCTCGGTCAACGGTGCTTCGTCCCGAACAAGTTCAAGCACTAGTGCAGCGCCTCACGGTGGCCGATGACCTCGAAGTGCTCCTGAAGCGACTTGCCCCCGATGGTCACTCCCTTTTCGAGAACGATTTGCGTTTCGCTTTGGGTGAGCGTATTTCCCTCAATCGCGGTCGAGTGGTAGGTCAGCCGCACTTCGAAACGCTGTTGAAGTTCCGCAAGGACATTGCTGGGCAACGGGCGAAACCCGTCCAGCCAGGCCTTCGCCTGGGTGACTTCTTCGAGGCGGTTCATGCGCTTCTCCCCCTTTGCGCTTCATTCATGTGGTTTTGCAACTGTGGCAGAGTCAGCTCTCACTGTTGAGACGACGCACGAACTGCAGAAACAGGGCGGACTGGCCCTCTTCTTCGGCCCAGCGTGCGATTCGATCGAGGTCGATCGGGTGAGCAGAGGCCACCGCCACAGCCTGACGTAGGCGCTGTGGTCTCGACCATAGAAGAACCAGGCGAGGCGGTCACGTACGCAGTCGGTTGGAGAGATGATGTGTAGGCGATTTCCACCTTCCTCCAACGTGTCCCACGTGTCAATGGAGTCGTCGCCCACGGCAAGGGGTCCCGCAGGGAACTCGACGGTGTAGGGGCACGCGGGATGGCCGTACGTGCCGCCCCGTTCAGCAAACCCAAGAGCTCTCATTGGGCCGTCCGAGACCTGCCCGTCTACGGACCATAGCGCGAAAATGAAGTCGAGATCCCGCGACTGGTGGGCTTCGGGAGCATAGATCGTCGCAGCTCCACCGCCCGAGAGGACCACCGTCTCGCCAGCGTCGTCAAAAGCGGTACATACGAGGAACGCGAGCTCGCGCAGTGTCGTGCTCGCCCCGATCATAGCGCCTTACCCGCCCGCCTCGGGCGCCGCCGGAGCTCTTCGAGCTTAGACTGAAGTGACGCATCTTGGGCACCAAGCCGATCAAGGAGGGCGACGAGTTCGCCGAGCGCCGGGAAGCGGGGGTTCAGACGCAGACGCCTTGCGCGCCCTTCCTCGATGCCGATAATCAGTCCGGCTCGCTCTAAGCTGTCAACCGCCGATTGAACACGGCTTAGGCTTCTCTCGAGCACGCGAGAGAGTTCAGATGCATGGGTCTCACCCATCATGTTGATAGCGAGCAAGGCACTTGTTCTCAAAGGTGAACCAAACACTCCGACCGACGGAACAACCATATCACTCATATACCCGAAAATCGGGTGATATCACCCGATTTTCGGGTTGATAACTAAGGTGACGAACGGTCCTTAACGGAACGCGTCATAATCGCCCCCATGAGCGAGCGCCCGAGTTGGGATGCCTACTTCATGCAGATCGCGCATCTCGTTGCCACCCGCGCCACGTGTCCGCGACGCCATGTCGGAGCCGTCATCGTCCGCGATCGACGCATTCTCGCCACCGGCTACAATGGCGCACCTCGCGGAGTCTCCCACTGCCCCCACGAGGGAGATCAACACGATTGGCCGCTGGGCTGTATGCGCGCTGGGCATTGCATCCGCGCTCTCCATGCCGAGCAAAATGCCCTCCTTCAGGCCGCCCTCATCGGCGTGCCCTGCGAAGGCGCGGGCATGTACGTCACCTGCCAACCCTGCAACACCTGCGCCAAGATGATCATCAATGGCGGCATCTCCCGCGTCATTTATGAAGGGGACTACCCGGACGCGTTTTCGCTGGAACTGTTTCGTGAGGCCAACATGGAGGTCTTGCGGTATCGAGACGGAGCCATCGAGCCGGTAGACCTGGGCACTTGATGCAGACCCTCGCAGAATCGCAGCTGCTGGAAGGATATCGATTTCCGCTTCTCGCGGGAGCGGTGGCCTGCATCATCAGCATGCTGCTCACGCCGCTCATCAAGACGCTCGCGTTCAAGTTTGGCGCGGTGGACGATCCGAAGCGGGACGACCGCCGGGTCCACAAGGAGCCGCTACCTCGCTGGGGCGGCATCGCCATCTACGGCGGTTTCGTGGCCGCCGTCCTCGGGGTGTTGCCTTTCGCCTATCCGATTCAGCCCTTCCCGCTGTACGTCTGGGGCATGCTCGGCATTGGCGGATTAGTGGTGATTGTGGGCGCGTTGGACGACCTGCACCAGTTCTCCGCCAAGATCCAGTTGCTCTTCCTCATCCTCGCCGGATTCGGAATCCAGTTCTTTGCGTCCGAGGGCAAGGTCATCCAGATTCAGGGGCTCTCGTGGCCGCCTCTCGGCGGTAACGGAGAGTGGATTGACTTTGGCATGTGGGCGCTACCGATCACGGCGCTCTACATCTTCATCGTGTCGAAAACGATGGACACGATCGACGGGATCGACGGACTTGCAAGCGGGATCGCCGCCATCGCCGGCGGCGCGCTCTCGATCATCGCTACTTACGAGGGCCAGCCGCGGGTGGCGCTCTTGGCCGCCGCTTTGGCGGGAGCCTCACTCGGCTTCATCCGCCACAACTACAACCCGGCGAAGATCATCATGGGGACAGGCGGAGCGCAGTTGCTCGGCTTTACGCTCGCGGCGCTCAGCATCGTGGGTGCGATGAAAACGGCGGCCGCGATGGCAATCCTCGTACCTCTGCTAGTGTTCGGAGTGCCGCTGTTCGATGCCGTACAAGTTGTGATCCGCCGCAAGATGAGCGGCGTACCGATCACTCAAGCCGACAAGAGGCACATCCACCATCAACTGCTCGCGCGGGGCCTCTCGCAACGTCAGGCGGTATGGGTGTTGTACGGGATCGCGATCGTGCTATGCGCCCTGCTGGTGCTCGCGGTACGGAGTAATTCGACCGGTTCGGGTTAGCGCAGAGTGCCTTCAGAGCCAACCCGAGCTAACAGCCGCGCCAAACCCTCCGCGAATCCTTCGTCCTCCCCAAATCGTCTCGGAAGAACAGACTTCCCATGTCGCTTAGGTTCCTCGTCGAGTCCCACTACGCATCGGTTCGCACGGATGCCGAGTTCTGGCGTCCCCACGTCGCCGAGATCGCTCGTCGCCACGCGCTCGCAATGGAAACCTACGAAACCATGCGCGGCGACGCAACCAACCCGGTGTTCCTCGTCGGTGACAGCGTCGTGAAGATCTACACGCCTTACTTTCACGGGCGAGAAACGAAGGGGATGGAGGTCGCCGCCCTTGAGGCGCTCCGGAACGACTCGGGCATTCCCGTTCCCAAGGTGCTCGCCCGCGGAGAGTTGCTCTTCGACTCTTCGGACTGGAACTGGCCTTACGTGGTGATGTCTCGAATGGACGGTCGGGTGCTGCAGGAAGACTGGGCCACGCTCGACGACGCAACCAAGGAGAAGCTGCTGGGTGAACTCGGAGCGAAGCTGCGCCGAATCCACGGGATCACGCCGACGCCCGACTTGGCCGCCGCGTGGAAGTCTCACTGGCCCCGCGGATTCGACGAGTTTCTCACTCGCCAACTTGACGCGTTGCTCGGCCATGCGGACATCGCCCTTCTCTCGATCGCCGACGAACTGAGATCCATTTCGGTCACCGGGATGGGGCCGTCATGGCCCGTCCTCCTGCACGGCGATATCGAACCGGACCACTTGTTTGTGTCTGACGACAGGATCGTTGGCATCATCGACTTCGGCGATGCCAAGATCGGCGATCCGCTTTACGACTTTTTCACCATCCGGCAAGATCTGGCTCCGACCCCTGAGTTGAGGGCCGCCTTTCTCCAGGGCTATGGGCTCGACCCCAGTCGTGAGAACGACCTGCTGAAGCGGCTCACCGTATATGCGATGTTGCACGAGTGGACGACCCTGCGCGACGTCATCGGCTGGACAACAAAGTCCAGGGCAAAGTCGATTCGTGAACTCGGCGAATGGCTTTGGGCGTAGGAACGTTGTCGTGGGCGGCGCAAGCAACATGTCGCCCGCACCATACACTTTGAGTCCGACAAAGCCATAATGAGCAACGTGGTCTTCGATTCCGTCAGGCGCATTTACTTCGATCTCGATGACACGCTCTGCGGTTATTGGGACGCCTCCAAGGCGGCGTTGCGCAAGACTTTTGCCGAAGTAAGTCCGAATGGACATGACGCCCAGCATATGGTTCAGGAGTGGGCAGCGGCGTTCCGCGAATTTGCGCCGACGCTCAAGAAGACTGGCTGGTACCAAACCTACTTGAAAGAGGGTGAGCCCACCCGTACCGAGCAGATGCGCCTCACGCTACGCCGCATCGGCATCGAAGACGAGGCCCTCGCGATTCGCCTGAGCGAAGCCTACGGGCGGCACCGAAACGATGGCCTGCAACTGTTCGATGACGCTTGGGAAGTGTTGCAGACGCTCCACGAGCGGTACCCGATGGGCCTCATCACCAACGGCCCGGCCGATATCCAGCGGCAGGAGATTGCCGCGCTGGGCATCGGAGAGTTCTTCGATCAGGTTTACATCGAAGGGGAAATGGGCCGGGGCAAACCTCTCCCCGACGTCTTCGCAATGATCACCGAGAACTCCGGAGTCGCCCCGCATGAGATTTTGATGGTGGGCAATAGCTATGCCCACGACATCCGACCGGCGATCGAGTCGGGTTGGCGATCGGTCTGGATTCGACGCCCTAGTGACGTTCCCCCCAGCGCCCCCGGCCACGTCACCCAACCCGAGGAACGTCCTGATGATGCTCCTAAACCGGATGCGGTCATCCGCCATCTGGAGGAGTTGCTCACCCTGCTGGGATTACGAGAGTCGGCATCGGTCTCCGACCGGTAAACTCTAGCTTATGAGAATTGCCGTCCTCCCGTTCAACGCGGGCCCCGGAGCCAAGCCTGCGTTCGGGCGCCAACTTGCGAACTTCCTGGTAGACACGGTCCGCTCGGCCACCGACGCCGAACTGAATGCGGTGAACTACCTGGCGCAGATCGAGCAGGACGGCCACCCGAAGGCCGCGTTCGTCAATGTGGCCGATACGCTCGTCGAGTACGACTTCATCCAGCCGCTCTTCGAGCAGGCCGAGGCGCAGAAGGTCATGGACGGTGTGGTCCGCCAAGATGGCGACAACTACGAAGTCATCGTGCGGTTCCACGAAGCCGGTAACCCGCTGCCAACCTCTGAGAAAACCTTCCACTTCAAACCCGCCGAGGTCTTTGGTCCCCTCAATGAGATGATCCGCGACCTCGCGGAGCAATCCGGTAAGACGCTGCCCGAAGCGATGCAGGGCGGACTGGACTTCGGCACCGATAGCGGCCTCGCGTTCATCGACTTCCTCGAGGGCTACGACGGCTTCCAGTACATGCAGGCCGCCAATGGCCAGGTCGCCAACGAGTTTGATCCCGAACTCGCCTTCACCGCCCTTCGCAAGTCGATGCAGGCTGACCCCGACTTCTTGGCGCCCTACGAGGTCAGTGTCGCTTTCGCTCGCATGTGCGGCCAGTTCCGGATCGGAACGTTCGAGAAGGTCGAGCATGCTTTGCTGAAGGCAGCCGAAGTTGCACCCGACGATTTTCGCGCCCACTACGGCCTCGGTGAGTTGTATCAGCAAGGCAACCTTGGCAATAAGGCAGCGGACTCCTACGAGAAGGCGCTGGAGCTTCACGAGAAGAAGAAGGCCGAATACGAGACCGACGGCCGAGTAGAAGAGTGGCAGCTCGAGCAAGCGTCCATCATCTCGCGAATCGGCGTGGCGCAGATGTCCTTGGGCATGCCGGTCAACGCTGAGCGTAACTTCCGCCGCGCTATCGAGCTGGAGGCCAACGACAAGCCGAGCCTCAACCTGCTTGCTGGTGTCTTGCAGTCCACCAACCGCGGGCACGAGATTCCCGGCCTCTGGAAGGAGCAGCTCGACCGCGATCCTCAGAACGGCGAGACCCACGCCAAGTACGCCATCGCTCTGTACCAGGCGGAACAACTCCCCGAAGCGGAGAAGGCGTTTGAGTCCGCATTGTCGACCCTTGAGGCCGAAGACCAGAAGTTGGTCGTCAAGCGATACTATGCGCCCATGCTTGTGCAGCGGGAAGAGTTCGACCGCGCGATGGACTTCTACGAGGATGTGATCGACGAGCATCCTGCCGATGTCCAGGTGCTGTACGAATACGCCCAGACCTTGCGTCAGGCGAACCGCGAGTTCGAAGTGCCCACCGTTCTCGATCAGATCCTCGCCCAGAACCCCGACCCCAACATGCGCGCCGAAGTGCTGGCGTGGAAGACCGAGATCAACGAGCCGAAGCGAGCCGAAGCCGTGGCTCGCGCCGACGAGAAGCTCACTAATGGCGACTTCGCGGGCGCGATCAAGGAGCTCAAGCCGCTCCGAAACTGGCTGGCCGATTACTGGAAGCTGTGGGCAGTTCTCGCCTCCGCCCACAACCGTATTGGCGAGCACGAAGAAGCCCGCGAATGCGCCGAGCGACTGATCAACATCTTCCCCGGCTGTGAACCGGCATATGTCGAACTGATGGCCGCGCTGAATGCGCTGGGCCGCAATGATGACGCCTACAACGTGATGCGCTTCGCCGCGGGTCAGATGCCGCAGTCGCTCGGCATTCACGTGAACCTCGTGCTGGCCGCAAATCGCGCCGGACACAAGGACGAGGCCAAGAACCTCGCCCAGCAGATCCGCGACGCGGTCGGGCCCAACGAAGAACTCGACAAGGTTTTCGCCGAACTGGACGCATAGACCATGGACAGCAAACGGAACGCCCCCAGATGGCTCAAGCTTCTGGTGGGCTTCCATGTGCTGGCGATTACCTCGTGGTCGCTTCCCAAGTCTTCACCGGGCGTGCTCAACAACATGCTCGAGCCCAAGGGTTTGGATTGGGTGCTGTACGCGAACGATCGCTATGTGCGGATATCGCCGGTTCAGCAGTACATCCTCTCGTTGGGTCTGTTCCAGTCGTGGGATATGTTTGCGCCCAACCCCACGAACAAGGACATCTGGTGCGACGCGATCGTCCGCTACCGTGATGGCTCGGAGAAGTTGTACACCTATCCGCGCGTGGCAGATGCCAACTACTTCGAGAAGTACGTCATCGAACGCTACCGGAAGTTCTATGAGCGGGTCAATCACGACCTGTTCCAGTGGATGTGGCCGGACTTTGCCCAGCGCGTCGCGGTCAAAATGGATGACCCTGCCAACCCTCCCGTTCAGGTCGTGCTCCGACGGAACTTCATCGTCACCCCCCGAACGGTCACCTTTCCGGACTATTGCCAGAATCTGATCGACGCGATCCGCGAGGGTCGTGTTGATGGGCAGACCCTGTCGCCCACCAACCCGGTGATCCCTCCCTTCGAGCAGTCCGTCTTCTTGATTTACGACGTTGATCAGGAGCGCCTAGCTTTGGCACGCACGCGATGAAGAAGCGCCTTGCCGGCTTCGATGATTGGTGGTTTGGGTACCGGTCTCCGGTCGCGCTCGGCTTGCTGCGGATTCTCCTAGGATTCGCCGCCGTGATGAGTCTGGTCATGACGCTGTTCATGTTCGGCGATTGGTACACGCCCGACGGGTTTGTTCCGCGGACGCTCACTGAGCAGTTCCTCCGTTGGGACTCGCACCGCGTCTGGGCCAACACCCCGTGGGAGTTCCATCTGCCGTTTGGCCCGCCTAGGTTAAACCTGCTCGCGTTCACGGACAACGCGGCCCTGACGCTCGGCCTCTATTTGCTCACGATAGCCGCGGGCGTCGGATTTACGCTCGGCTGGCGGACGCGCTGGTGTGGATTCGTGCTGGTGCTGGGAATGATCTCGATCCACACGCGCAACCCGCTGATCATTCACTCCGGCGACACCCTGTTGCGGTTGTGCTTGATCTACCTGGTGCTTTCGCCGAGTGGCGCTGCTCTTTCGTTCGACCGGCGGCGAGAACTCCGCCAGAAGGGACTCCCCCCCGATACGCCTTTCGAATACGTTCGAGTCACGGGCCAACGGCTGATCCAGTATCAAACCGCCCTCGTGTACCTGACGACGGTTTGGTGGAAAGTCTTCGGCACGTTCTGGATGGATGGCACCGCCACGTTCTATCCGGCGATGATGCACGAGTTCCGCCGGTTCCCCGTCCCCGGATTCCTCGAGCGCCAACCCTTCATCGGCCTCACGACCTACGGAACGCTAATCGTCGAGGTGGCGCTGGGCACGCTGATCTTCTGGAAGCCCGCCCGCAAGTGGGTGGTGATCTTGGGGCTTCTGCTCCACGCGTACATCGAGTACCGCTTCAATATCCCGATGTTTGCGCTGATCATCACGACGACGTACATCGCGTTCTATGAGGGAGATGAGGTCGAGCGGTGGCTCGCTCGACGGCGTTGGGGTCGTCGGCTGCTGGGGTGGCCCGAACCGGTGGAGTCTGCCCAGCCGGTTCCCGCCTAGCGACGATTGAATCTCGGCCAATCCGCCGGGGAGCGCTTCCCTTCCGCAAAGTCGGCGAGCCGCGCGCCGATCCAAGGACCGAACTTGAACCCATGCCCGCTACACGGAGAGGCCCAGATCACTCCGTCGTCCTCGCCCCAGCGAAAGTCCTCGTCGGCAGTATTCGTGTAGAGGCAGGTCACGACCTCGTCGATCTCCGGATTCTCAACGCCAAATCGCTCGCGGGCGAATTGCAGGATACGCTCGATCATCGCGTCGTTCTGCGGTCTGGTCTCCTTGTGTGGGTCAATCAGAAGGCCGGGCGTGTGGACCCCGACCTTGACCGTTGTGCTACCGCGCTCGCCGGGAAAGCCATACACGAAGTCGGGTGAGTCCTCGATGTACACCGGCCCTCGCCACGACCGGCCCAGATCGACATAGGCCACGGTCTGGCAGGTCACCGTGGCGTCAACGCCGAACATCTCGCGGGCCCACGCGCCGACGCAGGCGACAACGCGATCGAACTGGCCGATGAGTGCTCTCGGATCGGCGGCCTCTTGGATGAAGATCGCCCCCTGCTGCATGGCGAGGTCGATCGTTCCGGCCACCGCGTTTGCCGCATGGACCCAGCCTGCCTCCGGCGTCAGCACCGCCACCTCCTCGGAACGAATCTCGAGCCCCCACTGATCACGAGCCCGGTCGCCGGGCACGACCTCATGCGGCACGTCCAGGTCCCTCAGACTGCGGATGGTATCTGCGACCATCGCCGAATCGGGCCGCCCGAACAAAATGAGCCCGACCTCGTGCAAAAGCCCCCCCTCGATCTGGTGGCCGATGCGATCCTGCAAATCCCGCCACATCGGATGCCCCTCCACCATGATTTCGGTGAAGAACGGATCGGGGTACGCCGCCCGCACGATGCGTGACCGTCCGTGCGAGCTACCCCGATCGTGGCCGGGCGGATGGCGGTCATAGATTGTGACCTGATGGCCGCGGTCCGCCAGGGCGAGCGCGGCACTTGCGCCCATGATCCCCGCCCCGACGACCGCGACCCGCATCGTTTAGTCCTTGGCCCAGAACATCTCGCCCGCGGGCTGCGAGATGACGGACTGCTTGAGCACATCGACCGCCTTGCGCAGCCCTTCGATCGGCGACATGAGGCCATCCTCGTGCTCGATCGACAGCACGTAGTCGTAGCCGACCATGCGCAGGTTCGAAACGAAGTCCTTCCACCACTCGATGCCGTGGCCGTAGCCCACCGAGCGGAACACCCACGAGCGCTGCAGGATGTCGCCGTAGCTCTTCGTGTCCAAGTTGCCGTTGCGTCCCGCGTTGTACGGGTCGATGCTGGTGTCCTTGGCGTGCACGTGGAACAGCGCTCCTTCGGCGGCAAGCTCGCGAACCGCGGCGATCGGATCGATTCCCTGCCACCACAGGTGCGAGGGGTCAAAGTTGCAACCGATCCGCGGGCCGACGGCGTTGCGAAGTCTGAGCAAGTTGTCGTTGGCGTAGCAGATGAAGCCGGGGTGCATTTCGATCGCGAAGTTCACGTTGTGGGATTCGAGAAGCTTGTGTTGCTCCTGCCAATACGGAATCGCCACTTCCTTCCACTGCCATTCCAGGATGTCTCGATACTCGTCGGGCCATGCGCAGGTCACCCAGTTCGGGTTCACCGCGTTGGGGCCATCGCCGGGACAGCCGCTGAAGCCGTTCACGCACGGCACACCCAGCGCCGAAGCCAGCTTGACCGAGTTCACAAAGGCACGATGGTGGTCGTCGGCGACGCTGCGGACGGGGTGCAAGGCGTTGCCATGGCAGGAGATCGCGGAGATGCTGAGCCCTCGCTTTTCCACTTCGCGCACCAACTCGGCGCGCTTCCCCGCGTCGGCGATCAAAGCCTCGACCGCCTCGTGGTTGCCGCCCAAGTGCGATGAACCGGGGTACGCCCCCGCGCCAAACTCGACCGCCTCGATCCCCTCGGCCTGAATGATATCGAGCGCCTCACCGAGGGGGCGGTCGCCGAACAACGCAGTAAAGATGCCGATCTTCATCGCAAGCGTTTTACCGCGCAAGACACAATAGAGACATGGACACACGCTTCATCGGATGCGGCACCGCCTTGGTCACCCCCTTCACGGCCGAGGGCAAACTGGACGAAACGACCTTCCGCCGTCTGGTGAAGCGCCAAATCGACCGCGGCATCACCTTCTTGGTGCCTTGCGGAACGACGGGCGAGAGCCCCACCCTCTCGCACGACGAGAAGCTCCGTGTCGTGAAGATCACCGTCGAAGAATCCGCGGGTCGGGTTCCGGTTGTGGCCGGCGCGGGTGGCTACGATACGGCGGAGGTCATCGGCATGGTTCAGGAGTTCACCGCGCTCGGTGCCGACGCGATCCTCAGCGTCACCCCCTACTACAACAAGCCCAGCCAGGCCGGCCTGATCGCTCACTACCATGCCGTCGCCGCAGCGACGAAGCTGCCGATCATCCTGTACAGCGTCATGCCGCGCACCAACGTGAACATCGAAGTGCCGACCGTGCTTGAGCTGGCGCAGATCCCCAACATCATCGGCGTGAAGGAAGCGAGCGGAAACATCGGCCAGATCGCCTCGCTCATCCACCGCGCACCGAGAGACTTCCTCGTGCTCAGCGGCGACGACGCGATCACCCTGCCCTTGGTCGCGCTGGGCGGGCACGGCGTGATTTCCGTGGCCTCGAACGAGATTCCCGGCGAGATGACCCAACTGGCGCGCTCCGCCTATGAGGGCGACTGGACCACCGCCCGCGAACTTCACAACCGCTATCTGCCGCTGATGGAGATCAACTTCTGCGAGCCCAACCCGCAGCCGGTGAAGACGGCGATGGAACTGATGGGCCTGTTGGAAGCGCATGTCCGCCTGCCCCTGATCCCGGTCGCAGCCGCGAATCGGCAACGGATCGAGGCGGTGCTGGAAGCGTGTGGCGTTGAGGGCTAGAGGCTCAGAATGTCGCGAACGTTCTGCTCGATGACCGCCAGCAGTCGCGGCTCGATTTGGCCGATGTAGCCATCGAGCCGCGCCTTAGAAATCGTTAGGATCTGCTCGCATCGCACGACTCCGCGTTGCGAGAGCCCGTTGAGCTTGGAGGGCTCGACCGCGACGTGCAGGAGGTTGTCCTGATGCCCACCGGTGGACATCGCGAGCACGATGGTCAGCCCGTAAGCTTCGACCTCGTTCGCGGCATTGGATTGGATAACCAGGGCCGGCCGCCGGCCATGCTGCTCGGAGCCACGCCCGGGCTCCCAACTCACCCACCAAATCTGGCCCCTACGAACTAGCCGATTCGGGCTCGCCAAGAGCAACCTCCGCCTGGGCATGGTGGGCGAACTCGAGATCCGCTGGCTCACGGGCAAGCTGTGCGAAGGCGCCCCGTAGCCTAGCCTGCCGTTCTTCCTCGGCCATGTGGGTCAACGAGGACTCGACAAACTCGTTGAAGCTCTGCCGCCGCTCCTTGGCTAGAGCCTTGCACACCGCCCAGAGCTGCTCGTCAATCCGCAGGCTTACCGTCTTTGTTGCCTTTGCCACACTCTTATGATGCCATATTTGGCATCATAAGTTCCCATCATTGGCTCGACAGCACCGACGGGATATCATGGCGAGCATGAAGGTCACTGAGATGCTGACGTGCTGATCATCTTCTCGGGGTTGCCCGGAGTGGGCAAGACTTCACTGGGCCGCGCGCTCGCCACACGGTTGCGCGCGACGATGGTGCGCGTAGACGGTATCGAGCATGCCCTCGCCCAAGGGGGGGTGTCGCCCATCGACGGTCTGGGCTATGAGATCGCCTACGCGGTCGCCCTGGAGAACCTGAAGCTGGGGCGCACGGTCATCGCCGACACCGTCAATCCGTGGGAGCTCACCCGCCAGGCGTGGCGCGACGTGGCGGTGCAGGCGGGAGTTCCGTCGCTCGATGTCGAAGTGTGCTGTTCGGATGTGGAAGAGCATCGCCGCCGGGTGGAGTCGCGCGTCGCTGATCTGGCGGGTTTCAAGTTGCCGACTTGGGACGAGGTTGTGGGCCGTGATTATCACGCGTGGACAACCCCTCGGCTGGTGGTCGACCTGGCGTCCCTGAGCCTCGATGAAGCGGTTGAAGCCGTGGTCAGCGGTATGCTCGGCGGCAATGGAACGGCGAAAACTTACTGAGGGCGAGATTGAAACGACGCTTGCCGAGGCGACCGGTTGGTCCCTAGAAGCTGGGCAAATCACGAAGACTTACGAGTTCCCGAGCTACCTCGCGGGGGTCACGTTCGTGAGCGCGATCGCCCACCTTGCCGAGGCGATGGACCATCATCCCGACCTCGACCTGCGTTATCGCAAGCTCCGCGTCGCCCTCAACACCCACGATGTGGGGGGCATCTCGCCCCTCGATTTCGAGCTTGCGCGTCGGATCGAGGCGATCCGGTGAGTCTAGACGTCCGCGAGCTTTGGGACTTCAACGACCCCGCCGGCTCTGAGGCGCGTTTCCGCGAGGCTCTAGCCAGCGCAGAGGGGGATTGGCACCGAGAACTCTCTGCTCAACTGGCTCGGTCGCTGGGTTTGCAGAAGCGATTTGATGAGGGCCACCGGGTGCTGGATGCCCTGAACGACGTCATTGGCAAGCCGAAGACGCGCGGCGACGTGTGCTACCTCCTTGAGCGGGGCCGGCTCTACAACTCGGCCGGGAAGCGTGATGGCGCGCTGGCGCTGTTCGAACGCGCGGCGGAGACGGACATCGCCGATTTGCGGATCGATGCACTGCACATGATCGCCATCGCCGACCCTTCACGGTCTTTGGAGGCGAACGAGCAGGCGCTGGCGGAGGCGAAATCCAGCGACGACCCTCGTGCCCAGCGCTGGCGGGCTTCGTTGCTGAACAACCTCGGCTGGAGCTATCACGAGGGCGGCGAGTTTCAGCGGGCGCTGGAGTGTTTCCTCGAGGCGGTGGACTTGCGCGAAGAAATGGGCGCGCCCGGGCCGCTGCTCATCGCTCGGTGGTGTGTCGCGCGGGCGTTGCGTTCACTGGGTGAGCACGAGTCGGCGATGGTGATCCTGGCGGAGCTATCTTCAGGCGAACCGGATGGCTACGTTGCGGAGGAGATCGCCGAGAACCTGTTGGCTCTCGGTAAGAAGGACGACGCGCGGCCGTGGTTCAAACTCGCAGCGGAGCTTCTGGCCGAGGATCTGGCACGCGACCCAGAGCGACTCGCTAGGCTGGTCGAACTCGGAGCCTAGGTCGAATAGGACCTATCGGTCTTATCCCGACAGCGCAGCGATGGCGCGCTCGAGGCGGGGTCTCGCATCCGCCGCGACTTCGAGAATCGCCTCGTTCGCGGGGGCAGCGGCGAGCATCGCGTCCGGATTCACGGCCGTCACCTTGAACCCGCCTTCGACTTCCTCGACCGTCACGTTGCACGGCAGCAGCAAGCCAATCTCGGGATCGGCCTCAATCGCCTTCTTGGCGAGACCGGGGTTGCACGCACCGAGAATCAGATACGGCCGGAAATCGACATCGAGCTTCTTGCGAAGCGTCGCCTGGACGTCGATCTCGCTGACGATGCCGAATCCCTCGGCGGCCAGTGCCTCCCGAACCCGCTCGACGGCGGATTCGAAAGGCCCATCGATGACGCAGCTAAATCCCAGGCTCATGGTAGGGGCAGTCCCATCGCGCCGAGCCACTCGCGGTGCTTGGCGACTCGCGTGGCGACATCTGCGGCAAGATTGAACGGACGGCCGCGGGCGTCGACCATGATGCCAACCATGCCGCCCTCGACGCGCTTCGTGATCGGCTTGCCCTTGCCGGCGCCGAGATCGAAACCCTTGCCCGGCTCCAGAGTCAAGTCCTTGTATTCGCCCTTGCCGCACGGGATCACCTTGATCGAGCCGTACGGGATCGCTTCGTTAATACCCGAGCCCGACAGCGTGACTGCAATGTCGCCCGGTTTGCCGTTGCCGATCGGCGAGATGCAATCACCGATCTTGACGATGCAGTCGTACTCGAACACCTGCTTGGCCGCCTCATAGAAGTGCTGCGAAAGCACGCCGAGGTGCGGGGTCATGAAGATCGAGTCGACGGTGAGCATGGTGACGCCTTCCGGTTGGTAGGCATCCATCATCATGAGAGCCGACTGGGCACGCTGCGGGGCGTGCGAGAGCACGCCACCCGACCCGATGATGAGATCGAGCTCCAACATCTTGATCAGCGATGCGCTGGCCGAGGTCTGGTCGAAGATCTGGCCCACGTCGCGCTGCTGCTGAACTCCCGAGAGACCACGCGCCAAGGTCTTGTGGTGCTCGAACGCAAGCCTCAGCGCTTCGCGCGCCACGGCATGCTCAATGAGCAGGTCCTCGTACGTGTGCGGAATCGTGGTCGGGCGGATCATCTTGTTCCGCAAGCGGTTGCGCACTTCGCTGGGATCGATCTCGAAGGGCAACCAGCGCACGATGTTCTCGATGCCGGCTTCTTTCAGCACGTTGCAGATCGAGTAGCTCATGCCGAGGTTCGCCGAAACCGTTCGGTTGTAGATGCGCTCGTCGCCGCTCTTGAACACCGAGAACACGTCGGTGGTCGCGCCGCCGATGTCCACACCGAGCAGGTTAATCTTCTCGTTCTCGGCGTACTCCTTCAGCAGCTTGCCCACCGCATTCGGGGTCGCCATGATCTCTTCGCTCGTCCATTCGAGGAGCTTCGAGTAGCCGGGCGCCTGCTGCATAACGTGCTCGAGGAACATCTCGTGGATTTCCTCGCGGGCCGGGCCGAGGACTTCGCGGTCGAGTGTGGGACGGAGGTTGTCAACGGGCTTGAACTCGATCGTCTCACCCAGCACTTGGTCCACCTTGCTGCGAGCGTCCTTGTTTCCTGCATAGATGACCGGCAGCTTCATGTCGCCGAAGCGCGGCTTGGGGTCGGCGCGGCGAACAACTTCCGCCATCTCGACGAGATGCGACTCGGTGCCGCCGTCGGTACCGCCCGACATGAGAATGATGTCCGGGCGAAGCTGGCGAAGCCGCTCTACTTTCTGATAATCCTTACGACCGTCATCGACGGCGAGCGTGTCCATGAGAATCGCGCCCGCGCCCAAGGCGGCACGCTCGGCGCTTTCCGCCGACATGGCCTTGACAACACCCGCGACCATCATCTGCAGACCGCCACCCGCGGAACTGGTGGAAACATAGATGTCCGAGCCCTCGCTGGGTGACGACCGCTCGTCGGTCTTCTTCCCTTCCTTTTCGAGCCGCCAAACTCGGCCATCTTTGATGAGGTTTCGACGACCTGACTCAAAGCCTTCCTTGACCACATTAGGATCAAGTGCCTCGGTGACGTCCTCGAGTTCCGTGATGGAGTTGAGGACGCCGATGGTCACGTCTTCAAACGGTCGCTCGACGGTGGTCGGAGCTTCGCCGCGGGCAACCAAACGGTACTGCCCTTGCGGATTCCGCTCGATGAGAATGGCCTTGGTGGTGGTCGAACCGCAGTCGGTAGCGACGATGCGCAAATAGTCTTTCGACATCCCTTGATTATGGTCCAATCCGGGGTAAGTTCGACGTATGGCCGACGAAGCCCCAAAACCCGTTGAGATCCCCGCCGAGTTCACCGCCCCGCCGGTTGTTACCGAACATCGGAGCGGAGACCTCGAATACACCGTCACGACCGGAATGCTGCCGATCAAGAACAAGGCTGGCGAAGTCGAGGCCGGAATGTTCTTCATGGCTTACACCAAGAAGGGCACCGAGCCCGGTTCCCGCCCGCTCATGTTCTCATTCAACGGTGGGCCCGGGTCGTCCTCAGTTTGGTTACACCTGGGTGCGCTGGGCCCCAAGCGGGTGCCGATGATGCCCGAAGGTCACTTGCCACCGCCGCCGTATCGCCTTGAGGACAATCCTCACACGTGGCTTCACGACACCGACCTCGTGTTCATCGATCCGGTGGGCACCGGCTACAGCCGCCCCGCGAAACCGGAGTTGGGCGAGAAGTTCTGGAGCCTCAAGGGCGACATCGAATCGGTCGGCGAGTTCATTCGGCTGTATCTTTCGCGCTACCAGCGGTGGTCATCGCCGCTCTATCTGGTCGGTGAAAGCTACGGCACCACCCGCGCCGCGGGTCTTTCTGGGCACCT
Source organism: Methanoregulaceae archaeon (assembly GCA_020850325.1). Taxonomy (GTDB): domain Bacteria; phylum Armatimonadota; class Fimbriimonadia; order Fimbriimonadales; family Fimbriimonadaceae; genus JANJUB01. Next base: position 368,704 of record JADZEW010000001.1, read on the forward strand.
GATCGAGCATGGCATCGCCTTCAACGGCGTGCTGCTGGTGTCGAGCATTCTCAACTTCCAGACCGCCGACTTCACGCCCGGCAACGACTCGCCCTACATCCTCTTCTTGCCCACGTACGCGGCAACGGCGCATTACCACGGCATGGCGGGGCGACGACGAACGCTGCGTCCGTTTCTCACCGAAGTCGAGAAGTTCGCGGCGACGGAGTACACCCTCGCGCTGCAGAAGGGCGATTCGCTTTCCGCGGCGGAGCGCAAACGAATCATCCAGAAGCTCGCTCAGTACACCGGCTTGCGACCCGAGTACATCGACCACGCCGATCTGCGGATTCACATCCACCAGTTCTGCAAAGAACTGCTGCGGACCAAGAAGCAGACGGTTGGGCGGCTCGACTCCCGGTTCACCGGCGTTGATCGGCTGGCCACCGGCCACACACCCGATTACGATCCCAGCATGACTGCGATTCGGCCGCCGTACACGGCGATGCTGAACGACTACGTCCGTCGCGAGCTGGGCTACGAAACCGACTCGCCTTACTTCATTTTGGGTGGCGAGGAGAAACTGTGGGAGAAGTGGGATTGGGGGTCTGCGCGAAAGGGCCACCCGGACACCAGCGAGTCGCTTCGTTCCGCCATGGCCAAGAACCCCTATCTCAAGGTGTTCGTTGCGTCGGGTTACTACGACCTCGCCACACCTTATGCCGCGACGTACTACACCCTCGACCATATGGGGCTCACTCCCGAACAGCGAGCGAACTTCACGTGTGAAGAGTACAGCGCGGGCCACATGATGTACATCCACGAGGAGATGCTAGTGAAGCTGCATCGCGACGTGACCGCGTTCCTCGCCACGACGCGATGACCGTCGAGCCGCTGGGCGATCGCGCGTACATCGCCCGGCAGCTTTCGGCCCCGGCGTGGTTCATCGCCGACACCTGGCGCAAGGCTCGGCTGCCCGGGGTGCGGGAGATCGTTGCCGCGTACGAATCGGTGGCGGTTATGGTCGATCCCGGGGTCTTTGACGTCGCTTCGCTGGTCGAACCGCCCACGGAGGGCTGGCCCGTGCGTCCGGTCATCGAAGTCCCGGTTCGATACGACGGGGCCGACTTGCAGGAAGTAGCGTCGCGCCTGGGTTGGACGGTGGACGAGGTGATCGGGGCCCACACCACGCCCGTCTACGCTTGCTACGCGATCGGTTTCTGTCCGGGATTCCCCTATCTGGGTTACGTGGAGGGTGAGCTAGCCACGCTGGGAAGACGGCAGGAGCCCCGCATTCGGGTTCCTGCTGGCTCCGTCGCCATCGCGGGGAGGCAAACCGGCATCTATCCGTTGGAGCGGCCGGGAGGCTGGTGGCTCTTGGGCACCACCGACTTTCGCGTGGTGGACTTGGCCGAGGGGTTCTTCGCGTTCAGCCCCGGTGATCGAATCAAGTTCTGCGCGATCTGAGAAAGGAGCTGGCCCCGACAGACCGGGGCCATTGCATTGCATCCTCTGGAGATCTGGTGCGCCACGTTGCGCCGCCCACACTGTTGTACCGCTCCCCATTTGAGCTTAACGCCTGCTTAACGGCCCCTTACCCTTAACATAACGTCATCGGGCCAATAGACCCATGAGCGAACCGCAGCGCACGGACATTCGTCTTATGAACGCGCCCTTCTCCAACGGGCCGCAAAGCCCCCCTTGACTCGCTGCTTCACTTGTGAATGTGAAGAAGAAAATATAGCGATATGGGAACTTCCTGTTAAATGGGCTTGTTTCAATGATTGAATCGCAATGGCGCGTAGACATCTCTTTATGGGAGGGAATATGAGCACACTCGAACTTAGAACTGACGGACAGCAGGAGCGCTTTAATGCTCTCATGCAAAGCACCTACCGAAAGGTCTACAACATGGCCTTCCGGCTGGCTGGCAACCGTTCCGACGCCGAAGACTTGACGCAAGAAGCCTACTATCGCGCCTTTCGTTCATTCCAGGATTACGAGGGTGACAAGCCCTTCGAGAACTGGATCTTTAGGATCGTCACCCGATTGTTCTTGGACTTGCTCCGCAACCGACGCCGACGCGTTCAGACCGTCAGCTACGATGCGCCGCTCAACGCGGGCAATGACGACGTCGTGCACTTCGAAGTCGCCGATACTGCCCCGATCGCCGATCAGATTCTCGTCAATCAGACGCTGAGCGAAGACATGCAGACGGTGATGCAGTCACTGACCGAGGAGCAGCGCACCCTGATCATCCTCGCCGATGTCGAGGGTATGCCCTACAAGGACATCTCCGAGATCATGGGCAAGCCGGTCGGCACGATCCGCTCGCGACTCCACCGAACCCACAAGCTGATGAAGCAACGCCTCGAGGCCCTCCGGAGCATCAAGGAAGGCAAGACAGCTCCGCCAACTCGCAAGTTCGGCAAGATCGGGCTGTGCCCCACGTCGTAACCTGCCGGCCCCAACACGGCCCGGAGTAGAATCCACCCATGGACCTCGATCCGAGGAAGCAGACGATTCTCCGGGCCGTCGTGGTCGAATATGTGCGTGGCGCCGAACCGGTCGGCAGCGAGATGATCGCCACGCGCTACGAGATGGGCGTGAAGTCGGCCACGATCCGGAATGAACTCGCGGACCTCTCCGACCTCGGCTTTCTCGAACAACCCCACACGAGCGCGGGCCGCATCCCGAGCGACCAAGGTTACCGCTACTATGTCGACCGCTTCATCGTCGAGCCGCAACTCAGCCCGGAACTCCGGCGGCAGGTCAAAAGCACGACCGAGGATGGCGATGCGCTTCAAGAGCTTCTGAGCGAGACCACTCGCGCGCTCAGCCGCCTTACCCACCTGCTCAGTGCCGCCACGGTCGTCCGTAATCCAAATCTGATCGTCCGGTCGATCGTCGTCTCGGCCCTTGGGCCTAAGCAGGCCCTTTTGGTTGTCGTCCTGAGCAACGGAGCCGTGGTCAATCGCATGCTCGAAGTCCCGGCCGAGCTCACGCTTACCGATTTAGGGCGGGTGAATGAATCGCTCACCAGCCAGGTTGTTGGGCAAGGACTTCGGAACGTTGCCAAAACGAAAGCGCAGGCCGTGGCCCCTAACGCCTCGGCCGGCGACCAGCTCTTATCCGGCATTCAAACCGCTCTCAAGTCGATCGCGAAGGAAGTAAACAAGGTCAGCGTGACGACCGAAGGCGAGGAGTTCTTGTTTGGCCAGCCCGAGTTTCAACGGGACGCCGGCGCCCTTGCCGAATTGATCGACTCGCTCAAGGAATCGGATGTCTTGGTCGAGGCTCTCCAAGCTCCGAGCGATCAGCCGCAGACCGTCACGATCGGCCGAGAGCACCGCAGCTCAAAGATGCACCAGCTTTCGGTGGTCCGGCAGTCGTTCTACGTCGGGGAACACGAGGCCGGGATGATCGCCTTGGTCGGCCCGACGCGGATGGCTTACGACGTGAGTATTCCGCTCGTGAACTTCACCGCCCGGGCACTCACCCACTCCCTCACCAAGTTCCTAGGTTAAGGCCCTGGTAAACTCCCCTTCCCATGCGAAGGGACGACTTGCTCGATCTGAACGACGTCCTACAGCACCCAGGGCGGAAGATTGCGGTGGAAATCTCCACCGAACTGCCTGAAGAAGCCGACCTTGACCTTGTCGCCCCCCTCGAGGGCGAGATGGAAGTCGTCAGCACTGGCAATCTTTTGCTCGTCACCGGGACCTTTAAGACCCGGCTGGTGCTGGAATGCTCGCGCTGTACCAACCCCATCGAGGTCGATGTCGAGTTCGACATGGATGAGCAGTTCCCGGTCGAGGGCACGCCCAGCAGTTTCAGCAGCCAGGATATGGCGAAGGTCGTCGATGAGGAGCCTTACCCGCTCTTCGAGGGCAATCTATTGAAGGTAGAGGATCTGCTCCGGCAGAACTTGTTGTTGGCAATCCCGCTCACGGCGGACTGCCTTGAGGCTACGGGAAAGCCGTGTCCGGATGATGCCGCAAGCCGGCTCAAGGACGCGTCCAACGAGGGCCGGTTGGAGTTCCAGAGGCTGGCCAAACTGCTCGAGCCGGAGGACCCGAAAGCTTGAAGATTGCTCTGGATGCGATGGGGGGCGACCACGCGCCAGACGAGATTGTCAAAGGCGCCATCGAAGCCGCGCCGCATCTCCACCACTCGGTTCTACTCGTTGGTGACCCTGACCGCATCGCTACCCTTCTGCCTACTCCTTGCCCTTCGAATCTTTCCATTCACCCCGCATCTCAAGTCGTCGAGATGCACGAGAAGCCGCTCGAAGCCCTGCGAAAGAAGAAAGACTCGTCGATGGCGGTGGGGGTCGATCTCGTCAAGCGGGGCGAAGCTCACGTGTTCGTCTCGGCGGGCAACACCGGCGCGGCGTCGGCGGCATCGTTGCTCAGTTGGCGGCAGATGCACGGATTCCACCGGCCCGCCATCGCGAGCGAAATCCCGAACTACCACGGCAAGTTCCTGTTGTTGGATGCAGGGGCCAGCCCCGACGTGGATCCCGAACACTTGGTCGAGTTCGCGCTCATGGGCCGTGCCTACGCCACCCAAGTCATGGGCAAAGTCGAGCCCAAGGTTCATCTTCTCAACATCGGTGAAGAAGAGGGCAAGGGCAGTTCCTTCGCGAAGCAAGCCTATGCGCTCCTTGCCCGACACGCTTGGTTTGCCGGAAACATCGAAGGCAAGGACATGTTCGCCAAGCCTTGCGACATCGTGGTTTGCGACGCTTTCGTAGGCAACATCGTCCTCAAGACGAGCGAGGGGGTCGCGGAACTCATCATGAAGCTCGTGAAGGAGCAAGTGCCCTCCAATCCGTTGGCTAAGTTGCCGTACCTGCCCCTGAAGAAAGTGTTCGCGCCCCTAAGAAAGAGAATGGACTACGCAGAAATCGGCGGTTCGCCCCTGCTGGGGCTGAACCACTTGTGCATCATCTGCCATGGAAGGAGCAGCAGCCGAGCCATCATGAACGCGCTGCTCCTCGCCCAGCGAACCCTCGACCATGAGTTGCTAGAATCTTTGCGGACCAGTGTGGAACAGGAGTTGAACTTCATCTCATGACGAGAGCCGTAGTTGCCGGTATTGGGCATGCCGTGCCCCCGAAGATTGTCACCAACGACGACCTCAGCAAGTTGGTCGACACCAACGATGCCTGGATCGTCCAACGAACGGGAATCAAAGAGCGTCGAGTCTGCGCCGCCGATGAGACCAGCAGCACGCTCTCCATCGAAGCGGCCAACGAGGCCCTCCAAGATGCCGGATGGGACCCCGACAGTTTGGACTTGGTGATCGTTGGCACCGTGACCGGCGACAATATCTTTCCCGCAACTTCTTGCATGGTGCAGGATGCGATTGGGGCGCGAAACGCGGGAGCTTTTGATCTCGGCGCGGCGTGCGCGGGCTTCATCTACGGCACCGCGGTGGCAGCCAGCATGATCGAATCCGGACAATGCAAGCGCATTCTTGTGGTCGGCGTCGATGTCCTCAGCAAGTACGTGGACTGGACGGATCGATCGACCTGCGTCCTGTTTGGCGACGGCGCGGGGGCGGTCGTGCTGGAAGGCCGCGAGGGGACAGACCGAGGCGTCTTGGAGACCGTGCTTCTCTCTGACGGCAGCGGCGCCCGCCACATCATTCTTGAGGCAGGTGGCTCGCGCTACCCCATTACGGGTGAGGAGTGGAAGTCCAAGAACCGCCACCTCTACATGGCAGGAGCCGAGGTCTACCGCTTCGCCGTCAATAACATGGGGGATGCGTGCTTGCGCGCGCTAGCCGAGATCGGCATGACCTCCGACGAGATCGACCTCTTTGTGCCTCATCAGGCTAACCTGCGCATCATCGACTCCGCGGCCGACAAACTCGGCCTTCCTCCCGAGAAAGTCTTCAAGAACGTCGAGAAGTACGGCAACACCTCCGGCGGTTCGATTCCGCTGGCGCTCTACGAGGCGGTCAAGGACGGACGACTTCGCGAGGGCATGGTCGTCATGACGGTCGGATTCGGCGCGGGCCTCGTCTGGGGCGCGAACATCATCCGCTGGTAACGCCCCCGCAAACCGGGCGACGTGTGTAAACTTGCACCATGGATAAGGTGTTTGCCAGCGCTTCTCAGGCCCTCGACGGACTGCTCTTCGACGGCATGACAATCATGTCCGGCGGATTCGGTTTGTGTGGCATCGCTGAGCACCTCATTGTTGCGTTGCGAGACAGCGGCGTCAAAGACTTGACGGTCATCTCGAACAACTGCGGCGTCGACGACTTTGGCCTCGGATTGCTGCTCCAGACCCGCCAGATCCGCAAGATGGTCAGCAGCTACGTCGGCGAAAACGCCGAGTTTGAGCGGCAGTATCTGAGCGGCGAGCTCGAACTCGAGTTCAACCCTCAGGGCACGCTTGCCGAACGCATCCGGGCCGGCGGCGCGGGCATTCCCGCATTCTTCACGAAGACGGGCTACGGAACGCTGATCGCGGAGGGCAAGGAGACGCGGCAGTTCGACGGCGAGTGGTACGTCATGGAGTCGGCGCTGCGCGCCGATGTGAGCATCGTGAAGGCGTGGAGGGGAGATCGGTCGGGGAACTTGATCTACCGAAAGACCGCCCGCAACTTCAACCCGATGATGGCGACCGCCGGAAAGGTGTGTGTCGCCGAGGTCGAGGAGTTGGTCGAAGTCGGCGAACTCGATGCGGACAACATCCACACGCCGGGCATCTTCGTCGATCGGCTCATCGTGGGGTCGAACTACGAGAAGCGGATCGAGCGCCTCACCACTCGTCCCCGCCATTAGGCTAGCAACGCGGCTCACCTCCGCCGGCTAGAAGCTCGGACGTCCTTCCAAACTCGGGTCAACAGCGACGACGAAGAACTCGTCATCCCCCCGGTGTCGCGCTAGGTTCGGTACCCTGAGCCCCGTGGGTGAGGTGATCGTCGTTGGCGCGGGGGCCGCAGGCATTTTGGCCGCACTGCGTGCGGCTGAACTCGGTGCCTCCGTCACCCTGCTCGAAAAGACCAACCGCATCGGCACCAAGATCCTCATCTCGGGTGGCGGGAAGTGCAATATCTGCCACGACGGCACCATGGAAGACGTGCTCCGCGCGTTCCGCCCCAACGAAGCCCGGTTCATCCGCGCCGCGTGCTACCGGTTTCCCAACCGCGAGATCGTCCGGCTCTTCACCGACCGGGGCCTCGAGGTGTATACGCGCCCCAACGGACGCATCTTCCCCGCCCACGGCACCGCGAAGGACGTGGTAGGAATCCTCCGCGAGCGGCTTGACCAAGCGAAGGTGAATCTGAGGCTGGACACTCCGGCCGAGCGTATCCTCGTCGAGGACGGTCATGTCGTTGGCGTTCGAGCCGGAGGGCGGGAGTGGCCGTCTCGGCACGTGGTGGTGTCGGTGGGCGGAAGCAGCTACCCAACGACGGGCACGACGGGCGACGGTTTCCGCTGGCTGCGCGAACTGGGACACACCATCGTCTCCGTGCGCGCCGCGCTCGCCCCGATCTACCTCGAAGGCACCGATCCCGAACTGTCCGGGCTGGCCTTGCGCGACATCATGCTGAAGGCGAGAGCGGGCGGACGCGAGATCGCCCGGTGGCGCGACGATCTGCTCTACACTCACCGCGGCATCAGCGGGCCTACGGTGCTCGGCATCAGCCGCGAAGTCGGCGAGCATCCCGGTGCAACACTTGAGATCGATCTGTTCCCGGATCTCTCGTTCGAATCCCTACGCGACCATTGGGTCGCGTGGGCTCGGGAACACCCCCGGCAAATGGTGCTCACAGAGTTGGAGCGCCGCCTGCCCGACCGATTTGCGCCGCTCGCCCTTGCCGCCGCCGAGGTGCCGGCTACGACCGTCGCCGCCCAGTTCACCCAGAAACAGCGCAATCGGTTGGTCGAGGTTCTGAAGGCGTTTCCGCTCCCCCCGGTTCGGCTGGTGGTGCTTGAGAAGGGCGAGGTCGTCGCTGGCGGCGTTTCGCTGGATGAAGTCGATCCGCAAACCATGCGGTCGAAGCTCGTATCCGGGCTGTATCTGTGCGGCGAGGTGCTAGACATCGCCGGTCCAGTGGGGGGCTACAACCTGCAGGCAGCGTTTGCGACGGGGTACGTGGCGGGAGAGTCGGCGGCGGGCTGATGGCTCGGGTTGGTCCGGTTTGCTCGGGTTGCACGGAATGGCTCGGGCAGTTGCCTTACTCATCATCTCGGTTGAATCGCGAAGCGCGAGGGCCGCTCGAGGCTGATGCATAGAACTCGTGTTAGCCCCCTGAGGTCGCCGGTGGGCTCGTCCCGGCGATCTGAGTGCGGCTGTAGCCGCTTCAGCGAGGGCACGACGCATCCCTCGCCCACAAGACATGAGGGTGGTTCGCCCATGCGGTGCCATACCGGGCAAACCCGAGCCCATCCGAGCTAGCTCAGACCTCGAGCACAAGCCCGTCGTAGCCCGCGATGATGCCGTGGGGGGCAAGTTCCTCGACCATTTCCGCGTAAGTCAGGTCTCCGTTGTGACTGTGGTGAGTCGTCACGATCGTCGCGTCCGGAGCGATCGCCCCGATCTCGCGCATCCGGGCGATCACGGCGTACATGTCATCGAGCGTCAGGTGCCCGAAGTAGTCCGAGGGAACCCGGCCGTGGCCGCATTCGATCACCAGCAGGTTCGCTTGAGTATTCGGCAAGAAATCCCAAGTGTCTTCGCGCCACACCCCCGTATCCGTCGCGTAAATCAGCGTGCGCCCATCCCGTCGAATGATAAAATTGTGGGCGTCCTCTTCGAGCAGGTGGTACGCGTGGATCGGAGTGACTTCATACGGCCCGATGGCGAAGGAGCGGAAGCTCTCGGTCTCGACCAGTTCGATCGGCCACTCAGGATAACGCTCGCGGACCCGCGAGACGATTGTGGCGTTGCCGAAGATCGAGAACGGCATGCACTCGCACGTGCTGAACGGATGCAGCATGTACTGCAGTTCGCTACGGCAGAAGTGGTCGTCGTGGCTGTGGGTGAACAGCAGGGCACACCAATCGCGGGCATCAAGCACGTCGCGATGGATCTGGTGCAAGGTGTCGGGGCCAAAGTCGATCTTGAGACAATCGTCGATAACCGCCGCGGAACGCGTGCGCACCTCTCGCCCACCCTCCCGGCGGGCGATTTCGCTCACCCGGGTGGATGAGTAAAAGGCGGGGATTCCCTCCGCCGCCCCGGTGCCCATCAGGCGGATTCTCATGCTAGATAAAATCGTTCAGCGACCATACAACCAATCCACTCAAGATCTTAGGATAGTAGTACGTGCTCTTTTGCGGCATCTTCTCACCGCCTAGGGCGATGGTCCGCATATCCTCGACCGTCGGCGGATTCATCAAGAAACTCGCCCCCGCGCCCTCGTTTACGGCGAAAAGCGCCTCGTCCGGGTCGCGGGTGTAGGAGAAGAAATCGAGTCCTTTGAGCCCCAGAGTTTTGTCGAAGATCACGTGGTGCAAGATCGAGACATCCAGCATCTTCAGGCGAGGGCTGTCGTCGTTATCGATCCAGTTCAGCACGTCTTCCGGTCGATCGAGCGTGAGCAGCAGTCCCATGCCGCCCGGCAAAGCCACGCCGAAAACCCGGGTGTCGGGGCGGTTCAGAGCTTCCATCTCTTCGAGCAAGCGGCCATTCGGCAGTTCGCGCACGTTGAAGAACCGCTTGAGTTCGGTCTCGAGCACCTTTCCGGCGATCGGCATGTTCTTTACGATGCGGTGGGTGGGCAATAGCACGAGTCCGGGATCGGACATCGAACTCAGCGCCATCATCATGAAGTCCTCCGCAATAAGGTCGGGCTTCGGCCCCTGCATCTCGCGGAACGTGCATGCCGTCTCGTATCGGTGGTGGCCATCGGCGATCCACACCTTCTTGTCGGCCATGCCTTGAACCAACGAGTTCACCGTGGCGGCATCATCGATGGTCTCCATCAGGTGGCGCACGCCGTCATCGGTCGTTACGTCCGCGACCACGTCGCCATGAGCGCGGTCGATCTGGTGGAAAAGGCTTCCGCCCTCATCTTCGAACAAGCCGAAGATGCACTCTAGGTGGGCGCGTGTCGCTTCGAGAATGCGCAGACGGTCCTCCTTGTGCTTGGGGAAGGTCTGCTCGTGGGGCAAGACAACGCCCTTCTCGTACGGCTCGGTCTTGATCAGCGAAATGATGCTTCGGCGAACAATCGTCTCACTCGACCCCGGAATCGTGAACCACTGCGTGTAGCGGTAGAACGCGGGCATCTCTTCGACCTGGATGACGCCCTCGCGACGCCACTCGGCCAGCAGGGCTGCGCTCTTGGCGTACTTCACAAACTTGCTGCGGTCGTCGGGTGCACCCTGGGGGAGCGTCAGTTCGACGACGTTGTGGGGGTTCTTCGCCGCCAGAACTTCGCGCTCGTCGGGCGAGATGACATCGTACGGCGGGGCCACCAGATCGGCCAGCGGGCCGGCTGCGTGCGTGAAGCGCAACCCGCGGAAGGGTCGAATCGTTGCCATGGGAGAGAGTCTACCGCTGGTGAGCGAAACCCCTTCGGTAAACTCGCGGCGTGGAGTGGCAAGCCCGACTAAAGGCCTACGCAGACAGGTTTGACCAGCATCTGGAGTCGCGGCTACCCTTGGTTCAGGGCCGCGCCGAACCGCTGGTGGCGGCGATGCGCTACTCCGTCCTTGCTCCTGGAAAAAGACTTCGGCCCGTGTTGTGCATGGCAGGCGCCGATGCGGTGGGCGGCGATGCCGAGGGGGTGCTGGATGCGGCGTGCGCGCTCGAACTGGTTCATGCGTTCTCGCTGATCCACGACGACTTACCGGCGATAGACAACGATGAACTCCGCCGAGGCCGCCCGACGTGTCACGTGCAGTTTGGCGAGGCCACCGCGATCCTCGCCGGGGATGCGCTGTTTGCGTTGGCGTTTGAGTTGGTCGCGGGGATGCACGTTCCCGCCGAGCGGGTCGTACGTGCGGTGCAGATTCTCGCTCGGGCCAGCGGCGCCGACGGTCTCGTCGCCGGTGAGATTGTCGACGTGCTGACCGAAGGAAAGCCGTACGACGCCGCAACGCTCGAGTACATCCACTCGCGTAAGACCGGGGCGTTGATCGCCGCCAGTTGTGAGATGGGCGCGCTGCTCGGGGGCGGGAATCCGTCCCAGGTGGAGGCACTCGAAGCCTACGGTCGACACCTGGGACTTGCGTTTCAGATCGCCGACGACATCCTCAACGAGACCGGAACTTCGGACGAACTCGGCAAAGCGGCCGGGTCCGATCGTTCGCGAGGGAAAGCCACCTATCCCCACCTGCACGGGCTCGACGGAGCCCGCGAAGCGGCGGCTGCCGCCGCCCAACGCGCGATCGACGCCCTGCCTAAATCCCTGAACCAGCGGGAGTTCCTGATCGGCCTTGCCGAGTTCACCGTTCAGCGAAAAACGTAGATTTTCGCTGATTGGCATAGTAATCAGGAGCTAGCTTTATCTTTCTGTCTCCCAGTGGCTAAGGCTTGACAGAATCGGCGCTTTTTGCCTATAATGGAAGTGTTGCCGACATTGTCGTCGGCCTACCACTTATGGAACCTAGCAGTAACTGATCTGCCGCCGTGTTCCCGCATGGCGGCTCCTCATCCGGAGTAAGCCGTTATGCGTACTGACGAACAAACTCTGCTCGACCGTCTGCGTGCCTTGGTCACGCTAGAAGAGGTCGATCTCAGCAGCGACCTCGAAGGCGTTCGAACCGAAGACCTCGCCGAGGCATTCGTACGCCTAGAGATCGAGGAGCAGCTTGGCCTCATGCGTCGGCTTGATGCCGAGGTCGCGGGCGATTTGCTCGTCGAGCTACCCACCGAAACCGCCCGTAGGCTCGCGGACGAGCTCCCCGACGAGGTCCTCGCGCACTACCTCGACGTGCTCCCCATGGACGATGCCCTCGATCTCCGCGAGGAGATCGAGCCGGAACGATTCGAGGCCCTGCTCAACGTTATTCCGGAAGAGGACGCCGACGAGATTCGGCGCCTGCTCGCGTTCCCTGACAACTCGGTTGGGCGGTTGCTTACCGAAGACTTCGTCGCGATCGGGCCCGACACGACGATGGACGAGGTGCTTGCGCTTCTTCGGGATGCTAGCACTGAAGCGTTCGAGACCATCAATTACCTTTACGTGCTCAGCGACAACCGGCACCTGCTCGGGTTGCTCACTCTGCGACGCGTGCTGCGCTCGGACCCAGCCGCCGTCGCCCGCGAAGTCATGAACCCCGACCCGATCACGGTCGAGGGAACCCTCGGCGAGGAAGAAGCCGCCCGTCTGCTCGCGCGTTACGGATTCTCAGCATTGCCGGTTCTTGACGCCCGTGGCCGAATGCTCGGCATCTTCACCGCAGACGACGCCCAAGAGATCCTCTCTGATGCGGACACCGAGGACGTGCTGAAGCTAGGCGCCGTTTCGGGCGACGCGGAATCCTATCTTTCGCTTTCGGTCGGCCAGTTGGTGCGTCGACGCCTACCTTGGCTGTTCATGCTGTTCTTGGCCGAGACCTTCACCGGCCTCGTGCTGCGCTACTACATCCCCACCGAAGCGCAAGGCACGGCCGTGGGTCAACTGGCGGTCATCGCGAGCCTCACGCTGTTTATTCCCCTTCTCATCGGCGCGGGAGGCAACTCGGGATCGCAAGTGACGACGACGATCACCCGCGCGCTTGCGGTGGGCGACGTTCGCACTAGCGACGGGCTTCGAGTACTCCGGCGCGAGTTTGGAGTGGCTCTGGTCATCGGCCTCGCTCTCGGGACGGCGGGCTTCTTGCGGGCGCTGTCGTGGCGGTCGGGCTTCGAGATTTCGTTGGTCGTCGGCATCGCCCTACCGATGATCGTTCTTTGGGCGGCTGCGGTCGGGAGCGTACTCCCGCTCGCCGCGAAGCGGATGGGGTTCGACCCCGCGGTCATGAGCGCCCCGTTCATCACGACCTTCGTCGACGCGACCGGCCTGATCATCTACTTCGAGGTCGCGCGCCGGGTGCTCGGGCTTACGTTCCAGGCTTAGGCAACGCACGCTTGCGCGAGGCAAAGCCATGAAGTTCGGCCGGCGACAGCACAACAACGTTCGGGTTCACGAGCTTGCGGAACTGCTCGAAGGTGATCCCGCTGATTTCTCCTCCCTCGATCATGTCGTCGTAGAAGGCGCGCATAACATCCTGCGTCGAAGGTGGGTAAGGAAACGCGTCCATCCAGAGACCCGGCAGGGGTTCCTTGCTGATGTAGGCGACACCAGCCACGTGCACCTCGTGCAACTCGGTTTCGCCCTCCCAGGCACCATCCCGGAGTTCGAGACCCGCCGCGCCCAAGTAGTGCTTGAGCGATTCGAGCCCCTCCTCCGCGATCGTGGTGATGATAACCCCGGTCTCATCGTTGTGCGAAGTGACGGTGAGCGCATCGAGGGGCCCCGAGACATACACCTCGGTTCCGCCACCGTAACGGTGGACGGCTTCCGGAAAGTCCTCGAGGCTAACCCTGAGCGTCATGGCGCGGCAAGGTTACCCGTGCGTGCTCAACGGATCGCCGCTTCGGTGTTCGCATCGAAGAGATGGAGATCCTCCAGCCGAACCACGAAGTCAGCCACATCGCCCACTTTGACCTCAGTCGCGGTGTCGAGCGTCGCCAAGATCGGGTGGTCGCCCACCTTCAAGTAAGCGACATATTCGTGGCCCAGCGGCTCCAGAACATCAATCGTCGCCCTGAAGGTGTTCTCCGGATTCACCGGCACCGAACCCGCGAGGCGAGCATCGAAGATTGCTTCGGGACGCATACCCAGGGTGACCGATTCGCCCTCCTTCAACAGCCCCGGATGCCCGGCCGGCAACGGGAAGCTGAGTTCCCCGCCGATGACCTTGCCGCCGGTGATCTTCGCTTCAATGAAGTTCATGGGCGGCGAGCCGATGAAGCCAGCGACGAAGCGATTCGCGGGATGCCGGTATACGACTTCGGGCTGATCGCACTGCTGGAGCACGCCGTCCTTCATTATCGCAATGCGGTGTCCCATCGTCATCGCCTCGACTTGGTCGTGAGTCACGTAGACCGTCGTAATGCCAAGCGCGCGGTGCAGGCGAATGAGTTCGGCGCGGGTCTGGATGCGGAGCTTGGCGTCGAGGTTCGACAGCGGCTCGTCCATCAAGAAGACCTTGGGCTTGCGCACGATGGCCCGGCCGAGGGCGACGCGTTGGCGCTGGCCGCCGCTAAGCTCCTTCGGCTTGCGCATCAGGTACGGCTCGATGCCGAGCATCTCGGCGACTTCGCGCACCCGGCGGTCGATATCTTCCTTGATACGCTTGGCATCGCCGGGGTGGCTTAGCTGCCAAAGGAAGCCCTTGAGTTCGCGAAGCCGCAGACCGAACGCGATGTTGTCGTACACGTTCATGTGCGGATACAGCGCGTAGTTCTGGAAGACCATCGCGATGTCGCGATCCTTAGGTGGCACGTCGTTGACGCGGCGCTCACCGATCAGGATGTCGCCCTCGGTGACCTCTTCGAGGCCCGCGATCATCCGCAGCGCGGTGGTCTTGCCGCAACCCGATGGGCCAACGAGCACCATGAACTCGCCGTCCTTGATCTCCAGATTGAGATCGTTGACGGCCAGAACATCCTTGCCGTACACCTTTGATACTTTCTTAAACGCGACTCCCGCCAAGTTGCTCCTCCGCTTGAAGCGTGGGTCATTATAGCCGTCTCATCGGCTTCATTCCCGAAACGGCACGCTCGGAGGGCCGTCGAACTTGCAGAAACGAACGGAAGACGTCATGAAGACATCGATGCGCAACGCCGCTTTACTCGCCACCGTGTTCTTACCGAGCGCGAGCATTATCGCCCAAAACACCATGTGGAACCCTATCAAGGCCAAGCCGCCGACCACGCTGCAGCGGGCGGATCGCGAAGATCCGTTTGCCGTGCTCAACCGAGTCGCCAACATGGTCGGCGACCGCGAAGCTCAGCAGCTGGTCAATAGGCACGGGCTCAACCTGATCAACCTGACCTGGGAAGACACGGGCCGTTACAAAGGCTCCTCGGTCGGCCCCAACATCAGCGACATGACCATCCAAGTCGCACACGGCGAAGGGCGTGACCAGCGCATAGCCGCCATGCCGGTGATCCGGCACCCGAACTTCTCCGACTTGACCGGCGATATGGACCCCTCCCAGTTCACGTTGCTTGTTGGCAACGAGAAGGGGCGTCGATTGCAGCGCGTATCGTTACGCGAGTTTCTGCAGCACCCGACGCTCTTCCTGAGCAACCCCAGTTCGTGGAAGTCCCCTATCAAGTCGCTTTGGGACCCCCGCGACGAGAACGTGCTGGTCAGCGCCCAGGCGTGCTTCCTGCCCATCCCCAAGGAAGGCAAGGCCACCTTTAACCCGGTCCTGTTCAACTACCAGTCCGTGGCTGGAGATCCGGCCGTGCTGACGATTCTCGCCACCCGTCAAGGCACGAGCGTGACCATCATCGATAACAAACGCGACGCCTTCTCGAGCGGTTCGGTATGGGGCCAGCGGCTGTTCTTCAACAAGAATGGCCAGAGGGCTTCGCTCACCGGTGAACGCGAGTCCGACTTCCGCCCGACCGGCGGGGGCGGCGCTGTGCGCCCCGGGCAAGAGGAGCCCGCGTTTACGGGCATGAACATGGTGCTCATGATCCAGGTTCCGCTGAAGCAGAAGCGCCCGGCGCGAATGTATGCCAACGAAATGCCGGCTAACGCCAGTTTGGGCGGCGGTGCGGAGATGAAGCGCAAGTCCGACACCGAAAACGCGGTCATCGGCCACGGCAAGATTGAAGGGCCGTTCACCGAGATCGACAACCTCTCGATCGAGCGCGATCCTCGCTTCCCGGTACGCGTCACCGTCCAGTTCTACAAGGCGACTTCGACCGGCGTGATCAGCGAATCGGACGTCCAGTCGATCAAGCACGACCTCGACCAGGTTTACGCCCACGCTTCGAATGTCGGCAGCCTAGTCACCGGCGGCCACACCGGACGCCCGACCGAGTATTGGGGCAGCAAGGTGCAACCGCGCGACTGGTGGGAGCGATTCTGGCGGGATTACGAAGCCAACACGGGCACGCGGCGTACGGTCGCGATTGCGAAGTTGCGACAGTTGCTGGGCAACAACTACATGGTCCGCCCGGTGACCGATCTGTATCTTCGCGATTTGCTTCGGTAACGTCGCGCAAACGAGCGCGGTCGGTTATGCTTGCGACATGCTGACCGCGCTTGTCGCTTTTGTCGCACTGGGCCAAACGATCAACGATCCGTTGCTTGGGGGGCTTGCCCGCCCGCTGCAGGGTCGCAGCATGCGGGAGACCAGCACCTTCCGCGCTGGCCCCGACGGGAAGTATCTGCGCACCGCGCCGCCGACCGGCGACCTGAAGGAGCACAGCAACTGGGACAACTTCCGCGTTGCGCCAGGTGCGACCCACGTGCTGATGGACCGCCAAGGCCCCGGCGTCATCACTCACCTCTGGATGACCTTCCTCGGCCCCGAGCCGCAGGATTGGGCGAAGCAAGGGAGCGCCAACCACCAAGAGATGCTGCTGCGCATCTACTGGGACGGGCAAGAGAAACCCGCGGTTGAGGCGCCGGTTGGCGACTTCTTCGCGAATTGCTTCGGCAAGCGCAGCCAGGTCATCAGCCTTCCGGTCGTGGTTGAGGATGGCGACAGCTACAACAGCTTCTGGCGCATGCCGTTCCGGAAGTCTGCGCGCGTCGAGATCGTGAATCAGAGCCAGAAGTCGATCAATCTGCTGTACTACAACATCGACTGGATCAAACTCGATTCCCTCCCCCGCGACACGCCGTACTTCCACGCGCAGTATCGGCAGGAGTATCCGGTGCAGAAAGGCAAGGACTACACCGTGCTTGAGACGACGGGCAAGGGGCATCTCGTCGGCGTCGTGCTCGGGGTTCGGTCCCGATCGCCAAGCTGGTTCGGCGAAGGGGATGAGAAGGTTGAAGTCGATGGGCAGGAGTTAATGTGGGGCACCGGAACCGAGGACTACTTCCTCAGCGCGTGGGGCCTCAAGACGACTTCGACGCCCTATGCGGGCACGCCGTACTTCGACCAGTGGGGCATCGTGGGCGGGCACACCAGCGCGTACCGCTGGCACCTGAACGACCCGATCGTGTTTCAGAAGAGCATCAAGTTCGCGTTCGAACATTGGGGATGGATCTCGCCCGACGAGAATCCGGACAACCGCGCGATGAGCTGGAACGAGCGGGAGGACGACTTCAGCAGCGTCGCGTTCTGGTACCAGCAGGGGCCGTCGACGTTCACCGCCCGCGCACCGGCGGATCGGCGTCTGCCGAGCCTCGAGCGCACGGTGGCGAATCAGCTTGCCGCCCACGGCACCGGCGCGGTCCGCGATCAGCAACTCGCACTGTACGAAACACCCCAGCGGCTGTACATGCCGGAAAAGCAGGAGGGAGCGTGGATCGAAGTTCCGTTCGAGGTGAGGGAGCGCGAGCCGCTACGGCTCGTGCTCAACATGACCACGAGCTACGATTTCGGCACTTACCAAGCGACCCTGACCCAGGAGGGCCATCCGCCCGTCAAGATCGGCGGTGCGCTCGACTTGTTCTCCGAAGACGTCGCGAACCGCGAGTTCCACCTGCTCGACTTCTGGCCCGAACCGGGCAAGTACACGCTACGGCTGGAGTGCGTGGGGAAGAACGCGCGCTCGCAAGGCTACTACTTGGGGATCGAGTCCGTGAGGCTGCGAGAGCGTCGCCCGCGGGTGAAGGAGATGGGCTGGGACAAGGACAAGGACTGGCGCAAGAACCCGGTGCTTCATGGCTAGGCGACGAGCCGTGGTCTTCTCGGTGGCGGCCCTTGCCGTGCTGTTTGGAGGGCCCGCTGCCCTGTTGGCTTTTCGGAACGCCCAGCTCGCCCGCGAGTATGAAGATCAGCTGCGCCTTGCCCGCACGGAAGGGCTCGCCACGACTGGCGAGGAATTCGCCAAGCTCATCCCGACCGCCGAGCCTGCCGAGAATGCTGCGCCCAACTATGCAAAGCTAAGGGGGGTCATCCGCTCGTTGCCCGACGTTCGATCGCTCGATCTGAGGCTCACCTATCAGCCTTCGGAACTGACCTTGGAAGAGGCGACCCAACTATTGGCCACCCGACAGCCCGTGCTGGACCTGGGCGAACAAGCAGTAAAGTTGCCCAAGTGCTGGTTCAACCGCGACTGGAGCCTCGGAGCGGCGGTGCTGATGCCGGAGTTCGCCGACATGAAGAGCCTTGCCCGACTGTTCGCGCTCCGCGGCTCCGTCGCCGCTTACCGTGGGGACGCAATGGCGGCTCTGAAGAATATCGAGCATTTGCGAGCGGTCGGCTCCCACGCCCGAATGGAAGGAACCGCGATCGCCCGATTGGTCGGTGAGTCGATCGACCAAATCGCGATGCAGAGTCTCGCTAGTTGGGCCCACATGCATCGCGACCAACCCGCCTACCGAGAAGCTCTGGCGCGAGTCATTGAGAACCTGCCCCGCCCAGATCTCAAGATGGAGACCCGCGGCAACCTGTTCGAGGCGCTTTCGATCATCGAGCTGTGCTCCACACCTGAGGGTCTGACTGCGCTGGGGCTCAAGAAGGCAGACCTGCCGGGCATCGAGCGGTACGCGTCTTTGCTCGTGAACAAGGGCGAAGCCCGGATAAGGATCGTCAAGGCGTTTCGCGACCAGCGAGCGGCGATCGACTTGCCACCCGGCCAGCGGGCAGCCAAGCTTCAAGCCGCATCATCCGAGTTACGCGCGGCGATGATGGCTTTTCCAACGGCGAACATGGTCTTTTTCAGGCTCACGGATGACTCGCAGATCGGATATCTGGATCGCCGAGAACCGATGTGGGAAGCTAACCTCCAGCGGTGGCGCGGGCTAATTCGAGCCTTGGAGGGTCCGCAGCCACCCGCGAAGATCAAGGTCGATGACCTACTCAGCCCCTTCGACGGCAAGCCGCTTCAGTATCGCTTCGACGGCAAGCAGTATGAAGTTGACCGTAAGCGGTGACGACCGAGCTCTCCTCATCCCACCTGATTCCGCCTTGGCGAAGCCGTAGGCGCCCTCTCCTTGGGGGACGTCAATCGCGTGAGGCAAGGCCCAAGGGGCCGAAATCCTATAGCCCAGGGCATCGCCCTGGGTGAAGAGCACGATCCCCGAGCCCTGTAGGGGCGAGATGCCAGCCAGCCAGCCAGCCAGCCAGCCAGCCAGCCAGCCAGCCAGCCCGGCCAAACCTAGCACACCCGAGCCAATCCGAGCTAACCCGAGCCACCCCCATGCCAACCGGATGCGAGGTACGAGCCACCCTCGCGCCTCGTGGGCTTCCGAAGGGCCAACCGAGCAAACCCGAACCACCCCGAGCCAACCGACGCAATCCCGATATAATCCAGCCATGCCTACGTCCGATTCCCTCACACGTCATCGAGCGCCACTCGCCGAGGTCGATCCGGTCGTCGCGGACATCATCACCCGCGAGGAGCAGCGCCAGGAACAGAACCTCGAGCTGATCGCAAGCGAGAACATCGCGAGCCTCGCCGTGCGGCAGGCGATGATGAGCGTGCTCACGGACAAGTATGCCGAGGGATACCCGGGGAAGCGGTATTACGGCGGTTGCGAGGTCGTCGACGAGGTCGAGACCCTCGCGATCGAGCGGGTGAAGAAAATCTACGGCGCGGACTTCGCAAACGTGCAGCCCCACAGCGGGGCGCAGGCGAACATGGCGGTTTACTTTGCCTTCCTCAGGCCCGGAGACACGTTGATGGCGATGAACCTCGCCCACGGCGGCCACCTCACCCACGGCTCACCGGTCAACTTCAGCGGGCAGTTCTACAACATCGTGCCCTATGGCGTCCATCCGGATACCGAGCGGATCGACTACGACGAGTTCGCCCGCCTCGCCCGAGAGCACAAGCCGAAGATGATCGTCTCCGGCGCGACGGCGTATTCGCGCGAGTTCGATTTCGCGCGGATTCGCGAGATCGCCGACGAGGTCGGCGCGCTCCACATGTGCGATATGTCGCACTACAGCGGCCTGATCGCGGGTGGACAGTATCCGAACCCGATGCCCCACTGCCACTTTGTCACCTCCACCACCCACAAGTCGATTCGCGGACCGCGAGGCGGCATGATCCTGTGGAACGACGAAGAGCACTCCAAGCCGGTCAACATGAGCGTCTTCCCCGGCATCCAGGGCGGCCCGCTGATGCACGTGATCGCGGCGAAGGCGGTCGCGTTCGGCGAGGCGCTGCGTCCGGAGTTCAAGGAGTACCAGGCTCAGATCAAGCGGAACGCCCACGCGCTCTCGGAGGCGATGATCTCCGAGGGATTCCGCATCGTCAGCGGCGGCACGGACAGCCACCTCATGCTCGTGGATTTGCGCCCCTTCGGCGTGAACGGCAAGATCGCCCAACACACCCTCGATGAGGCGCACATCACCACGAACAAGAACTCGATCCCGAACGACCCCGAGAAGCCGTTCGTGACCTCGGGCATTCGGCTTGGCACCCCCGCGGTGACCACACGCGGAATGCGCGAAGCCGACATGGCGGAGATCGCGTCGCTCATCGCTCGCGCCCTGCGCGGCCGCGAGGACGAAGCCGAGATGAACGCAGTTCGTGCCGGGGTCAAGGCGCTCACCGGCCGTTACCCAATCCACGCATAGAGGACGACCCATGGCGCGACAATGCCCCGACTGCAAGATCGACCTTCGAACCGAGGAAATCCTCGGTATCGACCTCGACATCTGCCCCACCTGCGCGGGCATCTTCTTCGATGACGGCGAAATGGTCAAGCTGAAGGACCAGGGCGACGATGCGTTCGCGGACGTCGATGAGCAGGTTCAGCCCGAAGATCCGTTCGAACCGACGGGTGAGAGAATCTCCCGCATGTGCCCGGCGTGCCGCGAGGTGATGGACGAGTACAAGTACCTTTACACGACCCAAATCAAGCTCGACTCCTGCCCAAAGTGCTTCGGCACCTGGGTCGAACACGGCGAGCTCGAGGCGATGCAAAAGGCGCTTGCCGATGCCGAAAGCCAACCGCTCAACGAGTCGCTGATGCGCACCCTCCGTCACCAGTTAGTGATCGCAGAGGAAGAGGTCGCCCACGAGCGGAGACTCTATCGTCAGCGGCGGATGACCCAAGTGCTTCGCATCCTCACCTTAAGGCGCTCAGGCCCGCCGTTTGGCTGGTGGGTCTAGCTCGGCCAGAAACCGATCGGCGGTGTTGAGCAGGGCTTGTTGCTTGGCGGCTGGGAAACGGTCCCACTGCTTGGGCATGACGCTCAGGCGAGGATTCGCGCTGAAGAACTCCCGATGCCGGGAGATGAACCGCCAGTACAGCGCGTCCCAAACCTCGCACCACTGCCCCGCGGGGTAGTCGCTCATCCGTCGGATGTACGCCGAGCCCGACAGGTAAGGCTTGGTCGTGATGAGGCCGCTGTCCGCGAACTGGCTCATGGCATACACGTTCGGCACCATGACCCAATCGTAGGCGTCGACGAACAACTCCATGAACCACCGGTAAACGTCGTCGGGATCGATCTCGCACAGCAGCATGAAGTTGCCGAGGACCATGAGCCGCTCGATGTGGTGGGCATAGCCGGTGTCGAGGACGCGGCGGATCACGGTGTCTACCGGCGGGATTCCCGTCGTGCCTTGGTAGAACGCTTCGGGCATGGGTCGCGAATGCCCCCAGAAGTTAGCAGTGCGCATCCGCCGACCCAGCCCTTCGTAGCTCAGCCGCATGAACTCTCGCCAGCCGATGACCTGCCGTACAAATCCTTCGAGCGAGTTCAAGGGAACCTCGTTGGCTTCGGCGTAGCCGAGGCCCCGCTCGATCACCTCAGCGGCGGTGATGAGGCCGATGTTGAGCGGGATCGAGAGTTGGGAGTGGTTGAGCACCGCATGGTGGCGGCTGATGGCGTCCTCGTAGTCGCCGAACTGACGGAAGCGGTGTTCGAGGAAGTCATCGAGAACCGCCAGGGCCGCGGCGCGGGTCACCGGCCAGCCGAAGGAACCGATCGAGCCGACCGCGTGGGGAAAGTCGTGGAGCACTGATTCCGCGGCAGCTTGAACGCCTTGCTGTTCTGTCGTGGCGAGAATCGGTGGCGGCATGTAGCCACTCGGAAGACGCTTCCGATTCTCCGTGTCAAAACTCCATCGTCCGCCCTGCGGTTGGCTATCGGCATCGACCAGCACGCCCAGCTCTCGGCGCTGACGAGTGTAGAAGTCGCTCATCCGCCACGGTGTCGGGCGATCAAGTTGCCAGCGGCCGACCTCGCTGGGGGTCAGGAATCCCGGAGATGGCAGCGGCTCAACCTCGGGCAGCAGCCGGCGGAGCCGTCGAGACAGCCAGTCGTCGACCGGGTCCCAGTAGACAAGGGGATGGGCCGCTTGTCCAACCGCCGTTTCCAGGGCCTGCCCGGGGGTGGAAGATGCCGGAACGTACCGCACCTCGTATCCTCTGGCACGCCATGCGGCAGCATGAGCAGACATCGACGCCCGGTGCAGCAGCAGCTTCTGTCGGTGAAAGGCGAACTGCGTGAAGAACAAATCGTCCTCGATCAGCACGATCTCCGAGACCCCGTCGGGAACGCAAGGAAACAGCTGATGGGGAAACACAAGCAGCGATCGGCCCACCCCTTAGAAGTACGCAATCAAAATATCGTTGATTTCATTTGGCTTTCCGCTCATAATTTTCGGATTCCGCTTCAATCTGCGTGTAGAATCTTAGTTATGGAGGGCCAAAAATGAAACGATTCTTAACGGCATGGGCGATCCTCGGCGGGTTAGCAGTCTCCGCCATGGGCCAGGTTCCGTCGTGGTGGCGAGACTACAACGCAGGCGGAGGTGTTGCTGAGCAAGCCATATCGATCGGCGTCGACGCCAATGGCAATGTCTACAGCGCGGGCACGGCGGGTTCGTCCCCCAACACCGACATCTTGGTGGTGAGTTACTCGCCGACCGGCGCTTGGCGCTGGACCGCCATCTACAACGGTCCCGGCAACAAGGATGACCGCCCGGTGGAGATCGCCGTCGACGCCAATGGGGATGTGTATCTCGTGGGAATGTCCTACGATGATCCTACGATGAACGCGATGGTCACTCAGAAGTACGACGGAACCACCGGCGTACTTCAATGGAGTCGTCCTCACATACAGAACGGCTTGGGCCAAACCCCCTGCATTGCCCGAGGCATCGCGCTTGGGCCGTCGGGCACGGTGTACGCGTGCGGAGCGGCCGAAGTGTTCAATGAGTTCCTTGACGCATATGTCTGTAGCCAATCAATGGTAGATGGCTCGTTTATCAACATGCAAGTGTACGGGGCGAATCTCCAGCCCGCGGCCAACCAGATCGCGGAGGACATCGTCTACAACGGCCACGCGGGGATGGTGTTTGTCGTCGGGTCAACTGCGGACAACAGCCACCCGTACTCTTCGGATGCCAGCGACATGTTCCTCACCCGATCCGATGCGATGCTCACCGCCGTCTGGACAAACACGTTCGATGGCTACGGTAAACGGGACATCGCCCGAAATGTGGCCGTCCGAAACAACGACGTGTTCGTATTCGGGAATGCGACGACCAATCCCGCAACCTATCCCGTTTTGTTTCTAGTGAAGGCCGATGGCGTGACCGGAGCCGAGGTGTGGCGCAAGCTGCGCACCACCGCCAGCGACATCGAGATGGGCAAGATGGTCCTCGATGCGTTCGGCAATCCCACCCTGCTCGGCAACATCGACCAGTTCGCCTCGTTTGCGTTGCGCTACCGCGGCACGGATGGCTACCTGTATTGGGAGCGAGTTTTCGGTGACCTCTACAGCGACCTCGCGGTCGATTCGGCGGCGGCGACCTACGTCGTGGGTTCGAGCACGATGAAGCTCTCTCATACCGGGGCAACCCTGTGGAACTCCTCCGAAGCTGGTGGAGCCGCCGCCGTAGGTCCGGGCAACGTGCTGTACACGAATCGTACGCAGTTCAATGCTACTGCCGATCTACGGACTATCCGCTGGTTCCAAGCCGCCTTTGCGCTGACCTTGTCCCCGTCCTCGACGGTGGGTGGTGTCAACGTGACGGGAACGATCAAGTCGAACCTCGTGGCTCCGCCCGGAGGGTTGTCGTTTACGATCAGCGAGAACTCGATCTACGTGGCGACCGCTCAAGGCGTGACCATCCCCGCTGGCGCAACTCAAGCGAACTTCACGATTTTTACCGCCCCCAACAAGGGGTGGACCAATATCGTGGTGCCGATCACGGCGACGCTCAATGGTGCGACCGCCGTCGGAACGCTGACGATCCTGCCGCCCGTGCCTCAGAGCCTGGTGATGTCGCCCAATGTGGTGCAGGCTGGCCTCAGTTCCACGGGAACGGTTGCGCTCACCGGCAAGGCTCCGGGTGCCGGGCTATGGGTCGCGCTCAGCGACAATAGCTCCGCCGCTTCGACCCCGATCGCGGTGAAGGTGCAACCTTACCAAACCTCCGCCCAGTTCGTCGTGCAAACGACCGATCTCGCGGTGACCACGGTGGTCACCATCTCGGCAAAGTCGAATGGCGTCACCCGGACGGCGACATTGACAATCAACCCGTAACGGGTATCTTCGCAGGTGGAGAGCTTCAGCTCTCTGCCTGCGGGGGCGCATCTCGGCCGGTGTCGGGCATGGTCTTCAAAACCAGTTGAGGCTCCTTACGGGGCCTGGTAGGTTCGACTCCTACACGCTCCCGCCAATCTCTTTGGAAACCTTGTTGCACTGCAAGGCGTCTCAAAATCCGAACCATGCAAAAGATCTCTTTGTTGGCCGGGCTTGTTGCGCTTGGCGTCGCCGTTCCTTTCGTCCAAACCCCGAGCGAACTCGATCACGAAGGGCTCAAGAAGATGATTACCGGCCTTGGCTATGAGGTCAAGGAAGAAAAGCTCGAGGACGGCGGAGCGACCTTCGAGTTCGTCGAGAAGCCGGAAGATTTCACGATTCCTATCCTCGCCGAGATCAGTGCTTCCAAGCGGTACATCTGGCTGACCGTCTTTCTTGGCGATCCTCCCAAGGACGTCGCCAAGCACACGAACCTGCTCAAGCATAACGCCGAAACTCAGCCTGCGTTCTTTTTTATCACAAAGTCGAACAAGCTCAAGTTCGGGCTTGCCATCGACAATCGTGGCCTGACCTCCGAACATCTGAAGCGGGTGATCGGGTTGGTCGTCGAGGGCGTGACCTCGACCGGAGCCGATTGGGGAAGCTCAACTTCACCCTTACGGAACCGCTAAGGCGTCACTACGAACCGACTTAGCGCGCGGCCCGTCTTCTCGTTATGCGGGCGCGCGCCTTTTCTTTAGTCGAACTGCTGGTCGTGATCGCGATCATCGTCGTTCTGGCCGCCATCACTTTCCCCGTGATGGTGCGGGCCAAGGCTCGCGCCAAGCAAACCACCTGCATGAGCAACCTGAGGCAGATGGCGTTGCGGCACCAGATCGAGGGTGCCCGGGGCGGAGACTTGCCCTGCCCGTTGAGTGATCAGTACAACGTCGGCTACTACGACATTCCGAACCGAAAGCTCGCCGAGGATCTCGAACTCGCTGACCCAGGCTCCGGCTACTACGTCTGCTACCTCCACGGCAAGCACGTTGGCCCGGGAACATCACCCGCCGACTTCGATGGCACGATCGTCCGGCTCCGCCGAGATGGCTCGGTCCACGTGCGCAAGGTCGATCGGCTCTGCCGAGCCGGAGTCCCGGTCCGGCCCGACTGGCGTCTGTTCACGGACGCGCCGTGCCCGCCCGAGTATTGCCCGAGCGATCTCGTGCCATGTGAATAGACTTAGATTTTAGATTCCCGCGACAGGCGCTCCATCCACGCGGCGAGCGACAGATCGTCGGCATGAGCGCGCTCTTTAAGCCCGCGGATGACTCCTTCTCGCTCCTCCATCGTCCGATTCCGGCTCACCTTCGCCTTAGCGGTCAGCCGTTCGATGGGCATGGTGAATGCGATGATCCCGGGCAAGATGCGCTCTTGCTCTTGATCCTCGGCGCGGAAGGCCGCGTCATCGCCCTGATACCCATCGGTCAGTTCGCGAACGATCGCCAACGACGTCGCTGGATCGGCGGGCGTGGGAGTCCCAACCGCCTCGACCATGAGGTAGTTCCACGTAGGCACCGCAGCGTGCCCGTACCACTTCGGGGTGATGTAGGCGTGAGGGCCGTGGAAGATGACGGTCATCGGGGTGCCTCCATCGATGAGCTTGCGGTGAGGATTCGCCGCGGCGAGGTGCCCTCGCAATAACCGAAGGTCGGCGTCGACCACGACCGGCATCAACGTGACGTGCGGCTCGCCTTCCGCCACGCTGATCAACGTTGCGAAGGGATGCTCGGCCATCAACTTCCACGCGACGGCCTCGTCCACGCGGGCGTGGCCGGGAACGTAGATCACCAGACCCTCTCGATCGCTCCGTTGGGCAGTTCCAGCCGAAGGGGCAGTCCCTGAGCATCGATGAACGCGACCCCGCGATCCGACTCAGTGCGGTGCGCCTTCACCTTGCGCCCGGCGATCGTGATGTCGACTGGGCCCTTGTAGGTGGTCGTGACCAACTCCCACGTGAGCGTCTCCAGATTGACCGTATTCGCCTTGACGACCGCACCCGGCTTAGGCACATCGCGAACAAACCAGAACTCGCTGAGATCTTCGCGAACGGCAGTCTCGGGCAGCGGAATCTTCTTGACGGTGCGCTTGCCACCCTCGTCAATCACCGCATTGGCTCCCGCCGCGTCGAAGGTCACAACGACCGTCTTTCGCGTTTTGAGCGTCACATTGTGGGTCTCTTGGAACTTGCGGATTGGACGTCCGGTTTTGTCGTACGTCGACTCTTGTCGGAGGTTGATCGCGAGACTTTCCGACTTCAGCTCCATCGAGAGCTGCACGGACTTGCCGCCATCCGCGCCCAGTTTCTGCAGCATCGTCGCTGCTCCCGCAACCCGGCCATTCAAGTACACGGTCATCTTCACCGGCGCGGGCGGCTTGGGCGCGCCTTGCGCTAATCCGAGAAGCAGAATCAAGCGTATTGGGTTCACATCAACCTCTGGGCGGCTTGGACACCGGTTTCGAACGCAAACTCGACGCGTCCGCCGAGCAGGCTATCGCCCGCGATCAGCAGGCGGCCGTCGTTGCTGTTCACCTTCTCGAACAGCGACAGACTTTCGGGCAGACTGTAGCGCCACCGCTTTACATCGGAGACAACTGGAGTCCCCCAAGTGCTACCGTAGATCCGCTCGATATAGTCGCAGGTGTCGATCACGATCTGGGCGTCGTCCAAGTCGTAGTTCTGACGGCTGTAGGCGGGGCTGAGTTGCGCAACAAACGCGGTGTGGCCCGCCGGGGCTCGATCGGGGCACTTTGCGGACTCCACGCTGAGCCATGTTAAGGGGTGGCGCTGCTCGGGCTCGATCAAGGCGTGATAGCTGGTCTCCAGGGGCTGAGCGAAACCGAGCATCACGGATAAGCAAGGTCGGTAGGTGACACTCTGAATCGGACGGCTCTCGCCCGAGGCTTCGAGCAGGGCACTCGCCTGCGGCGCAGGCGGGGTCAGGATCAGCGCGTCGAACTCCTCTCCATTCAGGTCGAAACCCGCGTCCTTCCGGTGGAACCGCGCAACCAGAGACTCGAATCGGATATCTAACCCTTCCGCGAGCATCTTGGGAAGGCGAGTGTTTCCGCCCCGGTAGCAATAACGATCGATGCGGTTCTTGTGCGAGTCGCCGGGGCTGACGCGCGAGCCGACGAGAGCGTGAATCGGCTTCTCGATCTTGACCAGTTCGTCGGTTGACAGCCTTTCGAACATCCACTTTTCCAGGCTTCTTCCCCGCGGCGCAATGCTTGTGACTCCCGTGTCAAAGGTGTAGTCTTCGACGCGCCGGGTCGCGCATCGTCCGCCGACCGCCGTGGACTTTTCAAAGATCGTCACCGAGTGGCCGGCTTCGTGGAGCGTGCGTCCCGCGGCCAGGCCGCTGATGCCCGCCCCAACGATTCCGACTCTCAATGCGCCACCTGGAGGAGGTCTTCTTTCACCATGTCCGCACAATGGAGTCCGCTCGAAAGCGCCCCTTCGATGCTTGAGTGTTCAATAAACTCGCCCGCCAAATACAGCCCGTCGCGACCGGGGGTCGCCGACGGAAGATGCGATCGAAAGTGCGCCGGCTGATCGAATTGCGCGAACGGAATCCGGTAAGCGCGAAGGAACCGCCACTGCTCGACACCGCGATGGGGCAACAGGTGGGCGCATTCGGACTTCACCATCGCCTGCAATTCATCGTCCGCCGCAGGATGGTCACCGTTGATCGTCACCGAGATGAGGTGCTGCCCTTCGGGGGCGCAGTGCGGATTGACAACGCTCATGGGCACGATGAGATTGACGAGTCCGTGGCCGGTCCGCAGGATGATCTTGGGCTCATCAACCGGCGGCTCCGGAGCGGCGAAGTAAAGGCAAATCTGCCCGCGGGGCGCGGTCGGCGTGTGATATCCGGTCAGAGTCCCGGCTGCGAGCGAATCGGTAGCGACAATGACCGATGAGGCATCAAGCACTTCGCCGCTTTCCAGGACAACTCCCTTCACGTGATGTTCGCCGACGAGCGACTTCACCCGAGTGTTCATCCGAAATGCGCTGTCGGGTAATCCCGGCGCCATTTGCCGTGGAATGGCTTCGATGCCCGCCGCGGGAACGACCGTGTCGCCCTCAGAGAGCATCTTCCACACAAACGTAAACATCTGCCGCGAAACCGACAGAGTGCGATCCAAGAAAATGCCGCCGAAGAACGGCCGCGCAAATCGCTCGATGAACGCTGGCGAGAATCCGAGTTGGCGCAGATGTCGGTACGTTGGCATGTCGGACATCCGCCAGATTTGGTTCATCGCCATCCCACGGCACTCCCATGTCCAATCGACCACCCGCAACTTATCGGACATCGAGAGGTAGTCATCGAAGGCGGTCTTGAGCGGGTTATCGCCATCGACGTCGTGCATCTCTCCGCGGTCGATAATGAAAGCCCCGGGCGCAAACCGGCACAACTCGAGGCGACGGAAGTCTAGGATCTCGCGAGCCGAGGGGTAAGCGGTGAACAACACCTGGAACCCACGATCGAGATGGAACCCCTCGAACTCGTCGGTCTTCAAACGTCCCCCCGGACGATCTTCGGCGTCGAGCACGAGAACCGGTACTCCGGCACGGTGCAATCGGCGCGCGCAAGCCAATCCCGCCAGCCCGGCGCCGACGATGATCACGGGGGAAGCCATACGGGAGTTTTACCTTCGGGCTCGGAATCGGCGTAAGATAAGGCGTGAACTGCCCGAGATGTCAGGCACCGGCGGCTCCGCATGCGGCATTCTGCTCGCAATGCGGTCAGGTGTTTGGCGCTCAACCCAGGTCTTCGTTCTGGCTGGGCGCAGTGTTCGCGTTCCTCGGCCTAGGTGCGGTCGTGGGCATTCTATTCGCGACCGGCGCTCTTCAGCTTCGCGGAACGCAGAACACCCCGGCGATCACCCAGCGGGCGGATGCACCGGCCCCGATCACCGCCAAGGGACCGAAGCAGATGCCCGACGACATTCGGGCTTGGCTGGAACACCTCGAGCGAATCGAGCGCAAGCGCGTCGAACTGACGCAGGCTCAGCTCGTGCAGGTGACGGTCATGGGCACCCAGCTTAAAGGGGTGGGCATCGCCGATGTCCTTGGCGGCATGTTCGAAGAGTCGGAGTCAAGCGAAACCAAGCCACCTGAACTCAGGAAGGCCGAGGGCACCGTCGCCGATGTTCGCAAGCCATGGGCGGACTTAGCCGATGAGTTCGGCACCGTGCCTCCGCCGCAAGGATGCCAAGAGGTCGCCGTCAGCTACGACCAAGCCCTCCGCGAGACCGGCGCGACGATGGGCGACATCCTTGACGCCATGAACGGGGCGATGGAGAACCCGCAGGCGGCGATTCAGGCGCTTCAGAAGATTCGCGGACAGCACATGGGATCGATCGATGAAGCCGCCGGGCGGGCCGACCAAGGCGTGCAGGCCATCTGCGATGCCTACGATACGCGCAAGTGGTTCACAATCCAGCGGGACATCGGTGGCGGACTCCCCACCCTGACGGTCCCGGGTGGAGGGCTTGGCCCTTGACGCCCGAGCTCCGCGTCCGCGCCGAAGCTCTCCTCGATGAACTGATGGCGCGCCACCCGATTGGGCCACGGCCCTTGCTCCGGTGGAAGGCGATGCGGGTGAGCGCGGGCATGGCGTACTACCGCGAGTGGGCGATCGGGCTGAGCACCCGCCTCATCACCTCAGAGGAGCGTCTTGAACTCACCCTGAAGCATGAGTACGCCCATCTGATGGCGGTAGCCCGCCACGGCCGAAAGGGAGCCGGCCACAGTCTGCCTTGGCAGCAAGCGATGTTGGAACTTGGCCTGGATCCGAAGGTCCGGCACGACTTTCCCGTCGAGCGCAATCAACCGCGGACGGCGGTGATGTACCAGTGCGACCGATGTGGCGAGGAGTTCCAGCGAAGCCGAAAGTTCCCCCGCGGGCGGCAGTATCGGCACGTGGGCTGCGGCGGAGTCGTGAAGTTCACCGGGCGAATCGTGCCCGAACGGGAACGCGGACGCGACGTGGCTTAAGCGTTAGAGTCGTACGTCTTGAGTTTAAACAGATCGCCGCCCGAGGTCAAAAGCGGCGGTCAGGGTGGACTCCAGCCATCTTCCTAACTCAGGACCCGCTCCAGGGCCAGACAACTCATTCTGCGACCAAAATCTAACTGACTCCGTCAACCACAGGCGGTCCTCTCCAACTCTAACTACAACGAAGCTGACAACTTCGGGATAGATAGTGTTGGTCAAGTAGCTCGTGTGTATCTCGACCGTCATCGTGTGATTTCGACTAACAACTTCCAGACTGGTCGTAGCCACTAAAGCACCTACCTCAAGGCAACGTGTTCGAGCAAGTTCCCTGAGACGCTCTGAACTTTGCTCGGGCGCAGAGATGGCGAGGCTGAGGTTAACCCCAGGATCGCTTTCCTTGAGCACCTGCAATGCGCCATCTAATGAGGCGCTGCAGCTTGTGTGAATCTGGCCGGCCGCTTGCCTCAGGGCGCTATCGAGGTGTGCGAGTTCAGCCTCTTCACGACGCCCCAACACATCAGCATATCGGGCGATAGCTTCTCGAAGCGAACCAGAGTCAGGCGCAGACTTCATCGCGACTCTCATCGCTGTCCTGGCACGATTCTGTTGTCCGCGCGCGATGACGAGCACAAAGGGCCGTATGTCACCGTTATCAGCCCGCTCGAGTGCCTCGATGTACGAAGATTTGTCGTCCATGGAGACGACCATAGGGAAGAGACCACCCCGAATGAGGACGAGAGTGGCGAGTGCGCGGGCAATCCGTCCGTTGCCATCTTGAAACGGGTGGATCTGCGTAAAGCGATGGTGCAGCCACGCCGCCTCGACTTCGGGCGGAACACCCACATGACTGAGATGCATCTCGATGAGACGATCCATTTCGGAACCGACGTGATCGGGCGGACAGTATCGGAACTCGCGTCCATCACGCTGCGGGTAGTTTGGTTGCTTCTTCCACTGGCCCTTGAGCAACTCGGTTTCGAATCGCTTGCCCTCTGGATCCGTCACCGTCAAACTCGCCTGGCTTGCCGTCATCACCTGATGCAGCTCGAGGATATAGGATACGGACAGCGGTCGGTCTTGCTTGACGAACGCAAACAACCCCTCGAGCGCCTCTGCTTGGTCGTTGAGCAGACGAACGATGTAGTCCGGATCGCGGTTCACTGAGCCGGGAGGCATGAGCGCAGCCTCGAATCCGTGTTCGATGAGGCTGACCGTGACGCCTTGCTCGATGTCGTAGAGGTTCTCGATACGACCAGTCTCAATCGCCCACTCTCGATTAAGTTGCTCCCTAAACTGGCGCAAGGCCTCTGAATCTTGAATCTGAGTGAGGTGTTCCCTCCAGCGTAGTTGAGTGTCGCGCATCGACGCAAGCTCAAGCGCCCGCCAATCACTCGGCAAGTCTTCGATACCACCGTCGGGCCAAATGTGCTCGATCCTCACATCGAAACTCTACTGTTGCGGACTAAACTGCGGGCCGCGGTAGATGCCACTTTCCCCAGTGATGTTCTTCGGCTCTGCTCCTGGTTGTGCATCGACCGTGAACAACGTACGCCGAGTTGTCCCTTCCGCGATAAGCACGAGTTGCTTGCCATCGGGCGACCACTCCGCCTCGACGGAGGGCGTATTGCGCAGTGTCGTCACCTCTTCTGTGCCGCCAGCTTCCTTGAAAGGCATCACGACCAGGTTGCGATTGTCCATGATGCCGGACCCGCGGTAAGGGCCAACCGACACCAACACCATCTGTCCGTCCGGCGAAACCCGCGGGTGCCCGAACGCAAACTTGTCATCAACCGCCACTGCAACCGGAGGCTTCGCCGCAGGATCGCCCGGCGTGTACATGCCAATCATGTGCCGGAACGGGTTCTTGGTCTTTCCATTCTCAATGAACTCCGGCGGTATCTGCCGCGGATCGGGCCATTGAAAGGCGAGTTGGGTGAAAGCGACATCCCCAGTTACCGGGTCCATATCAAACTCGATCCGCTCACCGGCGGCAACTAAGATCGGACGGCTCTTAGGGTCCGTGATGTCAAGATTGGGTAGCGAGGAGATGTCCTGGCAGATCAGGACTTCGCCCGAGAGCAGCATGCGCCGACCTTCAAACTCGACTTCAAGCTCCCGGCGCATGATGGCGACGATGAACTGCTTGTCTTTGGACCACCTTGCGACCTTAAAACTCGAACCCAGCGAGGCATAGAGCTGCTCAAACTGGCCCGTCGCCCCCGATTCACCTCGTCCCGTCGCATCGAGTGTCTGAGGGGGGAGGAGCTGCTTTGAAGTTCCCGACAGAGGGTCTAACTCGACGATCGTGCCACCCGAGATCAGCAGGGCCGTCTTGCTCGGCGGGCCGCCAGGCACGCTGAAGTCGAGATACGACTTCGTACGCTTGTCGATCGTTCGGCGCTCGACGGCGTTACTCACCGGGTTCCAGCGGAACACGTGGGACTCGCCGTTATCGCGGTCGCTGATAAAGTACACACGCTGGCCGTCTGCGCTCCAAACCGGCGGCTGATCCACCGCGCCCTCGACGTAACCGGGGCTCTTGATGACCTTGCCATTAGGATCGATCAATACGGCTTGATAGCCGTCCTCGGTCTGCACCGCCGCGGAGAGATAACCCTTCGATGCGAAATCACCGGGGTCGGAGGTGCGGGTCTGCGACACGAATCGCGTGTAAACAAACACGAGGCCCAGCAGGATTGCGATGCCAATTAGATAGCGAAGTCCTCGCTGGCGGTTGATTTTTGCGACGGGCTTACTCATGTGCTGACTCTATTGTGGCGCGAAAGGCGCATTTCGTAGGAACTCCCCAACGCAAGTTGCGGTTCCCACGTTTAGTAAGGGTAAGGATGAAATCGATCGCTCGTTCGATTCCGGCAAACTGGAGTTCGGCGCCGTCAGGCTCCGAGCGCCGGCTGTTGGCAGCCGCCAAGGCCGGCGATCGCGGCGCCTTTGATTCCCTTGTCGGCATGCACAGCGATTCCCTGAGGCGGTTTGTGTCCCGCCGAGTCCCGCCAAGCGCGATCGACGATGTCATGCAGGACACGTGGATTTCTGCGTGGAACCATTGCGCCAAGTACGTCGAGCGCGCCCGCTTCCGCACGTGGCTCATGTCGATCGCATTGAACAAGTGCCACGACTGGCACCGACAAAATCGCCCGGCCGTCACCCAGACTGAACTTGAAGATACCGGCATCTCGTTCAGCCAACTCGACCTTGCCGCGGACTTGGAGAAGGCGCTGAGCGCGCTTTGCCCTGGGGACCGAGAACTCATCGACCTCTATTACTTTGAGCGTATGAGCATGCCCGAGATCGCGCGAATGCTTGGGCGTAACTTGAACACGCTCAAGTATCAGTTCTATCGAGCCCACCGCGTTCTTGCCGAGCACCTGGAGGATCCGAGTTGAGCTGCCCCATCGAGCGCGAAGCGGACGTCTTCCTCCTCGCGATCGGCGAGTTGCCGGTCGTGCGGGTGCCGCGAGCGATCTGGCATTGGCTCCTCTGCCCGCGATGCCGAAGGTCCACCCGTGGGATGCACAGAGCCGGGGGCCGACTTTCGCCCCAGCGGGTCGCCATCCGGGTGTGGACCGTGCGCGTAGGGACCGTCGCCTTCGCCGCGGTCACCGCGAGCGGTTTGTGGGTGCTCAGCCGGGAAGCGGTCGATGCCGCGATGACCGCCATGGAACGCCCAAAAGTCAAGAGCGCAAGCTACGAGTACGCGGAACCCCAGCTGAGCCAGCCGGTGCGACCGGACTAGCGGTATCGTAGACAAATGTTAACCGACACGTTCGTGCACGTGGCCGGTGTCGGACTCGCAACCGAACGATCGCTCTGGGAGCAGGGGTGCCCTAACTGGGACGCGTGGCTAGCTGAACCCGAACGATTCGACGCCGATCCGGCCAGCAGGGCGACGGTCACGCGTGAACTCGAAAAGTCTCGGCGAGCGCTGACGTTCGGTGAGCATCAATACTTCGCGCGAAAATTGCGCCAACGCCATGCGTGGCGAGCCCTCGGCGCATTTCCCGAGCACACCGCTTACCTGGATATCGAGACCGACGGGCGCACCGGCGGCGATGCCATCACCACGGTTGGACTTTACGACGGGACCACGTTTCGGTGTCTCGTGCGAGGCGAGGACCTGCATGAGTTCCCCGATGTCATCAGCCACTACGCGGTGATCGTCACGTTTTTCGGGGCGGGTTTCGATATCCCCCTGCTCCAGCGCAAGTTTCCTCATGCGCCGCTCGACCAGATTCACGTCGACCTGTGCCCGCTCATGCGCGACCTCGGCTACCGGGGAGGGCTCAAGCGGATCGAGGAGGACCTGGGGATCGAGCGATCACCCGAAACCAAGGGACTCACCGGCCGAGATGCGATCTGGCTGTGGCGAGACCATGAGCGCGGCCGCAGCGGCGCGCTGGAACGGCTGATCGCCTACAACCGAGAGGACGTGGTGAACTTGGAGGCCCTCGCAAAGATTGCGCAAACTCGACTCGCGGAGGCAACTCGCTGTGGGACCTTGCTCGAACTTCGGAACCCACGGCGCCGTGCTCCGCGCATCTACGCAGGCTAGGCGCTAATCTGATCCGTTGTGGCAGTCGAAGAGGTTTGATGCCCGAAGCCCGAGATTCAACTGGGCAACGGTGCGTCGCAGGACGAGCCCTCCGGCGCACCGTGCAAGGGAGGACCATAACCAGAAAAACCTAGAACCTTAGCTCGTGCTCGCCTCAGTCCTCGTGTTCAACCTCACTCCCTTGGCCCTCGCCTCCCTCGCTTCCCTCGTTCTCGCCGATCTGCAGCAACGTGCCAAACAGGGGGACTTGGACCGTCTGTCGGGCCGTATCAAGACTTGAAACCAGACTGCCGAAGAAGTACCCGACCAAGATCAAGCCAACTGCAGCGGCCGCAAACGCCGGCCCACCGATCGCTTCGAACGCGTCCCCTGGCTTTCGACCGTCGACCATCCCCATGATAATGCCATCGCGATGGCGAAACGTGTGCACGGCGACGCCGAGAACGTGCAGTCCCACAAGAACGAGCATCCCGTTTGCGAGGAGTTCGTGGACGTCTTTGAGCCTCTCGTTGCCTTGACCCATCTGGATGCCGGTCCAAGCCAAGCCAAGCACGGCCGCAAACATGAGCAGCAAGGTGACACTGGTGGCTGGATTGTGGCCGATATAGTGACGGCCCTTTCCGCCGACGATGCTCGCCATGTACGACAGCAGAGCACGCGGGTCAAGGGCTAGGCCGCTAAAGCGAGCCCAACGAGTTCCTACAAGCCCCCATACGACCCTCAGAATCACAAGCAAACCGAGGGTGAGACCGATGATCGAGTGAAAGGCAAACGAGGGAGCATCTTCGCCGAGGAACTTGGCGATGAGGTAGGCCGAGGCGAATCCGCCGGCAAAGAGAAGGTGGAACCCCCGCACCGGGAGGTCCCACACAAGAATGCGCTTTTTCATTTCAGGCACGACGTCTGCGCCGGAGAAGGGCGAGGACACCCGCGCTGGCGACCCAGATCGTGGCCGGCTCGGGCACCGCCGCGAAGCCGGCGACCCTGATCAAGTCAAGCTGAGGACTACCCGTAACGCGCGTTGCAAGAATGCTGCCACCGAGGGCAACTCCGAAGTCGCTGAGGTCGACCGGTTGCACGAACAACTCGGCATCGAACGGTCCGCCGCCACCATAGAAGTACTGATAGTGGACGCCGGTGTCGATCGCTTCTTGAGCGGTGAACATGTGGTGGTTGGTGAACGACGATCCGTCCTCCGATACCGCGAACGTGATGTCGTCTTCCGTGTAGCGCGCAACCACGATGCCGAGGTCGGCACCCACGTTGTTCACGATCGGAGTGTTGTAACCGATGGTGTAGACGACCGCGTTCCCGCTCATGCCGATGTTCGCGATGCCGGTGTCGAAGCTGGCTCCCGTGAGGAACCCGGGATTACCTGGGCTGACGTTGCTGACGTTCAGCCAGTTGCTGAACGAGAACGTTCCGCCGTCCGACTCGATAAGGGTATCGCCAAACAGGTTGTTGTCGAACACAAAGGTGTCGAGAGTCAGTTGACTGTGCGCGGTCGCAACCGTGGCGAGAAGGGTAAGGCCGAAGAGTGTCTTCATGAGTTTTCTCCGGAGGCTCGGCGTCGGCGCAGACTCATAACAAGAAGTCCACCGAGGGCGAGCATGCTCGATGGCTCGGGGACCGGCCCGATCTGCCACGTGTAGTCGGCGTCCATGTACCCGGCGGTGGTGTTGGGCAAGGGGCTACTGAAGTAGTTTCCCATGTTGAACAGTCCGACGGTGTACGTGTTGCCCGCGACGATCGACCTCAAGAACGTACCTTGAGTGGTCGGATCGTACGCATTGACGAGGTCGAGGTTCCCCCCCGGGCCGGACCACTCGATGCGAGCACCCCACAGTCCGAAGGTGTCACCGTATCCGCGAATGTCGTAGTTCATCAAGAACGTGGCATCGGATGTCGCGGCGAACGTGTACGACCACACCGGCCCGTTGATGACAAAGCCATTGAGCTTGGCTCCGCTTGAGTCGATCGTGTTGTGCTCCCAACCCATGTTCCGCCAGGAGACTGTGCCGTTGGCCGCATCGGTCCACGAGGCGGACGCCGAGGAATGAACTCTCAGCCACTTCCCGGAGTTCACAGGGTCGTTATCAATGACGCCCACGGTTCCGGAATAACTGTTCAGGGTCGCGCCCTGCGACTGCATGATGAAATCCTGCTGAAAGCCGCCAAAGTGCTGGTTCGCGTCAGCATAAGCGCCTAAGTGGAAGGTCGAAGAAATGACACTCTGGGCTTGCGCTACGGTAACAACGAAGGGGGACAAAGCAACGAGGAAAAGCCGCTTTCGATCCATTTGTTTGATTCCTTGAGTCGATGATATCGACGCCAAGTTCATTCTGGAATCCCGAACATGAGAGGACGATGAGAATGCGGAGGCCTACGGGTCGGCCGGCAATCGCAGTTCGAATGCTGTGCCCATTGAGTCGCCTGCGATCGACACCGAGCCACCATGCCCCTCGGCGATGGCTTTAACAATGGCTAGTCCTAGCCCGGATCCACCGGTGTCTCGAGCGCGCGAATGGTCCAGTCGGTGAAACCGTTCGAAGATCGCAGCGGCATCTTCGGGTGAGATCGGAGGCCCATCGTTCCAAACGGTTATCACGAGGGCGCCTTCTTCAGCGTGTGCTGAGAGCACCACTCGGGTCGACGCGTGGAGGAATGCGTTTCGCAAGAGATTATCCACCGCTTGCCTCACGCGGATCGGGTCGACGCTCTCTTCAAGCGCCCCAGGGACGTCAAGCTCGGCATCAACGCCATCAATCCGGCAAGCGTCGAGTGACTCGCGCAGGAGAGTATCGATGCGGGTGGGCGACTTTCGGATTTCGAGAGCAGCCTCGTCGGACTTCGCCAATTCGAGCAGATCCTCGACAAGTCGAGTCAGGCGGTGCACTTCGCCCAGTGACGTTTGAAGTGCCTTACGATACTCCCCTTCGGTGCGTTCACGTCGGAGCGCGACTTCTAGCGTGCCTTGGAGGTTGGACACCGGCGTGCGCAGTTCGTGAGAGGTGTCGGCCACGAATCTCCGCTGACGGGCAATCGTCGATTCGCGTTCCCCGAT
Organism: Methanoregulaceae archaeon; assembly: GCA_020850325.1. Classification (GTDB taxonomy): domain Bacteria; phylum Armatimonadota; class Fimbriimonadia; order Fimbriimonadales; family Fimbriimonadaceae; genus JANJUB01. The sequence continues at coordinate 406,970 of JADZEW010000001.1, forward strand.
CAGGTTCTGCACCCTCTCCACCAGACCGTTGAATGCCGCCGTTAAGGGCGCCATCTCGACGTAAGGCGCCTCGATCGAGGCGGGCGTATCAACGGAGGCCGGATTCAAGGTGCTCACTTGGTGGGCAAGCCCCTCGATGGGGTCCGAGATGATGCGGGTGAGCAGCAAGGCGATCACAGTAACAGCGGCGATACAAACGAGACCGACCAGCACGATCACCTCGCCGATCTGGGTTACAACATCGGTCACGACCCCGCTGGGAATGCACACAACGCCAACGGCGGGAGTGCCGTCGGTGTTCGAAAAACCGGTGAGCACAGCGCGTGCCTGTCGCCCGTCGATTTCCACGTCAGCAAACGTCGTTTCGCCCTTGAGTGCCCGCCGCTTGACTTCGTCGACTCCGACGATAGACCGGGAGGCGCGCACATTGGCCGATGCCGCGAGGATTCGACCTTGGTCGTTCTCCAACCAGACGAACTTCTCATAGCCGGTCACGCCCGAGACCACGAGGGTCCTTGCGCCGGTTTCGTGTACGTGGAGGGTTCCGGTGTCGGTGGCCGACGCGATCTCGGTTTTGGCAATCTGGATGAGCGAGGCGTCAAGATTCCGCCCAAGGGAACGAGCGGCGATCGTGAAGACGGCCAACCCCGAAAGAAGTACGGTCGCCGCGGCGAGGCCGATCGTAAGCCCGAGCAGGCGCCTGCGCAGGTTGACAGTGGCCCTAGGCTTTCGGTTCAGGTTCGAAGACATAGCCTGCACCTCGGCGGGTCTTGATCAGATCGGGGTTTCGCCCGAGCTTGTTGCGAAGGTAGCCGACATAGACATCGACCACATTGGAGTCTGGCTCGTTGTAGGACTCCCACACGTGCTCCCACAGGTCGGTCCTCGTAACCAATGAACCGACTCGGTGAGCGAAGAACTCCAGAAGCTGATACTCCTTGGCGGTCAGGTCGAGGTCCACGCCTCCTCGGCGGGCCGTGCGGGTGCGTGTGTCAATCGCGAGGTCGCCGAAGGTGAGAACGCTGGTCGCAGAGGCGCTAGCACCACGTCGGATCAGCATGCGAACCCGGGCGAGAAGTTCCTCGAACGAATAAGGCTTGATGAGGTAGTCGTCGCCGCCAAGATCGAGGCCGGCGACCCGGTCGCGGACTTCGCTTCGGGCCGTGAGGAACAAGATCGGAGTCCTGAGGCCGCCTTTGCGCCATTGGGCGCAAAGTTCGAAACCATCCTTGCCTGGGATCATAACGTCGAGGAGAATCAAGTCGTACTCGTGGACGTCCACCGCGACAGCGGCATCGGCGGAGTTCGCGGCGTGGTCGACCGCGAAACCCTCTTCGCGGAGTCCTTGCATTAAGAACCCAGCGGCGGCTGGCTCATCTTCGACCACGAGGATCTTCACCCACGGCGAGTATATACGGCCCGCGGGAAGCGACTTGGAGACCGTTTGACTTCGTGCCCTGAGACTTCGATCCGCATTCCAGGTAGTTTGCAAGCTATGAGATTCAGCCGGGACCTTGGTCGAACCGCGGAACCGATCAGCGATGCCGCGCGGTATGTACGCGCGATGAGAGCCGCCCTGCTTGCCCTGACCCTGATCCCAACGTTCGCCCTTGCGGATGAGGTCGATGACCTCATTCGAGCCGAGATGAAGGCGCGCCAGATCCCCGGGGCAAGTGTGCTCGTGACCAAAGACGACAAGGTCATCAAGCGCAGCGTCTATGGCAAGGCCAACGTTGAACTCGATGTCGATATGTCCACCGACAGCGTTTTCGAGTCCGGCTCGATCGGCAAGACGTTCACCGCCGTCGTCATCCTGCAGCTGGTCGAAGAAGGCAAGCTCAGCCTCGACGACCCGCTGTCGAAGCACTTCGAGAAGGCGCCCCCAACGTGGAGCGCGATCACGCTTCGTCACATGCTCGGCCATACGACTGGGCTCAAGGACTACGCGCTCGTTCCCGGCCTGGGACTTGCCGACCGATGGACGCGCGACGAGTGGATCGATGGCATGATCAAGCTCCCCCTCGACTTCCCCACCGGGGCCGCCTTCGCGTACAGCAACAGCAACTACCTGCTGCTTGGTCTGGTCGCAGAGAAGGTCGGTGGAAAGCCGATCATGGAGCTCACGAAGGAGCGCATCATCGATAAGATCGGGCTGAAGCGCTCGTTTGTCGCCGAGCCGCTGCCGATCATTCCCCACCGTGTGTCGGGCTACCTGAAGCAGGGTGGTGTTCTGTTCAACGGACTCGATATTGCCGCCGGTTATGGCGATGGGTCGCTGATCAACTCACCGGAAGACCTCGCCGCTTTTGAAAGGGCGCTACGCGAAGGCAAGCTGCTCAAGCCGGAAACCGTCACCCTCATGCAGACGGCGGGGCTCTTGCCGACGGGCCGCAAGACCGGCTACGGCTTGGGCTGGTTCATTCGCGAGACGAACAAAGTGCGCATGGTCACCCACGGCGGCAATACGGGCGGCTTTGGATCGTCCATTTTCCGCGTGCCTTCCGCAAATCTCACGATCGTGCTGATGACGAACATGTTCGACGTGCCCGGGGATTCGATTGCCCAGAAGATTGCCGAGGTGTATGTCCCAGAACTGCGCCCCCGCAAGCTCGCCGAAAAGCCCGACCCGAACCCGACGCTGACCGCGACGCTGCTCGCCACGCTCCAGGCTTTGGCGGCGGGAGAGGTGAAGGACGATCAGCTCGATGGGGAGTTCGCCGCGCGATTGCGCACGCCAAGGGGCCAAATGAGTCTGCGCGGGATGGTGCTGTTCGCCAAGGTCGCCAAGATGGCCTATCTCGAGAGCGAGGAGAGCGAGCCGGACGTGATTCACCGCTACCGCGTTTCCACGAACGGAAAGAGCTACGTGGTCGCCTTCACCGTCACCAAGGACGGCCGCGTGTATTCGATCGGACAGCGGGAAGAGCTACCTTGAGCATGATCGACTTTGCCTCGGGCGTCATCGACGGGCCAGGCATCGTCACCGCGCGGAGGACGCTGGCCGACCTCGGTGGGCTGTTCGCGGATCAGGCGGCGTTAGCGGCGCTCGATCCGAACATCGTGGTGTACGAGACCCACGGCTACCCCGAGCCGGAGTCCGGGTCACCCGCCCTCCTCGCCGCCACCACGGTGCTGTATCCCGGCCGCGTCGGCGGTGAGGCGTTCATGACCCGGGGCCATTTCCACGTCGATCCCACACGGGGCGAATCTTGTTTCACCCTGCGCGGCTCGGGTGTGCTGCTTCTGCGAGACCGCTCGGGCGCAGAGCAGAGAATCGCAATGGAACCGGGCTCGCTGGCGATGATCGAAGGGAGGTTCGCGCACCGGGTCGCCAACGTGGGCGATGAGCCGCTGGTGTTCTTGGTGACGTGGCTGTCCGACTGCGGCCACGACTATGCCGAGGTCGCCGCGTGGCCACGCGGGAGTTGGTCCGTCGGTGTGTAGCCCGTTCTTGCGGGGGTATCATCCGTCCATTGGAGTCACCACGGACTGGGTGGAAACGGAGGTCGGAGCAGGGATGCTCCCTCCGATAACTCGATGAGTTCCCTCTTTCGCGAACCCGCCGACGAGGCTTGGTCCGAGCGCTATGGCGACTACCCCATGCCCGAACTGCCCGACCTGGGCGCGTTCCTAACCCATCGCTCGGTGCGCAAGTTCCGTCCGGAGCCGATCCCAGAATCCATCCGCGAGGGTCTGATCGCGGTGGCCCAAAGCGCGGCCACCAGCAGCAACTTGCAGATGTGGTCGGTGGTCGAAGTCGACGATCCGGAGCGGCGGGAGCGCATCGCCCAACTCAGCGCCGACCAAAACCAGATCCGCACTGCGGGGTGGTTCCTAGCGTTCATCGCCGATCATCACCGACTTCGCCAAGCGGGCGGGGCCGTGGGAGAGTCCTGCTTGGGATTGGACTACGCCGAGTATCTGATCATGGCGATCGTCGATGCCGCTTTGGCCGCCGAGCGCCTGGTCGCGGCGGCTGAGCATTTGGGGATCGGCTCCTGCTACATCGGGGCGCTTCGCAACGATCCGGCTGGGATCCAAGAGGTGCTCCAGCTTCCCGCAGGGGCGTTCGGCGTGTTCGGCCTCTGCCTCGGCTACCCGGCCGAGCCGATGACCGCCGCCATCAAGCCGCGACTGCTCCCGCGTGCGGTGCGGCACCGCGAGGTGTACCGCCTCGACGTGAGCGGAGAGGTCGCCGAGTATGACGAGCGGATGCGCGCGTTCTACGAAGCCCAGCGAATGAAGGGCGATGTCACGTGGTCATCGCGATCGGGGCGCCGAGTCGACGAGCACCACTTGGGCGGACGCGAGGTGCTTCTGGAGTACCTGCGCAGCCAGGGCTTTGCACAGCGGTAGACTCACGGTCGATGCCCACCGTCGAGTCAACGATCTGGATCGAGGCCCCGCTGGACCGCGTGTACGCGATTGCCAAGGACAATGAGTCCTTCCCCGAGTTCATGAAGGACGTCAAGTCCCTCACAGTCGTCGAAGAGGACGGTCCGCGGGTGGTCAGCGATTACGTCGGCGTAGTGCCCCAGTTCATGCTGAAAGTTCGCTGGCGGCAAGAGGATGTCTGGGACGACGCCAACCACGTGTGCGCGTTCCGACAGCTCCAGGGCGACTATGACAAACTCGAAGGCACCTGGAAGTTCAAGGAAGAGAACGGCGGCACCCGCTTCGACTCGTTCCTTGAATACGAGTACAACGTGCCCACTCTCGGCCCGCTCGTCAGCAAGGTCATCTATAGCATCGTGGTGAAGAACGTCGAGAACATCCTCGCCGCGATCAAGATGCGCTCCGAGGCGTAGTTGAGCGTCCGATTCGAACTCCTGCACGTGTGCCCGCGGACGGGGGCGCGCCGCGGACGGCTGCACACGCCTCACGGCACCGTCGAGACCCCGGCGTTCATGCCCGTGGGTACTCAAGCGACGGTCAAGACCGTCGGGAGCGAGGATCTTGAGGCCCTGGGATTCGAGCTCATTCTCTCGAACACCTACCACTTAGAGCTGCGCCCCGGTTCGGAGCGTATCGAACGGCTGGGAGGTCTGCACCATTTCATGAGTTGGAAGGGTGGCATCCTCACCGACTCCGGCGGCTACCAAGTGATGTCGCTCTCCAAAATGCGCAAGATCACCGACGAGGGCGTGGCATTCCGCTCGCATCTCGATGGCTCAGAGATGTTCCTCTCCCCGGAGCGCGCCATCCAGATTCAGGGCCGACTCGGCGTGGACATCTCGATGGCGCTGGACGTGTGTGCGCCCTATCCTTGCAGCCGCGATGAGGCGGCGAAAGCGATGGAGCAAACGCACCGCTGGGCTCCACGCAATCTGGCCGCGCGACGCGAGGGTCAGGCGGTGTTCGGCATCGTTCAAGGGGGCGTTCACGAAGACCTACGCACCGAATCCGCCGCCTACCTTTCGGAGCTACCCTTCGATGGCTTTGCGATCGGTGGGGTGAGCGTTGGCGAGCCGACGGAACTGCAGTATCCGGTCGTCGCGTTCGCGGCACCCAAGCTCCCCGCGGACAAGGCGCGCTATCTGATGGGGGTAGGCCACCCGGAGGACATCCTTCATGCCGTGCGGTGCGGGGTCGATCTGTTCGATTGTGTGCTGCCCACCCGTATGGCCCGCCACAACACGGTGTACACCTCCGGAGGGCGGGTGAACGCACTCAACCAGAAGTGGGCGGAACACGACGGCACGTGGAATGAGCGAGACGTGTTCCCGCAGACCGAGCGGTATTCCGCGGCGTACGTGCGGCATCTGCTCAAAGCGAAGGAGCCGCTGGGGGCACGGATCGCGACGCTGCACAACTTGGCGTTCTATGCCCGGCTCATGCGTGACATCCGCAGCGCGATCGAACTCGGCACGCTGTAACTCCGATACGGGATGGGTCGTAGCCGCGGGATGCCATTGTGCCCGCGCTGCACTTAGATCACCTTGGGAATCGCCCGCACAATGGCATCGGGCGGCTACAAGGAATCGGAAGGCGGTATGACGAGTTCACTCGGGAAGCGGTTTGTCCTTCGTCTCCGGAGCAAACGGAAGGGCCAGCAAGCCCAACACATACACCAGCCCCGCGAGCATCACGCCGTGAGCCGGCGAACTTTTGTCGGCCCCGATGATCATGCCAGTGACCCAAGGCAGCGGCGCCTGGGTGATGCGCGCCGTATTGTAAGCAAAGCCAGCACCAGTGGCCCGAATCCGCGACGGGAACAGCTCGGGGAAGTACAGCCCGTAGATCGCAGTCAACCCGATGGATAGGCAGGAGATCGTCGGCGCGATCCACATCAGGCTCTCGTACGTAACCTGCCCGCGCAGTGCGAAGTAGGTGACCGTCGGCGCACCGATGAACCCGATCGCCAGCGCGGGACGACGACCCAACCGCTTGGCGAAGTAGGGGAACAGGAACACACCGAGCAGCGTGCCCGCGTGCTGGGCGTAGGTGACGAAGCTGGTTCGCGCCGAAACGACGGTGTCCGCCATGCCCTCGCTCGCCGCCTTGACGAGGTTGGGCATCCAGTACGCGGCATTCCCCGCCCCGGCGATGCCGACCGTGCCGATGACCATCGCGAGCAGCGCGTGCTTGCGCCACCTGCCCTCGCCGAACAGCTCCTTCAGCGATCCGGCGGCGACGTGGACGGTGCGCTCGGGCTCCTTGACCACCATACGGATGAAGATGGTGACGACCGCCGGGGCCAGACCGATGAGGAACATCCAGTGCCAGGAATACTCGCGCAGGCCGAGATTGGCGGTCGCGGCCAGAACCGGTCCTACCGCGGCGGCGGTCTGCAAGAAGGCTGCGGCAAGCGGACGGCGTTTGTCGGGAAAAACCTCGGCAACCAGCGCCGCCCCTGCAGCCCACTCGCCGCCGATCCCGAGTCCGGTCAGGAAGCGAACGAAGGCGACTTGCTCCCAGGTTTGGCAGGCGGCGGTAAGGGCGGTGAAGCAGCAGTAGAGGAGGATCGTGAGGATCATCGTGCGGCTGCGCCCCCACCGGTCGGCGAGGATGCCGAACACGAGCCCGCCGATCGCCCACCCGATGATGAACACCATCTGGATGAACCCCTCGACTTGGGGGCCGCGCTCGGCATACTCCGCCGCGCCCATCAGGTCGGTAAGCATGCGGGTCTTCGCCAGGTTGAAGAGCGCGGTGTCCATGATGTCGAACACCCACCCCAACCAGGCGACGAACAGAATGGTCCACCGCAACCGCTCGGTCATGCGCGGCATTCTACTCCGACGGCGTTGGGCGGGCACGGGTTAGCTCGGGGCGGCGCGAAGCCCCCCGTTTCGCTCCGACGAGGGCGTCTCGCGTGGGTTCGAAATCGGCCCCCGGCGCAGAATTCTAAAAAATTCTCAAAATTCTTCTTGCAATTCCTCAGACAACCTCTTATAATGGCGGGAAACCGGAGTCCTCATGAACAAGGTCCTCGCTCTCTTCCTGGCTTTCAGCCTCGCTTTTCAGTCCGCGGCCCTGGGAATCACCTCAGTAGTGTCCTCGTTGAGCGAGGAAATCACCCAGCGATTACGACAGTCGCGTACGTTTACCGACCGCGGTCTTCAAGGGTAGCAACCCGCGGCGCGACCCGGTGTACCGGGCCGGACGGTGGAATGAGCGCACACTCTATGACCTCTTCCGCGTGCGTCACCAGAACATCCTTGCCGATCCTGCGAACTGGCTCGCCAGTATCGAAGCGAGTTTCCAGATGGGCGGCGGTGGTGGCGGCGGTGGTGAAGGCGGCGGCGAGGGCGGTGGCCCTGGCGGCGGTGGCGGTAGTGGCGGCGGTCCCGGCGTGGGTGGCGGCTCTTCGGGTGACGGCGGCGGTGCAGGCACCGGCTCAAGTTCAGGAGGAGGATCAGGTCCGGGTTCCTCGAGCGTCAACACGAACTCAGGCAATCGCCTGTACCAACTCCCCATCGTGGGCTGGAAGAGCCGCGGGGCGACCGGCATCTCGCTCGTGCTCAGCCACAGTTCGCTCGGCGATGACTGGACCGGCACGTTCGGTCACGCCTGGACGGACTCCTACGAGTGGAAGCTCGACTACACGCAGAACTCCAGCGCCATTGTCCACGGCGGTGACGGCAGCGACTATGCCTTCACCGAATCCAGCGGCACTTTTACGCCTCCGGTGGGTGTGCACCTGGAGCTCGTTCGCAACCAAGACCAGACCTGGACCTTGACCACCAAGAACGGCATCAAGTTTAACTTCACGTCGGCCGGTCTGCTTTCGAACATCCGCGACCGCAACCAGAACCAAGTCACCATCGGGCGCGACGGCAACAGCCGCGTGTCGACCGTCACCGATCCGGGTGGCAAGGTGCTTGAGTTCACCTACGATGGCAACGGGCGCGTGGACACCGTCACCGATCCGCTTGAGCGCGAGTGGAGCTTCACCTACGATGATGGCGACCTCGTCGAAGTCATCTACCCCGAGATCAACGCTGAGAATCCGGTTCGCGAGTTCACCTACAACTCCACGCACGACATCCTCACCGAGGTCGACCTGCGTGGCAACACGTGGACTTGCACCTACGACAGCCAGCAGCGCATGGCCTCGTGGTCGAACCCGCTCTCACAGACGACGAGTTACAGCTACGGCACGTCGGCGACCACAATCACCTTCCCCGGCAGCCAGACCGTCGTGCACAACTATTCGTCGGGCCTCCTTGCGTCCGAAGTTGACCCCGCGAGCTTCAGCACGAGTTACACCTATGACTCCAGCAAGAACGTGCTGACCGTGACCGACAAGCGCGGCAAGGTGTGGACCTACACCTATGGCACGAAGGGCAATGTGCTGACATCGACGAATCCGCTTAGCCAGACGACGACGCTCACTTACAACAGCTTCAGCCAGCCGCTGACCGTCACGAACCCGCTCAGCCAGGTCACGACCTACACCTACGACTCGAACGGCAATCTCCTGACCGTGACCGACCCCTTGAGCCGCACGACGGCGACGGTGGGTTATGACAGCTACGGCCAAGCGACGGCGGTCGAGGATGCGCTGGAACGCACCACCACGGGAAGCTACGACACCCATGGCAACGTCACCAGCGTGACGCAACCAGGCAACATCACCACAACAGCCACCTACGACGCCCTCAATCGGGTGACGTCGGTGACGGATGCGGGAGACAACACGACGAGCGTCGACTACGATCCGTTGGGACGGGTGGTCCTCGTAACAAACCCCGACGATTCGGAGGTCGAAGCCGAGTACAACCTCGAGAGTCTGCTGACGAGCTCGACCAATGAGATTGGCCAGACAACCTCGATCACCTACGACACGGCAGGCAAGGTCGCCACGGTGACCAACCCCCGGGGAGACATCGAGAGCTACAGCTACAACTCGAGCGGCCAGTTGACAGGCGTGACCAACGGCCGGAACTACTCCCGCACGTACACGAGAAACAGCCGGGGTGAAGTCACCGCGCTCGCCATGCCGGACAGCACTTCGGAGTCGTGGTCGTTCAACGGCAACGGTCAGGTGTCCGCTTACACCAACGGAGTCAGCCAGACCATCAACTACGTGTACAACGATGCAGGTCGGCTGACCACCGTTGACTATCCGAGCGGCACGGACACGGCGTTCACCTATGACTCGGCAGGTCGCCGAACGCAGATGGTGGATGCCACGGGCACGACAGCCTGGACGTTCGATGCGGCCTCGCAACTCGAAGAGTTCTCAGCACCCCAAGGCGACGTCGAGTGGACCTACAATGACGCCGGCCAACCCGCGACGATGATCGAGGTCGGGCTCGGCACGACCAGCTACAGCTACGATGCGGGCGGGCGATTGGACGAACTGACCAACCGCTTCAGCGAGGTCACAGAGTTCGCCTACGACACGCTTGGGCGTGTGAGCACGAAGACCCTGGACAGCGGCACCTACGCGAGTTACGGATACGACGATCGTGGTCGATTGACGTCGCTGGTTCACAAGAAGGGCGACAACTCCACGATCTCGTCGGAGAGCTATGTGTTCAACGACGCGAGCCGGATGACCTCAAAGACGGTAGATGGAGTGACCACGACCTATACCTACGATGCGAACGGGCAACTTCTCAGTGAATCCCGGAGCGGGTATTCGGCGTCGTATACGTATGATGCGAACGGGAATCGCGCATCGCGGACGGTGAATGGGGTGACCGAGACGTACACGGTTGACTCGGGTGACAAGCTGACTGAGGTGAAGATCTTTGGGGTGACAATGAAGTCATTTGGCTACGATGGCGCGGGGCGCACCACGAGCATCCAGACCTCGGCGGGGACGACGAGTTTCACCTACGACTTCGAGAGCCGCGTCACCGGCATCACGTATCCGAACAGCTCGACGAACAGCTTCACCTACAATGGGCTCGACACCCGCGTGGGCAAGACGGACTCGGCGGGGACGGCGACCTTCCGCCGCATGGGCGCGGGCGTGACCGCGCCGGTGCTGGGCGATGGCTCGGCTTCGTTTACGCCAGGGATTTCGGAAAGACGAGGCTCGACATCGTCGTTCTACGGGGCCGACTATCTTGGTACAAACTCGTCGTTGTATTCTTCTGGCGAGACGGTTTCCGCCACGCGGCAATATGACGCGTTTGGAAATCTGACGTCGTCGTCCGGCTCATCCGCCAACCCGTTCGGGTTTGCAGGGAACTGGGGCTACCAGAACGACTCCGACTCGGGGCTGATGCTCCTCGGGCATCGCTACTACGACGCAACAACGGGCCGATTTCTAACCCGCGATCCCATCAAGGATGGAGGGAACTGGTATGCGTATTGTGGGAATGGACCGGTGCGCGCCGTGGACCCGAACGGGCTGTTCATTCTATACATCGGCGGCGGAGCATCAGCAACTGGGACCCTCGCACATGGGGCAGTTGATGCGAGCGCGTGGATTGATCCAATCACCGGAAATTACGGAACTATCGAGACGGTCCATTTGGGCGCTGGTATTGGCGCCATGGCCGGTTTAGATGCGAAGCTTGGACTCTCACTTGAAACTCTGACCTCGACTGGTTGGATGCCTTCCAAATCGTCCACGCTTGCACTAGCGGGTGAGATCAAGAAAGTAGTTGGCGGAGGTGGCACGGTAGGTGCCTCTCACGATCCTAGTACACAGAAGTTGTCGCTGTTTGCTGAAGTGTCGTTAGGGATAGGGGGCGGCACTCCGACTGGTTCCTTCAGCCAGTCTTATACATGGGTGCAAGTGCACGGCAACGTGTATGACGATGCGTCAAATGCAATCGATACCGTACAGGAAGCGATCCAGTTGCCATTCCCCGGTCCCAGAGAATGGATGCAGTTTTACGCCAGATGAAACTCTTCTTTGTGTTTGCATTGGCTGGCACTCTATGGCTTGCTATCATCGTTCTGGCAAATCGATGTCACGTTAGACACTATCGCTACTTGTTGCGTATTGCTCGGCGTGGCAAATATGAGAAAGAGTCCATTGCAGCTTTGCGCGCTGGCCAGATCGCTGGTGCTGCCGTCGTCATCCCGCTTATCGTTGCACTGGTTATACTTGATAATGACCTTACAACGGAAGAGAATAATGGCATAATCCTCGCTGGTCTTACCTTGGGGCTTGCGTTAACCTATTCTGCCGTGCGCAGTTCGCAGTTAACCAAAAAGCGCAAATCCAGACAGTAAGAAAGCGCCGCGACACTAGCCACCCTCACCTCGACGAGAGTAGCAAGTCGACTTCGACTTCACGAGCATCGGCACGAGGAGCTACAATTACAACGCCTCCTCATGGGTAACGAGCATCGAGAATCCGCTCAGCGAGGTGACGAGTTGGACGTACGATGCGACTGGCCAGATCACGCGGCAAGACTTCGAGAACGGGCTGTACACCGAGTTTGGCTATGACGACCGGGGTCGCATCACCTCGAACGTCATCAAGAACGCCCTTGGCGTTCCCCAGCGCTCGGAGTCGGTCAGCTACAACGCCGCCGGGCGGGTTACGTCGCGAACCATCGACGGCGTCACGACGAGCTACACCTACGATGCGGCGGGGAACTTGCTTGCCGAGTCGCGAACGGGTTACTCCGCCTCGTACACCTACGACACGAGCGGGCGTCGAACCTCGAAGACGCTCAATAACAATACCGAGAACTACACCTACTCGGGTGGGCGGCTTACTGAGGTTGGCTCGACCACGTTCGGCTATGACAACAACAGCCGGCGGACCTCAATGGTCACCGGGTCGGACACGACGAGCTACGGCTCTGACTACGAAGACCGGCTGACCAGCGTCACTCCGCCGGGGTCATCGGCCATCACCTACGTGTACAACGGCCTCGGCTCGCGGGTGGGTCGTGGGTCGGAGGAATACCGCCGCGCGGGGGCTTCGGCGGGTTCGCCGCTCCTTGCCGATGGTTCAGCGTCGTACACGCCGGGGCTCTCGGAGCGGCGTGGTGGGCAGTCGTCCTTCTTCCACTGGGGTTCGTTTGGCGACCTACTGGCTGTATCGGGCGGTTCAGGCAGTCTCTCCGATCTCTATTCCTACGACTGGTTCCTCGGGGTCGTGGGCCACACGGGCAGCTCGACCACGCCGGTCGGTGCGGGTGGTGGCTATGTCGACCCGGATACGGGTGGCATCAACCACGGCGGTGGTGGTGAGTATGAACCCTGGCTCGGCGGCGGCCCATCCGTCGCCCAGATGATCATGCCGGACAACGGGAATATCAACTACGGCCCTCCGCTGGGCTTCACGAATTCGCTGATCAGCGAGTATATGCACATCGTTCTGGACGTGGTCGGGATCTTCGATCCGACGCCGTTCTGCGACGGGATCAACACCTTCTGGTATCTTGCGGAAGGCGATTACTCCAACGCGGGCATCTCTGCGATTGGAATCGTGCCCTTCGTCGGCGACTTAGCAAAGGTCGGTAGACTTGCAAAACTTGTTGACGGCGCTTCGCCTGGCGTCATCGTTATTGGCGAAAACATGGAACGCGTAAGGGATGCAGCAAGAGCTCTGGATGCAGCCGTGTATAACCCAGGAATACAGTTCGGCTACAACGAATGGGGATTTTCTATGCTCCATAACCAAGCCTGGATTCGCGACAGAATCGCCGAAGGGTGGGAGTTTGTATCTATTGGTGTCGACACATCGCGCCCCAACCGCTCCGCTTGGTTTGCAATGGAGCTTGATGAATTGACAAATGCTGGCGTTAGCCCGCTTGGCATGTACTGGCCTAGTCACCAGTATCACATTTCCATGGGACATTAATGTGCCGACACTTTATCCTAGATCTAATTATCCGGCAAGCGTCATTCGGCTCCTCAAGGCCATGGGCTATCATACTTGTAAAGCTGATGTGTCCGGCACGCTATGTTACACGAACGACGTAACAAGAGTCACAATTGCCACTTGGGGCCAACTCCGCATTGGCCCGGAAGATGGTAGCCTACCAATGGCGGATTTTTCACTGATACTTCAGCTACGGAGCCCAGCTGCGTTGAAGACGTATCTTGAAGCTTCTAACGCACTTCGAGACTTGCCTTGGATACCAGAATTGGCTTCAGCGTATCTCCACAGTTACGCGGACGACGTTCTCCGTGGTGATTTCTCGATCTGGCCCGCGCTAGAAGTTGAGTCACGACGCAATGGTGCTGACGATATGCGATGAATGCAAATACTCAACTTACTGCCATTCGCCCCTTGAGGAACGTCGCTGGTTCACAAGAAAGGCGACAACTCCACGCTCTCGTCGGAGAGCTACGTGTTCAACGACGCGAGCCGGATGACCTCAAAGACCGTGGATGGCGTGACGACCACCTACACCTACGACGCGAATGGACAGCTTCTGAGTGAATCCCGTAGCGGGTATTCGGCGTCGTATACGTATGATGCGAATGGGAATCGCGCATCGCGGACGGTGAATGGGGTGACCGAGACGTACTCCGTGGACTCGGGCGACAAGCTGACCCAGGTGTCGGTGTCGGGCGTTGCCACCAAGACGTTCGGCTACGACGGCGCGGGTCGCACCACGAGCATCCAGACCTCGGCGGGAACGACGAGCTTCACTTACGACTTCGAGAGCCGCGTGACCGGGATCACCTATCCGAACGCCTCCACGAATAGCTTCACCTACAACGGGCTCGACACCCGCGTGGGCAAGACCGACTCGGCGGGGACGGCGACCTTCCGCCGCATGGGAGCGGGCGTCACCGCGCCGGTGCTGGGCGATGGCTCGGCTTCGTTCACGCCAGGGATTTCGGAACGGCGAGGATCTACGTCGTCGTTTTACGGAGCCGACTATCTCGGAACCAACTCGTCGCTGTATAGCGCTGGCGAGACGGTTTCCGCCACGCGGCAATACGACGCATTTGGAAATCAGACGTCTTCGTCCGGCTCTTCCGCCAACCCGTTCGGCTTCGCCGGCAACTGGGGCTACCAGAATGACTCCGACTCGGGGCTCAAGCTGCTCGGGCATCGCTACTACGACGCATCGACGGGCAGGTTCCTGACCCGCGATCCGATCAAGGATGGCCGGAACTGGTATGCGTATTGTGCCAATGACCCGGTGCAATACACTGATCCGACGGGCTTGATTCTTCCGATCCTTGTATGGGTCGGGGTTGGGATTGTAGCCGGTGCAATCATTGGAGCCGTTACTAACCCGCACGATCCGCTGGTAGGTGCTGGTCAAGGTGCTGTCATCGGAGGAATTTCAGCAGGAGCTGGAATCTTGATCGGACTAGGGGTTGCTGCGATTGCAGGAGCGATGGCACTGGAAGGTGCGCTAGTTAGCGTTGGAGTTGGAGCTATAGCCGGTGGCGGAGCTAGTCTTGCCTCACAAGGGGCGGCATGTGCGTTCGGTTGGCAGGATGATATCGACTGGTACAGTGTTGGATTTGGTAGCGCGGTTGGCGGTATAGGTGGCGCTTTGGTTGTGCGAGTAGTGCCTAAGGCTGGTGATGTTACAGTTACCCATTGGGGCGGCCCAAGCCCGTGGGTTCAGGCAGGCGGTCCAACACCGTTGAATCGTCTGCTCGCGGGGAACCCACCGGGCGAAGCTACCACAATAGTCGTACCCGGCAGTTCGCTGACTTCTCCAGGCGGCTGGGAGTTCGGTAAAGGACTTTTGGGTCAGAGGATACTTCAATGATTCTCGCACTGCAAACGGCGGGTATCTTCCTTGGCTTGGATGCCTGTTACGGTATCTACTACCGGCGATGGTTACGCAGAAGGGAGGCAAACGGCCATTCCAGATCGCCACTGCCCGCTATTTGGGGCCCACTATACCTAGCGTTGCCTTTTTGGCTCGAACCAGGACCAACCGGTCCGGCGCGACTTTCCTTGGGATGGTTTCTGTCTTCTGCATTAATGGCACTGTCACTCTTCTTAATGCACTTGTTGCTAGTCTATGGGTTGCGCGACGTCAATCTACTATGGACTGCTTTCGTTGGGTCCCTTCGCACAGCGAAAAGGAAGGATGGTAAGAGCTAAGCTAGGATGATGTCATCTAGATGAATCCTTAGAACCATCATTGGCGTGACTGACGAGGACGCTCTACCTCGTTAGCTGGAGACGCAGTCTCCTTCCCGCCAATGGCGGGCCGATCCGACAATCAAGGCCCGTTCAGATGCGAGGTACGAACCACCCTCGCGCCTCGTGATCGGGTTGAGGACGTTGATCTTCCCTGAGGTCGTCGGTGGGTTCGACCCGACGCGGGAGGGCTCAGCTCTTGTCGGTGACGCGGAAAGCCCCTCCCTTTCGCTCCGGCGAGAGGGAGGGGTTGGGGAGGGAGAGCAATCCACCGCGGGGCGCAAACCTCCCCCCCCCTTCGTGGTGTTGTCTTTGCGCCCCTCACCAGCCCCCTCCCCGCAAGTGAGGCGAGGTGGGTTTGGAGTGAGCCCTTTTTCGTAGACACCTCTTGGTCATTGAAGGATTGCATGTTCCTTCGAGAACTGGTCGGGGGTCTTCATCCCAAGAGACGAGTGAAGACGCTTTGAGTTGTAGAGTTTGAAGTAGTCCGCGAAGGCTTCGCGGGCTTCTTCAAGATCGCCATACAGGTCGCATCCTGCTTCTTCGAGTTTGAAGGTCTTGAAGAAGGATTCGACGCGCGCGTTCTGGGTGGGACGCGCTGGGTCCGAGTAGCTCGGCGATCCTCCGTTGCGGATCACCAGATCCCGGTAGTCGTGGCTGACATAGTTCGAGCCGCGGTCCGAGTGGTGGATCCAGTCTTGCCGCACGCGCACGGTGCCGAGCGCCATGAGCAGGCAATCGCGGGTGAGCCCCGTGTCGTTCCTGGCCGAAACCGACCATCCCACCACCTGTCTGGTGAACGAATCGAGCACCACCGCCAGATAGCCCCAGCGACCTCCCACCAGCGGGATCGCGGTCACGTCGGCGGCGAGGACTTCGCCTGCCCGGCCCGGCACCCTTCCTTTGAGCAGGTTGGCTCCGCCTTTCCAGACTCCTGGAATCGTCGAGGAGCGCCTGCGTCTGGGACGGTTGCTCGACAGCCGGTGCCTGCGCATCAGCGTGCGTGCCCGCTTTGCCGTCAATCCGAGCGCCGCGGCAACCCTCCGGTATCCGTAGCGTGGGAACTGCACCAGAAGCGTCTGGATCGCCTCGACGATCTCGCCGTCACCTGCAACCACGGGCTTGCGGTAGAGCGTCGAGCGGGCAATGCCGCAAGCGCGGCAGCACCGCTCTGCCGAGAGATCCGGATACTCGGGGAGCAGGGCCGCGATCATTTGGGCCCGTTCCCCTGCGGAGACTTTTTTTCGTCGAGCATCCTCCTGACAAGAGAGACCTCTAGCTTGGCAAGACGAAGCTCTTCTTCGAGCTGCTCGATCCGGTCCTGGGCGCTCAGCACGGCCGAACGCCACGGTTGGCCCTGAAACGAGTTCTCGCCGTGGACCGCGAACTGCTTGAGCCAGCGCTCCAGCATCGCCGCACTCAAACCGTGATCCCGGCATGCCTTCGTACGAGACAACTCGCCGCCAACGATCTGACGGCACAACTTCAACTTCCACTCGCGTGCAAATCTGCGTGACATATCGACAACCTCACTGTAGGATGAGGTGTCCACTCAATTGGGCTCAGTCCA
>JADZEW010000002.1 GCA_020850325.1 Methanoregulaceae archaeon
ATACGGACCCGATGCGGGTCCAGAAGGCGTCTTTGCCCTCGCCGGTTACGGCATAAGCGATGAAGGCGGGTTTCTTGGTGGTCGTCATCGTCGTTCTCCTTTCATTGAGCGTTGCGACGTGACGGGAAAGGGCACGGGGTCAAGCAGGACTGGTCATGGGTCGCCCGGAGCTGCACAAGCGAAGCGCGGAAGCGAGGACGAGCGAAGCCTCGCCCTTTGACACAGGACGCGCCCATGCCAGGCTCACGGCATAGAGCAATTGCTCAAGAAGGACAGGAAGAAGAACGACAGAGCCACCAAGGAGCCGACGCTGCGCCGTCTGCGGCGTCAGAGATGCCTAAAGCCGACCATCAGGGCTGCGCCGCAGCCACGGAGAGCAGAAAGCTTCGCAAGTACTCGGCGCGTGTCGCCACCAGACAGGCGTTTCCCGATGGCCAGCCCCACACCACTCCCGTGACTCGTGCGAGGTCAGGCGTCCAAGGTATGCCTGCGATCCTGCTCGCGACAAACTTCGTATCCCAGACTGTCGAGCCGCTTAAGCCGGGCGGGAGTGGCAATCCTGGTCCGCCATCCACCGTCGAGGCAAGGTCAGGTCGATAGTTGATGCCGAAGTGGAACCGTGAGGAAAACCTCTGATCGTGAGGCAGCTCAACCTCGCGGGCGGTATAGCAAGTCCCCTTGGCGAATAGCGTGTTGTAGTGGAACAAGATTTGTTGACCCGAGAAGCCAGTGAACGTGAGAAGTTCTGTTGGTGCCGGATCGTGGGCAACTGCGATTTGCTCTACCTCGATTGGCTTTGACTGGTTACTCGAATCGGCCCATCCGCTCATACCCACAGGCAATACAGCGAGATCGAGTGGCCAGGGAGTCTCGGTGTGATCTCCCGAGACCAGCCGGATGTCCTCCTGTGCGTCGAACTGGTAGGCGAGCCTACCGCCCTCGCTTCTGACGCAAGCAACATGCTGGTTGGTGAGCACGAAGACTCTATTGCCGAGACGGAGATACGAGCCGCTGCCCCAACCCTCGCCGTACTCACTCCCGTCCACTATCTCTTTGTGCGCGTAAATCGCTGTCCGATATGGACGCAGGTACTCGAGCATGGCTGCCGCCACGCCCGGAACCGCAGCGTTCCATTCCTCTTCCGTGAAGAGTAACTCTCCGCTCATGCGCGGGTGGCCGCTGCGGTCTTCACAAGGCGCGCAGCCTTCGGGTCGTAGATGTACTGCGTGATCGAGCCATCCTTGATGCGCTCGACAGCCTCATCGACGACAAACAACGGAACCAGGAACCACTCGCGGGGCACGACAGGATTGCCGAAGCGATCTTTGATCTCGATGTCGAGGCGCGCCGGGTCGAACACGCGGTGAATCAGGTTCTCAAGCCTGACGCGATTGATGTTGTAGAGGTCGTAGGTGGCGACGATCTCTACATCGGCTAGCAAGAAGGTCGGATCAAGCTTGGCGCCAGAGAATCGTGCGGCAACATTGCTCCGGCCCGTGACGCCGATCTTGTGCAGTACCTCGCGATGCGCCGCGACGGCGGGGAGGTCGGACTTGCTGCGGACGACATAGATGGTGCCGCTCTCTTGGTCGTCGTCATCCGCTTTATCAGCGAACAGCGGCCCGGCGGCGGGGTTAGTCACGAGTCGCGCTGCCTCATCGCGGTAGAGGGCGCGCTGGAAAGAGCGTTGTAGAACGTCGCTCTCCGTACCGTTGTCGTAGATCACGCGGAGGCGACTGTCACGTCGCTCGTATTTGGTTCTGATCTCGTCGCCCACCTGTGCGATGTAGGCCAGTTGACCTTCGACGATGAAGAACTCGCCTTGCTGAATCTCGGTGATCCTGAGTTCATCCAGCTTGCTGACGGCATGCGTTTCTCGGATGCCGTCCTTGATCTCGCGCTGCACGCGCTCGAACAGCGGTTTGAACTCCTCGAAGTCTGCGCAAGGCGTTCGCTGTGCGATCTCCTCGGCGGCGCGCTTCTCGGCGTTCGTGCGGACATGACGCAGGACGGTGATGTCGGCTGTGCCCGCCACACCGCCGAGTTCAGCAGCCAGCTCATCCACGTTGTAGGTAGGGGTCGGCTCGGCAACGATGGTTGCACCCCCGAGCAACCCTTGATGATCCAGTGGGGCGAGCAGCGCGCGGCACTCCGGCAGCACACGAAGGCGATCAAGGCGTACCGCGTAGAGCCTCTCGAAGATGTCGTGGTCCTCACCATGCTGCGGAGCGCGACCATACTGCACGAAGAATCGCTGGATTTCCTCAAAACCGGCAATGACGCGCTCCTCCTGAGGGGGGCGCCCGCCCTTCCTCTCGGTCGCTGCGAATTCAGAAAGCTCAGAGGCCAGTTCGTCGAGATCAGGATCACTCATAGCGACCCTCCGCCTTGAAGCGCATGAACGTAAGCGGTGCCTGCCCGACGTCCTTGCCCGCTACGCCGCCGTGTGCAAGTCCGAGCGCAGCGGAGTGGCGGCGAAGTGCTGCTTCCATAGCCTGGGCGTGAGCTCGGCCACACGCGAGGCTGG
>JADZEW010000003.1 GCA_020850325.1 Methanoregulaceae archaeon
ATCGACTTGAACTTCCGCAGCATGCGGACCTCAGTGTCTCCGCACGGCCCCGGGGTTAGGGCTCCGGGCCATGCGAAGAGGAACCCCCATGCCCGACGCGATTGAACGACAACTCGGCGAGATTCAGCGGATGACCACCAGCGACTTGGTGGACCGCTACGAGGAACTCCACGGCCACGCTTGCCGGACGCGCCACCGCGCCTACCTGATCCGCAAAATCGCGTGGCGCATTCAGGCCAACGCTGAGGGCGACCTAAGCGAGCGAGCCAAGCGGCGGGCGGCCGAACTCGCCGACGACGCCGAGATCCGCACGATGGCTCCCCGCTCGTACACCTCCCCGCCGCAGCCCGGCGAGATCCGCACCTGCGTGCGGTCGCTCGACCCGCGGGATCGGCGCGATCCCCGGCTGCCGCCGCCCGGCTCCGCGATCGTCCGCCAGTACAAGGGGCGGACGATCCGGGTCATGGTGCTCGCGGACGGTGAGGGCTTCGAGTTCGACGGCGAGCGGTACGGCACGCTCTCGGTGATCGCCAAGAAGGTGACGGGCCAGCACATCAACGGGTACCGCTTCTTCGGACTGCGGGGTGGCCGATGACCAAGCGAGGTCGAACTCCCAGCGTGTCGCCATCGCGTGACCGGGCTGCGGGCGCACCCGGGCCCATCCGGTGCGCGGTTTACACCCGCAAAAGCAGCGAAGAAGGGCTCGAACTCGAGTTCAACTCCCTCGACGCGCAGCGGGAGGCGGCGGAGGCGTACATCGCCAGCCAGCGGAACGAAGGGTGGGTCTGCCTTCCGGACCGCTACGACGACGGCGGTTTCTCCGGCGGCAGCATGGAGCGGCCGGCGCTGGAGCAGTTGCTGAAGGACATCGAGGCCGGCAAGGTTGATTGCGTCGTGGTCTACAAAGTGGACCGCCTTAGCCGTTCGCTCATGGACTTCGCCCGCATCATGCAGACGTTCGACCGCAAAGGCGTGTCGTTCGTCTCGGTGACGCAGCAGTTCAACACCACGAGCTCGATGGGGCGGCTGACACTTCACATCCTGCTGTCGTTCGCCCAGTTCGAACGGGAGATCATCGGGGAGCGGATCCGCGACAAGATTGCCGCCCAGAAGCGCCGGGGTAAGTGGGCGGGCGGCGTGCCCATCCTGGGCTACGACGTCGACCGGTCCGGTGGCAGTCCCCGCCTGGTCGTCAACCCCCGCGAGGCGGCCAAGGTCCGCGCGATCTTCCAGATCTACCTCGACAAGGGTTCGCTCCAGAGGGCCGTCACTGAACTCCGGCACCGGGAGTGGAAGAACAAGCGCCGGGTGACCAAGAAGGGGGTTAGCGTCGGCGGCCAGCCCTTCAACACGGGCACCCTACACGTTCTTCTGACCAACCCGCTTCTGACGGGCAAGATCGTCCACCGGGGCAACACCTACGACGGCGAGCACGAGGCGATCGTCGATCCAGCCCTGTTCGAGCGCGTCCGCCAGCAGCTCATGGAGAATGGCCGCACCGGCGGCGCGGAAGTGCGGAACAAATACGGGGCGCTACTCCGTGGCCTGCTGCGGTGCAAACACTGCGACTGCGCCATGATTCACACCTTCTACGGCAAGAAGGGCCGGTACTACCGCTATTACCGATGCCTGCACGCCATCAAGAACGGGGCCCGCACGTGCGCGGCGGCAACGTTGCCCGGTCTGGAGATCGAGAAGCTCGTGATCGACGAGATCCGCACCCTCGGCAACGACCGGGCGCTGCTGGACCGAATCCTCGCCGAGGCCCGGGTGAACGTTGACGAGGAACTTGCGGCGCTCAAGACGGAGCGGGCGTCGATCCACGCCTCGCTCGGCCGCTTGGAGCAGGAGCTGCGGGAACTGGTGGCGGACCGGAGCGGGAGCACCGCCACCACCGCTCGGCTGGCCGCCGCCCACGAGCGGGTCAGCGGCGCACGCGCCCGCCTTGCTGAGGTCGAGGCACGCTTGGGCCTAATCGGGAGCAGGGCCATATCCCGCGACGAGGCCCGGCGGGCGCTTAACGAGTTCGACGCCGTCTGGGCGCAGTTGTCGCCCCGCGAACAAGCGCGGGTGTTGAAACTCCTGTTCTCAAAGATCGAATACGACCCGGCAAACGCCAGTATCGCCGTCACGTTCCGGGCGACGGGAATCGCGGCGTTGTGCCGCCGCAAACTGGAGGAAGCCGCGTGACGACCGTCGTGAGAACCATCCACTTTGCCGTGAAGGCCCGCCGCAAGCGCTTCGTGGTCGGCCCCGAGGCCCCCAGCGAGTCCCTGCCGGGCCGAGTGCCCCGCGCGGCCCGCCTGATGGCGTTGGCGATCAAATACGACGGCCTCCTGCGACGGGGAGTCGTGGCGGACCTGTCCGAGCTCGCGCACCTGTGCCAGGTGACCCAGCCGCGGATGACTCAGATCATGAATCTGTTGCATCTCGCGCCGGATATTCAGGAGGAGATTCTGGACTTGCCGCTTGTGGCGAGCGGCCGCGACCGGCTCACGGAGCGAGACCTGCGTCCGATTGCGGCCCTGAGCTCATGGAAGAAACAACGGACGGCGTGGCGGGCTATCCGTCCGCGATGCTCTTGAGCCTGCAGATGCCCGCCCACGTCTGTCGGCACCATTCCCAGCATGGCGCACCCGGAATCGCGCCCCCTACATAGGGGATTCACTTCTTGCGCCCCAGATCAGTGACGACTTCCTCGAGGCTACGAGCATTGCCCTTGAACTCCGCCTGATTCACTCGACAGTAACGCCAAGTCTTGCCGGTTGCCGCAGAGACTCGTCGGCACCACTCCTGTATGGCCTCGTCCTTTGCGACGGTGCTCTCCCACACGCGACCCTTAGTCTCGATGATCCAGTTCACCTCGCCGGCCCCGGTCTTCTGTACGACGACCCAGTCCGGGTGATAAAACCCGATCGCACCGCTGGGCTTGAGGTAATCCACTCGGAACTGCGTCCCTGACTCACCCTGCTCCGTCGTGCCCAACGATGCGAATCGAACAACGTCGGTCGCCTTCGTATCCAAGAACTCCGCAAACCGGCGCTCGAAGTCGTTGTACGTCGCTACGTAGTTGAAGACGGTTTTCTTCGCCTCCAGCGGCGGCAGATTTCGGCGCCAGCTGAACGGCTTGGTTTCCGATAGGCGGAAATCGGCCCGGTCAAACTCGATGCTCTTGCGCTCTATCGTGAGCTCGGAGATCTTCCTCGCGAGGTACTTCGCGATTCCCTCCTGCATCTCAGGCCGAGATAGATGCGAGCGGATCGTGTCCACTTCGACGTCAATCTCACGCCCGAAGCAACGACGCACGGTGTAGGCCTTCACGGCGGGGTACATCGTCGCGAACTGGTTCGGCAGCTTCGCCCGATCTATGACCTTGTTGGTGATGCTCGCGAGCAACTCCTGCGAGGTCGGCAGATCGTCGGCCCCGCTTTCGGCCTCGTGGATCTGTGTCTCGGTGGTCGCGAACTCCAGCGTGAGTTTGACCCGGTAGAACTCCGCCAGGTCGGTGCCATTGAACACCGCATCCAATTCGTCGACCTTCAAGTCGCCCACCTTGCGGATGTCGTGCACTAGGCTCGGTTTGGTGATCGGGATGGTGATGTCGTACGCCAACCGTTCTTGAAGCGGCGCGACGATGACCGGGGGCGGCGGGTCCGTCTTTGTGCTCCCGATGCCGACGCCCTCAGCCTCCAGTTGATCTCGCAGAACACTCAGCAGGTTCCGCGTGCCGAGCACCTCAAGGGTCTGCGTTCGATCCGGGCTCACCTTGGTCATCAATCGCAGCCCGCGGCCAATGACTTGCTCAGGCAAGATCTCCGCCTTCGCCGTGAAGGGCCGAAGGCCAAGCACCACCGTCACGTTCCGAACGTCCCAGCCCTCGCGCAGCATCATCACGCTGACGATGACTTTGACCTTGCTCTCGGCCTTGTCGATGTCGCGCGCGGCTTCGCGTGCCATCTCCAGGTCTTTCTTGGTGATCTCGCCCTCGGAATCCGTGTGGATGACCAGCACCTCGGACTCCTTGAACCCGAACTCCTTGGTTTTGACGAGATACCCACCCACGGCGTCCGCGTACGGGTTCTTCTCCATCATGATGAAGAGCACCGGCTTGGTGGCGAGCTTCTTGTAGACCTTCTCGTGCTCCTTCCACCGGTGGACGGCTGCGCGAATCCAGTAGCCGTACTTCTCGGCGACGTTGTCCGCGTTCACGTTCTCGGGGTCGTCTTTCGGCTGTTTCGGGTCATCCTCTTTGTTGACGATCAGCGGAGCCTTGACGATCCGATCCTCGACCGCCTGCGCCAGCGGGTAGTCGCAGATGGTCCACGGGAAGTACATCCCGTTCTGATCCTTTGGGGTAGCCGAGAAGTCCAGCCACGCCGACAGCCCATTCGGCAGAGCGTTGTGGATGCTCAGCAGCGACTGGCTCCAGGCCAGATCCTCGTCGTGTACATGGTGGGCCTCGTCGTTGAAGACGATTAGGTCCTTGAGCATGCGCACCCGTTCCAGCATCGAGCGCTGGTTCGCAGAGGCCAGGTCCTGGGCTGGCTTGGGCCCCAGCAGTGCATCGATCGCGTTCTGCGGCGTCCACTGCTGGTCGCGGGACTCGTACAACTGCTGAACGTTGGTTAGGAAGAGGTTGCCCGAAGGATCCGGCTCGGTCGCCTCACCGCGGAGGATCACCTTCTGCGAAAATGCCCCCTTCCACTCCGGCGGGATCAATGGGATCTCGTAGAAAATGCGGTTGCTGGCGAAGTCCTTTTCCAGGCGTTGATACACGATGACGTTCGGCGCCACGAGCAGGAAGTTCGTGGACATCTCCGAGCCGGGCACGCGCTGCTTGTGGAAGCGGGCCCAGACCATTGCCATCGCCATTACCCACGTCTTGCCGGAGCCGGTCGCCATCTTGAACGCCAACCGGCGGAGTTTCGCTGGCGGCAGGTCCTGGATGCCTTCCTTGTCCAGCTCGGGCACGTAGCGACGGATCTGCCGCTGCCCGCTCATCGTCGTCTGAAACTCGATGTTCTTCGAAAGCAGGTCCTTCTGGAACACCGTGGCGTGCGCCTTGATGAGCGCCTCGGCATCGCCGCCCCCGGCGATCTCCGCCAGCCACACAAAAGTCTCGATCGCCTCGCGCTGGCAGACGTGGTAGCGAACGACACCACCGAACTCAGGGATGTCGTGGTCTTCCTCGAACCAGTACTCGAACAGCCGGCGAGTCACGTCCGACGCGCCGGGGTACCCGTCCGCCCGCCACTTGTCCACCGCGGCGCGGATCTTGGGGACGAGCAGCAACCGGCTCACTCGGCGTCCCGAGGTATCCTCACGCCAGCCGCTGGGCGAGTTCTTGTCCTTCACCAGGAACGACGTGGGCTTCTCCCACGGTCGGCGGCCGGGAATCTCCGGCAGTTCCTTGTCATAGTCGATGACCGAACGCGCCATGGCTACTTCACCTCCACATCGAAGGCCTGCGAGGTGTCGTTGCCGAAGATGTCGATCACCTTGACGAGGATGCGATACTTGCCCGGCTTTTCGTACAGGTGGGCATCCGACGTCAGCGGGAGTTTTCGCTCCTTCCGCGTGCGGTACGCCACCCAGCCCTGCATGAACGTGTCACTGCGGAAGTCCCAGTCCACGGCCCAATAGTCGATGTAGTCCGACCATTTCTTGACCTTGGACCGCACCTCCTCGGGGATCAGTTCCGTATTGGGGATCACAAAGTCTTTCAGCGTCACGCCGGCGGTGAGCTTCTTGGGCTTCTCGACCTTGACCTCCAGGTACGCCAGTTCGAAGAACCGGACATCACCCTTGGCCGCGGCCTGCTGCTCCATGACCTCGCGTGGAATCTGGAGCAGAAGGAGCTTCACGTTCCTCTTCTTGGCCGCCTCGACCATCAGGTCATACAAGCCCATCTCCCACTCCCAGCCGAGCACATGGAGTTCGCCCTGCTTGAGTTTGGCGCATTCGTCCACCGCGACGTCGATCTCGGCAATGGTCACCGGCGCGTCGACGGCGCCGATGTGCACCATCGCCTTGCCTTTCTTGCCGTGAAGGTGCGTCATGCCAGCGACCGGCTGGGCACCATACAGCTTGAGGATGAACGCGAGGTACTCGTACAGCGCCCTCTCGGCGAGGGGTTTATCCCTGGTCTCTCCAAACGTCACGCCCTGCCAGTATTGCCGCTCATATCTACCAAGATTCAAGACTTCGAACGGCCTGCACCCCTCGATCCCGAGAAGCCGCTTGCGCGTGACATGGATACCCCACCGGCCCAGATCACAACCAATCCACCGTCGGCCAAGTCTTTCGGCGACGGCTAACGTTGTTCCCGAGCCACAGAAAAAGTCGGCGACAAGATCGTCGGGCTTTGTTGTCGCTCGGATGATGCGTTCAAGCAGCGTTTCTGGTTTCTGGGTTGGGAACCCGCAGTTCTCTGTGCGGTCTGCTGGCTGCAGCATGGAGATTCGCCAAACGTCATCCACGGTCCGCTCATCGGTCTCCCGATACAGCACCTTGCCGTCAGGGCCCTTCGCGTTGACGATCGCTTCCTTCTCCTTGTCCCAACGTCGCACAAGCTGCTTGACGGTACCTTCCGGTCGCTTCTCTATCTGCGGCTCAAAAGTGTACGACTCGCTTTTCCTTTACCAGAATACCACATCATGATTTGACGCAAAACGATTGACGTTGCCTTGGAACTTGTTGTAGTAGTACCAGACTATCTCGTTCAAGAAGTTCGCGGGTCCAAACACCTCATCGGCGGCAGCTCGTAGCAGATGTCCAACGTGCCAGTCGCAGTGCAGGAACATTGCGCCCGATGGCGACAGAAGATCATGGATCAGCCGCAGCCGATCGGAGATCATCCGGAGGTATGACTCCGTCCCGGCCCCCCAAGTATCGCGATACGCCTTCTCTTCGATCGCCGAAGCTTCCTTGTGAGCTTCTTCACCGGACTCGCCAATCGGCGCTGTGAACGAAAAATCGGATCCGGTTGCAAACGGCGGATCGATGTAGACCAGGTTGAGCTTGCCAGCAAATTTGGCGAGAAGGGACCCCATCACTAGCGCGTTGTCGCCCCAGATCAGCTTGTTCTTCCATCCCGCCTCGAAGGAATCGCCCTCCTTCCCCTCGTATGTGTTGAACAGGCTCGCCCCGGTCGTCTGAGCCACCTGGCGCGTGGCACGACTCTCGTTCACAGTCTCGATGACCTGGAACGGCAGGCTGACCCGGGGCACCTCCTTGAGCGTGCCGTCCTCGTTGTACTTGCCGGGCCACACCAGCTCCGTCTTGGTCAGGTCGATCTTCGCCATGCGCGTTATGCCTCTTCCTGGGATTGGTCGGACGAGAGCGTATCAGAGTCAACGATCTCCGCGACGTTTAGCCAGCCGCGGTCGAAGGTGAAGGTCCGCGCCAGGCCTGCCGGATCCTGGATCTTCACCAACCGCGGCGAATCGGACGCGGCGCGCTCCACGACATAGAGCCAGAACGCCTCGCCATGATCTTGGGCGCACTCGAACTGGTCGATGGAGATGCCCACCGGCCGATCCTCAAGCCCGCCGGTCATTGCCTTGACCTCGACCCAGCGGACCGGCTGGTCATCGGGCCCGGGCTCGAAGAGGTCGTAGCCCTTGTTACCCGCGCGCGTCGGTTGCAGGGTCGGCTCGAGTTTGCGGATGAAGTCGATGGCCTTGGCCTCCAGACTCATCCGCTTCTGATGGTCAAGGCCGTCCGGATCGGGCTCCTCATCGGTTGGATGCACACCGAGGTACGAGATGAACGGTCGTCCGCCGGCGCTGCCGGGCGTCCGCCGGTTCGGCTTGTGGGGCCCAGGGCCGCCGCCTCCGTCCCCAGCACCGGCGCCGCCTTGCTTCTTGGTGCCGTCCTGGGTCCCAACGCCTGGCTTAGGTGAACCGGAGCCGCCACCACCGATGCCCGGCCCCGTGCCGTTTCGGCCCGGACCGGTCCCGTTGCTACCGCCGCCAGAGCCGTTCGTGCCGGTTCCGACGGGGTCGTTGGCTGTGGGATCGGGGACGGGTGGCGTGGGATCGGAAGCGTTGCCGCCGAGGATGTTCTTGACGGCGTCTTCAAC
>JADZEW010000004.1 GCA_020850325.1 Methanoregulaceae archaeon
GGATCAAGGTCTCGTAGCAGAGGGTCGACTCCGGATTGCGCAGCGAGACGATCGGCTGCAACTGCATGAAGAAATTCTCGACCGGCAGGCGCTCCTTCATGCCTGCGACGAGCTTGATCTCGTCGAGATAGTCGACCAGCGCGGCGCTGGTTGCGTCGTAAGTGACGACGGTTGCGCCTCCGGATGCCTTCGCCTCCCGGCACGCCCGGTCGCTCGCGGTGAGCGCATCGGCAGGGCGCATGTCGTCGAGGATCCGGATCACGCCGATGCTCGCCGTGACGTTGAACGCCTTGTCCTGGTACTGGTACGCACGGTCGCTCAGGTCGCCGCGCAGCTTCTCGCACAGGATGCGCGCGGCCTCGAGCGAAAGACCGTCCATGATCACTACCAGTTCGTCACCGCCGACCCGTGCAGCTACGTGCGGCGGCCTGATCACTTCGCGTACGCGGGTTGCCATCTGGCGCAGGATCTGGTCGCCGGCGGCGTGCCCGAAGAGGTCGTTCACCAGCTTGAAGCGGTCGAGGTCGACGTAGGCCAGGCACACGGGACGGTCTCCGGAGGAGCCGATGGCCTTCAGCAGGTGCAGTTCGAAGCCGCGCCGGTTAAGCAGACCGGTCAACGAATCATGGTCGACCAGGAATTTGAGCTGGCCTTCCGCATCCTTGCGCGCGGTGATGTCCTCGATCCACCCTTCATAGCGATCGGTCTTGCGCACCGCCCGGACGTGGACCCAGCGCCGCTTGCCGTCTGGGCGAACGATCACGAGCTCGGTGTCCATCATCCGGTTGCTGGCCGTC
The DNA here is from genome assembly GCA_020850325.1 of Methanoregulaceae archaeon. Taxonomy (GTDB): domain Bacteria; phylum Armatimonadota; class Fimbriimonadia; order Fimbriimonadales; family Fimbriimonadaceae; genus JANJUB01. The sequence continues at coordinate 798 of JADZEW010000004.1, forward strand.
AACTCCTTGACCGCCTTCAGGGCTTCGGGACTCGTGAGGTCGGCCCAACTCGATCCGAACTTCGAATGGTGCCCTCCGCCGTCGTTGAACATCTCCCCGAAGGCCGGGTTGTGTTCGATGATGGTTCCGTCCAGTTTCATCGAAAAGATGCCGACTGGCATTGCGTTGTAGTTCTCGCGGAACCGACGGAGAACAGCGAGTGCACTCGACTGTGCTTGAAGCTTTGCCGCTCTCTCACTACGCAGCCTTTCCGCGAGTGCTATCGACATCACAAAGGCTGAAGCAATTGCACTCACTTGGCTGTTCATCAGGAACGGTAGGGCATCTATCCATCCCGTCGAATAGGCCAATTGGCCAGTCTGACCTGCCGCAATCAACCCCCAAGAAAGTGTGTACCAGGCAGCCAATGGCGACGGGTAACGAAAGAGTATTACGCTTACAACAATCGTGATGGCCAGAATGCACGCGATGCTGGCGATCCAAATGACAGCCATCAGTGATGGCGATGTGAAGGCAAAGGCGACGGCACTTAGGCCGAAGAGCGCCCACACAAACGCTCGAATCGGTTCTGCTGCGCCAAGCCTGCGCAGTTCTCCAGTGAAGAGAGAGTGAAACAGCGCAAGAGAGAATGCGACATGCAGGGCCAAAGTAGTTCGAAGGAAAGCCCGTTCGAGACTTCCGTCGAGATGTATTTCGAGCCAGGTTAGGTCCCAGCCACCGTTGTGTGCAGCAACCCGGAGACTGGTGAGCAACCATGCGGAGAATACGAAGAACGTGGGGTCTCGGTTGAACACAGCGATAGCGAAGCCAAAGGCGGCCAAGACCAGCATGGATCCATAGAGAATGCCGCCGACGAGTGCGAAGCGCTCTGCGTTGCGCTTAAGCGCAGTGGGGCTGAGCAGGCGCAGTTTCGATCGGCCAAATTCGGCTGGACGCACACGGCCGAGAATCTCGATCGACTCTGCAGCTCGTTCAAGGGGGGCCAGCAGAACCCCGTCCCCAGCCTGGATCCAAGGGACTTGGACAACGCTCACGTGGCCGGAAGCCTCACGATCGACTCTCCAGAAGTCTCCGTTGCGGATCCGGAATAGTTCGAAGTGCGGGGAAACGGCAGTTCGGACCGACTTGTCACCCGGGACGGAGAAACGCAACCAGATGTCTCGCCCCGCCAAGAGCCCATTCAGCGTCTTATTGTTGCCTCGTGCGGCCTTTTCGACCCAGGCAGCCGCTTGAGCCGGATCCTGCACGGGGACCGCTTCAGTTGGCACAACATCCAGGGGAATGACCGTGTCGAGGCTGGTGGAGGACCGGTCGGTTTGGGGCGGCGCGAGGAGGACGATGGTCGCGACGCATAGAAGAAGCCCCGCGGCTGTTCTGGCGACAGAAAAGAATCCGGTCGGCCTGAGCCGTTGGACCCTATGCAATCCAGGCGGCCGTGGCAGTCGAAACGACACTTGGCGCTCGAGGTTGGTGGTCGGAGACTGCTAGCAGGATAGATGCCGACGCCACAGTGAGAAGCAGAGGCTTCCGACAAGTGGAAGATACGAGGTAACCAGAGGTGTTGTTGTCCGGCCACGAATCTGCAATTGCCTCACGCGGCATAAGGCAGATCTTTGTACATTCGAATATCGAGTAGCGGCGGAGGTTGGGGAAGCATGCACACTCTTGATGATGACCGAAAGTTCTGGACTATGCTGGAACGGGGCGGATCCCCGGGAGATGGCACGACAGTGTTCTCCATGCCGGATGAGGAATTCGGCAGCGATCGCCCTTCCAGCCAAGTCTTTCGGAGCGAGTCTCTCGGTGAAGGTCTGCCAGTGTCGGTTCGCGTGGTTCGAACTGAGGAGCATCTTCGAAAAGCGATTTTGGTGCGCGCGGACGCGTTCAGTCGGCACTACCCCCTCCTTCGTGGGCGCCTCGCCGAAGCAGAATTGGAGGATCGACAGCGAGGAAACGTCGTCCTTCTCGCCGAGAACAAATTGACGGGTTCGCCAGAGGGATCTCTGCGCATTGAAACCAATCTTTTCAAGCCGATTGAGTTCGAGACTGCCCTGCCTCTGCCGGAGCGCTTTCACGGGAAGGCGCTTGCTGAGGTTCGGCGCCTAAGTGTCCGCGCTGGAGCGGCGAGTCGGTTGGTCAAGCTGGCGCTGTTCAAGGCCCTCTACCGTTATTGTTTCGCGATGCAGATTGACTTCATGATGGTTACCGCGAAGCCTCCAGTTGATAGGGACTACACGCGCTTGGGTTTCGAGGAAGTGTTCGCGACAAAGACGCTGATTCGTTATCCCGCGCAGAGTGACGGATATTTCAGGCTCTTGTGCATGGACATTGCCTCGGTGGAGGGCCGGTGGCGGGCGTCCAATCACCCCCTTTACGCCTTCATGTTTGCCGTGCATCACCCCGATATCGAGGTATTCGCATCGGTCCAAAGCATGTGGGCAACCCCGAGGCAGAGGCGGATAAACGGGATTCCGGCTACGCCAAGGGTGATTGGAGTTCCTGTCGTGTAGATCGAGCGGCCGATACAGCGTCGCTGGCATCGTCGTAGTCCAGAACACGGCGGCGTTAGGTCGGACGGACTAGGGCGTGTTAACACAAACCACGAAGCCCGTCGGCTACGAGCACGAAGCTCAGGAAGCCGAGGAACATCGCGTACAGCTTCTCGAAGCGCGAGAAGATGCGCCGGTAACCCTTCAGTCGCCGGAACAACCGTTCGACCTCGTTTCGGCGCTTGTACATTTCCCGGTCGTACTCCCACGGATCGAGTCGCGTCTTCACCGGCGGCACAACCGGGATGAAACCCAGTTCCAGCGCCAACTGCCGTGTCTCGTTGCCTTCGTAGGCGCGATCCATGATCAAGTGAACCGGTCGATTCGTTGGCCCCAGCGCTTGGAGCAATCGCCTGCCCTCGGGCGCATCGTGGGCCTGGCCGGGCGACAGGCAGAACGTCACGGCCGTTCGAGCATCCGCGGCAACCATATGAACCTTGGCGTTCCATCCGCCTCGTGACTTGCCGATGGCTTGCGCACCGTTTTTTTTAGAGCCCCTGTGCCATCGGGATGCACCTTGACGCTCGTGCTGTCGATCGACACCGCCTCGATCTTGATGCGCACCACCTGCTCGCGCTGCAATTCCTCGAACATCCTGTCGAGCACGCCCGCCCTGGTCCAGCGGCGCATGCGGGTGTAGATCGTGTGCCAGTTGCCAAACCGCTTGGGCAGGCCTCGCCACTTGCAGCCGTGTTCGGCCACGTACAGCATGGCGTTGATCACCTGCCGGTTGCTCATGCTGACGTTGCCGCGCTGCCTTGGCAGACAATGCTCGATACGTGCGAATTGCTCGGGGGTGATTTCCATGACAAGCAGTGTCGCTCATCGACGTTACCCGATCAATTAGTGTTAACACGCCCTAGGTCCGCGGGCCTGTCGGCGAGCAGATACAAATGACATATGATTCGAGGCATCTGATGAACGACCTCTGCCGAAGTCGCGTTCATAGCGGTCTTGATTTGGTTGGCCTATCAGACTGCACGACATTGGCAGGCACCGGACTTGTAGTGTTCGTACAGCCATGGCTTACCTGCATCGCGGACAAGGTGCCATATGTGGGGCGCAGTGAGGGTGCCGGCGCGGTTTGCGGAGCACGTTGCGGAATCCGAGTTTCTCGCGGAATTTCGACATTCAGGCTTGCGACTGGCGAAGATTGCCTTCGTCCTGGCCGCCATGATGGCGTTCGCGTTTTGGCTCGTGCTCGCGATCGCTCCAGCGGTTAATCAAGCATCCGTTTCGCGCCAATCTGTTCGGCTCGTTCTGTTTGTGTTTCTGGCTGCGGTCGCCCTCTACCTACACTTCCGTGAAGGAGCGGCGATACGGTCGTTCCGCGTCAGCGTCGGATTGCCAATGGCGGGAGCCTGTCTCGTTGTGGGCTCCATGGGGCTTCTCCCTCTGGACTCGGGAGGCCTTGCTCTCAATCGATTCCCTGTTGCGATGGCACTGACATGCTGGCTGTGCTACGGATTCACTCGGTTACCTGTCACCATCGTTGCAGGTGCGTGCGTTCCTGCATCCCTACTTACACTGGTTGGATCATCGCTCCAAGGTGACGACCACGTCGTCGCGCTGGGCATCTATCTCGGGGTGGCCAACCTCACGGGCTGGATCATGTCCGTCGAGATCGAACGGCGCGAGCGGGCGCTCTTCTGGAGTTCGAGGAAGCTGGCCGAGGCCACCCGGTCGCTCGAGGAGATGGCGCGCAACGCGGCCGATGCCGACGCTGCCAAGATGCGGGTGCTGGCTGCAGTCAGTCACGATTTGCGTCAACCGTTGGCCAGTCTCGCACTCTATGCACAACTGTTGCGTACACGCAACGAAGTGCTGGAACCTGCCGGCCTGGCGGGAACAGTCGAGCGGCTCGATGCCTGTGTTTCCGCGCTGAGCGGAAACCTGGACCGACTCTCGGAACTCGGCGGCTTGCGCGATCGCGACGCACCGTTGCCGGTGGGACCCACCGATCTGCGCAGCGTGCTCGAGCGTCTCGACAATGTCTACGCGGCCGAGGCGGCGCGGCGTGGAGTCCGTCTCGTCGTGCGCCGACCGCGCAGCGGGCGCCAGTTCGCCCTGAGCAACGAGAACCGGCTCTGGGACATCCTGTCGAATCTCACGGGTAACGCGTTGAAGTTCTCGTCTGGCGAGCGGGCCGCGTGGGTACTGGTGCGCGTCCGGCGTTCGGGTGGCGGCCTCCTGATCGAGGTGCGCGACAACGGAATCGGGGTCGCGCCGGCGGACCAGCGCCGCATGTTCGATGAGTACTTCCAGGTTGCCAACCACGCCCGCAACCCCGAGCACGGACACGGGCTGGGCCTGTCGATCGTTCGCGAGGCCGTCACACGTCTGCCCGGGCACTCGCTCCAGTTCGATTCGTGGCTCGGGATCGGCACCCGGTTCAGGCTGTCGATGCCCGCGAGCGCAGCGCAGGGATCGCGTGCCGCGGCTTCCCGCAAGGCGTCGGCACCCGGCACTCTGCCTCGGCGCGGACCGTCGGATCGTGTCGTGAAGGTGGACGCAGTCGCGCACGCCGACGGCGTCGCGCAGGCGGATGTGTTCGCACACGCGCCCGGGCGGATGCCGAATTCGCTCGACCCTGTTTCGGCGCTGAGCGCCCGGCACTGCGAGATGCCCGTGGTGCGTTACGTGGCGGCGGCGCCGGCGAGTCGCAGCGAAGTGGAGCAGGGTGAGGGAGTCGCCGCGCAGGGAGCCGCTGCGGCGCCGTCTGTCGAGGCCCTTGCTGGCGCCTATGTGCTGTTCATCGAGGACGACGACTCGATGCGCGATGCGCTCGGCCAGATGCTGCAGCAGTGGGGCGTTCTGGTCGACGCGGTGGCCAGCGGCGAGGAGGCGCTGGCGCTGGCCGCCGAGGCCGAGCGCTCGTTCGACGCGATCATCTCGGACTTCAGGCTGCC
>JADZEW010000005.1 GCA_020850325.1 Methanoregulaceae archaeon
ACACCATCTCACCATCATCTGCGCCGTGATGCACAAACTCGCACGAAGAGCCATCGCCGTCGTGCAGAGAAACACCCCTTGGGAGAAGAACATCGAACTGAGCGCTTGACTTCCTCTTACGCTATCTGGCAGGGGAAGGACGGTGAGCGAAGCGAACCGGGATGGGGTGATGCACGTCGTGAAATCTAAAATCTGCAATCCTCAGATTCCACGCGTCACAATCCTTAGGTGCGTGTCCTCTTCGTCTGTGTCCACAACGCCGGCCGGTCACAGATGGCCGAGGCGTTCTTCAACCATCTCGCGGAGGGGCGCGGGGAGGCCAAGTCCGCCGGAACCTTCGGTGCGGGAACCCTCAATCCCGTCGCGGTCGCCGCGATGGCCGAACTGGGGATCGACATGAGTTCGCAAGAGCCCAAACTGCTCACGCCCGAACTCGTCGCCTGGGCGGAGCATGTCGTCTCGATGGGCTGCGGAGTGGACGCCGAAGCTTGCCCGACCAAGTTCCTGGTGACGGACGACTGGGGCCTCGACGACCCCGCCGGCCAAGACATCGAAGTCGTCCGGCGCATCCGCGATGAGATTCACGCGAAGGTGCGGGGGATGCTGGAGAGACAGGAGTCAGGAGTTAGCAGCTAGCAACTAGCCGTTAGGAGAGCAACTGCCGACTCCTGACTGCCAACTGCTGACTGCCCGCTCAGTTCAGCCCGGTGATCACACCCTCATCCGTGATGTCGATCCGCATCGCGGCGGGCGTCTTGCCCATGCCCGGCATCAGCATGATGTCGCCGCAGACCGCGACCACGAATCCCGCGCCGGCGGACACCTGCAGCTCGCGCACGTGCAAATCGAACCCCGACGGCGCGCCCACCAGGCGAGCGTCGTCGCTGAGGCTCATTTGCGTCTTCGCCACGCACACCGGCAGTTTGCCGTACCCGTGATCGGTCGCCCACTTCAGCCGCTTCTCGGCGGCGCGCGAATAGGTCACACCCTTGCCGCCGTAGACCCGGGTCACCAGCTTCTGCAGTTTGGTCTCAATATCGTCGTCCGCGTGATACACGCCATGGAACTCAGAGGTTTCCGAGGTAACTGAAACGACCTTCGCCGCGAGGTCCACGCATCCCTTGCCGCCGCTCATCCACGGGTCGGCGACTACGGCTTCGACCCCTTGGGCGAGAGCGTAATCCTCGATTACCTTCAAGTCTTCGATCGTGTCGTCGGCAAACTTGTTGACCGCGACCACCACCGGCGGCCCGTACGAGCGCAGATGGCGGATGTGCTGGCCGAGGTTCGCGCACCCCGCAACCAAGTCGCCCGCACCGTGGTGGCGAAGCGCCCGCACCGTCGCCACGAGGACGATCGCATCGGGGGTCTTGCCCAGCTGCGGAGTTACGATGTTGAGGAACTTCTCGCCGCCGAGATCGCTGCCGAAGCCGCCTTCGGTGACCAGGTAGTCCGTCATGTGGATGCCGCATCGGGTGGCTAACACCGACGAGCAGCCGTGGGCGACGTTGCCGAATGGGCCGCCGTGGATCAGCGCCGGACCACCTTCGACGGTCTGTGCCAGATTCGGACGGATCGCGTCTTTGAGCAACGCGCCCATCGAACCCGCTGCGCCCAATGAGCCTGCGGTGATCGGTGCGCCCTGGCTATCCAAAGCCACGATGATCCGTTGCAGACGCTCCTTCAGGCTGGCTCGCGATCGAGCTAAGCAGAGAACCGCCATGACTTCGCTCGCCGGCGTGATCACGAATCGTTCGCCGCGGGCGGGGCCATTGCCCGTGCCCAAGCCGACCACGATCTCGCGCAGCGCGCGATCGTTCATGTCGACCGTCCGCGGCCACCAGATCGACCGCAGGTCCATACCGACCGGGTTGCCCGCGTGGAGCGAAGCGTCGAGCATCGCCGAGAGCAGGTTGTGGGCGGAGGTGATGGCGGGGAAGTCGCCGGTGAAGAACAGGTTGATGTCCTCCATCGGGAGGACCTGGCTGTAGCCGCCGCCGGTGGCGCCGCCCTTAACGCCAAAGACGGGGCCAAGCGCGGGTTCGCGAAGCGCGGGAATCGCCCGCTTGCCGAGTTGGCACAGACCCTGAGCCAGGCCGACGGAGACGGTGGTCTTGCCCTCGCCGGCGGGGGTTGGGTTGACAGCGGAGACCAGGATCAGCTTGCCCGTCTTAGTGCCCGAGGTGAGACGCTGGATACCCGCGTCGGTGAGCTTGCCTTTGGTGCGTCCTAGGGGTTCAAAGTCCTCCTCCGAGAGGCCGGCGGAGCAGGCGATGTCATCGATCGGCCGAAGCCGAACTTGTTGAGCGATATCGAGGTTCGTCATTTCAGTATTGATCGAGCGCGGTGCTGATCTTCGCGATGGTGGTCTTGGCATTGCCGAACACCATCACCGTGTTGTCGTTGAGGAACAGCTCGTTCTCGACGCCCGCGAAGCCCGGATTCATCGAGCGCTTGCTGACGATGACCGTGCGGGCTTTGTCGACGTCGAGGATGGGCATTCCGTAGATAGGGCTGGTCTTGTCGTAGCGCGCCGCCGGGTTCACGACGTCGTTCGCGCCGACGACCAAGACAACGTCCGTTTCGGGGAAGAGCGGGTTGATCTGCTCGAGTTCGTACAGCTGCTCGTAAGGAACATCCGCCTCGGCGAGGAGCACGTTCATGTGGCCGGGCATGCGTCCGGCGACCGGGTGGACGGCGTACTTAACGTCGACGCCCATGGCCATCAGTTTGCCGGCGAGTTCCTTCGCTTGGTGCTGCGCCTGCGCAACCGCCATGCCGTAGCCCGGCACGATGACGACGCTGTTCGCGTTCGACAAGAGGATCGCCACGTCTTCCGGCGAGTAGCTCTTGGGCTGCTTCTGGGGCTTGGTGGGATCTCCGGTGGAAGCGACGATCGATCCCATCCCGCTGAACAAGACGTTGCCGAGCGATCGGTTCATCGCGACGCACATCTGAAGCGTGAGGATGAAGCCGCTCGCGCCGACCAGTCCGCCACCAATGAGCAGGGCGTTATTGTTGAGAACGAATCCGGCGAGACCTGCCGCGCATCCGGTGAAGGAGTTGAGGAGCGAGATAACGACCGGCATGTCCGCGCCGCCGATCGGCATGACTGCGGTCAGACCGAGCACCAGCGACGCCCCTAGCAGGGCGATGAACAGCGCGACGTTCGTCTGGCCAAAGGCCAGCATCGCGAGCGAAAGCGCGGTGATGAAGATAACGAGCGCGAGGTTGAAGCCTTGTTGCCCCTTAAAGCCGATCGGGCGGCCCGGCAGGATCTCCTGCAGCTTGCCGAAGGCGATCATGCTACCGGCGAAGCTGATCGACCCGATGATCGCGCTGAGCACGGTGGTGACGCTCTGAACACTTGCGCCCGTGTGGCCCAAGTGATTCGCCTCGAGAAACTCAAACAAAGCGACCAGTGCGACGGCACCGCCGCCCAAGCCGTTGAGCAGGGCGACCATCTGCGGAATCGCCGTCATCTGGACGCGCTTGGCGGGGAAGTAGCCACCGACGAAGCCAATCGCCAGACCGACGCCGATCCACATGAAATTCTGCGGCTTGATGCTGGGCGCGAAGAGCGTCACCACCAGGGCCACCGCCATACCGATCATCGCGACTCGGTTGCCTTTCTTCGCCGTGAGCGGCGAGTTCATGAGCTTGAGAGCAAAGATGAACGCCATCGCCGCGAAGAGATAGCCAATGTCGATCATTTGGAGCGTCACTTGCCGCCTCCCCGTTTCTTAGTCTTGAACATCTCGAGCATCCGGTCCGTGACAACAAAGCCGCCGACCACGTTTAGCGTTCCGAAGATCACCGCCGCCAAGCCTAGGACAATCATGCCGATGCCCTCGGCCTTGCCGAGAATCAGCAGGCCGCCGACGAGGATGACGCCGTGGATGGCGTTCGTCGCCGACATGAGCGGGGTGTGGAGCGTCTGAGGCACCTTCGCGATGACCTCGAGGCCGACGAAGATGGCAAGGATGAAGATGGTGATGATTGGGATCAGCGTGGCGAGGTCGTTCAAGCGGCACCTCCTCGTTCGATCGCCAGTCGGGTGGGTTCGTGAAGAATCTTGCCCTCGTGGGTGACCAACGTGTCGCGGATAATCGGGTCTTCAAGGTCGAGCTTGATCTCGCCTTCGGGGGCGAGGTTCATGATGAACTCGAAGATGTTCTTGCTGAGCATTCGGCTGGCGTCGGAGGCCATGTCCGAGAGCAAGCTGGTCGCGCCGATGATGGTGACCCCTTGCTCCACAACGGTCTGGCCCGGCACGGTCGCTTCGCAGTTGCCGCCGGCAGGAGCCGCCAAATCGACGATCACCGAGCCTCTCGGCATTCGGCCGACCATGTCGCGGGTGATCAGAATCGGAGCGCGCTTGCCGGGGATCAAGGCCGTGGTGATCACCACATCGTTCTTGGCCATCCGGGTGGCGATCAACTCGAGCTCCGCGACGTGGGTGTCCGCCGAGACTTCCTTCGCGTATCCCGAGGCGTCTTCCGTGTCGTCGAGCGATACCTTCAGCTCGACGAAGCGAGCGCCCAAGCTCTCGACTTGCTCCTTGACCGCCGGCCGTACGTCGAAGGCTTCGACGATGGCGCCCAACCGCTTGCACGTCGCGATCGCCTGCAGTCCCGCCACGCCCGCACCGATGATCAGCGCTCGCGCCGGAGGCAGGGTGCCCGCAGCGGTCATCAGCATGGGGAAGAACTTGGGCAGGTGGTTCGCCGCAAGCAACGCGGCTTTGTACCCCGCGATGGTGCTCATCGAGCTCAGCGCGTCCATGCTCTGGGCGCGGGTGATGCGGGGGATCAGCTCCAGTGCGAAGGCACTGACCCCTTGCTCGGCCAATCGTTGCACCACGGGCAAGTTGCCGGTGGGGTTTAGAAAGGCGATCAGGGCCTGGCCTGGGCGGAGGTGGGCGAAGTCGTCGGGGACGGATCCCGAATCGACGATGACGCGGAGAACCATGTCCGACCCGGCGATCGCTTCCGCACCGGAGAGAACCTTGGCTCCCGCGGATGCGTACTCCTCGTCGGTGGATCCGGCGGGTTGGCCGGCGCCCGACTGGACGATGATTTCAAAGCCCTTGGTGCCGAGTGCCCCCGCCACTTCAGGTACCAGGGCGACACGACGCTCGCCAACAGCGGATTCGGCTAGAACAGCAACCTTCATAGGACCATACTCAGCCTATCTTGCCATGTCTGCTGAATCGCTTGCTGTCCGAAGTTTTTAGGGCAGGGCGCATTCTGCATCTTGCTGCGTTCTGTCCAGATAGTCTCACAAGACATCTGGCAGTTCTCGACAGTCTGTTCCTGAAGTGCTCTACAATAGGACTGCGGGTCCGATTTGGACTCGTCCTTGGAGGAAACGTATGAAGCGAGCATGGCTTTCGGGCGCCTTGGCCATCGTTTGCGTGGCCGCCAACGCCCAGACTATCGTGTACAACAATCTTGCGGTTGGAATGCAGGTTGCATGGCTTGCCATGTCCACCAATACGAGCGCCTCGGTGCGGTTCGGTGATGAGGTTACGCTGGCTGGTACAGATCGGTCGATCACGCAGGTGCGCAGCATCCTGCAAGTTGAGGGTACTGGTCAGGGTGCATACGACTTTGACGTGTCCATGGGCTTCTTCGCGCTTGATGGCGCAAACAACGCACCGGGTACGAGTCTGGGCGGTGCGACCTACCAGATCCGCGGCCTGAACGAAGGTGCTGGCGGAACAACCGCCGCATACTTCCTTTCATTGCCGGTAGCGAACATCGTCGTTCCGGATACGGTTGCGGTGATCTTCCAGCTCTCGCGGGTCGGTGGCAATACCGGTGGCGTGGGCTTCCATTTCACGGGCAATCCGTCGGCCGTGGGTTTCAGCGACCCCAACTTCTTCTGGTACGGCGACGGGACGGGCTGGACCACCGCTTATTTCGGTATTACTGCTCCCAGGGCCAACATGAGCCTTGAGCTCACCGCCGTGCCGGAGCCGGCTTCCATGGCCATCCTCGGTCTGGGCGTCGCCGCTCTGATTCGCCGTCGCAAGAAGGCGTAAGCCTTCCCGGTTGATGTCCTTCGGATCGGGTGTCTTCGTGTCATGCGAAGACACCCGATCGTTGTTTTAAAGTGGCTCCTCGACCGGCTTGAATGTGGCCCCGGTGCGAACGCCGGTCGCCACCCGGAACGGCCAATCCACAAGCAGGTAGGGTCGTAAGCGGCTCCAACCGCGCCGCGCCAGCCGACTTGGGTCGGTTGGGTCGAAGCCTCCGCATCCGCACGCCTCCGCGGTCGGCGGCAGCGCATTCTCCTGCCTGCGCAGCTGAGCGAGAAGCTCGCCGCAGACGACCTCGGTCGCCCCCAGGGTGAGCGTGGCGGATAGACCAGAGTCGTCCAGGGCCGCGGATTGAAGCGTCGTCTCGATCACCGGCGTGAACTCGGCGATCAGGTTGTCGATGGTCGCGTCATAGGTCGTGACGCTGATGTTGCATTTCTCTTTGACGCGTGTTCGCGTGATGGTGATGGGCATGGTGGTGTGTTGGCGTGTTGGCTTGTTGGCTTGTTGGATTGTTAGGGGGTTGGATTGTTGGTGTGTTGGAGTGACTCGTCGATCTCGCGATCCGTCGGGTCAGTCCAACAGGCAAAAGGCCTACACACCAACAAGCCGATCCTCACATCCTCTCCGCGATCCTCGTCAGCAGCGTCGAGTTCTCGCGTACGTTCTCCGTCAACCGGTCGAGGGCGCCCTCAAACCGGTCCTGCGTCTCGATCTGCCGAGTCTGCGCATCCACGATGAACGCCATGAACTGGTCCAGCATCGAACGATGCTGGACCAGCGCAAACCGGACGAGCGCCAGCGCCGAGGCCACGAACGAACCCAGCAGGGCGAACAGCTCGGTCCAAGACTCGAACACTACAGCACCGCCCCGAACGCCGCCTGCCACAAGCCGTAGCCGACGTTGTAGCGAGCCCGCACCCCGTACAGGTAGCGGTCGCGCATGAACCCCGCCTCGCTGTTGTGTGACTCCATCGCGTTGAACTCGACCGGCACGTCGCTGCGCTGCTGCAAGATCAAGCCCCGCACCGGGCGCTTCGTGTCGAGCAGGAACCAGTAGTCGTCGGCGGCGTCGCGCAGGAACGGGCTAACGACAACCCGCAGCCGCCCGTGGAACACGTTGGCGTAGTTCGACACGAAGTCGCCGGACTTGTTCACCACGGTCTCGCTCTCGACGAGTTCCAGCGCGGTCCACTGGTTCTTCGGCCCAACCACCAACGTGTCGGGCAGAATGCCCAGCGGAATCCCGGTGTCGTCTGGCACCAGCATCATCTGCGAGATCGCTTCGGCGAGGGTCGTATCCGAGAGGCTGCCCGTTCCGCGGTTCGAGTAGCTCGACCCATCCGGCAGCGGGTGGGTGGTGCTGAAGAATGACGCCCCGTCGTAGGCCGTCGCCGAGAACCCCGCCGACAGCGCCTCGACCACCATCTGGTGGCGATGCTGGGCGATCCGGTACGCCAGATCGCGGATGCGCAACCGGATCAAGTCGAGCTGGTCGTCCTCGATCGCCTTTCGGTCAACCGCAATCGTGGACTCGAACACCTTGTCCTCGATGCTCACCGCATACGCGGCCAGCCCGCTCGGTCGGCGCTCGTCCACAAACTCGCGGAGCGGCGGTACCGCGCCGAGCCACGGATACTTCTGAATCGGTTGCGTTGTGTTGATCACCGTCGCCAGGCGCTCGGTGACACTGTTGTCGAGTTCCGCTTGGTAGGCGGCGGCAAAGTCGGCCCGAAGTCCGGGCAACAAGAGATCGGGAATATCGCTTTTCGTGAGCGGCATGAATCCTCCTTGGCGCTATTGCGTGTAGTCGTCGATGCGGACGCGGACGCCGGTGGCGCCGGTCGAGGTCGTTTCAAGGGCGACGATCCGGCCGACCTTGACCGAGTTCGTCAGGCCGCCGGTGCTGATCTGCACCTCCCAATCCGTATTGGCGTAGACCTCCTTGCCGACATCGGCCTGGGCGGGCGTGAAGCCTGACGCGGCCTTGAACACGAACGTGCCCGACTTGGTCACGTTCACGTTCTTGTCGCCCGCATTTCCCGCCGAGTTGTCGACCGTCTCGTTGGTGACCCCCGTGAACTTGAGGTTCGCGGTGGCGTGGTCCATCGGCACAGCGAACCCGCTGGCGTTGACGCCGAGGAGTGCGCCTTTGTATACCTTAACAGCAGAAATCTTATACGAAATGACGAGCCCTGGTTTCTCAAAGGTCTCGTAGGCAGTGGTCAATGCGGCCATGTCACCTCCGGTCGGTCGAGCCGCGCTTGGCGGCGATCTGGTCGAGGCTGATGTCCGGGAAGTAGCGCCGATAAAACTCGGCTTCCTCGGGCAGCATCAGCACGTGGGAGAAGTCGGGAGCCGGCGACGCGGGCGCGATCTCCTGGGTCATCGGCTGCGCGGGACGGGCCTCGAGCAGCCGCATGAGCACTTGCCCGACCGGAACGCGGCTACCGTCGAACGTGACCGTGTCGGTGGTCCCGAGCAGGGCCAGCGCGAAGGGAAGTTGGGCGGGCGTCAGCCGCCCGGTGGTCACCATCGCCTCCGCCTGCCGTTGCGCGTTGTCGCGTCGGACTTGAGCCTCGAGCGCGGCGTACTTCGATTCCAAGGTCTCGGTGTCGCCCAGCGGCGTCTCGAAGCACACCCCCGAGAACAGCCGTGCGTCGGCGACGCGGGGCCGCCGGACGAGGCTGACTTCCTGGATCTTGTCCAGCTCGGGACTCAGCCCCAGCGATAGGGAACTTGCCCCGGATCGCTCCACCAGCGCGTTCGCCTCGGGGGTCAGCCGCACCGTGCCGAACAACTCGCCATCGACGACTTCGACCGCGCTGAGGAATCCCAGCTCCAGCGGCGATTCCTCGTGCTCGATAAGCAGCGGCACGGGCGACTCAAAGTTCGCCTCCATCGAGGCGAGATGCCGCTCGGTGACGGTCACTCCCTTGTCGGGATACTCGCCCGCCTCGAACAGCTTCGCCCTTCGTTCGATCCAATCCTGCTGCGTCGGGTCTCTCATGCGTCCTCCTTCATCATACACGAGAAAAGGTAGACGTATGTCTGTATTGTAAACCCAAAGAGCCCCTCCCTTTCGCTCCGGTGAGAGCTTCCGAGTCCCGGATTGTCGGGAGGAAGGGTTGGGGAGGGAGAGCAAACACGTGAGCTAGGCGAGATCACGAGGCGCGGGGATGCCTTCGTGACCCGCTGGTTTGACTACGGTCAGCGCGTCCCGAGCCCGCGCTCACCCTCGCCTTGACATTGCGGGGTCGACCCTGTATGATGAAGGTTGTGGGCGCAGCCGAAAGGCGGCTTGTCGCCCAGCCGACCAGATGAATGATAACGTTAGAACAGACTGCTTCCCTCGTTGAACTTCAAGTGTTACAGCCAGGGGACGCGGTGCCCATTGGATCTCTACTCTTGAGTTATGGCGATTTCGAGGAATACGCCGTCTTCACGGCGTTTGATGTACGCCTCGAAGAGCAATATGAAGTCCTTAAACGATGGTTAAGCAAGCGATGCCCTCTGAGCGGCACCATCGGAGTAACTGGGGCCCTGGCGCATGTTGTGGCGTATTTATCGAGCCTGCTCCGAAGCCAAGGTATGACTTCCACGGACTTCCTGCAACGGTTGGCTCCGATCATATGGAGTAACTGGGATCAAGCTAATGATCATGCAAAGTTCCTTTACGCTCTTTGGGCCGAGTGGGATGATCTGGACGCTGACACTCGGCGGAAGGAGTTGACATCCGCTCTCAGCTTAGGTGATGCACATGCTTCTGAATGAATCCCGCAGCGGGTATTCGGCGTCGTATGCGTATGATGCGAACGGAAATCACGCATCGCGGACAGTGAATGGGGTGACCGACACGTACAGCGTGGACTCGGGTGACAAGCTGACCCACGTGTCGTTGACGTAATCAACAAGGCGTGGGCCCGAACGGAGCGGTTATGCGGAAGAGAGTACGGATTCCCGATGTTGGCATTCGGTTTGAGTTTCCCGACGTGGAAGCGACGGGACTGGTTGTGGCGCATCATCAGGGTGTGCCCTTGAGCTACTTTTTCCCGTTCAAGATGCTCGAGTGTCCTGACTCTGAACTCAGGCCGGAAAACGCAATTCTGGTGGCCTGGCACAACCTCGTGCCCTACTTCATTCTGGGCACAATAACCCAGCAGCGTACGGTGGAAGACTTCAACCCCGCGATATGGCCGTGGCCAATCTCGATCACGTCAACCCAGTGGGGCAGAGGGAGATGCGAGGGCAACTTGATGCAGGATCCGTACTCACCGCCCCCGGGCGGAGGTCACATCCCGCTGTCTCGTGCGGCGGCCAAGCGAATCACGTCGGACTCAGGGTTCCACAGTCTGGGCATTGTCTCCAACAACTTGAAGCGCATCCTCACAGCAGGCGACGTTGTCGCCGGACGCACATACTTCTTCTCTAACCCCAAGCCGGACGGCGGCAAGCTGTTAAAGCGTTACCTGAGAGAGAAAGGTCGGTTGCAGGATTCGCCGTAGAGCGGGGTCGCACGAAAAGACCCCCCAAAGCCAACCCGAGCCAGCCCAAGCCAACTACCCCGTCTCTTCTTGCAACTCTCGAATCGTGCGCGGACTTTGTCGCCAGTCCGGGCGGACCTTGATGTGCAGATCCAAGTGCACCGGCATCCCGATCAGCTCCGCGATCTCCAGCCGAGCCTGGGTGCCAATCGTCTTGATGAACTGTCCCTTGTTGCCGATGAGGATCGCCTTCTGCCCATCCTTCTCGACCAAGATGTCCGCGTAAATCGTCACGCGTCCTTCCAGCTCTTCCCACTCGCGGATATGCACCGCGCAGGCGTGGGGGACTTCCTGCCGGGTCGCTACGAGCACCTTCTCTCGGATCAGCTCGGCGGCCATGAACCGTACCGATTGGTCGGTGTAGGTTTCCGAGTCGAACTCCGGTTCGCCTTCTTCCAGCCGCTCGACGATCATCTCGACCAGCTTGTCGAGGTTCAAGCCCTGGGTCGCGGTGGTCATCATGTAATCCTCGGTGCCGAATAGCTGGCAGTACGCCTCGGTGTGCGGGACGACCATCTCCGCGCGCAGCCGATCCATCTTGTTCATCGCGAGGATTTTCGGTGCGTTGCCGACCATCTGCGCGATTCGCTTGTCCGCTTCGTTTGGCCTGCGGCTGATATCGATCACGATCACCGTGAGGTCGACCCCGCTGAGCCCCGTGCGCGCCGCTTCCAGCATCGTCTTTCCAAGCACGGTGTGCGGATGATGCACGCCGGGCGTGTCGATGAAGGCGATCTGGAAGTCCTCGCCTTGCATGATGCCGATCACGTTGCGGCGAGTGGTCTGCGCCTTGTCGCTGACGATCGACACCTTCTGCCCTACCAACGCATTGAGCAGCGTGCTCTTACCCACGTTGGGTTGGCCGATCAGCGCGACGTATCCGAATCGGTGGCTCATGTGTCTCGCCTACGGAACACGACGCTCATCCCGAGGTCGGCATCCATCTGCACCGCCTCACCGTCACGTCGGCGTCCGGCCGACTCTTCGCCACCACGACGTCGCCGCTTCTTGCGTCGGCCCGATCGGAGCGGTTCACCCTCTTCTTCCACCTCAGCAGGGAGGTCTTCGAGCAATCGAGTCTTGAACAGGAGGTCGTCGGCGATGTCGTCGCCCTCTTGGCCCTCCATCCACTCGTCGAGCTTCATGATCGGCACGTCGAACGAGAACGAGTCTGCGTCCACCGTGTTGGCGTCCCGTTCGGGCAGTTTGTCGATCTTCAGCATCGCCGTCGGATCGAGGTTAAGTAGATGCTCCAAGTCGTCGCGTACGCCGACGAGGAAGGCATGGGTCGAACCGTCGGTCGCCGTGAACCGCAGACTGGTCGCATCGGTGCTCACCCACTCGCGGTTGGTCAGGCTGTACGCCGACCACTTCGCGGGCAGGGTGATCGTGCGGGGGCCGGTGCCCGTGCAGTGCACGGTGAGGAACGGCGCACGGACATGCACGACGTCTTCGGTAAAGCTCCACACGTGCGCTCCCGCCATCTCGCCCAACGTTCGAAGCAGGGAAGGCGTGACGATCGGCTCGCCGAGGAAAACGGACTTCCAGGTCGACGCCGGATCGGTCTCCGAGCGGAACTCGCGCAGCACGAAGCTGGGCAATCCGGTTTGGGTGTACTCGCCGAGCACAATGCCGTCCTCGGGAATGGCGAAGTAGCTGGGCTCCAAGTGGGCACCACCGACGTTGGTCTTGTCCTCGAACACCTCGCACAGCGGGTGTCGGCGATTGACGATCGTCGTACCCGTCTTGCTGTGGAAGGGCTGCGGCTTGAGGGCGATGCCGGTGACTTCACGAGCGCGCTCCAGCGACTCCCGACCGGAGTCGAACAGTCCCGCGGTGTACACCCAGAACAGCACCTTGTTGCCGCGCTGCAGGCGGCTCTTGATCGCCGCGCGCAGTTCGGGGCGCACGTCCCACGCGTTGAGGAACACGTAGAGCTTGCTCTCGGGGAAGGTCTCGCGGTGCTGAAGGTCGCTCAGCAGGTAGAACGCCGCGCTCATGCCCGACCGCATCACCGACTCGCGCACGTTCTGCACGAGCAAGTTGAAGCCCTTCTGGTCGACGAGGTACGCCAGCGAGCGCTCGTCGATGAAGACGGCGACGTCGGCGGGCGTCTCGGGGGATGCCATCCGCAGAACCATCGTCTCGCGGGCAATCTCGGCCCGCTGCCAGGCGCTCGGCGTCTTCAGCCAGCCGTTGCCCCACAAGTCCATCCACGTGACCCCCGAACCGTGGGCCAGGGCCGCGCCGATGCCGCGCCAGTGGACGCTCTCCAGCGCCTGCGGGGTCTTGATCATCGGGTTGAAGTCGTCGGGATCATAGCCGCTGCCGAGGCTAGTCTTGTAGTCCTCTTCGCTGAAGAACAGCTTGCCGTTGAGGGCGAAGCTGTCGACCGGGCCCGGGAATGATGCCGCGCCGCCGGGCTCGCGGTTTCGGTAGCTCGGCGGGCCGGCGACGAAGTCGATCTCGCGCAGCCGCAAGAGCTTGCCGAGGGAGAGGTGTCCGCTGGCCGGGTGCGACCACTCGAACGTGTAGCCATAACTCACGCCGACCACGAAGTAGCCGTCGCTGGCTTCCTTAACCGTGTAGGCAAGGTCGCTGATCCGGTTCACCGCCGCATCGCTAAGGAACAGGTGGTAGTCCACCCACGATCGCTCCTGCCGATTGGCGCGCACAAACTTGTCGTCCGTCGGACGCTCGTACTTCGGCACTTCGAGCCGTCCGAACTCCGCGGAACCGTTGAACCATGCCGCGCGCAGCGACACGATGTCGTTACGGTAGCGGGCTCGGGCCCAGTCCTGGAACTTGTCCCGCGCCGCGCGTGAGGTGTCGTAACCCACGCCATCCGGATAGAACCACTCGCCGCGATCGAGGTGCACGCCGAGGATCGAGTCCTTCTGCGGAAGCATCCGCAACTGGCGCACGAACCGCTCGAGGCACTCCTGCGCGTCGGACCAGAAGCGGTCGTCGCACACGCTGGGCTCCGCGACCTCGCCAGTCGCCATCGTGTACTTGGCTCCCGGATACCGCTCGGTCCAGCCCTTCGGCGCGGCGAACACCACGCGGAAGAAGACCTGCGCCTCGGGATCGGCCTCAAGCACCTTCTTCAACAAGTAGCCGGCAAGGGCAACGTGGTCGCCGACGGCGTCCGGATCGACTTCAAAGTCGATGGTCAGGCTGTGGAGATGGACCCCTGCATCGCCCGCCATACGGATTTCATCGATAACCGTCTTTGCCTTGTTCTCATTGCGCGCATCACCGAAGAAGGCGATTGGTGGGTAAACCCGTCCGGCGCGCACCAGCGTGGGCAGCCCTTCGCGGAGGATCACCTGGGGCGCATCAGGCGGAATGACGATATTCGGGCGCACGGGAACCGGCGGCGGCACCGGCGCGGCGACCACCGCGACAACCGGGGTCGGCTCGGCCTTTGGTTCGACCTTCGCGTCAGAACGTCGCCCGCCGCGTCGTCGTCGGCCTCGGGGGCCTTCTGATTCCTCGGCGGCTGATTCGGCAACCGGAGCGGCGACGACGGGTTCCGCAGTTGGGGCCAGGTTCAGGGTCTCGCCTTGAGATGAGCCGCCTCGACCCCGACGACGTCGGCGTCCACGCGGCTCATCGCTCCGAGCGGCGCCGGATTCGGCGGGCGTCGGTTTTTCCTTAGCGGTGTGGGGTCGCCATTGGATCGGGGCAACGTCCGCCTCGGCGACCAGAGCCTCGAGCGCGGCATCGGCGGCGGTGGGCTTGCGCGTTCGGGTTCGGGTTCGCGACGGCTTAGGCTCGGCCACGGCTTGGGCGACGGGAGCCTCTTCGACCTTGGCTCGCCCGCGCCGCGAGCGGGCGGGCTTGGCTTCCTCGACCACGGGCACCGGTTCCACGACGGCCTCGGGTTTCGGCTTGCGGGATCGAGGGGCTTTCGCCTCCACGACCACCGGCTCCGGCTCGGCCTTGGGCTTTGCCGCCCGGCGGGTACGCGGCTTATGGGTCTCGACCACGGGCACTTCGGCCGCTGGCGTTTCCACCTTGGGCTTGCGGGTTCGCGTCGATTTCGTTTCGGTCGGGGCCGTGGTTTCGGCCGGGGTCGATAAATCGGGGTTTACGTTCTTGCGTCGAGGCATAAGGTTGCTACTTCGTTTTGCGCCCATTCACGCAGAGCCTCCGGAGTGGGGAATACCCGACTCGGTTGCTCGGCGCGCAGCGCGGTCTCGGTGCCTCCGCCGTAGGTAACGGCGACCGAAGTCGCAATCCCGGCAGCATGGGCACACTGTAAGTCAAAGACGGAATCACCCACGAAAGCGGCGCGATCGGGCGAGACTCCAAGTCGGGAGCAGGCCAAGATCGCCGATTCGGCGTGGGGTTTCGGATGAACGACGTCACTGGCACACACGGTGGTGTCGACGGCGTCGCGGGCAGAAAATCGGGACAGGAACGAAGCCACCTCCGTCGCGTTCTTGCTCGTTACCAGGGCGGTTTTGATCCCGGCTCGGTGCAAGATGCGAAGGGCATCGACGGCGCCATCGAACAGTCGTTCGCGGTGCGCGTAGACGTCGTATCGCTCCAATGCGTAGGCGATCATTCGCTCGACGGTCTCCTCGTCGGGTTCGGTCTCCTGAAACAGACGCATTTGAACCTTGAGCGGGATGCCCATGATGGAGCGAAGGATCTCGTCCGAAGGTCGGTTTCCGGTGAAGTGCTCATACGTATCGGCCAGGCCGGGGATGCACATGGGAAACGAATCGACCAGCGTGCCATCGACGTCGAAAAGAACCGCCTGCAAGGGGGAGTGTTCGCACTCTGGCACATCCAAGTATGACAGATTCGCGGACGCCCCGAAAAAACTGCCTGAGTTTCCCCGTAATGTTGCCGATGATCTGAGTGTCGCAATGCAGATCAGCGCATTACTCGGAATCACGAATCCCCAGGTGGAGGTGCCCTCAAACGGCGCACCCGCCGGATTCGAGATGCTGATTGCGCAGCTGCTGGCCGCGGCGGGAGGTCCCGAACCACCGGGCGCGCCGCCTGGGGTAGCCATTCCCTGCGGCGAGAAGTTGACGACCCCCGAGCCGAATGCTCTGTCGATCCAACCGGACTCCGCCGCAGACGCCCAGAACGCGAACTTCGCCTTCGCGATGGCGCTTGCCCAAACCGACTTGGCTGGGTCCATTCCCATTTCGCCGGTGCCACCGTCGGTTGCTTCTGCCGAGCCGATCGTCGAGATCGCGCCCGACGTGCTTCTCAGCAAGTCCGCGGCTTCGCTCGATGAGCGCGCCGCACTGGTGAAGCTGCTCGACAATCCTGACTTAGGCATCACCCGCATTGCGGTTGATCGAGACGTCACGAAGGGCATCGATGTCATCGTGCCCCGTAACGCTGGGGAAGAAATCACGACGAGCGTGGACGCCATCGTGCCGCGCAACGCCGAGAGAGAATCCACGAAGGGCGCGGATGCCATCGTGTCGCCCAACGCAGGGGAAGAAACCACGAGGCGCGGGGGGGCTGTTGTACCGCGCCATTCCGAAGCGAGAAACTCGGACCCGACCGTGTCAAGCAACGCCCAGGGAGAATCCGCGAAGGACGTGGATGCCATCGTGCCGCGCAACGCCGAGGAACAAACTTCGAAGGGAGCGGATCCCGTCGTGCCGCGCAACGCTGACAACGAATCCACGAAGCGCGCGGGGGCCGTCGTACCGCGCAACGTTGAGGGAGAACTCTCGGAGGTCGGGGATGCTATCGTGTCGAGCGATGGAGAGAGCACCGAGACTCCTCAGCGTGGTTTCCGCGAGTCCTCTCAAGAGCGGAGCAATAGCGAGAATCCGCACCAGCCCAAGCCGATCTTGATCGAGGCCGCGGCCCCGATCGCCAAGGCCACACCCAGCACGAAGATCGAATCCATCGACCGTCCGGCCCCGGCCCACGAACTCGTCCGCGCCCTCGCCGATCGCATCGAGACCGCCCTGGCCACCCGCCTGCAGGAGCGCATCACCATTGAGTTTCGACCCCTCGACCTCGGCGACATCAAGGTCATCCTGACCCAGCAAAATGACCAGGTTGAGGCACAGATTGTTACTGATAACGAGCGAGTTCGCCAGGCCGTCCACGCCGTACAGGCCGAGCTTCGTCAGTCGCTCGAACAGCGGGGAGTTCAACTCGGCGCCTTCTCGGTGAGCGACTTCAGCAGCCACCAAGAACCGAACCGCCAGAACCCCTCTCACCCGCAATCGCAACCGATGCCGATGAGCCGCGAGCTCGTCCCCAAGGCAGCGCCCGTCCGCCCAACCTACGCCCCTGCCCGCGCCACCGGCGTCGACCTTTCGATTTAGACCGAGGAACCTATGAACATCAATCCAATAAACAGTCTGCCCACCAAAGCCGGGGGTAGTTCTACGCCGGGCAGCACGCTCGATATGGAGACCTTCTTGGTCCTCCTAACGGTGCAGCTGGCGACCCAAAACCCGCTGGAACCGATGAGCGACCGCGACTTCTTCGCGCAGATGGCTCAGCTCGGCACCGTGCAGGGGATGGACGCCATGCGAGGAAGTCTCGACGCTAGCCAAGCCGCCAACATGATCGGCAAGAAGGTGACCGCGATCCGGCCCTTCACGGTCGTCGGCAACGAAACCAGTCCCCTGGTCGAAGGCAAGGTCGAGCGGGTGATCATCCGAGACGGCCGAAACTACCTCGTGGTTCGCGAGGCCAACGATGGCCTCGTCGAAGTCGAGATGGGCAACGTTCTGCAGATTCAGGAGGCGACCGCTGCGGCAACGCAGTCTTGATGTAGAGCCATGAAGATCCAAAACACCCGAGTTCAAGAGCTGATGCAGGGGCAGGTCGCCCCGGCCCCGGCTCAAGTGCAAAGCACCGGCCCCGATTTCGGCACGATCCTCCAGGATCAGCTGAAGCTGTCGGGCCACGCCCAGACCCGACTGCAGAGCCGCAACATCGAGCTCGGCGCGGATCAATGGGAGCGGGTGATGAACGGAGTCAACAAGGCCGCCGAAAAGGGCGCCCGCGACTCTCTGGTGATGGTCGATGACGTCGCGCTCGTCGTGTCGGTGAAGAACCGCACGGTGATCACCGCAGTCGACAAGGCCAACCTCAAGGAGAACGTGTTCACGAATATTGACAGTGCCGTGGTGGTGTAACCCCACCTAACGACTTAACCCGGCAAAGGAAACAACCGCAGGCCCCCGGCAAACCCCGGGGATGCGCCGAGAACGCCCGACTTGGCTTTCTCTCTCCTTTGCCCTGACCGCTACGAACGGAACGAAGGAGATAACGAAACCATGCTACAGGCCCTACTCGCTGGCGTTGCCAGCATCAAAGCGCAGCAGACGCGGATGAACGTCATCGGCAACAACCTCGCCAACGTCAACACGACGGCGTTCAAGAGCTCCCGCGTCACTTTCCAAGACATGATTTCCCAGACCCTGCGGGGGGCGTCACGTCCCGGCAGCGCCTTGGGTGGCCGCAACCCGCTCCAGCTCGGCTTGGGCGTGTTTGTGGGGGGAACGGATACCAATATGGAGCAGGGATCGCTCAACGCCACAAACCGCCCGGCCGACTTGGCGATTCAAGGTAACGGCTTCTTCATCGTCAGCGATGGTTCGGCCCTGACCTACTCTCGAGATGGCTCCTTCGATCTCGATGCCAACGGTGACCTGGTCATGCGATCCACCGGCCAGCGCGTCATGGGTTGGCGTGCCGACTCCTTTGGTTTGATCGACTCGAACACCCCGGTCGACGCCGCTTCGGCGATCAACATCCCGGTGGGCCAGCAGAGCGCCGTCCAGCAGACGACCCAAGTCGACATGGCGGGCAACCTGAAGGGCTCGGCAACCGCTACGGACACGTGGACGACGACCGTTCGAACGTACGATGCGCTGGGTGGCTCACACGACATCACGATCCGCTTCAGCAATCGCCAGAGTCCCGCCGATGGCAACGGTCCCACCGGGGCCACTTCGAGTTGGGAGTGGCAGGCTTTCGAAGGCGACACCCCGATCGGCGACTTCTCGTCGGGTACGAATCAGCGGCTGTACTTCGATGGAACGGGAACGTTGCTGAACCCGGAAGCCATGGGCGCGGTCTCGATTCCGGCTAGCGGCGCTTCCGAGTCGTTCGGCGTGAACCTTAACTTCCGCGCTATCACGCAGCTGTCGTCGGAGACCAGCGTTCAGGTCAGCGGCCAGAACGGCTATCCGGCCGGTTCGTTGCAGGGCTTCTCGGTTAGCTCCGAGGGCATCGTCACCGGCATCTTCACGAACGGCCTCACCCGCCAACTCGGCCAGATCGCGCTGGCCAACTTCCCGAACTCGGGCGGCTTGGAGCGCATCGGCAGCAACCAGTGGCGACAGACGGATAACTCCGGCATCGCATCGATCGGCGTGCCCAAGTCGGGTGGCCGCGGCATCATCAACGCCGGCTTCCTCGAGCAGTCGAACGTCGACATCGGTACCGAGTTCACCGAACTGATCGTCACCCAGCGTGGCTTCCAGGCGAACACCCGGGTCGTCACCACAGTCGACGAAATGCTGCAGGACCTGATCAACATCAAGCGATAGGGCACCGCATAGCGTCAACGGAGGCCAGGGGTTGGTTCGTACCCCTGGCTCTTCGTCGCGTTTTTGGGGGTAGCAATCGTATGTGGGCGCGGGTTTCGAGTCGCGAGCCTGCGAGCGCCGAGGCCCCGCGCATTTCGACAAGAAGCGCAGGGCCTCGTCACTTCGTGACTCGAAACCTGCGCCTAAGCCGTTGTGTCGTCATCCGGTGCCGGAGCCGGCGGCACATCAGCCTCTGCCCAACTCGGAGCGCCCCGCTCGGAGTCCTCGAACAGCATCGGCGAGGCCTCACCCGGCTCCTCGATCGGCACCGGTGGAGCCACGCTCTCGCCGGGCCACGGCCAAGGCCGATACCTCGCCCCCGGAACGAGCAAACCGAGAGAGGCAACCTCCTCCCAACTGCGCACGTCGTGCGTCGTCCGGATCGTAACTCCCGGACGGTGGCGCGTGAAGAACTTCGCGGTCAGACTCGCCAAGGGTCCTTCCGCCTCGATCGACTTGACAATCGGCGGCGGATCGCTAGCTTTCATCAACGTCCGAACCGAGGCGATCACCGCGGAGAGCGAGTCTCCCGTGAGTGCCAACGGCTCCCAACCCTCGGGCCCACCGGGTAGCAGCAAGTGCAAGACCTGAGCATAGAACTCCGGTGCACTCAATCCCGACGCGATGAGCGCAGAATCGGGCAGCGTAGGCAAGACCGTGACCCCAGTCGCCTCGCCTGCATCGACGAGCCGAAGCGCCTCCGCCGCCTCCGGCGGCTCGACTCGCCCATGCTTGCCCCAAGCTCGAAGCTCGGGGTCCTTGCCCGGATAGGGCTTGGCGAGGGCGGTCCTCCGCAACTCGAGAAACCCAGCAGTTCCGACCGGCTGGCTCAAGTGCTCGGCGGATACCGTACCTGCGGGGTAGGGGTTCGTGGCGCTGTCCGTGAGGGGACGTAGCTCGACCGCATACGGTGCGGACGACTCTCCCTGCAGATGGTGGCGGAAGAACGCCGCGGCTACCTCCCGCATTCGCCGTGTGTAGTCCCGCGCCCCAAGGAATCGCGTCCAAGTCAGACTCGCCTCCGAACGTCGATAAGACCCCGAAAGCTTCTTGTGTGTCGCTTCGACCCCGGCCGGATCGTCCTCTTCGGCAACCATCAGTGAAAGCGGCCTTGGAGCGCGGACCGCGAGCAGGTGCGCCCAGTCGCCGAGTTCGCTCAGGCCGGGTACCGATGTGAATGCACCCGCGACGTGCGTCTCTTGGCAGTGACCGCATCCCGTCACCGCGACGGCATAAAAACGCTCATCGAGGACGGAGGCCAGCAAAGCGGCGTCGCCCCCGTAACCTGCGCCAGTCAAGCCGACCCTTTCGATGAGCAGTCCGTCCAGGGCCGCGACGACGTCGAGAGTGCGCAACAAATCCCAAACGTACACGCCGAGTGCAGGGGCTGCGTCTGAGAGGGTCGGGTCGTTTCGGTCACCCATCGCGGCCCGGTCGCTCACGCCGGGCGGATCGATCGCGAGGGTCACAAATCCGTGCAGCGCCAAGGCGATCCCGAAGCTCTGTGCCCACTCGGCGTTTCGCCCATCGCCCCAGGCATCGGCGGCGTATACGATCGCGTAGTGGGGTCCGTCGGCTGCGGGGCGGTAGACCGACAGCGGTACAACCACGCCGGGCTGCGACTCGAACTGCCATCGCTCGACCACGTAGCCTTCAAAACCCGTTCGCAAGATCTGCTGCAAATGCAGATCCGTGCGAGGAGGCAAAGGCTCCAATCCGAGGCAACGGCGAACCTCGATCGGGTCGGCGGCGGCGACCTTGGACCGCGCGCGTTCCCGTCTTCGGGACTCGAGCAGTTTCGTGACGTCGGTGAGATCGAGGGGCATAGGGGATTATGGGCGTATAATCGCACGTCGTGCGGCTAGCCAAAGCCATCCTGCTCCGGTTGCTTTTTGGCGTGGTGAGTTTGATCTTCATCACGTTCGTTGCGTTCATTGCCGATGAGCTTGCTCCAGGTGACGCCGCGACCGTTCGCGCGGGTGAGAAAGCCACCCTCGCCCAGATCGAGCGACTCCGCCGCGACATGGGCCTCGACCGCCCGTGGCACGTGCGCTACGTGGAGACGCTGGGCAAGATGTCGCGCGGCGACTTTGGCGAGAGCTACCTCGGTATTCGCGAACCGGTCATCGACATCATCAAGCGCAACCTGCCGATGACGATGCGCCTCGCAATGGTCGCGATTCTGCTCGCGGTAACGATCGGCCTCACGCTCGGCACTCTGGCCGCGATCTACGAGAACCGAGGCGCGGACCGGGCGGTGCTCACGCTCAGCACCTTTGGCGTCACTGTGCCCGCGTTTGTGCTCGGTCCGTTGCTGGCGATCCTGTTCAACAACTACCTGAACGACTACA
Organism: Methanoregulaceae archaeon; assembly: GCA_020850325.1. Taxonomy (GTDB): domain Bacteria; phylum Armatimonadota; class Fimbriimonadia; order Fimbriimonadales; family Fimbriimonadaceae; genus JANJUB01. Next base: position 21,536 of record JADZEW010000005.1, read on the forward strand.
TTTATGGCAGCTCTGGCGTGTACGTGGCGGATTCATGGTCGACGAACCGTCGCCAAGCCGATTGGCTTTACTTGATCCTGCCCGTCGTCGTGCTTTCGGCTCGTCCGGCAGCGATGCTTACCCGCCTCACCCGCGCCAGCATGATCGAGACGATGCAGCAGGAGTTCATCCGCACCGCGGTCGCCAAGGGCGTTCCGTTTCGTCGGTTGATCATCAAGCACGCGTTGCGCAACGCGATCCTCCCGGTGGTCACCGCGACCGGCACCAGCTTCGGCTTTCTACTCACCGGCTCGTTTGTCACCGAGAGCTTCTTCCTGCTGCCCGGGCTCGGGCGCGAGACCATCGAGGCGATCAAGCAGACGAACGCACCCGTCGTGCAGGGCTGCATCATCGTTACTGGCCTGATGTTCCTTGCGATCAACCTGATCGTCGACCTGCTGTTGCCCGCGCTTGATCCGCGGATTCGGGAGGCTCAGGTATGAAGCGCCGCCGCGATCCTCTGCTGATGGCCGGGCTCGGCTTCGTCATCCTGCTGATCGCGTTCGCGGTCTTCTATCCGATTTTCGGCCCCGATCCGCTTAAGACCGGCCCGCCGTTCCAACCGCCGAGCGGGGATCACCTGCTGGGTACCGACGAACTCGGCCGCGACATTCTCAGCCGACTCGCCGCGGGAGCACGCATTTCGCTCTTCGTCGGCATCGTCGTGCAGATGATCGCGCTGACCGTGGGAATCACGATGGGCACGCTCGGCGTGTTCTCGCCTACGTGGCTTCGCAATGTCGTCAACCGATTCACGGACGGCATGTTCGCCTTCCCGGACATTCTGCTGGCCATGCTCATCATCGGCGTGTGGTCGACCGGCGTGATTCCCGTCATCGTTGCGCTTTCGATTACTTCGTGGCCGGGGGTTGCGAGGCTCGTCGCGACCCAGTTGGCGTCGCTCAAAGATCGCGAGTATGTTGCCGCCGCCCGTGCGGCTGGCGCCTCAACTCGCTACCTGATCCTGCGGCACATCCTGCCGCAGCTGTGGGGCATCCTCTTGGCGGTGAGCATGGTCGACATGGCGGGCACGATTCTCGCCGAGAGCACGCTCAGCTTCCTTGGTATCGGCGTTCAGCCGCCCACCCCCAGTTGGGGCAGCATGATCAACAACGCCCGTGGCGATATGAACTCGCACCCCGTGTTGCTGGTGTGGCCGTGCGTTCTGTTGAGCATCACGATCTTCGCGCTGAACTTTGTGGGTGACGGCCTCCGCGCCCGGTTCGATCCGAAGAACAACTCCCGCGAAGCATAAAAAAGTGGCCCCCGTCCAATGCAAACGGGGGCCTGATGTCAGATGCGGTGCGGTAGTTCTGCCATGTTTACTCCGTGGAACCCGGCGACGCTACTTCTTCTTCCAGTTGACTTTGACGGTGCCGGTGGCAGTACGCCCAGCATCGTCGATGATGATGTACGTGTGGTGCATCATGCCGGGCGCGGGCGGCGATGACAGCGAGATGCGACCGTCGGGGAGAATCTGGGCGTTTGACGGACCGAAGAACCTGTAGAGCCTGATCGACAGATTCTGGGTGTGCCAGTCGTTTTCGAGCGGGTTGATCGTAACGGACTCCCCCACGATGCCCTGGTACCCGTCTTGCCGCGCGCGAGGGCCATCCGCATTGGGTGGCAGGGGAGGGCGCACCTCTAGCACCATTGAGTCCGTTGAAGTGACGCCGTACGAATCCGTAACTCGGAACACCACGGTGTAAGGTGAGAAGTAGTATGACAAGCTGTAGGAGAGTGATGCTTCATTGCTGATGACCGAGCCATTCAGGAGCCATTGGAAGGTTAGCGGGTCACCATCGGCATCGGTCCCAACACCCGTTACCTGAATTGGGAAGGCGGTTCCGCCGACTTCACGCGGTACGTAAATGACCACGTCGGGTCCGGCGTCGGCAACGGGCGGCTGGTTGGGTTCGGGGAGCACCGTGACCACCACCTGATCCTCTGACCAAAGGCCTGAAGGGTCGGTGACTCGCAACAAGAACGTGTGAGTTCCTACCGGAAGCGTAGTTTGGAATGTGCTCGTTGGCCACGTGGCTGCGCCAAGACTCCACAAGTAGGTGAGAGAGTCACCATCTGGATCTGACGACGCAACTCCACTAAGTGTTATCACGGGGCTGATGTTCGTCCAAGGACTGCCGTCGTGCGGCACTGTGACCGTCTGGTCGGGGCCGGCGTCGGCCACTGGCGCCTGGTTCGGCGCTTCGGTGACCCAGATCACGGCTTCGGTTTGTCCGGTCACCGTGTTGAACGCCTCGCCGACCACGACCAACATGCCATCTCGCTTATCGAGGTCCCAGGCGTATGAGCCGCCTGCGGCGTACTCGATGGGCAGGTAGTCGTGCAGGTCTTCGTAAAGGCCAGCCGATCCGCTCCAGATCATGGCTCTCGGGTTGCCGTTGTACATGGCGTGACCCACCTGGTGTCCGAAGCCGATGTTGTACGCCGAGGCTGCGTCGTAGCCGAGCGGGGTGAGATCAGTCCATTGCGAGTTGCTCGTCCACAGGGCCGCCCGCATTCCCAAGAAGTTCCACACGTGGCCCACATGTTGCGTTCCGTCGGTCCGAAAGGCCTCGGACGCCGTCGCGCCCGCCGGATGGATGTCCACCCACGACGCTTCGTTGCCGTACCAGACCGAGGCGTGCGGTTGGTTCGCGAAGGTGGCCGAGCCAACCTGGACTCCGTTGGCCACGCCATAGGCATGAGACCAATCTGCAGTCTGCGGATGCAAGACGGTCAAGGTCATGGTTGACGCTGTTGTGCCCGACCATAGGACCGCAACAGAGTAGTTGTTCGCCCCTGGGAATCCCCCCACGTGGAAGTAACCGTCGGTGCCGGCGGCAACGCCGTACCGATAATCATGCTGGGGAAGGGAGAAGAACGAAGTCGGCGAGCCTTGCCAAAGATTCGCGGCGTTCGTCCCGGCGGAAATGTTCGAAAACGACCCGACCTGAACACCGCCGGCAACGTCCCACAGATCGCTCCCGTCAAGGTCGCCTGAAAGGTCGACATAGGACCCGACGGTCAGGTCCGTCCAAAGCGCGGCGTTGCCGTAGCTGCCGTGGGCGGCAACGCCGCCGATTTGACCGTCGCCCGCAGCCCAGGCCGCTGAGTACCAGGCCCCAGCGGGATGAAGACTTGCGAACGTCCACTTCGGCGCCTCCAGCGCAAGACAATGGTATGTCCCCGAAGCAATGGCCTGAAATCTCCCGCTGGGCAGCGAACCGAGCCCTCCCCCAAGATTGCCCCAAGCGTGGAGCGTGCCGTCGCTGCGGATCGCAAGACTATGCTCGGCACCGGCGGAAACTGCCACGAAGGTCCCCGCTGGCGAAGGCGTCTGACCGCTCCCGCTCGACCCGAACCCGACGACGGTTCCATCGGTGCGGATCGCAAGACTGTGGAAGTTCCCCGTCGAGACGGCCTTGTAGGTTCCCGGGGGAATCGTCCGCTGGCCGTACTCGTTCGTTCCCCATCCAACCAGCACGCCGTCGCTTCGTAGAGCGAGGCAGTGAGCTTGTCGGGCCGCGATGGCTGTGTACGTGCCTGACGGAACGTTGGTCTGACCGTAAGCGTTGTTTCCCCAGCCGACAAGCGTCCCGTCGGTGCGGATTGCCAAGCTGTTGAACGCGCCTGCCGCCACGGCCTTGAAGGTGCCAGCCGGGACGCTGCACTGCCCCCAACCGTTGTCGCCCCAGGCCGCAAGTGTGCCGTCAACACGGATCGCGAGGCTGTGGTAGCTGCCGCCCGCGACCGCCTTGTACGTGCCCGTCGGTACGTTGGTCTGGCCGTTGGAGTTGTTGCCCCAGGCGGCAAGCGTGCCATCCTTGCGGACGGCGAGGCTGTGGCCGGGTCCAGCGGCGATGGCGACGAAGTCTCCAGCTGGTGCAATGGCCTGGCCGGAGTTGTTGGAGCCCCATGCGTGAACGGCCTGAGCGCTCGCTTGAGAAGCGCCGAGCAGGATCGGGAGCGCGAGCAGCGCGCGAACGCCCGAAGCGAATGACTTGTATGAAAGAAGTATCGGTACCGTTTTCATTTTCAGGGGCCCTGTAAGGAGAGATATCGTCTTGATGTGGAAGGGGGTAGGACGGGGTCCGATGCCAATCCCAGCCCGCCGCTCCCCTCAATCGGCGGGCTGGGTCACTCGGTTCGATCAGAGGCTGATCTGCACCCACGAGGTCCAGGCCGACGATCCTGCCGCATTTCGAGCTTGCACTCGATACCGGTAGGTGCCGGTCGATGTGAGCGTATCGATGGTGGACGTAGTATTGGCCCCCACCGGTGGAAGGGTCGTTGCGTTGGTCCACTTGTTTCCGCTCCCCTTCTTTTCTCGAGCCACGACGAAGTCGACCTCGTTGTTCGAGTTGTCCGCCCAAGCGATGTTCACCTGAAGCGCGCTTAGCTTGGTCAGCGTCGGCGTTCCCGGAGCGGCCGGCGGGGCCGGAGGAGGCGGAGCGCCATTACCGAGCGCCGCGCCGGCATCGACAACACCACCCGTCACGGTCTTCCCAGCGAGGGCGGCGATCGGGCGAGCCGTGCTCATGATCCGATCTTTCACCTGCTGATAGGTCCAGGTCGGATTCTGAACAAGGAGCAACCCAACGGTTCCGGTTACGTGGGGCGCCGCCATTGAAGTGCCGCTCAGCCATGCCTGGGTATATCCGGGGCCACCCCAATCAAGCAGGTACGTGCTGAGAATGTAGTCGCCCGGCGCGCCAACGTCTACCGTCGTGCTGCCATAGTTGGAGAAAGAAGCGAGCCCGTCGTTCATCGTCGTCGCGGCGACGGTGATGATGTTCGGCAGGTTGAATGCAGCCGGATAGTACTTCTTGTTTCCGTCGAGATTGCGGGTGAGATTGCCCGCGGCGGCGACGAAGATGTGCCCCGAATTGCCAGCCGACTGGATCGCGTCATAGAGCGACTGGATGATCGTGTTGGTCCCGTAACCGTAGCTGTTGTTCGAGACTCTAGCGCCATTCTGAACGGCATACTGCACGGCAAGTGCCGCGTTGCTCATGTAGCCGCTTCCATTCGCGTCCATGAACCGCAGCGGCATGATCTTGCATAGCCACATCATGCCTGTGACGCCACCGCTACCCGTAAAGCTGTAGTCCTCCGCACCGATCGTGCCCGCGACGTGCGTCCCGTGGCCGTTGAGGTCCATCGGGTCGTTATCTCCCTCGGAGAAGTCCCAGCCGCGAATGTCGTCGACATAGCCGTTACCGTCATCGTCGATCCCGTTACCGGCAATCTCATCGGTGTTGGCCCAGATGTTGTCGTCCAAGTTGAAGTGCGTGTACTGAACACCGGTGTCGATCACGGCAACCGTGAAGTTCGGGTCACCGATCGTGACGTACCAGGCTTCAGGAGCATTGATGTCCGCACCAGCTGTCGGTTGGCGGCCGTTGAAAGCCATTCCCGTGTTGTGCATGCCCCACTGGTACGGGTGGAAGAATTGGTCCGTTGGGAATCGCTGGTTCGCCGTCGTCCGCATGACCACATCCGGTTCCGCGTACAGCACGCCCGGCATCGAGCGAAGTGCCGAGACCATCGCCTCGGGGCTGCGGTTGCCGGTGCTGACCAGTTCGAGGCCGGGCACGAGGTTGTAGCCCCGCAGCTTGACGGCTCCCGTGAAGCTCCGAGCGAGGCTCCGAACTTCGTCCGATGCGCGCGAATCGAACCGTACGAGCACTGCGTAGGGATTACGATCGAGAAGCGGATTGGCCCGCAGGGCCGCCGCCGATCGAGCGTGGACGGCGGCGGTAACCGCTGGGTTCGCCATGTCGGATTGAGCTCCGGCGGTTGCCGCGATAGCGAGAAGGGCAAGCCCTCCATACCTAAGACTGAGTTTCATTCGAGATCTCCCTCCGTAGGTCCGGACCTTCGTGACCCGTGCCTATGGCTCATTGTAAGGCGAAAGTGTGAAGAATGTGTGACGGATTTCGTCACAAACGACTTGTATCATTGAGGTCATGGAAGTCTCGAAGACGTTCTTTCGCCCGGGAGGGACGATGGACCCCAGCGCGCCGAGCTATATCGAGCGTCAAGCCGATGCCGACTTGCTTGCCGCGCTGTCGGCCGGTGAATATGTTTTCGTCCTCGATTCGCGCCAGAAAGGGAAGTCTTCGCTCGTGGCCCGCGCGATGGTGAAGTTGCGTGATCGCGGCATCCGGTCGATAAAGGTGGACCTCCAGCGCATCGGGGCCAACTTGACGCCCGAGCAATGGTACGCCGGACTCCTTGGAGAAATCGGTCAGGAGCTGGGACTTTCCGACGAGGTGTTTGGCTACTGGAAAACCCACCAGGCGGTCGGGCCGCTCGCGCGCTGGATCGGAGCGCTGCGCGATGTGGTCTTGAAGGATTCCGCCACGCACATCGTGATCTTCATCGACGAAGTTGATTTCGTCCGTGCCCTGCCTTTCGCGACCGACGAGTTCTTTGCCGCAATCCGGGACTGCTTCAATCGAAGGTCGGAGTCCAAGGGTTTCGAGCGGTTGACATTCTGCCTGGTTGGAGTTGCCACTCCCGGCCAACTCATTCGTAACCCCGAGATCACCCCGTTCAACATCGGCCGCCAGATCGAGCTTGCGGACTTCGATCTCGGCGAGACCGGTTGCTTCGGCAAGATGCTCGACGGGCCGAACCGCGACGGGGTCAAGCTGATGGCGCGAGTCCACTACTGGCTGAACGGCCACCCCTATCTCACTCAGTTGCTGTGCCGCCACATCGAGGCGAACGACTGGGTGCGGACCAAACGCGATGTCGACACCCTGGTGCGGCGTGTCTTCTTGACGCCTGAGGGTCGACAACGCGAACCCAACTTCGCCGATGTCGAACGGCGGTTGCTCGATCCCGATGTCCCTGGCCTCTCGCCCGAAGAGCGGCGCATTCAGGTTCTCGAGCTCTATGGGAAGTTGTTGAAGGGTCAGCGAGTCGAGACCCGCGAAGAGAACCCGATCGTTGCTACCCTTCGCTTGGCTGGAGTCGGCCTCGAGGATCGACGCGCGCTCGCGCTTCGTAACCGACTCTATCGCATGGTGTTTGACGAACGGTGGCGGCGAAGCAGTCTTCCCGACGCGGAGTTGCGTCGCCAGCGGGGTGCCGCCCGGCTGGCCGTCCTGCGGACGGCGTCTGTCGCGGGCATCGTCGTCTTGGGAGTAACGTCGCTGGCAGTCAACCGCAACTGGCTCGCGCACGACCGTGAGCGAGCCTTTCGGGAACTAGAGAAGCAGTCAGGTGAGCTCATGCGAGTCTCAGGCGAGCGCGAGCAGACGCTCGTTGATCTTCAGCATCGCGCCAAAGAAGTCTCAGCCCTTTCCGAAGAGCGTGCGAAGTCACTGACAGAGCTCGACCGCCGGAATCAGGAACTGCGACGACTCTCCAGCCTTCGCCAGGCCTCATTGCGCGAGCTAGAGGCCAACAACCGGGAGTTGATCCGGGTCTCCGCAGGACGAAAGGAGGCGCTAACGAGCCTGGAAAGGACGACAGGAGCCTTGGTGGAGTCCAACTACAGCAGAACGATGAACGCACTCGGGCTAGCCCTGTCCGAGAACCACCTCATGCGGGCCGCCACCTTCCTCGATCTCTCGCGGGACTATCCGAACAAGGGCTGGGAGTGGGGTCATGCCGCTCTCAGGTTAGGGGAATATGTCTACGAACAGCCACTGGAGCCGGATTCGACCTTGGCTATCGATGCGAAGGGCCAGCTTACGACTTACTCGCCCACATGCGCCCGGTTGGTCACGACAACATCGGCAATCGTCACGAAGGCCCCGCCGATCAAAGACCATCTTCTCGACTTCCAGGTGGGACGCTATCAAGTGCTGAGACCGCAGGCTCAATATACAAGCGTGGTCTTGGACCAGGCATCGGGCAAGGTCGTTTCAGGGCCGAAGCCACTGCCGCGGGTTTACGACGTGTTGCCCGAAAGAAAGGAAGTCCTTTGGGCTGATGTTGGTCCGAAAGGGCCTATTCTCATCTCAAGAAACCTCGAAACGGCGGCAGACACGACGCTTACTTCCGGTGAGGGCTACTCAATCCATGCCCAGTTCTTGCCAGATGGCTCAGTGATCAGCCATCATCCGAGCCGAAAGCTCATCCGGTGGGACGCCCGCGGTGCTCAACTGCACGCTCTAGAGCTCCGGGACTACGTCCAGGCAAGTCAGGCTAATGGTATGACCCTCAGCCCCGACCGCACGAAGATGGTCATTTGGAACTGGGATCCACGGGTCCTCCAACTGCGGTCGACGAGTGACCTGAGCGTGGTCCGCACGTTTGAAGGGCCCGAGATTCGACCGCATTCCGCGGCCTTCTCGGCGGATGGAGAGCGTTTTGTCGTCGGTTCGCTGGACGGGGTCGTGAGGATCTATGATGTCTCCTCGGGAAATCTGATCGTGGCCCTAGCGGGACACCGAGCGTCGGTCATCTCCGTTCAGTTCTTGCCCGACTCGAATCACGTTGCTTCGATCGACGATCGATGGGTGCTGAGGGTGTGGAAAGTCGATACGCGAACAGCGGTCCGGAGCTATGCCACCGGAGAGCATGGACTCCGAGGTACCGCGCTCATGGAGGATGAATCGGCATTGACCGGCGTCACCGTGGATGGCAAGCTTGTTGGCCGGGACAATACGACCGGGAAGATGTACCGCCGGAATCTAGGCGTGAATCCGTTCTCGAAGACGCGACCTGCGGGAGCCTACGTGTATTTGGGTTTGAACGATGGGACGATCGAGAAGTTGTCATCTCCAGCGCTCGAGGCCGTTGAGAAAAGGCGTATTTCATCAAAGAAGATCGATAGGCTAGTTGACTTCCCGTTAAGCAACAGGTTGGTCGTCGCTTGTTCCGACGAGAACGAGGTCGAGATTCACCTCCTCGACTACACCAGTTTGCGAGTGATTACCAAGCTGAGCCTGCCGACAGGATTTGAAAGCGTGAATCCCTTGAAGATAATGGGCTCCACCACGCAGGGTTGGATACTTCTTGGTTATTGGTCAGGCGACCTGCTGTTCTACTCAGTTGCGGACGGGAAGCTAATTCGTCGACTTGGTCTCGGCCGATCTCTTCATGAGCTGGTCATTGCCGACAAAGGTAAGACCCTGATTGCCGCCTTTGGTCGAGCGGACCGGCCGGAGTACAGCGACATTGTCAAGATTGACCCGGTTACGGGACAATTCCGGCAGAAGTTGCCGTACCCGCCGATGCCGCTTGGCTACCTCATTGTGAGTGCTGAGAGTCGATATCTTGCTGCGGTGACGGGCGTTGGATCGGCCTACTTCTGGGATCTCAAGTCAGGCCAGACGATGTACGAGATTTACCCTGGTGCGCGAACCTTTATGGTCAGTTTCTCTCCTGATCTTAAGCGATTCACCCTAAGCAATCTTGGAGCTTCCGCAACCCTTCACGACATTCAGAACGGCGAACAGCTCTTCACCTTTGAGTACGATCGCGTACCCACCGGGCAGCCGCCGTCTCCTAACTACGGAGACCGGGCTACTTTCATGGATGGAGGAAAGATGGTCAAGGTCGACTGTTTGGATGGCGTGGTTCGCGTGTTTGATAGCCGACCCTGGCACGCGCCTAGCCCAAAACCCGCTGCAGGTACGCCTCGTAAACCGGCACCCTAAACGTCCAGCTTCCGGGGCCGGTCTCTAACAGCACCCCGGCGGACACCAGCCGCCTTCGAACGGCGGGGTCGCCCGTGCCCTCGCCACCCAACACACGGCGGACCTCGGCCAGGGTCTCCGGATCTCGGTGGACCGCCTCCTTCAGCCTCCGCAGGTGGTCACCGAACGGACCTTCATCGGAGCCGGCAATCTGGACCAGCGAGTTGATCGCATGCCCTCCGTCGAGGTAGCCGAGCGCCCGACGGGTGAGGAAGGGATGCCCGTGGGTGATCGCGTACACGTCCCCCGCGTGCTTGTGCGTCGAGTCGCCATAGCGCCGGGCGAGGTCCTCAACTTCGGCCAGCGTAAAGTCTTGCAGGTTCACTCGCACGCCCACATTGAATGGGGACTGGCTCATGTCCTTGATGAACAGATGGGCTTCAGTCGCGTAGCTGATCGCGATCGTCAGCTTTCGCCAAGGGCCCGCGGGATCCAGAGCTCGGCGGTTGTACCAGCTGCGGATCAGGCCGAAGAAGTCATCCGAATAGTCGCTCCCAAACAAACGGTCGACCTCGTCCATCGCCCACACCACGCGGTGAGGCGTACGCTTCAACACGTCAGCGATCAGGTTGTTCAGGTTCGAGTTCGGACCCACCCATTCGTTCCACGACGGTGGGTAGTCGACGTCCAGCTGGGTCGCTAGGCTATGAAGAAGGCTGTGGTAGAGAGGCACAACGCGCCCGATTTCGGAGGAGCTGAGGGACTGGAAGTCCGTGACCGCGACTTGCCGGCCTTGCTCCCGGGCATAGTCCGCCACTTGCGCCAGTAGGGAAGTCTTGCCGACCTGGCGCGGGCCGAACACGATGAGCACGCCCTCGTCGGCATCGAGTGCCGCTTCCATCTGCTCGTCGGCCTCGCGGCGCACGTAGAAGCGAGACTCAGCCGGTATCGCCCCACCTGACTCAGGGACCTCGCTTCTCCGTTCAACGATGCCAGACGGTGGCTCGCCGTCAAGGGCCGCGAAAGCGCGCTCGGAAGGGGTTTGGCCGAAGTTGTCGTCGAGCATCTGCTCGAGAGTTTCAAACTGGCGGAGCGCCATGCTCGCGTTGCCTGATGCAGCGTACGCTCGGATCGAAGCGATGAACGGTTCCTCGCGCAGGGGAGCCACATGCAACGCGGTGTTCGCGATGCGCACCGCCTGCGCGGCTTGGCCGTGCGCGATGAGCGCCGAACAGAACTGCTCGACCGCCGCGCAGTACTCCTCTTCATATTGCCTTCGATACGGATACACCCAGTCATCCTCGAGGGGAGCAGTGATGGGTCCGGCGTACAACGCAAGGGCCTCGGCGGCTCGAACCAGATAATCCTCAGAATCGACGGCGCACTTGAGTAGCGACTCGAACTGACGGACATCAAAGTCGATCGCGTCCTCGTCGAGCGCGACCGATCCTGACTCGGTGTGGACCAATCGTCCACGGCTTGTGTTCGTCTCCAGGGCGTCGCGCAGGTCGGTGATCGCGCGGCGTAGGCTCTGGGATTGCCGGTCACCGTCCGAGTCTGGCCACAGCAGTTCTTTGAGCGTGTGGTTCGAGATTGGCCGCCCGAGGTTCAGGCAGAGAAACGCATGCAAACAGCCGACCTTGCGCGATCGAAACACCGCGGGCTGGCCATCTACGCCGACGACCTCGAATCTGCCCAGCATGCGTACTCGCCACACGAGCGGTTCTTACCCTAGGATCTAGCCCGAATGTCAAAGATCTGTCGCACGGCGTTACAATCGAATCATGATTCTGGATGTTGCCCCCGATACCGATGCCCACCCTCAGCTTGGCCTGCTTATCGCTACCCTGGAAGACAGCACCCGCGAATGGCGAGAGAATCTGGGTCGAGTGTCGCAAGCCGCAGTGGTTTGGCAACCGTACGAGAACGGTCCTTCGATCGGCGGAGTGATTCTGCACTTGGTCGATGCGGAGACTTGGTGGCTGCGATGTGTCGGTGCTCAGGAGCCCGACGACGCGACGACGCCCGAGGCCATGTACAACCGAGACATGGACCTGTACAAGGCCTATTGGCCGGCGCCGCCCAGGAAGCCGTTGAGTTGGTACCTAGACCTGTTGGTTGAGCGGCGGGCGGTGAACCTCGATTACATCCGCAGCCAAGCCGAGGCCGCCGAGGTGATCTCGAGGGGCTCGAAGAACGCTTACACCTACCGTTGGATCGTCGCTCATCTCGTGGAGCACGACTCGTACCACGGGGGACAAGCCGTACTCCTTCACGAGATGTTCAAGCGGATGCGCAAGCTCAATCGCTAAAGGCGATGTAGAGCGGAACAAAGAAGTTGATGAACGGGACGACCATCAGGATCGCGATTGCACCGGGCTTGCCCCGACGTTCGGCGATTTTCCACCAGGTGTAGATCGCGACGAAGAGGTTCACGCACGGGATGAACAGCAACACGATGTACCAAATCTCAAGTTGAGCGATTTGGAGCATCAGGATGACGTTCAGAATCGGAACCCACGCCCACCATTCGTTCGGGGTGTTGGTCTTCTTTGCAATCGTCATGAGCGCGACCGCCATCACGATGTAGAGGCCGAGCCAGAAGAACAATCCCACGACGCCGGTGATCAGCGCAACGATCGGATTGCCTTCCATCTGGACTTGCTGGGCGAGCAGGCTGCCAAAGTTCTCCATGCCCATACGGACGAAGCAAGCCAAGGCAATCGGTGCAAAGAAAAACAAGAAGGCCCCGCTGGGTTTCCCCAGCGAGGCCCTAACCTTAAGAACCCATTCTCTAGGCCGCGTCGCCGCGTGCCGGTCCAAACGTTGGCTCGAAAGGAATCAGTCCCAGTCGCGTCGCTGCTCGGAACGCTTGCACTCGATTGTTAACCTGAAGCTTGTCGTAAATGTTCGCCAGATGAAAATCCACCGTTCGCTTGGATACATACAGGGAATCGGCCGCTTCCTTGCTGCTGTTTCCCTGAGCAATCAAGCTCAGCACTTCGATCTCTCGCTTGGTCAATCGAACGGCACGTCCGCCGGAGTCCGTTCTTGTGGTCGTTGGCATTGGCATTGTCTCTATCCCACCCCTCGTGTGATGTCTCTAACCGCTTGACTAGCTCTTTCCACAGGGCCAGGCCCTTTCTGAGATGCCGACACCAGATTTTCTCCGCATTTTCACGATCCGGTAGGAATAGCGGGCACGACGACCCCTCTTCCGCCCGGTTCGCCCCTCCGTGTGAACCATCGGCGCTACACCCGTTACGACGTCATTGAGTTCGAAGATGTTCCGTCGTGGGAGGCTCGGGTTTTGATCGGGTGGCTCGGATTCGCTCGGATTTCCTATGGGTGCCCGTTTACGGCGACCAACCACGAGGCGCGCGGGGGCCGTCGTACCGCGCTTCTTCAGTTTGCGCCGGGCCCGTCCTTCGCTGCGCTCAGACTCGAAACCTGAGGCCACAATCTGGAAAGCATTCCCCCGAGCCACCCGAGTCACCGAGCCATTCCGAGCAAATCCGAGCCCCCCTTGACTTCAGTGGCCCTCGCGGGTATCATATTCGTTGGCCTTGGCATGCCAGGGCTCATCGACGGCTTCATAGCTGCGAACGGCGCCGCCCCCACGTTGGGCAACGGCACCCGAACCGTTCGAGAGCGCGCGAAGCTGAAACGATAGAAATCTCATGTGTTCGCCGATGGCGAATGCAGCAAGGAGTGTTGAATGCTGCCGGGAATCCTCGGAACTAAGATAGGAATGACCCACCTCTTCACAGAAGAGGGAAAAATGGTGCCGGTGACCGTCATCCAGGCGGGGCCGGTGTACGTTACGCAGATCAAGACGATCGAGCGTGACGGATACGCCGCTGTCCAGGTTGGCTACGGCGACGCGAAGGAGAAGCAACTCACCTTCCCGAAGTACGGCCACCTGAAGAAAGCCAACGTGAGCAAGAATCTGCGCACGCTGCGTGAGTTCCGAGTCGATGCCGTTGACGGCGTCGAACTTGGCCAGGAGATCACCGCCGACATCTTCGCCCCGGGTGAGGAGATCACGGTGACGGGAATCAGCAAGGGCCGCGGCTTCGCCGGCGGCGTCAAGCGGTACCACTTCCGAGGTCAGCACATGACTCACGGCTACATGACGCACCGCCGACCCCTCTCCAGTGGTGCGACCGGTCCTCAGCGCGTCTTCAAAGGCACCAAGAAGCCGGGGCGCATGGGAACCGATCGCGTGACCCAAAAGGGAATGCAGGTGTTCCAAGTCGACGTCGAGCGCGGACTCATCCTGGTGACCGGTAGCGTCCCCGGCCCGAACGGCGCCCTCGTGACCATCAACAAGGCGGTCAGGTAACCATGGCAAATCTCGAAATCAAGAGCACAGCCGGCAAGAAGGTCGGCACGCATAAGCTCAGCGAAGCGATCTTGGCAGCAAAGCCGGATCCGTCGGTCGTCCATCGGACGGTCGTCGCTGAGGAAGCCAACTCGCGACAGGGTACGCAGAGTGCCAGGACGCGATCGGAAGTCCGCGGCGGTGGTCGAAAGCCGTACAAGCAGAAGAAGACCGGTAACGCCCGACAGGGAACGATCCGGGCTCCCCACTTTACGCATGGCGGCATGGCCTTCGCGGTCAAGCCTCGCGATTACGACAAGAAGGTCAACAAGAAGGAGCGCCGGGCCGCGATCCTTGGTGTTCTGAACGCCAAGATCGAGTCGGGTGATCTTCAGGTTGTCGATCAAATCGTGTTCGCTGCGCCGAAGACGAAGGATGCGACCGCATTCCTCGCCGCGGTTGGCGTTGCTGACGCGAGAAGGGTGCTGATCATCATCCCCGCCATCGATGAGAAGACTTACCGCAGCTTCCGCAACCTGCCGAACGTGGTGGTGAAGACCGCCCCGAGCACGAGCGCAGAGGCTAAGACCGACGTATTCTCCGCGCGTGACCTTGCGGTTGCCCACAAGATCGTGGTCGCCCAAGACGCGCTCAAGCAGATCGAGGAGGTCTGGGCGAAGTGAAGAGCTGCTACGACATCATTGTGAAGCCCCACATCACCGAGCGGTCGGTGTCTGCCTCTTATGGCGACCCCCGAATCCGGGACGAGAAGGATCTTCAGCGAAAGTACACGTTCATCGTGGCTCCGGATGCCAACAAGATCGAGATCAAGCGGGCCATCGAGGAGATTTACAACGCGGGCAAGAAGGACGACGAGAAGATTGCCGTCGAGACGGTCCGCACGATCAACATGGCTGCCAAGAAGCGGCGTGTGGGTGCGCGAACCGGCTATCGAGCCGCTCGCAAGAAGGCCATCATCACGCTCGCCAAGGGCCAGTTGCTAGAGGATTACGGAGTCTAAGATGCCAGTCAAGCGTATGAAACCGACTTCGCCGGGGCGCCGTTTTAAGGTCGCCTCGACGTACGCCGAAGTCACCAAAGGCAAGCCTGAAAAGAAGCTGACCTCTTCGATTAGCAAGAGTGGCGGCCGCAACGGCACGGGACGCATCACGTCGTTCAACCGGGGTGGCGGCAACAAGCAGCGCTACCGGATGGTCGACTTCAAGCGGAACAAGGATGGCATCGATGCCAAGGTCGCCGCGATCGAATACGATCCGAACCGCACCTGCCGCATCGCATTGCTCCACTACATGGACGGCGAGAAGCGATACATCCTCGCGCCGAAGAATCTTGCGGTGGGCACCATGGTGCGTAGCGGCGAGGGTGCCGACATCCTCCCCGGCCACACGCTCGAGCTTCGAAACATTCCGCTCGGTACGCTCGTTCACAACATCGAGCTGAACCCGGGCCGCGGTGGCCAGATCGTCCGGTCTGCCGGCGCAGCCGCCCAGGTGATGGCAAAGGAAGGACTTTACGTCACGCTTCGTCTGCCCAGCGGCGAGATGCGCATGGTGCACGCCACCTGCCGAGCCACCGTCGGTGAGGTCGGCAACGCCGAGCACGAGAACGAATCGATCGGTAAGGCCGGTAAGAACCGAGGACTCGGCCGCAAGCCGCACGTCCGCGGCGTCGTCAAGTCCCCGCGAGACCACCCCCATGGTGGTGGCGAAGCGAAGTCGCCGGTTGGCCGTAAGAAGGGCCCCGTCGATCGCTGGGGCAATAAGGCTCTGGGTGAGCGAACTCGAAAGAACAAGCGCACCGACAAGTTCATTGTTCGACGGAGGTCGAAGAAGTAATCGCAAGTGCACTGCCCGCCCGCAAGGGCGATGGTTAACACAGGAGACAAATGGCAAGAAGCTTAAAAAAGGGGTTCTTCGTGGACGATCACCTTATGAAGAAGGTGCTCACCATGAATGTATCCGGTGAGAAGAAACTGATCAAGACGTGGTCGCGACGTTCGACCATCACGCCCGATTTCGTGGGTCACACCTTTGCGGTCCACGACGGCCGAAAGCACGTTCCGGTGTTCGTCACCGAGAACATGATCGGCCACAAGTTGGGCGAGTTCGCGCCGACGCGAACGTACCGAGGCCACGGAGGATCGCTTCCGGAACGGGGGACCAAGATCCGCTAAGGCGGTTGGTAAGGAAAGATGCAAGTACAAGCTGTAGCCAAATACATCCGGGTCCAACCTCGTAAGGTGCGGATCGTGGCCGATGAGGTCAACGGAAAGCCCGCCGCCCAGTGCGTCGCTGAGCTCCGTTATCACACGAGTAAGAGCGCGCAAGCGCTTCGAAAGGTGCTCATCA
Source organism: Methanoregulaceae archaeon (assembly GCA_020850325.1). Lineage (GTDB taxonomy): Bacteria > Armatimonadota > Fimbriimonadia > Fimbriimonadales > Fimbriimonadaceae > JANJUB01. The sequence continues at coordinate 37,870 of JADZEW010000005.1, forward strand.
GCGCCATGGCCAACGCCCGAGAGAATCATGGAGTCGATCCTGAGAATCTGCGCATCGCGCGAATCATGGTGGACGAGGGTCCAAGCATGAAGCGGATGATGCCTCGCGCCATGGGTCGCGGCAATCGGATTCTCAAGAAGACGAGCCACATCACGGTGATTGTCGAAGAGTTCGAACCGGCTGGCGCCGTCAAGCCGCATGGCACGAAGTCCAAGCCGCGACCGACGTTCGCCGCGCCGAAGAAGGGCAAGAAGAAGGCAGAAGAGAAGGCTGAGGAAGTGGTGGAAGCCGCTGCTCCGGTCGTCGAAGAAGTCGTCGAGACGCCTGCCGTCGAAGAAGTTGTAGAGGCCGCCCCGGAAGAGACTCCGGCTGAGCCCGAAACGGTTGCCGAAGCACCGGCCGAAGAGCCGGCAGCGGAAGCCAACGAAGAGGAGAAGGGAGCTTAAATGGGCCAGAAGATTCATCCCGTCGGTTTTCGCGTCGGCGTTATCCGAGGCTTCGACAGCCATTGGTTTTACGGTAAGAAGGGCTACGGTCCTGCGCTGGTGTTGGACGAGAAGATCCGACGGTTCATCCGGAACCGGTACGGTCTCGGCAACATTTCTCGCGTCGAGATTGAGCGCGCCGCCAACCGTGTGAAGGTCAACATCTTCACCGCGCGGCCCGGCGCGATCATCGGCCGCGGCGGCAAGGGCATCGACGAACTGACCGACAACCTGAACTACCTCGTTCGCCGTATCGATGCGACGAACGTGGTGCAGGTGAACGTCACCGAAGTCCGCCAGCCGGAAGTCGATGCGCAGCTCGTGGCCGAGAACATCGCCACGCAGCTCGAGCGCCGAATCTCGCATCGCCGGGCCATGCGCCAATCCATGACGCGTGCTCAGCGAATGAACGCGCGAGGCATGAAGGTGCACGTGGCCGGTCGTCTCAACGGGTCGGAAATCGCCCGCAGCGAAGGCGATAAGTTCGGCAAGATTCCGCTGCACACACTGCGCGCTGATATCGACTACGGGTTCGCCACCGCCCGAACGGTCTACGGATCGATCGGTGTGAAGGTCTGGATCTACAAGGGCGAAGTGCTCCCTGAGCGGCGCACCCAGGAAAGACGCTCTGCGGCTGAAACCGAAGGAGGAACCGAAGATGTTAATGCCTAAGCGAACCAAGTTCCGCAAACAGCATCGCGGACGTCGTGCCGGTAAGGCAACTCGTGGCAACACGGTCGCCTTCGGCGAATATGGCCTCGTCGCCATGGACGCCGCCTGGATCACCAGCCGTCAGATCGAATCCGCTCGTATCGCCATGACCCGCCACATCAAGCGTGGCGGAAAGGTGTGGATCCGCATCTTCCCCGACAAGCCCTTCACCAAGAAGCCGCTCGAGCAGCGCATGGGTAAGGGTAAGGCGGGCGTCGAAGGCTGGGTCGCCGTCGTCAAGCCGGGCCGCGTCATGTTCGAAATGAACGGCGTTCCGGTCGATGTGGCGAAGGAAGCCATGCGACTTGCCATGCACAAACTGCCGATCAAGTGTCGGTTCGTGACCAAGGCCGAGCTCGAAGCCGAAGCTGCCGCCGCACTTGCGGCCAGCACGGGGACGGAGGCCTAACGCTTATGAAGAACCTGAAATCGAAAGAACTCCGCGAGAAGTCGGTGCCTGAGCTGGAAGAGATGCTCCTACAAGAGAAGGCGTCGCTGTACAAGGCGCGCCGTGACTTGGTCTTCCGACAGATGACCGACACGGCCAGCCTCAAGATTCGGCGACACAACATCGCCCGGATCCACACCCTCATCACCGAGAAGAAGGGAGGTCAAGCGTAATGGCTGCTACTGAGAACAACGCCGCCGAGCGCGCGGGCCGAAAGATCCGCGTCGGTCTGGTGACCTCGAACAAGATGGAGAAGACGGTCGTCGTGAAGATCGAGCGCCGCGTGCAGCACGCGCTGTACAGCAAGGTCCTCATCCGAACGAACAAGCTGAAAGCGCATGACGAACTCAGCTGCGACATCGGCGATACCGTCGAGATCATGGAGACCCGCCCGCTCAGCAAGGACAAGCGCTGGCGAGTCACCCGCATCATCGAAAAGGTGAAGTAATCCGGCTGGGTGGGGGCGCACTCCTCCATCCGCCATTGAACGAAGGAACGCATAGCAATGATTCAACAGTTTACGAGACTGAAAGTGGCCGACAACTCCGGTGCCCGGAATGTCATGTGCATTCGTGTACTCAAGGGTTCGCAGCCGCGCTATGGCCGAGTTGGCGACATCATCGTCGCTTCGGTCAAGGTTGCCACGCCGAACATGCCGGTCAAGAAGGGTGATGTCATCCAGGCTGTGATCGTCCGCACGAAGCGGATGACCCGCCGGAGCGACGGCAGCACCGTCCGATTCGACGACAACGCTTGTGTGCTCGTCACCAAGAAGCCGAAGGATGCGGAGTACGATCCTCGCGGCACCCGCGTCTTTGGCCCCGTGGCCCGCGAACTGCGCGACAAGAACTTCATGAAGATCGTGTCGCTGGCCCCCGAGGTGGTCTAACAACATGCCTACCAAAGCTGAACTTAAGCAACAGAAGCAACACATCAAACTGAAAGTCCGAAAGGGCGACAAGGTGATGATCATCGCCGGCAAGGACAAGGGTCAAGTCGGTGTGGTCGCAGTCGTCGCGCCCAAGGAGCAGAAGGTTCTAGTGCTTCAAGAGAATCCGGAGAACCCCGAGGAGTTTCTGCCCCTGAACGCCGCGATCAAGCATCGCAAGGCGCGCTATCAGGGCGAGCGCTCGGCGCGGGTTCGCATTCCGGTGCCGATCCACGTGAGCAACGTGATGGTGCTGGACCCGAAGACCGGCGCACCCTCCCGCGTGGGTCGCAGGAAGGAAGACGGCAAGATCGTCCGCTATGCAAAGAAGAGCGGCGAGAACCTGCCCGACGTCGAAGCAATCAACAAGGGGTAATCCACCCCTACTTCCCATAGGCCTGGTCGGTAATCAGGCTGCCGAAACGAGAAAAGAACATGTCTAGGAAAGATAAAAACGCACCGACGGTGACGGGCACGCTGCCTTCCCCCCGTCTCAAGAAGGTCTACAAGGATACGGTTCTCCCCAAGTTGATGGAGGACTTCAAGTACACGTCGGTGATGCAGGCACCGCGCTTGGAGAAGATCGTCATCAACATGGGCACCGGCATCGACGAGAAGCATCTCGAGAACTCGATCCGCGACCTCACGCTGATCTCCGGCCAGAAGCCGATCGCCACCGTTTCCCGAAAGGCGATTTCGAACTTCAAACTCCGCGAGGGAATGAAGATCGGCTGCAAGGTCACGCTCCGCGGTGATCGTGCCATGCACTTCTTGGACAAGTTGGCGACGGTCGTTCTGCCGCGCATCCGCGACTTCCAGGGCCTCTCGCCGAACTCTTTCGACGGCCGCGGCAACTACGCGTTGGGCCTGAAAGAGCAGTTGGTGTTCCCCGAAATCCCCTACGACACTTTCGACCGCATCCGTGGTATGGACATTGTCATCTGCACGACGGCGAAGACGGACGATGAAGCGCGCGTCTTCCTGAAGTCGATGGGCATGCCGCTCCGCGACAAGTAGAGCCCGGCAACGCCAGATAAGAGCTGGCCTGAAGCACTGCTTCGGGCCAGCTTTCCTTACTCCTGGAGGCGGAGGTTGCCAGATTCAGCAACTCATGCTAGACTCGTGGGATGCACTCTTCGAACGAGGAGTACGTTCGCATCCAGATCGAGGCCCTTCGCGAGAAGCTCCTCGATCTTACGTTGCGCAACCGGATGCTCAACTACAAGCCGTCAAAGCGGTTGAGCGTTGTAATCGAGGGCGAAGACTCCCAGACGCTCTACAGCCTTCTTGTCGATGAGGGCAAGCGCTTTTCCTTCATTGGCAAGCCGGATCCCGTTCGCTCGGATCCTGGGGACTCGACCAGCGAACCTAAGGACTACTCAGATGACGTCTCCATGTCTCGCTTTCGGGAAGAGGCGATCGCCGAACTTGACGGATATCTCGGCCATGCTGCCGTTCCCGTCGACAAAGCAGATACAAAGCTGTCGACGACCGAATACGAGTCCGTGCTTCAGGCCAAGCTGAGGACGATTCGGCGAGAGGCCAACCTCGTCAATGAAGAGCTCGGCGTCAACACGCTCTTCTTGACACTGGGAGTACTGGAGTGGCAAGAATCTGAAGCCAAGGTGTGCAAAGCTCCGTTGGTGTTCGTGCCAGTTCGGCTCGATCAGCTGGCCAATGGTCAAGTTCGGCTCGTTCATGAGGGCGGCGACGCAGGCGTGAACCTGCCGCTTGCGGCCAAGCTCGGTGAGTTCAATCTTCGCATGCCCGAGTGGACAGACGACAAGCCGCTCATCACCTATGTGAACGAAGTTGCAGGCACGATTCGCGAGCGAATGGGTTGGCGCGTCCTCCCAGATGAGGTGCACCTAGGCTTCTTCAGCTATGAGAAGTATTCGATGTACGTCGACTTGGGTGGAGAAGCGTGGCCCGAGGGCAAGAAGCCTTGGCAGAACGCTGACCTTGCGGCGATGCTCGGAGGCCAGGGTTACCCGCGCTCCGAATCACGGGTTACGGAGTCCAGCCAGCTCGACAGCGTTCGCCCAGTGACTGAATGCCATGAGGTCTACGACGCTGACAGCTCTCAGACCATTGCGATGGTACGCGCCGCCGAGGGCATCTCGATGGTCGTGGAGGGCCCTCCAGGGACGGGCAAGTCTCAGACCATCACCAACATCATCGCCGAAGCGGTTGCTGCTGGTCGGACGGTCCTGTTTGTATCGGCCAAGCGAGCTGCTCTCGAAGTTGTGACGCGCCGCCTCGACGAGGCTGGACTCCATGATGTCTTTCTCGATCTGCACGATAAAGGTGCGAACCGGAAGGAGTTCTACGACGAACTCAACCGCACGGTCAAGCGGAACCTGAAGCTAGCCGAAGAGCAGTTGAAGGTGCAGCGGTTGGCGGAGTTGCGCGAGCTTCTCAACGCCTACAGCGAAGCGGTCAACACGCCGATCGGCCGCTACGGCGTCCCCCCGTTCATCGCCATGGCACGGCTCGCCCGATTGCCCAAGGAGGATGCCGACGACCGCGCGGGTCGCATTACCTTTGAGGTTCTGAGTGGCAATTCCGTCGAGGAGATCGACCTGGCGCTCCCGAGGGTTGCCGCTCTCCAAGAGCGCATCGCTAAGATCGGTATACCGATCGAGCACCCTTTCTGGGGAGCGGAGATCGACTATCTGGACCCGTCGCTGAAGCTGGACCTCGAGACTGATCTGGCCGCGTGCCTCTCGAAGCTTGAAACCGCCCTTGCTGACTGGAGCGAGGCGGCGCGTCGACTCCGGGTCGAAGTCGAACCTACGAGTGACCATGTTCGCGTCTTGCAGGCCTGTGTTGCGCGGGCCGAAACGGCGCCGGAACTCGACGGAGTCGCCGTGAAGGCCTCGACGTGGCGTGCCGACCAAGCCAAGGTTGAGTCGACCATTGAGGCGCTCCGATCGAGAGCTGCGGCCCGAGCCAGGCAAGCGAACACGGTTCGACCCGATGCGTGGGGTACCGACGTGGGAGGACTGCTCGTGACCTATCAGGATTGGGGTCACCGCTGGTATCGATTCCTGTCCGGCGCATTCCGCAGTGCACGCCGGCATACGCGGGCGCTCCTCGTGGAGACCGCTCCTGCGGATCCGGCAAGTCAACAGTCCGCGCTCGAGGATATCCGCACCTCCCGAGCTTCCGAAGCGTCGATTCAAGACGCCAACGGATTGATGCAACGCCTCTTTGGGGCGCAGTGGCAGGGAACGGACTCCGACGCCGAGGTCCTGACGAAGCTCCTCGAGTGGGTGCTCTCCTTGAGAGACGAGGTCGAGCAGGGCAACATTCCCGACGGCTTGCTCGACTTCTTCGCCGGGCGCACTCCGTTGCCCGAGGCCTCGACGGCAGTCAGCCGGGCGATTGAGTCAGCGCAGGGAGCCCTCGCTGCTTATCGCGAGGTCGCTGCGATCCTCGCCTGCCCGACCAATGGAGCTGAATCGACCCCGTTCACCTTGCTGCTCGATCGCGTGCGGACCTGGCAAAGCGAACTTCCCATTCTCTCTGAGTACATCGCGTTCCGAGAAGCTCGGCGTCAAGCCCAAGCCGTCGTTCCCGCCGAAGTCATCGACGTTGCCGATTCATGGCCGGGTTCAGCCACGCGGCTGCGCGACACGTTTTTGCGCAGCTATTTTTCGGGTGTTGTCCGCCAAGCGATGCTAGAAAGGCCCGAGCTCAGGTCGTTCGAACGGCTCGGACACGAGCGGGCGATCGCCGAGTTCAAGAGCCTGGACGACTTCAATCTTCGCTACAATCGTGCGCGAGTACGTCTCGAACATCACCGCAGGCTTCCCTCATTCGAGTCAGCAGCCGGTAACCTGCAACTTCTCAAAGTCCAGTGTGAGCTGAAGCGGAAGCACAAAGCGATTCGCTGGGCGATGGCGAAGGCTGGAGAGGCTGTGATGAGGATCAAGCCAGTCTTCATGATGAGCCCCCTCTCGGTGGCCATCCACCTGCCGCCCGAACTCCCGGCCTTCGACCTTGTGATCTTCGACGAAGCCTCTCAGATTAGACCGGAAGACGCACTCTGCGCGATTGCCCGTGCCAAGCAGTGCATCGTGGTGGGCGACACCCGCCAGATGCCACCCACCTCGTTCTTTGACCGAGTATTGGTTGACGACGCTGACGAGGATGTCGACGAGATCCGCGAGTTTGGAGCCGAGGCGCGCAAGCTCGAGAGTGTTCTGTCGCTTCTGAGCGCCGTCGTGGGTGATTCGAATCGGCGCCCGATGCTTAGGTGGCACTATCGTAGCATCCACCCGTCACTTATCCAACCGTCGAACGAACTGTTCTACGACAACCGATTGGTGATCTTTCCGAGCCCATCGGTCGATGTTGCGGGGCGCCGAATCGGTGTCGTGTTCCACCACGACCCCACGACCGTGTACGAGGCAGGCTCAGGAAGGCGCTGGAACCCGAAGGAGGCCGGCGCGGTCGCCCAAGCGGTGCTTAAGCACGTGACGAATCACCCGGAAGAGAGCCTGCTGGTCGCCGCGATGAACAAGCAGCAAGCCGACCTGATCTACGACGAAGTCTCCAAGATCGAGCGAATCCATCCGTCCGTGTTTGCTACCTTTCGCTCCCAGCATCCGCACGAGCCACTGGACGTGAAGAACCTAGAAACCGTCCAAGGCGATGAGCGAGACGTTGTTATGGTCAGCATCACCTACGGTCGCGATGCGTCAGGGATGATCCGACAGAACTTCGGCCCGATCCTGCAAGAAGGAGGCGAGCGTCGGCTGAACGTTCTGTTCACGCGGGCGAGACGTCGTTGCGAGATCTTCTCTAACATGGTGGGGGATGACCTGCGAAACGAGGGTGGACGTGTCGGGGTAACAACGCTCAAGGCGTTCCTGAACTTCGCCGAACGAGGAATCCTGTATGTTCCCGAGTCCTCGGGCGAAGGACCTGAGTCGCCGTTCGAGGAAGAAGTTGCCGCGGCTCTGCGAGCGGCCGGCTACCAGGTCGATTCGCAAGTCGGTTGCGAGGGGTACCGAATTGACCTATGCGTGGTCGACCCTCAGCAGCCGGGGCGCTACATTTTGGGCATCGAGTGCGACGGAGCGACCTATCACTCCGCCCGGAGCGCGAGGGATCGGGACAAACTCCGGCAGCGAATACTGGAGCACCGGGGTTGGATTCTGCACCGCATCTGGTCCCCCGATTGGTGGCAGGACCGAGATGCCGAAGTTGATCGGCTCTTGCACGCGATTGACGCCGCGCGCACAGCAAACCGCGAGTTCTTTCTAGAGGCAGACCTGCGCGAAGAGGGCTCCTACGTCTTGGATGCACCCGAGAGAGAAGTGAAGTCGACGCTCACACGACCTTACGTTGTTTCGACAGGGAAGTTGCGCGAGCCCAACGAACTGGACTTCATTCAGTTTGTCGGGGACACCATTCGAGTCGAGGGCCCCATCCATCATGAGTTGCTTTTGGCTCGGATGAGAACCGCGCTGGGAGTCGGACGCGTCGGCTCGAATATCCGGGTCTGGTTTGAATCGATGCTGGCGAAGGTGCCAAACGTTCAGCGAATAGAGGACGCGTGGTACGTCGAGGCTGCCCAACTCAAGTTGCCTAGAGATTGGTCTGAACGTCCAGGGGACGAGAAGAAGACCACCTATGTCACGGAGGCTGAAATCGCAGCCGCGATCAAGTCTGTCGTCCGGCGATCGTTTGGAATCCCCTGGCGCGAGGCGGCGCGCGAGGCGTGGACCTTGCTGGGTTTTCGCCGCGTAACCGACACCGCGATTGACCGCGCAGACGAAGTGCTCTCTAAACTCATCGCCAGCGGCGGAGTCGTCCGCCGCGATGACTTACTTCACCCGCCGACATCGTAGAGCAGTGCTTAGACTTGAACCCATGAACAACGCGATCGATCTACATCAGAAACTCGCCCTCATCGCCGATCACTGGCATCCAAGGGTCATCGCAGAGCTGAACGACATCCAGTTCAAGGTCGTCAAGTTCGAGGGCGACTTCGTTTGGCACAAGCACGACGACACCGACGAGGCGTTCTTGGTGATCCAAGGCGAGATGATCGTCGAGTTCCGAGATCGGGTTGTCCGAGTTGGGGAAGGGCAGCTTTTCGTGGTTCCGAAGGGGATCGAGCACATCACGAGGGCGGAGCGCGAGTGTCATGCGTTGATTATTGAGCCGCGAGGAGTGGTCAACACGGGCGAGGCGGGTGGGGAACTCACGGCCCCGCTGGATGATTGGATCTGACGCGCGGGAAGTCAACGGAACTCCCCCTCTCCTCGCTCTCGCGTCAGAGTTGCGCAGCTGGGTCGATGCGCAAAGTGACACCAAGCATCGCCGAGGCCCCCTGCGGCGGGTCGCTGAATCGGGCGAAGATCCGTACCGTCGCGGGCGCGCCATCGACCCGGACTTGGTAGGCGAGGACAAAGTGTGCTCCTGGCCCAGTCCGGGGCAGGAGTTCCGATTCGCCGAAGACGGCATCAAGTTCCGCCCGGCGTAGCGTCGGTGATTCGAACTGCAACTCGACTGTAGACCGCGATAGAGGCCCTCCCTGAAGGAAGCAGTGGCTTGCGCCCAGCGGGGGTGGTTCGACCGGTACTCCCAATGCGGCCCTAATCTCTGACTCGGAGCCTGACTCCACGCTGCAGAGCCGCTCCGCAAGCTTCGGAGCGCAAATGCTGGTTGGTCGGGCTTGATCCAGGCCGCGGGCCAGTCCTCCAAATCGGCGATCTCGTCTCCCTCCGCGATCAGCGTGTAGAACGGCTCAACGGGGAAGTCATTGACCCGGATCGTTAACGTGCGGCCTCCGACACTCGATCGGTAGGGGTACTCGCCATCGCCCGTCGCCTCCCAAACAATCGAAGCAGCTAGAAGGTTCTGGAGGATCGGGCGTCTCAGCTCCGCCACGCAAGCGACAAACTGCGCTTCCGAAAGCGAGTCGACGTCCTTGCCGACGCCAACATCGGAGACCTTCTCAAAGTAGCTGCGATCGGGCACGAACGCCCCGGACGTCCAGTCGAGCACCAGCGCGTCGAGTCCTCCTTCGGGGGTGAGAACCAGCTTCACGGCTCGGTCATTAACCAGGTAGAAAGCAGGGTATGTGGGCACGTTGCACTCGAATCGTACTCAATCTGCAGATTCGCGCCGTACACTCTGAATGTGGGAAGTGGTTCGTCCCCGAAGCTTGTTGCAACGACGCCGATCGATGAAGCGGCGCGGTTGCTCATTGGGCGCCCGGTACAGCGGCTGTTGCAACACTACGTTCGCGCCGCGGAGATGCCCTATGCTGACCCCGAGGACATCCATCAGCTGAGGGTCTTCAGCCGGCGGGCTGGGGCCGCGGTCAAAGCGTTTTCGTTTCTCACCGCTTCCGGTAATCGGCGGCCACTGGTCCGAGCATTGAAAGACATCCGCGGGGTGGCGGGCCAGGCGCGAGACTGCGACGTGCTCATCGAGAGCTTGAAGTCGTGGCGCGAGAGTGCCGCACCGGAGGCTCAGCCCTCCGTGGCGTTCCTGATCGGGTTTGCCCAAGGCGAGCGAACGGCAGCCCAGGGTGCGCTTGAGCGTGTGTTTGAGGAGATGTCTCCCAAGGAACTCCGCCGGCGATGGAAGCGGGTTTCAAAGGACTTGCACGCTAAAGACAATGCTCAAACTCTTGGTGACCAGATCGGACCGGTCGTGCAACCGCAGATTGCCCGCGTTCTCGAAGCCCTCGCTCGACCCAATCCGACGATCGAGCAACTGCATGCGGTGCGGATCGAAGGCAAGCGCGCGCGCTACACCCTTGAGCTGTTCGCCGGTTGTATCGACAAGCAGACCGCACGGTGCGGCCTCGAAGCGCTCACCGAGCTACAAGAGACGCTCGGTTCGTTGAACGACAGCGCCGTAACTCTGGCGCGCCTTGAGAAGTTGCACCAGCGGATCGAGGCAAGCGATCCCTTACTCTGGGAGTCGCTGAAGCCCGGATTCGAGTTGCTGGCCGCCAGCCATCGCGAGAACCAAGTTGCTCGGATGGAGGACTACCGGAGTCACCGCGAGGTTCTGCGCGACCGTCTGGCGCCTCTTGGGGACTAGCTCCTCGCGAACTCCGTGCCAGCGAAGTCGAAGTACAGTTCTGTTAGGGAAACGCAATCTGTAAGCCCAGTAATTCTGTCAGGGCTTAAATCAGGGAGAGAGTCGTATACTGGGTTTGATGTCCGCGTGCGGGCATCTGGAGGGGATATTCTTGAATACGACATTCATCAGGGCGGGGACGTTGGCTGCCCTTTCGATGGCCCTTTGCGGGAGTGCACTCGCCGCTGACTTTTTCAACGGCTTTGAAACCGACATCTCCGGTTGGGACGCCTTCGGCGGATCGTTCAATGCCACCCGAGTGTCCAGTGGAACGAATGGCATTACCGCCGCTACCGGGGGGTTCTACGGACAGACCGGAACCGCTGCAACGAACTGGGGCGGATACAACCAGAGCTTTGCTTCAACCGGTTATGTCACCTCGGTCGACATCTACCTCGACATGAACGGGGGCTACAACAACGATACGCGGTTCGCTTATACGAGCGCGATCAACAAGAGTGTGGCGGCGGGGGGGGGGCACCTTCGCGACTTCGTCTTTAGCGGCGGGTTCTACAACGATCTTGGCCTCGGTAACCGATTCGTCTTCTCGGCGAGCAACAACGCACCGGGTTGGCCGCAAGATCCGGGTCGTGATCCGTTTACCGTTTCGACGACCGGCTGGTATACGATGGAGCACTCGTTTGGGATCGTTGGCGGAGTGCTCAGCGTAGATATGCGACTTCGAGCGGCTGGTGGGGCGCTCCTACACTCGTGGACCCTAAGCAACCCAGCCGACGTTGCCGCGAATGTCGGAGGAAACCGCTATGGTTGGTTCTCGCACAACCAGTTCGGGACGCTCGCGATCGACAACAGTTACCGATCCAGTCCTGGGGCGGTACCCGAACCCTTCACCATGGGCCTCGGACTCGCGTCCGCTGGTCTCTTCGTGCGACGTCGTCTCAAATCTGGCAAGGCCTAATCGGCCTGCTGACGTGAAGTCCGTCCGCTGATTCGGCGGGCGGACTTCTTTGCGTTCAAGGGCATCTAACCCTTAGCGAACACGCCAATCACGTTGGTCAGCCGTCGCCCCGCGGGCACGATCGTCTTGCCCTTCATCCACAGCGCCGAGCTCGCCCCGCTGTCGAGGTTCATCGCCTCGCGGCATCCGAGCTGGAGCATCACAAAGGCAGACTCCTGGAAAGTGACCGCCTTGGCGCATCGCACCAACATCAAGTCGCCGCTCGCGTTGTATCCGACGCCCATTCGAGGAACCCGCCCCATCACCGCCGGGTCGCGGAAACCTTCGCTCGCAGGGTCGCAATCGAGCTCGCCATCCAGAACGAGCGCCGGGCCGCAGGCGAGCACCGTCTCGTACGCCGACCAGTCCACTCGCTTGTGCCGCTGGACGCGCCGAATGTCCACGGTGCCGTCGGAACTGACGCACAGCGCGGTGCCCATCGCGCCGAAGTGCCGTAACGTGCCCCCCGACCAGATATCGCCGATCGGCTTCTTGGAGTTGCGGTCGAAGTAGGCACCGTTGATCGCGGCGACCAGTCCGGGCCGCTTCACCATCGAGCCAAAGTCTTCGTCTGAGCTGGGAAAGCCGGAAGGAAGGATGACATCGATTCGGTACTTGCCCGTCGACATCGGGACCGTAACCACATCGACACCGGCGGTAGTCAAGGTGATCCGCTGATGGCGGACGTCCGCGCTCATTGACAGGGTAAGGAGGGCGATCAGCACGGTTCTATTGTAACCAGGTGGCGCTCGAAAGTGAACGTGCATCTTCGATAGGCTTCGACAATCGCAGGTAGGCTTGTTCGCCAGTTGGGAGGCTACGATGAGTAACGAAGATCAGTTTGCCGAAATGGGCACCAAGCCCGTCGCCGAACACGAGTGGCTTGAGAACCTAGTCGGTGAGTGGAACACCTCGGCGGTGATGATCATGGGTCCCGGCGGCGAGACGATGACCTCGGCGGGCCACGAGAAGGTGACCAACTTTGGCGGGCTGTGGGCGTACGGCGAGGGGTCCAGCACGATGCCGGGCGGCATGGTATCGGAGTACCGCAACGGACTCGGCTACGATGTCTCGTTCAAGGAGTATCGAGGGTTCTGGATCGGTGCAATGTCGTCGCACCTATGGAAGCAGGTCGGCACGCTCAGCCCGGACGGGCGCACGATGACGCTCGACTGCGAAGGGCCCCATATGGAGAAGGATGGCGAAACCGCCAACTACCGCGACGTGATCGAGCTGGTGGACGAGAACACCCGCACGATGACCTCTTACAGTCAGGACGACAGCGGCGAGTGGGTCGAGTTCATGAAGGTGACCTTCGAGCGGGTCTAGGCAGTCCGTCACCTTCTTGTAGCCGCCCGATGTATCGTGTGGGCGAACTCATCCGGGCACGAATCATCCCGGGGCTACGAGGTATCGACGCCTACCCCGATCCGGGCCGCATGCGCGCCTGCTTGATCAGCAAGAACTCACCGACGTTCTCGACGGTCAGCAAGCCCACTAGCCGGCCCCCGTCGACAACCGGTAGCGTCGAACAATCGCCGGTTTGCAGCCGCTGAAGGGCCCGATCCACGGTCTCGGACCGATCGACGACGCAGAAGTTGGTGTCCATCGCGTCGATCACCCGGAGCTCGGGCTGACGGCGGGCAAGGGCGTTGAGCAGGCCGTTGCGGGTGAGGATGCCTACCACCTGACCCTGCCCATCGATGACGGGGAAGTCGACCTGAAACCCCTCAAGCACATATCCGACGACGGTCTCGAGCGCATCAGTCGGACGCAGAGCCTGAAAGCGCGTGATCATGAGTTCGTCGATGGGCACGCCGATCAGCGCCGACTTCGTTTCGACTCCCTGAGCCTCCTGAGCCGCGCCCACCCAAACAAAGAGCGCGATGAACACAAGCATCGGGTTCACGAAGAGGCCGACAAAGCCGAGCACCAGCGCAATCCCCTGGCCGATCGTGGCCGCGAGCCGCGTTGCCTCGGCGTACGGCTTGCGCATCGCGAGGAGCGCGCGCAGCACCCGCCCGCCATCCATCGGGAACGCAGGCAGCAGATTGAAAATGATGAGCATCAGGTTGACCGCGAACAGCCGCTCCATGAACGATCCTCCGGTCACCGAGATCTCCTCGACCGGGCTCCACCCGCCGGTCAAGGTCAAGATGATCCCGAAGACCACCGCGAGGACCACATTCACCGCCGGGCCCGCGATCGCCACCACCAATTCTTGGCGGGGTTTCTCGGGCATGCGCTCCAGCCGGGCAAGGCCGCCAATCGGCAGCAGCGTGATGTCCTTGGTTTTGATCCCGAACCGCCGCGCCGCCAGAGAATGGCCGAACTCGTGAAGCACCACGATCAAGAAGATCACAAGCATGAAGCCGATGCCCTCGGCGACGTCGGCGAGTTCTTGGCGCTCCGAGTAGTGGGCGATCCCGATCCAGACCAGCAGGAACAGGAACGTGAAGTGGATGAACACATCCACGCCGCCGATCCGGGCAATACGCCACGCCCACTTCATACAGAGAGTCTACTGGTTGCCGTGAGGGCTACACTGCTTGAGTGCGCGAGGACTTCGACGAACTGCGAATACCCTCCGAAATCGTGGAGCGTTATCCACCGGACCGCTTCGTCTTGTTCGACTTGCTCCGGAGTCAGGTTCCCGATACGCTGTTGAAAGAAATCGCGCTTGCGGATTACGGCCAGGAGGTTCAGAGGCATCTTGATGCCCTGAAGCGTGTTCGCAATAGGCAGGGTGAGGACCAACGGCTTGACTGGTATCCGCGCGAAGTTCTAGAGCTGGTGCGCTGGGGTGCCCCCAAGGAGTGGCCAGCTCACGACCGACAACTTGCGACATCATTCTGCGCTTGTGCACTCATCGTGATGCCGTGGGCGGCCAGCGACGAGGGATTCCTCGAAGCGGACTCGGTGGCCGCGCTGCTCATCGCGGTTCCCGAACTCGATTCAGATCTCATCGTGCCGCTGATCAAGCTGCTCGTGGAACTCCTCGTTCACAGCGAACCATGGGACGAAGACTATCTGTACGTGGCGTTTGGATGCGTCTATCTTCTGTACCGAGTCGAAGGCGCAGATTGGATGCGGTGGGCGGATTGGTTCGCGACCACCGAGCGAGAGGCTCTGCCGTGGCACTCCACGATGTATCCCCAAGCCCATTCGTTTCTGGAGATTCGATCGACGGTATCTCACGAGCGGTTTCAGGTCTTGGTCGAGGAGCTTCTGAAGGTTCCCGAGCTTGCCCCCGAGTTCAAAGCGAGCATGGAACGGGCCGCGTTGGTCGAGGATGAGGGCTTGGCCAAAGTCCTTGGCAAGGTCGCCATTCATGGGGTCTCAGCGATCTGGCAGATGGCGAAGTCGCGGCTCCAAGATATCTTTCGCCGGCGGTGACCCAAGCATGGGTCGCCCAGTCCATTCCAAAATGAATCAATGCGACTTGCTGCGTCGGCACTAGAGGCCGTTTCGGGGATTGGTTCTGGTGATCGAGTTTATGTCCACGGCATGGCCGCGGCGCCTCAGGCGCTCGTCAAGGCTCTCGCCGAACGAAAGGACCAACTCCGAGACGTTGAGATCGTTCAACTCCACACCGAAGGCGTAGCACCGTATGCAACTCCCGATATGGCGGGCCACTTCCGCGTCAACGCGCTGTTCATGGGTGCCAACATCCGCGGCGCAGTCAACGACGGACGCGCCGACTTTATCCCGGTGTTCCTCAGCGAAGTTCCGAAGATGTTCCTCCAGGGCATTCTGCCCCTCGATGCCGTACTCATCCAGGTTTCGCCCCCCGATCGCCATGGCTTCTGTTCGTTGGGCGTTTCAATCGAGGCGACCCGCGCGGCGACGCTCTCTGCAAAGCGCGTCATCGCCCAGATCAACCGCCATATGCCGCGCACCCACGGCGACGGCGTCATCCATGTGAACAGTCTGACCGCGGTTTGCGAGCACCACGAGCCGCTCCCTGAGCACTTGCCGGGCGCTCCCGGCGAGGTCGAGAGCAAGATCGGCCGCTTCTGCGCGGAACTCATCGAAGACGGATCGACGCTGCAGATGGGCATCGGCGGCATCCCCGACGCCGTGCTTGCCGCTTTGAAGAACCACAAGGACCTCGGCGTTCATTCGGAGATGTTCTCCGACGGCGTGATCGAACTGGTCGAGAAGGGAATCATCAACGGAAGCAAGAAGCGCGTCCACCCCGGCAAACTGGTCGCCAGCTTCGTGCTCGGCTCGCGCCGGCTGTTCGATTTCGTGGACGACAATCCGCAAGTGGCGATGCTGGATGTCGCCTACATCAACGACGCGGCGGTTATCCGCCGCAACCCGAAGGTCGTAGCGATCAACAGCGCGATCGAAGTCGATATCACCGGCCAAGTGTGCGCCGACTCGATCGGCACGAAGATGTATAGCGGCGTGGGTGGACAGATGGACTTCATCCGCGGCGCCTCGCTCTCCGAAGGCGGAAAGCCGATGATTGCGCTACCGTCGGTGACCAGTCGGGGCGAGTCACGGATCGTGCCCGAAATCAAGCCTGGCGGCGGCGTGGTGACGACCCGCGCCAACGTCCACTACATCATCACGGAGTACGGTGTGGCCTACCTGTACGGCAAGAATCTGCGCCAGCGAGCGCGAGCTCTCATCAACATCGCCCACCCGGACCACCGGGAAACGCTTGAGCGGTACGCCGCCGAGCGATTTGGCTCGCACGACTGAACAGGCCCCTCCCTTTCACTCCGGTGAGAGGGAGGGCAGGGGAGGGAGAGTCCCCAAGGTCCACCCCACCACGTCGCGAGAACATCCTCTCCACCCCCTCCTCTCCGAGGGAAAGGAGGGTTATGCCGTCGACCCGAAGATGTGCGGCGATACGGCGGGCAACGGGGCGACAGACGGGCAGACATCCTCGGGACAGATCTTGGCCAACTCGAGGATGTTGATCCCCACCGGGCGCATCGCCCGGCCGGGCATCAGGCCAAGGGCAATCTGCTCGTCGCGCAGCTTGCGTAGCGCCTCCTGAACCGGCACCTTCGACTTCACCACCACCGCGATGGCGTTCGTGAGCAACTCCTGAAAGAACGCCCGCCGGTACGTGAAATCCACCACCACGTCCGCATACTGCTTGGTCGGGTCGACGAACACCTCGTAGCTCGGTCGAACAAACCGCTGATACCGATCGATCGCCCACTCCAGCGAACTGCCGCGCTCCTTAACGTCGCGCAGGATCCGCCCGATGAGCCGCTGGTCGGCCTCGACGTCGAGAAAGACGGTGAGGTCGAAGAGGTGGGCCACCGGCTCGGCGAGCACGAACAGCCCCTCGACGAGGATGACCGGTTTAGGTCCGACTCGGATCGCCGCGGGCGTTTGGGTTTGCGTCGCAAAGTCGTACGCCGGCGTCATCGCCACCTCTCCGCGCATGAGCTGCTCCAAATCGCGCACCATCCCGTCGAGGTCCAAGTGGGCCGGGTGGTCGAAGTTGATGTCGTGGGCATCGACCGTGCGTGTGCCATCCACGCTTCGGAAATACTGATCCATGCTGACGAGCGCTGCCGCCTCGCCCACCATGCCCAGCACCTTGCGCGCCAGGTACGTCTTGCCCGACCCCGAACCGCCGGCGATGCCGATGAGCAGGGGGCGTTCCATGGGTTCAGTCTACCGAGCTTTGAAGAGCCCACGGCACAAGTCGACTCTCCTGATTGACAGTAGCTGCACTGGCCAGCCAGGCATACTGGTAAAACTACCGGGAAAAACGCTTTCTTTCTTTCTTTCTTTCTTTCTTTCTCCCTTATACTTGAGGGTATGAGACGGTTGCTGGGTCTTATCGGCGTCGCGAGCACGCTTTGTGCTTCTGCATTGGGTCAGGGTCCTGGTCCCGGCACCGACCCATCGCACACCGTATCCTTTGGTTCGGCGAAGGTTGGAAGTGTGCTCGTCAACTTGACTCCAGGTCAGAAGGTCAGTGGCAGCGGGGTCGAGTTCGGTCTCAGATTAAAGATGCTGCCCAGCGCGAACTACGGAGTTCAACCTGAGATAACTGGGATCTTCGCTCAATCCGTCAAGATTTCGATGAACGGAACACTCGGTGAACTACTCAACGAGCAGGGCGAGTGGGACACGGAGATGGACTTTCAACCGATGTTCCGGTTTACCTCGACCGTGTTCAATCACCTTCAGACGATCCAGATCAACGTTGAGATCGAGTATGTGCTTGAGTCGTCTACAACGGTGTATCCGTTGACCTACGAGCACACGTACACGGTAACGGCGCACAACGTGCTTCAGAATCTTGGGAACAGCATGAACAACGCGGTTCCGCCCGCGTACGATGCCCTGTTTGAAGCCGATGCCAACGCCACGACATCCGCTGCTGACAATAAACTGAAGCCGGCTCACATCGTGATTCCAGGGGCCACAGCGATGTCAGAGACCAAGGAAACTATTTTGGAGCGGCTTCTCCAAGCAACGGTGTTCTGCGCCAGCACCCACGGGAGCGCGACCAAGCTGTCAGACTCGGATTCGAGCGAGTTCGTCTTCTTCGAGGAGATG
This sequence comes from Methanoregulaceae archaeon, assembly GCA_020850325.1. Taxonomy (GTDB): domain Bacteria; phylum Armatimonadota; class Fimbriimonadia; order Fimbriimonadales; family Fimbriimonadaceae; genus JANJUB01. The sequence continues at coordinate 56,052 of JADZEW010000005.1, forward strand.
GCACTACGAGTGGCGGCCAAACCCGCGGCGGGAACTCCGAAGCTAAACCTAGTTGCGCTATGGGCTTGCGCTGCGGGCAGCGATCCGGCCGCCAACTATCTCGGGGTTGGGGACTCAGCGATAAACAGGGCGCTGGTGGGGTTCACGCAGGATGTGTCAATCCACGTCTGGACACAAGAGGAGTACAGTGAGTGGGAAGATACAGAGGCGCCTACGCTTCCGTCTAAGAAACTGTCAGATCATGCTGCACTGTTCTGGACACGCTTGAAACTAGGTGACACCGTTATGGAGGCACTCGCTGCTTGCGATGCTACCTACGCGACGGTGCCCTCATCGTGGGTTCCACCGTCTAGTTCGGAGGAACTAATACCACCACCACCGGAGGCAAAAATGGTTTGCTTTGGTGACGCTCTAACGCGCCTGTTCTACGTTTACCTCACGCTTACACAACGGCAGGCAAATATCAATCCGATCAAAAACTGGGTGAGGCTGGACGTGCCGCTGGAGGAACAGTGATGCTAGCACTTCTTGCTTATACTTCGGTTCTGGGAACGAGCATACTTCCAAATGAGGAGATTGCTCTTGAGAAGTTGCAGTCGATCTGGCGAGCCGCTACAGGAGGCACCACTCGGGAGCCGTTTGTTGTCACGAACCGATGGTCATCAGGGGACGGCAAATCCGGTCAGTTGACGTTCTCAAACTCAGATACCCTGTCTTACCACTTCGCTGACACGAGAATCTACAGTGGCCAGTTTGCACGCGAGAAGGACACCGCACATATGCCAGTGCTTCACGAGTCCATCTTAAACGAGCGCGCTCTTGCGGTCGTAACCTTGCTGGTTCCGAGTCGATTTACCTTTAGAGCTGAGGCTCAGGGGTACGCCGAGGATCGCTCGGATTATAGACTAAGTTGGTCGTTCATGGTAGATGGTCATCCAACTCATTGGAATCCGGTCGATTTGCACATCGATGCACGAACATCAAAGCCTATCCGACTCCGAGCGCCTTCCTTTCCCTGGACAACTGACCCCGCCCTCAAGCCTCGATTCTCCGAGGAACATTGCTATCAGACGGCCTGGGCGAAGTACCTCGAGGTCAAACCGATTTCGGTAGCGGCCGAGGTTCGCTATGGCGCACGCTGGGTCAGTCCCAAACTGGAGCAGGATCCAGAAACACTCGCGAGGGCCACGATACCGTACGCCTATTGGGCGAGCGACAAGTATCGAGTCCATTTGGCTGAACAGCGAGCCGTGCTCGCGTATTCGTTCAGGTTCGGATGGCAGAATGTGCTTGTTGATGCCGTCACCGGCGAAGCCATGTTGGTGTGGGGTATCGACCTCCGGGATAGCGGTCGGTCAGTTGGGGAGCGGACACTAACCGATCCCGTGCCAGGCAAAACATGGCACTTGATCAAGGAGCCCAAGGTGACAGGATCCCTACGGGTCTCAATGTCGAGGGCGACAAGGTCTGTTGCAACAAAGATGATCGCGCTCCGAAGCGATCAGCTCACGCTCGTTGGGCAATATGACCCCGCCTCAAAGCTCCTCTGGGTCGACCATTCGGCCGGGGCAAAGTGCTACGAGGTGACCGGCGAACTTGCGCGAGTGCTAGCCAAGGACTGATTCATCGACATCCTTGGTCACTATCGATGGCTATTCTCGCGAGGTCTCTGTCCGTTTGGTCTGCCCCCCGGAATCCGGGCCAGTGATACCATTAGACTCCGCTTGAAGGAGTCAACTTTGAAGAAATCGAGATTCAGCGAAGAGCAGATCGTCCGGATCCTGAACGAGGTCAGTTCGGGCAA
>JADZEW010000006.1 GCA_020850325.1 Methanoregulaceae archaeon
TAGTAATACTGCCACCCCAGCTTGGCGAGGCCCTTGCTGGATTCCTTGTTCTCCTCCACTTCCGGGTTGTGTTTGCCACCGTACATCGGCAACTCGTTTTCCGGACGCTCAGCGGCGCGGATGGTGACGGTCAGGCAGAGCGAGGCGGCCACCCCTGCGAGGGGAATCAGGAGGCGACGGATCGGGATGTGTTTCACGGGAATCCTACAGCACGGGTTTGCTGAGCCATTCCGCATCCGTGGCGTGCCTTTGGAGGACCCGCTGGAGTTCCCGGGCAGAGCTGACCGTGATGGGAAGTGTGCGGTAGGTTTTGCCGTCCTTGAAGGTGAGCCGATAGCGGTAGTCCTCCGGGAAGTCTCGGTCCCAGAAGTTGTAGACGTAGGAGACCTGCTTGACTCCTCCTTTGGGGCTGACCTCAGAAGACCAAAGGGCAAGGACGCGCAACTGGAACCGTGTCCCGCTGGAATCGTTGAAGAAGGTGATCGAACGGATGTGGCCACGGTAGGGAGCGAGGAGAAACATTACGAACCCCGCGCACGACAAGGCGACCGCCCCGAGGAAGGCGGCCCGGCGGGACTTGATGAACATGGGCGACGTGGGAATCCACTGCTCCGGGATCAAGGGAGCCCCGCGCAACCACGCAAAGAACCCTGCGGAAACCATCACCGTCCCGAGGAACAAAGCGACGCTGCGGAAGACGGCCGTGTACTCGCACTGGAGTTGGAGCGTCTCAACCATTGGAGTCAGCAGGAAACCGAGGTGCGGCATCAGGCGGTGTGGCCGATCACATTCAGCAGCCATGTCCAGAGGCTGCCTCCCTTCCAAAGAAACGCTCCCGCGACGGCGGATGCGAGGCAGAAGCAGACGGTGTTGCTCAACCCTACCGGCGAGGAGGAGGCGAAGAGATACGTCACAGCGAAGAGAAAGACCGCCCCCACGATGCGCACAAACCAATCGGTGTAGTCCCTCGGGGGCTGCTTCGGTTGGGGCTTTGGCGTTTGCGCGGGGCTCGGCGTCGTTTGCTCCGTGCGAGCACCTTTTGGCTCTGCATTCAGCACCGCATCAGGGATAGGGACGATCGCCATGCACTTCGGGCAAGCGATGGACAGGCCGCTGTACGTCGGAGCCACCTCTACCTGCGCTTGGCAGCTTGGACAGAGGACGTGCTGCATTGGGGTTCCGAGGAGGTTTAGATAGCCCCGTTGCGGTAGCGATCTTGGGGTGGCGAGAGGTGGTGCCGCAAACGCCACGCCCCCGCGAGGACGGCGAGCCAGGCGAGGAGGACGAGCGTCCCTTGCCACCAAGGGGCCGAGAAGAACAAGCCGTAGGCCCAGATCGGCGGGAGAACGAGCGCCGCAAGCAGAACCGCCATTCCCGCCACGAACAGCAGCATCAGGGGGATCGCCAGCAACGTCGCCCGCCACAGGAGCGACCAGAGGACCCCGAGGAATCGTGCGATGCGCGTCATGGCCAGTACGATTTCCACTGCTTCTCCAGCACGAAGCAGAGCGGCTTCTCGGACTCGAAGCTGAAAGTCCGTGAGGAGCGGTCAGTCTTTACCAAGAGCGCCAGATGATGATCTTCATCTGCGGATCTGAACTTCATCCGCGCGATGACCGTGGGCTTCGCGATACTCTCCAGCAGGGTTCCTTCCGTCACGGCAGGGGAGTTGTACTCGATCATCACGTTCCCGGAGGGGTGCTGCATAAAGAAGTTGGCAGCCTGACCTTGGCGATGGTCCAGACACTGGCCGCTATCCCTGAAACGGTAGGTTAGGTCGCCCGTCACATCGACGTTACCAATCCAATACTGCAACTCATGGTTCTTGGAGTCCGAAAGGGTGGTCATCTCGTAGCTGCCGAGAAGACTGGGCCGTACCGGATTCATCGTTCGCATGAGCCAGAACGTCGTCTTGGTCTTGGACGTCGTGAACGTGGGGCCGACCATCGGATGGAAGGTCAGCACCCCGCTTGGCAAGTCCCATTGCTCGATTCTGAATCCGGAGCCGATGTGACGGTGAGGGGGACCCAGTCGCTGAACAATGACGTCTCGCACCTCCTCCCGTCGTTTGCCTTGGAGTGCTGCGGCCAGTTCTCGAATCTCCTTCGGGGCCTCAGACAGGTCGTCGATGCGCTGGATCGCTTCCCGAACCTGCAATCGAAGCTCCAAATCCTTCGCTACGGAAAGGCGACCAAGATCGGGCAGGGCCGCCGCCGCCACCGGTCCCATCTGGGCCAGAAGTCGCGCGACCCATTCCTCCCCGCTGGCTTCCTTGCCCTTCAGCAGGCGGCACAGGACCGGGACCCAGGACGCATCGCTCGCGGGGTCCCTTTCCATGAACAGCTCGATTCCCTTCAACTGGAGGACTTCGTTTGTGGAACTGAGGATCTTCTTCCGCAACTCGATAGGCGCTCCATATCGCTGGGCATTCATCTTCCACAGAGCGTCATACGCGCTCGTTTGCACCCACGGTTTCGGGTGGTCCTTCCATCTCATCACGACCGGGGCGACCTCCCTCTCCACGGTGCGGTCGATGCGCCACATGCTGAAGGCGGCGGCGATCTGTACTTCGGGGTCTTTGTCCCCGAGAAGCTTCCTCATCGAGGGAAGAGCGGAACGCCCCTCCGCTCCCAAGCGCCCGAGTCTATATGCGGCGCTTTCCCGAACCCTATCCTCGGGGGCATTCAGATTCTGCTTGAGCAGGGGAAGCACCGTTGACCGCGGAATCCCCACCTGAAACAGCGTCTCCATCGCGACCCGCCGCACACTCTCGTTCTCATCCGTCAGCGCCTTCTTCCACTGGGGGAAGCTCGGTTTCGCCTCTTCCTCGAAATTCCCGATCGCCGTGATGGCTGCGAGCCGAACCGGTTGGGATGCATCCGAGAGGAGAGAAATCAGGAAGGGGAGGGTTTTCTCGGGGTGAAGCCTCAGTTTGCCGAGAGCCTTGATCGACTCGCTCTGAACGTTGAAGTCTGGGTGCTTGGTGGCGCGCAACAAGTCGGGAAAGGCCGGTCCGGCCCGGGGACCCAACTCTCCCAGCACGTAGGCCGCCTGGCTCTGCGGACTCTCATGCGAGTTGACCACCTGTTCCCGGTTAGGGTGGAAGATCGGGTCCCACCAGGAGGGGGGATTCACCGAGTTGAGGTAGGTACGGAGCGTCTTCACCAAGAGTCCCGTTTCCATCGTCTGGAGGATTTCGACCGACGGATCGCGCCAGACGTTCGGGTTGCTGTCGTCCAGCCACTCGTGGAACGCCTTGCCCTGCCACATGGGCCCTTGTGGGGGAAAGCGCCAAGGTTGGGCGCTTGCGAGGAGGCCGACCACGAGCACCAGCGGGACCGTGGCGAGAATCGCCACCGTGCGTCGTCCCGGAAGTCTCAGGCTGCCGTCCCGTCGCCTTCTGCGACTCTCCACAGCCGCGTGGGCGAGGGTAGCAAACAGAGCGGGGGCGACGAACAAGAACGGGGCCGTTGAATCCGTGATCCAGTAGGATTGGACATCCCGGCAGCCCCACCTTCCGTGGCTCTGGAACACCACCAGCGCGAAATCATGCATTGGGGTGCAAAACCAACCTTCGGCGGCCAGGAAGGCCCCGCCCAGCGCCAGCAGGAGCA
>JADZEW010000007.1 GCA_020850325.1 Methanoregulaceae archaeon
CCCAAGATAGCGTTCGACTCCCGCCGCGGACGACGCGTGCACACTCTCGCTATGGGCCTCGATTAGCCCAAGGGGAATCGTGCCTTCCCGCGTCGTTCCCGACTCGCAGTGTTTTACTAGGGGAGGAGTTGGGCCACCGGATCCACCGAGCTCATTCCGAGCCTGCCTCTGCGCCATACTCAAACATGCCCGTCTCCGCTGAGTGGATTCGCCAACTCCCCAAAGTCGAACTTCACGTCCACGTCGAAGGCTCCATCCGCCCCGAGACGGTTCTGAGGCTCGCCGAGAAGAACGGCATCTCGCTGCCCGCGACCGACGTCGATGGCCTACGGCACTGGTATGAGTTCCGCGACTTCGCGCACTTCGTCGAGGTGTACATCAAGGTCACCGAGTGCGTGCGCACCGTAGAGGACCTCGAGTTCGTGCTGCGCGAGTTCATCCGTGGCCAGGCCGAACAGAACATCGTCTACACGGAGGCCACCTACACCGCTTCGACGGTCGAGACGCGGTGCGGCATTCCCTTCGCCGAGCAGCTGGGGGCCTTGCAGCGAGCACGGGCTTGGGGCAACGACGAACTCGGTGTCGATATCCAGTTCGTCCTCGACATCGTGCGCGGCGACCGTCCGGAGCGCGCCATGCAGGTGATGCATTGGGTCGCTGACTCGCTTGGGCAGGGCGTGTGCGCGCTTGGCATCGCCGGCTTCGAGAGCCGCGGCACGATCATCTACCGTGAAGTCTTCGCAGAAGCCCAACGGTTGGGCATTCCGGTAACCGCCCATGCGGGCGAGACTGAAGGCGCGTGGTCCGTCGCCGAGACGCTGGACATCACGGGAGCTCACCGGATAGGGCATGGTATCCGCAGCATCGAAGACCCGGTTCTTATGCGCCGACTCAAAGATGAGGGGGTCGTCCTTGAGATCTGCCCGACGAGCAACGTGTGCCTAGGCGTCGTGCCGCTGCTCAGCCAGCATCCGTTACCGAAGCTCATGGAAGCTGGCGTCGCGGTGACGGTGAACTCCGATGATCCACCCATGTTCGGCACGACGCTGACCGATGAGTGGATTCGGTGCGCGGAGACGTTCCAGTGGGACGAGGCGACGATCCTCCGCCTCAACGAAACCGCAATCGAAGCCGCCTTCCTCGACGACGAGGCTAAGCGTTCGATCCCGCGGCCATCACGATCCGGCTAAAGCTGTGGGGGTCGAGGCTCGCGCCCCCGACCAAGCCGCCGTCGATTTCCGGTTGCCGAAAAAGTTCGTCGGCATTATCGGGTTTGACGCTGCCGCCGTAAAGGATTCGGATGTTTTGGGCGACATCGGCGTCGGTTAGGTCACTGATGACCTGGCGAATGAACCCGCACACCCGATTGGCTTCGGCAGCATCGCAGGTATTGCCCGTGCCAATCGCCCACACCGGTTCGTAGGCCACCGCGAAGAAGTACATCTCAGACGGATCGATCCCCTCGAGCGCAGAAGCCAGCTGGTTGCGGATGACCGCCTCGGTCTGACCCGCTTGGCGCTCGGCCTCCGTCTCTCCGACACACAAAATAGGGTTGATGGACTGGAACAGTAGGGCGCGAATCTTGAGATTGATCGTATGGTCGGATTCCGCAAAGTAGCCCAGGCTGGACTCCGCCACCTCGAGCTTGCCGAAGCGTCCCCGAGTCTCGGAGTGGCCGACGATGCAGTACGCACAACCGATATCGCTGAGCATCGCCGGGCTAACCTGGCCCGTAAAGGCACCCGAATCCTTCCAAAAAACGTCCTGCGCGCCGACTTGGATATGGGTGTGGCGCAACAGTTCGCGCACCTTCGATAGCGCGGTAAACGGCGGACAAATCGCCACATCGACGTCGCGCCGAGCATCCACCCACCGTAACGATGCTTCAACCGTCGCCACCGCTTCCGCGAGCGTTTTATGCATTTTCCAGTTGCCGACGACGAGTTTCGTGCGCATGGTTGCCCTCTGCCTCACTTTACCGCGCAACCTAGGTAAGTTGGCGGCCCGATTTGTTAAACCCTCGGTGGGGCGGCGGCTTGCTCGCCGACGACGGTGGTCCACTCGCGCACCTTCCAGTGCCTCACCAGCCCCTCCGTCACGTACACATCGTTGCGGGCAAACTCCTCGGCTGCTTCGGGTGAATCCCCCTGGAAGAGAAGATACGCTTGATCGGCCGGATCGGCGAGTGCACCGCCAAGGACCAGTTCACCGCGGGCGACCGCCTCGCGGGCTTGTCGCAGATGCTCGTGGCGGAGCGGACCCCGCCGTTCGAGGTAGTCACCGGCCAAGTCGTAAATCAGCAGGTAGTGCACGAGCCGAGTATAGCGCGGAGCGGAGGAGTTGTTCGGATTGCCCGGGTTGGCTCGGGTTGCACTACTGCCCAGTGAGTTGCCGATACACGTCGACAACCTTGCGCACGTAGTTCTGCGTCTCGCGGTAGGGCGGGACGCCGCCGTGCTTGCGCACCGCGCCGCTACCCGCGTTGTAGGCAGCCAACGAGAGAATCAGCGCCTCGAAAGGATCGCCGCCGGTCTGCTTGTGGTAGCGCTCCAGGTGGCCGCGGATCGTGCGGACCGTGCCATAAAGATTCTCGGTCGTGTCGTAGGGATTGGAAACGCCCAGGCTCTGCGCGGTGGCGGGCATGAGCTGCCCCAGCCCCATCGCGCCCGAGCGAGACGTCGCGTTCGGATTGAAGCCGCTCTCCGCGATCAGAATCGCCATCACGAGGCGGGCATCGACGCCATATTGAATGCTGAAGGCGATGACGCCGTGAGCGATCTTCGTCGCTTCGGCATCACTCAGCCGCTTGTTGCGGTTCTTGATGAAGCTGGCGTAGGCGATGACCGCTTCCTCGGCGGGCACGACGCGCGGCGCAATCGTCGAGCGGCTGGTCAACTTCGTTCCGCCCCGGCTGATCGAACCGCGCAGTCCTGAAATCGAACTACCCGACTTGGGCGACGAGGTCTTTGGGGCATTGCGGCTGCGCTCAGCGGCCTCGAGCGGCGCGATCTGGGCGTCGGTAGCGGCTCCAAGCAAGAACGCCGACAGTTCGCCGTTCTCGTGCTCGCGGGTGGCCTTGATCAGCAGCCGAACATCCATCTCGCTGGCAGTGAGCCACTCAGGCGCGCTCCGGGTGACGATGCGCAGGGTCTCGCCATCGGCGAGCTGAAAGATGATGTTCGTGAGGTCACCGGACCCAACGACGCCCTGAACGATACCGATAATCTCGAACGACTTGGTGCCGACGAGAGCATTGAGCGCAACCGAGTTTGCCGGCGAAGAAATCTTAGAGGCGCGACGCACCTTCAAGTAGTCGTCGAGTGACTGAGCAAAGCCGCTCGCCGCGATGACCATCGCCAGTGCCAATCCGAGAATCCGTTTCATATATCTCGTCGTCCCGGCCCCAAAAGCAGTAACTGGCGGAGAGATCGGGATTCGAACCCGAGAAGAGATTTCTCTCTTACCCACTTAGCAGGCGGGCGCTTTCGTCCACTCAGCCATCTCTCCGCGCCGAGACGTAGTATAACATGATCGGCGCGAAACCGCCATTTCTGGCGGGTATTGACCTACTTTGTTGGTCGCGTGGGTGTCTGCTCTCATGTGCCAGCGGGGGTACCCTAGACGACGCCATGGCCGCATCTGCTCCCCCCGATCTTCATCTCGAAACCCGCTGTATCAACGTGATTCGAGGGCTCGCGATCGATGCGGTTCAGAAGGCGAACTCGGGGCATCCCGGCATGCCGATGGGCGCAGCACCGATGGCCCACGCACTGTGGACACGCCACCTCAGACACAACCCCCGCAACCCCAAGTGGTTCAATCGCGACCGGTTCATCCTGTCCGCGGGCCATGGTTCGATGCTCCTGTATGCCCTGCTGCATCTGACCGGGTATGACCTCTCGCTCAACGACCTGAAGCAGTTCCGACAGTTCGGCAGCCGAACTCCGGGCCACCCGGAGAACGTGGCCACCCCGGGTGTCGAGATGGCGACCGGCCCGCTCGGCCAAGGGGTCTCCACCGCTGTCGGCATGGCCATCGCCGAAGCCCACCTCGCCGCTGTTTTCAACCGCCCCGACTTCCCCATCGTCGACCACTACACCTACGGAATCTGCTCGGACGGCGACCTCATGGAAGGCATCGCTCAGGAAGCCTGCTCCCTTGCGGGGCACCTGCGCCTGGGCAAGCTGATCTTCCTTTACGACGACAACAACATCACGATCGACGGCCGCACCGATCTTGCGTACACCGAAGATGTCACGAAGAAGTTCGAGGCTCTGGGTTGGCAGGTTCTCGCCTGCGACGGCATGGACATCGAGGCCGTGGATCGCTGCCTGACCGAAGCCAAGGCGAACACCGAGCGCCCAACCCTCATTCGGGCGCGCACGATCATCGGATTCGGCAGCCCGAATCGCGCCGACACTAGCAAAGCCCACGGCGAGCCGCTGGGCGCCGACGAGGTCCGACTAACCAAGCAAGCGCTAGGGCTACCCGAGGATGAGTTTTATGCGCCGGACGAAGTGGTCGGTTACTATCGGGGGGCGATCACCGACGGCGGGGTCGCGGAATCCGGTTGGATCGACTTGCTCAGCCGCTACGCTCAGGCATTTCCTGATGAGGCCGTCCGATTCCACAAAGCACTTGCGGGCGATGTCAGCGAGGCCGTGGCCGCATTGCCCACTCTGTCCGACAAAGTGGCCACCCGCGCCGCCAGCGGCGTCATGGTTAACGCGGTCGCACCTCATTTGACCGGCTTCCTCGGCGGCGGGGCCGACCTGACCGGCAACGTCAACGTGGTCCAAAAGGACGGCGGCGTTTTCTCGGCGACCAACCGCGCCGGCCGAACGATTCACTACGGAGTGCGCGAGCACGCGATGATGGCGGCGGTGAACGGCATCACGCTGCACGGAGCCGCTCGTGGCTTCGGCGGTACGTTCCTCATCTTCAGCGACTACTGCAAGCCTTCGGTGCGTCTCGCCGCGCTCATGGAGACGCCTTCGATCTTCGTGTTCACCCACGACTCGATCGGCCTCGGCGAAGACGGACCGACTCACCAGCCGGTCGAGCAGATTGCCGGATTGCGCGCGATTCCCAACCTCAACGTGTTCCGCCCGGCCGACGGACATGAAACCGCGGCAGCGTGGAAGGTCGCCTTGGAATCGAAGCACACCCCAACCGCGCTGATCCTCTCGCGGCAGGCCCTGCCCTGCATCACGCCGGCCTTCGAAGGCTCGCATCCTGCCGAGCTGGGCGGCTACATCCTGCGCGATGTTGAGAATCCGGAAGTGGTCCTGGTGGGTTCGGGGAGCGAACTTCAGCTTGCTTTAGCCGCCGCGGATCAGATGGAACTTCGCGCTCGGGTCGTGAGCTTGCCGAGCTGGCTGTTGTTCGAGCGTCAAGATGCGGAGTACCGCGAGTCCGTGCTTCCGAAGGGTGTTCCGACGGTTAGCGTCGAAGCCGCTTCGACGTTCGGCTGGGGTCGTTATGCGCAGGCGCATGTGGGACTCGATCGCTTTGGAGCGTCCGCTCCGGGGGATGTGAACTTCCGGGAGCTGGGCATCACCGCCGAGGCGGTCGTGGCCGCGGCGAAGTCGTTGTTGTAGGGCTGCGCATTTGTAGGTGAGGGATGCGTCGTGCCCTCACTCCACTTGGCGAGGGCACGACACATCCCTCGCCTATAAACCCGTTTTTGGGTTCTAGCGCCTCAAGAACCAGCCAAGCGCGAATCCCAGAACCCCCGCGCCAACGCCGGTCCAGAGCATGCCTATCTTGAGTTGCGCCTTGTCGGTGATCGAAAGCGGCGTGTTGTTCAGCAGGCGCACCTTGTCGACCGACACCGTCTCCACGGTGCCCCAGTAGTTGAATGTGACCGTGAGCGCGTCACGGTTGAAATGGACAACCGGCTGACTCACCCACATGTTCATGCTGGGAGATAAGTAGTTCAGCCGTTGGCCCGGCGTAAAGGAGACTTCTCGGAGATCCGAAACGGGCAGGGTGGCGGTGCCGCCATTGAGAAACTTCACGGTCGCCTTCTGGTCCGCAACGCCCTCCAACTTGGCCATATAGAAGTGGCGGTCGGCCGAACGGGCGAATACGTACTCACCGGGGGCGGGCACGTGCGTCGGAAAACCGAGCCGCTCGCGGAGCGCCTGTAGCGTGGCCTCGCGGGAGATGCCCGCCTCCTCGGCAGCAACGATGTACTCCTCGAGGTCGTCTTGGGAATGAACCTGAGACGACGACTGGATTTCCTGCGCCCGGCGCAACACATCGGAGAGAACTTCGGGCTCGAGATTCGGCATCGCCATTAGATTACGCGATTGGGGCGCGAAGGGTTGTCAGACGTTAGGACGCTCACAATCGTAGCCACGGGATGATACGTGCCCGTGGAGGCAAAACCTCGCCCTTCCGGTGGCACGTATCATCCACCGGCTACAAACGGGCTCTATCCACCTCAGAAGTCGCCGGTCACGCCAGCATTCGGCGAAGCCAACAGGTAGTCAGCCATCGAGACTGTCCCATCTTGGTTGAAGTCGCAGTCCATTGGCGCAAACCCAGATACGTCCCACCAGGCCAGAGTTCCGCTGGTGCTTCCAATCGAGGCAAAAACGAAGTCAACTTCTACTTGCGAGACATAGTTGTCGCCGTTGAGGTCGCCGTACTTCACTTTGAGGTCGAGGCCGCCAACACCCACCGCGGGGTCCCAGTTGATCGTTATCTTCTTTCGCAGCGCGCCCTTCGCATGCACGTACGTGTGATAGATTCCGCCCGGTTCGTCGAGCCAGAAGCTCGCAACCCCATTGACGGCATCGGTGGAGTATAAGTTGCGTGGTGCACCGTACTGCGAATACGAGTCCACGTAGAGCCTTCCAAACGCGTTCGTGTTGCCCGCGTACACCTCAGGCATCACGAACGATAGTGCGATGATTGCCAGATTCACCATGGATGGACCTTACCTTTGATGCGTCCCCGAATCTACTAGTAAAGTTACTGGGAGACACGCTTCGCTTGGAGTTGATCGGTCTTATGAGGTTCTAGCAATCATCGGCGAAGTACAGCTAACCCTCCGCCCTACGGACACCTCCCCTTCTATCAATGGGAGGTTTCTCGTTCCACGTTTGAAAGTGCTCCCCTACCAGGGGAGCTGTCGAGCGACGCGAGACTGAGGGGTAGGTGTCGACCAAGGGCGATGACACCCACCCCTCCGCCCTTTGGGTACTTCCCCTTTGATGAAGGGCAGGGCGCGCAAGCCGCTTGACCGCAGGGCCTCGTCGCTACGCGACTCGAAACCTGCGGCTACAACATTGCATTAGATCTCAGGCACGCCGAACAACCGCATCTCAATCTCGCCGTCTTGGCAGATCCACATCGGGAACTCGCCCGTGGTGCACGACGCGCCGAACTCGCCCGAGTTCGACATTGCGAGCACGACGCACATCATCTCGGTCGACTTTGGCTGCCGCCGGATCATTTGCCGGATCGTGGCGTCGCACGCTTCCTGAGGAGACATCCCACCCCGCATGTACTCCACGGTGCGGAAGGACGCAGCCGCCTTCCAGAGCTCTTCGCCCCAGCCCGTCGCGCCTGCGCATCCGACTTCGTCATCGGCATAGATGCCCGCACCGACGATCGGCGAATCGCCGATTCGGCCCGGCATCTTCCAAGCCAATCCACTCGTCGACGAGGCCGCGACCACATGCGATGGAGCCTCCCAACCCAACACCGTCACCGTGTCGCCATGGTGCTCCTTATCGGAGAGCGCGTGGACGTACTCCTCGGTGCCTTCACGCGGCTTGTCGCGCCACTCCTCGTACCACCGCACGTTGTCGGTGGTCATCAGGTTGCGGACCTCGAAGCCCTTGCTCAGCGCAAACCGACGCGCCTGTTCGCCCGCCAGCATGACATGGGGGGTCTCTTCCAGCACCTTCCGCGCGACTGAGATCACGGGGACGATGCCGCGGACGCCGCAAACCGCACCCGCTTCTAAGTCGTGCCCGTCCATCATCGACGCATCGAGCTCGACCTCGCCGTCCGCGTTGGGAAGCGCGCCAAGTCCGATCGCAACGAGCGTCGGATCGAGTTCAGAAGCGGCAAGTCCAGACTCCAGCGCATCGCGCAGAGATCCTCCAGACGCGCGACGCTCCCAGGCCGCCTTGATCGCAACCTGGCCAGGCTCGCGCCATGTGGCAAGCAGAGTCGTCTTCGCCATCAGTTCGCCAAAAGCTGCCGCAGCACGTATTGGAGAATGCCGCCGTGGCGGTAGTACTCGAGTTCCTTCGGCGTGTCGATGCGCACCAGCACATCGAACGCCTTGGTGTCTCCGTTGGCGACCGTAGCGCGCATGCGCAGCTTCTTGCCGTCGCGGAACTGACGATCCGCTTCGTAGGACAGGTCGAGCAACGAGTACTCTTCGGTGCCTTCCAGCCCAAGACTCGCCGCGCTCTCGCCGGGCAGGAACTGGAGCGGAAGCACACCCATGCCGATCAGGTTCGAACGGTGGATCCGCTCGAAGCTCTCCGCGAGAACCGCCTTGACGCCCAGTAGGAACGTGCCCTTCGCCGCCCAGTCACGGCTCGATCCCGTGCCGTATTCCTTACCCGCGATGACAAGGAGCTTGGTCTCGCGCCGGCGATACCGCTCGGCGGCTTCAAAGATGCTAACGACCTCGCCCGTCGGATGGTGGACCGTGAATCCGCCCTCGGTCTCCGGCGCAAGTTGGTTGCGCAGCCGGATGTTGGCGAAAGTGCCGCGAACCATGACTTCGTCGTGGCCACGGCGCGAGCCGTAACTGTTGAAGTCCTTCGGCACGACGCCCCGACTCTGCAGCCACTCGCCCGCCGGCGAGTTCGCCTTGATCGCCCCCGCCGGAGAAATGTGGTCGGTGGTGATGCTGTCCCCGAGCAGCGCAAGCACCTGCATCGCGTTGAGATCTTGAATCTCTCGGGGAGCGTAGGCGGTCATGTCGTGGAAGTAGGGCGGGTTCTTGACGTAGGTCGACTCATCATTCCAGGCGAACCGATTGCCGCTCCCGCCGTCGATCTCGGCCCACTTCTCGTCGCCCTTGAACACGTCTTCGTACGATTCCACGAACAACTCGCGGCTGACGGCAGCTTCGATCATCGATGCGACATCCTCCTGCGACGGCCAGATGTCCTTGAGGAACACGTCGTTCCCTTCACTATCCTGACCGAGAGGGTCGTTCTGCAGGTTGATTTCGAGCGTGCCCGCGAGCGCATAGGCAACCACGAGCGGCGGCGACATCAGGTAGTTCGCCTTGACTTCCTGTTGGACTCGACCCTCAAAGTTGCGGTTGCCGCTGAGCACGGAGCACACGACGAGTTCCTCCTCTTGGATCTGCTTGCTAACCCATTCGGGGAGCGGTCCGGAGTTGCCGATGCACGTCGTGCAACCGTAGCCAACGACGTGGAAACCCACCTTCTCAAGATCTTCGAGGAGGTTCGCCTTCTTGAGATACTCGGTGACGACGCGCGAACCGGGAGCAAGCGACGTCTTTACCCAGGGCTTGGGATGCAGGCCCCGACGGGCCGCATTTCGGGCGAGCAGCCCTGCCGCGACCATCACGGAGGGGTTACTCGTGTTTGTGCAGCTGGTGATCGCGGCGATCACGACGCTGCTGTGGGATAGCTTGTCGGGCTCAGGCGTGACGCCGTCAAGGGTCGGGAAAGCGGCGTGGAGAGATTCGCGCGCCAGTGCCAGCGGGATACGGTCTTGGGGACGCTTAGGACCCGCTACCGCCGGCTCTACTCCGGAGAGATCGAGCTCGAGGATGTCGGTGTAATCGGCTTCTGGCGTGTTCTCGTCATAGAACATGCCCTGCTCGCGGAGGTACGCCTCGACGAGTTGAATCTGTTCTTCTGAGCGGCCGGTGAGGCGGAGATAGCGCAGGGTGATGGCGTCAATCGGGAAGATGCCGCAGGTGGCGCCGTACTCAGGGGCCATGTTGGCGATCGTTGCGCGGTCGGCGAGCGGCAGAGTCAGCAGGCCCTCTCCGAAGAACTCGACGAACTTACCGACAACGCCCTTTTGGCGGAGCATCTCGGTCACGCGCAGGACCAGGTCCGTCGCGGTTGCGCCTTCGCGGAGCTTGCCCATCAAGCGGAAGCCAATGACCTGCGGAATGAGCATGCTGATCGGCTGGCCCAGCATGGCCGCCTCGGCTTCGATGCCCCCCACTCCCCAGCCGAGGACGCCAAGGCCGTTGACCATCGTCGTGTGGCTGTCCGTGCCAACCAGCGTATCGGGATAGGCCACGCCTTCATCGTTGACGAACACGACCCGCGAGAGGTATTCGAGGTTGACCTGGTGGCAGATTCCGGTGTTCGGCGGGACCACCTTGAAGTTCTTCAGGGCCGACTGGCCCCACTTCAGGAACTGGTACCGCTCATAGTTGCGCTCGAACTCGAGGTCGCGATTGATCAGCAGGGCGGCTTCGCTGCCGTAGGCATCGACCTGGACCGAGTGGTCGATGACGAGTTCGACGGGCTGGAGCGGGTTGATCTTGGCGGGGTCACCGCCGAGTTCGGCCATCGCGTCGCGCATGGCGGCGAGGTCGACTACGCACGGGACACCGGTGAAATCTTGGAGCAAGACACGTGCGGGCATGAAGGCGATCTCATGGCTGGGTTCCGCCTTCGCGTCCCAGTTGAGAAGCGCTTCGACGTCTCCCTTGTCAACCGTGCCGTTACCTTCGCATCGAAGGAGATTCTCCAGGAGAATCTGGAGAGAGAAGGGCAAGCGGTCGAGCCGGTGTCCCTGTTCGACGAGCGTTTTGAGGCGGTAGACGGTGAGCTCTTTGCCCGCCATCGAGAGGGTCGCACGTGCCTGAAAGGAGTTCATTGTGTTGGGTTGAGGATACCGCCAACGGGATGACCGATTTCAGATTCCCGTGACTCCCCCTCCCCGCAACCGGGGTTCGGGGGCTGGGGTCAACGTTCGACCTGGCACCCCGCCGACAAGACCCTACCCGTGGCTGGCTCGTAATACCTCGCCCGCATGTAGATCAACGAGCTCTCCGAGTCGGATACGTGCCCAATCGAAGCGACATACCCTTGCTTCGGATCAGCAGAAGATCCTCCACTACGCACGGAGCCCCACACATCATAGGTCTTCCAGTTTCCGGTGTCGTAGCCCGTGCCATCGCGAGTCAGCAACGCTCGCATGTTGCCATGCCCGTCATACATCGGGTAGGCCAGGGTGGTACTCCCCGACTCCGTCCGGGCGATTCGATCAATCCCTCTTGCGCCGAGGATGTACCGGTTGACCTGAGTCACCGTCCCCGAAGGGTTGTAGTCGTCTTCACATCTCATCTGCCCATCGTAATAATAACGCGTTGTCGGCTGGTTCGTCGCGTAATTGACGTCGTAATGCCCCGAAGGGTTGCCCATGGTGGTTCCCGGACCGGTGGTTGTCCACACGTAGGTGGCCCCTTCGACCTTCTCGATGCGCTGGCCGTCGGCTCGGTAGGCATAGCCCGCGCCGGTGGAGGGCTGGGCCAGGAGGGTCATGCGGTTGAGGACGTTGCCTCTTGGCAGCACGATAGAGCCATTTTCAGATTCGTCTAGGATGATGTGAGATAGAGCCACAATGCCACACCACCTAAAAGCACAAACCCTAGGATTCGGATCACAATCTCATCCAGTAAAGCATCCAAGAGAAGAGACCACCAGCGTGACTTGGTAGGCTTAGTATCCATACAGTAGTTCCTCCATGATCAACACTGCGTTACCCATGTGCGCAGCCAACACACGGCCAATGGGGCCATTGAGCTCTCTGCGTTCATCATGAAAGGGCTGGGAACCTGTAAACAGCACTTTTCGTCCCGCTGCCGCTGCTGCTCTCGCATAGAGGTGCTTTCCCAGCTCAATGCGATTCATCGCTCGGATGGCTTGCCCCATGGTCATTGTAACTTTCAATGCTTCTGTGAAGTGCTTCACCCAAGCTGCTCCAATAGCACCTGTAGCCATCGAAATCGCTACCTCTCCCAGGTCAATGCT
Organism: Methanoregulaceae archaeon; assembly: GCA_020850325.1. GTDB lineage: Bacteria > Armatimonadota > Fimbriimonadia > Fimbriimonadales > Fimbriimonadaceae > JANJUB01. Next base: position 12,009 of record JADZEW010000007.1, read on the forward strand.
ACCGTACAGCAAGTATTGCATCCCGGCACTAAACAAGCCACTCACGAGGGCCCCAGCTACCAGATGCCAGAATTTGCCACTGAAGTCCGCTCGATCAATCGGGTTACTTCCGCAGTAAAGAAACCAATTGGCCCCATCCCTAGCGGGATCCTCGGAGATGAACCTCCCCGTCGCGGGTTCGTAGTATCTCGCCCGCATGTAGATCAGCGACGATTCATCATCCGCGACATGCCCAATCGAGGCGACATACCGGCTCTTCGGATCTCCAGTGGCGGAACCTGATCGCACGGAGCCCCAGACGTCGTAGGTGCGCCAGTTCCCCGTGCCGTAGCCGGTTCCGTTCTTGGTGAGGATGGCGCGGCAGTTGCCGTGGCCATCGTAGATGGGATAGCCGTGCGTGGTGGCGCTGTTCTCGGTGATCGAGATTCGGTCGATGCCCCGCGCGCCGAGGACGTTGCGCGTCACCTTCGTGATTGTGCCCGAAGGGTTGTAGTCGTCTTCAAATCCCATCTGCCCATCATAATAATAACGCGAAGTGGGTCGGTTTTGGGCATAATTCGTGTCGTATTGGCCAGATTCTCGGCTGCCGGACCACGAGAACGTGATCCCTTCCACCTTCTCGATGCGCTGGCCATCGGCTCGGTACGCATAGCCCGCTCCGCCGGTGGGCTGGGCGATGAGGGTGGCCCGGTTCAGCACGTCCCAGTCGTAACGCATGGGGTGGGCGTGGTTGGCGGTGGAGGCATTTCGGCGGGTGCGGTTGCCGAGGATGTCGTGTTCGTACGTCCACGCGCTCAGCGAACCGCCCGAGACGAGCGGCGGCGAGGTGGTCATGCGATTGAGGTGGAGAGCCTGTCGCGGGACGAACCCACCGCGACGCTCCGTGTCAATCCGAGTTCTGAACTCTTCAATATTCAATCGTCAGTCATCAGTCGTCAGTCGGGTTGACCCCACCCCCCAGCCCCCTCCCCGCTCGCGGAGAGGGGGAGTACCGGAGCCTCAGCGAATCCGCGAGCAGAGAGACTGAGTCCACGTGTAAGCTCACGCACTCGCGCAAAGAGCCTAACCGGGGCTAAAGACCGGAACGGCACCATCGTGCGCGCGTCCCACGTTTATAGAAATGGGCAACACCTGCCGCTCATGGAGGATCGTTTGATGAGGAAGATTTCCGTTTTCGCCTTGACCGCCTTGGCCGCCCTATCGATGGCCCAAATCGACTCGACCCGCACCATTGCCGTCATCAACGGCGAAGAGATCAAGGCGGCCGAGTATTACCGCCGCATGGAGTTCCTCTCCGGCGTGGGTAAGCAGGTCGGCAACTCCTTTGCCGAGTTCCCGCCCGGGTTCCTTACGATCGAGCAAATGATCACCGAGCGTCTCGTCCTGCAGCTTGCCAAAGAGCGGGGCGTGCTGCCCACCGCGGCGGAAGTCGAGGCCGAAGTGAAGCTCATTGAGACCGACGAACCCACCGTGATGGCGAACTGGCTCGCCTCGGGACAGACCCGCGCCGAGTTCGCGTCCATGACTCGCTACTCGATGGCCCAGTTCCGACTCACGACCCGGGGCATCACCATCACGGACGCCGAGGTCGACAAGTTCTACAACGATAACCCGTCGCTGTTCTCGATTCCCAAGCAGGTTGGCCTACGCATCCTCGTGGTCAACACCGATGAGGCCCAACGTGCCGTCGACGCCGAACTGGGGTCGGGGAAGAAGTTCGAGGACGTGGTCAAAGCGCACAGCATCGACTTGAGCAAAACTTCCGGCGGAGACTTCGGGATGCGCGCCTGGGACGAGCTGTCTGAGCAGGCCCGCAAAGCGCTTGAGAACGTCCAGACCGGACAGACCAGCGCGTGGGTCGTGAGCGGCCCCACTCGGGTCAAGTTCATGGTGACGTCGGTCGTGGCTCCGCGCAAGCAAACACTCGATGCTCGACTGCGCCGATTGATCCGTCGTGAGCAGATGTTGACCAAGGGTCGCATCTCGAACAACCTCACCAAGGACATGGCGGACTATCGTCGACGCGCGGTGATCGATATCAAAGAGAAGTCGTTCAGCGACTCGTACCGCAAGTTCGTCGAGACCCTCATCGGCGGCGGACAGTAAGTTCTCAACGGGCATCGGTTCTTCCGAATCGATGCCCGTTTTGCTGCGTAAACCTATCCAAATCGTCCGTTGAGGTAGTCCCGCGTGACTTCGGATTGGGCCGACTCGAAGACCGCCTCGGTGTCGCCCATCTCGACTAATTCGCCCAGCATAAAGAACGCGAGCTGTGAACTGACCCGGTGCGCCTGCTGCAAGTTATGGGTGACGATCAGGACCGTATAGTCCTTCGACAGCTCCGAAATCAGGTCCTCGATCTTGCCGGTCGAGATCGGATCGAGCGCGCTGCATGGCTCGTCCATCAGCAGGATTTCCGGCTCCACGGCGAGCATCCGCGCCAGACAAAGCCGCTGCTGCTGGCCACCTGAAAGCTCAAGCGCACTTCGGCGCAGGTGGTCCTTCACCTCGTCCCACAGGGCCGCGCGCTTTAGCGTTTCCTCAACCATGCCTTCGAGGGTCGAGCCCTTGATTCCGTAGTGCAGGCTGGGGGCAAGGGCGATGTTCTCAAACACGCTGCTCGGGAAGGGATTCGGCTTCTGGAACAGCATTCCGACGGCGCGGCGCAAGCGCATAAGGTCGGCGTTCTTCGCGTAGGGATCCATGCCCGCGACGTCAAACTTGCCAGTCACCTTCGCGCCGGGAATCCGATCGTTCATGCGGTTGAGGCAGCGCAGGAAGGAACTCTTGCCGCAGCCGCTCGGGCCGATCATGGCGGTCACCTGCCGCGCAGGCGCGGCAAAGTTGATCCCCTTCAGGGCTTGCTTCGTGCCGTAGTACAGGTTCACGTCCTCGGCGCGAACCGCGTGCTTAACGGCGCTTGCGACCGCTACCATCCCGCCTTCTTCCTCGCGCGAGTGCGGATGACGATCGCGAACAAGTTGATCGTCAAGACGAAGAGCATGAGCGTCAGACAGGTTCCCCATATGATTTTCTCCGGAATAACTCCACCCTGCCGATACCCTTCGGCGAGGTGGTAGGGCAAGTTGGCGACCGGCTTCTTGAGGGTCTCCCAACCCAATGACAGCTTCTCGGTCGAGTAGTAAATGGCCGCGGTCATCAAGATCGGCGGCGCTTCTCCCGCGGCGCGGGTGACGGTAAGGACGAGGCCGGTCATGACTCCCGGCAGGGCCGAGGGCAACATGACTTTCCAGATCGTTTGCCATCGGGACAGGCCAAGCGCGATCGCGCCGTCTTCAATGGACTCAGGGACGGCACGCAGCGCCTGCTCGGTGGTGAGCACGACGATCGGGATCGAGAACAAGGCGAGCGTGAACCAGCCCGCAAGCAGCGAGGTGCCGAGCTTCAGTTTCAGCACAAAGATGGCGAGCCCGAACAGGCCGAAGATGATGGAGGGCGTACCGGCAAGCGTGGCGATCGATGCTCGTAGGGTCCGGGCCATACGGCCCTCGCCCGCGTACTCGGCAAGCCAGATTCCACCCAAGAGACCGAACGGTAACGTGAGGGCCAGCGTCCCGACCATGAGGAGGATGGAGCCACGAAGCATCGGCCAGATGCCGCCCTTCGTCATTCCCTCCTCCGGATACGACGTCAGGAACTCCCAGCTGATCGCGGGCAACCCCTTGACCAAGATCGTTCCGATCAGCGCCAAGGTCATCGCCACAACCAGGTAGTGGATTGACGTCGCTACCCCGACCAGGAACTTGCCCTGGCGCAGCCGCCGAACGTCGCGCTGGTGAAGTTCAGCTTGATTCGGACGCGCGCTTCCTAAGACCGCCATGCGGCCCTCCTCGCCAAGCGCTGACCCAGCAGATTACACACGATGGTGATGGCAAAGAGCACGAGGCCGATCAAGAACAAATGGCCATAGTGGGGCTGCTCGAACTCGACATTGGCCATTTCGATGCCCACGGTGTCGGCGATTCCGCGGGTCGATGCCACCAGAGCATCGACTCCCGTGGGCATGGCGGGAGTCCCCCCGGAGAGGATCCACACGATCATCGTTTCGCCGATGGCGCGGGCAAAGCCGAGGAGCAAAGCGGCATAGAGCGCAGGTTTTGCAGCTGGCAAGATCACCCGACGAATCGACTCACCCGACGTTAAGCCAAGCGCTTCAGCCCCGTCGCGGAGCGAACGCGGGATGTTGCGGAGCCCGTCCTCGGCGATCGATACGATCGTGGGGATGGTGAGCACGCCCATGACTACTGCCGCGGTCAGCAGACTTCGGCCCGATTCCATGCCGAACGCCCTGCCCACCGTCGCCATCAAGCCTGGGGCAACAATCATCAAGCCGAAGTAACCGAGAACAACGGTCGGGATACTCGCCAGGAGTTCGATGATCGGCTTCAGCCACTCCCTTAAGCGGTGCGGAGCAAACTCGCTGAGATAGAGCGCGGTGAGCAGAGCGGGGCCGATCGCGAAGAGGATGGCGAGGATGGTGATGATCACCGTCGATAGCAAAAGCGGCATGAGGCCGTAGCGTGGATACTGCGTCGTCGGTGCCCACTCGGTCTTAAAGAAGCCACGAAGCGTCGCTCCGATTGCGCTGATCCCGGTGGGAGTCGATTCCAGCTCAAAGACGTAGCCTTGGGTGCGCTCGTCGTCGGTCTTGGCGATGAATGCGGGCAGCTCGATCTCGCCTCGGGGTCGAGTGCGCAGGTCGATGTCTACCGCGGGGGCGTCGATGCCCGCCGGTGCCTTGATCAGCTTAAGGCGAAGGTTATGGACGCTGAGGTCCGCATCGAAGGCCGCATCCGGCTCCCAGCGAAGGACAAACGACTTGTCTTGGTGTTCGGGGGTGGCGAAGGCGAAAAGCAAGAACTTCCGCTGTCCACCAGCATCGTGCCAGGATTGCCAGTTGTCGCGAGCAAGCATCAGCGGGTCGATGTTCGCGAGCTCACCCTCGACCAAACTGCCCGTCGCGAGGGTTGCAACCCCCTGGAGTTCAGCAAGGGTCGGCATCGGGATCGACTCTTTGTCATCGAGCCCGTCCATGCCGTCCATGTGAGAGGTCAGGACGCTGGCATTCGGATCCATCTCGACCGCCTCACTTCGAGGAGCAGAGACAGGTTGAGCAGCGATTCGATACCCGTAGGGAAACTTGCGGTCGAACGCGTACCGCGACTCGAGCGACAAGTACGCGAACATTCCGACGACCATGAGGCCAATAGCGACCCCACAAAACGCCACGAGGCGCTCCATGATCCAGTCGGTGACGCGGCCCTTCCTCATAGGAATGTCGGGCCGGAGCCGAGGCTCCGGCCCAGTGCGGACTACTTGACGGAGTAGTAGCCCACCTGCTCGACGATCCTCTGGCCCTCAGCGGAGAGGCAGAAGTCGATGAACGACTTGGTTGCGCCCGATGGCTTGCCATTGGTGTAGTAGTAGAGGTATCGCCAGATCGGATACTTCTTGCTTCGCACCATCTCCTCGGAGGGAGGGACAGGCTCGGCGCCCTTCGTCGGAGCGATGGGCAGCATCTTGGTGTTCTTCTTGTTAGCGAAGTAGGCCACACCGCCGTAAGCAATGCCGTTGGGGGTGCGGGCGACTTCTCGAACCTCTTCTGACGTCGACGGCATGAAGCGAACCTGCGAGCCCCAGTTCTGGTTGCGAAGCACCTTCTCCTGGAAGAAGCCGTAGGTTCCCGAGTTGCTGTCGCGGCTGAACACCGTGATCGAAGCGTTCGGTCCGCCCAACTCGCTCCAGTTCTTGATCTGGCCGATGTAGATGCGGCGAAGTTCGTCCATGGTGAGCGACTTCACCGGGTTCGACTCGTGGACCAAGATGGCCAAGCCATCGAGGGCGACCGGAATCTCGTTCGCGATGGCTCGGTTGCTGCGTGCGCTGGCGATTTCGCTGGCCTTCATCTTGCGCGATGAAGCGCAGATCTCGGCGACGCGGTTGATGAACGCTCGGATGCCGATCGACGATCCACCGCCGGTCACGCTGATCGAGACGTTAGAGTTGGACTTGCCATAGGCTTCGGCCCACCGCTGATTGAGAATCAGCAGGGTATCCGAGCCCTTAATGGTCACCGAGCCGGATTGGCCGGTGAGCATGGTAGCCGCAATGAGGGTGGTTAGCATGATGGTGTTCTCCTAGAACCGCACCTGAAGGCGGATGGTCGTCTGGTTGTTCTTCACATCGATGCCCTGCTCCTTGAAGACTTCATGAGCAAAGGTCAGGCGAAGACCAGGGTTGAACATGTAGGACCAGGCTAGGCCCCACGCTTGGGTGTTGTCGTTGACACCGGTGTTGGGGTCAAAGAACTCGATGCGGGCGCTGACCGTGTTCCGGTAGTTCGGCATGTAGCTCACCTGGAGGTGGTTGCCGCGGACCGTTCCGAACTGCATGTTTGTGCGTCGGCTGGCGCCGCTTCCGCTGAACGTCGGCACTCGGTCGTGGCCAATCATGACCTCACCGCGAACCGTCCACTGGGGATTGATGATGTACGCGCCGTCGATGTAGAAGAACCGGCGGTCACCCGAAGGCGTGGTCACCGCGGCGCCGCCCGTCGGCGTGAACGTGATGCCGTTTCGGTATCCGAAGAATCCGCTCAGACCGAGCTCGTAGTTCGGCGTTGAATATTTCAAACCGGCATGGTAGGCCAGTCGCGTGCCCGACAGGTTTCGGAAGGTATTGGCTTCCACCTGCTGGGGATCGTTGTAGGTAAGGCTGTTCCATGCACCGGCGTGAACGAAAAGGTTCTCGTTGATGCCGTGCTTAACATAGACACCGCGTCCGCGCTCGCCCGCGAGCATGATCCGGTTGTACGCGGTGCGCTCGGGGAACTCACGCTCGGATGACGAACGCTCGAGTTCGTATCCGAGCGGGATGTTTTGCTGGCCAGCTAGAAGCTGGGTGCCGACCTTATCCGCGCTGGGCTCGATGTCGTAGATGATCTGAGCGTCCTTCAGTTCGGCACCCAAACGCTGCGATCCCGAGCTGAAGTCGACCGCCATCTTGTAACTGGTGCGCGAGTCGATCGTGCCGGTGTGGCTGAAGCGCGTTCGGCGCATATTGAAGCCATCGTTCGGCCTCGGCGTACCCGCGTTGTTCTGCGCGTCCGAGTACTGGACTTGCAGATACGAGCCGTTCTTATACTTCTTGAGGTCGCTGATGTCCTGAGCGATGATCGGCAGGTTTTCGTTTTGACCCTCGATCCACCCCTTGATGTCCTCGATCTCGTCCTGCATCTTTTTCAGTTGCTCGTTGATCTGTCCGAGTTCCTGAACCAGTTCCTTAAGGGCAGCGACGGTTTCGTCGTTGGTGTTGAGCTTGCCGCTCGAAGCGAGATCTCCGATCTTGCTCGTGACGGCGTTCGCGCGCTCGCGCAGCTTCGTCACCTCGGCGAGTCGGGGCGCCATCGCTTTGGCAACCCGAGTCTTGTTGTCCTTCGTAGCGGGTTTGATCTCTGTTGACTTTGTGTCCTGGGCTGTGGCAAGCGACGCACCGAGCGCGATCGCTGCCAGCACCGGCCAAGACCTCGAATAAAGATTGGGCATAGTTCCTCCTCCCACGGGCCATGGTGGAGGAGCAATGTTAAGAAATCTTCAACGAAGTGTTAGGGGAATGTGAAGATTGTTAAGGAGATGAGGGGCCAGATTGTCTGCGGATTCACCGCAGGTCTAATGGCCTGCTGCACGTAATACGTTTTTCGTGCATTGATGTATCATATCTGGCATGGCCGCCGTCGCATCAACCCGAACAAACCCGAAACCTGAGACCCGAGAGACCATCCTGGACGCCTGCGACCGCATCATGTCCCGTTACGGATTTCGCAAGATGACCATGGACGACTTGGCCAAGGAAGCCCGGCTGAGCAAGCGAACGCTCTACCTATACTTCTCCGGAAAGGAGGATGTCGGGCTCTCTTCGATCGGTAGGGTTGTCGAGTCGGTGCATGCCGAGCTGGAGCAGCTTGCGGATTCATCCGCACATCCCGCCGATCGCTTGCGCCAGATGCTCGAGCGACGCGTGATGGGCCGGGTGGAGCAGGTCCAGGCCTACCACCAGAGTCTTGACGAACTGTTCGAAGTGGTCCGCCCTGCCTACATGACGCGCCGGCAGCACTACTTCAATGTCGAGCGCGACTTGATCGCCTCGGTCCTCGGCGAAGGCACGCTCAGCGGCCAGTTTTCTGTTGCCGACCCACCCTCCACGGCGGAGGCGCTTTTATTGGCGACCAACGCCTTTCTCCCCTACAGCCTCAGCGTTCGCGAGCTCGGCAATCCCGATGGCATTCGCACGCGACTGGCCCCGATGCTCGATCTCCTCTTGCGAGGAGTCCAATCTCCAACCCACAAGGAAGCCCAACCATGATCACCACCACTCTCATCACTGCGCTGTTGCTGAATCCCTTTTCGGCACTGGTTGCGAACCTCGACCAAACTACGAAGGACTCCGTAATGGACAATCTCGTGCGTGAAATGAACGCTCGGTACGTAATGCCCGACATTGCGAAGAAGGTCGAGGGAGCACTCGCCGACTGGCGCAAGAAGGACGATTACAAGCAGATCACCAACCCCAACACCTTCTCAGCGAAGGTCAACGAGATTCTCAAGGCGAACGTCACCGACGCTCACCTCCGATTCCGCTACTCGGCGACTCCACTACCCCCCCGACAGAACCCACGCGAGCCATCTCAAGAGGAAATCGAGCGACAGTCTTTCCAGACCCGATTCGTGAACTCCGGCTTTGAGAAGGTGGAGCGGCTACCTGGAAACGTGGGCTACGTCAAGTTCAACTTCTTCGGCAGTCCGGAGGACATGGCGCGACCGGTGGAGGGGGTGATGAAGTTCCTTTCCAATACGGACGCCATGATCATTGACCTCCGCGACAACGGCGGCGGCCACCCGGCAGGCGTCCAGCTGTTCTGCAGCTACTTCTTTGGCGAGAAGCCGGTGCATCTCAACAGCATCTACTTCCGCGAGGGCAACCGAACGGACGAGTTCTGGACTTTGGAGAAGCTGCCCGCCCCACGCTATCTCGACCGACCCGTGTTCGTACTGGTCAGCAAGCGCACCGGGTCGGGAGCCGAAGAGTGCAGCTACAACCTTCAGCAGTTGAAACGGGCAACGCTCGTGGGCTCAAACACGTGGGGAGGCGCCAACCCAGGAGGCGTGGTTCGGCTGGGCGATCATTTCTCGTGCTTCATCCCCACCGGCCGCGCCATCAACCCGTACACGAAGACTAACTGGGAGGGCACCGGCGTCACGCCCCACGTGGCGGTTGATCCCGCAAAGGCGCTGGACTACGCTCACGCTGCCGCGGTGAAGAATGTCGTCACCAAGGTCCAGGATCCAGAGTTGAAGAAGAGCCTGGAAGCGCTGGTAAAGGAGCTGGAGACGAAAGGCTGACTCGCCTCCCCCTCTCCTCGGTGAACGTCCGGGGAGAGGGGACTTCGGGTCTGTGGCCCCTCACCCCGGTTCGCTCCGCTCACCGACCCTCTCCCCGCTAGCGAGGAGAGGGTTGATCATTGCAACTATCCCAAGAACGGATACCGATAGTCCGTCGGAGGCACAAACGTCTCCTTGATCGTGCGGGCGCTGAGCCAGCGATAGAGATTTAGCGCCGAACCCGCCTTGTCGTTCGTGCCCGACACCCGCGCGCCGCCGAAGGGCTGCTGGCCGACGACCGCACCGGTCGGCTTGTCGTTGATGTAGAAGTTGCCCGCGCTGTTGCGAAGCTTCCACACCGCGGTGTCGATCGCGGCTCGGTCCTGCGAGATGATCGCACCCGTCAAGGCATACGGCGACGTCGTGTCGAGGATGTCGAGCGTCTCCTCGTACTTGTCCTCGTCGTAAACGTAGATCGTCAGCACCGGGCCGAAGATCTCCTCGCACATGGTCGTCGTGCGGGGTTGCTTGGCTTCGATGACGGTCGGCTCGATGAAGTAGCCGACCGACTTGTCGTAGCCCCCGCCGACGAGAATCTCGGCGTTGGGGTCGGACTTGGCACCGTCGATGTACTTCGTGATGCTGTCGAACGACTTCTCGTCGATGACCGCGTTGATGAAGTTGGAGAAGTCCTCCACGGAGCCCATCTTGAAGGTCTTGATCCCGGCGACGAGCTTCTCCTTGATCTGCGCGGCCAAGTTCGAAGGCAGATACGCGCGCGAAGCCGCCGAACACTTCTGGCCCTGATATTCGAATGCGCCCCGGAGCAGCGCAGTAACGACCACGTCGACGTCCGCCGAAGGATGAACCATCACGAAGTCCTTGCCGCCGGTTTCACCCACGATGCGCGGATAGGAACGGTAGTTGTCGAGGTTCTCGGCAATCGAGCGCCACATCCGGTTGAAGGTTCCCGTCGAGCCGGTGAAGTGAACGCCCGCAAAGTGCGGATCGGCGAAACAGACGCCGCCCACGGTCGGGCCGTCGGTGAACACGAGGTTGATCACGCCGTCGGGCAAGCCAGCTTCTTTCAGCACCTTCATGATCATCTGGGCACTGTAGATCTGGGTGTTGGCGGGCTTCCAGACCACGACATTGCCGCACATCGCGGGCGCGGTCGGCAGGTTGCCAGCGATCGCGGTGAAGTTGAACGGGGTGATCGCAAGCACGAACCCTTCCAGCGGGCGGTACTCCATGCGGTTGTGGATTCCCGGCGAGCTGACGGGCTGTTGGCGGTAGATCTCGTCCAGGAAGTGGACATTGAAGCGCAGGAAGTCGATGATCTCGCACGCGCTGTCGATCTCGGCTTGATAGGCGTTCTTGCTCTGGCCGAGCATCGTGGTGCCGTTCATGTACGGCCGGTACTTGGTGGCCATGAGGTCGGCGGCCTTGAGGAAGATCTGCGCACGGTTCTCCCAGCTCATCGCCTCCCAAGCGGGCTTGGCGGCAAGGGCGGCGTCGATCGCCTTCTGCACATGGGTGGCGTCGCCCTTGTGGAAGTGGCCGAGGAGATGGGCGTGCTCATGGGGTGGGCGTAGATCGCCCAGATTCCCGGTTCGCACTTCCTCGCCACCGATGAACATCGGCACATCGGCAACCTGGCCCTTGAGTTCGGCGAGCACGGTTTGCTGGCGCGCTCGTTCGGGGGAGCCGGGAGCATAGCTCAGCACGGGCTCATTGGCGGGAAGGGGATAGTTGAAGATTCCGCGAACCATGCCCGAATTCTACCGGGTCGGGGGAGCGGGACCGGTTGAGTCCTTGCTTAACTTCGCTCTTCGCTCAGCTTCAGTCCGAAGTGAGTTGATCTGTTGATCCCACGACACGGATACGCCTGGCTTGCTCGACGGGAAGTGTTTCAAACCAAGGGCCGTCAACTTCTTCCGATCCCGCTCAGCGGCGAAAGCAGCGGCACTATAGGGTAAGGCGTCGACTCTTCCTGCTCGCAGCCCTTCGAGTAGCCATGCGTTTGAGAGGGTCGCGTAGAGCGTGTTCCAATAGCCCCACTTCTTCTCCACAGCTTGAAATGCGACGCTCACGCCTACGCTGAGCTGAATCTTGTTCACCCAGTACATCCGCTCACACGAGCCGACGCCTTGATCGAGATTCAAGCTCATCTGGTACTCACCAACTCCACCTCGAAACGCTGGCGAGAGGTACTTGGTGAAGACCTCTCGCAACTCATCGTTCGAGAGGCCATAGCGGCTCGCTTCCCCGGGGGGAAGCGATGCCCTCCACTTTACGAAGTCGCCCTTCTCAAGTGCAATAAGAGACTCCTTAGCGAGGTCAGCCAAATCGTGACGTCCACGCGCTACGTGGTAAGGTTCGCGGTTAGGCGATCGAAGAAGAAGAACCGTTAGGGCAATCATCGCGATCGCCACCGCACCAAGCGTGAGTTGTCGCCTCATGGTGCGGAAGGTGGCGAACCCGAACAGCTATACTCGCCTGGCCCGCTACAGTCACCCTGTGCGACAAACGGAGTGCAGTAAGCGGGGTTCTGCGCTCGCGTCGTTCGGATTTCCCTTAGAACAGCCTGAACTCTGGTGTTACCTTCTGGATAGTAGTAGGAGTATGTGGTTATGCAGCACCAGTTCGATGATTCAGTGGAAGCATTTTGGCACCACTGGTAGGATCCGAAGTAAACATCATTGTCCTTAGCTTTGCCCCAATTTACGTTGCAGTAAATCCCTTCAGCGCATCCGCCCTTTGAGGGGTTCGATAGGTCAAGCATGTTTGACGACAATGCTTTCACGCCACCGTCAAGCTGCAATTGGCTCCGACGGTACATCACGAGAAGCATAACAATCCCCACAAGGCAGACTGCCGCAATCACCCATCTCGCCATTAACCAGGTCCGGGCGGCATGGGCGCCGTGAAGACGCACGAGTAAACGCCAGGGCCATCACAGTTGCCGTTTCCGACGTAAGGATAGCAATAGGCTGGATTCTGTGCCTTAAACGTCCGAATCTCACGCAACACGGGAGCTACGTTGGTGTCGCCTTCAGGGTAGTACCAGTTGTAGGTGGTGATGCAACACCAACTGGACGACTGTGTCGAGGCGTTCTGGCACCACTGAAACGTGCCAAAGAATAAGTCATCTTCCTCCGCAGTGCCGACATTTAGGTTGCAAGCAGTTCCGGCGCACCCGGATGACGGGAGCTGGGCGTGTGCGATGAGGCCAGTAAGCAGGCCAGCTACTAGAATGACTTTGATCATATTGGTTTCTCCTTGATCGGCATCGACTTCCACCAGGGTGCGTCTTGGTCTTCCCAATGCTCTCTAGGCACGGTGAGCCAATACTCCTTGCTTCTGTCCCAAAATCTGCTGTGCGGAATCCACCAGGCACCGAGTTGGCGCTTTCCCATCAATGTGCCTCCTCGATTCATCTCACTGGTGCGATAGAGATAGTTGTCGAGTAATGGTGGAACGTCGTCGTTATGGTTGAGACACGCCCAGATCACCGCGTAATCGCCTTCGGATTCGCGCTTTACCCTAAAGCTCGGAGTAAGAACTTCGCCGTAGACCGCTCGCTGTTCACGCGGCAGGTACATGTAGGGCATCTTCGCGAAAAATCTATGCCACGGTTCTTCCTCGCAGGGGTCGTCGAACATCTCCTCGACCATGTCAACGGCAACGGACAATGGCGGAAACCCCAAGAGATCTCCGTTCTCGCCGTGATCCTGCTGATAGATTGAAGTGGCCTGCCAAAGCTTCTTCAAACTCTGCGTGCAGACCACTTCCTGCTGGTTCACCCTGGCGCATCCCATGACGACAAGTCCCAATCCCCACGCACCGAAGACAGCCGCACTAGCGCCCAGCAAGAAACTCTTCATAGGTCTCCTCAATGCGTTGCAAGCTGACTTTTCCATCGAGGCTCACAAAACCAAGTCGTGGCACGACCGCTTCTGGGTGGAACGAACTATAGATGTCAGGCGCAAGAACTGCAGTTGGCAATCCATTCTTCATAACTGGCGCCGGCGTCCCCCGATCCACGTACACGACCAAAGCCGGCCGACCGCCGATCTTTGCGGCCAGGCGGGACAGATCGGTGCAACCAGAACATTCTCCGGCAAAAACGAGCACCCGACCTTTCGCGGCTTGCATGAACGCGGACGGCAGTGCATGCATACGAGTGTCAGATTCGCATCCTGTCGCAATCGATACAAACAGTATTAATGCCCACCCGCAACTACCCGTTCGCGCACGCATGAACGTATTATATCGCGGGGGGGGGGGGGGGGCGTGTCAAGAGTCTTTGAAAAAAATAGTCACCAGCAGCCTGCTGGTGACTTGATAGAACAAGGTTACGTGACCCTTTAGTTAGCGTCGCCGCGGGAGCCGGTCAGGCCCTCGAGCTTGTTCTCGGCCATGAACCGCTTGTAGGCGGCCTTCCACTGCTCTTGGAATGCGGTCCGATTCACATCGACCTTACTGTCCTTGAGCTTCGTGAGCACCTGACGATTGATGTCCTTGCCCTGAGCGCCCTTCAGCTTAGCCATCTGGCGTCGGAGAGCTTCCTTCTTCGTATCGTCCATGGTAATCGGCTTCTCGGCCGTCTTCTTGTGGACGTAGAACTTGCCCCAACCATCGACGAACCGAATCCAATCGGTCGTTTCGCCGCCGTTGAAGTTGGCGATGGCCTTTTGCACGTCCTGAGGCAGCGACGTGATGGTGGGAGGCCCGGCGGCACTCAGCTTTCCGTTGTTGGCCTTCGCGTCCGGTGCTTCCGAGTAGCGAAGGGCGACCGTCGTGAAGCTCTGGCCGCTGGAGAGTTCTCGATCGACGGCGTCCTTCGTGCGTAGATCGCTCACCTTGATGTACGAGAGGTCGGCCCGAGCCGGATCGATAAACTCCTTGGGATTGTCCTTGACGTACTTCTCAGCGTCCGCAAGCGTGACCGTCACGTCCTTGGTGAGCATCTTCTCTTGGATGATGTCCATGGTGATGCTCTGCCGGATCATGTCGAACGTGAGACCCCGGGCCGTGAGCGCCGTGAGGAAGTTGGGCTCCAGCTTCTTGCGGAACTCCAGTTCCTTGTTGATCTCGTCCTCGGTCGGATACATCTGCTTGTCTTTGGCCAGCTGCATCGTGACCTTCTGAGCGATCAGATCCTGCATAGCTTGGAAGCCGAGAACGCCTTCGGTCCGCAGACTTGCGACTCCGTTCGCGGTGATGACTCGGACCTCGGGTTTGAACTCGAGGTAGCTGTAGTACTCTTTCTCGGTAATCGGCTCGCCGTTGATGACGGCGATGACGTCGGCGCCCTTACCGCAGCCGCTGACTCCAAAAATCAAACCGCAGGCGGCGAACCCTGCGATGGCGCCGATCATGAGACTGGTGTTATGCGTCTTCAAGCGATTGCCCCCGAACATACGTGTTCCTAGTAATTGTAGTTGATGCCGCGCTTCCTTGCGTTAGGCCGCATCGTTGAATAACGTCTCGGACGCACAAAACGTGCCCCTAGGCTTCGATATCGAGATGATATGGCTGTTCTACCAGGTCTGCAGACACTGGGGATGCGCCTTCGGACTCTTCCTCAGGGACCTTGGTCAGGTCCAGCGAGTCCTCGCGCGGCTCGCGATGGGTATCGGGTCTTCCCCGCTCGCGCTGACGGTCACCGACGCGTGGTAGCGATGGCAAGGCCCCTAGCCGGTGCACCCGCTCGATTTCGCCCACGGGTCATTTGGCGGGGACTCCGCCCTCCGCCTGAATAAAGTTGCGCAGCCGGTTCATCGCCTGGGTGTGCAGCTGGTACACCCGCGACTCACTGACCGTAAGCACCTTGCCGATTTCTTTGAAGGTGAGACCCTCGAAGTAGTACAGCGCAATCACCAATCGCTCACGCTCGGGGAGTCGGTCCACGCCCGACGCAAGCATACGTCGAATCTCGCGGCCCTCGACTTCGGCACCGGGATTGGCGGTTTCGTCCTCGATTAACTCCACGAAGTGGACGTGGTCATCGCCGTCACCGGTCGACAAGATGTCGTCGAGCGAGTAGATATTGGTGCGGCCCATGCGGACCAGCAGTTCGTTGACCTCTTCAATGGTGAGGCCCATGGTCTCGGCGACCTCATGCCCGGTAGCTGGGCGGCCGAGTTTGGTTTCGAGGCTCATCATCGTGCGATCCAGAGCCTTTAGCTTCTCGCGGATCGAACGCGGAACCCAGTCCTCGTCGCGGAGCATCTCCAGAATCGCGCCGCGGATCAGCGCGATGGCGTAGGTTTCAAACTTGACGTCGCGGGTGGGGTCGAACTGATCGACGCTCTTGACCAGGCCGATGACGCCAGCGCCGATGAGATCCTCCCGATCGAGACCTCCGGGAAGGCTCGTCACCAACCGTCCGGACGTGATCTTGACCAAGTAGGAGTAGTGGTTGATCAGGTCGTCGCGGGCAGACTCGTGCTTGTAAACCTTGAAGTCCATCCAAGCGCGCTTAAGTTGTTCGGCTGATAACGGCATCTGATCTGCTTTCCTCCGGTTCGTCGCGGCTACATTGAGCTTGAGGGCCCCTTATCGGTCGATCCGCGTTCTACCCTTACTGTAAAGAACACGTACCACACTTGAGTTAAGAGCCAACCAAGCAAGAATGCGAGGCCCGCGCGCCCTATAATAGCGACGGGTTCAACCTGCCGAAGGATGCCCGCTGCAAGCGCAACGAGTGCAGCAAGTCCTCCAACTAGGTTCGGCAACCCGAAACCCTCCAGGGCGCATTCCCCACACTAGTGATTATTGTAGGTTCCTTCGCGCCCCGTTAGGGTGAATCTGAACAATCTTGTGAGGGATTTGAGCTTGGAACCTGCAGCAGGCAGCGGCAACGCCTCAAGAGCCTGCAGTACGCTAGAGGCCATGTTGGTCTTGGCCACCTCAACCAATGCCCTCGAACTCTCGGAGGAAGACTTCACGTTGCTCGATGCGCTGGTCGCGCTCGGAGTGCCAGCAAAGCTCGTTGCCTGGGATGATCCGTCCTTCGAATGGGCGCATGCATCGCACGTGATCATCCGTACCACCTGGGACTACCACTTGCGGCTCCCCGAGTTCTTGGGCTGGCTCGACCGGGTATCGGCATCGGCAATCATCTGGAACTCGCCTGCCCTCATTAGATGGAACAGCGATAAGCGATACCTGCTCGAGCTCCAAGAGAAGGGCGTGCCAATCGTCGAGTCGTTGGCGGCAACCGAGCCCATCGACGTGGCTGTAGCCGCGGAGGCGATGAACTGGTCCAGCATTGTCATCAAGCCCACCGTCGCGGCAGGTGCGTACGAGACCCTTGTCTTCGAACTGCCAGAAGATGCAGCCGCGGCCCAGACCCATTTCGAACGGCTGATTGAGAAAGGCACAGTCTTGATTCAGCCCTACATCGACGGCATTGTGGTCGAGGGCGAGACATCGCTCGTGTTCTTCGATGGCTTCTTTAGCCACGCCGTTAAGAAGAAGCCTAAAGCGGGCGATTTCCGCGTGCAGATCGAGTTTGGGGGCAAGTACACCGTGGTCAAGCCCACCCCCGCGCAGACCGAGACTGCGGAGCGCATCATGTCCGCACTTCCTGAGATGCCGCTTTACGCGCGCATTGATCTGGTCGATGTCGGTGGTCAGCCGAGACTGATGGAACTGGAGCTGATCGAGCCCGAACTGTTCTTCCTGTTCGTCCCCGAAGCCGCAGTCGAGTTTGCGGACATCGTCCGCGAGCGAATCGCCGAGCATACGTTGCGGTAAGGGCCAAAGGAATGGCTCGGTTGGCTCGGATGTCCACCAATCGAATTTGTTGGTGGGCGAGGGATGTGTCGTGCCCTCGCAACCCCGCGTCAGTGGGACCAAGGGACCTCCTGCTGCAACCCATTCCCTATAATGAGCGCAGGAGATACAAAGATGGAATTCGAGTTCCTCATCCCAATCACGGCCCTGCTGATTCCGATCGTGGCGATCCTCACGTACCATCAGCGGAAGATGGCGGAGATCGTCCACCGTCATGGCGCAACCCCCCAGGTGATGGGTGAGGTCGAGCGGCTACGCCAAGAAGTCGCCCACATGCGAATGCTGCTCAACGAGCAAACCATTGCGGTCGATAACGCGCTGAACGCCCTGCGCATCCCTGGGGCCGAGACCAACGTCAAACAGTACTAGACATGGAAGGCTACATCGCACTCATGATCCCGATCACCGCGTTGTTGATCCCCATCGTGGCGATCCTAACGCAACATCAGCGGCGCATGGCTGAGATCATGCGGCAGAACCTCCCAACTGGAGTTCATGAGATCTCAGAACTGCGTCGCGAAGTTCACCAGTTGAAGGAGATCGTCAATCAGCAGGCCCTTCAGATGGATGACTTCCTGACCAAGCAGGGTCAGCTCATGGCCCCCCCGCCCGCACCCCAGAATCTGCACGAGCGGTTGAACTCATGAACGAAGACGTCCTCGCCGCAATCGCCCTGGTGATCTGCGCGCTCATCCCCATCATCTATATGCTGATCAAACATCAGCAGACGATGGCGAAGATCCTCCACGAGAACCAAAACCGAACCGACGATGGCCTGCGGCGCGAGGTCGATCAACTCAAGCAACTCGTCATGCAGCAGACGATCACTTTGGACAGCCTCGCCCAAGAAAATCGGCAGCTACGCGACCGCTCGACGTCCGAAACCCACGTTCGCCAGTTCTAGCTCTCGTCTGGGAGCAGGTGGCCCATCTTGTCGCGCTTGGTCTCGAGATACTTCTCTCGAGGCTCGATCGCCTCGGCAATCAGCGGCACCTGCTCAACAATCTCCAAGCCATAGCCCGTCAGTCCCGCCATTTTCTTGGGGTTGTTCGTCATGAGCTTGAGGCGCCGCAAGCCAAGGTCGGCAAGGACCTGCGCCCCTAGGCCGTAATCGCGGAGATCGGCCTTGAAGCCAAGCGCGATGTTCGCCTCGACGGTGTCCATGCCCTGATCCTGCAGCTCATAAGCCCGCAGCTTGTTCGCGATGCCGATGCCCCTGCCCTCTTGGGCGATGTACACGACGACGCCCCGACCCGCCTCTTCGATCCGCCGCAGCGACATCTCCAGCTGGTCGCCGCAGTCGCAGCGCAGGGAGGCCATCAAGTCGCCGGTGAGGCAACTGGAGTGCATCCGTACGAGCACGGGTTCCTCGGTGCACACGTCGCCCTTGACGATGGCGATGTACGGCTCTCGCTCGACGAGCGGCTCGTAACAGTACAACTTGAAGTGTCCAAACTTAGTCGGAAAGTCGATTGGTCCGGCCACGCGCTCCACTAGCTTCTCGGTGCGTCGGCGGTAGGCAATGAGGTCGGCGATGGTGACGATCTTGAATCCATGCTTCTCGGCAAACTCGATTAAGGCGGGAAGACGCATCATTTCGCCGTCGTCGCCGATGATCTCGCACCCCACGCCCACCTTGGCGAAGCCCGCGAGGTCCATGAGATCGACGATCGCCTCCGTGTGGCCAGCGCGGCGAAGGACGCCGCCTTCTTCGGCGCGCAGAGGGATGATGTGGCCAGGGCGGCCGAGGTCGCTCGGTTTCGCCTCGGGGTCGCAGAACACCTGCACGGTGAGCGCGCGGTCCGAAGCAGACACGCCGGTGGTGGCCCCCCTGATCGCGTCCACGGTCTCCGCCATCGCCGTCCCGTACCGGGCGGTGTTATGCTTCGTCATCATCGGGATGTCGAGTTCCTGCAGCCGCTGCTCGGTTGTGGGGATGAACGGTACTCCCCTCCCATGAGTGATCATGAAGTTCATGATCTCGGGGGTGCAGTGCGGCCCGGCGACGACAAGGTCGCCCTCATTCTCGCGGTCGGGATCATCGACGACGATGATCATGCGACCAGCGCGAAGTAGTTCAAGGGCCTCGGGGATCGTGGCAAACACGCTCACGTTCTAATTGTACGCCTTCGGCCGGGCAGGCGTTGGCTCCCCGGTGCGAAGGCCCGTGCCGGAACCTACACCAGCCCCATCCACGGTAAGACCAGCCACAGCCCCAGCAACGTCACCACAAAGCCGATGATATCGATCAGGATCCCCGGAAGTGAGCATCTCCCGCGAGGGCACCAGCCCCGACGAGTAGACGATCGCATTCGGCGCGGTGCTCACCGGCAGCATGAAGCCGAAACTCGCCCCGATCGCGACGCCCAAAGCTGGCGCCACGGGCGACACTCCAGCTCCCTCGGCGAGGCCCATCGCGACCGGGATGAGGGTCGTCGCCGCGGCCGTATTGCTGGCGAGTTCGCTGAGCAGAATCGCGGCCACGATGCACAGCGCGGTGATCGTCCACAGGGTGTTCGCCCCGGAAGCCCGCGCCGCGGCCTCGCCAAGCGTCTTCGCCAGCCCGCTCGCGAACATCGCCTGCCCCAGCGCGATTCCGCCGCCAAAGAGGATGATGGTCCCCCAGTCGATCGTCGTCGCCTGTCGCCAAGTGAACCGATCTTTACCCGAAGCGGGCAAGGTGAACAGCAACGCCGCCCCGGTGAGCGCGGCCACCGCAGCGGTGATGTGTCCCTGCATCCACTTCGCGGCCAGATGCTCAGCCCCCAGAACCGCCGCCGACATATCCGGCACGATCCACATCGCCATCGCCGCCGAAAACGCGATGATCGTGTTCCGTTCGGCCACCGAGATCTTGCCCATCTCGCGCGCCCTCGTCTGGGCAAGTGCTCGCGCCTCCGAAGTGTCGAGTTGCGGACGTCCGTAGCGCCACTGCAGCACGAGCCAGCTGCCGATGACCATCGCGAGCGTGATCGGCATGCCAAACGTCATCCACTGGGTGAACGAGATCTTCACGTTGGCCGTGGATTCGAGCATGCCCAAGGCGATGAGATTGGGGGGCGTGCCCACGGTTACGCCGACGGCCACGCTCGAACCCCAAGTGAGCATGAGCATCATCGCGACCGGGTAACGGCTGGAGTCGGCGCGCTTGATCGCGCTGAGCATGCTCAGGCCAATCGGCAGGAACACCGCGGTCGTGGCGGTGTTGGAGACGAACAGCGAGATGAGACAGGTGAGCCCGCCCATGGCGAGCAGGAGCCGCGACGAACTGGCGGTGGCCCAGTTCCGGCCGAGGATCGCCCACGCGATCCGGTCGCTGAGCTTGGAGATCTCCATGGCCTTGGCGAGCATGAAGCTGCCGATAAAGAGCGGGATAATCGGGTCACCATAGGCTCCGAACGCCTTCTTCTCGTCGACCCCCGCGAACACCACGAGCGCCGCCGTGCTGAGCAGCGCGGTCATCGCGTAAGGAAGCAGCTCGAGCATCCACAGGGATACCGTGATGGCGAAGACGCAGCCGACGATGCGCTGATCGGCGGTGACGCCGATCAAGGCTAACCAGGCCAGCAATCCGGCAGCGGGAGGTATTCCCCACTTCAACCGACCCAGCTTAGAGTCATCCGACATTGCGCACTAGCTTAGCCAATCTCTCTGGGCTAGAATGCGGGCATGCTGCTCGTTGGCGCGTTGATCGGATTGGGGCTGGCGCTTGCGATGCTGGCCATTCGCGCGCGATGCTGGGCAGCAGTCCGGCCGATCGGCGTGATCTCGCTCGTCCTGTTGGGCCTGCTCAGCGTTGCTGCTGTGCTCTTCCTGTTCTCGGTGGGCGCGAAGGGGAGTGAGGGCGGCATCGCCGCGCTCACAGCGCTCGTCATTCTTGTCCTTGGCTTAACTCTCGTGCTCGGTCTGATGGTCCTTGTGGGCGCCAACCAAGCCGCCGCTTTCAAGCTCCCTATGTGGACCACGTGTCTGAGTGTGATACCGGAGATCGTCGTTCTCGGCCTTCTTCTCCTGGCCTACCAGTCGCAGGTCGCCGCGCCGGCCAGCCGAGCGGTCACCGCGGAGTGGTGGGAACGCGAACTGGCCCACCGAAACAGCCGAAAGGCCAAGCGAGAAGAAATCCCCGAGCAATATCGGGGAATCACAACGCAGATGTTGAACGAGCACGTGAAGACCCAAAGCGACATGGCCAAGCACGGACTGTCGGTGCCGCCATTGGTTCCCCGCGAGGTTGAGAATGCGATCCGAAATGCTGAACTTCAGACCATGGATATTGGACCTATCCCCGACCGAGCCCGTCAACTGCAGATCGGAGTAGACGAGAACAGCTTCCGCAAAGGAGCGGTGGGAGCATGGCTCCTAGGGGCACTTGCGTGCCCCTGGATCATCCGAAAACGGGTGCTCCCGCCTTGGCACCTGCCTACAGCTTGATATCGACGATCCCAGTGACGGCGACGCCATCGACCTTGCGGATCGACTTGATCACGTCCTTGCTGCTCACCGGAATCAGCGCCTTCAGCCGGATCGTGCCGCCCAGCAGGTCAGCCTCGGGCTGAGCCACTGCGGCGACCTTGTCGACGAGGGCGGGCGGGCCCATGACCTGAGCCGCGCCGACCGCGCTGCTGCGGCCCAATCCGACCGACAAGATGGTGACGACCTTGGTCTTCATCCGGGCGGTGTCGCGATGGCCGGTGAGGCCATTGATGCCTTTGTTCATATCCTTGCCGAAGTTGTTGACGACGGCAGCAACTCCGCCGATCTTGATGAGCTGATCGAGCTGGGTGGCGGCGATACCGCCGAGGGCAAAAGTTCCGAGAAGGGCGAGGATGAGTTTCTTGCGGTTCATAGTGTTTTCCTACGGATTGATTGTCAGTTGCGTGTTGACAGCCGAGCCAAAGAGCTTTGCCGTTATTGTATACGTCCCCGCCTTGCTCCCCGCTACCGTCAGAAGTTGGGCGGTGCCCGAGTACTGGCCTGCGGGAATGAATACGTTCGTCGGCGTCAACACCGACGTCGTGTAGTCGTACAGCAAGACCGTGACACCGCCAGCAGGCGCCGACTTCGTCAGATTGACGGTCAGCGTGGCGCTCTGCCCTTTGTTCACCGCACTCGGACTTAAGCTCAGCGTGCTCACGAACGTTGGATAGGGGTTCTTGAGGCTATAGAGCGTGCGATCCCGAACCGCGTACACGTCGTGATTGGTCGCGCTGAACTCAATCTTGGAGAACTGAGCATTCACGAGCCAAGTGATCATCGGAGCAAAGGCGAACGCATTTACGAACCCGGTGGCCACGTCACCGCAGATGGCAATCACCCGGCCGTCTCGCGACAGCGCCATATCGCGGACATATCCTACGGTAGCATCGGCATCGAACACCTTGTGTTCATTCCAGGATTCGATACCGCCTGCCGAAGTTTTCACCAACGACCGAAGCCCGTTTGTGGTCGTGGTAGAGGCCGCGTACAGAAAGGTCCCGCTGGGGTCGAAGCTCAGTTTGAGAATCGAGCCGCCCATGGTATAGCTCGTAATCAGACCCCAGGTATTCGTGGTGTCTACTTTAAAGACGTTGACCACGCCGTCAGCTCCTCCGGTGGCGATCCGGCCGCCATCCCGAGAAAACGTGATTGCGGTCACGGTGCCGCCGTGGTTTCCGAGGTCATTCAGGAAGTTGCCGGTGTTCACCCGATACAAACGAGTGACGCTACCGTTTCCAAACGCGACCACCGGTCCGTGCGCCGGCAGGCTCGTGCTGTAGGCGATAGCCTTCGGAATGTTCGCGGGAGTGATTGCCGAGGCGTTGGTCTGAACGCCGTTGATGTTGTAGATCTTCACCTTCCCGCTGGGTGAGCTGGTCGCAACGGCAACGCTGAGGGACGTAGGAGCGTAGGCAATGGCCTCGATGGGCGTACCGTCCGCGTTCAGCCACCAGCGCTCGGATCCGTTCGGATTCCAGCAACGTAAGATTGGCTCACCCGAACTTCCTCCCGACATCAATTGGGTGCCAGATGGCGCTACGGCGAGCGAGCTGATGTCGCGGTAATGCCCCGGTAGGTAACCAACGGAGTCGTCGGAAGCCACGTACATGGATCGGGCAGAACTACCGTTACAGTGAACCCGGCCCAGCGAGTCTCTCCCCAAGTGAGTTGGCGAACCTGATAGGGCAACTCCAAGTTCAAAGTTGCCGTTGATCTGTCTACGCTCGAGTTGATTGTCGATCCCCACCCAGATGTGCGTCCCCATCGGAGAGACCATCAGACTCTGAATCTGATCCGACACCGCGAAGTGGGTTCCCAGACCCCAAGTCGTCGTGCTGACGGGTGTCACAAACCCAAGATCGTTGCCCACATAGAGCATGCTCGAGTTCGGGCTATAAGCTTGGGCGCGAGCATCGGTTATGCTCCGCGTGGCAAGGGGCGACGTCGACAGAGTCTGCAGGTCAAAGGCCTTTAGAGTGTCACTGGCAACGTCCGTGACCGTAAGCCACCTGCCGTTCGGCGATGCGGCAATCGAGGCAATCTCGGAGAAACCCGAAAGGGTCTGGACGAGGATCCAACCCACTCCATCGAAGACATAGACGCCGACCTGAGTTGAACTCGCGACGATCACCATCTGCTCGCCGGATGTCGAAACGGCGGAGACGGCGAACTTGGTGAGCGGAATCACATAGAACTGGGCGGTTTGCGCGCCGCTATCGAGGTCGAACCCGTACACGGTCGACGTTCGGCACATCATCACGTGGCGGCTATCGGCGGTCATCACCACCCAAGCGTAGAGGCCGGGGCCGCTGGGAACACTTCGCACGCGGAGGTCACTCGCGTTCCGCACCACAACTTGGTTGCCGGTTGCCACAGCGACTTTCTGCCCATCCGCAGAAACGAGCGGACCACGATCTTGGTCAGCGTAAGGCGAAAGATCCAGCCAGTTGATGGGTGGGGAGAACTGGGCGGAGTTAAGCGAGGCGAGGGCTAGGAAGCCGACGACGATTGAAGGTTGAGTGAGTCGGCACATGACCCAGTATTGCCGATGGGGTGTGCAAGCTAACGAAAACGGTCCCTGAACCGAAGTTCAGGGACCGTTTGCTATCGATTTAGTCTTAACCGAAGTTAGAACTTGATCGAGAGCTGCGTGGTGATCAGGTTACCGCTGAATCGACCCGTGGCATTGCCCGGGGCGGCCCAGAGACCGGTGGTCTTGGCTTCGGCGTCGCTGATCTGCCACATCAGGCGGAGGCTGGCGTACTCGGACAGGTTGTAGCCCAGTCCAAGGGTGTACCAGCGCTGCGTGGCGCGGCTCGTAGCACCGGTGGGTCGGAAGTCGACGAACTCACCACCGAGCATGGCGTTCCAGCCGTTGCTCATGTTGTAGTTCAGGTCGATCTTGTACGAGTCCACCTTGTCGCTGGTGCGGAGACCGTTGAAGAACACGCCCGAACCGTTGAAGGTCTGGATGTTGTTCTTGCCGATACCGCTCAGGAACTCGGCGCGAGCGTTCAAGGTCAGGTTGTCGCTGAAGTCGAAGTGACCCGCAACATGGAAGCCCTTGACGTCGGTCGGATTCCACCAGGTGCCGATTCGGCCCCAGTCACCAGCCGCGGCGAAGTGGCGCTGGATTTCGCGGTAACCCGCACCCAGACCCCATCGCTCGGTCTCGTAGTTGGCCATCAAGTGCCAAGCGAAGTTGTTCTTGTTCAGAACATTGCGCTTGCCAACGTAGACGTTGCTCTGCGAGTAGCCTGCGTTCAACGCGATCGCGCCGAAGTTGTACTTCAGGTCGCCACCGAAGACGTGAACGTTGTCCACGGCCGGCACGCCAGCCGGGGTGTTCCCGCTGTGAATCAGGTAAGCGAGATCAACGCCGCCGTTCTCACCCAACGGGAGGTTGAGGTGAGCACCGAAGGTCGTGTCGGCAGCCAAGAGGCTGGGGCCGTAGCCCACAACGCCCGGAGCACCGGCACCGAGAGCGCCAGCCGTCACGCCGGAGAGTTCGGTACCCGCCGAGGTATTGCGGCCGTTGGTGCGGCCAAGCAGAACGTTGAACTTGGCGCTGCCGAAGTTGAATCCTAGCAACGCGCCGTCCATGGTCCACTCGCCCTTATCATAGGCGCTGTTGAAGTACGGATTGGTATCCGGGGCCATGTAGATGTACGGGCTGATCTTGTAGCCCATGCGACCGATCTTGGCACCGAAGCTCTGACCGAGCAGCGACTCATCGAACTCGGCCACGAGGCGGCGGAAACCGAAATCGGTCACCGCTTCGTCGTTGCGCGAACCGCCAGCAGCGGTCGCCATCACCGTGTTGCCATAGCCGTTGAGCATGTTGCCGATCGTGAGAACGGCATGCCACTTGGGACCCTCTTCGTTGGTACCCGCGATCTTGAGGTTCGCCTCATGGAAAACACTCAGACCGTCGAGCAAGCCCGAAGCGCGGGTGGCATTCTCAGTCGTGCCGCCCACGAGCTGGCCATCGGTACCAAGGCCGAATCGACCACTGGTGCCCTTGCCGGCTTGGATGAAGAAGTTCACGTCACCATGAACGGTGATCGGGAGAGCATTCTTCTCAAGCTTCGTGACGCGATCATTCAGGTCCTTGAGGTCCTTCTTCATCGCTTCGACGTCCACGCCCATGGAGGCAAGCTCCTTCTCGAACGTGGCGGCCATCCGCTTCAGGTTGTTGATGTCGTCGCCCCAACCCTTCATCGAGTTCACGTCGCGCTGAAGCGCTTCGAGAGCATCGCGAATCGGGCCGAGATCGACCGGGCTACCCGGCTTCTTCAGATCATCGATCTGGCTTTGGAGGCCGTCGGTGATGTTCTTCAGGTGCTGGTAGGTCGCGTGGATCGCAACTGCCATTTCGTATCGAGTGGCAGGGCGGCCGCCGCGGAAGAGGCCGTCGGGGTAACCGACGAGCAGTCCATTTCGCTTCATGTTGGCCAAGGCCTCATAGGCCCAATGGTTCTCCGGGACATCCGGGAACTGATCCTGAGCGATCGCGGATCCGAGGATACCGATCGAGAGGACCATGCCAAGCGCAAGCTTAAGCGTCTTGTTCATTCCTTGTATTTGCTCCTTGTTTGGTTTTTGAACCCAGGAGCTTCCACCGAACCGGATCGTGTCATCCGTGGCATAGACTCGCAAACTTGCCTAGTTTCCTTACAAGCCCCTGCCCCTAGCGATACGATCAGCTAGGCTTCGCTTCCTGCGTTCAAAGATTCAGACGTGCTGAATCCCTCTTAAGTATACGGTTTTTGGCGGCGAATCGCAAGGGGTCCCAACAAAATACTGCCGAATCGCGAACGATTCGGCAGTATGAGGTGGTCTAAGAGCGGATTTTCTTAGGCGCTTGAGCCGCCCGACCGCTTTTCGAGTTCTTCCAACTGGCGGTCGATTTCCGAGGGCTCGGGCGCATCAACCGCCCCACCTATCGAAATTGATTGCTCGAGGGTGTCCTCGACCGCAGGCGCCGTCCGCATCCCGAGCCGCTCTTCAAGCTTCTGCAGTTCGGCTTCGGCCTGAAGGTCCATCGCCTGGTCCTCCATGTCCATGATCTTGCCCTGGAGCGAGTTCTGCATCATCTCGTTGCGGGCATTGACTTCGGCTTGAGCCTCTTCGATGCGCTCCTTGGCCGCGCCAAATCCTTCGAACTGGTTCTCGAAAGTAAGACCTTCAAGGGCCTTGCTGATCGAGTTCTGGATCTGCGCCTGCTTCCACTGAGCCTTCATTGCGAGGGCTTCGGCCGCCTTCTTGCGAACCTCCTCTTCTTGACGCTTGATGGCGACCTTTACGGCCTCGACCGCTTGGTTCGCATTGTCAAGCGACACCTTGAGTTGCCCTAGGACGGCGTCGTTATTCGCCTTCTCCCGGACGAAGTTGCGGGCGAGATCGCGCTTGCCCTGCTGCAACGCCATGACCGCCTGCTGCTCCAGTTGCTCGCCCTTTTTGCTGTGCTCGTTAAACAGCGTCTGCAGTCTGTTCCGCTGAGTGATCGCCTGAACGGCCTTCTCGCGGTTGGAAACAAGAGCTTCGCTCATGTCCCGACGAGCTTGGTCAAGCATGACCTCTGGATCTTCCAGTTTGTCCATGCCCCGGTTGAAAATGGCCTTCAGCCAGCGAAAAAAGCGCTTCATAATTGTTCTATTCCCTCCCCGTCCGAGGGTCTCCGCATTATACACGGGGGCCTTGCGAACCGGGATGCGCGAGTAGGCCCAAAGGAGCAGAAACCCCGAAACCCTGCGGAGTCGCGCAGCCTGCGGGTGAGGAAAGAAAGCCGCATGACGGGGCGGACGTTACGGGGCGAACTGGTTAAGGCGGCACTCGCCGTGTGCCTTGGGGTGTGCTTTTTGCAGCAAGTTGCGGCGGCGTCCGGCGAAGTACCTATCGGACTCGACGGCTCGGCCCGGCAGGGATACTCGCTGGGTGAGTAGCGCCAGGCGAATGTCGGTTGTTGAATGTGGATGGAAGATACGAGCCACATTCAACATCCGACGTACAGCATCTACTCTTCTTGACCGCCTGCGAAGGGCGACGAGTAGTTCGGCGGCTCCTTGGTAATCCACACATCGTGGGGGTGGCTCTCGCGCAATCCCGCACCGGTGATCTTCATGAACTCCGCTCGGGCGCGCAGCTCTTCGAGGTTAGAAGCGCCGCAGTAACCCATACCGGATCGCAATCCGCCAACCAACTGGACGACCGTCTCGTTGATCGGCCCTTTGAATGGAACGCGGCCTTCGACGCCTTCCGGCACCATCGCCGCGCCAGAATCTTTGACCTGCATGTATCGGTCGCTGGAGCCCTGCTTCATCGCGCCGATCGAACCCATGCCGCGATACACCTTGTAGGCGCGGTTTCGGTAGATCTCGAGTTCGCCCGGTGACTCTTCGCAACCCGCGAACATGTTGCCCATCATGACGCTGTTCGCGCCGGCTGCGAGACACTTCACGATGTCGCCCGACGACCGGATGCCTCCGTCGGCAATCGTCGGAATGCCCAACTTGAGCGCCTCAGCGGCGCACTCCATCACGGCAGTGAACTGGGGCACGCCGATACCGGCGACGACTCGCGTGGTGCAGATCGAGCCCGCACCGATTCCAATGCGCAGGGCGTCCGCACCCAGATCGTAGAGCGCCCGCACGCCTTCTTTCGTCGCGACATTCCCGGCGACGACCTTGAGATCGGGCAGTTTAGACTTGAGCATCTTCACGCAGTCCATCACGCCGCGGCTGTGGCCGTGGGCGGCATCGATAACGATGAAGTCGACGCCCGCATCCATCAGCGCTTTCGAACGCTCATAGGGTTGTCGGAGCGCACCGATGGCCGCGCCGACAACAAGTCGGCCCTTGTGATCCTTGGTCGCGAACGGATGGCGCTTGACCTTTTGGATGTCCTTGATTGTGATCAAGCCCATCAGCTTTCCGTCGGCATCGACGATCGGCAGCTTCTCGATCCGGTGCTCAGCGAGGATTTCCTCGGCGTGCTCCAGATTGGTCCCTACCGATGCGGTAATGAGCCCCTTGCTCGTCATCCGCTCGTGGATCGCCTTGGTGAAATCGGTCTCGAACCGGATATCGCGATTCGTGAGGATGCCGACCAGCTTGTTCGTCTCATCGACGATCGGCACGCCGCTGATGTGGTAGCGCTCCATCAAGTCGAGAGCATCTTGGATGCGCTCATCGGGCCCGAGCTTGATCGGGTGGGTGATGATGCCGTGTTCCGACCGTTTAACCCGATCGACTTCCTCGGCCTGTTTCTCGATCGTGAGGTTGCGGTGGATCACGCCAACGCCCCCCTCGCGAGCAATCGCAATGGCGAGTCGGGCATCGGTCACCGTATCCATCGGCGCAGAGACGATGGGCACGCTAAGCGTGATTCCCGGCAGAAACGGGGTTGTAAGATCGACCTCACTGGGGAGGACGTAGGATTCGCGCGGCAAAAGTAAAACGTCGTCGAAGCTGAGACCTTCGCGAAAAGCGGACATTAGAGCTCCTTGCTTTTCGTTTGATTATGGCAGGCTGGAGGCTCCCCTCGCCGCACACGTAAGGCCCGGTAGACTTTCCGTCGTACGAAGACCGCGTCGTCGTGGCGGGGTTGAGAGATGGGGGAAGCCGGTGAAACTCCGGCGCTGTGCCGCAACGGTGAAAGCCCGAATGCCCACTTCGTGCGAAATGCAGAGTGCTATCGCCTACGAGCATGGGCGTCCGGTAGCGTGCCCCGGGCACGAACTTGGCGGTTCGTCTCGCATCCGATGGCCTCGAACAAACGAGGTCAACTATGAAACGAGCATTTACGTTAATCGAACTCCTGGTCGTGATCGCGATCATCGCCATTTTGGCCGCGATCCTGTTCCCCGTCTTCGCCCAAGCGAAGGAAGCCGCGCGCAAGACGGTTAGTCTCTCCAATCTCAAGCAAATCGGCACGGCTTGGCTGATGTACAACGCCGACCACGACGACATCCTCATGAGGGTGCGGATTCCGGGCAACGACCGAACCTACTACTGGTGGGGCAGTTTCGACGGGGTGGTGTTCCGCCCCGAAGAGGGGCTTCTCTACCCTTACACCAAGAACCACGGCGTTGCCCAAGATCCCTCGTTTCCCAATCGACTCCGATCAGCCTTGGGGCTGACGGGCTACGGCTACAACTACGCCTACTTGGCCCCGAGTACGTACGAGCCGCCGACGTGGGAAGAAACTGCGGTCCCGGTCAACGGGAGCCAACTAGAAGATGCGGCCGGGACCATCGCATTTGGGACGGCCGCCCGCATGAACAACTGGTCTTACACGTCACCAATCCTCGAGGGAAACACGTACCTCGACCCGCCTTCCATGGACTATCCGGGATTCCAGGGACGCCACAACGGTCGTGGCGTCCTCTTGTGGACCGACGGACACGCCTCGAGCGCAAGTCCGTCGCTTCGATCGGGTCCCTTCGGGTACGGCTTTCATGGCGACGACTTCCGACCCCACATCCTCGGCGATGTCTTGGCCGATGGATGTCCCGTAGATTCCACATGTGAGGATGAGCTGTTCTCACTAACGAAGAACCGGTGACCCGCTCGGGCCAGTTCGCGCTAATCCACCACGACTTCTTCGCGAACAGGCCCTGCGGAGGCCATCGTCGGCTCGATGTTCGCCGCAGATGAGAGGTCACGGTCGTCCTTTCTGAGCTTCCGGGCAAGGTCATCGAAGAGCGTGTAGACCACCGGGATCACGAGCAAGGTCAAGCCGGTCGACGTGATCAACCCGCCGATGACAACCGTCGCCAACGGCGCCTGCAACTGAGAAGCCGCGCCAAGCGCGGCCGCAATCGGCAGCATCCCAAAGACCGCCGACGCCGATGTCATGAGGATCGGGCGTAGTCGAGTGGGTGCGGCGCGCAGAATCGCTTCGTCGCGTGATAGACCCGTGGCGCGAAGTTGGTTCGTGTAGTCGACGAGCAGAATCCCGTTCTTGACCACGATTCCTATCAACATCAGCAGACCCACGAACGCGGTCAAACCAAAGGCTCGGTCCGTCAAGAACAGCGCCAGCACGACGCCGACGACGCACAACGGGACGGTCGCGAGAATCACGAGCGGAGTGATGAACGACTCGAACTGCGACGCTAGGAGCATGTAGATGAGCGCCACCGCGAGGACAACCGCCAGTCCGAGCCCGGCAAACTCTTGAGCGCGACGCGTCTGTCGCTCGCCAAACGCCCAGTACGAGCCGCGCGGCAGTTCCATCCCCGCCAGTGCTGCGGAAACGTCCGCCTGGACTTCACTCTCGGCCCGATCGGCGACCCTTCCCTGCACCGAGATGTACCGCTGCCGGTTTAGGCGGTTGATCTGGTTGGGGCCCATCTCGATGACCGGCTCAGCGACCTGGCCCAGAAGCACCTGGACCGACGATCCCGGTGCGGAAGGCTTGATCGGGAGCTTCATGAGTTCCTCGACCGATTCCCGCTGCGCTTCGGGCAACTGTACGTAGATCGGATACTGGAATCCGCCCTGCTGAAAATAGGAAGCCAGACTGCCTCGGGTGCTCGTTCCGATCGCGGCGGCGATGTCGGCGAAGCTCACCCCGAGCGCCTGAGCCTTCTGCCGATCGACCTTCCACCTCAGCTCCGGGGTCGACTCTTGGATGTTGAGATCGAGGCCCTCAAGGCCGGGGATGTCGCCAATCTTCTCCATCACTTGGCGGGCCACAATCGTCAGTTCACCGAGATCCTGGCCGAATACATCGACCTGCATGCCCTGGCTTGCACCGCCCAGGATGTTGGCAACAAGGTCGAACGGGCTGACGTTTGCGCGGATGCCCGGAATCTTGACAAGCTCTTTCTGCAGCCGCTTCACAACCTCTTCGGTTGTGCTCTTGCGATTACTCTTCAGGTGGACGTTGGCCGAGCCTTCGAACGAAGCGGCATTACCTACTGAACCGCGGAATCCGATGTTGGCGCCCGCGGCGAGGAAGACCGTATCGATATCGGGATCGGCAAGAAGCACCTGCTCGACCTGGGCCATCTTGTCCTTGGTCGTGGCGAGAGCGGTACCGACCGGCAGCTTGACGCGCACCTGAAGGTCACCCGAATCAGTCTGAGGTAGCGACTCGGTTCCGACCATTGACCATAGCGGCAACACCATGAGGGTGGTCGCGGCCACTGCGCCAAGCACCCACCATCGCCGGCGCAGCGCCCACTGCAGCGACGTGCGGTACGAGTGGTCGAGTCGGCCGAACATCAGGGTCATCCGGTCGAAAAGTCGCGAACTGACTGTCGATGGCTTGCCGTGAGCCTCCCGAAGTCCGGGGTGCTCGAGTTCTTCGACCTGATCGGCGCGGATGACCCGCGAAGCGAGCATCGGAACGACCGTCGCCGCATCGAGCAGCGACACCGCGAGAGCGAAGATGACGACGAGTGCGAGCTGAGTAAAGATCTGGCCGCTCTGACCTTTGATCAAGAAGAGCGGCAAGAACACGACCATAACGGTCGTAGTCGATGCCACGACTGCACCCATGATCTCCTTGGTGCCACTGACTGCCGCCTGCACGGGCGTCTTCTTATCACGTTCGATGTGGCGGAAGATGTTCTCCAGAACAACAATTGCGTCATCCACGATGAGTCCCGTCGCCAAAGCAAGCGCGCTCAGCGAGATGGTGTTCAGCGTGAACCCACAGAAGTACATGAGCGCGAAAGTGCTGGTGATCGAAATCGGGATGCTCAGGGCCACAACCAGCGTCGACCGCAGGTTCCTCAAGAAGAACATGATTGCGAGGATCGCGAGGGTTCCTCCGATGATCGCATGCTCTTGCAGCAGCGTGATCGAGTCCTGAACGAAACCGGACTGATCATACGAAACGCCGAAGGTGAGTTCGGGGAACTGCTGCTTGACCAACTCCAGCTTCTCGTTCACGCCGCGCACGGTCTCGACGGTGTTCGCATCGCTCTGCTTGATGATCGTCAGGCCCACGGCGGGATCGCCATTGAAGCGCGTGAAAATCCGCTGGGTTTGGCTGCCGTCGATGACCTCGGCAACATCCCTGAGCAGGATTTGTCGTCCGTCGCGAGAGCCCAATGGCATCAACTGGGCATCTTCGATGCTCTCGAAGAAGCCGACGGACCGGATCGTGTACTCCGTCTGCCCCTCGCGTGCAATGCCCGCCGGTTGAGTGATGTTCTCGGCCTGCAGGCGGCGGGTGATGTCGGGCAACGTGAGGCCGACGGACTGCAGTTTCGCGGGATCGACGCTGACGATGATCGCTCGTTCTTGGCCACCCGAGAGGTTCACCTGCGCAACGCCGCCCGCCGACTCGATGATCGGGGCGACCTCGTTTCTCAAGAGGGTGCGGAGCTTGACCGGATCGTCGATTCCCGTCACGCCCAAAATGAGGATCGGGAAGGTGTTGGGGTCGAACTTGAAGACGGTCGGACTCTGAAGTGTGGGATCGCTCGGAAACTCGCGCCGAGCTCGCTGGACAAACTGGAGGACATCCGCCGCGGCTTTATCGACATCGACGCCGTAGTCGAGCGTGATGCGAACCGAGGAGCGACCGAGCTCCGATGTGGAGTTGACGGAGTACAGCCCGGGCACCGTGGAAACCGCTTGCTCAATGGGGCGCGTAATCTGCGTCTCCATCTCCTCGGGCGAGGTGTTCGGCCACTCGGTGTTGACCGCAACGATGCCCAGTTCCACCCGCGGTAGCAGGTCCACCGAAAGCCGCATGAAACAGATGACTCCGAGCAACACGAGCGCCGCAATGCGCATCGTGACCGCGACCGGACGAGTTACCGACCACTTAGCAACATTCACTTCTTGGCACCCCGCTCCGCGGCTACGTTCACCTTCTGTCCGGGCTTGACGGCCTGATAGGAGAGCACGACGACCCGGTCGCCCGGCTGAACTCCGCTAAGGATCTCGATGCCGCCCCGATCGGTGCCGCCGGTCGTCACCTTGCGTTCCTCGATCTCATCCTTATCGGTGACGACCATCACCGTGGCGGAGTCACCGACTTGCCGAACGGCCTCGGCTGGGACGACGGTCGCACCGTCGGTTCGCCCGACAATCACCCGAACCTTGGCGAAGGCCCCCGGACGTAACATGCCGTCGAGGTTCTGAATCTTGATCTTAAGTTCGACCTGGCGGGACTGCGGATCCGCGGCTCGGTTGACCTTGTCTACGGTTCCGTTGAAGACCTGATCGGGGTAGGCGTCGAGCCGAACTTCAGCGGCCTTGCCGACGGCGATCTTGTTCGCCGATTCGACGGGCACTGAAGCGCTCACGTAAAGCCAGTCGATTGCCTCGATCACCACGAGGCTCTGACCGGGAGTCGCGAGCGATCCGGGATCGATGGCACGCTCGGTAACCGTGCCCTTGAAGGGAGCCCGGAGTTCGGTGTCCGATCGTCGCGAGGCCGCTTGGCTCAGTTCGGCGTCGGCGGAAGCAACGCCCGCTTCGAGAGCCCGGAGGTTTTGTCGGAAAGCGGGGGTACGGGAGCGATTGGCCCTGGCTTGGGCCAGCGCCGCCTCAGCCTGAGCAACGGCTGCTTTCGCGAGCTTGATTTCGGTAGCGACGGACTGTTTGGTGATGGACACTCGCTTCTCGGCCGAGGTCTTTCGAGCGCGGGCCGCGGTGATCGAGGCCTCGGCGGAGGCACGCTGGCCGTTTCTGACGTCCAGCGCGGCGCGCTTCGATTCGACTTGAAGCGAAGCGTCCTCCACATCCTGGGCGGCAACGTAGCCGAGCTTGGAAAGTTCCTCGACGCGGTTCTTACGGGCGGTTGCGTTCGCGAGATCGGCTTGGGCGGCGCGCACCTCGGCTGCCGCGTTCGTGAGTTGCGCCTGGGCGCCCACCAACTGGGCACTGGCGTCATCGACTGCCGCCTCGGCCGCCGCGATCTCCGCATCCTGATTCCGCTCGGCCTTCTCGAGGTCCGCTCGGGCGCGACTCAGAGCGGCTTCCTGGGTGGATATCTGCGTCTGGACTTCGGACTCGGTCGACGCAAAGCGCGCTTGGGCCTCGGCAAGTCGGGCGCGCGATTCCGATACCGACGCTCGCTGCTGCAGAACGACCGCGTCGAGCTCTTGCGGATCCACCCGAACGAGGACTTGGCCCGCGCTCACCAGGTCGCCTTCGCGGACGTCGATCGACACCACCCGGCCAGCGGTCCGCGGAGAGAGCCGCGCCCGGAATGGCGACTCTAGAGTGCCGACGGTTTCGATGGTGTCCAGAATCGCCCTTGTTTCGGCGCGCGCAATTTCTACGGCGGGTGTGGAACCGCGGCGTGCTCCCTGCTGCTGCTTGAGCTCTTCCGCTGCCGCGACCTCGCCCTTCCACCGCCAGCCGATGAGACTGAGCAAACCAATCCCGATGACGCCAACCCCAACCCAGACTTTCATATTCTAAGGTTGTACTACGCAGAGCGAGGGGCTCAGGGACGCCAACCGTGATTAAGTTCAGCGCAATCCAATCTGATCCGGACACATCTACCGAACCCACGTCAGATCACGATTTCTGGGCCAAATGGCCAGTTTTCCCGCAAAGCCCCGCTATAATGACATTCATGTTGTGGCAGCGCAACGCTCGATCAGTGATCCGCCTTATCGGCGCGGTCTTGGTCGTGCTGAGCCTGTCCGGCCCGGCGATTTCAAAGTCGGCGTGTGTCGCGGCCCTTTGCGATTCCAGCTGTGAAATGCACGCGGCGCGCAAACCCGCGTCATGCTGCCCTGAAGCGACCGTCGCAAAAGAAGCTTCCTGCAAAGAATGCAAATGCATTAAAGCCCCGGTCGAGACTTCGGCGGACATCGATGCGGTAGCCGCATGGTCGTTCAACCTCGTCGTCTGCTTTCCTGAGCGGTTGCCCGTCCCCGAACCTGAGTGGATCGACCTAACTTCGACGAGGCGAATCATCGCCTTTTCAGATGGGTCGCCACCCTCTGTGCCGAAAGGCCCCCATTCCGGACGGGCTCCCCCGTGCTCCTTGGGTTTGCCGCTCGCATGTCGAGCGTAAGCCGGGGCATGAACACTTAGACCACGCGTTACCCCGGCGTTCTATTCACACGAAGAACCCTGGAGTAACACCGTATGTCAAGACCGATTCATAGTCCCCGGCGCCTTGGGCCTGGAAGTGTCGTCATGGTTGTGGGGCTGGTTGCCTTTGGCCTGTACGGCTACCTTTCTCAACCCGGCCCCGTCAAGACGAACTACTACGAAGCTGACGCGAGCGGCAACCTCAAACTCGTTGACCGCCCGTCCCTTCCGGCGAGAAAACCGCTGGTACCGCTTTCCCGGCTGAAGCCCGAGCCAACGATGATCCTCGAGCACGCCACCGTGCTGAGGTTGCAGCCTGCCCAAAGTGCGAAACTCGACGTGCTGACCAAGACGTGGCAGGAGAGAAAGGAGGCCTTTCAGCGCCAGATGGGGCAGGAACAGAAGACCGCCCAGCCCGCAACGGGTTCTCGCACCTCGCTCCGCAATCTCAAAGTCGACCTTGCTGAGTATTCGCGGCTCTCCGTCGAATATGACTTGGAGCGCCAAGAGCTGTGGGGCCGCTCCCTCGCCGTACTCGATGCCTCTCAGCGACGACGCATCGAGCGCTTCCTGGCGGGAGGGACCCTATGATCCGCGCCCTCGCCTCATGCGTCGTGGCGGTGCTCGCCGTCGGCTCGCTCGCCCAGACGGAGAGGAGTCTCTCAATCGAGGATGCCGTCACCTTCGGCCTCAAGCACAGTCCGAAGCTCGCGGCAGGCCTGGCGGAAGTCGAAGCGGCGCGCGCCCTAACCAAGGGAACCCGCGGCATGGAAGGACCTCAGCTGGTCTTCAACGGATTCGCAACGCGAAGCACGATGCCGACCGCGTTCGGTTCTGCGATGGGAGTTTCACCATCGACCACCGTCGTTGCCCCGGAGGGCAACTGGCTTGACGCTGGCCTCATGCTGATGGTTCCACTCTACACCGGAGGATCTCTCTCCGCGATGACCGCCGCCGCCGATGCGCTGGAGAAGGCAGCGATGGCCGGCCTGTTTGAGATGAGAGCCGAGGTCGCGCTCGAAGTCAGGATGGCCTTCCTTGAGGCCCTCTTCGCCCAGCGTCAGGTCACAACGGCCGCATCTCGCCTCGATGCCTCCAAGGCGATGGCGGAGAACGCTCGCACGCTGCTTGCCAATGGCAAGGGAATCGAAGCCTCCGTGCGCCGGGCCGAGGCCGAACAGTCGGAAGCCGAAGCTGACTTGCTGTCAATGCAGGCCGAGCGGCAGAAGATGGTGCTCGAGCTCCTCCTCGTGATGGGTGAAAAGCTCGATGCCGCGGTCGCTCTCGAAGAGTCCTCAGCTTCTTCGCTGCCGCAACTTACTTTCGAGGAACTGTTGAAGACGGCAAAGGCGAGCCGAGGCGAAGCGGTACGGGCGCGACACCGAGTGCGCGCAGCTCAGGCCGAACGACGGGCCGCGGAAGCTGCGCTCGGGCCCCAGCTATACGGGGTCGCCATGGGCGACATCTTTTCTCCGCAAGATGGGATGGGGCGCAGGAGCGGTGGAGCCCTGGGCCTTGCGCTCAGTCTTCCGCTGTTCGATGGCGGGCAGCGACGTGCCGCATCCCGACAAGCGCAGGCGATGATCGTCCAGGCCCAAGCCGAGCTCTTAGGGGTTGAGCGGCGGATCGAGGTGGACTTGCGCAAGGCGTGGCTGGACTTGGAGACCGCACAGCAAATGAAAGTCTCAGCCGAGCGCGGGGAGCAAGCCGCGCTCTCGGCCTACAACACGCAAGTCGTCCGCGTGGAGAGTGGAGTCGGGATTTTCGTCGATCAACTCGACGCGCTTGCCGCCCTGACCCGGGCGCGCGCCAACTCTGCGCGCGCCGAGTTCGACCTGCAACTCGCGGTCGCCAAGCTCTATCGAACCGCGGGCTTGGTCGGCCCAACGGCTACCTCGGAGGTACCGAAGTGAAGCTTCTTCTGACAACTCTGTTCTTTCTCGTTGCGATGGTGGGCGCGTGGGCCCAGGTCTCTACAACGGCCGGCCCCTATCGAGTCTCGATGACGGCGCAGCCCAAGGTCATCCCGGTCGGTAAGGCCCGGCTGACGTTTTCGATCACGTCCGAAAGCGGCGAACCGGTTACCGACCTAGAGGTCCGCGCGATCGCCCGCATGCCCGGCATGTTCATGGGAGAGCGCGAGCAGCGAGCTCTCCCCGCAAGCGAACCGGGGACCTACGCGATGGATGCGGCATTCCCCATGGCGGGGCAGTACGAGGTTGAAGTCCAGATCCAGGGCCAGCCGGGAGCAGCGACTGCCAAGTTGGGTGCGCGAACGGGCCAAGATATCGGTGCCGGTACATCTGGAGGCGGCTTTAGCCCGCTCAGTTTGCTCCCGTGGGTGATCGGCATTTCGCTTGCCGCGTTTGTGATCTACCGGGTTCGCAAGTCTGGACAGCGGGTCGATGGCCGCGCCATGTTCAACCGCGCAACGATCGGCGGCACTCTCCTGCTTGTTGCGATGCTCGCCGGCGCAATCTACGCCGTCAACAACTTGCGCCGACCGGGATCGATGACCCCGATCGAGGCTCAGGTCATGGAGATGAACACCCCGGCTCCGCCCGGAACGACCGCGGTCGAGCTTGCAACCGTCGAAATGGGTGAGCTCGTACCTGTCGCGAGCTACTCCGGGCAAGCCGTGGGTTTTGTCGAACAAGACGTAAACCCCCGGGTTGGGGGCACGGTCCTCGACGTGGTCGTGTATGTCGGCGATCGGGTCAAGAAGGGCCAGGTCCTCGCTCGTCTCGATACCTCCCAACTCGATCCTCAGCTAGCAGAGCGAGCCGCGATGACCGACATGGCCGCGAAGTCGGTAGGAGTCGCCGCCGCCGAGTTTGAGGCGGCTCTTCAAGAAGTGGCCGAGGCCCGCGCCGAAGTCGCCGTCCGCGAAAACATGGTGTCGGAAGCGCTCGCTATGCTCGACGCCGCCAAGCAGGAGCAGTCGGCAATGGCGGCCGAGGTACAGGCCATGAAGTCAGACGTAGTGTCCGCCGAGGCGGAAGTTACCGCTGCCGAGCAAATGTCCCGGTTCCAGACCGACGAATTGGCGCGCATGAAGGAGCTCTTCTCAAAGGGGGCGATCAGCCGATCCGAGCTGCAGATGGCGGAATCTCAGACCGCCGAAGCCGACTCTAAGCTGAGGCAAGCCCGATCAATGGTCCGAAACGCCGAAGCCAAGGTGGCGGCCGCTCAGGCGAACGCTCGCCAGGCTGATGCGATGGCGCTCGCGGCGAGTCGCCGCGTGTCGCAAGCCCGCTCCGAAGTCGTTGCCGCCAAGGCCGGAGTCCAGGCTCGCCAGAAGTCGGCCCAAGCGGCAAGGTCCATGATCGACCGCGAGCGAGCCGGGGTTACCCAGGCAAGAGCGGGCTACCAGAGCGCGGCCGCCCAACGCGGCTATGCGGTACTCCGGGCCGACCGCGATGGCATGGTCTCCCAGCGGCTGGTGAGTCCCGGTACGACCGTGACGCCAGGCCAGACCATCCTCAAGATCGCGCAGATCGATCCGATCCGGCTCCAGGCGAACGTCGCTCAAAACGACCTGGCACGCATTTCGGTCGGTTCCAGCGTAAAGATCTCTGCTGCCGGCCAAGAGGCGCTCGACCTCGATCTGCGCGTGACCAGCGTTAGCCCGACGGTCGACCCCCAGAGCCGACTCGGAGTGGTCGAGGCCCTTTGGCCCAACCCCCAGGGCCGGATACTCCCCGGCCAGTTCGTAACGATGAAGATCAGTCTGGGGACACCCAAGGCGGGCCTCACGATGCCCATCTCGGCACTGCAGCAGACGGCAGGCGAGCCCGGAAAATCCGCAGCCTATGTGTGGGTTGCCGAAGCCTCGGGCGCACCGGGAAGCTACGTGGTCAAGCGGACTCGGGTGGAAGTCGGCACCGATGACGGCCAGCGTGTGCTCGTCCTCTCGGGGCTCAAGGAGGGCCAGCAGGTTGTCACCCGCGGAGCCGCATTCCTGACGGAGCAAGGTGAAGTTACTGCCGTAACGCCCACCGAGGAAGCCAAGGGACAGGTCATCGAAATCTTGGGAGGAACCTATGAACCGAACACCGTGCGCGGAGAGGTGGGCAAACCGCTCACGCTCACGTTCATTCGGCGAACGGAAGAGACCTGCGGCACCGAAGTCATCTTCCCTGACTTCAAGATCAACGAGCCGCTCCCGCTCAACAAGCCGGTAACGATCACAATCACGCCCAAGTCTTCGGGGACCTTCCGGTTCACCTGCGGCATGGACATGTTCGACGGCAAGGTGGTCGTGCAGTGAAGCACGACCCCGTAAAGTTCGAAACGAAGCGGCACAACCCGCTTCACATGATCCACCGATGGAGCATCGAACACCCCTACGCAATCATCGCCCTCTACGTTGGAATCCTCGCGATGGCGTGGATGGCGATGACCGGGATCATTCCAAAGCGGTTCGCGCCCTACGTCGAGAGCCCGATGATCGGCGTCGTCACCATGATGCCGGGCTTGTCGGCCCAAGAGATGGAGCTGTACATCTCCAAGCCGATCGAAGAGCAGCTCGTCAATCTGCAAGGCGTCCGCTACATTCGATCGACGTCGCAAGATGGATTCTCGATCGTCGCGCTGGAGTTCCCCTACGGCTCCAACATGCAAAAGGCGTTGGTCGACGTTCAGTCTTTGATGAACGTCACCCAGTCCAACCTCCCGGCGACAGGGGCAAACCTCAAACCCTCGTTTATCGTCCCGATCGATCCGCTGAACTTGCCGATCCTTTCGCTAGCGGTTACCGGCGAGCCGGGCCAAGGGTGGGACCCGGTCCGGGTGCGCGAGTTTGCCGACAACGAGATCGTCCGGCGGCTCAAGTCGGTGTCTGACGTGTACTCGGTCGTTCCCTTTGGGGGCTACCGCCGGCAGATGCAGGTCATCGTTGATCGCGAAAGTCTCGCCGGGTATGGACTCTCCATCCTTGAGGTTCGCGATGCCATCGACCGGGCCAACGTCACTCGTTCCTCGGGCACGCTAACCTCCGAGGGCCGCGAGGGCGTCGTCCGCGTAGATACGCGAACCCTATCGGCGAAGGACATCCTCAACTATCCCATCCGCCAAGTCGGAAGCAACGCATCGACTTCGGTGTCCACCCCGGGCTCAAGCGGTATGGGGGGCATGGGCGGCGGTGCCGCGGTCCAACCCGGCCCGACTGCGCCAGCACAATCATCCACCTCATCGACACCGCCGAAGCTCGTTTACATCCGCGATGTGGCACGGGTCGAAGACTCCCACTGGGAAACCCGTTCGGGCTATCGATACTACAGCAACCCGAAGGATAAAGAACCTTCCTCAGTTGCCGCCATCGAAGTCTCCGTCATCCAGAATCCCGGCGCGAGTTCGGCTTCCGTTGTGCCTGCCGTCATGCGGGTCATCGAGCAGCTCGAAAGCGAGAATCCTGGCCTGAAGTTCGATATCGCGTATGACAATGCGAGCTTTGTCGAGATTCTGTTCAACAACGTGTGGCATGAACTCGGGCTGGCCGTGTTGCTCACGGGTCTCGCCGTGCTCCTCTTCTTGGGTGAGTGGCGGGGCACGATGATCGCCATGGTGACGCTTCCAACGTCTTTGGCGTTTGCGATCCTGATGATGGTCCCCTTCGGCATGACGTTCAACAGCGGCACCCTAATCGGTCTCCTGTTGTCGATTGGCCGTCTCGTTGACGACAGCATCATTGATATTCACGCGGTCGAGCGTCACCTAAGGATGGGCAAGGACCCCAAGACCGCAACGGTCGACGGTATCGCCGAGGTCCGAGTGGCGGTGCTCTCGACCACATTCATGATCGTGCTCGCGCTCTTGCCCCTGGTCTTTTCGGGTGGCATCGTTGGGCTGATGTTCGTCGAGCTCGTTTGGCCGTTGATCTTCGGATTGATCGCGTCGACGCTCGTCTCGTTCACGCTGACCGCGCTCCTTTGCGCCAAGTTCCTTCGACCCGAATCGGCACGAGATAAAGACCGCAAGCACCCCGTACTGAAGTGGCTCTATGCGATCCTCGACCCGTTCCAGCGAGGTTTGGATCGGCTAGAAGCAGGCTACGGGCGGGCAATCGCTTGGACGCTGAAGCATCGCTTCGTCAACTTCGCCCGCGTGACCGCCATCCTCATCATCGGCTTCACCTTCTACTACTTCATCGGGAGTGAGATGATGCCTCTGGCCGACACGGGCCAAGCTGTTGGCTTCATCGAGATGGAGCCCGGGACCTCGTATCGCGGCACGGAGGAGGCGGTCGTACAGCTCGAGAAGATCATGGCGAAGCACCCTGAGCTCGAGAAAGCGAGTATCGAGATCGGGGCCGAGTCCATGTTCGAGACGTGGTCTCCGTTCTTTACCGGCTATCAAATGCCGCAAGTGAGCGGAGCGGCCCTGATGCTGACCTTCAGCGACAAGGATACGCGCGAGCGCACGATCTTCGAGGTCATGGACGACATCCACCGTGAGGCGTACGAGACCATTCCTGGGCTACGACGCATCCAAATCAAGGAGATGGGATCGGACGTCATGGCCACGGCCGCCGCCCCCATCCACGTCAACATCTACGGTCCGGATCTCAAGGAGCTCGACCGCTTGGGCCACGAGGTCGAAGCCGTGGCGTGGAAGATGCCTGAGGTCTTCCAGCCTTCGCGAACCTGGACGATGGGCGTTCCCGACTACCGTATCCAAGTCGATCTCGAACGGGCGCAGCAGCTTGGGCTATCGCCGGAGTCCATCTCGCAACAAGCCTACTATGCTCTGCGAGGCGGTTTGACGAACGAGTTCTACCGCCTGCCCAACTTGCGGCAGAACACCATCCTTGTCCGGTACGACGCCCCCGTCAGGGAAACGAAGCAGGACCTTGAGGAACTCTATATCACCCCACCCAGCGGTCCACCAGTACCGCTCAAGTCGGTGGCCTCGGTGGTTCAGGATGAAGCCCCGACCGCGATCGAACACGATGGGTTGCGCCGCGTCGTTGGTGTCACTGGCTATTACCGTATTGGCAACTTACCCAGCATGGATGTGGTGATGAACCTCGTCGCCTACGCTTATGGCGGCAACCCTAAACTGGGTATCGAACCCGTGAACTTCCCACCCGGTTACGGCATGGAAATGCGCGGCGACATGACCCAGATGATGGACTCGTTCCGCCGGCTGATGAACGGACTGGTGCTCGCTTTGGCGATGATGTACCTCGTGCTGGTCATCCAGTTCCGGGGTTTCACCCAGCCGCTGCAGATGCTCGCTTCCCTGCCGCTGGAGTTGGCTGGCGTGTTCATCGCGCTGTGGCTAGCTGGCCAAGCGTTCTCTACCGTCTCGATCCTCGGCATCATCGTGCTGACCGGCATGGATATCACCACCGCTGTGCTCATGATCGATCTCATCATGAAGTATCGAGATCGCGGGATTCCCCGTGACGAGGCGATTATTCGGGCTTGCCCGGATCGATTACGACCGATCCTCATGACGGTCGGCATCACGC
The DNA here is from genome assembly GCA_020850325.1 of Methanoregulaceae archaeon. GTDB lineage: Bacteria > Armatimonadota > Fimbriimonadia > Fimbriimonadales > Fimbriimonadaceae > JANJUB01. The sequence goes on from JADZEW010000007.1 coordinate 55,181, forward strand.
TGATCGTCATGGTGCCGATCGCGTTCGCGCCCAAGACCGGCCTCGACGCCTATCAGCCGCTTGCGATGGCCGTCATCGGTGGACTGGCCATGGGCACGATCCTGAGCTTGTTCGACATCCCGATCATGCACACCTACGTGGACGACGCGATCCGGTGGTTCCATCGCACGTTCCTGGGCCGCGAGTGGACCTGGCCCGTCACTGAGACGTCGGAAGATCCACACGAGACCCTATGAAGACGCGTTTGCAGAATGGCCCAGCAGTTAACAAGCCTGGGCCCCATGACGTTATAGAGAAAGGTTGCCAAGCTTCAAGAAGTCCTTCGCGAGGCCCAGGCATCGAGGTGAAAAATTATGAGTACAAAGCTGTTTAGCCTGATCGTCGTACCCGTCGTCCTTGGCCTAGCCATTGCCGGTTGCTCATCTGGGACTGACACATCCCAGACAGAGACCCCGACACCGACGACAAGCACCACTTCTGATGGAGTTCAGAGAGCCACCATAACGATTGACGGCGGGAAGTACACACCGAGCGTGGTGACGGTCGAGCGCGGCAAACCCGTGGAGCTGAGCTTCGTTGGCGGCCAAGAGCTGGGCTGCGGTGGCACGGTCGTCTTCAAATCCCTCAACCAATCGAAAGATGTTGCATCGGGCAAGTCCGTGATGTTTTCCTTCACTCCCGACGAAGCGGGTGAGATCCCATTCACCTGTAGCATGGACATGTACGACGGCAAGGTGGTCGTGAAGTGACCGGTGTCTTGCGAGTCCGTGCCCCGAAAACCGTGTGTCTTAACTCGGTTCTCCGTCTCAATTCATAAGAACACCGTTCGGATGTAGCTCGAAATGACCCTATATGAGGTTCTTCCGAGTGCAAATCCCATGAGCCGAACAAACCTCTTTCACCAAGTCACCCTGGTCTGCCCCCATTTTCCGGTCCACTCACAACATTAGACTCTTGTAGATGACGTGCCAAAGTCGGTGCGGAGGGAGGGCGAAGCCCGACCGGAGCGCAGACTTTGAGCGACGGCGACCGCCGGAGG
>JADZEW010000008.1 GCA_020850325.1 Methanoregulaceae archaeon
ACACCATCTCACCATCATCTGCGCCGTGATGCACAAACTCGCACGAAGAGCCATCTCCGTCGTGCAGAGAAACACCCCTTGGGAGAAGAACATCGAACTGAGCGCTTGACTTCCTCTTACGCTATCTCGCAGGGGAGGATCTTCGCGCTTTGGCGCGAAGAGGTGGGGTGAAAGTCTCGGTTATCGAGGCCACCCCATCCCTGTTCGCTACCGCTCGCAGGCCTCTAGGGGAAGGTTGGGTAATGCCCCTACCGAATCGCTTCGTAAATCGCCGAAGCGAAGCGGTCGATCTCGTCGCGCGTGCGGGTCTCGGTTACCGCGACCAGCAGGCCGTTCGCGAGTTCCGGATAGTAGTCCCCAAGCGGCAGTCCAGCCAGGAAGCCATCTTCCAGCAATCGATCGCGCACCGCGACCGGGTCCTTGGGCAACTCGACGACGAACTCACCGAACACCGGACGCTCGAATCGCAGCTTGGCTCCGGCCTCGCCGAGCTTCTTGATCGCGTACTGCGTGTTGCGCACCGAGGTCTCCGCGATGCTCTCCATGCCGTTCTTGCCTAGGCACGTCATGTACACCGTGGCGGCGAGCGCCATCAGCGCTTCATTTGTGCAGATGTTCGACGTCGCCTTCTCGCGGCGGATGTCCTGCTCGCGGGTGCGCAGCGTCATCACGTAGCCGGGGGTACCTTGCGCGTCGGTCGTTCGACCCACGATACGTCCCGGAATGCGGCGTACGAGATCCTTCTTGCACGCAAACAGCCCTAGCAGCGGTCCGCCGTAGCCCATCGCGATACCGAGCGGCTGGCCTTCGCCGACCACGATGTCCGCCCCGTACTCGCCGGGCGGTTTCAGCAGCGCACACGCAGTCGGATCGGCGACCACGATGAGCGCGGCACCGACGCGGTCGGCCTCGGCTCGAGCGCGCTCCAGGTCCTCGATCACGCCAAAGAAGTTCGGATACTGGACGATTACGCACGCGGTGTCCTCATTGAGGCCGCTGTAATCGCTCGTTTCGCCGTCGGTGGTGTCGATCTCTTGAACGTTCAGCTCGACCGACCAGCCGTACGTGCTGAGCACCTGGCGGTAATGAGGGTGGACTGCACGGCTCACCGCAATCGTATTCCGGCCTTTGATCCCATGGGTAAGGATGGCGGCCTCGGCCATGGCGGTCGCGGCGTCGTACATCGACGCGTTGGCGACTTCCATCCCGTACAGTTCAGCGACCATCGTCTGGAACTCGTAGATGGTCTGCAGGTAGCCCTGGCTGAGTTCCGGTTGGTATGGCGTGTACGCGGTCAGGAACTCGCCTCGGGAGATGATGGCGCCGACGCTGGCCGGAATGAACCGGTCGTAAATGCCCGCGCCAAGGAACGACACCTTGTCGACCAGGTTGATGTTGCGCGAAGCCAGCTCGGCCAAGTGGCGGAACAGCCGATCTTCGTCGAGCGCCGAGGGGATGTCGAGCTCGCCTTTAACGCGCAGGTTCTCGGGAATCTCGCGGAACAGTTCGTCGATCGAAGACGCGCCGATGGTGTCGAGCATGGCCCGAACGTCGGCTTCGGTATGGGGGGTGTAGGGCATGGATTCCTTGTTAGTGGGCGATCGAAGCGGAGTAAGCGTCGGCGTCGAGCAGTCCTTCGACGGACGAGGACATGCGGATCTTGATCAGCCAGCCTGCGCCAAACGGGTCGGAGTTCAGCAGTTCGCTCTGGGCGCCGAGGGCACCGTTGACTTCGGTCACTTCGCCGGGCACCGGAGCGTACACGTCGGAGACCGTCTTTACGCTCTCCACCGAGCCAAAGGTGTCGCCCACCTGAAGCACGCGGCCCGGGTTCGGCAGCTCGACAAACACGATGTCGCCCAGTTCAGACTGTGCGTGATCGGTGATGCCGATGGTGGCGATGTCGCCCTCGATGCGGACCCACTCGTGGGTCGAGGTGTAAAGAAGATCGGAGGGAACGTTCACATCCCGGATTTTACCAAGGTAAGGTGGGCTCGATCATGCCCGCCGAGCGCCCGATTCTGTTCCTGCTTCCGCCCGACTTCTTGGACCCTGAAGAGGGCGAGGGGCCGTTCGTGTGTCCGCACTGCATGGCGGTCGAGGGGTTGCTTAGCGTGTACCCTCGTCTGCGCCGGGAGCTGGACATCCAGTACGTGCCCTTCAAGCGTCCGCGGACCGCGATCATCGACGTGATCGGGGAGGAGCATCAATCCTGCCCCGTACTGGTGCTGCCTGAAGGGTGGGAATCTGGAGTCGCGGCCCAGCAGTCGAGTCGGAGGCGCTTGTTCTTCGTCGGCGAGCACGCGATCGCCGCGGCTCTAGCGGAGGCCTTCGGTACCGCTCGAATGCACTGAGCAGTCGTTATCCGCTCCTCGTCCTGCCAAGTTCTGGCACGTCGACCTCGTTAGGGCATGTTAGGCTTCCATTCGTCGGTGACCCGCCTGCACAATAGCATGGAACTTGACCGCTCGCTGCATATCTGTGTGCGGGTATGAGCACGTCCTAGGTTGGCACGTAGCTTCAGCTAAACGCGCGAAGTATGGGTCCTTGGGTGCGCGAGGTTCGTTCTTAGTCGCTGGCCCAACACAAGGTTGCGCCACGACATCAGGAGGTTATTCTAGCAATGAAATCTAAGGCGGCTATCGCCATTCTCACGTTCCTCATGGGTGTTATCCCGAGTCTTGCCTTGGCGAGCGAGCCCATTGAGGCTGCCGAATACGCGGTTCGGCAGCTGATCCGCGGGAAGATGGGATCCCAATATCGCGTCGTCTTCGAAAACAGTACGGAGAGCTTTCTCAGCTTCAGCGAGATGGTGGTTACCGGGACCGGGCATATCTACGATGGTAGCAACTGGGATTTTGATCGCTCGTTTAGCTACAAGATCAAGGTTCGGAACGACGGTGCAAGCACCCGCGAACTCGTCGTCACGTTTACGAACGGCGAGAAGCACGCCGACACCGGCAGCTGGACGCCGTCAAAGCACAAGGATCAATCGATCCATCTGGTTAGTCCGCGATGGTACGAGAACGTGAATTCGGGGGGCGTCGTCTTCGAGGGGACTGCAGCTCGGAACGTCTCGATCGAAGTCTTCGACCGCAATAACCGCAAGGTCGCGGCCGAAGCGGCCAATGTCAGCAACGGTCGGTTTCGCGTTGTGGTCAACGTTCCTAACGGCCAGTATCGCGCCGTCGTTTCGCCAGGCGGCTGGGAGATCGGCGATGAGGTTCGCTTCACGGTGAACAGCAACGGGCAGGACTGGGGACAGCCGGAGGCGTACCTCAAGGTTGCAGAACCTGCAAGGAACTCGCGGTTGACCAACTCCCGCGTCACCTTCTCGGGCAATAGCTCCGAGCGCTCGATGTACCTCCAGGTCTGGGACGATCGCAACAAGCGCGTCGTTGAGCGAGACATCCCGGTCAAGAATCGATATTGGAACTCTCAAGTCGTTCTTGGCGACGGTTCATACCGTTATACGGTGTCGGCGGGACGCGACGCGGAAACCCGTAACTTCATTGTTGATACCGGGAAGAGTAAGCCCAAGCCGAAGCCCACTCCCGGCTCAGTCTCGGTTCGAATCTATGATCCGAGAAATGAGAGCTCGGTTGGCAGTAGCCGGGTCCTCCTCAACGGAACTTGTCCGGACAGCGCCGTGCTGGTGCAAGTCTTCGATGACCGAGGCAGCAAGCGCTACGAGCAGCGAGTCAACACGAATCGGGGAAGCTGGAGCACAACCGTGCCGAAGATGAACCCCGGTCGATACCGACTACGCGTTACCGGCCACAGCGGATCGAACTACGACGAGATCTGGTTCAACGTCCGTTAACTGACACGGGCGGGGCAGTTGCAAGGACTTCCTCGCCCGTCTTCCTTTGCTAAGCACACACATCAATCGCCATGTCAACACTCGCACTACTTGCTATCGCCGCAATGTCGCCCAATGCACTGGATGGTCAGGAGGGCTATGAGTATCGCAGTCTGAATCTGTCTCGCAAGGGATACTATGAGTCGACCGCGCGCTACTTCTCCACGAATCAGACCGGACTGCGGGGGGCGTCGGCCAGCAGGAGCCGAGTGATGGCTAAGGCCGCGCAGACTGAGTTCTTTCAGCAGGCGCGCGGCGCATTCGAGTCGCTGGGCAGGCCGACGGCCCCATGGACGAGCGACTGGAAAGCAACGGTCACCGCCTTTGCACCGGAACTCTGCTCCTTCATGGTCGAGATCCGCGAATACACGGGTGGAGCACACGCCAATACGAATCTCGTCGGCACGACCATGGGGGTCGTCGCGGGACAAGCCGTCAATCTGAAATGGTCTCACGTGGCGGATCCATCACACGACGCGATCGTTAAGCATCTGATCGTCGATGTGGTCCGAGCAAAGAAGGCTCGGATGGGAGACACCGAGGGGCAAGTAGTCATTCCAGACCTTGCCTTGGACAACTTTGTTGCCTCTCCTTACGGCATTACGTGGCTTTTCGGACAAGGTGTCATGGGCTCGGAAGCGGAGGGACCGACGATCGCGAAGATTTCATGGCAAGAACTCGCGCCGGCTCTCAAGGGCGAGAGCCCGGTGACGCGCTACGTCTCCCGCAACACTATCTTGTCGGACTGGGAGTTTGTCGAGTTTCAGAGTATGGACGATACGGTTGAGAGGGTGCCCCAGGGCCTGTTTACACTTCGAATCGGCCTCGATGGCACGATGTCCGGACGTGTCGATGTCAACCGGTTCTCAGGTGCGGCTCGCGTGAGGGGCAGCGAACTCAAACTGACGGTTGGCGCAACTACGCGCGCGATGCCCTTGCCAGGTTCTTATCACGACCGATACCTCAAGAACTTGACCGACGTCCGAAGCGCCGTTCTGAAAGGGGATGAACTCTTCCTCGCTTTGAAGGTCGATGCTGGCATCATGCGGTTCCGGCGAATCAACCCCGGACCGTAGTTCGGCGGGTTTATGGATGGTTATGAAGCCTGCAAAACCTTGGCAGGATCGAGCGCGCTGGCGGCCATCGACGCCAGTCAACGCCGAGTAGATTTCTTTGGAGGATTTCTTGAAACGTAAAACTCTCATCACATTACTGGTCGCCGCATTCGCGGTTCCGGCTTTTTCGCAATCGACAGTCGATGTCCGGCTCGGCGGGACCGGTTCAAAGACGCTCAAGGGCACGATCAAGGGGCGAGACTACATCGACTATCGGGTCAATGTGGGTGCCGGCCAGACGTTGGCGGTCTCTATGACCACCAGGAGTACAGCCGCCTACTTCAATATCACGCCCCCGGGGACCGAGTGGGCCATGTTCAATGGCAGCATAGAGGGCAACTCAGCGAGCCGAAGGATTCCTGCAGGCGGGCGGTACACAGTACGCGTCTACCAGATGGCATCGGCGGGACGACGTGGCGACAACGCCAACTTCACGCTCAAGCTATCGGTCACCGGGAAGAGCCTGTCCCCGATTCCTGGTGCCCAGGACGCGGTCATCCCAGGGACGAAGTTCCATGCGTCTACCGAGATGCCCGTCAAGGTTGAGGGAAGTTCAAATCCGCAGAACTGTAAGGCGTTCGTGACGCGGTATCGCGGCGGATCCGCGACGCTCGAGGTTCACTTGCCGCAGGAGCGTAAGCTCCGGCTGCTCTTTGTTGGAAACTCCGTCGTCGGATGGTCGTCCACAGACAAGCCGAAGGCTTCGAGGAAGGGCGAGGAAACCAGCATCACCGTTGATGGTTTCTCCTTCACGGTCGTCGACGCGCTACTCTACGGCGGCTAGCGTAACCCGAGTGTGGTCGGCGGAGATCCGGCCACACACGGAATGTCTGCTCGTTCACGTCGTAGAATGAGCAATGGCTCATTCGGCCCCGTTTCTTCTGCCGAACTACAAGCTCTTCGAGACGCGGAGTCTCAGTGGTTTGGAGGCGCAGTACAGCGAACTGACCCAACCGAATCGCCTCTTTCAGGCATCGGCAGAGATTTTTGTCCGCTTGGCGCAAGTGGCTTGGACTCAAGGGCGCATTACGTACTCCGAACTTCGCGGCAAAATCATCAATGCCTCGGTGTCGCCGGGAAGAGAGGTGGTCGTTGGTGTTCTCGAGGAGGGCAATGCGGAAGTCATGCATAACTTGGTTCCGCGTTCGATGCGCGTAGGCGATGTCATCCTGTATCTGCCGGGCGACGAGTGCGTACACCTGCTCGACAACATCAAGATCTTCTCCCTGCGCGTCCCGATCGGCCACGAGCGGCTCATCCGGTTGCGCAGTCGGCCGTTCAAGTCCGCCGCGATGATCAATCGAAGATTGGAGCACTCGACTGCACTCGATCTAGGGTCTCTCTGTCGATTTATGGCGCATGAAGCCGAGCGAGTCCACGGGCTTCCGAGCGGGCCTGACCAGATCGAGGCTATTGGTCTTGCGCTGACGGAGCGGGTGCTTCGTATCGTAGAGCAGCATTCCCCCAGCCAAGAAGTGGACCCCAGCATGCTCCAGATATGCCGCACCTGTGATACAGCGATCGAGTCCGCGCATCGCCACTACAGCGCCCATGAACTCTCCGACATCGCTTGCTGCAGCCACCGGCAACTCTACCGGGCCTTCGCGAGTATCGCGGACTCAACCCCCATCGACTACCAGCGGAGAGTTCATCTCACCCGCGCCCGTTCCTATGCACTCAGGAATGTAGATCGGAGTGTAAGTTTGAGCAGGCTTGCCGAGAAGTTTGGCTTTGGCTCAGCGGCCCAACTCCGGAAGGCATATCTAGACGAGTTTGGCCAGACCCCGGCTGAGTCCGTCCACCACCGCCGGGAAGTGATCGCCCAAATGCTGCATTCAGGGGCGGACTCAGTGATCGCTTGAGCTCATTACAGCGATCCTGATTCTTTGGGCAACTCAGACTTCAGAATCCGGATGGCCTCTTCGAGGACGACGTCACGTCCCGCAAACTTGGCCAACTCATTCTCCAGAGTCGTCGGAACTCGAACATCTGCCTTAACACCCTTGCCCTCGATATTGGGCTCCTTGGTTCCCTCGAAGAACATCTGGCCACCGGTGTAGGTGAATATGACGTTGTTCGGCATGAGCACTTGCCTCATGCTGCCCCCTGCCCCATCCGTGCCCATCTCAGCAACAACGCGCGCTCGGCCAAGCCGTTGAAGGTACTGGCTGAAGAACTCGGCCGAACTCGCCGTTCCCGCGTCGACCAAGATGATCACTTTCCCGGAATACGCAAGAGACGGTCGCGGGGAATGCAACATTGGCGCTGGACCCGCACCCGCGAGTTCAAAGCGCTTGCTTGCCGCGTTGTACTCGTACGAGTCGATCCACCTGACCTTGGCGGGCTTGTCTTCGGTGAACAGGTACGACGCCATCGTATAGTAGAGCGTTTGCGGGTCCCCGCCATTGCCTCTCAGATCGATGATCATGGCTGGGCGGCCCACCATTCCTGCCAAGAAGTGCTCCCAAGCGGCGATGTTGAGCCCGAGAGTCTCAAAGGAGCGCCACTGAACGTAGCCAATGGCACCTTCGGCGAGGATGCTGGAGCTGAACGGTTGGCTCGCATTGCGCGGGAAGGACTCGTATGAAGGCTCGTCCCCTTCCTCAGGCTCCATCGTGGCGGTCTGGACGGTTGGTTCGCCGGGCAGGCGATAGGCGATGTCGACCTTTGTCCCCTTGGGAAACGACAGCAAACGCATCATCTTCATGGCCTCGATCCGTTCAGGCGTTCCTGCCGACAGGAGTTGGGGAACCGTAAGGAGGCGTTCTTCGATCGACTTGCCATCAACTTTGACGATCTCTGTTCCGGGAACCCACCCGGCCTTTGCGGCAGGTGAGCTTGGCCGAACTGCCGTGACACAGACCTTCCCGTCCGAGAGCCTTTGGATTGTGGCACCGACATTGCCCCACCACATTTCACTTAGTGTCTTGAACCAGTTGGTCCTGAGACTATAAGGTATGACCGCCGAGACATGTCCGTCCTGCAACGTGTGAGACAACTCCCGTAGAAGGTCAGCATAGCCTTCACTATCCCCAGCCTTTTCGAGGGCCTCGGCCCTTGGCTGGAGACGGCTGCGGATTGACTTCCAGTCAATCTTTCGATGCTCCGTGTAGGCGTACCTCTCCGACAAGAGATCGAGCAGCGCGTTGTAACTCCCGAGGATGCCCTGCTTCGAGAAGTCTGGCGTTTCCGACGCGACCTCCTCCAACAAACTCATCTTGAACTCGTCGTACAGCATGGCCACGGAACCGTCGGGAAAGATCTCCATCAGGGAATAACCCTTTGGAATGAGGGCTACGGGATCGTCAGCTGTGAACAGCTGACCGTCCTTGCCAGGTGCAGCAGGGAACTGCTGCTTGCCGTCTGGCGAGTAGATCAGCAAGGTCCCGCGGCGGATCTTCCCCGACTGAGGATCAGAGAGGATCGACATAAATCCTCCCTGCTCAAGTTGTTCCAGATAGCTGTCGCCGAACAAGTTGGTCGCCATGATAGCGGCGTAAATCTGAACCCCTCGGTCGGGCTTGCCATTGAAGTCCACGTCGACGTAGGCGGCTCTCGGCTCGATGGGTAGGTCAACCTCAAAGGAAAGCGGCGACTTCTCGACTGGCGAGGTCAGCCGACCTAGAATCTGCCCCGATGTCGGTACAAAGCGGCCCGTGGGCCCCAAGATGGACTCGCCGACGCTGATCAATCCGACTGTAGCGCAACCTTGGAAATACTTGGGAATGATGTAGTTCTGGTACTCCATCCAACCCTTGACCTTGGTGGGACTGGACGATTGGGCTGCGGTTCCGCTGATGATGCATGCGAAGGCGCTTACGCACCACGCGAACTTCTGAATCCATTGTGAGGGCACCCGAGAATTCTATGTCAAGGGAATCGGCTAAGACCTCCACGATTGAGTGCAATCCTGCCGTCTGTCGGCAGAGTTCCCACTTGAATCTTCTCACCGCAATACATCCTCTGCAGATTGGTCGTAGGCGAACACGTGACCGCCGCGGCTCTAGCGTAGGCCTTCGGCACCTGGTCGCATGCACTAGTATCAATGCGAAAACCCCGCCCGTAGGCGGGGTTTTAGGAGGGCAAGTCTCAGGTTGCCTGCTTGCCACATTCTTGGGCGTACGGTCTCTCCCCTTGTGAGTTAGTACGGCCCGCGTCGGAAGACGTCCATCTTCCCGTTGGTATCGCCGCTGACGAGATTCGACGCGTAGGACGCGAACATCATGAACTGGCCGTTGGCGCTCATCGAGACGCCGCAGGTGTTCAGCCCACCGCTCGATCCATTGGCCAGCTTTTTCGCCGGGGTGACCGAGACCATCACCGTCGAGTTGGTGGAGCGATTGCGAAGGAAGATGTCCTCGAGGTTGTTCGTGTCCTTCGACGTGAGGTTCTTGGCCAGCGACTGGAACAACACCCGGCTTCCGTCTCCGCTGATCGCGATGCCCCAGCCGTTGCTGTTGCCGCTCGCGCCGTTGCCTTGCACACCGTTGGCTCCGGTGGCGATCGAGACTCGGGTCGTCGTGCTCGTATTCGTGTCCCTAACGAAGACGTCGCCAACGTTGTTGGTGTCCCCGTTGACCAAGCCATTGTAGGATTGGAACGCCACGATGCTGCCGTCGGTGCTCAGAGCGCAGGAGTTGCTGCTGCCTAGACCCTGCAGGCCGGTCGTGGTTTGCGAGATGAGTGTCGTCGCATTGGTGGTCAGATTCCTCGTGAACACGTCGTTGACATTGCCATTCGTGTCCGATGCCACGAGGTTTGAGGCACCCGAAGTGAAGCCGACCGTCGAGCCGTCGCCGCTGATCGCGGTTTGAACCCAACCGCTGTCTCCGTTGCCTTGGGCCGTTCCGCCGTCGACCGCCGAGACCAGAGACGTCAGGTTGAAGTCCGTCTCGCGGACGAAGACCTGCGAACCGGTTGTTCCGCCGTTGATCAGATTTCCCGCGCTCGACCGGAACGCGACCTTCACCGAACTCGCACCGTTGGACCAAATCGAGGGCGAGTCGCTTGCCGCGTTGCCGGGCGTGACTCCATCCGAGCCCACCGACACGAGCGTCGTGATTCCGGTCTGTCGGTCATGCAAGAAGACATGGGAGCCCGAAGTGCCCCCCGAGACGAGATTCGTTGCCGTGGACGAGAACGCCACAAATCGGCCGTCGGCGCTGATGCAGGGGTTGTTGCTGTCGCCTCCGACCGCTTGTAGACCGAGAGGGCCGACCGAGACGCGGGTCGTTGCGTGGGTCGTTGTGTCGCGAACGAACACGTCCGCTTTGCCGTTGGTGTCTCCGGCGACGAGGTTGCTCGCCGCGGAACGGAACACGACGAACTGTCCGTTGCCGCTGATCTTGGCTCCGACCAGGGGGCTGTCCCCGTTGCCCAACGCTCCACTAAGGCCGCTGGCGCGAGAAACGAGGGCCGTGGTTTGCGCTCCGGCGTTGACGAGAAGACCCGCAAGAGCGCACATGCCGAGTGCGAAGCGAAGAGTCCGTCGGTTGTTCGTTGCGTTATTCACTCTTGATCTCCCGAAAATGGTCTGTGCCATTGAGGATATGATGCGGAGCGAACTGTGATCAATTCGTGACGGAGTTCATCACAGTTCATCCTGTACAGTAGAGGACATGGATAGTCAGTCCACGTTCTTTCGGCCTGGCGGAACGCTCGAGCCAGGGGCCGAGTGCTACATCGCGCGCAAGGCGGACGAGCAGCTCTTGAGCGCGCTCCTGCGGGGCGAGTACGTGTTCCTGCTCGACTCACGCCAGAAGGGCAAGTCGTCCCTCATCGCCCGCAGCATCCTGAAGCTGCGGGAGGCGGGAGTGCGCCAGGTCAAGCTCGACCTGCAGCGCATCGGCGCCAACGTGACCCCCGAGCAATGGTACGCCGGGCTCGCGGTCGGGGTGGGGCAAGAGCTTGGACTGCACGCCAAGGTGCTCGAGTATTGGCAGGAGCGGCAGGCCGTCGGACCGCTTGCGCGGTTTGTCGGAGTCCTCCAGGACGTGATTCTGCCCAACACAACCGAGCCTCTGGTGATCTTCGTGGACGAGGTCGACTTTGTACGCGCGCTCACTTTTCCCACCGACGAGTTCTTCGCCGCCATTCGGGAGAGTTTCAACCGACGATCGAGCGACGACTCCTTTAAGCGGCTCACGTTCTGCCTTGTCGGCGTGGCGACGCCGGGCCAACTGATCCGCAACCCCGACATCTCGCCGTTCAACATCGGCCTTCGGATCGACTTAACCGACTTCACGCTCGAGGAGACGTTGGTGTATTCGGACTCGCTGAACGGCAAACGCGATGGAGCCAAGCTGGTGGCGCGGGTGCACCACTGGGTCTCCGGCCATCCGTATCTCACCCAGCTGCTTTGCGGGCGCATCGCAAGCGAACCGGGCGTGGTGACGACCGCCGATGTCGACCGCCTCGTGCGGACGCTGTTCCTTTCCCCGGAATCTCGCCAGCGCGAACCCAACCTGTCCGACGTCGAGCGGCGGATGCTGGATCCCGACGTGCCGGGATTGACGCCGGAAGAGCGCCGAGTTCAGGTGCTCGAGCTTTACGGCCGGATGCTCCGGGCCAAGTCGGTCGAAGCGGTCGAGCAGAATCCGGTGGTCGCCACGTTGCGGCTCTCCGGCGTCGGATTGGAGCATGACGGCGTGCTGCAGGTGCGCAACCTCGTGTACCGAACCGTCTTCGACGAGACGTGGCGACGGCAGAACCTCCCGGATGCGGAAGTGCGCCGCCAAGCCGGCGCATCGAGGCGGGCCACGTTCCGAACGGCGGCGATCGCGGGCCTCGCGCTTCTGGCTGTATCGGCGGGCAGCTTCGGCATGTGGAGATTGGCCAACGAACGGGAGCAGGCCCTGGTCAAGCTTCAAACTCGGACGAACGATCTGAAGCAGGTCTCCGACGAGCGGCAGAATGCGCTGACCGACTTGCAGGTCCGGACCGGTGATCTAGCGCGGACCTCCGCCGAGCGTCAAGATGCGCTCCAGAAACTCACCGCGAGCAGTGAGGAGATGAAAGTGCTGTCCGCTCAGCGCCTTCAAGCCTTGTCTGCCCTTGAGGTGACCAACAAGGACCTCAAGTCGACCGCTCAAGGACGCCAACGCGCCCTGGCAGAGTTGCAGGCTAACTCGGAGATATTGCAGCGCGAGAACTATGCGGGCATCATGGCGAGCATCCACCTTGCCCTTTCCCAGAAACGTTGGGCGAACGTGAGCGATCTTCTCGATTCGTCGAGCAAGAGCCCCAGCCGAGGTTGGGAGTGGGGACACGTGAAGTTGCTGTCCGGAGCGCCCGTGTTCGAGCAGCGCTTTCCCCAGTTGGGGAACTACTGGAACGGCCCAAGGTTCGAGAGGCTCCCAGATGGTCGAGTTAGAGTCGCTACCGTTCATGGACTATACGACTTAACCGCCACGGGTACAAAGTTATACCGGCGGTTCAATGGAAAGCCATTTCGAACGCTGCGATCGGTCAGAGGCGTGAGATGGGCAACCGATCTGGAGACCAATAATACTTTCTTTATGGATGCGGAAACCGACCAGATCTTGGCTAAGATCAGCGATCCATCCCTCAATGTTCTCGATGTTTGGAAGACAACCATGCTAACCTCTGGAGGTAAGGGTTCTGAGGGCACGTGCTTCCAACTTCGCTCTTTAGACGGTAAACGCATCTTAGCGTCATTTAAAGGCACGTCGCCGGCCATCCAAGGGACATTTCGTGAGGATGGAACCTACTTCACTTCCGATGGCAGTCGAACCTTGTCCCGTTGGGACCGTGATGGCAACATCATCGCTTCGGTCAAGGTTCCTTACGAACCAGCGCTCAGCCATGGCAGTAAGGCCAAGACGTTCACTATCTACGATGCAGTTAGCCAACGAATCGAGATTCGAAGCGCGGGCGATCTCAAAGTGATCACGACGTTAAACGATGTTCCACTCGTTTGGCGTTCGCAAATGAACCCGGATGAGACGCGCCTCTTGGTTGCGACGCGTGACTCGGGTATTCGGCTGTACGACCTAACGTCGGGAAGACTCCTCCGGACCGTTTGGGGCTATTCCGACCTCATCTCGCAAGTGCAGTTTCTGTCGGACGAGCACTTTGCCAGCGTCGATATGACCGGGTGCTTGAAGGTCTGGCGCACGACGGAAGAACCCGCGATCGAGACCTTTGACCGCGGGGACGATCCGGTCACCTTTGCTGTTCTTGAGGCGAACTGGCTCCTCATGCGAACGGCCAAGAATGTGTTGGTTAGTCGAGATATGAGGACGGGTAGGGAGGCGCGCTACAACAAGAGTCCTGCCGAGGGCGCCGTCAGCAATTCTGAGAAGTACTTGTACGCGGGCCAGCCAGACGGAACCATTGAGAGACTGCTTCTTGATGGATTTCGACCAGCTGGATCTATACGCGCCTCGACGAAAGCAATCCATCGTCTTTACCTGCTCGAGAGCCGGTTGATCGCGGAGGTCAATCCACCGCCATGGAACCGCGATACTGAGTTTGTTGTCATCGATCCGGAGTCGATGTCTGTGGTCAGTCGAATCGAGTATCACTGGCCATCCAAAGATCGCTCTCTCCCCGATGTAACGTTTTCTTATGACGGGAGGATCCTTGCCGTGTCCACGAATGAATACAACTTCGTGGATCGGGCTGGGCAACGCAATGGCGTCATCCACGTCTATTCGACGAGAACCGGGCGTGTCATCACAAAGATCCAGCGGAAGGACCCGATCTTTGATATCGCCCTCTCATCGGATGGCTCCGAGATCTATGCAGCTTCTACGGCGCCTAACGAAAAGAGTCGAATCACGGTTTATAGAACGGACGGCGGCCGGTTGATCAGCACCTTTGATCCACCGCCCCTTGGTCGGCTTGTCACCGACATTTGGCCAGAATCCACGGGCAGGTTCCTCGCGGCAAGCCAGTGGCCAGGGGGCGAGTGGCTTGTCTGGCGAACCGCCGATGGGAAGTTGACCGGTCGGATCGGTGTCGGCGCGGACGTTTCTGCCATTCGATTCTCTTACGATGGAGAAAGAGTGATCTCAGATTCGATTGGCATGCCCCCGACCATTTAGGATTCCCACACGGGACGAGCTCTCTTTGTGCTCGACGACCCTTCGACCGCTAAGGGTTTGGGCCGGGCCACATTCGGCGTGTTCACACCTGGTGGGCGCGACGTCGTTGTGACTGGCGCGGATGGGAACGTGCGGATCTATCGCAGCGCTCCCTGGAAGGATCAGCCCAAAGCCGCCGCCAAGAAGGGACCATAGCCTGGAACTCTGAACTCGGCCCTGGCATCTGCGCTCAGAGCGAGAATCCCCGCGGCCATCAGTCGGAACCGCGTCGTGGGCTTCGAAAATTGCTCGCCCGCCTGCATCCGCTTCACCTCGGCGACCAACTCGGCATCCTGCAGGATGACGCCGAGCACCCCTTGCAGGTGGTCTCCGAACGGCCCGTCCGGCAGGGTACAGGTCGCCTCCAGTTCGGCGGCGGAGCCGCCTTGGCTTAGAAAGGCGAGGGCTCGCCGGGTAAGGAACGGATGGCCGTGGGTCGTCCGGTAGGCGGCGTCGATCGCCTCCTGCGTGGTGATGCCGTAACGCGCGGCCAGTTCACCGACCTCGGTGCGTGAGAAGTCTCGCAGAGGCAGACGAACGCCCACGTTGAACGGCGACTGATTCAGATCGGTGATGAACAGGTGAGCTTCTGTCGCATACGCCAGAGCCATCGTGAGCTTGCCCCAAGGCCCGGAGGGGTCGAGCGCGCGTCGGTTGTGCCAGCTGCGCAGCAGCCCAAAGAAGTCGTTGACGTACGGGCGTCCGAAAAGGCGGTCGGCTTCGTCGATCGCCCAGCAAACGTGGCCCTCGGTCTTCTCCAGGAGCTTGCCCATGACCACGTCCAGATTCATGTTCGGCCCGAGCCAGGTGCTCCACAGTGCGGCCAAGTCCACATCCACCTTCAACTGGCTAGCCACACTATGAGCGAGCCCCTTATAGAACCGCTCTTCATCGGCCAGCTGCGATTCGCCGATGGTCTGAAAGTCGTTGAGTACGGTCGCGCAACCGTTCTCGCGCGCGTAGGCAAGCGACCGGGCGAGAAGGGAACTCTTGCCCACCTGACGGGGACCTTGGAGGAGCACCACGCTCTCCCCCCGACTGAGGCAGGCTTCGGCTTGGTCGTCGGCGATCCGTCGGATGTAGGACGGCGACGTGGCCGACATCGCGCCGCCGGCGGACTCGGGTTCGACGGGGACCGGGCGAGAGGGCGGGCGGACCGACCGTGCCGCTCCCTCCAGCGCCTCGCGGGCGGCCGAGGAGGGGGGCTCGCCCCAGGTGTCGTCCATAATCCGCTCCAGATCTTCAAACTGGCGCAGGGCCTCGGTCTCTAGCCCCGCTTGGCGATAGCTACGGATGAGGGCAATATGGATGTCTTCTCGGTTCGGAGCCAGCAGCAGCGCGCCTCGCGCCACTCGGACCGCTTCTTTGGCCAGCCCAGATTCGATTCGAAGTGAGCAGAGCCGCTCGACGCACTGCCCAAACCGCTCCTCGAACTCCAGTCGGTAGGGATAAATCCAATCATCCTCGATGGAGTTCAGCAGCGGCCCCCGATATTCGGCCACCGCCTCCAACAGCGCATCTTCGTCCGAGGATTTGAGGCCTCGTTCGCTGAGGTCCAAGAACCGCACCGTGTCGGCATCGACGGTATCTGGGCGACACGCCACCACATCGCGTCGGGTAGCGATGATCGCACCGCGATCGAGCCCCTCGTCGAGCGCATCGCGCAAGTCGGCAATCGCCCGACGGAGGTTCTGGGCTTGACGATTCGTGTCGCTCTCGGGCCAAAAGGTCTCTTCGAGAAAGAAGCGGGAAACCTCCTTGCCGGGGTGGAGCAAGAGGTACGCGAGGAGGGAACGACAGGACTTCGATCGGAACTTAGGTTGCTCACCCAGCCGACTAGTAACGTCAAAGCCGCCCAACATGCGTACGGCCCAGACGTTGCCTTGCTCCAATGGCATACCGCATTGTAACACGGACACCCGCCGGTTCCTTCTCGTATGATTAAGACGTGACTTCATCCGCTGGGCAATCGATCCCCATTCAGCGGGTCTTCCTAACCGGGTCAACCGGATACATCGGGGGAAGACTTGCGCCACGGTTGCTCGAGAAGGGCTACCAGGTGCGGTGCTTCGCGAGGAGCGTAGCCAAGCTGCGCGATCGGCCGTGGGCCTCGCACGAGGCTGTCGAGCTCTTCGAAGGTGACGTGTCGGATGAGGCGGCGGTGATCGAGGCGCTGAAGGATTGCGATGCCGCCTACTACTTGATTCACTCCATGGAGGCCTCCGTCGGCGAGTATCGCTCTCGCGACTATGCCCTGGCCGAAGCCTTCGGGCGGGCTTGCGCCAAGGCGGGCGTCAAGCGGATTCTCTACCTGGGCGGGTTGGGCGAGATCGGCGAGGGGCTGAGCACCCACCTTGCCTCGCGACGCGAAGTGGAGGCCGCCTTGGCGGCGGGCGGGGTCCCGGTGACCGTCTTCCGAGCGGCGATGATCATCGGCTCGGGCTCGGCGTCGTTCGAGATCTTGCGCTACCTGGTCGAGCGATTGCCGATCATGGTCACCCCCCGCTGGGTGTTCACAGAGTCGCAGCCGATCGCCGTCCGCGACGTGCTCTTCTATCTCATCGAGGCGCTCACCGTGCCCGAGACCATCGGCAAGACCATCGACATCGGCGGCCCCGACATCCTGTCGTATTCCGATCTAATGCGAGAGATGGCGCTCGCGCTGAAGCTTCGTCGGCGGATCGTCATCCCGATTCCCGTGCTGACGCCGCGCCTCAGCTCGCTATGGATTCACCTCGTGACCCCGCTCCATGCGAGCATCGCCCGGCCGCTGGCCGAGGGTTTACGAAACCGGGTCGTCTGCCGGAACGATGAGGCGACTCGCATCATGCCTCACTCATGCCTCACGGTTCGCCAGGCGATCGAGGCGTCACTCGAGAAGATGCAGGTCCGATCCGTCGAGACGTCTTGGTCCGATGCGGGCGTGATGCCCGGCGATCCTTCGTGGGCGGGGGGCACGGTGTACATCGACCGGCGGGAAGCGACGACGAGCGCTTCGCCGCAAGCGGTTTGGGCATCGGTATCGTCGCTCGGTGGCGGACGAGGTTATGGTGGCGCCGACTGGCTTTGGCGGTTGCGGGGTGCGTTAGATCGGCTCGTTGGGGGGCCGGGGCTGCGCCGGGGCCGTCGAGACGCCGAACATCTGCGGTTCGGCGACTCGCTCGACTTTTGGCGCGTTTCGGCCATCGATCCGCCCCATCACCTGGAACTGACCGCGGAGATGAAGCTTCCCGGCGTAGCGACCTTGACCTTTGACATCGAGCCCTCGGGCGAGACGGAGAAGGAGACACGCCTCGTGATGACGGCGCGGTTTCGCCCCCGCGGACTCTTCGGGATCCTGTACTGGTACATGGTGGTGCCGCTCCACGGGATCGTGTTCAGCAAGATGCTCGACGGGTTGGTGCGCAGAGCTGAGGAAGTTCCGACAAGGTAGCTGACCCGGTTTTTATGGACAAAGAATTCCTGACAGCAAAGCACGGCTACCCGAGCCTGCCCACCCCGTGCCATATGTGAGGTGGAGGTCCTATGAAACGCTTGTTCTGGATTCTCGGAACGGCTACGATCCTTGGAGCAGGAATAGCCTGCTTTAACAAAGGTAATGAACCCGCGGTCGAACTGTCAAGGCCGAAAGTGTCGGAGCCCTTCACCACCAACTACGAGTTTGACGAGAAGGCCTTGCCCTTCTTCGTGGACAACGACACCACCGGCAATATCTACGGTTCAAGTCCGTTCTACTTTGGCAAACAGCCATTGCCGTTTGCCGAGGGCCTCGAATACGAGAAGGTCAGGGCGGCCAAGGTCGAAGAGATCAAGGCAGTCGCCAAGCAGATCGTGGACGAAGCCAGCGCCGGCGAGGCGGATGCCCAAACCGCGATCGACGCCCTGTGCGCTTATCTTCAGGTCGTCATCAAGCTGGAGCCCAAGGCCGAGAAGTCGGTGAAGACGGCCCTGGCATCAATAGCCAAGTCGCGATCCAAGCAAAGGATCGACATCGCCCTCTACGAAGGGCTCGCCAAGCAGCATGCCGACAACGCCTTTCCCCAGTCGATGGTGGATTACTACGCCGTCGTGAAGGCGATCGAGGTCGGCGACAGCGCGACGACGCTGAGCCTGCAGGTCGCCACGATCGCGGCCGGTTTCTATGAAGCCACGAAGGACTCTCCCGTTGCGGCCGTCAAGGACGCTGCCGCCAAACTGGACGCCGACATGGCGATCATGGACTCCGTGATGGAGCGGAACCGCAAGGTGCTCGGCGGAATGGCGGGAGTTCGTCAAGGTCTGCGGCAACTGAAGGCGGCAGACGTGCGCTATGCCAAGGCTGCCCTCGCCTACATGGCGCAGGAGATCCCGAAGATCCGGGAGACCCTGAAGTCCGTGCAGCCAAACGAGAATCTACCAAAGGAGATCCTCGAGATGTCCAAGCAACATCTCGCTTACTGGGATGGATTCCAGAAGGGGCTCTCGGCGAGTCTAGGCAAGATTCCGGAGGAGAACTTAGCCCCAGTGCCGAAGGCACCTCAAGCGGTCTCGCTTATCCCTGATGCCTACGCATCGACACGGAGCCACTATGAGGACGCCTACGGGACGGCGAGCCAGAAGATCAACACCGGTTGGACCTTCGGCGGCATGCTGGAGAGTGGCTGGAATGGCGTCAAGGCGGTTGGGTCGGGGGTGAAGACCGCCGTCCATGGAATCCAAACCGGCATCGGCGTCGGCCTCGACACCGTGGATGCAATCGTCCAAGCGCCGATCCGAATCGGCTACGACATCTACACCCGAAACACCATGGACAGTCTGGCCGGGAAGAAGCTCACAGACAAGTATCCGCGCTTCAACGATCGCATCGACAATGAGTTCAAGAATGACACCGTGAGGGAGATCGAGAGCGACTTCCGGCAGATCGGAAAGAACTTCGATGAGTGCAAGTCCGGTTCAGAAATCTTGATCACAACTAAGCGATTTCTGGACTATGGCGAAGAGGTCATCTCGCAAACCGCGGAGAGCGCGGCCAAGACGCAGTTCGGCGAGGGTTGGACGAGCAAAGGCGTCGGTTTGGTATCCAAGCTCGGCGCGGGCATCCTCACCGGCCTCGGCAAGGGCGTTGCCCTCATCGGTAATCGGCAGGCCAGCGGCAGCGACTACGTCATGGGTGGTTTGGAACTCGTCGGTGTTGCCCTCGGCGGTTCGAAAATGCTGGTGAAAGGAACACAGCTTCCCCAAGTGGCGAAGGGCGCTGGTGAAGTCGGTTGGCTCGGTGCCCAGCGGGTCTGGGCGTCGGTTCGAAACTGGGCGACCGCCGACCTGCGGAGCGACATCGCGGCCGGTGTGAAGCACCTGCGTTCGAAAATCGCCGAGGCTACGAAGGCGGGGATGAAGGAAGAAGCTGAGCAGCTCACCCGGCAACTCGCCTCGCTCTCGGTAGACGTTGCCGCCGAGCAGGCGTTCAAACGTGCCACTAAGCAAGCGATCGCTGAGATAGGTGTCAAGTTTAGGGACATCATCGCAGCCATGGGCGCCGCCATGAAGGCAAACGCGGGCACGACGATGCGCGAGTCGTTGAAGGAGTTCATGGACGGAATCCTGCGCCGGAACATCCAGGAGGCCACCGAAGAGATCAGCAAGACCTTTGGCCAAAAGGCGGCCGCGGCGGTTGGCAGCGCGATCGACGAGCTGTTCGCCGAAGGCATGGACGACCTCATCAAGGGCCTCGTCGAGGAAGCGATGGCCGAAGCACCCACCGCGGACGAGATGAATGGAACGTGGCGCGGATCGGTGACAATCACTTCCGTCACCATCCCCCCTGGCGCGCAGAGCAAGAACAAGGACTGCGACTTTGCCGGAGCCTTGAAGGAAATGCAAGGCAAGACCGTGCCCGCAGAGCTGTCGGTGAAGATCGGCAACTCAGGCTTTGGCAGCGGCACGTTCAAAATGGGCAAAGCGGGCGACAACTGGTCCGTCCCCGTCGAGATCGACTACCGTGAAGGTGCGCTGAGCGCAACCGGTGGTGTCAAGGAAGGCACGATGTCGCTCACTGGCAACGCGAACCGCGCGGACAAGGGATACGGTATGGCGGGGAAAGCCCGGCTGTCGGGGACCGGCAAGAGCGCGGGCTTCGCGATCTCGATGAGCCTTAAGCTGAGCAAATGAATGCCTATGGCGCTTGGCAACTGACTGCGGTCCTGGCCGCGAGCGTGATCACGCTCGCGGCCTTGGCGCGTGATCGTTTCCTGGGCTGGCGCCCTCTGTTGGCGGTTTTCGTTGCCGGTCTTTGCGGGCTCGCTGGCGCGAGGTTGCTTAAGGTCGCTTTTCATCTCGCGGAAGCCCGCGAGGATTCCTCTTTGATCTGGTCGTTGGATTTTCGAGGGTTGGATATGGCGGGGGTCGTGCTGGGCGGAACGCTGGCTGGCGGGCTCCTTGCCCTGCTTCTTCACCTACCTTGGGCTCGGCTGGCCAATGCCGCCATTCCCGGCTTGGCGGTTGGAATGTCTCTTTCGAAGGTCGGCTGCTGGGTAGCGGGTTGCTGCTTCGGAAGGGTGTATGAAGGTCTCGGCGCGGTAGCGGTCGAGAGATTCTCGGATGCTCATCTCGCAGAGATCGGCGCTGGGGTGGTGTCGCCCTTCGGCACGCCGCGCACGATGTTCCCCGTGCAGCTCTTGGAGGTTACGATCCCGCTGGTTGCTTTGGCATTCTGGATGAGGTTCAAAGGTGAGGCTCCACGAGGCCCGTTGGTGTTCCTCGCCGTATACGGAGTGCTCAAGGCTCTAGCCACACTCTTCCGATTCCCCGACGCAGCGGGTGATCCACCCCTCGTGCATCTGGCCTTGTACTTGACCCCGGTGGCGGCCCTTGTTTGGGTTGCCGCGAGCACCTCCACCAAGCTTGAAACGGCCCATCCTTCATCTTCCCGGTCCTGATGTTCGCCGTCGTGAATCGCCCCGGTATAGTTCGGGGCATGCTCTCATCGCTCCTGATCGTCGCATTGGGCATGACCCCGCCCCAGAAGGCTCCTCCCCTAAAGGTGTTCGTCTTGGCTGGCCAGTCGAACATGGTCGGCCATGGGTTCGTGGCCGCCGACCCCAAGCGCAATGGGGGCAAGGGAAGCCTCGAGCAGCTCGCCCGAGATCCCAGGAGCGACAATAAGTTCAAGCAGCTGCTCAACAAGGATGGTAGCTGGCGGGTCCGCGATGATGTCTGGATTCACTACTTCGATCGCAAGGGCAAGCTCACGGTTGGGTACGGAGCAGGAACCGATACGATCGGGCCGGAGCTTGGATTCGGCAACGTCGTCGGAGATTCGATCCGCGAGCCCGTCCTCCTCATCAAGCTGGCATGGGGCGGCAAGAGCCTTGCCGTGGACTTCCGTCCGCCGAGTTCGGGCGGCACCGTCGGCCCGTTCTACAATGAGGTCGTCCAAGGCACCAAGGCAGCGATTGCGAACTTGGGCACCGACTTTCCGCAGTGGAAAGGCCGATCCGTCCAACTCGTCGGCTTCGGATGGCACCAAGGCTGGAACGACCGCATAAACGGGGAGTTCGTTGCCGAGTACGAGCAGAACATGGCGAACTTCATCCGCGACATCCGGAAGGACCTAAATGCGCCCAACCTACCGTTCGTGATCGCGGAAACCGGGATGGGAGGCATGGAAGAGAAGAACGAGCGCGCACTCGCCTTGATGAATGCCCAGGCCGCGGTCGCCCAGCATCCGGCGTTCAAAGGCAATGTCGCATTCGTGGGCACCCGCGCCTTCTGGCGAACCGCCGAAGCCTCGCCCAGCGATCAGGGCTATCACTGGAACAGCAGCGGTGAGACCTACTATCTCATCGGCGATGCGATGGGACGCGCGATGAACGATCTGCTCAAGCGAGTCAAGCGATAAACCTGATGCATCTCGCCTTGATGGCCACGATGGCGGGTCAGCCGCAGGCTCCGCAGCTCACCGAGATGGCCGGCTACCTCATCGTGCCTCACGAGAAGGTGGCGGCAACCTACAACGCGGGCTTCTCGATGTACGTGGCTGCGTGGCCACTTCTCAAAACCTATCCGGGTTCGCGGTTCCAGAGCGGCCTATTCGGCACGTGGATGTTCCCCCAGTTCGAGGGCCAAGCTCCGAAGGACCACTACACGGATATCGAAGGGGGACTCGGCTGGTGGCGGGATACGCGGTTCGCCACCGAGACGCCGAAGTTCATCATGGGAGGCGTCACGCTCAACTTCGCCGAGTGGGCCAATGGCCCGGGAGCGGGTAAGGGAAGAGACTGGAAGAACCCGACCGGGCTCTACGGCGTTGCCCAACTCAGCCCTTGGGTTTTGTGGCCGCCCGATGGTTTGAATCTTAAGCAAGGCACCCGCGGCGAGCTCTTCGGCTACGGCTATCTTCCTCTGCCGCTGACCGATCCGAAGACCAAGACAGCGGGTAAGGATGTGCCGACCGGCAACCACTGCTGGACACTCTTCCTCAACACCGCGAACTTCAAGGGCCCGGTGGCTTCCTTCACGCCCTACTTCTGGTCGAAGGCGTCGGCGGAGAATCCGAGTCTCGCGGGGAAGTTCCTCGACACGCGCCCATCCGAGCCCAACAAGGCCGTGCAGATGGAGACTCAACACGTTCCGGCGATGATTGCCAAGGATCGTGCCGGGATCACCTATGCCCGCATTGCGCCGACCCACTTCCCGGGCGAGCACGCACCCCTCATCCACCGGATCACCGCGTACTCGAAGGACGCGCTATGGAATCAGGTGGACCGCTGGTTTGGCGGTGGCCCGGCGGCATCGGGGTCGGTGAACGCCACGGCCTCGAGCGTGCATACCTTCAAGGGCGGCGGCTACTCGACGTGGAAGATCTACCTGCCCGGTGGTGATCGCAACAGGGCTCCTGAAGTCGATTGGGCGTCGTATGCGACTCCGATCGCCCTGAACGAGACGACCTACGGGATTCGGTGGAAGCGCGACCTACTCAGTCGCGCGGGATCCTCGGAGTCGCTCGTGACCTTGCCTGAGTACTACCGCTTGGTGAAGGCAACGGACGGCAAGGAACGGTGGGTGGTGGTGAAGTCCGAAGAGGTTCCTTCCGAGACGGGACTACTCGAGGCGAAGTTCCCCGATCCAAACCGGTCCGCCGAGCCCTACGTGACTCCAGAAGAACCTGCCTCCGCGTGGAAGAAACCAGGACCAGCGGCCGGACCGTTCAAGCGCACGCTGGGCGACGGGAGCGAAGTGACGTTCTCCTGGTACCGCTTCGCCGACCAGCCCGCCTTGCAGAATGCGGATCTCTCTACGACTGAACGCGAGGCGATCCAGAAGCGAGTCGAGAAGATCCACCGAAGCTGGACGCAGAATCGCAACTACCTTCCCGCAAACTCGGTCGGAAGGCTGGCGAGTATCGATCCCGCGCTGATTGTGAAGCCGCCGAAGGGGCTCGAGGTGGGATACGTGCCGATCGTAACGCGGCAGGGGTGGGGCACCGCGGGAAGAGCGCGGTAAGACCCCCGAGGTGGGGGCGTTGTCACAAGACTCATGGTAGCGATGGATGATAGGTGCCGTCGAGCCGGTTGCGTCTGGCCTATCAACGATCGAACGACAAGGTCAGCGGGCGGGGTAAGTCCTCGATTCCCACGGGAAGCGTGAAGCGGCAAACGCCGTCTTCCTTGTTCCAAGGCACCGGTAAGTCGTGCCCAAGCAGCCTCAACTCCGAGCCCGGCGCGGGCCGCAATGATCTCAGCGTGGATGCGGACTCATCAACGACGAACGCGAAGACGCGGTTCCCTTTTTGGGTGAACCGGACGCCCTCTTCGTGGTACGGAGCAACCGCACGCGTGCCGTAGATCGCGTCGCCGTTGATCTTCATCCACGCGCCAATCTCCTTGAGTCGCTCGACGGCTCCGGCCGGGAACTCGCCATCGGGCGTCGGTCCAAAGCCGATTAGGAAGTTGCCGCCTTTCGAGACGATCTCGATGAGCATCCGCAGGATCTCGCCCACCGGCCGGAAGACCTCGCCCTCCGCGTACTTCCAACTCGTGCCCATGCAGAGGCAGGACTCCCACGGCTGATCGAGCGGCTCGTCCGGGATCTGGTGCTCGGGGGTGATGAAGTCCTCGAACTCGTCGCCGACGGTGCGATTGGCGACGATAAGGCCCGGTTGAAGCTCACGCGCCATGTCGATCATGCCCGGCATATCGAGGTCTTCGCCGCGTTCCTTCTTCACCCAGCCGGCATCGAGCCAAAGCACATCCACCTTGCCGTAGTTGGTCATGAGTTCTCGGATCTGGGCATGGGTGAACCGCACAAACTCAGCCCAGAGCGGCGTGCCGACGGTGTTGGCTTGCCGGGTGGTGACGGGTGCATCAGGCGACCAATAGGCGGGCGAATGCCAGTCGGCCTTCGAGAAGTAC
The DNA here is from genome assembly GCA_020850325.1 of Methanoregulaceae archaeon. Classification (GTDB taxonomy): domain Bacteria; phylum Armatimonadota; class Fimbriimonadia; order Fimbriimonadales; family Fimbriimonadaceae; genus JANJUB01. The sequence goes on from JADZEW010000008.1 coordinate 24,473, forward strand.
ACCGAAACGCCGAGCCCGCGCCGCTGGAACGCGTCGCAAAACCCCTTGTAGACATCGACGGGATAGGGGCTCTCGGGGCCGGTGATCTTGTAGTCGGTCTCGGCGGTGTCCCACATGCAGAAGCCGTCGTGGTGCTTGGCGGTCAGCGAGACGTAGCGGATGCCGGACCCGTCGACAGCCTCGGCCCACGCTTCGGGATCGAACTTGACGGGATTGAACTCCTTGTTGAGCGCCCAATAGTCGGATTGAAACCGCGCGAGGTCCTTGCCTCGGCTGGTCCAGCAGACCATGTTGTCGTTGCGCGCCCACTCGTCTCCGGGCGAGAGCGGCCACGACTCGCAGCAATCCCAGAGCGCGTAGGGCCCCCAGTGGAGCAGGAGCCCGAACTTCTGATCCTGAAACCACTCAAGCCGTTCACGTAGCCACTCGGGTTTCTCATGCTCGAGTGAGGTCGTATGCGCGATGACGTCGAGTCGCTTTTCTGCCACGGTGCGGGATTGTATCTGCCGCCGCGATGGCGATGCTCTTCCGGTAGTCTGGAGCATCATGCGGCGGCAGTTCCCACCACCGACGAAGGGCATAGCCTATCTCACCGAAGGCGGTCCGGAGACCGAGATCATGTATCGATTCGGGCACCACTTGCCCGAGTTTGCGATGTTTCCTTTGCTGGACCGTCCTGACGCGGTCGCAACGCTGAAGACGATGTATGCGCGCTACCTCGAGGTGGCGTCCGAGGCGGGTCTATCCGTCGTCATGGGTGGTCTGGACTACCGCGCGAGTCCAGACTGGGCTGACAAGCTGGGCTACAATCCTGAGGCGCTGGCCTACGCGCAACTGCGTTGCATCGACTTCCTGCGCGAAGTCGCAGAACCCTTCCGTGGGCGCGTTCCATCCATCCTCATCGCTGGACTGGTCGGGCCGCGCGGGGACGCCTACTCGCTCAACCGGACGATGACCGCCGGTGAAGCCGAGGCCTACCACCTCCAGCAGTTGAACACGCTGGCCCGAGCAGGGGTCGACGTGGTCACCGCCCTAACGTTCAATTCCGTCCCTGAAGCCGTTGGCATATCCCGAGCGGCCGCACAGGTGGGCCTGCCGCTGGGTGTTTCGTTCACGTTGGACAGCGGAACGTCGCGCTTGATATCCGGTCCGTCACTTCGCGAAGCGATCGAAGCCACCGACCGCGAATGTGGCGAGGCCAAGCCGGACTTTTGCGGCATCAACTGCTCGCATCCCTTCGAGTTTCTTCCGGCGCTGGATCCCGGGGATTGGATCGAGCGAATCCGCATGCTTCGACCTAACGCATCGGCCATGGACAAGCTCGCTCTGTGCAAGATCGGTCACTTGGAGGAGGGTGACCCACAGGAACTCGGCAGGTTGATGGGCGAGCTTGCGCGGACCTACCCGCACATCGATATCTGGGGAGGATGCTGCGGCACTTGGGACCAGCATCTCGGCCACATCGCCCGGCAGATCGTCCAGGCGCGCGCCTAACACCTAACTGGCAAGTTCAACGAGCTTGTCCTTGATTTCATGGACATGGCAACTCCTAAGTGCTTGCAGAGCAATAGGCTCGTGTACACTGGCCTTGGTGGGAACCGATAACGTTCGCATCGACGATTTGTCGAACTTGAGTGCTGGCGTAGCTCCGGCCCTCGCTGAGGGGCTGTGGACCTCTTTCTGGGCTGGAGACCGAAGGGCGTGCGCTCGGCTTATCTCCAAGGTCGAGAACGAACCCAACGCAATCCCGGCGATTCGAGAACACTTGGCGGGCAAGTTGGGCCATGCCATCCGCATCGGCGTCACCGGGCCACCGGGCGTCGGCACGAGCACGCTTTGCTCGGCGATCGCCCTCGGCCTTGCAGATCGGCAACACCGTGTGGGCGTTATCGCTGTCGACCCGTCGAGTCCGTTCACCGGCGGTGCGTTTATGGGTGATCGAGTCCGTATGGACAAGTTCGTCGGGGATGATCGGATCTTCATGCGATCGTTGGCCTCACGGGAAGGCCGCGGGGGCCTCTCACCATCTACGCCGTCCGTTGCCGACGTCATCGAGGCGTTCGGCATGGATCGGATCCTCATCGAGACGGTCGGCGTCGGCCAGGCCGAGTTGGACGTCATGAACACCGCCGATCTCGTGGTGCTGGTGCTTCAGCCGATCACCGGGGATGCGATCCAGTCGATGAAGGCGGGAATCATCGAGGCCGCCGATCTGATCGTCGTGAACAAGTCAGACTTGCCTGGGGCCGATACCGTGCTCCAGTCGCTCCGCTTCGTGTACAGCTTGGGCAGCGCGAAGTCAGGGAAAGCGCCACCGCTGCTCGCAGTATCCGCTCAACAGACCGAGGGCATCGAGGAACTTGTCGACACGATCGAGCAACTTTCCACATCGATCGTTCAATCGGGACGGCATCAGGAGCTGCGGCAGATGCGCCTGGTAGAAGAGATCAAGAGTGGAATCGTGGACGAACTGTGGCAGCGATACTTGAGACAGAGCGACGCCGAGCGCGTGATCGAAGAAGCTGCGAAGCAGCTGGTCGCCTCGGGTGGATCGGCTTATAAGTTCGTGAGAGAGATGTGCTCCAAGATCCAACTGACCGTAGACCCAAAGGCAAACGCATAATGGCACAAGGAACGACACCCATCGAGTCACCCGAAACCGAACCCGGACGAGACTTTACCACCGTTTCTGGACGAGAAGTGAAGCCCGTCTACAGCGAATCCGATGTCGCCCCCGGTGATCTCGAAGCCAACCTGCCGTTGCCGGGAGAGTATCCGTTTACTAGGGGGATTCACCCTTCGATGTACCGCGGGAAGCTCTGGACCATGCGCCAATTTGCCGGCATGGGAACCGCGGAGCAAACGAACGAACGCTTCCGCTTCCTGCTCTCACGAGGGCAGACGGGCCTTTCGACCGCCTTCGACAATCCGACGCTCTACGGCTGGGATTCGGACCACCCACTGTCGGAGGGTGAAGTCGGAAAGACCGGCGTGGCGATGGACTCGCTCCAAGACATGGAGCGGTTGTTCGACTCGATTCCCCTCGATCAGGTCTCGACGTCGATGACCATCAACGCGCCGGCCGCGTGGATTTTCACGATGTTCCTCGCCAATGCCGAGCGGCGCGGAATACCCTTCGAGAAACTCCGTGGCACCCTGCAGAACGACATTCTCAAGGAGTACATCGCCCAGAAGGAGTGGATCTTCCCGCCTGCGCCGCACATGCGGATCATCACCGATCTGTTTTCTTTCTGCGCTGAGCATGTTCCCCAGTGGAACACCATCTCGATTAGCGGTTACCATATTCGAGAAGCGGGTGCCACTGCGGCCCAAGAGCTGACGTTTACGCTTCAGGATGGATTCACCTACGTAGAGCATGCCCTCGCTGCGGGAATGTCGATCGACGATTTCGCTCCCAGGCTCTCATTCTTCTTCAACTCGCATCTCGACTTCTTCGAGGAAATCGCCAAACTTCGGGCCGCCCGACGGATCTGGGCGAGACACATGAAGGAGCGATACGGTGCCAAGAATCCTCGTTCCTGGCTGTGTCGATTCCATGTTCAGACGGCAGGCTGCAGCCTCACCGCCCAGCAACCGGAGGTGAACATCGTTCGCACGGCTTTGGAAGCCCTTGCCGGTGTCCTGGGCGGATGCCAAAGCCTCCATACGAACTCGATGGACGAGGCTCTTGCCTTACCATCCGACAAGGCGGTCGAGATCGCCCTTCGCACGCAGCAGGTGATTGCGTTCGAGAGCGGTGCCGCGAACGTTGCCGATCCTCTGGGTGGCTCCTACTTCATCGAGCGGCTAACGCGAGACTTGGAAGACGAAGCCGAAGCCTACTTTGCTCAGATCGAGGCGATGGGAGGCATGATCAAGGCGATCGAAAAGGGGTTCCCTCAGCAGGAGCTCACCCGAGCGGCTTATGAGTATCAGCGGGCTCTCTCGGACAAGCGGAAGATCATCGTCGGAGTCAACGAGTTCGTGAATGAGGATGAGGAACTGCTCATTCCGATCTTGGAGATCGATGAGTCGGTAGAGCCGGATCAGATTGCCGCCGTGAAGAAGCTGCGGGAATCCCGAGACAACATCGCAGTGAGCCGAGGTCTGGACGCTCTGGAGCGTGCCGCGCGCACCAAGGACAATCTCATTCCGCACTTGCTCGATTGCTCTCGGGCCTATGCAACCGAGGGCGAGATCACGCAGACGCTGATTAAGGTCTTCGGCGAGTTTCGCGAGCAGTCGTTCTTCTGAAGTGATCAAAAATGAGTGGATCTCCAATCAAAGTTGTCGTCGGAAAGCCTGGCCTCGATGGGCATGATCGCGGAGCCAAGGTGGTTGCCCGCACCCTTGTCGAAGCGGGAATGGAAGTTGTCTACTTGGGCCTACGGCAAACTCCCGAGTCGATCGTCGCGGCCGCACTCGAAGAAGATGCCGACGTCATCGGACTGTCGGTGCTCTCGGGGGCTCACATGACCCACTTCAAACGGGTCCGAGCCTTGATGGAAGAGAAGGGACTCGGGGATCGGCTCCTGACCGGTGGAGGCATCATTCCGACCAAGGACCAAGAGACGCTCGCCGCACTTGGGGTGGGGAGGCTGTTTGGTCCAGGCGATGACCCGGACGCGATCGTCGATTACATTCGCGATTGGGTTCGAGAGCACCCGCGAGAGGATGCCGTCTGATGGACTTCACGTTTTCCGAAGAGCATCTGCTGATTCGCGACATGGCGCGCCGGTTCGCCGAGAAGGAGCTCGCACCCGTCGCTTCCGAGTTCGATGAGAAGCAAGAAGTTAACTTTGCCGCGCTCAAAGCCTTGGGCGAGCTCGGCTTCTACGGCATGACCGTGCCTGAGCAGTATGGGGGCAATGCGATGGGTGCCCTCGCCTACGCAGACGTCATGATCGAGCTCAGCAAAGTCGACGCAGGAACCGCCGTTGCTGTCTCCGTTCAAAACTCGCTGGTCAACGACACCATCGTCAAGTGGGGAACCGAAGAGCAGAAGCGCGAGTTCCTCCCGAAGCTCTCGACAGGCGAGATGATGGGCTGCTTCGCCCTGACCGAGGGTGGCGCGGGATCCGATCCCGGCGGCATGAAGGCGACCGCAACCCGCGACGGCGACTATTTCATCCTGAACGGCACCAAGAACTTCACGACCAACGGCGGGTTCGCCGACCTCATCATCGGCTTCTTCCAAACCGACATGGCGCTCGGTTCTAGGGGAATCTCCGCCTTCCTCGTTCCCAGTTCGACTCCCGGCTTCGCCGTGGGCCGGCATGAGAACAAGCTCGGCATTCGCTCCTCCAGCACGACCGAGATGGTCTTCACCAACTGCCGCATCCCCACCGTCAACCTCCTCGGCACCGAGAATAAGGGTCTCAACATCGCGCTGACGACCCTCGATGGCGGCCGGATTGGTATCGCGGCTCAGGCCGTAGGGATCGCCGAAGGAGCCCTCGAAGAGGCGGTCAAGTACGCCAAGGACCGCGCGCAGTTCGGCAAGAAGATCGCCGACTTCCAGGCCATCCAGTTCATGCTCGCCGACATGGCAACCGAGCTGGAGGTCGCCAAGACCATGCTTTACCGTGTCGCCTGGATGAAAGATCAGCACGTGAAGCATTCTAAGGAGTCAGCGATGATCAAGCTCTACGCGGCAGAGATGGCCCACCGCGTATGCCACAAGGCTCTCCAGATTCATGGCGGCTATGGGTACATGAAGGAGTTCAAGGTCGAACGACTGTATCGCGATCAGCGGATCACCGAAATCTACGAGGGCACGAGCGAGATCCAGCGACTCGTGATTTCTCGTGCCCTTCTCAGTGATGGCTAGCGGTGGCCCGAGTAGCTCTGCAGCACCTTCAAGTAGTTCGAGCGCACAAAGGCCTCGGGCTCCGCGCAGTTCTTGAGGCTCATCGAGCCCTTCATTTGCTCGACCGATTCGAACCCGTGAGACGACATCCACTCTTGGAGGTCCGTGAGCAAGGTCGCGATGTGCCCCTCACCGTGCTTCAGCAGGGATGACGTCGTCATCACGGCATCGGCTCCCGCCATCAGATACTTGACGACTTCGAGCGACGAGTGAACTCCCGTGGTCGCGGCGAGCGAGCAATGGAGGCGGTCGAAGAGAACGGATATCCAGAGCAGGGGGAGGCGAATCTCACTGGGTTGACTCAGGTCGAGCCGGGACTGGACGACTCGACCCTCGACATCGAAGTCGGGTTGATAGAATCGGTTGAAGAGTACGAGTCCCTTGGCACCGGCTTCCACCAACCGCCGTGCCATGTGGCCGGTCGAACTGAAGTAGGGAGAGAGCTTTACGGTGATCGGAACCGAGACCGCAGAGCTGACGGTTTCGACGACCCGGACGTACTGTTCCTCGACTTCTTGAGACGTGGTCATGATGTCCACCGGGAGGAAGAAGATGTTCAACTCGATGGCGCGGGCACCTGCATCGACCATGTCTTTGGCGTAGTCGACCCATCCATGCTCGGTGATGCCGTTCAGGCTGGCGATGATGGGCACGTCGACCGCTTGAGTAGCCTGATAGATCAACTCCAGGTATTCGCCGGGGCCAACTGAGTACTCAGCAGATTGAGGGAAGTAGCTTAGTGACTCCGCACTGCTGTACGTCGTTCTGCCAATAAGAAAGTCGACGCTTTCCTGCTCGGCCCTGATCTGCTCTTCAAACAGCGAGAAGAGAGTGATCGCAGCGGCACCGGCGTCGGCCAGGCGACGGATTCCGTCCAGAGTCTTCGATTGTGGCGACGACGAAGCCACGATCGGGTGCTTGAGGTCGAGTCCGAGATACCGTGTTGATAAGTTCATTGAGGCATGTCCTTGATTTCTGTTACTGGGCCATCCTCTCATAGAGAGCCCAGTGTCGGGTCACTTGCTGTTGAGCCATTTCGAGGAGGCGTGCGGCCTCTTCCGGCTGCGTGTATCTGAGTGCGCGGTAGCGCAGTTCGTTCTCGCAAAAAGCGTTCAAAGAAACCGATGGTCGCGCCGAATCCAAGATGAACGGATTGTCGCCAACCTCGACCAACTCGGGGTTGTAGCGGATGAGGGGCCAATAGCCTGAGTGAACGGCCAGGCGTTGCTGCTCCATTCCGTGTTCCATATTGATGCCGTGGGCGATGCAGTGGCTGTAAGCGATCACGAGCGATGGGCCAGGGTACGCCTCGGCTTCGCGAATGGCGGTCAGCGTTTGCTGAGGATTGGCGCCCATGGCGATACGAGCAACGTACACGTTGCCATAAGCGATCGCCTGGAGAGCCAGGTCCTTCTTTCCGCTGCGCTTACCGGCACTTGCGAACTTCGCAACTGCGCCGAGGGGCGTCGCCTTGGATGACTGGCCGCCGGTGTTGGCATAGACCTCGTTGTCCAAGACCATCAGATTCACGTCCCGGCCACTGGCCAAGACATGATCGACGCCGGAACTGCCGATGTCGTAGGCCCAGCCGTCACCGCCGATGATCCAAACGCTTCGGCGCACGAGGGAATCGGCAACGGAGAGGAGGCGTCGGGCCTCTATGGCCTTCTCACCCTTGAGCGTCGTCAACTTCGCTTTGAGTGCAGTCACTCGTGCGCGCTGCTTTCGGATGTCGGACTCGAGACGTTGCGGACTGTGGATCAGTTCGTCCACCAGAACCTCACCGAGCTCAAGGCTCAGCTTGCCGAGAATCTGATGTGCGAGCTGCATTTGACGGTCGGCGGACAGACGCATGCCCAGACCGAACTCGGCGTTGTCTTCGAAGAGCGAGGTTGCCCAAGCCGGTCCGCGCCCCTCATGATTGACTGACCAGGGTGTGGTCGGAAGGCTCCCTCCGTAGACCGAACTGCACCCGCTCGCGTTGGCCACGATCATTCGATCGCCAAAGAGCTGAGAAGTGAGCTTGAGGTAGGGCGTTTCGCCGCAACCTGCGCATGCTCCGGAGAACTCAAACGTCGGATAGAGGAACTGCACACCACGGACGGTGCCGAAGTCGACGAAGGAGCGATCGTTCACAGGCAGAGTTTCAAAGAACGCGAGGTGACGTCGATTGTCGATCTCGAGGCCGTCCTTCTCGACCATGTTGATCGCTCTGACGCTGGCCTTCTCTTTGGTGCGGACCGGGCAAGCATCGACGCATAGGCCACACCCCGTGCAGTCCTCCATGTAGATCTGCAATGTGTAGCGGGTCTCGGGGAATCCCTTCGCGTCGATCGCGATGGATTCGAATCCTGCGGGAGCATTGTCGAGCAGTGAGTCGTGGAGGAGGCGGGTTCGAATGCAGGAATGGGGGCAGACGAAGCTGCAGTTGCCGCACTGAATGCAGTCCTTGGCGTTCCAAACGGGAACCGTATCGGCAACGTTCCTCTTCTCCCATTTGGCCGAGCCGCTGGGGAATCCTCCATCGACGGGCAGAGCGCTGGTCGGCAGGGATTCGCCCTCGCCGGCGATGATCTTCGCGGTCACGTTCTTGATGAAGTCGGGTGCGCCATCCAGATCCATCCAAGCGATGGGTGGAAGACGCGATGGATCATCCAACTTCTCAGGCAAGACGACTCGATGTAGATTGGCCAAGGTCTGGTCCACGGCGTCGAAGTTCCGTTGGACGACCTCCTTACCCTTGCGGCCGTAGGTGACTTGGATCGAGTGCTTGATCTTCGCAATGGCCTGTTCTCTAGGCATCAGGCCGGAAATCGCGAAGTAACACGTTTGAAGCACCGTGTTCGTATGCGATCTCATGCCGGTTTCTTTGGCAACTCTGGTGGCGTCGATCACATAAAGCGTGATGCGTTTGGAGATCATCTGCGCCTGAACATGCCGAGGCAAACGGCTCCAGACTTCATCCGGTCCGAACTGGCAGTTGAGAAGCAGCGTCGCACCGTGTGCGGCACGCGCCAGAACGTCCATCTTGTTCAGAAAGCCGAACACGTGGCATCCGATGAACTTTGCCGAGCGGATGAGATAGTTCGAGCGGATGGGCGTTGGCCCAAAGCGGAGGTGGGAGACCGTTTGTGAGCCGCTCTTTTTCGAGTCGTACAGGAAGTAGGCTTGAACGAAGAACTCGGGGTCATCGCCGATGATCTTGATCGTGTTCTTGTTGGCACCGACGGTCCCATCTGCGCCTAAACCGTAGAAGATCGCAGCATGGGTCGAGTCGGGCTCGACCGCGAAGTTCTCATCGAAATCTAGGTGCGTGTCCCCTTGGTCGTCGTAGATGCCGATGGTGAAGTGGTTCTTCGGAACAGGCTTCCGCAGTTCATCGAAGATGGCCCTCACCATGCCGGCGTGGAACTCTTTGCCACCAATACCGAAGCGCCCTCCGGTGATCGAGGGGCGGCTGGCGGCACTCCGACGCTCCGCGAACGCGGCGACGACATCGAGGTACAACGGCTCGCCCAAGGAGCCGGGTTCCTTGGTTCGATCGAGGACGGCGACCGCCTTCGTCGTCTTGGGGAACGCGTCAATGAACGCTCCGACATCGAAGGGTCGGTAGAGCCGCACTTGGACGACGCCGACTTTCTCGCCCTGCTCGGCCAAGAACTCGGCGGTTTCCCGTGCCGCCTCCGCTCCGGATCCCATGAGGACGATCACGCGCTCGGCCTCGGGATGGCCGGAGTACTCGTAGGCCTTGTAGCGCCGCCCGGTGAGTTCCGCAAAGCGATCCATCGTGCGCTGAACGATGCCGGGACAGCGGTCGAAGTAAGGGTTGGCAGCCTCGCGCGTCTGGAAGAACACGTCCGGGTTCTGGACGGTCCCCCGCATGTTCGGCCGATCGGGGCTCATGGCTCGGGCGCGATGGGCGAAGATCAGCTCTTCATCCAGCATTGCCCGCAGGTGCCCGTCTTCCAACATCGTTACCTTGGCGATCTCATGGGAGGTTCGGAATCCGTCGAAGAAGTGAAGGAACGGGATTCGCGACTCGAGGCTTGCCGCTTGGGTGATCAGGGCGAAGTCGTGCGCCTCTTGAACATTCGCCGAAGCCAACATCGCGAAACCGGTTTGCCGAACCGCCATCACGTCTTGGTGGTCGCCGAAGATCGTAAGGGCATTGGTGGACAGCGCTCGGCTGGCAACATGGATGACGCAAGGCAGCAACTCGCCAGCTACCTTGAACATGTTGGGAATCATGAGCAACAAGCCCTGAGAGGACGTGAAGCTCGTTACGAGGCTACCGGCCTGCAAGCCTCCGTGGAGGGTGCCCGCCGCCCCAAGTTCGCTCTGCATTTCGACGACGTCGGGGACCGTGCCCCAGACGTTCATGCGTCCTTCTCCGGCCCACTGGTCGGCAAGCTCCGCCATCGAAGTTGCGGGCGTGATCGGGAAGATCGAGCAAATCTCGTTCACCCGGAAAGCCACGTCGGCGCATGCTTCGTTGCCGTCAATGGTAGCCGTTCGAGGTTTCGAATCGGCCGATTCGAGGCCATCGGCGTATGCCTGTTGGTTCATGAAGGTTGCCTTCTCGGAGAGCATACTGAACAACAGTGCCCGATCTCTGTCCATTAAAATTGGGTCATATCTCGCTACCCCGTTACGGCTAAGATGGGCATGATGGAACGCAACGCTCTATCTGTCGATCGATCGAAAATGGATCTCATCGGCCAGTTGGTTGAGGTCAAGTGGACGCTTGGCCACACGCTCGGCAAACAACACTCTGAAGAGTGCGTGTTTGTTGTCCGCGGTATCGACTCCGATATGCTCTGCCTTGCCCTCGCTTACGGAAATGCCGAAGATTCTCGCAATCCGAATGCCGTTTACTGGGTCAACGTTCTTGCCGTTCAGTACCTTCGCGTGCTGTCCGAGCGGGAAGCGAAGCTCAGGATCGAGCGCTTCGAGCGCGAGTTTGAAATGACCCACCCTCGAGACTGACGGATTCTGCGCGCGTTCCTCAATGGAGTTTCCTTTGAGCAAAGAGCGCCGTGACTTGACCTTGCCGCCGGACCTGACCCAGCATCGCGCAACGGGCGCGGTTCGCTCTCGGCGTCCGATCTACCTTGACTTGATGCCGCCCTGCAATGCGGCATGTCCGGCAGGAGAGAACATCCAAGGTTGGCTCGCCAAGATCGTCGAAGGCGATGATCGGGGGGCTTGGGAGATTCTCGTTCAAGACAACCCCATGCCCGCCGTTCACGGGCGCGTCTGTTATCACCCTTGCGAAACCAGCTGCAACCGGGGCCAGCTAGAGAGCCCGGTCAGCATCCACGCGGTCGAGCGATATCTGGGCGATCTCGCGATCCAGGAAGGGTGGCGGTTCCCCGCACTGCAAGCCGTTTCTGGAAAGCGTGTGCTCGTTGTGGGGGCGGGGCCCGCGGGTCTCTCGTGCGCCTACCAACTGGCGCGTCGGGGTCACAAAGCGGTGATCCTCGAGGCGGGGCCGATGGCGGGTGGCATGATGCACTTCGGCATTCCGGCCTATCGACTGCCGCGCAACATCTTGGAAGCCGAGATCGCGCGCATCCAGGATATTGGAGTCGACATCGTCTTCAATCACAAGGTCGAGGACCTCAATGCGGAAATGACGGCGGGCGGCTTCGACGCGGCCTTTGTCGCCGTCGGTGCGCATCTCGGCAAGAAGACGGACATCCCCGCCCGAGACGCGGGCAAGGTTCTCGACGCCGTCAGCTTCCTCAAGAGCGTCGAGCTGGGCGAACAGCCGCGACTCGGTCGGCGGGTAGCCATCTATGGCGGAGGAAACACGGCGATGGATGCGGCGAGGGTCGCTCGCCGCTTGGGTGTCGAGCCCCTCATCATCTACCGCCGAGACAGGGACCACATGCCCGCTCACGCCTTCGAGGCGGACGAAGCGGTCGAAGAGGGCATCAAGATCCACTGGCTCCGAACGATCAAATCCGTCGGAGAGGGAACCGTCGAGATCGAAGTCATGGCCCTGGACGAAAACGGTCGCCCCCAGCCGACCGGTGAAATCGAGACCTTGGAAGCGGACGACTTGATTCTCGCGCTCGGTCAAGACACGGACACCACGTTCCTGCGTCAGATGGACGACATTGCCTTCCAGCCCGACGGCGTCGTGGTCGTGGATGACACCATGATGACGGGCCGCCCCGGGGTCTTCGCGGGCGGGGACATGGCACCCTCCGAGCGCACAGTCACGGTTGCAGTCGGTCATGGCAAGAAGGCGGCCAAAAACATCGACGCGTTCCTTCGCAACGAGGCGGTGGAGCCTAAGGTGAGCAAGGATATTGCTACCCTGGAGAAGCTGCGGCTGTGGTTCTTCGCCGATGCGGCGGCACGTACTCAGAACCGGATTCCGCTCGATGAGCGCACGGGGACGTTCGGGGAAGTCACGAAGGGCTTGGAGACCGTAGACGCCCAGTTTGAGGCTCGCCGATGCTTCTCGTGCGGGAACTGCTTCGAGTGTGACGGATGCTACGGCGCGTGTCCCGAAGACGCCATCGTCAAACTCGGCCCAGGATTGGGATACAAAGTCAACTTCGACCTCTGTACGGGTTGCGGAACGTGCTTCGACCAGTGCCCGGTTCACGCGATCAGCCTTGTTCCCGAGCCCGTTGGCGAGGCGACGCTATGACCACCACGAGTGCCCGCGAAGATCAGTCCAGCCCTGCTGTGAACCAGCCCCAAACCGCGACGATGGATGGCAACGAAGCCGTCGCCTACGTCGCCTATCGGTGCAATGAAGTCTGCGCAATCTATCCGATCACCCCTTCGTCGACCATGGCGGAGTGGGCGGATCAATGGTCGAGCGAAGGGCTGAAGAACCTGTGGGGAGTCGTCCCCGACGTCATCGAAATGCAAAGCGAAGGCGGCGCTGCGGGTGCGCTTCACGGTTCCCTCCAGGCCGGAGCGCTGACGACCACCTTCACCGCATCCCAGGGTCTGCTCCTGATGATCCCGAACATGTTTAAGATCGCCGGCGAGCTCACCCCGACGGTGTTTCACGTGGCTGCACGTTCTATCGCCACGAACTCCCTTTCGATCTTCGGCGACCATCAAGATGTCATGGCGATCCGCCAAACGGGATTTGCCCTGCTGGCGTCCGCTTCTGTTCAAGAAGCGCACGACATGGCACTGGTCGCCCAGGCGGCAACCCTGGCTTCCCGAATCCCCTTTCTGCACTTCTTCGATGGATTCCGAACCTCCCACGAAGTCAGCAAGCTCGAGTTGATCGACGATGACCACATGCGGGCTCTGCTGAGCGAAGTAGACATCCTGGCTCATCGGAAGCGAGGATTGAACCCGGATCACCCATCCGTCCGAGGAACCGCCAGCAACCCAGACACCTACTTCCAGTCTCGCGAGGCGTCGAACGCGTTCTACCTCGCGTGCCCCGACATCGTCGAGGAAACGCTAACTCGCTTTGCCGCCCTCACCGGCAGGCAATACTCGATCTTCGAATACTATGGCCCGCAGGACGCAGAACGCATTATCGTGCTGATGGGGTCGGGTGTCGAGACCGTCAAGGAAACCGTCGATCACCTGAGTGCACAAGGAGACAAAGTCGGTCTGGTGCAAGTTCGGCTCTACCGGCCCTTCGACACCAAACGCTTCCTCGAATGCCTACCCAAGACAGTGAAATCCATCGCTGTTTTGGACCGAACGAAGGAACCCGGCTCCTTGGGCGAACCCCTCTACTCAGACGTGGTGCTCACGCTGAGCCGCGTCTCCGGTGACGCGCCACGGGTCATCAACGGCAGGTACGGACTCTCCTCGAAGGAGTTCACGCCGGCGATGGTCAAGGCCGTGTACGACGAGCTCGCAAAGCCAGAACCCAAGAACCACTTCACGGTCGGCATCGACGATGACGTCACGCACCTGAGTATCGACTTCGACCCGAGCTTCACGACCGAAGACGCGGATGTCTTCCGCGCCGTGTTTCATGGCATCGGATCCGATGGAACGGTCGGTGCCAACAAGAACACGATCAAGATCATCGGTGACGACCCTCGGTTCTTCGCCCAGGGCTACTTCGTTTACGATTCGAAGAAGTCGGGATCGAGAACGGTGTCCCATGTGCGGTTTGGAAAGCGGCCGATTCGTTCTGCCTATCTGATCCAGGATGCCCACTTCGTGGCCTGTCATCATTTCGGCCTCGTTCAGAAGTTCGACGTCTTATCGCTTGCCGCGCCGGGGGCCACGTTCCTCCTCAACTGCCCGCATGGGCCTGATACCGTGTGGGATTTGCTTCCACGATCGGTGCAAGAAACGATCATCCAGAAGCGCTTGAGGCTCTTCGTCATCGATGCCAATCGGGTTGCCCGCGAGACCGACATGGGATCGCATACGAACACGATCATGCAGACGTGTTTCTTCGGAATCTCCGGCGTTCTGCCTCGCGACGAAGCGGTGAAGAAGATCAAGCACTCGATCGAGAAAACCTACGGTCGGAAGGGTCGCGAGATTGTGCAGCGCAACTGGCGTGCGGTCGATCATACGCTCGCCCATCTCTACGAAGTAGTGATTCCCGATACTGCGACGAGCACCGTCGAAATGGCGCCGATTGTCTCGCCGAATGCTCCGGAAAGGATTCGTGATTTCGTCGCGCGCTTGATGGCCGGTGACGGAGATTTGATGCCCGTCAGCGCCATGCCCGTGGACGGAACATTTCCGAGTGCTACGTCACGCTGGGAAAAGCGCAACATCGCCGAGACGATTCCCATTTGGGACCCTGACGCGTGCGTCCAGTGCGGGAACTGCAGCTTTGTGTGTCCGCACTCGGCGATCCGCGCCAAGCTCTTCCACGCCTCACACCTTGAAGGTGCAAATGCCGATATGCCTTCGGCTCCGATCGATGCTCGAGGATTCCCCGAGACGCGATACCTGCTGCAGATCTATGACGAAGACTGCACCGGTTGCGGTCTCTGCGTGCAGGTGTGTCCGGTGAACCATCCCGACGATGCAAAGCGTCGGGCAATCAACATGGCCCCCAAGGAGGCGGGCTCTGAAGCCGCGCAAACGAGCATGGAGTTCTTCGAAGCGTTGCCGGTGAACGATCGGGCGGCCGTCGATTTCTCAACCGTTCGTGGAACCCAGTTCCTTGAGCCGACCTTCGAGTTCTCGGGGGCCTGTGCGGGGTGCGGCGAGACGCCGTATCTCAAGCTGCTATCGCAGCTCTTTGGCGACCGCATGATCGTCGCGAACGCGACAGGTTGTTCCTCGATCTATGGGGGCAATCTCCCGACGACACCTTGGGCCATGAATAGCGAAGGCCGTGGCCCCGCGTGGGCCAACTCGCTCTTCGAGGACAATGCCGAGTTCGGACTTGGCATGCGTTTGGCGGCCGATCGCCACTTGAGCGAAGCCCAGTCGATTCTGGCGGAACTGGAGCCGGAACTTGGCACCGAACTGGTGCAGAGTCTCATCGACCAGCCCCAGGTTCTCGAAAGCGATGTCCGTAAGCAGCGCGTGCGGGTCGCCGAACTGATCGAGCGGCTCAAGCAGATGGACTCGCCCAGGGCCCAGCGACTGCTTTCCATCGCCGACCACCTCACGCACCGAAGCGTGTGGATCGTCGGCGGAGATGGCTGGGCGTACGATATCGGCTCGGGTGGCCTCGATCATGTTCTGGCCTCTGGCCGGAATGTGAACATCCTTGTCATGGACACCGAGGTGTATTCGAACACGGGCGGTCAGGCCTCTAAGGCGACTCCGCTGGCGGCGGTCGCCAAGTTCGCGACCGGCGGCAAGCTGGTCGGCAAGAAGGACATCGCCCTGCAGGCGATTTCCTACGGCAACGTGTACGTCGCCCGAATCGCGATGGGAGCCAGCGCCCAACAGACCTTGCAGGCATTTCGCGAGGCCGATGCTTACCCAGGCACCTCACTCGTCATCGCCTACAGCCACTGCATCGCCCATGGCATCGATATGGAACAGGGCCTCAAGCAGCAGCACCGTGCCGTTCACTCGGGTTACTGGCCGCTGTTGCGTTACAACCCGCAGCTCCGCGAGCTCGGCGAACCGCCCTTCCAGCTCGATTCTCAGCGAGCCACCTGCAACTTCGCCGAATACACCCAAAACGAGCTTCGCTATCGGATGCTGCGGCAGACCAACCCTAGTCACGCCGACGAGCTGATGGCCATGGCCGAAGAACACATCGCCAAACGATGGATGCTGTACGAGCAACTCGCGCAGATTCGATGAGGTCTTCACAACACGGGTCCGCGGTAAACAGGAGGGGCGACTCGATGCCCAGCTTGGCCTGCGGCTGGCCCAGCGGGTATCCTCTGGGGGTCCGTGGGGGCATAGCTCAGTTGGGAGAGCACCTGCTTTGCAAGCAGGGGGTCAGGGGTTCGAGTCCCCTTGCCTCCACCAATCTTCAGATTTCACTTTTGCGAGGCCGTTCTTGGCGGTCTCGTTTTCGTTTTGAGCCCCGGATTTGACGAGATTCAGCATCAAATCGAAGAACTCGTGGAGTTCCACCTCCAGCCTTCCGTCCACCCAAGAGGAGTTCGAACACATCAACTTGATCAGTTCGCGCTTTTGCTCGGAATCGGCGCTCTTGAACCTGAGGTGGGCGGTGGAGGCAAGTTCGAACACCCGCATCGCTTCATCGATCAGAACAGGCTCGGTGCGGTCCAACGCGGCCAGTTCGAGCTTCATTTCGGTGACCCTCGCCTCCCACTTCGCTCGGGTCTCTCGGTAGAACTCGGCGGAGATCTCGCCTTCCACCTTGTCGAGGTAGAGCTTCTCAAGTCTGGAGCTGATGGCTGCGCACTCGGCTCGGATCTCTCGCTCCCTCTTTGCCCGGGAACCGTGGCGATCCGCATCGGCCTGACGGAGACCTTCCTGAATCCAGGGCAGCATCTCGCCTGGCACCGTGAGGAGTTTCAGAAGATCGGCATACGCAGCGTCGATCTTCGACTCGGCGATGTACGGGCGGCCGCAGATATCTCTCTTGCGCCCCGTGCAGTGATAGTAGGTGTATCGACCCTTCTTGACTTCCCCGGTGAGCAGATCGCCGCACTTGCACGCGATCAAGCCCCGGTAAGCAAAGGGTAGGGTACCGAACCCGGTCTTGCGGTTGCCCCTCCCCTTGCGGATATCTTGCACCCTGTCCCAGAGTTCCTTGGAGACGAGCGGCTCGTGGATCCCAAGCACTTCGCGACCGTTCCAGCGGATGATGCCGCAGTAGGCCGGTTGCTTGAGTATCTGATCTATCGCGCTCTTCGCCAAAGGATGCCTCTTCTTCGACACAAGGCCGCGCTTTCTGGCGTGCGCCACCAGCATTTCGAGGGAGTGGGCTCCGGCAGCGTACAGCTCGAAGAGTTCCCTCACCTGGTGAGCCCGCGACGGATCGGGCACGATGACCTTGCGCTTCGTCCCTGACTCCAAGGCGTTGAGGTAGCCGAGCGGCGAGTGGGTGGGATAGATGCCTTGGGCCGCCTTCTCGTTGAGACCCTTTCGGATCTCCTCGGAGAGGTTGTCCACGTAGTTCTTCGCCATGAGGACGCGGATGCCGTGCATGAACTTGTCCTGACTCTTCGACGACTCCCCAATGACCATGCTGTCTTTGACGAAGTGAAGCTCGACGCCCAGGTGATCCACCTTCACGTAATCCGCGAAGTTGCGATACAGCCTGTCCACTTTCTCGACAAGGATGACGTGGCCCGGATGGGACTCAAGGAAGCGCAGCATCTCGCCAAAAGCCCGGCGACCCGACTGCTTGGCCGTCTCCGCTTCGGTGAACTCGCGGACGACGTCCACCTCCTGCTCTGCGGCGTAGGTCCGTAGAAGCCGGAGTTGGGCGTCTACGCTGAACCCTTCCGCCTCCTGCTCCTTGGAGCTGACCCTGGCGTAGATAACAGCCTTTGTCCTGGCAGCGACACGCTTTCTCATCCGATCCTCCGGCGGTTGCTCATCGAGATGGGGAGGAACTCTTCGGCGGCCTCCAACCTTATGAGGGCCGCCTTTGCCGTCTTGCGATCAAGCTTCTCGAGGGCGGCACTCAGCAACGCGGAGACCCGCTCCTGGCTGATCCCGGTATGGGCAGAAATCGCCGGTTCGGACTTGCCTTCGGCAGCCAGGATGAGAACCTGATACTCCATCGTTTTGAGTTTGGTGGCCGAGCGTTTGATCTTTGATGCTCTTCCGAACAAAGGCAGTTGGGACTGAACACGGCGGATGTGATGCTCCGCGCGCCTTGCGGCCTCACGGTGCCCCTTCATGCCCGGTACCTCTACGCCCAGCTTCTGACGTGCACGGTTGAGCAACGAGAATACGCTGGTGGGGCTGGATTCGAAGTACACCGCAATCTGGTTATAGTCCGCATCGTCAAGCGTGTGCTTCAGCGCGGCCAGCTCTCTGGCCGTGAGGAGTGCTACGCCGTCGAGCTTGCCTGAGCGATACCGTTCCGCGCCGCGTAGAACTTCGATTTCAATCGGTTCCTCATCGAACACGAACTTGACGCGAATCCACTTGCGCTCGTCACGGGCGAAGACCTCCAGTTTCTCGATGGAGATGTGCAGCGCCTCGCGCCGCTCCGCGTCGCTCAGATACCCCCAGACTTCGGTGAAGCGGTGGAGTGCTTGCTGTGCATTTCGCACCTGATCTGTTCGCCGAGCCGAAGCAGAGAGCTGGGCCTCGATGCCAAGCT
This sequence comes from Methanoregulaceae archaeon, assembly GCA_020850325.1. Classification (GTDB taxonomy): domain Bacteria; phylum Armatimonadota; class Fimbriimonadia; order Fimbriimonadales; family Fimbriimonadaceae; genus JANJUB01. Next base: position 43,027 of record JADZEW010000008.1, read on the forward strand.
CTTCCTCCAAGAGAGCTTGAGTAGCTTCCTCCAAGCCTTGGATTTGCTTCCTAGCGGTGGCGTTCGAAAGAACGCCGGAGGCGATGGCATCGACAATGCGCCCGATTTTGACCTGGGTCTCCTGCAGTGTGGAGCGGATCTTGACGAGCCTGCTATGCAGTTCGCGATCTTGTCTACGGATTAGGGACTCGATCTTATCCTCGATCTGGGACTGCATTTCCGGGGAACGGGCGATTACGCCCAGTTGGGCAACGACGAGCTCTTCAAGCACCTTGGCCGAGATGTACACGTGAGAGCCGTCGTCGGAGGTCCCATTGCCAAGGCAACGGTAGCCGGGCGACTCGGTGTGGAACGAGCCGTTTAGCCGCCTTCTGCAATGGCCACAATAGGCGATCCCGTTGAAGAGGCGGAAGGGTTGCGTGTGGGCAACGCCCTTAAGCCTCTTCCGGTTCCGCTCCAGACGATCCATGATTTGGGCGAGCACCGACTCGTCGTAGAACCGGTCCTCGTAGTGAAGTCCGGGCGCGAGCGAGCCGTCTGGCTGGCGCACCTGACCGACGTGCGTGGGATTCGTCAGCACGAGCGCGACCGTGTTGTTCTTCCAACGCCCGATGGTTCGCTTGTGGGGGACGCCCTCGCGGTTGAGCATGTTGGCAATGGCCTGCATACTTGTTCCCGACAGATAAAGATCCTTGATGCGGAGGACGACCTCGCGCTCAACGGCCTCAGGGACGATGTTGGTTCGTCCCCCAGGGCATTCGGACGCCACCTGCCTTCTCCAGCCGTAGGGCACCGTGCCAAGGTAGTAGCCATCCCTTCGCTTGCAATCCAAGTTGCGCTTGATGTTCTCGCTAATCTGGTGCCGTTGCAGCTCGGCGACCCCCGCGATGACGCCTTGGGCAAAGAGCCCCTCGCTCGTAGTGTCGAACGACCCGGTGACGAATACGAACTGGATTCCCCTCGGCTTCATGATCTCGGAGTACAACGCCAAGTGCCCCAGATGGTCCCGATAGATGCGGTCAGGATGGTAGGCGGCCACATGGGTGAACTCCCCGTTGGTGAGCCGCTGGATCAGTTCGAAGAGCCCTTTGCGGTCCCGGGGCCGTCGGGCCGTCGCCCAAGGTTTTGGGCCCGAACCTCCGCTTTTGCCTTCGTCGGTGAAGATCTCGTAGGTATAGCCTCCCTTGCCGAACCTCTTGTCCAACTCCTGAAGCACCATCACGGGCTGGTTCTCGAGCGAGATTCCGTCATCAGCTTGCTTCATCGTCGAGACCCGACGGTAGATGGCGACGTGAGGAACGCTCACGCCTCGTCCCCTCCGAAGAGGCTCAGCTGGGTTAACGGCGGTATTCGACATAACTCAATATTACCGTCTTTAACAGAAGTCACCTTATCAACATTATTATGATTATTCTCAGGTTCAAGGTCCCCTGGAATCTCGATGTCTGAGGCGCATCGCACCGCGGCCGCAGCCAGGAGCGCGGCGAGCGCGGAAAGGGCGTCAGTTCTCGTAATCTGCGGATACTTCGTCGGGTGCTCGGGTTTCCTGGGCATCTTCGTCTCCGACCGGCATCTTGCTTAGCAGCGCGAAGAAAGCGATCACCCGCCGCCGACTCTCATCGAGCGGGGTTGAACTGGCTGTCTCTCCTGCCTTTGCCAAATCCGGCATGTGCACAGTGAACTTCCGGAGTAGAATTCGGAAGGGTGGATGACACGCAATCTCCGAAAATCAGGCCCCCGGCGCTCATTGAGGAAGCCTCGCAACTCGATGAAGAGCGAGGCAAGGTCTCGCCCGAACAGCACAGGAACGCTCACCTGGGCCACCTCTATTCGCTCGTCCTTGACGACCCTGACTTCGCACATCTAAAGCCGCACCTGACGAAGCTGGTCGGTCACCGCAAGGTCGCAGGCCGCGACGTGCCGGGCGTGGCCGAGCTGGTTTCGAAGCCCGCTGCCGAGATAAGGATCAACTCGTCGTTGCTTGCTCTTGCCGCGATCATGTGGTCACGCGAAGCGGAAGTCCACCCGTATGAGATCAAGGGAAGCGCCGAGCCGTTCTTCTCCAGGATCGTCTGCTTGTTGTTGACCTCGTCATAGCAGCATACAAAACAGTTCGAGCAAGTTCGCGTACGACTTACAAGTTAAGCAACGCTTTAATGGAGAGACGACCAATGCTCCTTTCCCCCTTTATATACAGATATCTGCCATCAAATGACGTGGCAAGCAGACCGACACCTTCCGACCCTCCCTCAGGCGTACTTGGAATACTAAGTTTTATCACGGGAGTCGTCAACCGTGTGGAAAGATTGACCTTAAAGAGATACCCTACCGCCTGCGGCTCCCCATCGCCCAACCGAAAAGCCGTCTTGCTCAACAACAATTCATCTGCAATTGTGCTTCTCTTGCCCCCAGGTGTCTGCCCAATTTGCCACAAGCCACCGACAAAGCAAACAGTATTTGCGTCAACAAACAAGAGGTCGTTACATCCAGGTGCGATCGCAGCAAGTCCGATTCGCTCAATTTCTGGCGTTATCACCTCACCCCTCTCCAACCACTTCCCGTCGGCATAACAAAACGTCCTTAAGAGCCCCGCGCTCATGGGCCTCTCAAATGTCACTACTGTGTCTCCCGCAGCGTTGACCCCAATACCACACCAGTTATCAAACGTAGAGCGAGAAAAAATGCCCCTCTTCGTTACCACCAAAAGCCCACCACCAACACGTATTAGTGAGTCATTCTGCATAAACACTGTGGTTAATGGAGAGGCTAATGACACTTGTCCTCGCGAAACGGTCAGCTTACGATAGGTCCATTCAATACCCGACTTCGCACTATATCTAAGTGGCACCATACCCGGCGAAGGAGGCACTGTCTTTACCAACACACCGTCCTGCCCGAAAATGGAAACATAACCAGCCTCACTTACTGAGCATACACCTGGTGCATCCGCAACGGGGAGCAGACGTGAAAATGTGTGCATGCTCCAGTCTGGATCAAATGCCAGCTGTTGGGATAGGAAACAAACAAGCGCTATCATGATTTAGTTATGCGACTGCATTCTTTGCCGCATTGATCCTCCCCATAGTTTGCTTTACAGATGCAACAACCGAGCTTGTAGACAAAATCTAACGACCGGCTCATGTCAATGCCTGGTATCGGCTCTTCCCCAGCTGGATGCCCCAATGTAGAACAGTGTGCTAGCTCGTGGTAGAGGATGGCACAGGGCGTCTCGATCTGAATCCCCGGCTCCGCTAGATTAGTGAATGCCCGATCGCAAATCACAACACTACACGCGCATTTTCGCCCCGTTGGCCCCTTATAAATGTCACTGCACTCTGGACCTGGCGGACCGTACTCAACTAGTTCGCATCGGTCCTTAATGCCTGCGGGAAGGGGCTGCGGACCCGGAGGATAGGCAATCCCCCAAAGGTTCTTTGTTGTCTTGCATGGATTAGGGCATTTGGATGGCCAAGACGGTAAGTCGTTATCCGGTCCCCCGCACCGAACACAAACCCTGTTCGAACCATCATTTGCGCCTGTTCCAGAGCAATAGCGTTGGATTACGTCAAGGAACCAATCAACATCCGAGTCAAGAACAGGGTATGGGAAGCCAAAGCCTTTTCGCTTCATGCACTCCTTTACTTTGGTTCTATCCAGAGAGCCGGGTGCCATCTTGCGACAACAATCTGAGAGTTTGGCCCCCTTAACTCCGTCACAGCCAATGAATTCTGGGGCGAGGCCAGAGGCATCTGCATAGGATACGGGGGAGCTATGAGCGTATCTGAGTTGCGGCTGATAGGGCCAGAATGAGTCAACCGATGACCAGCTTGCATGCTTTTGGGCTAAATGCCTGCGTCTAACATATGACAAGGCATCAGTTTTTCGATATCCCCATCCGCCGACCCATTGAAACGTCGGATCGCTGCCAATGCCCGTCTTGCTCACTTGCTGGCCGTAACCAGCCCAGCGGTACGTGTTCTCGAGAGTCCCGTTCGTCTTGATCGTTCCTACGACCGAGCCCAAGGCATCCAGTTGATAGTCCACCGGTCGTGCTCCGCTTGATGATGTTTCACCCAGGATCTGCCCGTTGACAGTGTTGTAGGCTCTCCAAGCCATCAGGTCATCTCCTCCATATCGAGCCGAGTGCCGACCAGGTTCAGCCCTGTGCACTTGCCGTTCTCGTCATATTGGTAGGCTTGCGCGAACCCGATGGCATCGGTCTGCCCGCTCTGCCTGCCCACCGGATCGAAGCTGTACGTGCTGGTGCCGCCCCAGTCCACCATCGTCGTTCTTCGGCCCACTTGGTCGAAGGCAAACGTCGCGATCTTGCCATCGGGGAACTGAGTGACGGTGTTCTGGCCCGCCGCGTCAAAGGTGTAGCTGCGCACCCGGTTTGCAGCGTCCGCCATCGTGACGATCCGGTTTGCGAGGTCGTAGCCATATTGCCTGGCGTTTTCGCCAAGTTGGTTTTGCACGACGGCCAGGCGGCCCACGGCGTCGTAAACGTTGGTGACGTAGCCCCCGTTGGCGTCCCTGGTTGAGACCAATCTGCTCTGCTGATCGAACGCATAGGTGGTCCGGTACCCCATGGCGTCGATCGTCGCTTCAGGAAGATTTCTGTTGCTGAAGTAGGAGGTTGTCGTCAGCTTGCCGTTGGCGTCCTGCACCACGTTGCGGTTGCCCGCTGAGTCATAGCTGTAGCTGGTCCGGTATCCAAGCTGGTCTTGGCTTGCTGAAAGCTGGCCCGCCGCGTCGAAGATCTGGGTCGTCCTGAATCCCAGCGGGGAAACCGAGGCGATCTGCCTTCCCACTTTGTCGTAGACGCTGGTGGCGAGGTTCCCTTGAGGGTCCATGCGGGCCACGAGATCCCGGTTGTCGTAGACGCTCGTCCAAACGTTGCCTCTCGGGTCCTGCACCCCGGTGAGGCGGCCAGCGAAGTCGTAGCTGTAGCTCGTCCTGTATCCCAGGGCGTTCTCGTCCGCCACTTTGCGGTTTCCGGTGTAATGGACCGTCGTGAGGTTGCCCAACGCGTCCATCATCCCCGACGGGCGGTTCATGTTGTCGAAGTTGTAAGTCGTCACGTAGCCGAGCGGGTTCATCTCCGTCACCCGGCTCTTGAAGCGGTTGTAGGTGTAGCTGGTTCGCTCGTTCAGGGGGTTCGCCACCGCCACGAGGAGGCAGGAATCCCAAACGTAGGTCGTTCTCGCCCCATTGAGGTCCACCGAGGCGACGAGGTGGTCCCCCGCGTCGTACACCATCGATCTGGCGACCGAATCCCCCGGATGCTGCACGCTCGTCCTTCGCCGCGATTCCCATTGTCCAATGGCACGAAACATCTTCAAGTCTCTCCTTCCTTTAATGCACAATCACTCTGCCATTGACATCCTGGACTGCCGTTGTTGTGCCGTCAACAACATATCCTCCCTCAAACATTGAGTCCCAGGAGACGACAAATGCGTTGCCTGTCCAAGACCACCTGAGCCTTCCTGAATTCCTGATCACTCCTCTATCATGTAGTGCCTCCAAACCTCTACGGAGTAGAGTCGCTTCAACACCGTGAACAAGACTCAGGCGGCTGCTTACCACTGGTTCTCCAGAAGCACTTAGGTCTAAAACGCTGGATGGCTGGCCAGGAATCAATGCTTCCCATCGCCCTTCTCCTGGCAGCTCTCTGAAGACAATCTTCCTACTAGCAGGTATACTACTCACATGCTCAACGAGATATCTACCTAAGGTAATAGGAACACTTTCTCTCGACGACGTTCGATAGGCGTGCAGCAGAAATGCTATGATTACTGTTAAGAGCGCTACGCTACCTACACAAATGGACATTTGTCGCATACCTTCGGTAGTTCCTTGCATCCGTATGACCGTTTCATTTTGTAGCACGAGTCGCAAACATACTTCTCATACTCTTTCACGCATGCCCACTTCTCTACGAGCGACAGTTTTAAGCACTCCTTAACCATGTGCTTTCTCATGCACTCGATGCTGATCATATGCGCCTTGCACTCTGACGTATTGGGCCATTCAAACTGCGTAGTGCATGGTCCATCTTTTCCAGGAGTGCACTTGCAATCCTTCACGTGAGACTCTTCATGGCGTCGGATGCATAGCCAGATGCCAAAGCGGTCGTATGGGTGATAGTAGACGCATGGCATCTTGACTCCGTTGCAACAGGTGACCGTTCCCAAGGTTCCCGCCTTAAACCAAGATTGTTGCCGCGCCCACTCGCAGGGTCCGCCCGGGGTGGAAGCACACGGTGCGTGGCAACCTATCCACCAGATCGAAAGACCGGATGGATCTGCGAATGTAGCTGGGCTTGCGCTTGCGTACCCATAACTAGGTTCCAGCGGCCACATAGGATCAATTGCAGTCCACCTTCCAGATTGTGCAGTGTAGGTGCGCTCCCGTACGTAGACAAGACCACTCGATCTGTACCCCCAACTGCCAACCCACAGGAACCTGGGATCGCTTCCCAGTCCCGTTTTGTTCACTTGCTGGCCGTAGCCTGCATAGCGATAGGTGTTCTCGAGGGTCCCGTTCGTCTTGATCGTTCCCACAACCGAGCCTAGGGCATCAAGCTCGTAGTCAAGCGGCCGTGCGCCAGAGGAAGAGGTTTCGCCCAGTATCTGCCCGTTGACCGTGTTGTAAGCTCTCCAAGCCATCAGGTGACGTCCCCCAGATAGTCAATGCCGTCCCACACGATCGTGGTCGTCGCCCCGTTCAAGGCAACCTCGGTGCGCTTCAGATTGTCCCCATCATAAACATAGCTTGAAACCTGGGCACCAGAATCCAGCCGTGTCATCCGGTTCTCTTCGTCGTACACCATTGTCAGCGCTTGGCCCGTGTCCAGGGTCAGATTTCCTGGTGCGCTATACGTGCACGTCGCGAGAACCGCGTCCGCCACATACGTCACAATACGCGTCGCCGGGTCATAGGTGTAATCAGTTACGAGCGGAGCCGCCGTGTTTTCCCAGCGCGTCCGGTTGTCCGTCCCATCGTACACGTGCGTCATCCGGTAACCGCCCGTACCCGCCCGGTGCTCTCCAACCAAGCGGTCGCGCGCATCGTTCACATAGGTCGTGATCGAGCCGTCCTTCTCCAGAATCGTCTGCTTGTTGTTAACCTCGTCATATGTGTAGCTGAACCTCTCAAGCAGGCTGCCGCCGGGCGCAGTGTCGATGATCGAGACGACGTTGCCATTGCCATCGTAAGAAAAGTCTCGCAGAACTCCCGAAGGCAGGGTCACCCGCTGTTGCCTGCCGAGCCCGTCATACGACATCGAGTAAGTGCGGCTCGTGAAATCCTGGAAGACCGTGTTCCGCCCGTCCGCGTCGTGCGTGTACGTGCGAATCCCTCCGAAGGGCTCGACGAGCGTGGTTCTCCGGTCGAGGGCGTCGTAGCCGTATCCTTGAGAGAGCCCCTGTTCGGTCTTGCCACTCATCCGGTTCAGCGCGTCGAACGAGTAGCTGCAGATCCCCACGGAGTCGAGCATCGTCGTTCGGTTGGACACCTGATCGAACGCATAAGTGACGCGTGAACCGCTATGGTAGACAACGCTCACCACTCGGGAAAGGGCGTCGTGGGTATAGGTCGTAAACTTGCCATCTGCCAGCTGACGGGTGATCTTGTTGCCCACCCCATCGAATCCATAGCTCGTGATGTTGCCGATCTGATCAGTGATCGCCACCATCTGCGAGCGGCCATCGTAAGCCATCGTGATGAAGTAGCCGCGCTGGTCTTGAATGACGGTATGGCGACCGTCTTTGTCGAAGCTGTTCGTGACGATATAGCCGAGCGGATCCTGAGTTGCGATGCCGCGATCCAAGGCGTCGAAGGTGGTCGTCCAGATGTAGCCTCTCGCGTTGAGCAGGGCGGTTTGGTTGCCAACAGCATCGAAGCTGTACGAGGTGGAATACCCTCTTCCATCAGTCTGGACCGTCATCCGGCCAACGGCGTCGAACGCCCTTATGATGGTGTTGCCGACGGCGTCGATCATCGTGGTGGCCCGGTTCACCGGGTCATACAGCATCGTCGAGACATAACCCAGCGGCGTGATCATGCTCACCGTTCGCCCGATCCCGTCGTAGCTCGTGGTGTGAAGGTTGCCAAGGGCGTCTTGGGTTGCGATATTGCGACCGTTGGCATCGAAGACGTGGCTCGTCAGATATCCCAAGGCGTTCTGAACGGCTTTGACTCTTCCAGCGAGGTCGTAGATAGAGGTCGTGATGTAGCCGCGAGCATTCTGAATCGCCGTCTGCTGTCCGGCCAAGTCATAGGTATACGAGGTGAGGAAGCCGAGTGCGTCTTGAACTGCGGCGAGGCGGTTCGAGTTGACTCCATAGATCGAGGTGGTTACATATCCTCTCGCGTCCCGTGAGGTCTGGCGATTGGACGCCCCATCATAAGTGAAGGTATTCCGGAACCCCAAGGGGTCGATCGTCGCCGAAAGTTGTCCCGCTCCGTCCCAGACCTGGGTGGAAACAAATCCGAGTGGCGTCTGACTCGCTTGTCTTCTGCCCAGTTTGTCCCAGATGTTGGTCGCGATATTGCCCAGAGCATCCATCTGGGTGACGACCTGGCTCTTGGCATCGAGTCCATATGTCGTAATGTAGCCTCTCGCGTTCTGAGTTGCGATCAACCGGCTGCCGAAGTCGTAGCTGTAACTCGACCGGTTGCCCAAGGCGTCGACATCGGCGATCTTCCGGTGGTAGAGGTCGTAGACGATCGTCGAACGGTTCCCCAAGGCGTCGACCGTCTCCGTCTGGTACGCCATGTTGTCAAAGACGAACGTGGTGACGAACCCGAGCGCGTTCTGCACGCTGGTCCGCTTCTTGAACCGGTCATAGGTGTACGACGTCCTAAAGCCCAATGGGTCGACCTCCGCCACCAGCATACAGGAGTCGTAGATCCAGCGGCGCTGCTCGCCCATCGCGTTGGTCATCGAGACCATGTTGTCGGCGACGTCATAACCATAGCTGGTGATCCGGCCAAGCTGGTCGATCATCGTAGTGACCCGGCCGTACACGTCGTGCTGATATGAGACGATTCCGCCATCGCTGAACAGCGTGCTCGCAAGGTTGCCGAACCCGTCGTAGGCGTGGGTGGTGAAGAGCCCTCTCCCGTCCTGGCTGCTCAGCAGCGTCCCGTCCCCGTTCCAGGCGTAGGTGGTCCGCCTGCCCAAGGGGTCGATCCGCGCCGTCATCCGCTTGCTTGCGTCGTACGTGAAGCTCCAAACATTCCCCAGAGCGTCCGTCATCGTCGTGAGGTTCAGGCTTGCATCGTACGCATAGGTCGTCGCGTACCCAAGAGCGTCGAAGGCCACCAGCGGCTGCCCCGAGCCGTTGTAGCTGACGCTGGAGACGGTGCCGTAAGGCTCGATCCGCTTGGTCTGATATCCGTTGCTGTCGTAGGCGAAGCTCGTCGTGTACCCTTCGGGGTGGATGATCCTCTCGATCCCGTGGCCGCCCGCGATGTAGGTGGTGATGGCACCGCTGGGGTCTTGGCGCTGGGAGCCGCTCCAGGTCATCGGCCCGCCGTAGGCGTACGTCCACACCCCCGAACCTGCCGCCACGCTCGCCACCCGGTTTGCTCCATCGTAGGCGTATGTCGTGGCAAACCCTCTCGGATCTTCGATCCGGGTGAGCAGGTCCCCCGTGTAGGAGTTCTTCGTCGTGCAGCCAAGCGGAGTCGTCAGGGTCGTCAACTGCCGCGAGCCGTCGTACATCATCGTCCAGCGACGGCCGCCCCAGTCCTCGATGTGGTCGAGCAGGCTGGTCGGAGAACCGCCCGCCGTGTATGCGAAGGTGACGAGCCGCCCTCCCGGGACCTCGATGCTCTTCAGCAGGTTCGTTTCCGGGCTCGTCCCGTACGTGAAGGTGTGCCGGTTTCCGCTGGGGTCTTCCACCCGTCCGACCTGGTACCTGACCGGACTGCCGCCCTGGTTCTTGTCGTACACCATCTTCTTCCCGTCGGGGAAGGTCTCGATGAAGGCGTCCAGGTTCGAGTTGTAGACGAGGCTGGTTCCTGCGTACTGGGTGGAGACCCCGCTGTACGTCGTCGTGAAACCGCTCGTGGAACCGGCCGTGAACTCGTACACCTTCTCGTCGCCTCTCACCACCTGGGCCGTGCTTCCAAAGTCGTCGTCCGTCTTCAGCACGTAACAGTTCACGCTCGCCGAGCGCTTCTTGCCATATCCCCCGTCCGTGCTGGACCGCGAGTTATAGAAAAGGTTGATCTCGAGGTCGAACCCCTTGGCTTTGAGCAGGATGTCGGGGTCGACGAGCAAAGCTCCCGATACCGGGTCGGGGTGCGGAAAGTGGGGGTTGTGCAAAACCGGGTCCACAACCGAGCCGTGGCTCTGAGCGCTCTGCCGCTGAGTCCCGCCCGCCGAAGGAGAACGATCCCAAGGAGAAGGAGCGCTCGCGTCGAAAGATCTGGCGGGGGACGAAGGGGTCATGGCACGCTAGATGGCTTTACAAGTGGGTGCAGCAACAAGATCCGCCGACGAGGGAACATAGGGCGGCAGGACATCAACCCCACCGCCACAGCAATCCGAGCAGTCGATGGGGGAGAGTGCGACGTTGCCGCAGGTGTTGGTCGCGCTTCCAGGGTCATTCTGCGCCCAATACCAATATCCAGAACCAGGATCCGGCTTGCCACCGAACGGGCTCTTATCTGGACCAGACCCAACTCCGCAACTGCAAGCTGACGGTGTACTGAAAGGCTTGTTGCTACTCATTTCATATCCTCCGAGAAAGCTCTCTTGATGGCGTCGACGACCAGCGCCGGACAATGCCCTTTGCCTTCCGGCAGACCACCAAGAAGCAGGGCAATATCGCGAGCATCCAGCGCGAGGGCTTGACCGATCGACTTGCCTTTCAGGAATTCGGCGGCGAAGCTCGCGCAGGCGACAGCAGCCGGGCAACCGTACGTTTCGTAAGAGCCTCGCAGAATGGTTTGGCCTTCGACTACAAACCAAAGGAGAGCGTAAGGACCGCCTCCAGGATCGCCAGCCTGTCCGAAACGGTTAGCACCTTCAAGGGCACCCGTATTGCGCGGGTTCAGCGTGTGATCAAGAACTGCGGCGCTGAACACTCCCAGAAATCCCTCTAGATGATTATGATACGCCTAATCTCTCCCAGTAAGTTCACCAAATTTCACGAAGATTTCCCAGAAGCTCATAGGCGATGAGTTATGCCCGCATCTTGCATCCAGTCGGTACGCATCCTGTGCCACGTCTCGCTTCGCCCATCGAATCGTTCGATATGGTCCAAGCAGTCCTTTGCGGTCTTGAGATCGCCGAAGGCGCGGGCCATCGAAAAGAGTTCGACCACGATGGCGAGATCTCCCGGCTTCATTGCAATCGCGGCACGTAAGTTCTCGCCCGCTTCTCGGTAGTTGCCGAGCCTGGCAAGTGCAAGCGCGAGATTGATGCGGAGCCCTGGGCCAAGGATGCCCAATTCGATGCTGGAGAAGTGTCCGGAGATGTCTTGCCCCATGACCGCACGGTAGGCCTCAACCGCTTCGGAGGGCCGGTCGGCGTCGGCCAGAAATTGGCCCTTCCGGTAAAGAAGTTCGGGATCGCCAGGGCATGCCTCAAGCCCAGCCAGAACCGTCTGCATTCCTTCCTCCTTCTTGCACTGCAGGTTTTGGGACACCGCCAGCAACGCGTACGCTTTCCTGAGGATCGTCTCCCCGGCCCGGCAACGCTGGATGCTTCGTGAGAGGAACTCCTCCGCCTCCACATACTCCTTGTTGTAGTGATGGGTCATCCCGATGTTGAACAGCACGAACGGGTGGTCCGGCTTTTCCTTGAGTTCGAGCGCAAGGAGTTTGGCATCACGCTCCCGTTTTCGCGTTTGCCCCTCTTCACTAGTGTCGTAGCCCGAGTGGAGCACCTCGACGTTCAGGTAGCCAACGTCCCCGACCGTCTCTCTGATGGATGGCAGAATCTGTTCGTGTATCCGGTGTTCCCACTCCAGCGTAGGCTTGTTGCGAAAGAGTTTAACATGGTCCACAACCGTTCCGAATGTGGGATCGTCGGTGACGAACCGGACTTTCATGTAGAACCCGGCGAGGTCTGGCGGCGCGTTGAGGACGGCGTGGATCATTCCCTCACCAGTAGCCCACGGCAGCGTGTCATCCGCGTCCATCCAAAACAGCCACTTGCCGGTTGCGTACTTCATGGACTCGTTGCGAGCGGCGGCGAAGTCGTCACACCACTTGAACTTGTGGACTTCAGCGCCATGCTCCTTGGCGATCTCAATCGTCTTGTCGGTCGAGCCGGTGTCGACGACGACGATCTGGTTGAAGAACGGCTTCGCTGATTTCAGGCAGTCGCCTAAGACGCGCTCCTCGTTCTTCGCGATCATGAAGAGACTGATGTCCGCTCGCTTCACAAGCTTGGCGAGTTCCTTCTCCACCTTGTTGGGTCGGCGTTCTGGCTTGAATTTGATCGGGTCTGGATTCTCAAGTCCTGGCAAGTGAGAAACGAAGCCGGTCTCGACGTCCCGCTTCCATTTGGCTTCGTAGTACCGCTGGTTGCTGGCAAACATGGCGAACTTGTCCTCGGGACTCCGTTCCAAACTCTGATTGCCCTCATGGTGGACGAACGCCCGGTTAGAAATGAGCATTCGGTATCCAGCCCTCCGTAAACGGTAGCAGAAGTCGTTGTCCTCGAACATGCCGATGCCAAAGCCCGTGTCGAACGGCCCCACCTCGTTCCAGACCGACCGCTTGACTGCAAGACAGAACCCCACGAGCATATCCGTTTCCGTATCATCAACCTCGCGTGTTGCAAAGTCTTCGGCGAAGAGTTCGATCCCGGTCTTCTGGGTGTAGGTCACGCCGGTCCGCTGAAAATGGCCCACATAGTTGCTGCGAGGACCTGCTGCCGCGACGGTGCCGCCCTGGCCCAATGAATCCACTAAGCGGATGAGTCCCGCCTTTGGCACGATCGTGTCGCTGTTCAGCAGCACTACCACCTCGCCAGACGCCTCAGAGACGCCACGATTGCAGGTTGCCGCGAACCCGAAGTTCTCGGGATTTCGAACAAGGCGCGCGAAGGGGTATCGCTCCACGACTTCTGGCGCGTGGTCCGGCGACTTGTCGTCGACCACGATCACCTCCGAGATGAGGCCCTGACAACGCTGGAGACTGTCAAGGCAGGCTTCGATGTCCTCTGGTCCACCGTAAAGAGGGATGACTACAGATAATCGCGGCCAGATGCCTTCTGGCTCAACTGGTTCTGGGTGAAGAGGGTCATCGCCGCCGTTTGCAGCGAGGTATGCCTGCCAAGCTGGTATTAGGACTTCAGGCAATGGAATTCGCTCGGCAAAGCCGTAACACTCGGGATGCGTGGGATGCAGGTTCATGAGCAACCTCTCGGAATCCCATTGATCCCAGATGCGTTCCTTCCATCCTTCCACTACTTCGTCTTTGTGGGACCAAGACCCAATCTTCTGAAGGATACGTTTGTCCGGCCCACAATAGCTTAGGTGATGGAGCACCCCTAACTCGGCAGTCAAGGCGAGAGGCCGTTTCCCTTGATATTCCCTGATGAACTTGTGGTCGACTGTTTGAGGGTTGATGAGGAGGACCGGACGAATGCGCTCCCGAGGGCGGATCACATACTCCGGGCTCTTCCAATATGTGTCCATGTCAACATGAACCTCGTCGGACAACTCGGTTGCCGCGATTTCGAGCAGCGTCCCAAGTAGCTCGGGCGACAGCACCTCGTCGGTGTCGGGGATGAGAAGACGATTGATCCCCTGCGCGCGGGCCCACTGAATCGTCGCGGCGCGGTGCTCACTCTCGCCATCCCACGAACCCTCAATGATCTCAGCGCCTAGGGCCTTTATCGCCTTTCGCGCCGCTTGCCACTTCCCAGCCTTGCCCGACCATGCCTTGCGGTTCAGGAACACAGTCGCTGGGATGTCTGGCCCCAAAGACCTGAGGACAGCCTCAAGGTAGAGGACGTCATCGTGACAGACTAGGGCGGCACGCAGCATGATCTATTGTACAATTGACGACATTGCGCTGTCGTAGCAAGCGAGCCTTTCAGCGCGATGACCTGGCATCGGCGAGGCAGTTCTAAGAGCGTCCACCAATCTCCACCATTGATAGGATCACAGGGCGCAAATCGCAACTCGCACTTTTCGAAATGCGTCCAGGAATCTCCACCACGAGTTCGTCGTTTCGGGCCTATTCAAGGGCCAGAGCTTTCTTCAGGCTCAGCGTACAGCGCTTCGTACGCCTCACGGATTCTCCTCGACTTTGGGCAGTCTCTCATGCGTCTGATTGACTTTTTGACGACAGTGAAACTCTTTACTTCGTCGCCTTTCCAAACTGCTCTGCGCCGCCGATTACGGGCAGCGTCAGCTTCGTGGCCCCGAGGTCCACGGTCAGCTTCGTGCCCGCCTTCGGCCACAGCGTGAAGTCGCGGTCGCTGGAGAAGATCATCAGCCCGATCCGTTTGCCGGCGGGGATGATCTGGTCGTCTGGCTGAAGGTCGAACGTCAGCGTCACGAACTCGCCCGGCTTCAGCGGCGTGCCGCGCTCCATCGACTGGAAGTCGCCGCCCTTGGTCAGGGCTCGCCAGTTCTGGGGATCCGCCCACCCGCGAGTGATCAGGTTCGCGGTGCCGATCGGTCCGTCGGTCCATGGCAGCTGCACCAAGTACACGGACAGATTCGCGGCGGGTGCGCTCGAAGCTAGCCGGATCGTGATGCGCGGCGTCCCCGAAAGGTGCAGGGGCGATTTCAGCTCGGGCGTTGCGAACAGAAGGCGGTTTGGCGAAGCCTCGGCCTTGGCGAGGGTCGGCGCATCGAACTGCACGTCATCGGTCAGAGACTCTTGCCCGGACTTCGACGAGGACTCGGTCGTCAAGCCACCAACCGAACTTCCGCCAGCCGTGAGTGAAAGCGTCACCGCCGAGGCGTCGGGATGCGGGTAGTCGGGATACTGCGTCGGCTCGCCCGCGGATCGGCGACCGCCGCCCGCACTTTCCCGCACGATGTACGACTTCGGACCCTTCTCCACGCCGTTCTCGACCCCGTAAAGGAACCGAGTGAACCACTTGTTCATCAGGTCCAGAGGGGGATCGCCGCCGTGGCCGCCTTGGTGGAAGTACTGCACCAGCGGCACCCGACCCCGCACCGCATTGCTGATCCGAACACTGTGCTCGGGCATCACGTTCCAGTCGTTGAACGCGTGGGCCATGAGAACGGCCGCCTTGATGTTCTGCGTGTGCCGAAGCAGGTCACGCTCGGCCCAGAACGGGTTATAGTCGCCGGACTTCCGATCGCGATGCTGCGCGAAAAGACCGTCGCGGTACAGTCGATCGCTGGCCTCGCGAAGTGCAGGGTCGCCGCTGTTGATGAAGTCGTACAGCGAGTCGATGTCCTCACCCAACCAGCCGCCAGGATGGCGCACAAGCCCGTGCGATCGATAGTAGTGGTAGTAAGACGTGTTCGGCGCGACGGGGATGATGCACTCCAGGCCGGCTACGCCGGTGGTCGCCGCCGCGACCGGGATGGTGCCGTTGTACGACGTGCCGGTCATACCGACCTTGCCGGTGCACCAGGTTGCCCTCACTTCGGTGGTCCCGTCGATGGTGGTGTAGCCCTTCGCGCGGCCGTTCAGCCAGTCGATGACCGCCTTGGGCGCGAATCGCTCGGGGTCGCCGCCGACGGTGGGGCTGCCGGTCGAGAGGCCCGTGCCCGTTGCCTCAGAATGGACCACGGCGAAGCCGCGTGGGACCCAGATGTTCACCAGCGAGTTCGAGATGCGTGTTCGATTCGGATTGAATGGAATCGCGGCCGGTCTCGAGCGGGGCGGCGATTCTTCGCCGAGCTCCTGCCTCACATCCCAGAGAATCGAGCGTCCGTTGGCCGTGCCTGCGAAGTAAGGCGACGACTCGTACACGACCGGCACCTTCAGCCCTTCGGTTTCGGTCTGTTTTTGGCGAATGACGCCGACGTGCACGCGGTCTTTCTTGCCGTTTTGATCGGAGTCGAAGTCGGTCTCCACCCACAGCCGCTCGCGAATCCACTCTTCGGCGTTTGCGAAGGCGGGGACGATCTGCGCCTGGCCGTCTTGGAAGACCGGCTTTGTGGACTGCGCCGACGCAAGGCTGGCCAAGAGGACAAGGGCAAGGAGAGCTGGCTTCGCGAGTGCGGACATATTCCCGCATTATAGATGCTTTGCCTTTGGCGACTCGTTCGATGAGCCGAATGACCTTGGCCGGGGAGGGCTGGACGATCGGATGCTCCCCTTGCGACCGCCAGAATCTGGTAGAACCTACCAGCCATGTTGCGCACCGAAGGGATCAGCGTGTTCTATGGAGCCATCCAGGCTCTCAACGATGTGTCCATCGAAGTGAAGCAGGGCGAAATCGTAGCCATCATCGGCTCGAACGGAGCCGGCAAGAGCACCCTTCTCCGCACGATTAGCGGATTGCTTCGGCCGCGTACCGGCGAGATCTTCTTCGAGGACCAGCCGATCCACGAAACCCCGCCGCACGAGATCGTGAAGCTCGGAATATCTCACAGTCCCGAGGGCCGCCGCATTTTCACCAACATGTCGGTGATGGAGAACCTCCAGCTCGGCGCGATCACTCGCAAGGACGCTGGGATCGCTGCGGACTTGGAGGCGGTGATGCAACGGTTCCCGAGGTTGCGCGAGCGCATCAAGCAGAACGCGGGCACGATGAGCGGCGGCGAGCAGCAGATGCTCGCGATCGGACGCGCCCTCATGTCCCGCCCGCGACTGTTGCTGCTCGACGAGCCAAGCTTGGGCCTAGCGCCTAATCTGGTCACCGAAATCTTCCGAATCGTTACCGATATCAATGGCGACGGAACGACGGTGTTGATTGTCGAGCAGAATGCCCACCGGGCCCTTGAGATCGCCCATCGCGCCTACGTGCTCGAAACGGGCAACATCGTTCTCACTGATACCGGCAAGAATCTGCTCGCGAATCCCAAGGTCAAAGAGGCGTACCTGGGCGGCTAGGCGATGGTCCTTCGCTTCGAGAAACTGGCCGAAAACCACTTGCCGGACGTTTTGCGGATCGAGGCCGAGGTCAACACGGCTCCGTGGTCGGAGCGTGCCTTTCGCAATGAACTCACCAACCCCGAGAGCTGTTTCTTGGTAGCGATCGTTGATGGGCAAATCGCGGGCTATGGAGGCTATTGGCGGTGCATCGACGAGGCGCACGTGACGAACGTTGCGATCGATCCGCCCAAGCAGCGGCAGGGAATCGGTCGGCGGCTGATGCTCGAGTTGATTGAGCGTGCAAAGGAAGAGGGCATGACGTGCTCGACCCTGGAGGTCCGTGCCAGCAACGAAGCGGCGATCAAACTGTACGAGAAGTTAGGCTACGACGTCGTCTCGCGCCGCAAGCGTTACTACCCCGACAACCAGGAAGATGCGCTCGTGATGTGGTGCCATGATCTGGCATGAGGGACCGTTGCTGGCGATCGAATCCAGCTGTGATGAGACCTGCGCCGCGGTCCTGAGGGGTCGTCGAGTTTTGTCGAACATCGTCGCCAGTCAGGCCGACATGCACGAGCGATGGGGTGGGGTGGTGCCCGAGGCGGCGGCGCGTGCCCACGTCGATGCCATGCTTCCGGTGGTCCAAGACGCGTTGTCTCATGCGGCGGTAGGGCTGGACCGCATCGGGGCGATCGTGGTCACGAATCGCCCGGGACTCATCGGCGCACTGAGCGTGGGCCTGACCACCGCCAAGGCGCTTTCGTTCGCGCTTCGGGTGCCGATGATCGGCGTCCATCACATCGAGGGCCACTTGCTCAGCCCGTTCGCCGTGATCGACGGCTACAACGATCCGCCTAACTTTCCGCACCTATCTCTAGTTGTATCGGGTGGGCACACTGAGCTTGTGCATGTCTTGGCTCCGGGCCGATACCGGCTGCTCGGTCAGTCGATCGATGACGCCGCCGGCGAGGCGTTCGACAAGTCGGCTCGCCTGATGGGATTGCCCTACCCCGGAGGACGAGCCATTCAAGAGCGCGCGCGGGCAGGCAAGCCACGTTATGCCTTGCCGCGAGGGCTTAAGGGCGACACGTTCGATTTCTCGTTTGCAGGGTTCAAGACCGCCGTGTCAAGGCTCGTCGAGAAGGAAGGCGACCGGCTCAACATCGACGACTTGGCGTCGTCGGTGCAAGAGACCATCACCGAGGTGTTATCGGCGAGAGCGGTCGCGGCGGCGGAAAGCGTTGGTGCGAAAACGATGACGGTTGTTGGCGGCGTGGCCGCCAATCAGCGCCTGCGCGAGCGACTAGCGGAGCTTGCCGCTCGCTCGGGTATCCGGCTCATTGTGCCGCCCATCGAACTCTGTACTGACAACGCCGCGATGATCGGATTGGCCGGCTCATGGCGACTCGCCGTCGGTCAGAGAGACGACTTCACGCTCGATGCCTTCCCTAATGCGGAGCTACCCGCCGACGCGGATGAGCCGGAACTGGGGCCCATCGACGAGAGTTTCGCCTAGGTCGCGCATGTCGGAGATCGAGCGCCCTTGCGTCAGTTCTTCGATCTGCGGAAACGCCTCGGGCACCGGGGCCACGACGTACTCGATCCCCGCTTGCTGAAGGAATGCCCTACGCGCTTCTAAGTCGGGCACAAGGAACAGCATCGTCGCGTCGCCACGCCGCTGGTTGTAGTTCGGCGTTTCGCTCCAATGGCCAGCATAGGTGTAGGCACCGGTGAGACCGCTCAAGATCGCATTGAGGTCGGGCAGGTAGGGCGTATCGTACCGATCGACCTCGATGGGTCGAGGGATGCCGGGCATTGCGATTACCGTCTTGCGCCCGTCTTGCCGATCCAACGCTTCCAAAATCTGCTGGACGTTGGGGGAGAGGTACATCGGGTGAACGGTGGTGTTCGAAACATTGGCCCGAATAAGCGTCAGGTCTCGGGCGAACCACTGGAGCGACGTGGCCCCCAGCAACGCCATACCGAAAGCCACGCCGAGGTTGCGCACGCCTCGCTCGCGTTGGCCGAGCAGCCAGCCAAAACCAAGCGTTGCGAGGATGGCCCACGGCACCGCCAGTCCCATCGCGAGCTTTCGCTGGAACAAGGCGGGAAAGTATGGGGCGAGCAGTCCGATGAGCGCCCAGCAAAGGACCAGGTCGTGGCCCGGATGTCCGGTCCGCAACTGGGTCGCGAGCGCGATGACCAATCCGAATCCGACTCCAAATGCGAGCGCCCCCATCCAATAGCCCTCGGCGTGCCGCAGCGCCAATCCGTAAGCGGCGACCATGAGGATCACAGTGGCCCAGACGGCCATTTGCCGGTATCGATCAGAAGCGGGCTTGCCAATGAGGTCGTCGCGCCCGTCGGTCTTGGTCTGGAGGAGCCCGATCAGCGCCAGTACGATCAGCACCGAGAACCCCATGAGAACGGTCTGGAAATTTGGAGAATACGTTTCCGTCGCGGCACGAGCTTGGAAGACTGCATCCTGACGCAGCACGTACATGAACCACAGTGCGCTGGGCACGGCTCCTAGTCCGATCACGGCGGCGCGGGCAACCCAAGCGCCGGTCACCAGCCGGCTTGCCGCACTGACGACGAGGAAAGCGACGAGCACGAACGTGATCAGCAGCACGTCGTAGCTGTGGATGTTCATCAGCACCGCCATCGCGAGCACGCCGTAAGGCACCGGCCGCCAACTCTCGCGGCTATCCAGCACCGCGATGAATACGGCAATGATGAGGCAAAGCGACGCCATGAAGAGGCCGTTCTCCAGCATCGAAGGGAAGACAAACGCTTCGGTTTGCCACACGTCGACCGGCAGGCGGCCTTGGGTCAACGGCGCGAGAGGAGAGCCCTTGGTGTGGGCGATGCCAAAGTGGTGCCACACCAGAAACCCAAGTCCGCCGCCAATAACGGTCACGATCACGCCGAGCTTCTGCACGTAGTTGTCGGTGGTTACCCGGCGGATGAGCTGGTACACCGCCCACACAAACAGGCCGGAAAAGACGATTCGGGCCGCGCTTAAGGCAAGGGTGATCCCTAGCCCTTTCGCGAGGATCCCCAAAAACCAGAAGTAGAGGTGAATGGTTAGCCCGGGTTGGGCATCGAGGGTAAACCGGTTATCAAAGAGGAACCTTCCGTCCATCGCCTGACGCATCCAGGCGGCGTACACCATGTTGTCGTCCGCGGCAATCGGCACCCCCAGCAACGCCGAGCCCGGGGGGGCGGCGAGCAGTCCGTAGAGGTAGGGCAGGAAGGCCACGAGGGCCGCAACAATGGCGGCCCGGATCGCAAAACGGCGTGCGGAAGGATCTTCCAACTACTTGGGAATGGGACGGCCCATGCTGCGATAAATGCCTTCGATCAGTTCGATCTGCTTCTTTGCGTGCACGTTCTTGGCGTCGACCTTCTTGACACCACGATACAAGCGGAGTGACTTCGGATACTTGTCCTTCGGAGCAAGCGCCGGGCTGATCAAAACCGCGTCGGCCAGCTTCGTTGCAGCGTCGATGTGCGCCTTCTTCAGCTTCGCATCGCTTGGCTTCTTCTTGTAGGCCGCCTCAGCGGCGACATGCTTCTTCTCAAGACCGGCCAGCATCGCCAGTTCCTTCTTGTCCATGTCACTCAACTTGGCTTGGGCAGGCGCCGAAGCAGTCAGCGAGGCGAAGAGGCCGAGAACAAGTGCACAGGTAAGGCTAATCGTACGCATCACACTACTATAACTCAGAACCGCGAACGACGGGTTCCGTCGCTGCGGACTTTGCGGCGACTGGCGATCCGCTCCTTGCCGACAAACGCGGTCACTTCCCGATCCAGGTCCATGGCCACACGAATCGCATCCTGGGGGCGGATGCGCTCTTGAGAAGCGATTTCCACCTCGCGGTAGATGTGCCTGAGCGACTCGGGAATACGCGCGCTCCAAACCGCCCACTCCGTACCTCTAGCCAGCTTCAACTCGCTCAGAATCTTGTGGCGCGCATCGGCGAGCGCGGCCCTCAGGGCAACGTCGGTTGCATTGGCGCGACGGTAGAAGCCGGCCGTCGCTTCGACCAAGTCCCTCTGGCCACGCTGAGGCGGCCGGACTACCGGGGGTAATCCAAACCCGCGTCCCAAGGTGTAGGCCACGATGAGCAGGCAGATGATGATCTGACCCCATCCTGCCGCGTAGCCGGGGCCTAAGCGATCGAGGATGCCCGGTTCCTGCGAGTTGCCCCATGCTGCCTCCAAGAAGCGCAACCGGGAGTCGGGCGGAGCGAGCTTCTTTAACGCACCCATCAGGATGGGAGCGTGGTCGGCTTCGGTAATGAAGCGATTCGTTGCCGGGAGCCAGTCGTAGAGAACGATCAGGCGACCCTTGCCAACCGTTACGACGTCGAGAAATGGGGCACCGCTCTCGGTTTGCCAGACGGGCGAAATGACGTCTTCCGGACCAACCCAGTTGCCGATCGACCCCTGAGTCGTCACCAGGGAAGTCTCGGCAGTGATTTCCTGGTCAGCACTCGACACCTTGACGCGTTGTCGGCCATCGATCGACGCCTTGCGGAAGTTGCCTGAGAGTCGGCCGACGATCGCGGTCCCTCCTTCCCTCACGAACGTCAGCACGTGATCTTCGAAGGCCTTCTCCTCGTCGCTTTGCTCGAGTTCGGCGATCCAGTCCGAAACCGAAGTCGTTTCGATGAGAATCACGACGGGAACGTCGCGCGGCTCAAAGCGGGGAAGCGGATCGCGCGTGGAGTCAAGATCGAACCCGGCCGATCGGGCGAGGGTGGCTAAGATTCTTAGTCCGCTCGGAGCCGCACTACCGGCGCTGGGCCGGGTCGCCGCATTGCTTTGCGCAAGGGTGAGCATCGATGCCGCAAGGCCCAGGATGCCGAGGAGCACCCAGATTCCGACCGGCATGCCTCGGACGATGCGCCTCACGCCGCCTTCCTCCGCGTAAGTTCGGTGATCTCGACGTACCACGTGCGGAACGCCTGCACATCGTCACGCCCGCGAACCTCCATGCCGTACCAGATGCGGTCGAACGCGAGAGTTGCTGGGCGGAAGTTCAGCCCGTCGGGACGAAGCGGGCTTTGCTCGACCCGCCGGAAATGCTCCCAGTTGGTCTCGCCTCTCACAAATCGGGCGATCCGCGCCTCGTCAAATCGGATCAGGCAAGCCAGATACAGGGCGCGAACCGCCTCCCGATACCGCCCCTGCGCCTCGAGTTCGTCAGCTTTTTGCAACCACTCATCGAGTGAGTAGTCCGGCTCATCGTCATCCAAGATCGCCCGCGCCTTTCGCCGTAGCTGGGAACGCCAAGAGAAATGACGGAACGCGAAGTAGAGGAACACGGCCAAGAGCCCGATGAGGATGCCCCAAACCAAGTAGATCAGTCCTTGTCCTAATCCTCCGAACATGGGCGGACTGATGTTGGGCGCTCGCGGCGCGCGATCTCGCTGGAGCCAACGGGCGATCGCCTCGAACGCTTGGGCGATCCAGTTCGAGCCTTCTCGGGCGCCGCTGTCCCGGTAGAGCGGCGATGACCGCTTCTCCTTCTGTGCGGCTTCCCGGTAAGACGGGTCTAACCCCTGAGTGGCCCGTTCAGCGGCGGCTCGGTCGCGTACGGCTTGGCGAATCTGATCGTTGTCAAGGTCGTCGATCAGCGGCGCAAGGGGATCCGCCTCGGGCAGCCCGTCTCGAACCACCTGCCGCAGCTGCGGGTCGCGCACGTTGGCGACCCGCTCCTCCAGCTCCGTTGCGGACTCTTGAGCGAGCGCGCTACAGCTGGAAGCGATGACCAGGAGTATTGCGCCAAACCTCTTGCGCCAACACTTCAATGTCGTATCCCTCCCGGCTTACGCGCCGCTCGAAGTAGAGAATGGTGCAGACGGTGCTCCACATGGGCACCGAAACCCAGATGACCAGATACCACGGAATGTAGGCAAACGTCGCCGCGACGATGTCGTGGGCGGCCGCCCCGACGAACGTGTTGGCCACCCATTGGCCGATGCCCAGTTGGGCATCCAGGGCAAAGAGGCCCCAGCCAAAAACTCCGAAGAGAAAGGCGATCAGCAACATCGCGATCATGGGCGCGCCCACACTCGAACCGATGAGATTACGCCCTCGGCGGATCGCTTCCCGTGCCGGCAGGTTCTCGAGCACGGCGGCCGCGGGCACGAGCGCATCCCTCACCAAGACCGCTGGGGCGAATGCGATCGCAAACGCAAAGGTCACCACCGCCAGACCCGCTGACAGGGCGGCCATGCCAAAGCTCTCATTGCCCTCGCTGGTGAGTGCACTGAGGAAGAGCAGTCCCAGCGAGATGATAAAGAACACCCCCGCGGTTGCCACCTGGCGCAGAAGCAGGCGAAGCAGGACCGGGGTCGCCCGCCGGGCCGCAGTCTGGGCGGCGGCCGCATTGGGCAGGTTGCCCGCCATGAAATCGCTGACGATGTGGGTAGTCAGTGCGGCGACGTAGGCCGCCCCGTAGAGCGCGACCGGAGCCGCCACAAACACCGCCAGACCCATCGCTCCGATCGCCTCACCAATCTGGGCACGGGTGTCGTCGGGGTTCCGCGTGGACCAGAAGAGCGGAAACGCGTAGGACCAAAAGAACATGAAACCTGCGAGCCCCAGGAGCGAAGCCGGAGCTGCCGCGGCCAGCAAGGTCCGAGCGGAGTTTCGATACGCCTCCAGCGCAAGTTCGACCACCTCGCTGGGCGTCATCGGACGCAATCGCTCACGGCGGCTCTGAGCCGCACGGCGACGAATCTGGTAACGCTGAAGCGGGTCGTGCGTCACGAAGGATGGAGTTTACACGGCCCGAAGGACCCGCACGGGAATCCCGGTGCTGGAAACTGACGTCTTGATAAAGGGGATCCCCCCGCACTTTCACGAGAAACAGGAGTTACACCGAACACAATGCTGCATCTGACAACCCTCGCCGCCGTCGCTCTCGCCGGTCAAGCCAACCCGGACTGGAACGACATCGTGCAGAAGAACTTCCGCGATGCATTCTTCGTCGCGAAGGTCGTTCGGGGCAACCAAGCCGAGCTCAAAAAGATCAACGGCGACTTCGCCTACTCCTACCGCTTCACCACGACCACGGCCCGCGTAAAGGAGCCCTTTAAGATGCGGTTGGAGGCGGTCGTGGAGGACGCCAAGCTTCTGTACATCATCAACGGAGCGAAGAAGCACTACAACGTCGACAACAAGTTGAAGGGCGTCGATGATGTCTCCAAAGCCCCGGGCAAGCGCCAGACGACGCTCGATTTCGGCATCCTCACGCCGTCGCTTTTTGACGACCTCTTTGTCGCCAAATTTGTCCGAACCGATCGCGAGTCGGGCAACTGGATTTTCGACATCACGTACACAAAGAACGACAATAGCCGGCATCGCGTCTGGGTCGACAAGGACAAGAAGTTCATCACGCGTCGCGCTTGGTTCAACCAGGAGGGGCTCCAGTTGGCCACGTTCATCTATGAGAACCCGAAGAACGAGGGTGGAGTCTGGTTCCCGACCAAGTGCACGGTGAAGAACGTCGAGGACAAGGTAGCCGGGATCACGGAGTACCAGCGAATGGCGATCAACAAAGGCATCGATGATGCCATGTTTCGCTGGTAAAACATAGACATAAACTGAAGCGGACCGGCATCGCCGGCCCGCAAACAGGAGTTAGAAGAGCTGATCGTAGCTTATCGTTTGTTACGTCTTCGGCGGAGAACCGTGGCGGTGCCAATCCCGAGGATAGCCAGTGAAGCTGGCTCAGGCACGGCCGTATCTTCGAACTGACCTTCGAAATAGAACGTTTCGATGCAATCGTCGAGCGATACACGCGCGTGAATGCCAAAGGTTTCGACCGTGCCGCTCACATTCTGGAACGTGAAGTCTTGATCGTGGCCGGGCTTGACGCCCTTGTTAGGATTCGTCTTGAACCCTGCGATGCCGCCGGTTCCAGAGTAGTTCTGGTTGTAGGTCCACACGCCAGAACTCTGGCCCTGAGCCGACATGTCGTTGTCGTTATCGAGGAGCCAGAAGCCGAAGACGTCGAGGACGTTGTAGGTGTTCCCCTTCCATGTGATGGTTGGAGCACCGTTCAGGGCGAGGTTCCAACTCTTCGGCCCCGTGCCTTCGATGATGATTCCAGTCCAAGTTGTCGGAGCCGAGAAAGAGCTGCGCGATTGGGCGTTCGAAATGCCCACCACCGCTAGACCAAGGATGCTAATGAATGCCGCTTTTTTCATGAATGAATCTCGCTTAGAGGACACTAACGAGAAACAGCAGGACATGGGCCATACACCTAAACGGGACGGGAGCCGGCACATATACCTGGGGTCTTATCCACGAACCAGTTCGACGACGGCTCGGACGGCATCCTCATCGACGACCATGTGATGGCCGTAGTCCACCTCGGTCCCGAGCCGCGAGGTGGGGTCCATGGCCTCGACAAATGGGCCGAAGTGGATGCAACTGGGTTCAAGCGTGTCGACCACGAGGGCAACGTTGTTCGCACGAATGCCCTCGCAAGGCTGGACAACAATGCGACCCGCGGCGTGATCCATGATTCGGCGCAATTTAGGGAGCCCAGTCAGGATTTCGCGAGTTTGGCCGCTTGAGAGTACGCGATCGACTCCCGCATCGACCAGCGCATCGATGGCGGCCAGCGGATCGGGGGTTACATCGAACGCTCGATGACACATTACGGGTAGCGTCCCGGCCCGGCGGCGCAACTTCTCCATCCTGGGCCGGTCGATCGAACCGTCGGCGAGCAGGATGCCAAAGACCACTCCATCTGCTCCGGCAGAGACTAACTCGTCCACTTCACGCTCCATGGTTGCGAACTCCGATTCCGAGTAGAAGAACCCACCCTCGCGAGGACGAATCATCGCCATAACGGGAAGGGAACACGCTGCCTTAACCGAGCGCAGCAGCCCCGTCGACGGAGTAACGCCTCCGGCGATGATTCCGGCGCAGAGCTCGATGCGGTCGGCCCCGGCCCGCTCGATGGCAAGGGCATCTTCGACAGAACAGCCGACGACTTCCACGATCATCCTCGCACCATACCCGTGGCATGAGGAGAAAACTTGTGTTATCGTAAGGTCGATGCCTGAGGTTTGTATTCTTGGTGGAGGCCCCGCCGGGGCCACGGCGGCGATCTACCTGCGTAAGTTCGCGCCCGAATGGAATGTCACCGTGCTGGAGCGCGAGAAGTTTCCGCGCGACCATATCGGTGAGAGCTTGCTGCCGCCCGTGTGCTACCTGCTCGACGAGATGGGTGCGTGGGACAAGGTCGAAGCCGCCGACTTTCCGATCAAGATCGGGGCGACCTTCCGCTGGGGACAGTCCGACAAACTGTGGGATTTCAGCTTTCTGGGCCACGAAGAGTTCGACAACAAGGCCCGTCCGGGTCGATTCAAGGGACAACGGAAATTCACCGCGTTCCAGGTCGACCGCTCGGTGTTTGACAAGATCCTGTTGGATTACGCCGCGGAACTCGGCGCGACGGTGTACGAAGAGACGGCGGTTAAGGACGTCATCATGGACAGCGACCGAGTCGCGTCCGTCCACCTTGCGAACGGAGAGGAACTTACGCCGGACTACGTGCTCGACTGCACCGGCAACGCCGGGTTCCTGCGGCGAAAGCTGGGCATCGGCGCCGAAGAGCCTCCGTCGTTGAAGAACATCGCGATTTGGGATTACTGGCAGAACGCGGAGTGGGCAGTCTCGCTGGGGACCGGCGGCACGCGCATCTTGGTGATGAGCGTCGAGTTCGGATGGCTGTGGTTCATCCCGATCAGCCCAACCCGTACCAGTCTTGGACTCGTCGTGCCCGCTGAGTATTACAAGTCGTGCGGGTTGAACAAGGAAGAGCTGTACCGAAAAGGGATCGACGCCGAGCCCACGATCCGGCGGCTTGTCGAAAATGCAACGCCCGAAGGCAAGCTTGAGGCGACCAAAGATTGGTCCCACATCTGCGACCGCTTGACCGGCGAAAACTGGTTCATGGTTGGCGAATGTGCGGGCTTTGCCGACCCGATTCTCTCCGCCGGTTTGACCCTTGCGATGACGGGCGCACGGGAGGCGGCCTTCAGCTTGATCGAACTTGAGCGGGGCGAGCAGCCCGCCGATTGGCTGAAAGCCAGCTACGAAGAGAACCAGAAGTCGCGGATCGGGCAGCATATCCGTTTTGCCAACTTCTGGTACGCCGGGAACGGCATCTTTACGGATCTCCAACAACATACGACGGAGATCGCCAGGGCGAGCGGGCTGGAACTCGATCCCGGACAGGCGTTCCGCTGGCTGGGCACGGGTGGGTTCGCTCAGGACGATCCCGGCCTTGCGTCCGTGGGGGTCTTCAGCGTGGCCGCGATCAAGGAGTTCGCCTCCAAGTTCTTCCCCGGCCAGAACGACTGGAAGATCAACGAGTTCAACGAGTTTCGGCTCGACATCCACGGCGCCGAGCGGGTACCCATCCCGGTGTATAGCGACGGCCGCGTGCTGCCCGTGCTCTGCTACCGCAAAGATGGCAAGGCGTTGCCCATGCATGGGCTGTACCGGGTCGTGACCCACGCCCTCGGCAAGACGCACAAAGCCCGGCCCCTGCTCGCCGAACTGAGGTCGATGTACCAAGGGGACGAGCAGGGAGTGGGGCAGGCGCTTGAAGTCCTTGAGGCGATGGTCGAGACCGGATGGGTGAAGGCGAAGTTCAACAAGAATGAACCGAACCTCCGGTTCCACGTCGCTGGCAGCATCCGCGACACTTCGGACGTGTCCACCGCCTGACATGGCAAGTGAACTCGTTCAGGAGCTTTACGATTGGGTCCGTCGCGTTCCGGCGGGACGTTGCGTGGCGTATGGCGACCTCGGCCAAGCCCTGTCGCAACCCGTCAGCGGCTACCTGGTCGGCCGGTGGATGGCGTCGTGTCCGCCCGATGCTCCGTGGTGGCGGGTCGTCGCGAAATCGGGTGACTTACCGGTTCACAAGCGTGACCCCGCCCTCGCTCGCGAGCAAGAAAACTTGCTCTCAAAAGAAGGAATACCCGTCCTTGAGGGACGGGTAGACATGTCGCGATTCGGCTGGTACCCCGACTAGCGGCGAAGCTTGGCAAGCAGCCGCAGAATCTCGATGTAGAGCCACACGACGGTGACCAGGAGTCCGAAAGAGGCGTACCACTCGGTCGCCTTCGGGGCACCCAGCGCCTGCATCTGCTCAATGAAATCGAAATCGATGATTAGGTTCA
This sequence comes from Methanoregulaceae archaeon, assembly GCA_020850325.1. Lineage (GTDB taxonomy): Bacteria > Armatimonadota > Fimbriimonadia > Fimbriimonadales > Fimbriimonadaceae > JANJUB01. Next base: position 71,247 of record JADZEW010000008.1, read on the forward strand.
GTGAGGCAATCGTGATACAGAACAGCGAGAACACGATGCCGATCGGCCCTGAACTGTGAATGTAGGGCACCTGCACCCCAAACAGGCCCAGCAAGAGCGTAAGTCCGTAGGTTACGACAATGCCAAGCGTGCATGCGATCACGACCGACTTGAACTTCTCCGTCGCCTTGATGAGCCCCGCCCGATACGCCAGCAACATCGAGACAAATACGCCCATCGTGAGGGCAACCGCCATGAGGGCGATGCCTTCGTAGCGCTGGTTCAGCATCGACGAAAGAGCGCCAAGAAAGACGCCTTGCGCCACGGCATACACGGGCGATAAGAACGCGGCGGTTCTCGGCACGAACGAGATCACGAGGCCTAGGATGAAGCCTACGATTAACGAGCCGAGTAGCCACGGCATCCACACTTCCGGCTGTGCCGGATTCGAAGCCACCATGTACCACGTGTACGATGCCCCGGCGAGCAAGAAGAGCAGCAACAGGCTGGACTTCATGATCACCCCGTTGACGGTCATCGTTGCCGACGAGTCGTGCCCCGTAACGGCTACGCGGTGAAAAACATCTTCCCGCAATGTCGGATTGGATCCTCTCATCGTTCTAAACTCCTAACGCTCCTTATGATACGATATGACGTGCGTCAAAGGGTCCGTGACGCCGGATTTGCTTTGTGAACATGGAATACCTCGATCTTCGCTACTTGGAGGGCAGCAGCCTTACTTTGGATCGCCCGGAAGGATCGTCGGACATGAGGGCGATCATCGAGGGCGATCGGTGTGTCCTTGGTGCGCGCTTACGGCGGGTGTTTCCCTTGTCTCACCCTGACCGCTACTTCTCGCTTCAGGATGGGGAGGGCAAGGAAGTCGGCATTGTGCGATCGCTCGATGAACTCGATCATGCCTCGCGGAGGGTCGCTGAGCAGGAAATCGACTGGAGGTACTTCACCCCAAAGATCTTGAAGCTCAACTCGGTGAAGCAGGAGGGCGGCTTGTGGACATTCGACGTGCTGACGTCGCGTGGCCCCATCCAGTTCTATGTGCGCAACTGGCGTGACTCCTCGTCAGAGATTGCGCCGGGTCGCTTCCTGATCCAGAGCGTCGACGGCCAACGGTTCGAGATCGAGGACTATAGCCGGCTCGATTCTGCCAGCCAGTTGCTCATCGAGCAACTGTTCTAGGGCGATATGGACTGGCTGGCCATCTTCTATCCGACCAAGTGCGCCCTATGCGCAAGGAGCGGCGAAGCCGTCATCTGCGAGCGGTGCGCCGCGGAGATGGAGCCCTTGCCGGACGAACCGTCGTTGACAGAGGGACCGCTAACTCGCCGAGTTGCCTATCTCGACTACACCGGCCGTGCGGCCCAAGCGGTGCGGCGGCTCAAGTACGACCGAGTAACTTCCCATGCCGCGCTGATGAGCCGTCAGATGGCCGAGTTGGCGGAGCGGACTGGAGTGGATCAGGTCGATGCGGTCGTCCCCGTGCCGATCCACTGGAGCCGACGATGTCTACGGGGATTCAATCAAGCCGAGCTGCTCGCCGAGGCGTTCCCCGAGGTTCAGTTAGGGCTACTTCGGCGTATCCGACCGACCCGGCCCCAAGTGGGACTCAGTACGGACGAGCGGCTGAACAACCTCCAAGGGGCCTTTCTGGCCGATGATCGAGTCAAGGATCAGTCGATCCTCTTGCTCGACGATGTGACGACGAGCGGCGGTACCGCCCTCGAATGCGCCAGAACCCTGCTCGAAAGAGGAGCGCGCGAAGTCTCACTCATCACCTACGCGACTGGCGGATAGACAGACGCAAATGAGAGCGCGCCCACGAAGGGGTGCGCTCTCATACAGGGATGATCAGAGGGATTAGCTTTGTTTGCGTCGTCGCATTAGGGCAGCGACACCGATTCCCAGGGCGGCCATGGTGGCTGGCTCCGGAACGACTTGGATGTTCTGATTAACTTGGCCGATAGAGGCACGATCGAATCCGACAGTGTCGGTCGCCGAAAGCGTAAAGAACTTCTTAGCCCTCATTCGCTCAACGGAACGGCTGAAGTTAATCGTGCCTGACCAGTTGGTGGGGCCACCTGGGTTGAACACGTGGCTGATCACGCCAATCGGACCGCCGGAAACTTCGTTGCCCAGGCTGTCGAGTTCGAAGATCTGCTCCTGAAAGAAGATCGTGCCCGAACCCGCAAGTGCGGCGCCGAGATTGATGCCCACTTCGTTCGCCACCGCCGGGCCGGGGGTGTGAGCGTCGTATTGGATATTCAACGTGCCAGCGCGGAGCGGATTGACCGGGTCGCCGACAATCGCGTTCGGCAAGAAGAAACTGACCGAGTTGCCTAGAGAGGTCCACGTGGCGCCCACCGACAGTGGAGGAGCCTCGACGATGATGTTTGAGAATGAGGCTGCGTGTGCGGCGGTAACCGTACAGAGCGCGATACCAATAGAAATGAACTTGAGTGTCTTCATATCCAATCCCTAATCTGTTCTATGCAATTTAAATGCCAATCGTGTCCAAACGTTCACTTTCCAGGCAAAACTGGCAAGGAAGTGAACGGTGCGCCGGTTACAGTGGAGCGCCCTTCCTAGGGCAACGGGGAAGCGTTTCTGCTTCCCCTGATCTCGACATGTCGTCGATCAGTTCTTGCGCTTGCGACGCAGGAGAGCCGTCACGCCGATTCCAAGTGCGGCCAACGTTGCCGGCTCAGGAACGACTTGGACATTCTGGTTGACGAGGCCAATCGCGGCGAGGTCGAAGTCGACGGTATCAACCGCCGAAAGCTCGAAGAACTTCTTCGCGCGGAATCGCTCCACCTGACGATCAAACGTGATCGTGCCGTTCCAGTTGGTCGCGCCGCCGGGATTGAAGGTGTGGCTGGCCGTACCGATCGGGCCGCCAATCTCATTGCCCAGCGAGTTAATCTCGTAAACCTGCTCGAGGAAAGAGACCATGCCGGAACCTGCGAGGGCAACTCCGAGGTTCACTCCAACTTGCGCGGCGTAAGCCGGCGCGGCCGTAAAGACATCGTATTCAATAGTTAGGACGCCGGCGCGGAGCGGATCGACGGGATCGCCTACGATTGCGCTCGGAACGAAGAAGCTGATTGAGTTACCCGAGGTGTTGAACGTGGCACCGTCGGAAAGAGGCGGAGCCTGAAACGTGACGTTCGAGAACGTGATCGCCGCCGCACTGCCAGAAATGGTCAAACCCAAAGCAATCGATACAAGTTTGTAGTGCATGAAAATCTCTCCCCACCATGGTACACGAACCCTTCGGGCCCGGCGGGTCAAGTTAGCAAAAACTGGTATCTCGCAGATTCGATCCCGGCAAGAAACCTTGGGGCTCACGCGGGTACACCTTACGGGATGCGCATCCTCATCACCAATGACGACGGAATCCAGGCGGAGGGGTTGAGGGCGCTCGTCGAGGTCGCGCAGGATTACGGGACCGTCAAGGTCGTTGCACCCGACCGCGAGCGCAGCGCGTGCGGCCACGCGATGACCTTGCATGACCCACTCCGAGCGAGGCCCGTGACGTCGCTCGGACACGAAGCCCTCGAAGTCAATGGGGTACCTGTCGACTGTGTGAACATCGCCCTCACCGTCCTCTGGCCCGATAGGTGCGACCTGGTGCTGAGTGGCTTCAATAACGGCCCCAACCTCGGCTTCGACGTGACTTACTCCGGCACCGTCGCCGGAGCCATGGAAGGGTGTATCAACGGCATCCGTTCGGTTGCCCTCTCGATGGCGAGTTTCGTCTCCGGGGCTCCCATCCACTATGAGACCGGGAAGCAGTGGCTGCGCGAGAACTGGGAACTGCTCGTGACCGCTCCGCTTCCCGAGTTGACCTTCCTCAATGTGAACATCCCGTCGATCGCACCGATCGAGTTGCGAGGAACCCGGGTCGTCGGCATGGGCAAGCGGGTCTATGAAGACCGGGTCGAGGTTCGCCACGATCCGTGGAATCGGCCTTACTACTGGCAGGGTGGTGTTGTGGTCATGGATCGGAACCAGCCCGGGACCGACGTTCAGGCAGTCTCCGATGGCTTTGCATCGGTGACCCCGATCACGCTGGACTGGACCCACCATGCCGCCTGCGAATCCCTAGCTCATCACTTTCGTTCCGGCGTTCCCACATGAGGCTCGTTGCGTGGTTTCTCTTCGGCTTCGTCGGCACGGCGGCCTATGGCCTCGCCATGAATGCCATCGATATCCCAGTGTGGCCGGTCGTCGCGATGGCCCTGATCGTGGGTTCGTTGCTGATGCGGGTGCCCGCGCTCGAGGCGTCAGCGGTCGCGAGCACGGTGACCTACGCCGCACTCTTTGCGTTGGCGTACTTGCGCTCGTTTGAGCCGCTCGAAGTCTCGGAACGAATGCAGACCGTCGTCGCGGTAACGAGAATCGGATTGATCGGCACGATCCTCATTGCGGGGGGCGTTACGCTCAAGCAACTGGGCGAGGAAAAGATCCGCCGTGGCACCTTCCTGTTGGCGGCGCTAGCGATGGGGGCGTTGATCGCCTACGTGAGCGGTAACGCGGGCAGCGCGACTCCCATGCGCGGATGGCTGTCTGACTACTTCTCGCCCGAGGTCGTCGACGCGATCGTTTGGACCTTCCGAAAATCTGTCCATGTGGTCTTTTACGGGGTGATGGCGTTCTGCCTCTACCGATCCGCTCGGGGCTACAAGTACGCGGCCATACTGGCCGCGGTCTTCGCTCTGACCCATGGTGTGTTCGACGAGATTCGCCAGTCGACGATCAACACACGGTACGGGACTCCGATCGACTTGCTGTTCGATGGAGCAGGAGTTACGATCGGGCTGGCGATCGCCAAGCGAAAGCGGCGCTAGCCTAGTGGATGGACACGATCTCACCCAGAACGAGTTCCACGAGATCGTTGAGCGACGCGAGTCCAATGATGTGGCCGTGGTCGTCGCCGATGAACGCCAGGCGCGCTTGCGAGCCGCGGAGCGTGTTCAACGTTTGGAGCGCGGTCGCTGATTTGGGAATCCTCATGCACGGCATGAGGCACGCGCGAACGCTTTCGAGCGTCGGGTTCGGATAGGCGAACAAAAGCTCGCGGACTTTGACGTAGCCGACGACGTTGTCCAGATTCCCCTCGGCAACGGGAATCTGCGAACGATCGACCTTAAGCCGCGTGGCTAGGTGAGCCGGATCGTTCGAGTTTAAGTCGATCCAGGCAATCTGGTTCCGAGGCGTCATCACTTCGGTGATCTTTCGATCGCTGAGCGCGAGGGCATTGCGCACAATCTCGAACTCGCTGGGATCGATGAGCTTATCGCGGCGGCCCTCGCGCAGGAGAGTCAGCACATCCCGCTCGGTGAAATCGCTATCCCCCGTGTCCCGAAGGCGGAGCGTCTTGGCGAACGCATCCACCGTCCAGTTGAGCGCCTTCAAGATCGGCCCCGTGCCCTTGATCCAAATCCACGCCGCCCGCGCGAAGAACATCGCGGTCCAATCCGCGTAGGCGAACGCGATCCTCTTGGGCAGCAGGTTGACGAACACGGTCAGCAACAAGGTCAGAGCGATGGTCGCGGTCCAGAAGCCAGCGGATTGGGCGGACGCCGGGTTCAGGCCGCGCGACTCAAACCAGACGCTCAGTGGTTGGCTGAATAGCCGACTTGAGAGCAACCCCATCACCGTGGAAGTCAGCGTCATCGCCAGTTGCGAACCGGCAAGGTACCAGCGAGGCGCGCGCAGATAAAGGACGGCCAGCTTCGCCCGACGATCGCCCTGCTCGGCAAGCGCCAGTAATCGATCGCGCCGCGTCGAAAAGGTCGCCATTTCGGCGGCCACGATGATCGCGGACAACACGGCGAGCAGGCCGTACAGGATGTAGAGCATCGTCTATCGGCGGCGGGTCGGCTTGAGCAATCCTCCGAGCACGCCTCGGACGAGCGATCGCCCTAGCTGAGACCCCGCTGAGCGCAGCACTGATTTCGCCATCGCCTCCATCACCGAGTCGCCCCGACGAGCAGGCGCGGCCTGGGCTTTCGCCTCGGCTTTGGCTTGCTTCTCAGCGGCGATCTCCTCTTGTTCCTCGGCCACAGCGGCGGCAGCCTTCTCGGCTCTTACCTTCAGAATCTCGTGGGCCGACTCTCGGTCGACCAGCTTGTCGTACTTGCCGCCAACCGGGCTGGAGTTGAACGTGTCCTGCCGAACCGTCGCATCGCACGGGCCGATTCGCGACTTCGGAGGAACCACGAACGTCTCTTGGACCTCCATCGGCACGCCGCCGTCTTCGAGGCAGGAGACGAGCGCCACGCCGACGCCCATCGTCGTGATCTTCTCTGCGGTCGAAAACTTCGGATTGACGCGGAACGTGTCCGCCGCTGAGGCGACGGCCTTCTGGTCGCGCGGAGTGAAGGCGCGGAGCGCATGCTGCACGCGGTTGCCGAGCTGGCCGAGCACCGTGTCGGGAATGTCGAGCGGATTCTGCGAAATCCAGTAAACGCCAACGCCCTTCGATCGGATCAACCGGACCACCTGCTCGACCTTTTGAACCAAGGCGGGCGGGGAATCGCTGAAAAGCAGGTGGGCTTCATCGAAGAAGAACACCAGCTTCGGATGATCGGGATCGCCGACCTCGGGAAGCTCCTCGAACAGCTCGGAGAGCAGCCACAGCAGGAACGTGCTGTACAGCCGCGGGTTCTGCATCAGCTTATCGGCGGCGAGGATGTTGATGTAGCCACGGCCGCTGGTCGTGGTGCGCATCAGGTCGTTCAGCTCCAGTGCGGGCTCACCGAAGAACTGGTCCGCCCCTTGCTCTTCCAGCACGAGCAGGTTGCGCTGGATCGTGCCCACCGTGGCGGCACTGACGTTGCCGTAGGTCTTCGTCAGCTGGCTTGCATTCTCAGCCACGTAGGTGAGCATCGAGCGAAGGTCCTTGAGGTCGAGAAGCAGCAGCCCCTCGTCGTCGGCGAGCTTGAACGCAAGGTTGAGGACCCCTTCTTGAACGTCGTTCAGGTTCATCAGCCGCGCGAGAAGCAACGGCCCCATCTCGGAAATCGTCGTGCGGATCGGGTGGCCTTGCTGGCCCCAGAGGTCCCAGAACACCACCGGGTAATCCGTATGGGTCCGCGAACCCGTCAACCCGAGCTGCTCGAGCCGGGCTTCGACCTTCGGGTTGCCGCCGCCGGCCTGGCAAAGGCCGGAGAGATCGCCCTTGACATCGGCCATGAAGACTGGGGTACCGAGGTCGGAGAACCCCTCGGCGAGGGTCTGCAGGGTGACGGTCTTACCCGTGCCGGTCGCGCCGGCGATCAAGCCGTGACGGTTGCCGTATTTGGCAAGGAGACTGACCTCGCGGTCGCTGTAGCCGACAAGAACCTTCTGCGGTTCGCTCATGGGGCTATGTTACACCCGCTTGGCTCTCATTTGAGGATCGCGGGGCCCTCATCGAGCTAGGGACTCGTGTTGAAGGCGAACTCGGCCCTTGACGCCCAATCTGACTTCTTCACGTGTCCATCAAAGAAGAGAACGTTGAACCATTGGACGGCATCTGAGGGAGCGCTGTGAAAGTGGAAGAAGTCCGAGGCGAGTAAGTTCTTCGAGGGATTGGGCACACCGGACACCGAGTACTTGCCGAGGACAATATTGAACTCATAACTTGACCCACACCGTTTGAAGTGATTGTTGTCCCAGTGGACAGCGCCCGTGCCAAAGTCGATAAAGTAATCTCGAGGGCACTTCAACTGTTCTTCTACAACTCCGTAGGGCTTCAGTGCGCTGAGGAACGGATGCGGGATGCGAGGGTTGACCGGGGTTGAAGACTCTGCTGGAAGAAAGTCGTTGTGGTCAACGCTGTATCCTAAGAGCGCAACGCCAAGTTGCCTCAGGTTAGCGAGGCACGTCGTATCTCTCGCTCTCAGCTTGGCTGCCGAGTAGACGGGGAACGTCAAAGCGGCAAGGACGGCAATGATTGCCACGACGACTAGAACTTCAACGAGAGTAAAGGCAGAGCGCTTCATTACTCTAAGCCTTGGTCACGTCGAGGCATGTATGGGATTGTCTCGAGCGCGACTGCCATCTCTTTCACCGCGGGTCGAGGATCCTGCTCGTACTTTGCGACTAGGTCTTTGCGATCTGGGACATTCATTCGATACAGAATGACCAGCGCTCCCGCCGCCACGTGCTCTTCTCGGTCGTCGAGCATGGTTCGCGCGAGTGCGATGGCTTCTTCGCGGCGTCCCGTGTTCTCTTGAGCACGCAACAGCGCTTGAGCGCGGTTGCGGAAGCGATCATTGTCGCTCGACAAGTACCTCTTCGCTCTTTCCCATTCCGCGTCTGACAAGGGGAGCCGCAACTCGAAGCATTTCTCGGTGAGCCCCACCAAGTCGATATAGTCCTCAGTGTCGAAGCCTAATCGTCGAGCCCTGGCCACCAAGCTATCGTCTCGAACATAAGCCCTCCACCCTAGGTAACCCAGGGCGGGGGCAACGACCAAGAGTCCGACCACGACCAGCCGAACTGGCTTGGACCGAAGGGGACCGGGCCTTAGCATCGATAGAACTGGCACCAGTTGTAACACTGGGACAAGCCGGTGCCCGAGCAGTAAGCGTCACAGGCCGCCAAACACTGTTGACACGAACTTGATGCCGAGCAAGGACCGCCCGGGCGACCATCCGTGTACTTGCAGCATTCCGGATAAAGGGGGCCCGCAAACGCAATCGATACTAACAGCAGTGCGATTGAGGTAAGGACCAGTGAGAACGTCTGTCGAGATTTCATCGTCTTGACACCTCCACCGCGAATATTAGCGCACTTTCCACTAAATTCCAAGTACGTTTCACAATTTTCGGGGGGGGGGGGGATTTCAGGTAATTGTACTAGCATTGACGAGTTAAGGTGCCAGCGAGCCTGTCGATCACGCCACGGGCATCGAGTTGATCTTTGCCCGCCACTCCAGCACCTTAGCGCGCAATAGCTGGTACGTCGGCTTCTCTAGGAACGGATCGTAGGCGGCCAGCTTCATCGCCGCTCCCCGGGCTTCCTCGAGGAGGCGTCCATCCTGGATCAAGTCCGCGATTTTCAAGTCGAGATTGCCGTGTTGGCGGGTTCCGGCAACCTCGCCAGGCCCGCGGAGCTTAAGATCCTCTTCGGCGATCTTGAAGCCGTCGGAGGTCGCAACCATGGTCTCCATCCGGCGCTGAGCTTCGTCGTTCTTCGCATCGGCGATCAAGATGCAAAAGCTCTGGGCGGCTCCGCGTCCGATGCGTCCCCGCAACTGGTGCAGCTGGCTCAACCCAAACCGATTCGCGTCCTCGATAATCATCACCGACGCGTTGGGAACGTCCACGCCCACTTCGATCACCGTCGTGCTCACCAGCACGTCCAGCTCGTGGCGGCGAAAAGCCTCCATCGTTGCCTCCTTTTCGGCGGACTTCAGCTGGCCGTGGAGCAACCCGACTCTTAGATTGGAGAAGACCGACTGGGTCAGGCGGTAGTAGAGGTCTTCGGCGGCCTGGGCCTGCATCTTGTCGGAGTCGGCAACCAGCGGACACACCACGTAAGCCTGCTGGCCGAGCGCGACCAACTCCTGGACGGTCTCATAGACCCTGGGCCGATCCACGGCGGGGCGCCAGTGGGTCTTGACCGGCGTACGCCCCGGCGGCAGCTCGTCGATGATGCTAAGGTCAAGGTCGCCGTAGAGCGCCATCGTCAGCGTACGCGGGATCGGGGTCGCGGTCATGACGAGCACGTCCGGGTTGCCCAGCCCCTTCGCCCGTAGCGCCGCCCGCTGCAGCACGCCGAACCGATGCTGCTCGTCGATAATCGCAAGTCCGAGGTGCGAGAACTCGACGCCTTCTTGAATCAAGGCGTGAGTGCCGACAGCGACGTGGGCCGCGCCAGCGCGAACCTGCTCGTACACCTTCTTCTTCTGGGCGGCGGTCATCTTGCCGACCAGCACGGCCACCGTGATGCCCTGCGGCTCCAGCATGTTTCGCAGATTGATCGCGTGCTGCTCGGCGAGGATCTCGGTGGGGGCCATGAGGCACGCCTGATATCCCGATCGCACCACCGCGAGCATCGCGCACGCGGCGACCGCCGTCTTGCCCGAACCCACGTCGCCTTGCACCAGCCTGTTCATCGGCTCGGGGCGGCGGAGGTCGTCGAAGATCTCGCCGACGGCCCGCTGCTGCGCTCCGGTCAGGGTGAAGGGAAGCATCGTCGCCATGTCTTCATGGACCGATTCGGGGATCGCGAAGGCAATGCCCGGCTCCTGATGGGTCTCTGCCCGCTGCATGGCGAGGGCCATCTGCATGACGAAGAACTCCTCGAACACCAGGCGGCGGCGTGCCGCCTTGCGGTCATCGTCACTCTGGGGTCGGTGGATCGCCTGCAGGCACCAATCGAGCGGGGGCAGTTCGTACCGACGGCGAAGGTTCTCGGGCAGCGGATCCACGACATGGCCAAGATAGTTGTCGAGCGCCGAAGCCGCTGCGCGCCGGACGAAGAGCTGGCCCAACCCTTCCGTGAGCGGATACACCGGCGTGATGCGGGCGAAGGCCTCGCCCCCGTCTTCGTCGATGAGCTCGTACTCGGGAGAGGCCATCTCCAGCCAGGTCGACCCCTCCTTGACTTGGCCATAGGCGATGAGTTCACCCCGGTAGGCCTCCAGCTTCTTACGAACCCACGGTTGGTTGAACCACACCAACTGGATGCCCGAGTTTCCGTCCGACAGCATCGCCTTGATGATCACGCGTCCGCCGCTAATCGGCCGGGCATCGAGGCCGGTCAGCCGCCCGCGGACAGTCGCCCAATCACCCGGGCGGAGCGAACTGAGCGGAGGCAGGTGGCTCCGGTCCTCGTAGCGCCGCGGGAGGTGATACAGCACATCGCGGACGGTCTTGATTCCGACCTTGTTGAACAACGGCGCGAGCTTCGGGCCGACGCCTTTGAGGAACTGGATTTCGGTGTCGAGAGGTTCGCGGGACATGTTGGCGTGGGGCGGCTGTGGGATGTTGTCTGTCGGATGTTGTGCGGAGTCCGCGACATCCGACATTCAACATCCCACAGCCAAGGCAGGTACCTTTCCTTTATGACGGACGACCGCCACGATTTGCCGGAGCCGGAGGACCCGATCGAGAAAGGTCTGCAGGAACTCCAGCGACAAGCCGACGAACTCAAGGTCGAGTCGAAGGGCGACCAAATCGACGCTGAGTTCGACGAGCGGATGAAGCGGCTGGAAGGGCGGGTGCAAGAATCGAAGGCCGTCCGAGAATCTCAGCAGCGTGAGACGAAGCGGCAACTGGCGAGCGACCGGGAGAGCGCGCGCGGCCTCGGCGTCGGCCTTTCTATCGCCTACACCATCATCGGTTTGCCACTCTTCGGCTACGCCGTCGGTTACTTCATCGACCAATCGACCGGCGGGGAGTCGGCGAAGGGCATCGCCATGATGATCGGCGCGATCGCCGGCATCGGGATGGCGTTCGTGATCCTCAATCGGCAGAACTCGTGAAGCGCGCGATCAAGGATCCAAAGCTCTGGGTGATCTGCAGCCTGATCGCAGTCGGGGCGAGCTTCGGCATCGGCGGTTCGATGGGCGCGATCGGGATGGCGGCCGGGCTTCTCGGCACCGCCTTCAACATGTTCGCGCTCTGGCTCATCATCCGGCTGCTGGGGAATGCCATGGCCGACAAGCCACAGGCGCGCTTCGGTGCGTTCGTGACGGTCGTGATGTTCCTGATCAAGCTCCCGGTGCTCATCCTCTTGGGCTTTGCGATGCGCAATCTTGGCCCGACGGCGCTGAACCACTTTTTGATCGGTTTGGGTTTGGTATACTTCGCGCTGGTCGGATGGTCGCAGTCGCAAGACTAGCGCCCCGTTTTTATGTATGGGTGAAGTGTTGACAGCAGGGACGCTGCTCGGAGCAGCCGGAGGCGAGGGTGGTGCACATGGCGCCAGCTACGAGGGCCTCTTCGTCTACCTTGGCATCGTCGTCGTCATCCTCTTCCTCTTCTTGGCGAACGCCAAGCAAGGCCTGAACAATCGGGTCTTCAAGAAGTGGACCACGCAGTGGACCGAGCAGCTCTACCTGTTCATCGAGAACATGACGGTGGGCATCATCGGCGGCCATGGCCGGAAGTACATTCCGCTGATCATGGCGCTGTGGATGATCATCTTCGTGTCGAACATTGTCTCGCTGTTCTTCCCGACCGCCCCGACCGCAGACCTCAGCTTCAACCTCGCCCTCGCGCTCATTTCCATCGGCTATGTCCAGTGGGAAGGCATGAAGGCGAATGGTGTGGCAGGCCACTTTAGCCACTTCGCCGGCCCCAAGCTGGGCGGCGGCCTCGTTCTCATCTCGTTGATGATCTTCGTGATCGAACTGATCTCCGAGGTGATGAAGAACGTTTCGCTCTCGCTGCGACTCTTCGGCAACATCGAAGGCGGCCACCAAGCCGTCGTTGCCATGAATGAGTTGGGCGCGGGCGTGTACATCCCGATCGGCTTCTTCTTGCTGCCGGTCAAGCTGCTCACCTGCGTGGTGCAGGCGCTCATCTTCACCCTTCTCACCTGCGTGTACATTTCGCTCGTCACGCACCACGAGGAAGAGGGTCATGAGCACAGCCACGGTGAACTGGCGGGGGCGCACTAACAACAATTTCCAGCTGAAAGGCTTTGGGAGCTCATCAGGAGGATATAGAACAACAATGACTGGTCACGTTTTTGGTCTCGGTATCGGCCTCGCCGCACTCGGTGTCGCCATTGGTCTCGGTCTTATCGGTTATTCGGCGATGCAGGGCATGTCCCGCCAGCCAGAAGCCATCGGTAAGATCCAGACGGCGATGCTTATCGCGCTCGCGTTCGTCGAGCTCGTATTCCTGCTCACCGTCTTCGTCGTCCCCGGCTCGCTCAAGATCTAAACGGGGCACAACCGCGCGAACGGGTAGGGGTCGAGGATTTCCTCGGCACCTGCCCGCTCCTTGAAACCTATGGCAAATCAGAAATCGTCGTCAGGTCTTCCGTTTCCGGTGATTCTCGTCATCGGCATCGTGATGATGGCGGGCGGGTTTTACGTCTCGAAGAATGTCCACATCGACTTCCTCACGAAGCTCGCTGAACAGGGCATTTCTCTCGATCCAGGTAAGACCATCTCGGCCATCGGCGTGCTGCTGATCTTGTTCCCGGTGATCCGATCGTTTTACATCGGACCTCTTGGGGACGCTATCAGTGGGCGAACCAATGAGCTCGAGCGCACGTTCACTGAAGCGGAGTCGCTGCGAAGTGAAATGACGCAGATGCGCTCGGATTACGAGCGACGTCTCGTCGAAACCGAATCGGCGGCTCGCGAGCAGATTCAGTCGGAAATCCGCAAGGCTCAGGAACTTCGAGGTCAACTCGAAGCCGATGCGCGTGCGCGGGCCGATGAGTATCTGCACAAGGCTCAGGCGGACATCGAGAACGAGAAGAATCGGGTCATCAACGACCTGAGAATTCACGTCGTCGATCTCACCCTCGGCGCCACCGAGAAGATTCTCGGCGAGAATGTGGACTCCGATCGGAACCGCAAGCTCATCGCTGAGTTCATCGACAAGGTCGAGGTGCCCGGCTAAGCATGGATAGTCGCGTCGCGAAACGATATGCGCGAGCGCTCTTCAATGCGGCCGAGCATGCGGGCGTCATCGAAGCCGTCGAGAGCGATCTCGGCGCGATCTCGAGTCTCGCTGCCGACAACCCGCAGTTCCGAGGGTTCCTTCAGAGTCCTCGGATCAGCCGCGACGACAAGGTGAGGATCGCCGAGCTTCTCTTCTCTGACCGCGTTACCGCACTCTCAATGTCGATGCTCAGGCTCATGCTGAACAAGCGACGCGAAAGCGAGTTCGACGCAATCCGCGAAGAGTACGTGCGCATGCGTCGCGAGCGAGGTTCCGTGCTCTACGCGGTGATCACTTCCGCGGTGGAACTCACCGAAGCAGAGAAGACCGCCCTCATCGGGAAACTCGCCTCGCAAAGCGGGAAGACCGTGGAACCCGATTTCCGCATCGAACCCGCCCTTATGGGCGGTGTTAAGGTCGCCGTCGGCGACTACGTCTTGGACGGCACGGTGCGGGGTTCGCTGAACCTCCTCCGCGACCGCCTCAAATACGACTTACTCAAGCAACACTAAACGACCATGGCTATTCGACCGGATGAAATCACTAGCATTCTCCAGCAAGAACTGGAGAAGTTTGAGCGCGGCGTAGAGACGCAGCACGTTGGCACCGTCTTGCAGGTTGGCGACGGCATCGCTCGCGTGCACGGCCTGCCCGACTGCCAAATGGGTGAACTCCTCGAGTTCCCCGGCGGCGTTATGGGCCTGGCCCTGAACCTCGAAGAGGATTCGATCGGCGCGGTCTTGATCGGTGAATCGAACGCGATCAAGGAAGGCGACCCGGTTAAGGAAACCGGCCGCATCATCCAGATCCCCGTCGGCAACGGCATGCTCGGACGCGTTGTCAACGCGCTCGGACAGCCGATTGACGGTGGCGGTCCGATCGCCAGCGAAGAGTTCCGACTGCTCGAGATCAACGCTCCCGGCGTTGTCGACCGCCAGCCCGTTAAGGAGCCTCTCCAAACCGGCATCAAGGCCATCGACGCGATGATCCCGGTTGGCCGCGGTCAGCGCGAGCTCGTCATCGGCGACCGCGGTACGGGCAAGACCCAAATCTGCGTCGACACGATCATCAACCAGAAGTACACCCATGCCCCGGGCTCCGGAGAGAACCCGGTTTACTGCATCTACGTGGCCATTGGACAGAAGATGTCGAACGTGGCACGCGTCGTCCAGATGCTGAAGGAGTTCGGCGCGATGGAGTACACGACCGTCGTCGTCGCTAGCGCTTCGGACTCGAACGCCATGCAGTATCTCGCGCCCTTCGCTGGTGCGACGATCGGTGAGTTCTTCCGCGACAACGGCCGCCACGCGCTCGTCGTTTACGATGATCTCTCCAAGCACGCTGTCGCCTACCGCGCTCTGTCGCTGTTGCTCCGCCGCCCGCCGGGCCGCGAAGCCTATCCGGGTGACGTTTTCTACCTCCACAGCCGCTTGCTCGAGCGAGCCGCGAAGCTGTCGGACGAAAGAGGCGCAGGCTCGCTGACCGCGTTGCCGATCATCGAAACGCAGTCCGGCGACGTGTCTGCGTACATTCCGACGAACGTCATCTCGATCACCGACGGCCAGATCTACCTGGAGCCCGACCTGTTCTTCGCCGGCGTCCGTCCCGCCTTGAACGTCGGTATCTCGGTTAGCCGTGTCGGTGGTAACGCGCAGATCAAGGCCATGAAGCAGGTCGCCGGTAAGGTGAAGCTCGAAATGGCGCAGTTCCGCGACGTGCAGGCGTTCGCCCAGTTTGCTTCGGACCTCGACCGCGCTACGCAGATGCAGCTCATCCGCGGCCAGCGCCTTACCGAGTTGCTCAAGCAGAACCTCGCCACGCCGTATGACGTGACCGACCAGATCGTCGTGATCTATGCCGGTACCTCGGGCGTGCTCGACGAGCTCAGCAATGAACAGGTTGCGCCCTTCGAGAAGGGACTGCTTAAGTACGTCCACGAGAAGTATCCGGACATCATCGAAGGCATCAAGTCTTCGAAGGCTCTGAGCAAGGAGAACGAGCAGTCGCTCGCTACGGCTTGCAAGGAGTTCGCGGCCTCGTTCAAGTAAGCATCCATGGCTAACCTGAAGCAGATTCGTCAGCGGATTAAGTCCGCGAAGAATATCCAGCAGATCACCCGCGCGATGAAGCTGGTGGCGGCGGCGCGCCTGAGAAAGGCGACCGACCGCGTGATGGAAGCTCGGCCCTACAGCGACAAGCTGCGGGAGATTATGGTTTCCCTGGCCGGTGCCGGCGAACTGCCCGAGCATCCTCTGATGGAGAAGCGCGAGGTCAAGAGGGTGGCGCTCGTTATGATCGCCGCCGACCGTGGTCTCGCGGGTTCTTACAATACGAATCTGCTCCGCAAGGGCGGCGACTTCCTCCGATCCCTTGAGACGGAGAAGGTGATGCTCGCCGTGGGCCGCAAGGCCAACCAGTTCTTCTCCAAGCGGGGCATCAACGTGGTTTATGCCCACTCGGTTCCGTCGGCGGGCGCGCGATATGAAGATGCGCTCGTGCTCGGCGAGAAGGTGAAGGAGCTGTACACGAGCGGCGAAGTCGACGCGGTGTACATCTGCTACTCCAAGTTCTATTCGGCGATCCGCCAGGTTCCGCAGGTTGTGCAGCTTTTGCCGATCGAGGCTCCTGACGTTGAGGAGAGCCACGGCTCGACGGATTACCAGTTCGAGCCGAATGCGGACGAGGTCTTGAACACGTTACTTCCGCGCTACTTCATGGGCCTGGTTTGGCAGGCGTTGATGGAAGCGACGGCCTCGGAGCACGGCGCGCGCATGAGTGCGATGACCAGTGCCACTGACAACGCGGGCAAGATGATCCAGAACTTGACCCTGAAAGCCAACCGCGAGCGCCAGGCGAACATCACCAAGGAGATCTTGGAAGTCGTCGGCGGCGCAGAAGCTCTGAACGGCTAGTTGGGCTTGATAGCGTGTTGGCCTGTTAGCTTGTTGGTGTGTTGGACCCCGAAGGGGTCTTAGAGCTTAGCCCTGGGTCAACGCCGGTCGACCCAGCGTATAGTTCGCGGACCAACCCGCACCCCGGAGGGGGGCCAGAACACTCACCCCCGCAATCCGAGCTCTTCAATCGCCTCCTCTCGGGCGGCGACCAGGGCCTCCAGCTCATGGAGATTCTCCAGGCTCTCTTCGGACTGGTCGGGACTCAGCAAGAGCTTCTCGGTATGCTGTCGAACTTGGCGGAGCCATTCTAGATCCGCGTCAATTTGCCGCTCGGCCCCTTCTCGAGTGTACGAGTAGGCCGCCGCTGCTCCGAGTGCCAGATCAAACGCTCGGCGGAATCGTTCGTTTGATCGGGCAATGAGCCTCTTCCGATCCAGGGTATCAGCGCCGCCCTGACCCAAACTGTTGACGATTTGTTCGAGATCGAGGGCGGCCTCATTGAGCTGCTCTGCGCGAGGTCCGATCGCCTCGCTCAGGTGGCCCCGCCGCGAGGCAAGAACGAGTCCACTCAACTTGACGCGGCGGTGATTTCGATGGTGGTGGAGCGCCATGGGAACAGACCCGGCGACTGCGAACAGAGCGCCGAGCCCGACACTCACCCAGGGGTATGGGTCGCCGATCATGAACCAGCAGACACACGCGATCCCAAAACCGGCGAGCATCGAAACGATGACGGGCCACGGCACGGACCAGTCGAACTCCCTCCGGATCCAGCGCGCCAGCGGCTCCATGCGCGCATTGTACATGTGATCTGGCACCCCGCCGGGCGACCCGGGGCTAAGATCTTCGACCCTCCGGGGTCAATCGGCCCAACAGACCAACAACCTACAAGCCAACAAACTAACACACCAACTACGGCATTCGCGCCATCAAATCCTCATCCGAGAGGCTCTGAAGAGACTCCACCTGCGCGGCGAGCTCCTCTCGCTGCTGCGCGCGATAGGTTCGCCGAAGCTGCCCTTCGAGGAACAGGAGCCGATCCTCGCGAGTCTCGCACACCAGTGCCGGCACCGGCGTCGGCTTGCCTTCCTTGATCGCCACCATCGTGACCCGAGCCGTATTTGTACGCCGCCGCCTCTGCTCGAAGATATTCTCAGCGAACACCTCGATGGTCACTTCGAGCGACGTTCTACCCGTGTAGGAGATACGTCCCTCACAGATGACCAACTCCCCGACCTCGATCGGTTCGTGAAAATCGACGCGATCGAACGACGCCGTAACGCAGATGTTGCCGGCGAAACGGGATGCCGTCGCATAAGCCACCAAGTCGAGGAGCGAGAGAATCGAACCGCCAAACACCTTCCCGAGGAAGTTTGCGTCGGTCGGCTCCATGACCTTGGACATGATCACGCGGGAACTTGAGACGGTTTTGCTATCCATGGGAATCCGGGATGTGGGATGTCGGATGTGGCTGGCGGGAACTGGGAAGTCGCATGCGATCCAAACTCAGATCAGGAGTCCAGCGACATCCTACATTCGACATCCCACACTCGCCCTCAACATCCCACATCCCACAATCGCACGGCTAGTGATCCGATTCGTGGTCCGAGCGGCGCTTCTGATACTCGGCCATCAGCGCCTGCTGCTCCGGATGCGGCAGCTCGTCATAGTGCGATACGTTCTGCCGGAACCGGCCTCGACCCTTGGTGATTGAGCGCAAGTCCAGCGCGTATCGGGTCATGGTCGCCATCGGCACCTGGGCTCGAACTCGCGTCTTGCCTGCCGCGATCGGATCCATACCCTGCAGGCGACCACGGCGCCCGTTCAGATCGCCGACCACGTCGCCGACGGTGTCGTCCGGCACATCGACCTCGAGTTCGAGAATCGGTTCGAGAATGACCGGGTTGGCATTCTCTGCCGCCGCCTTAAACGCAAGCGATCCCGCGATCTTGAACGCCATTTCACTGGAGTCCACGTCGTGGTACGAGCCGTCATACACCGTCGCCTTCACGTCCACCACTTTGAATCCCGCGAGGAATCCGTGGTCCATGGTCTCTCGAATTCCCTTCTCGATGGCCGGGATGAAGTTCTTCGGAATCGAGCCTCCGACAACCTTGTTGTCGAACGAGAATCCTTCGCCACGGCCGACGGGTGAGAGTTCGATCCAGCAGTCGCCGTATTGCCCTTTGCCTCCGGTCTGGCGCTTGTGCCGACCTTGAGCCTTTGAGGCGGCGCGGATGGTTTCGCGGTACGGAACCCTGGCTTCTTCCGTCGAGACGCTGACCCCAAAGCGGGTCTTCAACTTTTCGATGGTCGCGTCGAGGTGGATGTCGCCCATGCCCTCCAGGATTTCCTGGTGCAGTTCGGCGTCACGCACGTACCTCAGCGTCGGGTCCTCCTCGAGGAGTTTGGCCAGCGCCGGACCGAGCTTGTCTTCGTCGCTCTTCGCCACCGGCTTGATCGCCACTCGGTAGATGGGATCCGGGAACTCGACCGGCGGGAGCATGATCTTATCCTTGCCCGTGGTCAGCGTATCGCCGGTGTGGGTGTCCGAGAGCTTCGCGAGCACGCAGATATCCCCCGCAATGACATTCTGGGCCGGTTCTTGTCCCTTGCCGTGCGCGAAGTACATGTTGTGCAACCGCTCTTCCTTCTCGCGGTTCATGTTCAGCACGTTCATGTCGTGCTTAAGCGTGCCGCTGAAGACGCGCACGTAGTTGAGCTTGCCCACGTACGGGTCGGCGGTCGACTTGAAGCAGAACGCGGCCAGCGGGCCATCGGGATCAGGCTTCAGTTCGCGGCCTTCGAAGTCCTTTGGCTTGTCTTTGGGGGAGGGAAGTTCGCCGATGATCCGGTCGAGCAGCGTGGCGACACCGATACCGCTCATCGCCGAACCGAGAAGGACAGGAACGACCTTGCCGTTCTCCGTGCCAACCAGAAGGCCGTGCTCGATCTCAAGCGGATTCAGGTCCTCGCCCTCGAGATACTTCAGCGCCAGTTCGTCGTCACCCTCGGCGGCCGCGTCCATCATCTTGTCGCGCCGCTCGGCGGCTTCTTCGGCGTAGCCGGTCGGCAGTTCTTCCATCTCGACGCCGCGGTCCTTGCCTTTGTAAACCTTCATGTTCAGCAGGTCGAGGACGCCGCTGAAGGCGGCTTGGTGGCCGATCGGAATCTGCACGCACACGACTTTGCGCCCGTATCGCTCGTGCAGCGTGTTGATGAGGCCGTCGAAGTCGGCGTTGTCGCGCTCCAGCTTGTTGACAAAAATGCACTTGGCGAGGCCGTACTGCTCGGCGACTTCCCATGCCAGCTCAAAGCCCACGTCCAAATCGGCTTTGGCTTCGCAGACGATGATCATCGCTTCGACGACACGGGCCACCCCATGAAGGTCCCCAATGAAGTCGGGGTATCCCGGAACGTCGATCAGGTTGATCTTGTGATCGTGCCACTCCAAGGGAACGATGGAGGCACTGATGCTGATCTTGCGGCGAATTTCGAGCGGATCGTAGTCGCTCTGGGTGTTGCCCGCATCCACGGAGCCCACCCGGTCAACGGCCCCGGCGGTGTACAGCAAGTGCTCGACGAGCATCGTCTTGCCGGAACCGCCGTGGCCTACAATGGCCACATTTCTAATCTTGTCAGCGCTATATTGCTTCACTATCGCCTCCGTCCAGCTCTCACGCCAGACTGTATGCTCACGTTACCCAAAGTACGCCGCAGGTTTGGCTCGCACTGGATGAGACCACGAGGCGCACGGGGGCGTTGTACCGCGCAGCAGCGGACAAACCACGAGGCGCGCGGGGGCGTTGTACCGCGCAGAGCGCCTGACTCGAAACCCACACCACCGGCCACCATGTCACAATCATGCTTTGATGAAGCCGACCGTTCTGGTTCTTGGCTCCGGACCGATCCGCATCGGCCAGGGCATCGAGTTCGACTACTCCTGCGTTCACTGCATCTGGGCTCTGCAGGCGCTCGGCTACCGCGCCATCATCATCAATAACAACCCCGAAACGGTGTCCACCGACTTTGACACCGGTGACGGACTCTACTTCGAACCCGTCACGCTTCCCGATGTTCTGGCCGTCGTTCGGCACGAGAAGCCGATCGGTGTGGTGTGCCAGTTCGGCGGCCAAACTGCCATCAACCTTGCCGATGGCCTAGAAGCCGCGGGCGTGAAGGTCCTCGGTACCTCGCCGTCGGCCATCGCCATGGCCGAAGACCGCGAGCAGTTTGAGGCCCTTCTCGAAAGTCTCGGCATCTCCCGTCCCAAGGGTCGCGCGGTGCGCTCCCTAGAGGAAGCCGTGAGTGTTGCCGCCGAGGTTGGCTACCCCGTACTCGTGCGCCCCAGTTTCGTGCTTGGCGGTCGAGCCATGGAGATCGTCCATGACGAAGCTCACCTGCGCTCCTTCTACGGCGAAGCCGAAAGCGCGAACCCCGGCCAACCCGTGCTCGTCGACAAGTACTTGATGGGTATCGAGGCCGAGGTCGATGTGATCTCCGACGGTGAAGCCACCCTCGTCCCCGGCATCATGGAGCACATCGAGCGAGCCGGTGTCCACAGCGGTGACTCCATGGCGGTGTATCCGCCCGTTTCCTTGACCCCCGAAGTCCAGCGCGCGATGGTGCTCGACGCCTGCCGTATCGCCCGCTCGCTGGGCGTGCACGGTCTGATGAACATCCAGTTCGTGGTGGCCCCCGGGCCGGATGGCGCGCTGAGACCCTACGTCCTCGAGGTCAATCCTCGCGCCAGCCGCACGGTGCCCTACCTGAGCAAGGTCACCGGCATTCCCATGGTGGATCTCGCCACGCGCTGCATGATGGGCCAGACCCTCGGCGAACTGGGTTACGAGGGCGGCCTGTGGGTGCTCGACCCTAAGTCGGTGCGCGAAGCCGCCAAGGCGGGGCCGTGTCCGCCCCACGCGGGGGGACGCATTATCCCCGAATCCGAGTTCATCGCCGGAGTTCCGACCTTCCCCGAGCCTATTCTGTATGCGGTCAAGGCTCCGGTGTTCTCGTTCCAGAAGCTGGCCCGGGTGGAGCCGTCGCTTGGCCCCGAGATGAAGTCCACCGGAGAGATTCTCGGGATCGATTTCCGCTACGAGGCTGCGCTGTACAAGGCGCTGGTGGCCAGCGGCATCCACTTCCGCGAGCACGGCGACGTAGTCCTCACGGTGAACGACGCCGACAAGGCCAAGGCGGTCGAAGTTGCGCGGGAGATCGTCGCCGCCGGGATTCCGATCATCGCCACCTCGGGCACGGCAAACGCGCTGCGCGATGCGGGAATCCGCTGCCGGGATGCCGCCAAGATCCAGGAAGGCTCGCCCAACCTGCTCGACCTGATCGCCTCCGGCGAGGTCAGCCTGATGATCAACACCCCCCACGTCGGTCGACAGGCCAGCGACGAGAGCGCCCGAATCCGCCGCGCTTGCATCGAGAGCGGCGTTCCGTGCGTGACGAACATCGACACCGCGGGGGCGCTGGCTCGGGCGATCCGCCTCTACGCCGATCCGACCGCGACCGAGTGCCGTCGGCTGGAAGAGTATCTGCAGGGGGCAAGTGCGTGAGTCCTGACTACAATGCGGCCATGGTCGCCTTGTTCGCTGAGGTTTTCGAGGGGCAGCCTAAAGGGATCCCTACCTGGATCCTCGAGCGCGAAGATGGGTTGCTTCAGCTTCTCGAGGGTCTATCAGCAGAGGCAGCCTCTCGTCAGGTAGCGCCAGGACTCAATTCTTGCGCCGCGCATGCCTACCATGTGAACTACATCCTGAGTTTGACGAACGGCTTCATTCGCGGAGAGAATCCGACCCCAGACTGGGAGTCGTCATGGTCTCGGCAGGCCTTCGAGGAGTCGGAATGGAAGGATCTTAGGGATTCGATTCGCCGGGAGTATGCGGGTGTTCTCGCCTTTCTTTCCTCAAATCCAGAATGGCCCAGCGAAGACTGGCTGAAAGGGGCCATGGCCCTCATCCCACACATGGCCTATCACGCCGGCTCAATCCGGCAACTTGCGCGCATGGTTGACAGTTAGGCGTGGTTGTTGTTATGATGGGCCATGCTAGCGCTGGTCCTCGTGGTGGTGGCTCAGGCGGAGATCGAAGTCCCGGCGACGGTTGCTCCGCTTTCGCGATTGCTTCCTGAACTCGGCCAGCGCGCGAACAGGAAGCTCGTCGCTGGGGCGAGCGTACGCGAGGATGTCGTCGGCATCGCCAGCCCCAAGCGCCCCGTGCGCGAACTCATGGACGGCATCGCGGAAGCGGTGAACGCAACCTGGACAGAGACTCGTGGGGAATGGGTTCTCTCTAGGACCAAGAAGCAAGAAGCTGAAGACCAAGCGATCGACGCGGCCTATCGCACCAAGCGGCTCGAGGCCGCGCTCGCGGAGATCAAGATCGATCAGCCGTTCGAGGAAGCCCATGCGCTAGCTCTCGCGGCAATGCGCAAGGAGGTGCTGACCAAAGATCCCACCCGAATCAACGCGGCCGAGATGAAGTCACTTGGCGACCGCGCGCCCGCGAATCGCTTCGGTCGTCGGCTGATCGAGCGGATTGGCATCCCGACGCTGGCCTCGCTCCCGTATAACGCGACGACCGTTTTCAGCACGAATCCGACCCGTCGCCAACGTAAGCTCGCCCTACCAAGCCTCGATGAGATGTACCGCGCCTTTGCCGAAGAGCAGAACCGGTACGCAAGGGCGATCGCTCAATTGGAGGGTAGTCCACCTCCCCGAACGAATGGAGGGTTCGACCTCATCACCCCCGCTCCAACGACGCCATCATCGATCTTGGTACTGGTGACACCGCAACTTGCGGGCACCATGCGGATTCAGCTGATCTTCGCGGACCGAGACGGTGGTCATCTCTTGAACCAGTATGTGAGCTTGCCGGTTCCTCGTAGCGCAAACCCCTACGAGCCTGACCGCGGGACTCCGAATCTGACGTTCGAGTCCGGATCGATAGTACTGGCGCAGAATCGAGCGGAGTGGACTCCCGCCGTCTGGGACCGCCTCCAACAGCCAGAGAAGTACGAGCCGCTCGCCCCGTTCTGGCGCGAGAGTCTTGCCGCGTGGAGCGCATTCCGAGACCGTCCGGTCATTGCTCAGTGGTCCGACGAGCTGCTAGGGCTGTGGCCTGCGCCAATCTCAGAGGTCCCTCTCGCGCTCATGCAGTCGGGACTCGCGCGATCGCACGCTATCGAAGTTTCCGCCTCTCGCGTCGTGATTCGACCGCACCAGCCAGCACTTTCTCATGCGATCCGGGTGAACCGTCCCGCGGTTGGACGATTCACTCGTCTAACGCGGCAGAACGAGGTGACTTCGATGACCGCCTTGATCGAAGTCCTTTCCCAAACCGACCAGCATCAAGAAATGGCGGTCGAGAACTATCTGAACCGACTCTTCTCCCCCCAACTGATCTGGGATAACACGGGGATGGCGCGATTGATCGCCCTTGCCGGTCCGACGCAACGAGCGGGGCTCGAGCGCACCGGCAAGCTGGCGTACGCCGACATGAATCCCGCCCAACGAAACTGGCTCCAGCACATGGTGTTCGACCGGCGTCACTTCAACCAGATGGGAGAGTGGACGGCGGGCGTGACCGACCGGTTCCAGAACTCGCTCCAGAGCGAGCCGACGCAGGTGTATCCCAACGATCTTCCTCCCAATCTGACTCTGAACTTGTCGGTAGAGGTAGGCGAAGGGGCGCTCGTGAACCGCACGGGAGAGATGTGGGCGGCGCTCACTTTGGATGAGATTGCCGCGCAACGCCTGCCGCTGGGGATACCGATTCCAGAGTCCCTCCGCTATCGACCAGGCAAGCTTCGACGTTACACGGCGAGCCTCCGGCTGAACTCGGTGCAGGGATGGGACTTCACTGCAACGGATGTGAGCGGTCTCAGTGCGAAAGGCGTGCCGTACGATGAGCTCAGCGAGGAGTTTCGTAAGCGGGTTCAGGAGCGAATGGCCGAGGTTCGGCGACGGGCGGGCATCCCGCCGCAATGACGATACGATCTGGCCCTGTGGGTGAGCGAAGCGCTACATCCCGTCCGTCGTAGCCGCGGGATGAAACGTGCCGCGCCGAACCCCTGCTTCAGGTTCACCAACCCTCCCCAAGGTACACTCTGAGGCCGCCGTGAGTTCAACTACTACCCTTTCCGTGTATGGGCTTGGCTACATTGGCCTGCCTACCAGCCTCGAGTTCGCCCATGCCGGATACCGGGTCGTCGGCGTTGACGTCAACCAGCGCGCAGTAGACATGCTGAACGCGGGTGAGGTCCACATCTTCGAAGAGGGCCTCGCTGAGTGGTACACCGAGGTGCGCTCCGCCGGACTTTTCTCGGCGACCACCGAGCCCGTGCCCGCCGACGTGTTCTTCATCGCGGTGCCGACGCCGATCAAGCCGGATAAGACCGCGGAAATGGAGTACGTGGAGAGCGCGACCCGCTCGATCGCCAAGGTGCTTCAGCCCGGCAATCTCGTGATCCTCGTGAGCACCAGCCCGCCCCGCACGTGTCTCGACCTGATCGCCCCAATCCTCAAGGAAGCCACCGGGCTCGACCACGAGACCGACTACGACCTCGTCCACTGCCCCGAGCGGGTCATCCCCGGCGCGATCCTGAAGGAGTTCAAAGAGAACGACCGTATCGTCGGCGGGACCACCGACCGTGCGACCCAGCGCGCTTACGACTTGTACGCGAGCGTCGTCGACACGAGCAAACTGCACCGCACCGACTCGGTGACCGCCGAGATGTGCAAGCTCATGGAGAACACCTTCCGCGATGTGAACATCGCGCTCGCGAACGAAATGGCGAAGGTGTGCGAGCGGATGGGCATCGACCCACGGGGCGCGATGAAGCTCGCCAACTTGCATCCGCGCGTTAACTACCTTGCGCCGGGCATCGGCGTCGGCGGCCACTGCATCCCCATCGATCCCTGGTTCATCATCGAGAAAGCGCCGGACATTACGCCTCTCATGAAGGCGGCCCGTTCGGTCAACGACCAGCGTCCGCACGAGGTGGTCGAGCAGATACTCGATGAAGCGGCCGTCGGGCCGATTGCGATCCTCGGACTGGCCTTCAAGCCGAACGTGGACGATCTGCGTGAGTCACCGGCCGTGGAGATCGCAGTATTGGTCGCTCAGCACGACGATGCCGAGATTCTCATCTGCGAGCCGTTCATCCACGAGTTGCCGGAGGAACTTGTCGAATACACGAACGTACGGTTGGTCTCGCTCGAGGAGGCGCTGACCGCGCCGACGGTGGTGGCGTTGGTCGCCCACGACGCGTTCCGTAGCGTCAGTCGGCAAGCTGATGGCAAGCGGCTCGATTTCGTCGGCGTTTTTGCGTAGAGTCGAACGAATCACCAGAGGCCAGTGGTCTTATGAGTGGGTTCGCGTCAACTGTGCCGCGACCCGCTCGTGTAAGGGGGACCGGTAAAGATGATCTCCTCCGGGTTCCAGCTTTCCTTTCGGGGAGGGCACCTTCGCGAGTTCTCTCGGGCGGGGCGATCCAAACCAGGGCAGGACGCCCTCGCCCACCTTTTGTCGGCTAGACGGCCCGCTCGAAGTACACGACGTCGGGGATCGGACGTGGCTGGTAGGGCGCGCAGCGTTGGAAGCCCATATCTTCATAGAGCTTGATCGCGGGCTCCATGCGCTCAAGCGTATCCAGCTTCATTTCGCGATAGCCTTGCAGCCGCGCTTCGCGAAGGAGCCGCCGGACAATCGCCCGGCCGATTCCCTGGCCGCGGGCGTCGGGAGCGACATAGAGTCGCTTCATTTCGCAGGTCTTGCCCGTCAAAGGACGAATGCACCCACAGGCCACCGCGGTCCGTTGCAGGAAGCCAAGCACGATGAGGCCGCCCGGGCGTCGATAAGGTCCGGGGAGCGTGGCCAGCTCTTCCTCAAAGCCATCGAGGCACAACTTCTCGCCCATGTCGCGCTCGTAGTCATGCATCAGTTGACGGACCACGTCGGCATCCTCGGGAAACCGGGCTTCGCGAACCGACCACTTTACAGGCATAAGGTTCCCTCGACCACGGTTATGGCCTTACCGGACAGCTGCACCCTCTCTCCCCGCATTTCCGTACGAACATACCCGCCTCGGGCAGACGCTTGGTAGCCCAACAACTCAGTTTTGCCGAGTTTTGCGCACCAAAAGGGCGAGAGGCCGCAATGTGCGGATCCCGTGACGGGGTCTTCGGGCACGCCGACCTGCGGAGCAAAGAACCGGCAAACGTAGTCTGCTTCGGTGTTCTTGGCCGGAGCAGTGACGATCAGTCCGCGCGCGGGCATCGCTTGAATAGCCAGAAAGTCCGGTGCGTACTGCACGACGGCGTCTTCGTTCTCGAGCAAAGCGAGGATGTCCATGCGGTTGCGTCCGGTCCAGAGCGCGGCCGTTCCGGGGATCGCGTCCTGACTCTCATCGAAAGGCTCGGCGGGGAAGTCGAGTTCCCATCCGTTGGGGCTTTGGCGGGCGGTGAGTACCCCCGAACGGGTGATGAAATCGACGCCTTTACCCAGAGCATGAGCCGATGCCAAGGTGGCATGCCCGCAAAGGTCGACCTCGGTCGTCGGGGTGAACCACCGTAGCCGGTATCGAGACCCTTCGGGCCAGACAAATGCGGTTTCGGCTTGGTTGATCTCGCCGCCGATCGCCTGCATCGTCTCGTCGGGCAACGGCGCTTCCAAGATGACGACCCCGGCCGGATTGCCCGTAAACGGACCGTGCGCAAACGCGTCGATCAAGAAGAAGGGGACTCGCATCCGCGCGAAGTTACCCCAACCTGTACCAGTGGAAGTATGTCAACATCTTTTGCGTGGTAACCCCCGACGGTCAAATGCGGATCGTGTTCCCGCCTCGCGATGAAGCGGCGGAGAGAAAGCTCCAACGCGAGCTGGGGATTCCCGCCATGGTCGCGGCGGTCTTGTCTTCGCGTGGCATTACTGATCTCGAAGAAGCACACCGGTTTCTCTACCCCAGCCTAGAGGAACTCGGCGACCCCCGCAAGCTTCCCGACTACGAAGCGGCCGAAAAGGCCATCCTCGGGGCGCGCGAGCGCAAAGAACTCATCTTCATCCACGGCGACTACGACACCGATGGCGTCACCAGTGCCGCGCTGCTGAAGCGCTTCCTTGAGACCATCGGCTGTACCGTCCATGCCCACGTACCTCACCGGATGAAGGAAGGCTACGGCATCCACATGGACGCGGTGTATCGGGCCAAGGAGATGGGAGCCTCCGTATTCTTGACCTGCGACTGCGGAATCAGCGCGCACGAGCAGGTTGCGGCCGCCCAAGAGGCGGGCATGACCGTCGTCGTCACCGACCACCACACCGTCCCCCCTGACCTGCCGCAAGCGACCGCTCTCGTGAATCCACACCGCACCGATTCCGAGTACCCCTTCCGCGACCTCAGCGGGGTCGGCGTCGCGTTCCGATTTGCCGAGGGCCTAACGCGTACGCTCGGGATGCCGGTCGACAAGTTCCGGCGGGCGTTCCTCGATTTGACCGTGCTCGGCACGATTGCCGACGTCATGCCGCTCGTGGGCGAGAACCGGGTGATCGCCCGCCATGGGTTGGTTCAGCTCGCCCAGACCCGCAAAGAGGGGCTGCTCGCCTTGATTCAAGAAGCGAACCTGGGTGAGCGTGCAGCTGGGGGTGCGCTGCTCTCCAGTGACGTTGGTTTTGCCTTGGGACCGAGACTCAATGCGACCGGACGCATCGACGACGCCGCGCGCGCGCTGCAACTGCTCATCTCTAAGGATCCGCTGGAGTGCAGCAAGCTCGCCAAAGAGATCGAGGATCTCAATCGGAAGCGAAGGGAACAGCAAGACGAAGCGATCCGCCATGCCATGGAGATGGTCGATCAGATGAGGATGGAGGACCAGTACGCGATCGTGGTCGGCCATAGCAGCTGGCATCCCGGAATCATTGGTCTGGTGGCGGGCAAGGTGCGCGAGAAGTACAACCGACCTGCGTTCGTCATGAGCTACAACATGGAGACCGGCGACGCCAAGGGCTCGGCGCGCTCGATCCCCGGCTTCAACCTCGCCGAGTGCTTGCGCGCCTTCCCCGACCTCGTACAAGGTGGTGGCCACGCCATGGCCGCGGGATTTGGCATGCCGCTGAAGAATATCGAGGCGGTAAAGCGTGCATTCAACCGCTACGCCCGCGAGCGGCTTTCTGCCGAGGACTTCGTGCCGGTGGTCGAGGTGTCGGCTCTGTTGCCGGGGTCCGAGATTTCGTTTGACGCAGTCGAGAAGCTGGAGATGCTCGCTCCGTTCGGTATGGCCAATCCGACCCCAGTCTTTGCCACTCAGCGAGCGACGGTCAGCTTGATCAAGCCTACGAAGAACGAGAACATCGTGCAGATGGACCTTCAACTGCATGAGGGCGGACGCTTTATGGGAACGACCTTTACCCAGGCGGAAGCGGCCTTGGCGCTCGATCGTGGCGATGAGATCGGGATCGTTTTCCGGCCCGAGATCGAGGAGTATCGCGGAGTCCGCAAACTCAAGTTCCGGCTGAACTACTTCACGCGCGACATGGCGTGTATGCCCGCCGCCGTGCCTTCCGGGTAGATTCCTTGCATGTCCCGAACCTGGTTCGCGCTTCTCTTTGCTACGACATGCCTTGCCGGTGTCCAAGCTCAAGAACTCCCCAAGATCGCGGGCGAGATTCCGTTCGAGCGTCTCTACCAATATCCGATCCTCAACGGCCGCAGCCCGGCCGCGCCGGCGATGTCGCCGGACGGACGCCATATCGTCTTCGGATGGAATCAGACCGGCGTTCGCAAGCTCGACGCCTGGATCATGGACTACCCGTCCGGCGAGAAGCGACGAATCATCGAAGCCGCAAAGATCGAAGAGCTGCCGCGCCAAGACGACACGCGAACCCAACTCGCGAAGGATGAAGCCGTCCTCTACGACGGCGGCATCAGCGGATTTACCTGGGCGCCGGATTCGCACGAGTTCTTGTTTAGCTACAAAGGCCGCACCTTCCGAAGCAATGTGCGTGGCGAGTTCGAGCCGATCGTCGATGCCGCCGAGGGCATGTACGGGTTCAAGTACTCGCCGAACGGACGATACATCGGCTACCTGAAGGGTAGCAACGTGTATCGCATGGATCGCCGCAACGGTTTCGTCAAGCAGCTCACGTTTGTTGGAAAGCCGGGCGCGACGATTGACAGCTTCGACTGGTCTCCGGACAGCAAGTGGATCGCGATCTCGTGGAGCGATAGCAGCCGCATGGGCCGCCACGTGATGATGGACTTCTCGAAGGACCGGGCAGAGGTGGTGAACATTCAGCGCCTCTGGCATGGCGACCAAAGCTGGGACAGCCAGTACGGCCTCGTGAGCGCCGACGGGGGACTCATCAAGTTCATCAGTGGAATCCCGCGCTACAACTGGGGCATGGGCGTCTCGTGGTCTCCGGACAGCAGCCGATTTGCGATCGGCTGGATGTCTCAGGACTTCATGAACTTCAACATCACCGTGGTGCCGACGTCCACCGGCCAGGGCTACTCGACCTACCAAGAGAAGGCGCCGAAGAACTACCTGAATGACTGGCGTCCGATGACGTGGACCCGGGATGGCAGCAAGATTCTGCTCGGCACCGATGTCGTGGACGGCAAGTTCTCCAACCGGTCCGTGCTCGCAATCACCCCGAACGGCAAAGACGTCACCAAGGTCTATGCGGAGGACCACGACGTGGTCGCGATGACGCGCCCGAAGAACAGTGACCGCCTCATCCTAGTCACGATGGCGCGAACCCAGCTCACCACCGAGATCACGATCGTGGAACCAGGTGGCACGCGAACTTTCCACAACCCAATGCCGGATGGTTTCGCCACCCCTTCGCAGTTCGACGAGGCCTCGGAGCCGCTCGTCAGCGACGACGGCAAGTCGATCGCCACGCTCTGCAGTAACCGAAAGATCAACAACGAGCTGTACTCGGTCGAGCCAAGCATCAAGCGGCTCACTCAGAGTCAGCTTCCCGAGTTCGGCAAGATCAAGTGGGCGAACTTCGAGCCCGTCACCTTCAAGATGAAGGATGGCGAGACCATCAACGCGGTGCTCGTCACGAAGCCCGGCCTCGACAAGTCGAAGAAGCACCCTGCCTTCCTCAGCAACATGTACGCGAACAGCGCGAAGATGACCTGGGGCGGCTACCTTGAGAACTACGCGGCAATGGAGCTCGACATGGTCGTGCTGCTCGTCGATTTTCGCTCCAGTTGGGGCCGTGGTGGGGAGTTCAACAGTGGCTACCACAAGTCTTTGGGTGTGATCGACGCCGATGAGGCGGTCGCGGCGAAGGACTATCTCGTCTCGCTGGGCTACGTCAATCCGGATCGTTGCGGAGTGTGGGGATGGAGCTACGGCGGATTCCTCACTTGCATGATCCAGCTGACCAAGCCGGGCGTCTTCGATACCGGAGTCGCCGTGGCCTCGGTCACCGACTGGAAGTCGTACAACGAGTGGTACACCCGCCGCCGACTCGGAATGGAGAAGGACGATCCCGAGGTCTACAAGAAGACCAGTCCGGTCCACCACGCGGCCGGGCTCAAGGGCAACCTGTATCTGGTCCACGGCATGCTCGACGACAACGTGCTCTATCAGGACACCGCGCGGCTCATCCAGCAGCTGATCGAGAAAGGCAAGTCGTTCGACATGCTCGCTTATCCGCGAGATGACCACGGCATTGGCAAGGACACGAGCCGCCCCCACGTTCAAGCCGCCATCATTCGATACCTGTGGCAGAAGCTCGGCCGACCGTGAACGTGCGCTGGCTTTGGATGACGGTGGCATTGCTCGCCGTCGTGGGCTGTCGACGCGGCCTGCCTTCTCACGAGGGGGCGTCGTTCGGAGTGTCCTCCGATGGGATGGCTATCGCTTGGACGACGGGAGCGGGTGGGCAGAACGAGCTTTGGATTCGGGATGCCGCAGGCTCGCGGCGGGTGGCCGGGGGTCGGTACTTTGAGAGTCCGACATTCACCGGTGAGGGCCAATTGGTCGTAGGGGAGGGCGACAGCATCCGCAATCGGATGTCGTTCGTACAAGTCGATCTGAAGGACGGCTCGAGGAAGCCGATGTTGGATACCCCCGAGCTCTCGCAGTACTCCGCAACGTTCGCCCCGGATGGACGGATGGCATTCCGCGGCGCGGCCAAGCCGCGCTCACGAGCATTCGGCGGGCTGCAGTGGCATGATTTCGACCTTTATGTGGCGACTCCCAAGGGCGGCACGTACTCCGCTAAAGACCTCAAGCGGCTGAGCCAGGACAAGTTCATCCGCATGTCCGCGCCGTCATGGTCCGAAGATTTCAAGAAGCTTTGCTTCAGCTATCTGGACGATGGGGGTGTGAGTTGGCTGCGAGTCATCGATGTCGAGAGTGGCAAGACCGATTTCGAAACGAAGCTGAAGAACAACGAGTCGATGCCGGTGTTTGTGGGTGGCCGACTTGCGATCGTATCCGATCGCGAGCGCATGGGGCGCTACCGGCTGGCGTTCATCGATGCCGAGTCGGGCGTCGTCACGCCGATCACGGAGTCGGAGAGCTACTTCCTGGAGCCGATGGCGGCTGCCGGGGCGATCTACGCGCTGGAAGACGCCACGCACAAGATGCGGTTCCGCATCGCAAAGATCGATCCCAAGACCGGGGCAGTGGAGGAAGTGATCCCCGAATCTTCATTCGACGCCGCTCCCAAGCAACCTTAAGCCCTCGGTTTGCGTAAAATCCTCCGACGTGGCGAACGAGCACCGAATCAATAGTGAGGAAGATGTCGAGGAGATCCTCAAGCTGGCCATCCGCCAGTCGCACGAATCGACGACCGACTTGAAGTTACGGTTGCAGCAGACCGCTACTGAGTTGGGGATCGCCCCGGAAGCGATCGCTCGCGCTGAGCAGCAGT
Source organism: Methanoregulaceae archaeon (assembly GCA_020850325.1). Taxonomy (GTDB): domain Bacteria; phylum Armatimonadota; class Fimbriimonadia; order Fimbriimonadales; family Fimbriimonadaceae; genus JANJUB01. The sequence goes on from JADZEW010000008.1 coordinate 103,662, forward strand.
ACTTCCAGGGCAAGACGATCAAGGAAGAACTTCGCGAATATGACGAGGAACGTCGCCGATCGGCTCGCCTCCATCTCATCTCGTACATCGCGGTGAACCTGGGATTGCTGGGGATCAATCTACTCACCGCTCTGGGCGACAGGGATCCAAGCCTTTGGGCTCTCTATCCCCTCATGGGTTGGGGGATCGGACTGATGATCCACTTGGGAAGCGTGTACTTCACCAAGCCGAGCGTTACCGACGATGAGTTTCTTTCCTGGCGTCGTCGCCGAAACCGGGCACTCCGGGGTGAGGGTCGCCGGTCGTGGGATGATGATGATGACGACGATGACGACTAGCTAAAGGAAGTCGCCTCGCTGAGCGAGTTCGATCGCGCGCAAGCACGCGCGGGCCTTGTTCTCGGTTTCAGCAAACTCGCTGGCGGGGTTTGAGTCGTACACAATCCCTGCTCCCGCCTGAACATACGCCCGGCCGTCCTTGGTCAGGATCGTGCGGATGGCAATGCACAGGTCGAGGTCGCCATCGTAGCCCACGTAGCCGACCGATCCCGCGTAGAGACCCCGCCTGGTGGACTCCAGTTCATCGATGATCTGCATCGCCCGCACCTTTGGCGCTCCCGAAACCGTACCGGCCGGGAAGGTAGCCCGGACGAGATCGAAGCCATCCTGCCCCGCAGCGAGCGTGCCGCGCACGTCCGAGACAATGTGCATGACGTGGCTGTAGCGCTCGACCTCCATAAGATGCCCGACGCGCACCGACCCGGTCTCGCACACTCGGCCGAGGTCGTTCCGGCCCAGGTCGACGAGCATGATGTGCTCTGCCCGTTCCTTTTCGTCAGCCAGCAACTCGGCGGCCAGGGCTTGGTCCTCCTCCTCGGTGGCTCCCCGTTGCCTCGTGCCCGCGATCGGCCGAACACGCGCCTCATGATGGTTGAGACTGACCAGGATCTCGGGTGAAGCGCCCACCACGTCCATGTCGCCGAATCGAAGCAGGAACATATAGGGCGAGGGGTTGAGCGAGCGCAGGGCGCGATACACGGAGAGTGGGTGGGCATCGACCTGCGTCTCGAACCGTTGCGATAGCACCATCTGGATCCCGTCGCCTGCGCCGATGTAGTCGATCACCCGGGAGACGTTGCGCTCAAAGTCCGCTCGGTCGACGTTGGAGATCACCGGGTGCGTGGGCCAAGACCCCCCCGGTAACGGAGGACGCGGAGCCGCTAATCGCTCGCGCATCTCGGCAATCCGCGCGACCGCGGCATCGTATGCCGCCTCATTGGGCTCCGCGTTGACGATCAGCCGAAGCGTGTTCTTGGCGTGATCGAACACCGCGACCTCGTCGCACAGCATCATCGCCAAGTCATCGATGGCAAGTTCGTCGTCGCAGGTGTCGGGCAGTCGCTCAAAGAACCGAACGAGGTCGTAGCCGAGCATCCCCACCGCCCCGCCATGGAATTTGGGAAGGCCCGGTACGTCGAGCCCAGGGCGCATCGCAGTCTGCAAGACGTTGAGAGGGTCGAAGCCCTCGGCAAGGTGCGACGCGAGTCGAGCTTGCGGCGTCTCGTGGGTGACACGGAGTCCCTTCGTGCGAATCACCAGCCGGGGCCGGACCCCGAGGATGCTGTAACGGGCGAGTTGTTCGCCACCGGTCACGCTCTCCAGCAGAAAGCTGTACGTCTCATCGTGGGCCAGCTTCCAGTACGCGCTGAGCGGAGTCTCGACGTCGGCCAGCAGATCTGACCAGACAGGGACCAGTACGCCCGCCGCCGATTGCTCGATGAACTGCTCGCGAGAAGGGAACACCACGGGCACGATTATGCGCGCTAGGTCGATCCCTTGACTCGGCGGATCAGCGTCGAGCCGAGCAAGAAGCCGAACGAGGCGATGATGAAGATGATCGTATAGCCGTAAAACTGGCCGGTCCAACGAGCGTTGAGTGTATCGACCAGCACGCCCAGACCACCGGAGATCACCTGCGGCGTAGCGACGCTCATCTGCCACAGCCCCATGTTCTTTCCGAACCCGTCATCGCTGCCCAAAATGTCGGACACAAGCGCCCAATCTGATGAAAGATATGCGCCATAACCTATACCAAACGGAACGGCGAGCGCCAAGATCACCCAGTAGTTCGGAATCAGCGCGAAGGGTACGAGCGAGGCGAACATGAGCCAGCCGGCCACGACCACGATGCGCTTGCGACCCTTCTGGTCGGCAAGCCGTCCGGCGATAACCGACGAAACTGCGCCCACCAGGGAGATGACGACCGCGACGAGAATCGTGGCGGTGAGCGGCTCAGCCGCGAGTTTGGCTGTGAACCCGGTCGGCGAGTTCGCGGCCAGCGCGGGCAACACGCGGTCGCTCAAGTAGTAACGCAGATACACGAGGATCATGTAGAAGCCGAACGCGTTGAGGAAGCTCGTGATCCAGATCCAACGAAAATCGGGCTGCGCGAACGGCCGCCAAAACGCCCGAGCCCGGTCCCATAGCGGACCGCTGTGGACCTGCGCCTCACCTTTGAACTGCGGCTCGTCTCGGATGGTGTAGAGCACCCACACTGCGCAGATTAGGTTCAAGACCGCCATGATCGCGTACATGGTGAGAATCTGAGATCCAAACAAGACCCCGACGACCGCCGCCACCAACTGGGCGATCAGCTTGAGCAGCCCCATGATTCCAGAGGCGCGTCCGCGATTCTCCTCCGGCACGAACTCGGGCACGATCGCACTGTAGGGGCCGGTGCCGACGTCGTCGGCGACCTGCAGTAGGAGGTAGCCGACGAAGAACATCCAAACCTGGTCGGCGGCTCCTAGCCAAAGGAGTGCCAGCGCGGTGAGAGCACCGCCGATCGCGATGAACGGACGCCTTCGCCCGAATCGAGAGCGGCACTGATCGCTGAGCCAGCCGAACAACCCCGGGCCAATCATCGCCCAGATCGCACCGACCATCACAATGCGGCCCCACCAGGTGTTTGCTTCTCCACCGGGAACGATCGCTTGAACCTGCCCGGAAAGCAGGAAGAACAGGATGAACCACTTAAAGCTGGTTGCGAACCAATAGCTCGAAACGCCGATGTACCAACCCAGCCGGTCGCGGTGCATTCGCCGATTGTAGCCCAGTTCGCGGGTGCACCCTGGGGATCCTACTAGGATAAACCGAATCTAAAGGGGTTGACTTGGGATGGAGATTGAGGTAGACTGCACCGTCCGTAAAGAGTTTTTGGGGCGTTCAGGGCGCTCCGGTAGCTCGATTACCCAGGGCAAGGAGGAAGAGTCTTGCAAAGCAAGATGTTCTTGTTCGTTGCGTTGACGTTAATCGTCGGCGTTGCGAGCGCGCAGAACAAGACTTACACCGTCCAGCAGGGCGATACGATATCGGAGATTGCGAACCAACATAAGGTTCGCCGCGCAGAGCTAATCGCCGCGAATAGCCTGCCGAACTCGCACCGTCTGGTGCCGGGAATGAAATTGCGCATTCCGGCCCGTCGGCCCGAGGCTTCCCCGTTGGCACCGCCATCGGGAACGACCTATTACACCGTGCGCAACGGTGATTTCGACTGGGCGCTCGCCAAGAAGCTTGGCACCACGGTTCAACAGCTCCATGCGTTGAATCCGGGCGTCAACTTCGCCAAGCTCCCTGTCGGAGTACGACTCGCGGTTCCCGCAAAGTCGACGTCGCTGATCGCCAAGGCCGCACCGGCCAAGCCGATCGCGCAGGCTAAGGCCCCCGTCAAGACCCCTGTGGTCAAGACCGCGGTCCGCACCCACAAGGTGAAATCGGGCGAGAACGACTGGATCATCGCGCGGCACGCTGGCGTTTCGCTCAGTTCGCTGCGACAGGCGAATCCGGGCGTGAATACCGCGAAGTTGCAGATCGGGCAGATTCTGAAGGTTCCGGGCGGCTCGTTGCCGAAGACCACCGCGACGGTGGCCAAGGCGACAACCCCGCGGAAAATCACCACGCCTTACGCGATCGTTACGGGTTCCGGCTCGACGATTCGTCGTAGTCCGTCGGTGACCGCCGGGAAGATCACCGCGGTCGATGCCGGGACGCAAGTCAAGGTCCTCGACCATGAGAACGGTTGGTACAAGCTGCGTTTCCCGAAGGGAACCGAAGGTTGGATGAGAGGTGATCTCATTCGGCCCGTGACCTCGACGGTCGTGGCGAAATCCAAGAAGACGACGGTGGCTAAGGCTCCGGCCAAGCCCAAGGCAAAGACGAGCATCGTTGCCGCCGCTCCTCGGACCACGGTCGCTAAGCGAAGCTCGCGTCCCTCGCTCTCCGCGGGACCTGCGTCGTCGGATCTGATCAAGACCGCTTACAGCCAACTCGGCACGCCGTACAAGTGGGGTAGCACCTCGCGATCAAACGGCGGCTACGACTGTTCCGGCTTCGTTACCTACGTCTACAAGACGAAGGGCGTGAAACTGCCGCGAACGAGCCGAGATATGGCTAGGGCGGGACAGAGCGTCTCCACGAAGAACCTCAAGTCGGGCGACCTCGTCTTCTTTAAGACGGGCCGCAGCAGCCGCATCAACCACGTCGGCATGTATGTTGGCAATGGTAAGTTCATTCACTCGAGCAGCGGCCAGGGTGGTGTTCGGATCGACTCGGTGAACTCGGGATACTACGCTCGCAAGCTGGTATCAGCTCGGCGAGTTGCTAATCTGAGCCCGTCGAAGCCGGTTGCTCCCAAGAAGCCGGTCGTTGCTGCGAAACCGGCCGCCCCCAAGGCGGACGCGGAAACGACTGCCGCTGAAGAGTAAGCCTTCAGCAACAGGGAAGCCCGAAGCGATTCTTCGCTTCGGGCTTTTTTGCATTCTAGAGGGGCCGGCCGTGGTGGCCAGGCGGTGGGGTGAAGACCTCCCACCGTACTTGCGGCATCGTGCCAGCCAAAGCCACGGCCAACGCTTCAACACCTGGCTGCTCGGTCGCGTAGTGTCCGGCGGCGATGATCGGCAAACCCGACTCTGATGCCTCGAGCGCAATGTGCTGCTTGACCTCGCCCGTGAGAAAGACGTCCGCCCCGGCACTGCGGGCAAACCTCCCCTCGCCATCAGCGGCTCCGCCAACGACGGCTACAGTTCGCACGGACCGCTCAGGATCCCCCCATGCCCAACTGCGGGTTCCGAGCACGCGGTCGGTGTACGTAGCGAACTCGGCTAAGCTCATCGGCTGGGAAAGTTCACCCACGCGCCCCGCCGGCTGCTCAAACGCTTCGTTGAGCACATACACATCGATCGCGGGTTCTTCATAGGGGTGCACGGTCCGGATCGCGTGGTTCACTGCCCCTACGAGCTCGGCGCGGCAGGTCATCTCGATCCGCGTTTCCGCGACCTCCTCGAATCTTCCCACGGCTCCGATGGCCGGATGGGCGCCCTCTGTGGGCAGGAACTGGCCTACACCCTCGGATCGAAACGCGCAGTGGGTGTAGTTGCCGATGAGACCGGCCCCCGCATCGCCGGCGGCTTGCGCCACCGCGGCGGCTCGTGCCGAAGGAACCGTGACCACCAGTTTCCGCATCTCGACGCTGGCCGCGGAGCCAAAGCTGCGAACGTCCACCAGTCCGAGCCGCGCAGCAAGGGCATCGTTCACCCCGCCCCGGGCGGAGTCCCAGTTGGTGTGGGCGGCGATACATGCCATGCCCGTCTCGATGAGCCGGATGGCGGTTCGCTCCTGATGGCTGCGCGTCGTGAGCCGAGGCATCGGGTCGAAGAACAGCGGATGATGGGCGACCAGAAGCTCCGCTCCGAGACTCCTTGCGAACTCGATAGCGCCCAACGATCGGTCGAGCGACACGACCGCCGAGGTTACGGAAGCCGCGGGATCGCCAACCTGCAATCCTACCGAGTCGAACCCGAAGGCGAAGCGGGAAGGAGCGAGGGATTCGATCGCCTGCAGAACATCATGGACGGTCGCCATGGCCTGCAGTAAACCGCAAAGGGAGGATATCTGGTAGCCCGGACGGGATTCGAACCCGCGATTTCCGCCGTGAAAGGGCGGCGTCCTAAACCGCTAGACCACCGGGCCAGATCGCTCACGATTATATCGCATTTGGGTTCATTCGGGCTGATTGGCGTGGTCGCGCGGACGAACGCCTTTGCGGAACCCCTCGAACCCGAACGGTGAGGGCTCGTACTTACCGACGATGCGTACGTCGGCGCGGTCGGGAATCTGCTTCTCCAGCCTGGTCATCCAAAACGCACCGTTCACGAGCAACCGGCGAAGGTCTTCGTTGAGGAAGTCGGTGGCGGATCCCATCGTGACGGTAAGAACTCGATTGGTCGTTTCTGAGTCGTTGAAGACGTTGCGAGTCCACACGATCGGCATCATGGGGTCATTGAGGTCTTGCTCGACCCCCTTCGCGGTCTTCTTGCGCCCACTCGCAGCCGGATCGGTCGGTTTCATTCCTTCGACGACCTGGCCTCGGACCAAGATTGTCGCGTCCGCTGGCGGAGCAGCTTCGTACACGTCGGTGGTCCCAAACACATCGGCGACGCCTTTCAATACGGGATGCGTGCGATGGTCTGGTTCGATAACTCCCCGCGTGGCCTGGCTACCATGATTGCCCCAATGGCTGATCCACGTCTCGCCCAGGATCATCCTCCCAAATCCGCCTGCCCACTCGCCACCACGCCAGCCGAACCTCGTGTACAAGCTCTTGGAGGGGGTGGGGTAGTCGAAAGCGTGGGTGCTGGTGCGCACGGCCAGAATCGGCCTGCCGGCCTTCCAGTAGTCGACGAAGTGGGCCATTTGTTCGTCGGGCCAGGTTCGGAAGCGGAGCATCATCACGCACAGGTCGGCGGTCTTCAGCGCTTCGAGTCCCGGTTGATTGGTGCGGTGGTTGGGATCGATCTCCCCCTGATCGTTGATCGAGAAGAGCACGGTGCACTTGAAGCCGTGCCGGGTGGCGAGGATCTTGGCGAGTTGGGGCAGGGCCTCTTCAGAGCGATACTCCTCATCCCCCGCCAAGAACACGATGTGCTTGCCCAAGCCCGGCCCTTGCGTTCCCACAAACTCGACCCAAAGCCGATCCTGAGTCATCAAGCTCGCTGCCACTAACACTCCTAGCACCTGCCCAGCATACACGCCCAGGGCACGGTCAACGCGAAGAACGCTCAACCACTTTGTCAGGTTTTGTGCTGTGAAGACCTGAAGAACCCGGTTGCTTTGCCGATAACGATACTGATGACCCGGAGAATGTCTCCCGGGACCGGAGCAAGCAGTCACCGTGTCGAACATCCTCTCGCAAGCCGAAATCGAAGCCCTGCTCAACTCTCTCTCTGACGGAGGAGCGGAGGGTACATCGACCACTCCGAACCAATCTACGGGTGTTCAGCTGAACAACGCGACCTCCGGCCGAACAGGCAAGGGGATGGTCGCCTACGAGATTTACGACTTCCGCCGCCCCGACAAGTTCAGCAAGGACCAGCTGCGTACGCTCCAAATGCTGCACGAGACGTTTGCCCGAATGGCGGGTAGCGGCCTTTCGGCGTACCTGCGATCTCAGGTTCAAATCGACTTGATCTCCCTCGAGCAGGTTCCTTACGAGGAGTACCTGCGAAGCATCACCCAGTCCGTCTTCACGGTGATGTCACTGCCCCCGCTCACCGGCCAGGCTGTGCTTGAAATCGAGTTCAGTCTGATCTTCACGATGATCGATCGTCTACTGGGTGGTCCCGGCCGTGCCATCAACCGCAACGTGCTGACCGACATCGAGAAGCCCCTGGTGCGTCAGGCACTCGACCGAATGTTCAACGCCCTCAAGGTGGCGTGGGAAGGCGTGGTTATCGTCAATCCGGCGCTGGAAGGCATGGAGACGAGTGCGCAGTTCGTGCAGATCGCCCCGCCGAACGATATCGTCGTCACGATTCTGTTTGAAGTCAAGATCGGCAACCAGCGCGGAGCGATGAGCCTCTGTATCCCGTACTTGCTGCTCAAGCCGATCACCACCAAACTCAGCGCCCAGACCTGGTTCGTCAGCAACTCGCGCAAGCACTCTCCGCAGAGCCGCCGGATGCTCTCCGAGCAGGTTCAGCAATCGCACGTGGAGTGCATTGTCGAACTGGGCAAGGCCAAGCTGCCGTTCTCGGCGTTCCTCACGCTGAAGCCGGGCGACGTCCTCCGGCTGAATCAAGGCACGGAGCACGACATTAGATTCCTTGTCCAGGGCGTTCCCAAGTTCACCGGGAAACCTGCCCTCAAAGGCAAGAAACTCGTTTTCTCGATTCACGACACCATCGAAGACTGATACCCATGAGCAATCAAGCCGAAATCATCAGCCGTTTGGGCAATCTGCAGGGCCAAATCTGGCAGACCATCTCGCAAGCCGTCACGGAGGCGGCGGGGGAAGCGGTTAACTTCGCCAACCCGCTCACCGTCCAGACGTATGCCGACGACCTGATCGCCGAGATCAGCGCGCCGATGGTGGTCATTCAGTTCTCCTTTGCCGACCAGCCGGACAACAGCCAAATCCTCCTGATCAACCAGGAGACCTTCGCGAACCTCGTGATGGTCCTCAAGAACGACGTCATCGAGGAGGTCGACGATGCTTTAGTCAACGACCACCGGATGGTGCTCGAGGCGATGGTCAACGGCATCTGTCTCGCCGTCGGCAACGCTAAGAACCACGTATGCGTCGCAAACGAGCTGAACGTCAAGTATCAGATCTTTACCTTCCCGCCGAACCTGCAGCGCGCCGATTGGCTGGGCCGCGTTCAGGTCGCGATGTCTTGCGACGACCTGAGCGGCACGATGATCTGGCTCATGGATCCGCAGTCCGCGGCGTACATTGCCAGTCTCGACTATGCGGACGAGTCGCAAGACACCCCCTTCCTGCAGCTTCAGAACGGTCTTGACCCCTACGCGACTGACGAGGGCAATGGACTCAACCTGCTCTACGACGTGCCTCTCGAGATCAGCGTCGAGCTTGGCCGGGTCAAGATGATGGTGCGCGACGTGCTGGGACTCGGCACCGGCGCGATCATCGAGATCGACAAGGCCGCCGGCGAACCGGTCGATGTGATGGTCAACGGCAGGCTCGTCGCTCGCGGCGAAGTCGTCGTCATCGAAGACAACTTCGGTGTCCGCATCACGGAGATCGTCCAGCAAGAGCGACCGCGGGTGGGTGAAGCGGCCTAATGAACGGATTTCGGCGGCTGTTCGGGGTCTCGCTGCTGATGCCTGCCTTCTCGGCGGCCCAGACGCTGGGCACCAAGTCCGACTCCGCTGCCTTGGCCGGTGGTGGATCACCGGTGGGCGTGATGCCGCTCCTCCAGATGCTCCTCGCCCTCGGCATCGTCTTCGCGCTGCTGAAGTTTGGCCTCCCGAAAGTTGCCAACCGCCTGAACAAGCATCTCGCGACGCCACTGAACTCGTCGATCCGTATCGAGGAGTCGGCGAACTTTGCCGGAGGCGCGCTGTACTTGGTTTCGGTCAAACACCGATCACTGCTTCTGAGCGTCGGCACCCACGGCGTGAACTGCCTCGCTGACGTTACCGATCCGGCTCCAACAGCGGAGCCGACGACCTTTGAAGAGCTCGTGCAATCTGCCCCGGACTGGACTCCCACCGAGCCCCAGCCGGAAACCGATGGCTCCCTGTCGACCGACGCGATCAAGGCTGCCCTCGATCGACTTTCTCGCCTTCCGTCCTGATTGCCATGAGGTCGATTCCGTCCACCCTAACGCGCACCGCCCTGGTGATTTTGCTGGGCGTGTTCGCCGCCCTCGGCGTCGCCCAAACGGGCACCGCGCTGCCGATTCCCAATGTCTCGATCGGCGTCGGCGGAGCCAAAGCGGAGAACGACGTCGCGGCTTCGCTGCAGATTCTCGCGCTGCTGACCGTGCTGAGCGTCGCGCCAGCGATTCTGATTCTCACGACGGCGTTCACTCGCATCGTCATCATCTTCAGCTTCCTTCGCAGCGCGTTGGGTACGCCCACGATTCCGCCGAACCAGGTCGTGATCGGCCTGAGCTTGTTCCTTACCTTCTTCGTGATGGGGCCCACCTACAAGCAGGTGAACGACAACGCCCTGCAGCCTTACATGAAGAAGGAAATCGCCTTCGACGTCGCTAGTGAACGCGCCCAAGCCCCGCTCCGCGAGTTCATGTTGAAGAACACCTACGAGAAGGACCTCGTCATGTTCCTCGATCTTCGGGGCGAAGAGCCAGTCGAGCGCGAGGATGTCTCGTTGCTGACCTTGATTCCCGCCTTCATCATCAGCGAACTCAAGACCGCTTTCATCATCGGCTTCTACATCTTCGTTCCGTTCATCATCATCGACCTGATCGTCGCCAGCGGCCTGATGAGCATGGGCATGATGATGCTCCCGCCCACCGTGGTCGCGCTACCCGCCAAGATCCTCGTCTTTGTACTCGCCGATGGGTGGCACCAAGTGGTCTCCGCCATATTGCAGGGGTATCGCTAGATGGAGCAGTCCAGCCTCCTCGATATCGGCCGCCAAGGCATGCAGATCGGCCTGATGGTCTCCTTGCCCGCGCTTGCGGTGACGCTGTTCGTCGGCGTTGCAGTGAGCGTGTTCCAAGCCGTAACCCAAGTCCAAGAAGCGACGCTGACCTTCGTTCCCAAGTTGATCGGAGTCGGCATCGTCATGGCGTTGATGGGCCACTGGATGCTGACCACGTTGGTGGCCTTCATGGTGGCGTGTTTCGATCACGCCGCTCGCGTGAGTCTTCCCGTGGGGTTGTAAATGCCGCTCGACACGATCACCATCTTCACCTTCTTCCTGGTGTTCGTACGGTGCTCGGGCATGATGATCGCGGCTCCGGTGTTTGGTGCGGCGAACCTCCCGGTCATGATCCGCGTGTTCATCACCGTCGCACTGTCGATGGCGATGACGTTCGCAGTCCGCCCGAACGTGGGCGCGGTTCCGCAAGACATGGGTGAGTTCCTGCTGGTGGTCGGCAACGAGGCCCTGTCCGGATTGCTCATCGGCGCATTCTTCAGCCTGGTGCTCCACGCGGTCTCAATGGCGGGAGCGATCGTCGACTTGCAGATGGGTCTGGGCCTGAGCCAAGTCATGAACCCGGTGACCGGTGTGCCAGTAAGCGTCATCGGCCAGTTCAAGTATATGCTCGGCCTGATGGTCTTTCTGCAGGTGGACGCCCATCACCTGATGCTCGGCGCATTCCTGCAGAGCTACCAAAGTCTGCCGACGATCAGCACCGAGATCGCCGGCCCCATCCAAGAGTCTTTGGTCGCCCTGCTTGGCCAGATGACGCTGCTTGCCCTGCAGATGGCGGCTCCCGTCGCCGCGGTGAGCATCGTCGTCGATGCCGCGCTGGGTCTGGTCAACCGAGCCGTCCCCCAGATGCAGGTGTTCCTGGTGGGTATGCCCGCAAAGACGATCATGGGCATGATCGCCCTGAGCATCAGCATCCCCGCGTTGGTTGGGACCGTGCAAAGCGGGGTTGAAGTTGTCGCGGACGGTCTGACGCTCGCCTTTCGGGAGGCACCCTAGTTGGCCGAAGCCGGTTCGGGACAAGAACGAACCGAAGACGCTACGCCACGGCGGCGCCTTCAGGCGCGCCGAAAGGGCACGGTCGCAAAGTCGCAGGATCTCAACTCTGCGCTCATGATTTGCGCGATGATTGTCGCCCTGCCGCCGGTCTTCTCGGGTTTGGGAGTCGCGTTCCGACAGTCCTTTGTCGAGAGCCTCCGCGCGGTTCCCGACGAGGTCACACCGACAACGATGCTGCAGTTCGGCTGGACCCAAGTCAGCGGACCCCTGATCGCGTTCATGCCGCTGCTCGCGGTCATCATGGGGGTGGGCTTGGTGGCCAACTTCGCCCAGGTCGGGTTCGTAATGAGTGGGGAAGCCCTCAAGCCGAACTTCAACAAGATCAACCCGCTCCAGGGATTCAAGCGGATGTTCTCGGCGCCGGCGACCGTCGAGGGGCTCAAGGCCACCTTCAAAAGCTTGTTGTTTGGCTACCTAGCGTGGACGTGTATCCGCGCCCGCTGGGATGAACTGGTTTCCCTCGCCGGAGCACCCAGCTACGTCATGCTGGGCACGATCGGCTCGCTCCTCCACACCATCCTTGTTCGGGTCGGTATCGCTTGGCTCGTGCTTGCGGCCGCCGACTACCTCTTCCAGCGCCAACAGACCGAGAAGCAGCTCAAGATGACCAAGCAAGAGGTCAAGCAAGAGATGAAGGAGCAAGAGCAGAGCCCCGAGCTCCGGATGGCGATGATGCGCCAGCGGCGCCGAAACAGCAAGCGGATGATGCAGGCCGTGCGCGATGCCGATGCGATCATCACGAACCCGACCCACTTCTCCGTCGCGATCAAATACGAGCAGGGGAAGACGTTTGCACCGCAGGTGGTGGCTAAGGGCCAGGACCTCGTCGCCCTGCGCATTCGGGAAATCGCCAAAGAACATGGCGTACCGATCGTGCCGAACCCGCCCCTCGCCCGTCAACTCTATAAGAAATGCGAAGTTGGCGATTTCATCCCACGCGAACTCTTCCAAGCGGTGGCGGAAGTTCTGGCATACGTTTATCGAACCGTGAAGTCGGTTCGGTAGCTCGACGGAGCTACAATCGGGGCATGGTGTTCCTGTGCCTCGTGGTGTCGCTGTTAGCCGCCTCGACCGGAGGCGCGCCCCAAAGCAAGAAGAACCGGGATTGGTTGCTCTTGCTTCCGGTTCAGTTCAAGGCCGAACTGAACGAGGACGAAGTCAAGTCCGTACGCCTGTTGATGCGCGGCCAGACCGTGAATGATTGGGAGGCGAAAGGCATCCCGACGGTTTCACCGGTGCAGATGAGCCTGTCTGAGAAGGATTTAGGCCGAAAGCTTGAGGATCTCGAAGGTTGGGACAAGGATGTCATCGACAAGTTGATCGAACGATGGAAGCCGCGCTATGTCGCGCTTCTGGTCGTGGATCAGCTGGAAAGTAGGGAAGGCGCAGTCTCGACGCCTCCCGGAACCCCTCCTCCCCCGGGTGGTGTCTTGATCACCGACGCAAAGGTCTCAGGTTGGCTGTGGGACGTGAAGACTCAGAAGTTCATCTTCGAGAAGTTCGAGGCCAAGGCTCAGCTCAAAGAAGGGCGACCGGGGCCCTCGCAAGAGCAAGTAAACAGGCAGAATCTGAAGGCCGCGCTCGAAGCCTCGCGCACGGTATTCAAAGAGTTCTTGAAGAAGTTGCCAACGCCCCGCAAGGTCGGCATCGACGGCGGTCAATAGAAAAGACCCCCGGCTCGCATCGGGCCGGAGGTCTTCGAAAGTTCTCGTTACGAGATTACTTGGCGCAACAGCTCTTGGCCGCCATGGCGACCTTGGTGCTCTTCTTGGCCTTCTTAGCCGACTTGGCCATGCCAGCCTTGCAGCAAGCGACCTTCTTTCCTTCAGCCTGAGCGGCCATCGCATTGGCCATCGCCAAGAACTCAGCATCCTTCGAGCCGAGGGCCGACGCCTTGTAGAACTGCTGCTTGCAGCAACCCGAGGTCATACCGCAATTGTCAGCGGCGAAAGCGGCCGTAACGGCCAAACCGAGAATCATCGTAATTGCAAACTTCATCATCATCACCTATCGGCATTTTACCGCCAATAATTAGGATAGACGATCTTTTCCACGAATGTGATGTGTTGCGTGTCGAATGTCGTGATCATTCACTACACACATCCGCCACTCGACATTCGACCATCCTCTCGCAGGCCGAGGCGGGTAGATTCTCGGCATGGTCTACTTCCCGGAAGTCACGGCACCGATCGCCTACGAAGGGCCGGCGAGCCGAAACCCGTTCGCCTTCAAGCACTACAACCCTGGCGCTCAGATCGGTGGGAAGAGCATGGCCGAGCACCTTCGCTTTGCCGTCTGCTACTGGCACACGATGCGTGGCACGGGTGGCGATCCGTTTGGCGTTGGCACGATGAACCGCCCCTGGTCGAGTGCGAGAGAGACGATGGACGCCGCCTTCGAGTTCATGGCCAAGCTCGGTGTCGGTTTCTGGTGTTTCCATGATCGCGACCTCGTCGAAGAGGGAAACAGCTTTGACGAGAGTTGCCGCAAACTGGACGAGATCGTCGCTTACGCGGAGCAGAAGCAAGCCGAGTCGGGCATCAAGCTGCTGTGGGGAACCGCCAATCTCTTCAGCCACCCGCGCTATCAGGCCGGTGCGGCAACCAACCCCGACCCCCACGTGTTTGCCTACGCCGCTGCGCAGGTGCGCCACGCGATGGACGCAACGCATCGCCTCGGCGGGAAAGGCTACACCTTTTGGGGCGGACGCGAGGGCTACGACACTCTTTGGAACACCGACATGAAGCGTGAGTTGGACCAACTCGCGAAGTTCCTGTGGATGGCCGTCGACTACGCTCGTCAGATCGGATTCACGGGCCAGTTCTACATCGAGCCCAAACCCATGGAGCCGACCACCCACCAATACGACTCCGATGCCGCCTCGTGCCTCAACTTCCTGCGCGAGTACGGGCTGATCGAGCATTTCAAGCTCAACATCGAAACGAACCACGCGACGCTCGCCGGCCACTCGATGCGGCACGAGCTTCAAGTGGCCCGCTATGCCGGAGCGTTGGGCTCGATCGATGCCAACCGCGGCGACGAACTCATCGGCTGGGATACCGACCAGTTCCCGACAAACCTCTATCTCACGACGGAAATCATGCTCGAAGTGCTGGCCATGGGCGGCTTCACCACCGGCGGGCTGAACTTCGACGCCAAGATCCGTCGGCAGTCGTTCGAGACGTCGGACCTCTTCCACGCCCACATCGGCGGCATGGATGCGTTCGCGATTGGGTTGAAGGTGGCGCACGCCATGCATGAGGACGGCCGCATCAAGGAACTCAAGGCCGCGCGGTACGGAGCTCCGGTCGCCTTCGCGTCACTGGAGGAATGCGAGTCCTTCGTCCGCGCGAACGGAGAACCGATCGTTCGCTCCGGAAGACAGGAGTTGTTCGAGAACCTGGTGAACGACGTGCTAATGTCGGTGCGGTGAAAGCAGAAACGACCCACTCTGAACTGAAAAGCGGCGTCTGGAATCAGACGCCGCTAAAATTTGGAGCGGGAGACGAGATTCGAACCCGCGACCTTCTCGTTGGCAACGAGAAGCTCTACCACTGAGCTACTCCCGCGTCAGGTTCGATTATTTTACCCCGCCCCTCGGACGAATGCAAGGGGTGCCATAATCGGGCTCGTGACCGACCGGCCTTTTCTCGATGAGCTCGCCGAAATCACGGCTGACGCTGGACGCGTTGGCCGACTCGCGCGAACACGGTTGGTCAAAGAACTGAAGCCCGATGGCAGCGTGGTCACGAACGGGGATCGCGAAGTGGAGGAGCTGCTCCGCGGACGCTTGACCCAGCTCTACTCGGCCCCGATCTGGGGCGAGGAGTTCGGCTATGAGGCCCCCAATGTGGAGGGTCAGTGGGTCGTAGATCCCATCGATGGGACCAGTAACTACGCTCTGGGGTCCCCGTTGTGGGGCGTCAGTGTGGCATTGGTGGTCCAGGGCAAGATTGTGGCGGGATGCGTGGCGCTGCCCGACCTCGAAGAAGTGTTCATTACCGGGGAAGGCGCGGGAGTGCATCTGAACGGCACTCCGCTCGATCCGATCCCCGCTGGCAAGATCGAACGCCACGACCTTGTGGGCTATTGCGAAAGCGTCGCCCGACGCGAACTCGAGGTGCCGGGACGGCAACGGTGCACGGGAGCGTTTGTCGTCGAGGGAACGTGGGTCATGACGCAGCGCTTCCGCGGCATGTTGGGCATTCATGAGCGTCTCTACGATACGGCCGCCTGCATGCTGATGGGATGGGAGCTTGGGGCCGACGTGCGATACGCCGACGGCCGCCCGATGAACATTCCCGCACTCCAAGAAGACGTCCGCATCCCAGGGCCTTGGCTCATCTTCCCGGCCAACTCGAACTTCGTCGCCCACGCGAAGTAGTCCCTGGGTATCCCACTAGCTCCTTTCTTCAAAGGGCTATCCCAGACCTCACTTTACCGGTCTGTCTAGGTTCAATTACGTGCTAGGTAGATGCGTGTCTACTATGATCAGTAGAGCCTTGTTTCGACCCCGCAAAATTGTCTGGAAAAAGTGGTGAAAGGGGTTGGCATTCCCATTTCTGCCCACTATAATGGTGGTGAAGTGGAGGCCCAGCCCCAGGAAGGGGGTGGCACCACCCGGGACAGGGCGGGGGCTCTGACCAGATTCGGGGGAGAGAGGGGTTTAAGGATGAACCTCGCTCTTCCCAAGCTTGAGGGAACACATTGTCAGGGCTGCCCATAGGATTTGAGCCGTTGCTCGGCACCGATGAGGCGTCCCTCGATGACAAGGGGCGGTTGATCTTCAGCAAAAAGAAGCGCGACCGGCTCGGTGACAACTTCGTTGTCACGCAAGGTCCCAAAGGCTGTCTGGAGGCGTACCCCCTAGCCATCTGGTTGGATATGGTCGCAAAGCTGCTGAACATGGATGCTCTAAACGAGGGAGTCGCCGAGTATTCGTCGCTCTTGCTCGGTTCGGCGGAAGACGCCCTTAAGTTTGACCCACAGGGCCGGGTTGTTATCCCACTTCGCCTAAGAAACAAAGCAAACATCGAAAAAGATGTCGTGATTGTCGGATGCGGCAACCGTTGCGAGATCTGGGCAAAGAAAGAGTTTGCCGAGTACGAGAAAGACCGATTGCACTACGGCGCCGAGCGCCGGTCCCTCTTCCGCGAAGCGAGAAAGATGATGGAGGGGCAATGGCCGGAGTAGCCGTTGTCAATCGGCAAGCCCTTCGTCGTGTGCTGCGCTTGCGCAGCCTGATCGCCGGACCCCTCGCCATGGAAAAGCACCTTCGCCACGACCCGGTCATGCTGGAAGAGATCGACCAGCTGTTCGCTCTCCGTCCGGAAAGCGTCGTGGTGGACGGCACCCTCGGTCTCGGCGGCCACTCCGAACGATTCCTTTCGCACCTTTCACCGCGGGGAACGCTCGTCGCTTGCGACTGGGACCTGGGCATGCTCGAGCGGGCTCGCGAGCGCTTGCTGGGCACCTCGCCGGCGCGCATCGAACTGCACCACTGCGATTTCCGAGATTTACCGACCCTCCTCCAACAGCTGGGTTTGATGGCCGATGGTTACCTCCTCGACCTCGGCCTCAACTCAGCGCAAGTCGACGACGCTGACCGAGGGATGAGCTTCCGCGAGCACGGTCCGCTCGACATGCGGATGGATCGCACGCGAGGCGAGCCTGCGTCATCGCTGCTCAATCGCATGGCGCTGGGTGAACTCGAGTCCGCCCTTTGGGAGTACGGCGACGAGCGATGGGCGCGGATGATCGCGCGCCGGATCGTAGAGCGGCGCAAGCGCGAACCTCTGCGCACGACCGAAGACTTGGTCGAGTGCGTCCTGGCCGCGATTCCCCCCGGAGCTCGAGACAAGCGAATCCACCCGGCTACCCGCACGTTCCAGGCGATTCGCATCCTTGTCAATCGTGAGCTGACGGAGCTTGACTCGGCCCTGATTGAGTCGGCGAGCTGCCTTGCTCCCGGCGGTGTGCTCGCCGTCCTCAGCTACCACAGCGGCGAGGATCGCATTGTCAAGAACACGTTCCGCATTCTCGCCGAGTCCGGCGAGTTTGAAGAGGTTTACCGGAAGCCGGCGACGGCAACCGAAGAAGAAGTTCGTCGTAATCCGCGAAGCCGTAGCGCCAAGCTGCGGGCCCTTCGCCGGGTTGCCCCGACAGGTTAATCATCATGAGCGCCATTCCTGCATCTCGTCCGATCGCCGTCCGTTCTCAGACCAAGCGTCGCGCCAAGTCGCGATCGAGAGTGTTCACCAACATTGTTGGTGGAGTAACGCTGTTCTGTGCCGTTGCGCTGACGACGTTTCTGGTGAGCAGCATGGCGGGTCAGGTGATGGTGGAGAAGGCGCGGCGCGAGGGCATCTCGGCTCAGCGACGGGCCATCGACGCCAAGCGAGTCGAAGGCGGCCTGCGGGTGCGCATCAACGAACTCACCGGTTTCACCGCGATGGATAACTGGGCTCTGAGTCACGGATTTGTTGCTCCGGACCGACCCTCTGTTCCGTCCGAAGAGGTGACCCGTGTCGCACAGCGCTGATCGCAAGCGAATCAAGCTCCTCACCGGCGTCAGCTCGTTTATGTTCGTCGCGGCTGGCGTTAGCCAAGCGCGCGTCCACATCTTTGATCGTGACGAGATCATCGATCGAGCCACTAAGACCGACCGGTTCGTTGTCTCCCGCACCGAGTTCGCGAAGCGAGGCTCTGTGCTCGATCGCGAGGGTCGCGCGCTTGCTCAGGATGAGGACACTCGCTACCTGACGGTGATGTTCGATAAGGTGCCCCGAAGCGCCGCATTCTACATGGACTTGGCTGCGGCAACCGGCATTCCGGCCACCGAGTTCGCCACACTCGCCGAGACGGCAAGGGCTCCCGTGGACTGGCGCAAGCCGATCAGCCCCACCCAGGCTTCGCTCGTGCAAGATGTCAAGACCCGCTGGCGGGCCGACGGTGTTGGATTGTCGCGGTCAGGACGGCGCAGCTACCCCCTTGGCGAGGCGTCGGCTTCTCTCGTAGGCTACATGCGCGACAAGGCGCCGCAGGCGGGAATCGAACTGGGCCTCAACTCACACTTGTCCGGCACGAACGGCAAGATCGTGGGCATTGTCGATCGCGAAGGGAACTACCTGCCCATGCGCCTCGATCGCCAGACGGTACGTCGCAAAGACGGCAAGAACCTCACGTTGACGATCGACGCAGAGTTGCAGCAGTCGGCCACTGAGGCCGTCAAGCATGCGGTGGACCTGCACAAGGCTGACCAAGGCGTCGCGATCGTCATGGATCCAAGGACCGGTGACATCCTCGCGATGGCGAGTTGGCCGAGCTTTGATCCGAACCGGCCCATCGAACCCGCTAAAGGCCAAAAGCGCACGCCCGAGTTCAACTCGGCTTACATGTCGGCGCTGGAGCCCGGGTCGACGTTCAAGATCTTGTCGCTGGCGAAGGCCCTCGATGAAGGCGTCGTCCAGCCCAACGAAGACTACTACTGTCGCGGCACGATGACGGTGGGCAAAACGACGATCGCATGCGACCGAGAACATGGCTCGCACGGACTCATCGATCCCCAAATGGCCATCGCCCGTAGCTGCAATCTCGCCGCCGCCACGTGGGCGATGCGCGTAGGCCAAGACGACTTCTATAAGTTCATGCGTCAAACCGGCCTCTTCGAGAAACCGGGCTTGGGGCTACCTCGAGAGAGCATCGGCCTTTACAACGAAAAGGAGTACGCCAAACAACTTCAGTTGGCCAGCAACGGCTTTGGGCAGTCGCTGAATGCGACCCCACTTGCGCTATGTGCAGCGTTCGCATCGCTCGCTAACGAGGGCAAGCGCGTCCATCCACGCCTCGTGGCGAAGATCGGCGAAATGCCCACCCCGGTGACTCCGGGCAGCCAAGTGGTGAGTCCTGAAGCGGCGCAGACTGTCCTGCACATGATGCGCTCGGTTCTGGAGTCGGATCGTGGTACAGGCAAATCGCTCCGAATCCCCGGCTACGCTATCGGTGGCAAGACGGGAACGGCGCAGAAGAAGAACTTTGATACGGGTTCGATGAAGGGCGGGGGCTATGTGTCGAACTTCATCGGCTTTGTACCCGCTGAGAAGCCAGAGGCGGTTGTTCTCGTCATGGTCGATAACCCCAAGGGCGGATCGTATTACGGCTCGACGGTGGCCGGCCCCGCGTTCCGATCGATCGCCCAGTCGGTGATTCGGCGCCTCAGGATTCCGCCGACGGTCGCCATTTCTGATCCTGCGCCTGCGCCGCGGTCGGCGGAGAAGCCGAAACCGGTCGTCAAGCCTGCGATTGCGCCCACGGCTAAGGCAAAGCCCAAGCCCAAGGCACCCGCCGTCACGGTCAAGGCAAAGCCCGTCGCTAAGTCGCTTGCGAAGCCGGCAAAGCGCGTTGTGCAAGGGCCTCCGGCACCGGCGGCTAAGAAGCGTACGACGCCAAAGGACGACAAGCAGGTAAACCGAAACCGCTGATGCGGTTGAGCGAGGTGTTCCAGCAGGCGGGCGTCATCCCGGATCGTCTTGAGGGTGATACCGAGATCTCCACGTGGGTCATGGACTCGCGGGCGGTGTCCGCTGGCGACTGTTTTGTTTGCATGCCTTCGGAGAACACCGACTCCCACCAGTATCTAGAGGCCGCCCGCGATCGCGGGGCGGTCGCGGCGGTAGTGCACTCCGAGGAGGGCTTTGCCCGGGCGCGGTCGCTTGGCTTGGCGACTGCACTAATTGTTCCTACCACCTCCGGCGATCCGTCGATGGATGAGACCACGGAACAGCGCATCCGGCGCAAAACCGGCCGCTTTTCGGACGCGATGTGGCGACTGGCCAAAGTGGCGTGCGGCGATCCCTCGTCGAAGCTGATCGTGTTCGGAGTAACGGGCACGAACGGCAAGACGACGACGGCGTGGCTGATCCGCGACATGATGAACTTGCTCGGTGTGCCCTGTGCGTACATCGGCACGTTGGGGTTCGGAGCCCCCTCCTTTCCAACGGAGAGGAGGGGGTTGGGGGTGGAGAGTTCCGAAGAACTCCGTCCCCTCGCGAACACCACGCCCTTCGCCATTGAACTCAACGCGATGCTCGCCGAGGCCGTCGAGCGCGGCTGCAAGGCCGTGGCGATGGAAGTGTCGTCGCACGCCCTTGCGGAGCAACGCTGTGACGGCGTCGAGTTCGATGTCGTGGTTTTCACGAATCTGAGTCAAGACCACTTGGACTACCACGGAACGATGGACGCCTACCTCGCCGCGAAAGGGCGGCTGTTCGGTCTGAGAGCCCCCTCCTTTCCTTCGGAGAGGAGAGGGTTGGGGGTGGAGAGCGCTCGTGCCGTCATCAACGTTGGCGATTCGACAGGCGCCAACCTCGCGGCAACGCTCGGATCAGGGGCTGTCCGGTTCTTGCAGGTCCCCAAACTCAGTCCCTTCGGCGATGTCGACCCGCGAACCGATATCGAGGGGTGCGCCTTCGAGGTCGGCCTCACCCGGATTCACCTCGTGCTTCAGTCCCGAGACGACGGCGACCACGGGTTCTTTGCTGATCTCGGCGGAGGCTACAACATCCAGAATCTGATCGCGGCGGTCAGCGCGGTGAAGGCAGCCGGCTACCCGATGTTCGAGATCACTCAGGCGATAACGACGCTCCTTCGCCCCGTGCCCGGGCGCTTCGAGCCCGTGCCGAACGATTCGGGCATCGGCATCATCGTGGACTACGCCCATACGCCCGACGCGCTCGACAAGCTCTTGGAAACCGCACGACCCTTGACGAAGGGCAGGATTATCACGGTCTTCGGCTGCGGCGGAAATCGAGATAAGTCCAAGCGACCGCTGATGGCGCAGGCGGCTGAGCGGGGAAGCGACGTGGTGGTGATCACGAGCGACAATCCGCGAACCGAAGATCCGGATGCGATCATCGCGGAGGTGGTGGCTGGACTAACCAGGGCCCCTCACCCCCCAGCTTCCTCTCCCCGACATTCATCGGGCAGAGGGGGAGTTTTTGTCGAGCCCGACCGCCCGCGAGCGGTGGCGCTCGCCATCAAACTCGCCGAGCCTGGCGACTGCGTGATTATTGCGGGCAAGGGGCACGAGAACTACCAGATCATCGGGCGCACGAAGCACCCGATGGATGACCGCGAACTGGCTCGCGAGGGGCTGAGGCAGCGATGAGCATTCCCTTGAGCGTATTGGCGGAGCGGTTGGGCGGAGTGCTAAGCCTTCATCAATCTGCAATCTCTGATTGGCCCCTCACCCCCCAGCCCCCTCTCCCCCAAGGAGGAGAGGGGGAGCCGGAGGTCACCGGGTTCGCTACCGACTCGCGCGACGTTAAGCCTGGGGACCTCTTCATCGCGATTCGCGGGGCCAACGTCGACGGCCACGAGTTCGTTAAGACTGCTTTCGAACGGGGAGCCGTTGCCGCACTCGTCGAGCGACCCGACGAAGGGCCTCACATCCTCGTCGAAAACGTCGTGGATGCCCTCGCCCGCATGGCGCTCAGCTTTCGTGAGGAGTTCGACGGGCCGGTCATCGGTATCACGGGTAGCGCGGGGAAGAGCTCGGCCAAGGAGTTTGTTGCCGCCGCACTGTCGCCCCTCGGAAGGGTCATGAAGACCGAGGGCAACCGCAACACGGAGTACACCGCACCGCTCATGTGGGCAGAGCTCCCCCTCTCCGCGAGTGGTTCGTCTCGAGGGGAGGGGGCTGGGGGGTGGGGAGATCCCGCCGCCGTCGTCGTCGAAATGGGGATGCGTGGCCCCGGCCAAATCGCGCACCTCGCGTCATTCTCCAAGCCGACCATTGCCCTCATCACGAACATCGGGGTCGCGCATCTGTCCGAACTGGGTTCGCGGGACAACATCGCAAAAGCCAAGGCCGAGATCTTCGAAGCTCTGCCGGCGTGCTCTCCACCCCCCTCCTCTCTGGAGAAAGGAGGGGGCTCGGAATCCGGAGTCGCGATCTTCTGGGCCGAGGACGACTTCGCTGACTTCTTGCGATCAAAGGCGATTGGGCGGATGGTGAGGACATTTGGGGAGTCGGACGCTGCTGATGCACAACTCGTCTTCTATCGGGCGCTCGATTGGGATCGATCGGAGCTTCACATCGCCTATGACGGCAACCGATATGTCGCGGAGATTCCGGTTGTGGGGCGACACCAGGCGTTGAATGCGACGGCGGCGTTTCTGGTTGCGGTGTGCGCGGGGGTGGCTCCGGCCGATGCCGCGCGCGCGCTGGCTTCCGCGACCTTGCCCGCGAATCGGATGGCGATACGGCGTGAGGGAGATATCACGTACGTGCTCGACATGTACAACTCGGCACCGCCGGCGGTGCTTGCGGCGCTGCGAACAATAGGTGAGGGGCTGGATTCAAAGACCTCCCCACCCCCCAACCCCCTCCCCTCGAAGACGACGGCCCTTCGAGGAGTGGGGGAGCCCGGAGCGAGGCCAAGGATCGTCGCCGTCCTCGGTGAGATGCGCGAACTCGGCGAGTTCACGGAAGCCGGTCACCGAGAGGTTGGCCGTGCCCTAGTCGAGTACGGCGTTCAGCAAGCAATCTTGCTCAATGCCGGGGCGAATGGCCCCGTCCACTTCATTCAAGAAGCCGCCATCGAAGCCGGGATGCCCGCGTCGAACATCCGCATCGCTTCGTCTCATGAAGAAGTGCGGCAGTTCCTGCAAGCGCTCGAAGGTCCGGCGGTTGTGCTCGTCAAGGGCAGCCGAGGCGTCGAGCTCGAGCGGGCGATGCCGTTCTAGAAATCTGCACGGCTTTGCTCGACGTGGCACGGATTAGCCCGGGGAATACCGAGCCAACCGAGCCAACACGGGTAAACCCGAGCAACCCAAGAATCCATGTCCTACGTCTTCGCTCCCTTTTGGTGGTCCTTCCTGGCCGCAGCCGTTGCGGCGTGGCCAATCTATCGGCTCCTGCTCCTCACGAAGTCACGCCAGAAGATCGACCCCCACGCTCCGGAGACCCATCAGCGAAAGCAGGGTACGCCGACCATGGGTGGCCTCATCATCCTCGTCGGTGCGGCGGCCGGGCTTATTTTCGGGCGCGAGCTCGCATTCCTTGGCGCGGCACCGGAGGGTTACCCAACTCAGTCGGCGGCGATGGACCCGAATGTCATCTCGAAGTTCCTCGCCGGGTCGTGGATTCTCTTCTTGGGATTCGCGGCGATTGGATTCGTCGACGACTTCGTCGTGCCGCGATTGATCAAGGGCAAGCGCGGTCTTGGCTGGAAGCAGAAGATCATTCTCGAGTTCGCCTTGGCCGGGTTCGCGTCCTATCAGGTCTTTGCAAACCACTGGCTCGCCTTCGGCATCGCGTTCTTCCTTATCCTGTTTTTCTCGAACGCCTACAACTTTGCGGATGGGCTCGACGGCCTCGCGGGCACCGTCTGGCTGGGGCTCGCAGTCTTCATGGTCTTGTACTCGCCCGTGGGCCCGGTGCCCCTCATCGGGTGGGCGATTGCGGGCGGAGTGGTCGCTTTTCTGTTCCTCAATGCGCCGCCCGCAAAGGTGTTCATGGGCGACGTCGGCAGCCTGCCGATCGGGGCTCTGCTAGGGTGGTGCGTGAGCTGGATCCTGCTCACAGGTAACGGGCAAGCGTATTCGCCAGACACCGGAAAGATTCTGCCCTTGTTCGTTTTCTCGTTCCTCATGGTCGCGGAGCTTGTGCCGGTGCCCATGCAGGTCGCTTACTACAAGCTCACGAAGGGCAAGCGACTGTTCCCGATGACCCCCATCCACCACGCCTTCGAGAAGAAAGGTTGGCCAGAGACGAGGGTTGTGGCCGCTTTCGCACTCACCCAACTCCTGCTCTCGCTAGGTGCGGCGGCGATCCTGGAGTACGGCTACTCGGTGCAATCGCCTTAGCCGGTGCGTCATTAAGACGAAGTGGCGAATCGGGTGGCGATTTTGGGTGCGGGCCGGTCAGGCGTGGCCGTCGCGAAGGCGGCGCTCGCCCAGGGCTTTGCGCCAACCGTGTTCGACGCCAAGCCCGCCACGGACCCCCGCATCGCCCCCCACGCGGCGACCCTGGCCGAGCTCGGCGTTGCCTACGTAGGTGAGTTCGCCGGTAGCTTTGCGCGCGCGGACTTCGACACGCTGGTGACCTCCCCTGGCGTCGATATGCGATCGCCGATGCTGCGCGACGCGGACCGGGCAGGCATCGAGGTCATCGGCGAGATCGAGTTCGCCTATCGCATCTCAAAGGCGCCGATCATTGCCATCACCGGCACGAACGGCAAGTCCACGACCACGGTGATGACTTACCTCGCCCTCAAGGAGAGCGGCGCGAATCCCGTGTTGTGCGGAAACATCTACGGCTCGGGCTTCGACGAAGTCCCCCTCACCGAAGCGGCCCTTAGCGCTACCAAGGGCCACGTCCTCGTCGCCGAGATCAGTAGCTTCCAACTCGAGTGGGTGCGCGATTTCCGCCCCCGGTGTGCTGGCATCACCAACATCACGCCTGACCACCTTAACCGCTACGACGGCTTCGAGAACTATGCTCAGACGAAGCGCAAGCTCTTCGACCGGATGGGTCAGGGCGACACGATCGTCGCCAACGCCGGTGATCCCAACACGTTCCCGAAGAACGAGACGCTGCGCGATCGGGGCCATGGCCATCCGCACGTGCGGTTCTACGGGGCGGCTGGAGTGGATGCCAGCTTCGACGCGGGCCATCTCAAGCTATCCGTCTCCGAGCCCGTCGCCGACTTGCCGTTCCGCGAGAAGCACAACCTGCTCAATGCCTGCCACGCTGCTCTCCTGGCCGTCGGCTACCTCGAGAGTGAGGGGATGTTCGCTCCCGCCAAGCGCATCGAGCACGTGCTCGCCGGGCTAAAGACCTTCCGCGGGCTTGCCCACAGGATGGAGCACCTCGGACATCGAGCGGGAGTCGAGGTCATCAACAACTCGATGTGTACCAACCCTGCCGCCGTAGTGGCTTCGAGTGGCGGCATCGCCGCGCCCCAGCGGCTGCTCATCGGCGGCCTCAAGAAGAACTACGACTTTCATTCGGTGCGCGAGTATCTGGATCGAGCCGGCCACGACGTGTACTTATTCGGCCATGATGCCGAACAAATCCGCGAAGAACTGGGCGGTCGGGGCCGCGTCTTTGATACAATGCAAGCAGCGTTCGCTGCCGCCAAGGATGAGGCGGTTCCGGGCGACGTGATCATGCTGGCACCTGGGTGTGCGAGCATGGATCAGTTTTCGGACTTCGTCCAGCGCGGCGAGGAGTTTCGCGAGATGGCCAAGGAGTGGCTGAATGAAACGACAACTTAAGGTTCACGATCCGATTCTGTTTGGGTTGACGCTGTTACTGACCCTGATCGGGTTGCTCTTTATCTTCGACGCCGGGTACCCCCGCGCGATGGCGAGCGGCAAGGGCTGGATTCCACCCGAGTTCCGCACCCAGTTCATCATGACCTTTGCCGCGATTTTTGTCGGGGCGGTGGTGTCGATGGTGTCGGGTGAACGCTGGTACCGGTTGTCAAAGTTCATCTGGTTTGCCGCTGTCCTCTCGCTCTTCCTGCCGATGATCCCCGGGCTCGCTTACACCCAAAACGGAGCCGCACGCTGGTTCAAACTTCCCGGATTACCACCGGTGCAGCCGGCTGAGTTCGTGAAAGTCGCGGTGATCATCTACCTCGCCGGTCTGCTGGCCAAACGCAAACCCTGGGTGGCGAAGCCGGGCAAGGATTGGGCGCAGGTGCTCGACCGGAACTTGGTTCCCAAGCTGAAGCGCTGGTTGCCGTTCGTGTGGGTGATGCTGGCCGTGGTGCTCATCGAGAAGGAACCTGATCTTGGTACGGCGGCAGTTGTGCTGCTCATCGGGTTCGGGATGCTCCTTGCCGGTAACGTCTCGCGCTTTAGCCTGGTATTCGGTGCAGCGTCGCTCCTCATTGGAACCGGCTGGCTGGTGACCCACGAGGAGTACCGCATGAACCGCATCCGCCATCACGCCGAGCGCTGGTCGGAGCGGAACATGGACGATGTCGGCTGGCAGACCGTGCAGTCTGAACTGGGCATGGCGAGTGGGGCGCTCGTCGGCGTCGGCGTTGGAGCGGGGCGCGCAAAGCACGTCCTGCCAGCGGCAACGACTGACTTTGTCAATGCCACGATCGGCGAGGAGTTTGGCCTCATCGGCATGCTTGTTGTCCTTGGGCTGCTGGCCGCCCTGACGATACGGCTTCTCATGCTGGCGATGTCAGCGCCGACTCAGTTCGGGGCTTTGGTGCTCTCGGGGCTTGCAGTATGGATCGGAGGCCAAACGTGCGTGAACGTGATGATGGCCAACGGGTTGCTGCCTGCGATTGGCATTCCGATGCCATTCATCAGTTCCGGTGGATCGAGCTTGATTGCGCTTTGGATGGGGCTCGGAGTCGGAAATGCGTGCTTGGCTCGGGTGCCCGAGACGGAGGAAGCCTATGAGACTGGTCGTGACGGGTGGGGGCACCGGCGGACACGTCTATCCCGCGCTTGAGCTAGCCCGCTACGCGAAGAGTCAGGGAGCAGAGGTCGAGTATTACGGCTCGCTCCGTGGGCAAGAAGCAAACCTCTGTCGACGTCAGGACTTCCCATTTCGGGGATTCCCGTCAGAGCCGATCTACTCGATCAAGCATCCTAAAGGATGGCGCGCGGTTGCGCGTCTGCTTAAGGCGTCGGTCAAGGTGTATCGGGTGTTCGGGGCGACGCGGCCCGACGTGGTGTTCTCGACGGGCGGGTATTCCTCGGCTCCGGTCATCCGCGCGGCGGCCATGCGCCGGATTCCTTACGTGATCCACGAGCAAAATGCCGTTCCGGGGCGCTCGAATCGCCTCGCGGCTCGGGGCGCGAGCGCGGTGGCCACCACCTTCAACGCCGCCGCGGAACACTTCCCGGCGGGACGCGTCGTCCGCACGGGGCTCCCGATTCGCCATGAACTGAGGCAGCGCGCCCTCGAGCGCAGACTCCCCATGGATGCCTACCCCCTGCGGATGATGGTCGTGGGAGGATCGCAAGGCGCGGCGGCAATCAATGAGGCGGCGATCGCGGTTGCGGCTCGATCGGTTCGCGATCTGCGTTGGTTGCATCTCACGGGTCCTAAGCACTTCGAGATGATGTTTCAGACGTATGAGAAGCTAGGTATCGGATCGATCTATCAGGTGAAGGCATTTCTCGAAGGGGCCGAAATGGCCGACGCGTACAGCGAGACGTCGATCGTTATTGGACGAGCGGGTGCGGGGACGATCAGCGAACTTGCGGCCTTTGGTTTGCCGTCGGTACTGATCCCTTATCCCCATGCGCAAGCAAATCATCAAGTCCACAACGCCCGCGAGATAGAATCTATTGGCGGCGCTATCGTCATGGATCAGTCACGTCTGGAGCCGGCAACGCTGGAGCAAGCCTTGCTCAAGTGGATTGACGTTGCGGCAGCGCGTGAATCGGCACGAGAAGCACTGGCGGGCTGGGATGTCTCGGACGCCGCCGAACGGATTTGGGCCTTGTTGGAGCAAGCTTAATGCGAACGCCTTGGGAAATCGAACACGAGTTTGGACCGCGAGAGGCCCTCGACGATTACCGGTCGTTTTTCCTCGTCGGAATCGGCGGTGCAAGCATGAGCGCGCTAGCGCTGATGCTCAAGGACCGAGGACTCGCGGTGTGCGGATCAGATTCGACCGCATCGCCGGTGACCGCGGAACTCATGGCGGCGGGCATTCCGGTGCGCATCGGCCACGATGGAGAGGGAATCAAGCGCGGAGATGCGGTGATTCTGACCGACGCGATCGACCTCAAAACCAGCCCGGAGGTTCGGCGGGCTCGTGAGCTCGGCTGCGGACTCTTCCGGCGCTCGCAACTTCTCGGCTGGCTACTGAAGGATCGGCGAATCGTCGCGATTACCGGCACCCATGGGAAGACCACGACCACCGGCCTCGTATCGTTTGCCTTGATCGAAGCCGGTCTTGATCCGCTGTGTGTCGAAGGCGCGAACTTGCCCCAGTGGGGCGGTCCGGTGCGCGAAGGCGAAGGCGAGTGGGCCGTCATCGAGGCGTGCGAGGCCTACAACTCACTGCGCGATTTTGATCCCGAAGTGGTCCTGCTGACCAACCTTGAGCTCGACCACGAGGACTTCTATGCCGAAGGCTGGCCGCAACTGGAGCGGACGATGCTGGCGTTCGTCAACCGCGCGAGGGTTCTGGTCTACTGCGGGGAGGATGCGGGTGCGGTGCGGATCGCCGAGAAGGCGACTTGCCGGACGGTGCCGTATCAGGCGGATTCGGTCGAGCTTCCCGAACTTGCGATCCTCGGCGCGACGAATCGCCTCAATGCGACCGGGGCCTTCCTCGCCGCGATTGAGACCGGGGCCGAACCGGAAGATCTGAAGCGCGGACTGGCTCAGTTCACCGGAGCCGAGCGACGGCTGCAGCTCATCCACGACGGCGAAATCACCGTCATCGACGACTACGCCCACCACCCCTCCGAGATCATTGCGAGCATCGGCGCGCTGAGGACCAAGTACCCCGGCCGTCGGCTCGTGGTGGTCTTTCAGCCGCACCTCTACTCTCGAACCGCCGCGCACCTGGCGGACTTCGCGACCAGCCTTGGTCTCGCTGACCTTGTGGTGTTGACGGATATCTATCCGGCCCGCGAGGCTCCGATCCCTGGCGTCAGTTCGGCCCGGATCGCCGAGCAGCTGAAGGGGCCGTGCCGCTACGTGCCCAACCGCCACCTCTTGCCCATCGAGGTTGCGCGGTTGGCGAAGCCCGGAGATGTTGTTGTGGGCATGGGGGCGGGGACGATCTCCGAGTTTCCGACCGCGTTCATCGCGGAAGTCGCCCGGTCTGCACGCAAGCAGACGAAGGTTGCGGTCATCTACGGCGGAGACAGTGCCGAACGCGAGGTTTCCATCCTCTCCGGCAATGCAGTGTGCGATGCACTTAAGCAAGCCGGTTTTGGCGCCTTCCTTGTCGATGTCACCGAGGTCTTGATTTCGAAGGGTGACCTGAGCGGGTTCGTCGGTCCCAACCGCCCCGACGTCGTCTTCCTGGCCGTCCACGGGACTCACGCGGAGGACGGGGCGATCCAGGGCCTGCTCGAGCTGTTGCATATCCCGTACACCGGGTCGGGCATCCAGAGCAGCGCCCTCGCGATGGACAAGGAACGCGCCAAGATGATCCTGTCGGCACATGGTCTGCCGGTTCCGCGCGGATGGCTCGTGCGATCGGGCGACGAACTGCCGAGCCTCGGAGCAGGGAAGTTCATCGTCAAGCCAAACGCTCAAGGCTCGACGGTCGGGGTCACGTTTGTCAACGATTCCGTAGAGTTGCCGGGGGCAGTGGACCGAGCGCTCCAGTACGATTCTGCGGTGCTGATTGAGGAACTGATCGAGGGGGTTGAGATCAGCGTACCGGTCGTAGGAAATCGGGCACTACCTCCGGTCGAGATCCTCCCAACCTCCGGCTCGTACGACTTTGAAGCCAAGTACACCCCCGGCGCGACCGAAGAAATCTGCCCGGCCAGACTGACTCCCGACGTGCTGGCGAAGGCTCAAGAGTATGCGGTCCGCGCCCATCGGGCCCTTGGATGCACGGGGGCGACCCGTACCGACATGATCGTTCGCGAGGGTGAACCGGTGATTCTCGAAGTTAACACCTTGCCCGGGATGACCGGAACGAGCCTGCTCCCGAACTCGGCTCGGGTTGCGGGAATCGAGTTCCCGAGTTTGTGCGCCTGGATGGTTAATGATGCGTTGGCCCGCGCTGGTTTCGGCGTGGCCCAAGGAGTGGACGCCTAACTCTTATGGCACGACGGCGGCGCCTGAACTGGGGACCGGTGCTGGTGATCTTGACGGTCATCAACGTTGCCGCGGGTCTGGCCTACAGTCCGATCACGTCCGCCACCAAGATTCGGGTCGAAGGCGCCTACGAGTCGGACAAGGATCGGATTGCCGAGGCCGTCCAGCTGATCCGTCGCAAACCAGCTCTGCGAGGGGGAGCCGAGTCGATGATCGAGCAGATTTACCGACGGCCCGATGTGCGCGACGTAACGTTTGGGCAGAATCTGTTTAGGAGGGGCTTGGTCAAGGTGCGTTACTTCGCACCGGTGGCTCAGTTGGTCGATATGCCGCGCACGATTCTGACGGCTCAAGGATCGATCTGCCAGACTCTGGAACCCATCGATGCTCTTCCTCGTCTGTCATGGACACCAGGAGGACCTACCCCGACGGCTACGTTGGTTGAACGAATCGAATCGCGCAAAGTCGCGGATGTGTGTTCGCGAGCTGCATCGTTGAAGATTGCGGCGTTGGAGATCGTCGTTCTCGAGAACGGAGGCGTATGCTTAAATTCAGGAAAGACCGGACGGGTGCTGCTTGGACCGCCGGACAACTTGGATGAGAAGTTCGAGACCCTCGATCGCGTCCTCGACAGCCAGCCGACCGTTCTCGCCGAGAACAAGGAAGTGGTGCTGATTGTCCCGGAGAAAGCGATGGTGCGTCCGCTGGGAGAACTGAAGCGATGACCAACCCGTTTTCAAAGCACGTGAACACGAAGTCTTGGGAATGGCCCGTTTCGTTGGTGTCGCTGCTCCTCGGGGTCATGATCTCGCTGGCGTGGATCAATCAGAAGACTCAAGCCGAGCGTTCGGAGCAGCTGCCACCAGATATCCGTCGCCGATACATCGAGGGCCGGATCGATCTGAACGAACTGACGAAGCTCTCTGAGGAGGTCAGTCGTCTTCGCGAAGAGAATACGAAGTTGCAGAATGCGATGGCCGACAACAGCAAGCAGAGCAAGGTGCTCAACGAGAGCTTGCAGGAAGTCAAGATGTTCAGCGGCCTTACCGACGTCGAGGGGCCAGGATTGACGATTACGCTCCGCGACAGCGAGGACGAGAGCTCAGGGATGCCGGAGGACCGGATCATCCACGATGGTGACGTTCTGCGCACGGTGAACGAATTGTGGGCCTCCGGGGCCGAAGCGATCGAAGTCAATGGCCACCGGATCGTCATGAACACGAGCTTTCGGTGCGTTGGGCCCGTGATCCACGTGGAAGGAGTTCCGATCGCTTCTCCAGTGATGGTCCGGGTAATCGGCGACACCAAGACCCTTGAGGGGGCGATGAAGCTGCCTGGCGGCGTCCTCGACGAACTCCGCACTCAGGACCCCAACATGGTCCAGATTGACCGGGTCACGAAGCATCGATTCAAGGCCTACGCGGGTAACACCGTGCGCAAGTTCATCAAGCTGCCGGAGGCGAAGAAGTGATCCTGCTCCCCCTCCTGGCCCTGGTCATCGGCATCGTTGTCGTGCCGTTGCTGGGCATCATGCCGCTCAAAGGCGAGTGGGCAAGGTACATCGCGGTGGCCAGCATCGCTGGCGTCGACACCGTGTTGGGTGGGATCCGCGCAGGGCTCGAAGGGAAGTTTCGCAACGACGTTTTCTTTACCGGCTTCCTCGCCAACGTGACGATCGCTTTCTTCATCGCGTGGCTTGGCGACCGGCTCGGCATCGACATGTACCTTGTTGCGGCGATCGTTCTGGGCTCGCGCATCTTTACGAATTTGAGTCTCATCCGACGCTGGTTGCTGACAAAATGGCAAGATAGTCGAGAGAGGGCGCGACGCGAGCGAGAGCAAGCGAGCGCCGCCGCATCGACAACGGCGAACCCATGAGCAGCGATCTAGTTTTTGTCCTTGACCTTGGATCGACCAAGGCCGTGTGTATGGCCGCTCGCGCTACCAGCGACGATAAGATCGAGGTGGTGGCGATGGCCCATGCCGATTGCAAAGGGGTCAAGCGGGGCGCTGTGGCCGATCTCGACGACTCGGCGATGGCGGTCAGCGAAGTCATCCGAAAAGTCTCGGTCGCCTTGGGCGAGGACGTTAACCGGCTGGTGGTCGCGATCGGCGGATCCCACGTCGAGGGTGTGAACGCTCAGGGGTTCGTGCCGATCGTGCCTCAGTCGAGGCCGATCAACAGCGATGATGTCTTGCGGGTGGTCAACCACAGCCGCCAGTTGATGATGCCGCCAGATCGAGAGCAAATCCAGGCCATCCCACGCGAGTTCCGGGTGAACGGCCAGCGGGGCATCGCTAAGCCGATCGGCATGAACGGCAGCAAGCTCGAGGTGATGACGTACATCGTCACTGGCCACACGCCCAACGTCCAGAATCTGGAGCGAGTCGTCCAGATGGCGGGAGCGCGGGTCGATGGCATGGTGCTCATGCCGCTGGCGTCGGGGCTGGGTGTCCTGAGCGAGCA
Organism: Methanoregulaceae archaeon; assembly: GCA_020850325.1. Lineage (GTDB taxonomy): Bacteria > Armatimonadota > Fimbriimonadia > Fimbriimonadales > Fimbriimonadaceae > JANJUB01. The sequence goes on from JADZEW010000008.1 coordinate 136,439, forward strand.
GGATCGCGAGTTGGGCGTTGTCGTGGTCGACATAGGCGGTGGAACCAGCGATATGGCCGTGTTTGCCAACGGCTCGATTGCTTTCCATGCCTCGCTGCCCATCGCCGGACAGCTCGTCACTAGCGATCTCAGCAAACTGCTCAAGACCACGCCCGACGAGGCCGAGCGGCTGAAGCTGCGCTATGGTGGAGCGGTGGCTTCGATGGTGCCTGAGGGAGACTCGCTCGACGTCAACCAGATCGGCCAAGAGGTGCCTCGTCCGATGCAGCGCCGTGTGTTCTGCGAGATTGTCGAGAGCCGCATGCGCGAACTTGCGATCATGGTGCGCCAGCAGATCGAGCGTAGCGGATTTACGGGCATGCTTCCAGGTGGAGTGGTGCTGACCGGTGGCGGCTCGTTGCTCCCGAACACCGAGGACCTTTTTGAGACCAACCTTTCGCACATGCGGGTCAGGCGCGGAGTGCCGAAAGCCGAGGGGCAACTGAAGCACTCGCTGAATCGGCCCGAATATGCAACCGCGCTCGGTCTTGCCCGATACGCTCTGGATACCGCTGCCGACGAATACGACACCGCGACCGGTGACGGTTCGTGGAAGGGGCGTGTCCGCTCGCTCTTCTCGATGTTCGGCAACAAGTGACGGTATAACGAGCTATATGCCCCTGTACCTTGGGCTGGATTGCGGTGGATCGTCGTGCCGCGCCTTGGTGCTCGACGATGATCTGGAACCCGTGTTTCTTGCTCAGGGCGGCAGCGCCAACCTGAGCACCACGCCGGAGTCCGTGCTCGACCGGAGCCTCCATCGCGCCCTCGACGGCCTGCCGACCGTGGACTACACGTGTGCCTGTTTCGCGGGCATGATCTCCCCGGCCCGACGCGCGCATGCCGAGGCCATCTTGCGTCCCTTGGTCGGTAAGGGCGTGCTGTGGATCGAAGCCGACTATGTCGCGGCGCTTCGAGCCGCGCCGGAGTCCACCGACGCCTGCGTCATCGCGGGAACGGGTTCGGTCGTGTGCTCGTGGGTCGAGGACCGTGTCGAGCGCAGCGGCGGCGGCGGGTACTTGCTGGGCGATGAGGGTTCAGGCTATCGCTACGGCCGAGCCGCGTTGCGTGCGTTTCTATTTAATCCAGATTCGGCATCGGATTCTCTCCGATATGCGGTGAACATGACGTTTCGTACCGATGATCCTGGTGAAGTGATGTCGACTCTTTATAGCGCGCCCGCTCCCGCATCGATGCTGGCTGGCCTAAGCACGGCGCTTGCCCAAGACGTTGCCGCCCGAGTTCCGTACGCGGTCGAGACGCTGCGTGACGAGTCTCGTTTGCTGGCGGCAGTTGTGGACGCGCATCTGACGCGCTGGCATCCCGGTTTAGAAGGCGGCCACATCGCGTTGGCGGGTGGGCTTTGGAAGCGGGCGGTGTTTCGCGAGGCGTTTCACGAGGCTCTGTGCGAGCTTCGGCCCGGCGCGATCGCGGTCAAGTCTACGCAGCCACCTGTGCGGGGAGCGGCGCTCCTGGCCAGGGATCGGGCCCTTCAGGAGGCCGCTTGAGCACCGAGGGCCGCAATCCGCGCTCGTTCGGTCTGGACCGGATGACCGCCTCCGAGATCGTCCGGCTGATGACCGAGGAAGAGGGGATCGTCATCCGTGCCGTCCGCGATCAGACCGATGCCATCGCTTTGGCGGCTGAGCGGGCCGCAGAGGCCCTTGCCCACGAGGGAAGGGTCATCTATGTCGGATCGGGCACGAGTGGGCGCATTGCGGTCATGGACGCCGCCGAGATGCCTCCCACCTTTGGCGTCGATCCTGATCGCTTCGTCGCGATCGTCTCGGGCGGCAGCCGGGCCGCATCATCGGCCCGCGAGAATGCGGAGGACGACGAGCACGCGGCGGTGGTCGCGCTCAACCATCACAAGGTATCTCGACACGATGTGGTGTTTGGCCTAGCCGCTTCCGGGCGCACGCCTTTCACCGTGGCGGCGCTGCGCCACGCTCGTCGCAAAGGTGCCTGGACCTGCGCGATCGCGAACAACCTGAAGAGCCCGCTCGAGGAGGTTGCCGATCATGCCATCGTGTTGCGGACGGGGCCGGAAGTGCTGACCGGTTCGACCCGCCTCAAGGCCGGTACGGCTCAGAAGCTCGTGCTCAACCGGATTTCGACCACGGCCATGGTGCTCCGTGGCAAGGTGGTCGAGAACTTGATGGTCGACCTGAAGATGACCAACGGCAAGCTGCGGGATCGCGGGGTGCGCATCGTGCGCGAGCTTTCGCATGCCACCGAAGAAGAGGCTCGTAACGCCCTCGAGAGCAGCGACTGGAACCTGCGGTCTGCGCTAGCCAAGCTTGGGCGACTAGGCAACTAGCCGGGGTGACGCACGCCGGGTAGGGCCCGTTCGGCCATTGCGCGATCCTCGCGCGCCATCGGATAGGACATCCGCAAGGCATCCATGAGGGTCATGGCTCCGACGGCCATGGTCACATCGAAATGTGTCGGATCCGCGCGGTCCGGCGCTGTGCAAACCATGAGTCGCTGATCTTCTTTGTTCCAGAAGCGGTACTCGATTCGCGCCCCGCTCACTGATTCGTCGGGCTCGCCGAACTGTCGCACGAAGGACTTGACGAGATCCTCGATCCTCTCGACCTTGACATTCTCCTCGCGGCGGACGGCGATCGCGACCCGGTTGTCGACCAGGATCAGACCCAGGCCCTCATCCCGAGTCTCGAACCCGCGGGCCCTAAACCCCGTGCCGAAGCCCGGAGGCAGCTCTTTTAACCCGAATGAGTCCGGAGGTGGGAATGCCCGGCCCGCTTCCTCGAGCGAGTCACCGACCCGAAGCCGTCCGCTTTCGCTGATCAGCGCTAAGTCCGTCGGGGCTAAGGAAGAGGGGACTTCGACTTTGCCACCGAAGCGGATCGGAGGCACGGTCGCCTTTTGAGCCACGGGCTCACTGCGGCTGCAGCCGCCGCCCACGAGGGCAGCAAACGCGAACGGCAGCACGAAGTGGGCTTTCACGAGCGAATTATGCGCGTTATCGCGTCGGAATCGCGCTATAATCCGTCAACTCATCGAGTCGAGGGCTAGGATGGCCTTCGCTGGGGGAACAAACCGCGCATGGATGCGACACGGGGTAGAGCCGGAAACGGCTCATGGTGGCAGCTTTCGGGAGCGAAGGATCGGCGTCAAGCACGCAACGATGTCCTTGTCCTCTTGGTGAGTCTTTCCGGCTTGGCCGGGTTGGCGCTGGCCAGTCCCTTCCGCGCAGTCGGGCTCGAGTGGCTTTTTCTGATCCTCCTAGCCCTGATCGCCGATTGGATGCCGATCTCCCTGGGCGAGGGCCTTCGTCTGCGCTTTGTCGCGCCCTTCCTGGTTGCCGTCGCGGTGACGATGGGCCCCGTCGCTGCGGTCATCACCGATGTGACGGCTCTGGTTGCCGCCATGTTCGGGATGAGGCTCGTGGCTGACGGATCGACTCACTCCGCGGCGCGCGAACTGGTGCGGTCCCTTGCGATATCCGTGCTTGCCGCCGGTGCCTACTGGCTTGTGGTCAAGGGTGATCCCAGTGCGCCGCTCATGCTGATGGCGGGAGGAACGGCGCTCGTGCTTGTCCACACCGGAGCCCACGTGCTGTTCCCCTTGGAGGGTCGCCGGTGGAAGATCCACCCTTTGGCGGAGATGCGGCCAAGCCTCTCGCTGATCGCGATCTATATCCTGCTCGCGGTAGCCGCCGCGGTCTTGTCGATGAGCGACTCTGTTGGCTGGTGCCTTTTGCTGTTCGGTCCAATCCTCGCGCTTCGGAAGTACCTCGAAGTCAAGCTGAGAATGCAGGCGGCATCGTACAACGCGGTGACGACGCTCGCAATGATGTTGCAACACGCGCACCCCTACACCCATCGCCATCTCGAGAGGGTCGCGTCGTTCTCTGAGGAAGTCGCGCTTCGGCTGGGGCTGGATCGAGCTCGAGCCCGGCGCGTACATCGCGCGGCCGTCCTCCACGATATCGGCAAGATCGCGGTCGATGAAGACATCCTCGATCTCCCGCGAAAGCTGACGACTGAGGAGTTCGCCCATGTTCAGCTTCACGCTGAGTTTGGCGGCCAGATTTTGGAGCCGGTCGATGAGTTTCGCGAGGAATCGTGCTGGATCCGCTACCACCACGAGCGCCCGGACGGCCGCGGTTACCCCGAGGGGTTGCTCGATCCGGAGATTCCGATCGAGAGCAAGATCATCGCCGTTGTCGATGCGTTCGACGCGATGACCGGCGGCATGGAAGGCCGCGATGGCCGTCCGTTCAAAGAACCGATGTCGGTTGAAGCCGCGCTCGTCGAGTTGGATCGCTGTGCGGGAACGCAGTTCGATTACCGAGTCGTTGCCGCGTTTCGGGCGGTGGTGGAGGGAGGACGATGAACGCGGACGTCGTAGGAGTCGTGATCGCCCTGATTCTCGTGACCGCCGCCTTGGTGTACGCCACCCGGGTCGAGCTTCCCGTGCGCGAGAACGAGAAGATGACGCAGACGCTCCGCGCCTTCGCGAAGGCAATCGAGCTGAGATTCCCCAGCCACACCGGTCTCTCGGCCCGGGTGGCCTCGCTCAGCCGGCATGTCGGGGCCGAGGTCGGTCTTTCGGAGTGGCGTTTGCGCGAACTCGAAAAGGCGGCATGGCTGCGCGATGTCGGGCTGTGCTCGATCCCCTATGAGCTCATCAACCGACGTACGCCCTCGGAGTGGTCCGAGGCCGATCGCGCCACCTACGACCGGCACCCCGAAGTCTCCGGCGCGATGCTCGAGTTGGTGCCCTCCTTAAGGCACTTGGCCCCCATCGTCCGGTGCCATCACGCGAACTACGACGGCTCCTCTGGTCCCTACTTCCCCCACGGGGAGCAGCTGCCGATCGAGTCGCGGATTCTCAAGCTGATCGCTGACTACGTGTGGCTGGAGCGCCGCCAGGGCCAACTGCTGGCTCGCGAGCAACTCCGCGACGGAGCCGGCACCGCCTACGACCCCCGGCTCGTCGAAGCGTTCCTGGGAGTGCTAACATCAACCCGTGTCGGAGATTCCGCCGAGTCCCTCGTTAACGTCTGAGACGCCCGCCTGGCATCGCTGGCTGTTGCCCGCGATCCTGCTGATTGCCTTTGGCATCCGGTTGCTGGGCATCAGTTGGGGTTTGCCTAACGACCTCCACGACCAGAGCTATCACCCCGACGAGCAGGTGATTTGGACCTACGCCCAGCAGATCGAGCCCGCCAAGCTCGACTTCACGCCCGGCTTTTACAACTACGGCACGCTGTACCTGACCGTCATGCGCATCACCACCGACGTGGTCATGGCGTACCGAGGTGGCCCCGATGCGAACGATCCCAGCTCGGTTTGGCAGTTTGTCGGGGCGTGTCACCTCGCAGGCCGCATCTTCAGCGCGGTCGCCGGAGCCATCGCCTGCGGACTGGTTTTCGCGCTGCTTCGGCGGGTCACCCACCCCATCGGGGCGGGCGTGGGCGGGCTTCTCGCCGCCTTTGCTCCCGCGTGGGTGGTGCACTCGCGGTTCCAGACCGTCGATGCACTGGCGGTATGTCTGCTGGTCGCCAGCCTCTATGCGTCGGTTCGGCTGCTCGATGATCCGAGACCGATGAAATGGGCACTCTGGGCGGGGGTGTTCGCGGGGCTCTCCACCGGCACCAAGTACACCGGCGTGCTCGCGCTGTTTGCGCTCGCTGCGGCGTTGGCGCTGCGGCCGAAGGAGGCCGAGCCCGTGCCCAACCGGGCCAAGCTGCTCGCGTTTGGGGTGGGCATGTGGCTGGTCAGCTTCTTCCTCGCCACCCCGGGCGTCCTGCTTGAGACCTCGGCGTTTATCCGCGACTTCAAATACGAGATGTGGCACACCCAGACCGGCCACGGCTTGATCTTCGAGCGGACGGGTCCTGGGTTCATCCACCACGCGATCAACCTCGTCCAGGGACTCCACCCGCTCCCTGCGCTTCTGGGCTTTGCCGGACTGGTGATGGCCCTGGTGACGAGGCCAAAGTTCGCCCTCGTGATCTTCGCGTTCACCCTGCCTTACTACATTCTCGTTGGCCGCGCCGAGATCGCGTTCATCCGCTACACGTTGCCCTTCATCGTGCTGATGCCCGTGTTCGTGGGCTGGCTGGCGGGGGAGATGCACTCGCGCGGCGGCCGTAGCAAGCTCGTGACCGGTCTGGCCATGGTGTGCGTGGGTGCGGCGGGCTTGACCACGATGGACTTCACGACCGTGATGTCGCGTCCGGACCCGCGGGACCGCCTCGTCGAGTGGTTCCGCAAGGAGTCGACCCCCGAAACCACCGTCGGGCTGGTCAGCGATCCCTGGTTCTACACCCCGGCATTCTTCAAGAGCTCCGCCATGATGCGTGGGCGGCAGCGGATGCAGTGGGAAGAGATGTTTGCCGCATCGGGACCCCGCGTGGTGCAGTTCCTGCCCGAAGACCCGCGCGAGCGGTACGACTGGGACATCCGATTGCTGACCTCGATGCAGCCGGACTACGTGGTGTTCAGCAGCTTTGAAGTCGGCCCCGTGTCGCGGCTGAGCAACTTCACCGGCACGTACATCGAGGTCGACCGGTTCCGCGAGTTCCATACGATGCTCGAGGCCGATTACGAGCAGATCATGCCCGCGCCGCCGACCGGTTCGCCTTCGCTCGCCGAGCGGTATCGCATGGCGAACCAACTGGTGCACGACCTGGAGTATGTGCGTCCTCTCTATTGGGTATGGAAAAGGAAGCCGACCGTCTCCCCGACGCCCTAGTTGAGGGGATCGAGGAGTTTCTCGACCATCTGGCCGCGGATCGCGGGGCCAGTCCCCACACCGTGCTTGCCTACCGCAACGACCTGACCCTTGCCGCCCGATTCTTCACCGAACTCGGCCTGTCCGGGTGGCAGGAGATCGATAACCCCGCCTTGCACCGCTACCAAGCGACGCTGCGCCCGCCGATGGCCGTCAGCACCGCCCAGCGCCGCCTCAGCGCTCTGCGTTCGCTGCTGAAGTTCCTGCGGCGAAGGTGGGGGGTGAGCGGGGAGCTGCCCTCCACCGGTGGCTTCCGCAAGCCCAAGACCCTCCCGAAGGCGCTTTCTCTCGAGGAACTCGAGCGGCTGCTGGCCACGCCCGACGTCAGCCAGCCCACCGGCCTGCGCGACCGGGCGCTGATGGAGCTGATCTACGGCGCGGGCCTGCGGGTAAGCGAGGCGATCCAGATGGAGCTTTCCGCCTACGACCCGTTGGAGGGCGCGGTGCGGGTCACGGGCAAGCGGGGCAAGACGCGGTGGGTGCCGCTGCCCTCCGGGACGCGCGAATGGCTCGATCGCTACCTGGCCGAGGGACGCGGGCACCTCGTGCGGCGACCGTCGTCGTTGGTGCTGCTGAGCGATCGGGGACTGCCGTGGTGTCGGCAGACGGTCTACAACCGACTCGCCCGCCTGGCGCGGGAGGCAGGGATCGAGGCGCACGTCTCGCCCCACATCCTGCGGCATACCTACGCCGTGCATTTGCTGAAGGGCGGCGCCGACCTTCGCGTGGTGCAAGAGCTCCTTGGGCACGAGAGCATCGCGACGACGCAGGTGTACACGCAGCTGGACTTGGGCGAGGTGCAAAGGGCGTACCGCAAGGCGCACCCGAGGCGGTAGTTCTTGGTGAGATCAGCCCCTCTCTTTCGCTCCGGCGAGAGGGAGGGGTTGGGCAGGGAGAGAGCGGGCTACCCTTGCCCGGGACCACGGCAGAATCCGTCGCCCGGGCCCCGGTCTAGCATCGTTTTACGGGATTCCCGTCTCCCTTCCCGCCACAGTCGCACTGTGGCGGGCCAGCGGAGCCGACAACTCACCATACACCGACGAGAAGAAACTAGACATCCATCCATGGTGAGAGACCCTCATCTTCGCTCCAATGCCCCGCCTCGTACCTCCAAGCCGAACTCCAAACGTAGTCAAGCTCGCGTTCACAGAGTCCAGCCCGCACGGGGTTGAGGTGGACATACCTGACGCATGCGACGCGCACCGTCTCTGAACGGATAGGAACTCCGCGAAACGAACGCATCCAGAGCGAGCGGCCGTCGCGTTCGCACCCTCGAAGCTGTCTCCGCACTCCAGCGTCCAGCAGCGGCAGAATCGCTTTGGCCGAGCGCGCTTTGAAGCCCTGCATGAACTTGCTGATCGTGCCTTCGAGCGGAGCACGCAAGACCAAGTGGACGTGGTGATCCATGATGCAGTAGGCGTGGAGAACCGCCCCGAAGAAGCGGCAATCGTCGACGAGAATCTGAAGGAGCTGTTCACGAACCTGGGGCGCCTTCAGGGCAGGTACATAGCCGAGCACGGTGGTCGTGACAAAGAACATCGTGGCGGGCTCTTGGCAGTTCCTCCAGCGGCTGTACTCTTCGGCCATGCCTGGGATTATGGTCCCGGCTAAGATGGCCGCCACGCGAGGCGGTATGTCACCGGCCAATGCCTCCTTGGACCTTGACATCAAGGACAAGAAGATGTATGATTGCCGCAGGAGTGGCCCGCCACAGTGCGACTGTGGCGGGAAGGGCGGCGTGCCGCCCGGTAAACGGCAACGGCCAAGTTTCCGCCTACACGAACGGCCTCAGCCAGACGATCAACTACGTGTACAACGACGCGGGTCGGCTGACCACCGTCGACTACCCGAGCGGCACGGACACGGCGTTCACCTATGACTCGGCAGGTCGCCGAACGCAGATGGTGGATGCCACGGGCACGACAGCCTGGACCTTCGATGCCGCCTCGCAACTCGAAGAGTTCTCGGCCCCTCAAGGGGATGTCGAGTGGACCTACAATGACGCCGGTCAACCCGCGACGATGGTCGAGGTCGGACTCGGCACAACGAGCTACGGCTACGATACGGCCGGGCGCTTGAGCTCGCTCACCAATCGCTTCAGCGAGGTCACCGACTTCGCCTACGACACGCTGGGACGGGTGAGCACCAAGACCTTGGACAGCGGCACGTATGCGAGTTACGGCTACGACGATCGCGGCCGTCTGACGTCGCTGGTCCACAAGAAGAGCGACAACTCGACGCTGTCGTCGGAGAGCTACGTGTTCAACGACGCGAGCCGGATGACCTCGAAGACCGTCGATGGCGTGACCACAACCTACACCTACGATGCGAATGGACAGCTTCTGAGTGAATCCCGTAGCGGGTATTCGGCGTCGTATACGTATGATGCGAATGGGAATCGCGCATCGCGGACGGTGAATGGGGTGACCGAGACGTACACCGTGGACTCGGGCGACAAGCTGACCCAGGTGTCAGTGTCGGGTGTTGCCACCAAGACGTTCGGCTACGATGGCGCGGGCCGCACCACCAGCATCCAAACCTCGGCCGGAACGACGAGCTTCACCTACGATTTCGAGAGCCGCGTCACCGGCATCACCTATCCGAACGCTTCCACGAACAGCTTCACCTACAACGGGCTCGACACCCGCGTGGGCAAGACCGACTCGGCGGGGACGGCGACGTTCCGTCGCATGGGCGCAGGCGTCACCGCGCCGGTGCTGGGCGATGGCTCGGCTTCGTTTACGCCGGGGATTTCGGAGAGGCGAGGCGGGGCGTCGTCGTTCTATGGTGCCGACTATCTCGGAACGAACTCGTCGTTGTATTCTTCAGGCGAGACGGTTTCGGCCACGCGGCAATATGACGCGTTCGGGAATCTGACGTCATCGTCCGGCTCTTCGGCGAACCCGTTCGGCTTCGCGGGGAACTGGGGCTACCAGAACGACTCCGACTCGGGGCTGATGCTCCTCGGGCATCGCTACTACGACGCCTCGACCGGCCGCTTCCTGACCCGCGATCCGATCAAGGATGGCCGGAACTGGTATGCGTATTGTGGGAATGGACCAGTGCGTGCCGTCGACCCGAATGGGCTGTTCATTCTATACATCGGCTGGGGAGCATCAGCAACTGGGACCCTCGCACATGGGGCAGTTGATGCGAGCGCATGGATTGATCCAATCACCGGTAACTACGGAACTATCGAGACGGTCCATTTAGGCTTTGGTATTGGCGCCATGGCCAGTTTAGATGGTAAGATAGGAATCTCACTTGAGACTCCGACCGCGACTGGGTGGATGCCCTCAAGATCGTCTACTCTTGCATTCGCTGGTGAGATAAAGGAGGGGGTTGGCGGAGGAGTTACGGCAGGTGGCACTCACGATCCAAGTACACAGAAGCCCTCGCTGTTTGCTGAACTGTCGTTCGGAATAGGGGGCGGTACTCCGTCTGCGTCATTTAGCCAGTCATATTCATGGGTGCAAGTGCATGGCAACGTGTATGACGATGTGTCAAATGCCATTGATACCGTGCAGGAAGCGATCCAGCTACCATTTCCCGGCCCCAGAGAATGGATGCAGTTTTACGCCAGATGAAGCCCTTAGTTGTGTCTGCATTAACTGGCGCGATGTGGTTGCTGATTGTACTGCTGGCAAATAAGTGTTACATTAGACATTATCGCTTTTTGTTGCGAATTGCTCGACGTGCTGGTTATGAAAAGGAGTCCATTGCAGCTTTGCGCGCTGGCCAGATCGCTGGTGCTGCCGTCGTCATCCCGCTTATCGTTGCTTTAGTGATACTGGAGAATGATCTCACAACAGAACAGTACAATGGCGTGATTGTTACTGGTCCTACGCTGGGGGTCGCGTTGACATATTCGATGCTGCGCAGTTCGCAGCTAACCAAGAAGCGCAAATCCAGATAGTAAGAAAGCGCCGCGACACTAGCCACCCCTCATTTCGACGAGAGTAGCTAGTCGACTTCGACTTCACGAGCATCGGATTGACGGTCTACACCATACATCGCTTCTTCATGGTCGACGAGCATCGAGAATGCTCTTGGCGATACGACGAGATTGCGTGAGACTCCGTCTCCCTTCCCGCCATGGTCGCAGTATGGCGGGCCGATCCGACAATCAAGGCCCGTTCAACTGCGAGGTGCGAACGAGGCTGTTGCATTGTGCTCCTGGGTATGTGGCATGACCGTCTCGGTCATGCGTATCAGGGGCGTCCCGCCCCTTGATCTTAGGTTCAAGAGCCACGACCGAGACGGTCGTGGTACGCATGCGCGAGACGCGCATGCCACAGAATGCGACTGCCTCGAGCCACCCTCGCGCCTCGTGATTGGGTGAAGGCACCCCGCTTCCTCGCGTGAGCGCAACCCCTCAGCCCCTCCCTTGCCCACTCCATCCTAGGCGAGCCCTCCCCGGTGGAGCCCCACCCAGTACACTGGCTCCATGATCACCGTAAAGGCCGACCGACGCGAGCGGCTCGACAAACTGCTGGCCCGCTTGGTCCCTGAAATCAGCCGCACGCGATTGACGAAGTGGATCGAACTGGGCAAGGTCCGCGTCAACGGCAACCCCGCGCAACCGAAGACGATTGTCGATCCGGGCGCGAACATCCAGGTCGAGGAAATCGAAGCCACTCCCGCCCACGACCTCACCCCCGCCGATATCCCCCTCGAGGTCGTTTACGAGGACGAGTATCTGATGGCGGTCTGTAAGCCCCGTGGACTGGCGACGCACCCGTCCCCCTCGACGTACGAGCCCACGCTCGTCAATGCCCTGCTAGGGCGCGGTACGGCCTTGAGCGAGGGCCTGGCCCCCTTCCGGCCGGGCATCGTGCATCGGTTGGACAAAGAGACGACGGGCGTGATCGTGGTGGCGAAGACCGACGAGGCCCACGCCGCCCTTGCCCGGCAGATCGAGCGCAAGGACGCGCTGCGGCTCTATGTGGCGATCGTGCGGGGCGAGTTCGCCCACGACAAGTTTGTGATCTCGGCTCCGTTAGCGCGCGATCCGCGCGATCGGCTGCGCATGGCGGTGATCGCCAGCGGTCGGCGGGCGGTGACCCACGTGCAGGTGTTGCGCCGGGTCGATGCGGGCACGCTGATCATGTGCCGATTGGAGACGGGCCGCACCCACCAAATTCGCGTTCACCTGCGGGCGGTCGGATGTCCGATCGTGGGCGATCCGCTGTATGCGCCGCTCGAGATGCAGACCGCACCCATGCAGCTACACGCCGCGGCCCTGCAAGTGGAGCACCCGGTGAGCGGGGAAGTGCTGACGTTCGTGGCACCACCCCCGGCTGACTTTCTCGCCGAGCTAGGTACTGAGGAGATTCTAGCGCTGGTTACTGCGATCCGCGATCGAACTGAAGCACCCCTCGTCCAACTTGACTGACGTTCCAGCCGCGCACCTGGGCGAGGAATAGGTTCGCCTTGACGACGGGGTCTTGGTCGGCGATGTCCTGGGCTTCGGCGTCGTTCTCGCAGTTGAGCACCATCAACCCACCTGGGCCGCTCGTCCACGGGCCGGAGTAGAGCAGCTTTCCGCGTTCTTCTTGGCGTCGCCAATAAACGGACTGATCTTCCCAAATTGCCCGGGAAGCGGTATTGGGCGAGCCGATCGGGTTGGGCGCGTACACGATCACGTGGGTGGGGCGGGTGATCTTGACGTTCTCGGGAATGACGGGCAGGGTTTTCGCCGATTCGGCAAGATGGGCTTTGCCGCCTTTGGCCAGGGTGCCGTTCTTCGTGCTCACGTCCGGGCGCACCTTCGGAGGGGTTTGCGATTGCGCCACGGCGAAGCCGACGACGGCCAGGGCCGTAACAAGGGGAATCCAGCGGATGGCATTCATGGTTCTGATTCTATTGACTCCGGCGGATAGAGCCATGTTCATCAGGGGCCGCGGCTGCCACGCTCGGTCAGGAGTCCGTGAAGGGCGCAGACTGGGCGGCTAAAAAAGCAATGAGGCCGGTTTCCGCCAAGGGGAGAGCAAGCGCGGATCCGTGCCTCGTTTGTATTTTTACGCAGAGAACTCTAAACTATGCGTTGAAAGCGTTAATGTTGCGCCCAACTGCGCAAAAAACTGGGGAAGGGTATCCTTGCCCCCATGAGTGAGACGCCGCCAGGAGGCGAGCGGACCTGCGTATACGATCCGCTGATCGAACTCATGGCCCGCTTTGAGAACGTCAAAGCGGCGGCGACGGTCGGTGACCCGTTCGAGGGTCTGACCATCGCCCAAGCCCTGCAGAAGCACATCGTTGACGGCGTCAAGAAGAACCTCGAGCGCCGACTCGACGAGGCGCTTGCCCAGCACGACGCGCTGTCGATCATCAACGAGATTCTGCTGGAGGGCATGAAGACCGTCGGCGAGTTGTTCGGGGTGGGCAAGATGCAGCTTCCGTTCGTGCTGCAAAGCGCGGAGGTCATGAAGGCTTCGGTCCGCTATCTCGAACCTCACCTCGACCGGGTGGAGGGCTCCGACAAGGGCAGTATCCTCCTCGCTACGGTCGCGGGCGACGTTCACGACATCGGCAAGAACCTCGTCGACATCATCCTCTCGAACAACGGCTATCGGGTCGTGAATATCGGCATCAAGCAGCCGATCAACTCGATCTTGGATCAGGCCCAGCAGCACGGTTGCCAGGTCATCGGCATGAGCGGCCTGCTGGTCAAGAGCACACTGATCATGCGCGACAACCTGCTTGAGATGAACGAGCGGGGGCTGCACACCTATCCGGTGATTCTTGGTGGCGCCGCGCTGACGCGTGGCTACGTCGAACAAGATTTGCGGGGCATCTACCGCGGTCGCGTGCACTACGCACAGGACGCATTCGAGGGCCTTCGGCTGATGGATCAGCTGACGAACGCGGAGGCTCCGGCGCATACTGAGGAAACCGAAATACACCGGGTGCCTTCTCACCGCACCGATCCCCTCGATCCCGTACTGTTCCAGTTCGATGGAACTCGTAGCGAGATTGTCCCAGTGGAGGAGCCGCCCGCGTTGCCGTTCTACGGGTCCCGAAGTTTCGACCGCTTCGATCTCTTCGAGATCTTCAAGTACGTGAACCCGGTTGCTCTCTTCCGGGGTCAGTGGCAGTTCCGCCGCGAAGAGGGTCAAGGCAATGCGGAGTTCACGGCTTGGCTCGAAGAGAACGCCCGGCCGGTGTTCCTGCGCCTTCAGCGCGAACTCGCCCGCGTGCTCAAACCGAGGGTCGTCTGGGGCTACTATCCCTGCGCCAGCGATGGCAATGACCTGATCATCTACCGCGACGACGAGCGCACGGAGTGGACGAGATTCACCTTCCCGCGGCAGCGCGATCAGCGCCGGCTCTGCCTCAGCGACTACTTCCTTCCGGTGTCGGCAGGAAAGCGGGACACCGTGGCGTTCCATCTAGTCACCGTCGGGAGCGAGGTGTCGGCCCTAGAGCGCAAGCTCTTCGATTCCGGGGACTACCAGCAGTATTTGTATGTGCACGGGATGGGCGTCGAAACCGCCGAAGCACTCGCCGAGTACTGGCACCTGCAGATTCGCCGCGAGATGGGCATCGACGACCAGGAACCCGAGGACGTCCGGCTCGTGTTCAGCGCGAAGTACCACGGCTCGCGGTACTCATTCGGCTACCCTGCGTGCCCGAACCTCGAAGATCAGGCGAAGCTGTTCGAACTGTTGAACCCAGCGGCGATCGGCGTTTCGCTCAGCGAAGAGTTCATGCTCGTCCCCGAGCAGTCGACGAGCGCCATCATCGTCCACCACCCCGAGGCCAAGTACTTCAACATCCGCTAGCGGACGGCCCAAGCGCCGATGATGTCTGAGCCCTCGCCCGCCATACGGCGCAAGTTGGCGATCGTCGGCGGCAGGGTTTCGATGTGCGAATCTGCGTAAAGGATGTGGATGCCGCCCACGTGGCGCGCCAGCCCTTCCTTTTCGAACGCGCCCTTGCCCGTTCCGTAGAAGGCCAGCCGCGTTGCGAACTTCGATCGTTCGAGGACATCCATGCCGCCGTCGACCGGGGTGAAGTTGGAGTTGTCGAAGCCGATCACGAACCCGTCATCGACGGCTTGGCCGTCCTTGGATTTGAGCGGGAGCGGGTTGTAGGTGTCTCGCGCGCCTCGGTTGGCGGTTTCGGCAACCATTGCGGTCGAACTGGGATTCGGAATGTTGTCGATCGGCGCCGCTGCGATTGCGGCAAACATTCCATAGGTCGATCGGACCGTGGTGCCCTCTGGCCCTTCATTGGCCGCCGCCTCTTCGTCATGGGCGGCCGGGCAGTTGAACGACTTCTGAGCGTCTCGCACGCCCCCCGCGATCAGCGTGACCCAAGTGTTGGCTCCTGACTTGAACTGGCGCGGCTCGAAGTTGTCGCCTTGAACATACAGCGGAGGCAGGCGTCCAAGGTTGTCCTCGGCATAGAGCAAGAGCGCCTTCGCCACCTGGCCCAGGTGGTCTTTGCACAGGTGCTTGTCTCTTGCGGCGATCATCCGCATGACCGCGGGCCACAGGAGCAGTGAGGCGACCAAGAGGGCGATGATCACGACCTTAACGTCGCGCAAAGTGAGGTAGTTCGACTTTGGACGATCGTCCGGGTCAGTCGGGTCGTAGGCTTCGGTGTGCAAGATCATGGTTCGGCGCGAGCGACGGACGGCGTGGTGGGGACGAGGCCGAACTCCTCGAGCGTTTCTTGGAGCTTCGTGGAGTCGACCTTCAAATTGTAGCTTCCCGCGTCGACCGTCGGCAGGGTGCCGATCTTGATGGAATCGTCCGGCAGTTCCCGCGTGAACTCAGCGAGAGACAGAATCTCCTCGTTGTTGAGCGAGCCGTTGAGCACCTCGACCGCCTTGTTCGCGATATCGGGAATCCGCAGCGGATTCGAGAACACCGCGGACTTGAAGGCGAGCATGAACTGTCGTTGCCGCTCCATCCGGTGCATGTCGCTGTCGGTGTGGCGATACCGAACGAAGCCCATCGCATCGTAGCCGTTGAGCGTTTGGAGCCCCGGCTTGAGGTCGATCTTCAGCTTTGCCGCCTTATCGGTCCATCGCATGCGCTTCTGGATGTCCACCTCGACCCCGCCAGCGATATCCACCATCTCTTGAAAGGCATCGAAGTCGAGGACGATCACTCGGTCGATCCCAACTCCGGGCAGGAGAGCCTCCACGGCTTCTTGAGCCAGTTCCGGCCCGCCGAACGAGTGGTACGCGTTGATCTTTTGCTCGCCGCGTCCTCCGGCAGAAACGAGGGTGTCACGCGGGATGCTCACTCCGGAGACCTTCCTGGTGACCAGGTCCAGGCGGACCACCATGATCATGTCGCTACGGGCGTACTTGCGGACAATTCGCTTGCCACCGCGGGTGTAGTCCGCGTCGCACCCCAACACCAAGAGGGTCAGGTCGCTGGTCGTCTCAAAGGGGTTTTCCCGCTTTACGCCGACCGCATCTTTCACGGTGTTGGTGACGGCCGTTGCAATGAGTGGGCTGCGCGATAGCCAGCCACCCGCGGTTCCAACCGCAAGCGCCGCGAGACAGGCAATACCGTAGAGCGTCCACGCCAACCAGGCGCGTCGTGTTCGAGGAGAGTCGGACATGAAGGTCTATCTATCGAACGGTTGGGGTACGCACAGAGTTCCGCTCACCGCCAAACGTCCGATTCAACATGTCCGCCAGCCGATAGCCCGCCATCACGATCCGCCGCCCGCTCACGAACTGGGTCATCGCCAAGTAGGACGATGACGGCGCGATCTTCTCGGGCGTTCCATAAACGAGAGTCTGGGCGAGCATCACGCCTTCGCGAGCCCACCGCTCGGGATCTTCGATCTTCAGTTCGGGCATGCTTTCCTTTGGGTGCTCGGCCATTAGACGGTCGCGTAGCGTGTCGATGGGCTCGCGGTCGACCAACGGGCGCGGGGTGTTGCCGTAAAGACCACCACCGAGGTCCCACAGGAAGTGCAGATTGCGAACTTGGAAGGTACCGATGTTGAAGGGATCGAAGAGAAAGTCGTTGCCGCCGCGGTCGCCCTTGGGGAACTTCTCGGAGTCGCAGGCCACCGTGTGCAGGGGTTGGTGAACGTCGCCAACGAAATGCAGCACATATCGGACGGCATCCGCGCGCTGAGCGGCGGGAAGGTTGGGGTCGGCCATGGCATCGGCGAACTTGGAGATCGCCCAGACCACATTTTCCTCCAGAGGCTCGTTCTCTGACGGTTGGCCATCGTGGCGAAAGTGGTAGTTGATATAGTGCCAGGGTCCGTTCTGGTCGGTCTTCGTGTCGTCGGCCCAGCACGCAGCGCCGAGGAGGTCGCGGGTCTTCTCGTCGCCCCCTTCCTGCAAGAGTTCGGCGATCGCTTGGCGCGCCGTGGAGTTGAGTTGAGTCTCAGCCACCGCCGAAACCAGCATGTGTCCGGTATCGGTCCAAGCGGCCGCATGGGCGGCAGTAAGAGCCGCAGGAATCAGGAAGGCAGAGCGCCAAGTCATGCTCAAAAGATAGCCCAAACGGCCTACGAAATGTGTTATGCGAACCGGAAGTGGGGGGTAACGCGTTGTATAGTGTGAGGACTTATGAAAATCGCACCCAAAATGTTGGCGGCTGTTGCCGCGTTGATGATCGCTTCGGTTTCCATGGCACAGAACGTCACTGGGCTCTGGAAAGGCAAGATGGATCTGGATATGTCGGCCCTGCCGAAGACCCAGAACGCCGAGCAGCAGAAGCAGATGATGGAGATGGTCAAGAAGATGATGGGCAACATGACCATGAAGCTCACTCTGAACGCCAACAAGACCTTTTCGATGGTCGTAACGGGACTTCCCGCAAACCCGCAGACTCAGCAGAAGGCGAAGGACCAGACCGCGAAGGGCACGTGGTCGATGGCGGGTAACAAGCTGACCCTCAAGGTGACGGAAGCCAACGGCGAAAAGCCCAAGGCGGACAACAACAAGCCGCAGGTGCTGACCGTGAGCAAGGACGGTAAGTCCATGACGTTGGTCCCTAACACCCCGGGTGCCTCGATGGGCAAGTCGAAGATCGTTTTCACCCGCTGAACCTTCGCTGAAAGTGTCTGTTTTGAAGCGCTAGCGCAGGAATGCGCTAGCGCTTCCTTGTTTGTGGCGGTGGGCTTCGGGGTGTCGCAAACGCCTTTAGAACGCGGGCCAAGAGCTCTCCTGATTTTTCGTCAGAAAGAGCGTAACGCCTTCGTGCGCCGCCCGTCCATCCACCAAGAAACGGGCAGATTCGCGGGAACTCCGGAGAATATGCCGAAATTGGGGTGAAAATGGGATCGAATCACGGAGGATTCGAAGTAGAACCGTCTACAATACAAGGAAGAGTGATGCAAAGCCGTAAGTTCAAACCGGCGTTGCTCCTCGGAGGGTTCTGGATTCTTTCGGGGGCAGCGGTTGCGCAGGCTCCGTTCAACATGAACGGGGACGAAACCACGGCGACCACTGCAGTAATCGGCGGACAGCAAACCGTCGATCTGATCACCCTCCGCTCCAGCCTTCCCGGCGTTCCACTCCGCTTCGGCGGCGTCATCGCCAACTCCGAAATCGTCGAGTTCGACGGCCGGCGCCTGACCAAGGGTCGGGACTACCAGATCGACTACGAAGCCGGCGTCGTGTACCTGATGCGCGCCCAAAAGCCTGGGCAGATGGTTCGCGTCAGCTACCGCTACGAACCCACCAAGCAGGCGGCTGTGGTCGGCAAGACCCAGTTCTCGAGCCTGCCGACGTTCAAGTTCGACCTCGTCCCCGGCCGCGTAAACGCGGTTGTCGGTCTCGGCATGACCGAGCGCCAAGCCGATGGCAACGTCCTGCTGTCGAACGTCTACGGCTGGAACAACTCCTTTGGCAGCCTCAAGGGCCTGATGCTCGTCGGCGAGCGCTCATCCGTCGAGCAAGAGTCCGATTACGAGTACCGCGGCCGCCCCGGCCAGACCGATACCGGTCGCTCCAAGTTCGTTCTGCAGAACTTTGCGACGGGCCTCAACGGCGGTTCGATCGAAGCCAGCTTCCAAGACATCTCCCACAACTTTGCCGGCTTTGGCGCAGTGGCCGACTCCGGCTATGAGCGCGCCTACGTCGATCAGCTGTCGAAGGAGAAGGGCCTCAAGCGGTTCTCACTCGGCATGAAGGATGTCGGCCTTGGTGATGCCAAGCTGAGCAACGGTTTCCGCCAAATCCGCGACGGGTCGGCGTCGATCGATTGGCGACAGTTCAGTCTCAGCGGCAAGCAGTTTAGCCTCGACTACTCTTCTCAGTCGGTTGATCAGGACTTCAAGCGGTTTAAGGATCTCGCCGAAGGGGATCGCGAGCAGCTGAAGAAGGAAGTTGGTCTCAAGCGCCAGAACTTCGCCGCCAAGCTCGGCTCAATGTCCTTCAAGCAGTCCGAGGTTGAGAATGCGAGCGGAGAAGGCATTTACCGACGCGAACTGCAGCTTGATACCAGCAAGTTTGGATTCTCGTTCGGCGAGCAGGTCATTGATCGCGACTTCCGCCGTTTCGACAGCCTGCACGAGCAAGAGCGTGGCCAGTGGGGTCGCGAGGCCGGCCTAAGCCGTCAGTGGCTCGCACTCGACACGGCGGTCCTCGGCAAGGACAAGCAGCCCACGCTTCGGCGTTCGGTACTCGCTTCGGCAGCCGGTCAGTTCGATGCGACCGACGTCAACTTGCAGGGCAAGGGCTGGAGCTTGCAGCATTCGAGCCGAAACACGGATGCGACTTTTGGCAGCCTCGGCGCAATGTCCGAGGGCGAGATGGATGGCCACATCCGCTCAATCGCCAACATGTACGGCCCGGGCATCAATAACCGGCCCGAGGATCGAGGGTTCTTCCTTCGGAGTGCGGGCATTGATCGGTCGCTGACTCGCTTCGGCGCGACGCCTTTTAAGGGCTGGAATCTCGGATTCGACCATCTCAAGTTGAGTGGGAGCGAGGGCAGTGCCGATGTCCTTACGCTTAACGCCAAGAGCGACAAAGCGGACTTCTACTTCCGTCAACAGCGGATGGGCGATCAGTTCAACGAGTTGGCCTCGCTCATGCAATTCGAGCGACAACAACTGGGCACCATCTCCGGACTCGATCGCACCGACTTTGGGATGAACCTGAACTTTGGCAAGAGCAAGTCGCTGAAGGTAGCTACGCTCGATGCCGAGTCTCCGACTGGCGGCGCGAAGCGAACGGCGATCGCTTACCGCGATCCGAAGATTGAAGTCGACTTGAACACGCGCGAAGTTGACTCCGGTTTCAGCAATGTCGTTCAGTTGATGGATCCCGAGAAGGACCTGCTCGCCGCGCTACGTGGCTACAGCCAGCGCGACGCGAAGGTCAAGTGGCAGATCAACTCCCAACTTCGGCTCGACGCCTTCCTCGCCGACGCGCAGAGCGATCCGCTCAGCCAGTCGAGCTACATCCGCAACTTCGTGGTCGATTGGAAGCCCGACGCCAAGACGAGCGTCAACGTGTTGCGCATGCAGAACAAGCAGTCGGACCCGCTCCAGACTCTGTTCTCGAATCTCACCGAGAAGATCACCCTCGCTCGCGACTTCGGCCGACTTGGCAAGGTGATGTTCTTCAACGAGACGCAGAACTTCGAAGGCACCAACAACCAGTTCAGCGACTTCACTCGGCAATACCTGGCTTATGAGACCAAGCTGGACGCCAAGACGGGATTGCGTACCGAGCAGACTCGGACCCGCTACCAGAATGGCGAGCAGGAAAATATCAGCGCCAACACGTTGACCACCGAGATTTCTAAAAAGGTCGGCGTGAGCGTGACCGACATGCGAGTCGATCGTACCGGCGAAAAGACGGATGAGACAAAGCGCAACTACGGTTTCTGGTTCGACTTTGGCCGCGGGATGCGGCTGAACTACGGCTATGCCCGCGCCATCAACGGCCCAACGGGAACGATGAACTCGGTCGTCAACATGACGCCGGGCAGCCTCGGCTTCCTGAAGATCGACCAGGCCAGCTACGCCGAGAACCGTTGGGATGCCCAACACACCCAGGGCCTCAGCAACGTCGCCCTGTCCTCGTCGGCTCCGATGAATCTTGGGCTGATCAAGAACTTCACGTTCAACTTTGCGATGGACACCGCGACGGACTGGACGAACTGGGTTCGTGAGAACCGGATCGCAGGCGTCGCCGGGTCGATTGGCTCCAACAAGATTGGCCTTGAGTATCGCAGCCAAATGAGCGCGAATGGCTATCGCGGCATCGACCGGACGGTGACGTTCGAGACCGACCAGAGCGAGAAGCGCGCCATCGTCGGCAAGATGCGCTACACGGTGCGCGATCTGCCGCGCGATGACGCGGTGATGATCCGCGATCTCTCGGTGACGCTGCGACCCATGAAGGGCGTTCAGCTCACCCACCAGATGCTCACCCATCCGGAGGATCCGCAGCCGCGACCCGATGTGCCCATGTTCCGGAACACAAACCCGTGGCGCGTGAACAAGTGGACGATCAACGTCGACCAGGGTCGCACTGGACTCGCCGGCAGTTGGGAAGAGCGCATGAACTCGATCTCGAAGGAATCTTCGCGGATGGCTGGCCTGACCCTTGATCTCTTCAAGAACTCGGGCTCGCCGTTGCAACTGTTCTATGGCGTCGAGCAACGATGGGGCAACCAACTCCGCCAAACCGCGCACCGCTACTATCTGCGATTCGACCAGCGTCCGGGTCCGAACCAGTTGCTGTCCGTCTTTGCGGGGAATCTCAGCTACGAGCATTCGATCGCGAACGGGGCCAGCCGAAACAACTGGACGGTCAACGTCAACTATCAGATCCGATTCTGATGGGTAGTAACACACCATGGTTGCGACACTTGCGGCCTTGATATTGGGTCAATCGTCGTTACCGGCCAAGCCGGTGAAGCTGGAGATGCCGGACAGCGCCGGCGTCGGGCAAGCGATCCCGGCTCCGAAAGCAAAGGCGACGCTGGTCATCTTCGTTGGTGTTGATTGCCCGATCGCGAACCGGATGGCGCCCGAGATCTCGCGGATCATCACGACCTACGCCGCACGCGGCGTTCAGTCGTACCTGGTGTATCCCGACGGATCACTGACCAAGACTCAAGTCAACGACCACCGGGCCAGTTTTGAGCTGACCTGCCCAGGGATCATCGACGGCGAGCACAAGCTAGTCAAGGCTTTTGGCGCAACCGTCACCCCGCAGGCGGCGTTCGTCGACGCGAAGGGAAAGGTTCGCTACTTGGGTCGGATCAATGATCTCTACGAAGAGCACGGGAAGATCCGGCCCAAACCCAGCCGCAACGACTTGCGGATCGCCCTCGATGAGTTCCTCAATGGACGAGACATCACCCGGCCCGTCACGCAGACCGTCGGTTGCTTTATTGGGAGCTAAAGATGCTAGCCGCGCTCGGTCTCTTGCTTGTGGGTCAGCAGGTTCAAGAGATTCCCGATGTCCGCTTCCTGAACCTCAAGCCCGATGAACTGCTGCTCCCCGTTTTCGCCGGGGCCAAGGAGTTCGTATTCGGTATCGCCAAGCAAAGCGCTCAAACCTATAGCCTTTACGTCAACGAACTCGAGGCGGGCCACTTCGACTCCCAACCCGTCGCCTACAGTGATGTGCTGATCGGATTCACCGGGTGGTCGGTCACGCCGGCCGTTTTTGGCAGTACGCCTTGCTTGGCGCTTTCAACGAGGGCGCACAGGAACCAGACCGTGACTCGTGGTAAGAGCCTCATCGGTCTCAAGCATGAAGCCGAGCGCACCTGGTACGTCACCGAGGAGGGTCAGATTCTCGGCGAGGATTGCACACTCAAGATGGCGACCGGCACCTGGAAGATGGAAGCGACCTACGGCGCCGAGGAGTACACCGCCACCCTGACCGCACCGCATCAAGCGCCACGAAAGGTGGTCCGTTCGCCGGGTTGCGGGATGGATGAGCTGAGCAAGTCGGCTTTCGTGCCGATGTTGCGGGCGGATCCGGCGGGGAAGAAGTCCGAAGTCCTCAAGGGCGACAAGACCTTCTGGCTTCTCGACCCGTTCACCGCCGTGCCCGTGCAGATCAAGGCCAAGGTGCGTGGCAGCTTCAATGCGACCCTCTTCCAGCGTTTCTGGACCGGACCCCAGGTCGAGTTCAGCGGCTACCGCGAGCCGTACACCGCTTGGGTCTCGCATGAGGGAGTCCTCATGCGCGTCCAACTCCCTAAGGGGACCTTTTTGCAGATCGAGAACAAACCCACGCAATGATGATCACATCCTTCCTACTCACGATGGTGGCCCAGGTAGCCGCACCGACTCCCGGCCCCGGCAACTTCGACAGTTGGCTCGCCTATATCCGTCCTAAGCCAGCCGAACTGGGCTTTGAGGAAGCGGCCTGGAAGGCGACGTTCTGGGAAGCAGTCGTCGAGTCTCAGAAGACCGCGAAGCCGATCCTCCTGTGGGCGATGAATGGCCATCCCATGGGCTGTACGTGAAACAATGGCGTCATAGCCAGGCAGGCTGTCTGGAATCACCCCCAAGTTAAGGACCTCCTTCGCAACTTCGTCCCAGCCGCGGACGAGGTGCATCGGCTTCAAGTCGGCAAGGACCCGGAATGTCTGCTCGCTCAAAAGATTTTCGAGCAGGGCCACTACGCCGGCCGAACGCAGCCCTCGAACACCCGACAGGGGATCTACGCCGCGGCCCCGAGCGGCTTCATGCTAGCGAGCATCAACACGAACGACCCGATCGCGATGGCGGGGATGCTTCGGCGGGCGCTTGACAAGTGGAATGCGATGACGCCGTTCGAGCGGTCCTCGTCCGTCGATGTCGAAGCTCAGGCGAAGCAGATCAACCGCCCCGAGGCGAAGTACCCCGAGGATGGCTTGGTGTTGCGAGTGTTTTCGCGCGACCTACCGCGCGAAAACCTCCCCAAGGATTGGCGCGGCTCGGCTTGGAATCAGGACTACGCGTGGTTCCGGCGGGATGAAGTGCTCTCGATGATGCCTGCTAAGATGGCCAAGGGCGCGCAGCAGGCGGTCCCTGCGCCGATCCTCAACCGGCTGGTACGGCTGAACTTCGTCGACAACGTCCGCGGTCAAACCCCGGCGTTTGCGGAGAAGGACATCGTTCGGGCGGATCTTACGATCGAAGTTGTATCGGTCGCAAGTGGGGTTGCCGATTTGGTGTTGCGAGGTAGCTCACGCGTGGAAGCCGCGGGGCGCTGGGCGGTGGCGGGCTATCGCGACATGAACAGTCCGAGCGAGCAGAAGGCGTACATCGACCTGAAGCTGTTTGGGCGAGCGAAGTATCGCGTGGAGACTGAGCGGTTCACCTCGTTCGAGATGGTCGCACTGGGTACCCGATACGGGGCGACGCAATACAACGGGCGGACGGATGATGCCGGCCCGGCTCCGATTGGCTACGCGTTGGTGAAGGCGGGGAACACTTCTGCCGAGCGCGTGGCCCCGGCGAACTACTGGAACTACCACTGGCGGTAAGGCTGCACCGCAGACGTAGAAGGCCCGCATCAGAACTAGGAGCCGGGATGGCGCTTGCTCGCGCGTGGCTCACTCGGACTCAAACTCGCTTCGCGGTAGGCCCGACTGCCTGATGATCGCAGATAGGGTCCCCAGGGTCAGGTTGTCGTGCATCGGATCGGGCACCGTCGTTGTGCCGTCGGCCGTGCGGTGTTGGCAAACCGCGTGGCTACCCCGCTGTCGCACCAACTGAAAGCCATGACGCCCGAGAATCTCGCAGACTTCCTTGCCAGAAAGCCTACGCGACCTTCCCAATGGTGACCTCGACCGAAGTAATGAACACCTCGCTGTTGAGGCGCCGCGCCACTTCTGACGAGTCTGCCGTCTCAAAGAACAGCTCAACCGCTTCGATGAAATTCAGCCTGGCCTGCTCGACCGAACTGCCTTGACTCGCAATGTCAAGTTCAGGGCACAGTGCGTTGTAGTGTTCGCCTTCCCGTTCGATTAGAGCCGTCACTCTCAGCGTGTCCATCTCACTCACATTGTATCGCAGACTCATTGCCGACGCCGACGAATCATCGCCGCCAGCCCGACACCCACCGCGGCCAGCGTCGCTGGCTCCGGAACCGGCTGCGTCCACAGCAGCGCGTGGGTCATGCTCGAGTTCGGATCCACGCCGTAGCCGGCGATGTAGGTGAAGTTGGCGTCGCTCCAGATGCTGTATGCCCGGGTGCTCAAGAAGTTCGGATCATGCAGATCGACCCAACTGCCTGCAGTGCCGTTCCAAAGGCTCGCCCGCTCCTGGCCGCCAATCGTCACGTAGCCAACCTGGAATCCTCCATAGACTCCAAACGCCTCGCCCTCTGTGGCAGCGCCGGGCGTGAGGTCGACCCAAGATGCGGCGGTGCCGGTCCACAAACTAGCCCGGCTGATGCCGTTGACGACCGCCTTGCCCACCTGCTGGGAGCCGTCCGTGAACCAGCCGAAGGACTCGGTCGCCGCCCCCGGGTGCATATCGACCCACGAGGCGGCTGTTCCATTCCAGATGCTGGCGTGGTAATCGCCGCCGATCCTGGCTTCACCGACTTGCTGGTTGCCCGATAACCCGTGAATCTGTGACTCGATTGCCGCTCCCGGGTGGAGGCTCTGCCACGAAGCCGCCGTACCCGTCCACAAACCCGCTTGCAGCAGTCCACCAAACTCGGAATAGCCGCCCTGCACGCCATTCTCGACCGCTCTCGCGTAGGAGTGCGCCGCGCCAGTGGGATGCAAGTCGACGTACGACGCTGCGGTGCCCGACCAGAGGCTCGCCCGATCTTGGGCGGGGTTGCTGATCGGCCTGATCTCGCCCACCTGCTGAAACCCGTCAGTGGCAGTCGCTCCCGAGACGAACGCAACACCTGGATTCAGACTGACCCAAGACGCCGCCGTGCCGCTCCACAGACTTGCTCTTGAAAGGCCGGTGTTGTTCTCGCGGATCACGCCCGCCTGCAGTCCGCCTCGCGTGCTCCAGGCAATGGAAGTCAGTGCTCCTGAAGGGTGCAGGTTGGTGACCGTCCACACCGCGTGGACTTGGGTGGCGGTGGCCATCAAAGCAATCAGAGCGAGAGGTCGCATCGTGCCTTCCATTGTAGCGGGCCTTTTGGGCATGGACCCTGGTACTTGTGCGGGACGGTGTCACAATCCGGGGCCATGAATCTCCAACAGGTCAGCAGGGAAGATGCCGCACCGGTGATGGCGCGGCAGTTCACGGAGTCGTATCCCGGATATCCGCAATCGCCGGCTGAGATTCTCGCGTACGAGGGGCACGCGCTCGAAGGCGCGCACGAGGAGCACTGGACGAACGACGAGGGCACCGTCGCGATCGCATTGTTTGCTCCCGATGAGACGCGGCCTCCCCTCCGGATCGAAGGCGAGGTCCATACCTCGGATGATGCCAACTACCCACATGCGGTGCATTTTGCCGAAGAACGGACCCGTGCAGTTGGGACCCGCGACCTCTCGATCTGGACGCGGAGCGACAAGTCGTTGCGCCGCACGACTCTAGAGTCACGCGGGTATGCGTTGATCCAGACCGCGCCGAGCTCAAAGCTCGATATTGAAGCTTTCGATGAGTCGCGATTCGAGGCAAAGATCACCTCATGCCGATACCCAGTGTTGACCATCGCCGAGTTAGCGGTGCGAGGCTTCGACTGGATGCCCGCGCTCTACGAGGCGACCGATGAAATGGCGCGCGACGTTCCGGACCCGCACGACTATGTTCAAATTCCCTATGAGCAGTACGCGGAACGCCTCAAGAACCCAATGGTTTATGATCACCGCCTCATGTTTGTCGCCATGGATGGCGAGCAGATCATCGGCTACACGCGGGTAACGCCGTATCAGCTCGACCCGACCTTGGTAGCCACCGGCCTGAGCGGCGTCCTGCGTGCGTATCGCCGCCAAGGCGTGGTTACCGCCCTTAAGGTCCGAGCGATTTTGGCGCTGCGCGATCTGGGATTCAAGTGGCTTCGCACTGAGAACGATGTGACGAACCCGATGTACCCGCTGAACCTGGACTTGGGATTCGCGTGGGAGTGGGACTGGCTGCAGTTTGGCAAGTCATTACAGGCGGGTTAGGTCGAGTTTTCGAAACTCGACTTCCACGCCCTCGGCCTGAAGCGCGATCCGCCCCTGCGTGGCCGTAGCCCCGGTGCCATCGTTGACCAAGTCACCGTTCACCCACACGGTCACGCGGTCTTTCTTGCACTCGATACGCATCGTGTTCCACTCGCCGAGGGGCTTCTCGGAGTTGTCCGTTAGGTTCGCAATGCGGCGCGCCTTGTCGCCATCGACGCCCCACTTCTCCTTCGGACCGCGACGCGCGACCATGTCGGGCACCGAGATGTCCTCACCGATGCACCAAAAGTCGCCCGCATGGCCCGATTGGAGCTGGACCTCTATGCTCTGCGGAAACATGTCGTACAGCCGACGCGGCTTCGAGGCATGCACCAGCACGCCGCAGTTGCCGGGCTTGCCCGCGAATCGATACTCGATATCGAGACGGTAGTCGCGATACACCGCGTCCGTGATCAGATGCCCGCCCGGATTGCCCAAACTCACCAGCAGCCCATTGCGCACAATGAACGGCTTGGTGCCATTAGGGTCCTTATCGAGCGCGGGAACATCCATGTGCCACCCCGCAAGGTCGCGCCCGTTGAACAGTGGAGCAGGATTGGCGTTTGCGATGACGAGCAGCGCACATAGCATGGCCCAGCATGGCATACCAACTGGACCCTCGGCAACCGTTGCCCACGGCCGCATCGGCAAGAGATAGGCTCCAATGCGCTGGTCAAGGGTCTCGTATCGAGTACTTCCCAGTCAAACCCGGCACAATTACTAGTTCAACGCGCACGGTTTCTTGTTAAGCTAATAGTTACAGTCCGATTGAGGATTGTGCGAGTGGAGGAACTCAGATTTTATGAAACGATACTATGCGCTGATCTTGCCCCTGTCTTTGGCGTCTCTGAGCTTTGCGGATGGGGTGGTGCCCAACGCATTTGCGGCCACGGAGGCGCCCGGCACGTTTGCGTTGACCTCGACGGGTACGGCGGGTCGGACCTACCAGATGACGATTGCCGCTTCGCAGCTCGCGGGGATGGTCAATCACAACATTAGTGGAATGACCTTCCGCGTCAATAATTCGGCAACGGCGAACTGGCCGCCTGCGGACGTCAGCTTCGCCAGCTGGGACATCTACATGGGCCAAGGCGTTGCGCCGAGCGCGATGAGCAACACATTCGCGGCAAACTTTATCGGAGGAGCGACGCAAGTTCGTTCGGGTGGACTTGCGTTCTCAGCGGGCTCGTTTACGGCGGGTGCCTCGGGTAGCACGCCCAACGCGTTTGGGCCGATGATCTCGTTTAACACGCCGTACCTGTACACCGGGGGTGATCTCGCCCTTGAAATGCGGTTCAGCGCTCAGATCGGCTCGACCGTCCAGTCTCCGTTCGATGCCGTTGCCGCTACGGATACGGGTAATGGCTGGGGAACACTGTTCTCGGGTCGCTGGACGTCCAACGCGGCTGGCACCACGGGCGGTAACGCCAACTTCCTGGTGACCAACTTCCAGTCGACCGCCGTGCCCGAGCCGGCGACGATGGCCGTCCTCGGCCTCGGCGCACTGAGCATGCTTCGCCGGCGTCGGAAGTAAGCATCTGAAAGCCCCTCCTTTCCACGGGAGAGGAGGGGTTGGGGTGGAGAGGGGCACCTTGCAGAGCACTCGCCCCTCCCCACGGTTCGCTAACGCTCACCGACCCTCTCCCCGCAAGCGAGGCGAGGGTACGGCCTGGACTCCCCCTCTCCTCGGTGTTCGTCCGCGGAGAGGGGGCCGGGGGGTGAGGGGCATTCTCGACGACTCAATCGCCCCGTGGAGCAGACGCCACGAGGTCTAGCGACGTCGCCCGAGATTCTTTAATGCCTGGTCGACATCCCGCTTAGTGATCTTTCGGTCTCGGTCCCAGTCCGCTTGCCAAGGAAGGAGCATCTTCTCGAGGTCCGTATCGCTCGGTCTCATGCCCCGCCCCTCCTGCATCCAGCGGGTCATGTGACTGATATCGTCGGCCGTGATTTGCCCGTCATTGTCGACATCGCCGAAAACGAACTCGATGTGGCTCGTGGGAATCCTCATGCCTGTCGTGATCTCGCGATGAACAGGGAAGCAGGAAGGTGCCGTGAACTCTACGGTGTATGTCCCTGGCGGCAAGTCCCCCAGGATGAGGCTGAGCCGCCCCTTTGCAATGTCCGTCTGATAGAGACCGTGATCGCGCCCCTTCGAATCTCTGACGCTAGCGAGAACGTTGGCACCGTCGGGCACGTTGGTTGTCGCAATGAACTCCTGACTGGAAAGGGGAGAAGCCGGCGAGATCGACATGGACGAGAGCTTGGGAGGTGGCGCGCACGACATCAGACAGAGTGCCAGAACGAATCCAGTTGGGATCGTCAGCAAATCGCGCACCATGCCTAACTCTAGCATGATCCGCGCAGGGCCTCGTCACTCGCCTTGCTCGTGACATCGAAACCTGCGCCTACGAAGTCTAAGTTGGGTAGCCGCGGGTTTCGAGCGAAGCGAGGCCCCGCGGAATGAAAACTCCCCCTCTCCTCGGTGATTGTCCGGGGAGAGGGGGCTGGGGGGTGAGGGGCTCTGACCGAAAAGGCACGAGCAAGGCGTTGTTTGCTCTCCCTCCCAACCCTCCCTCTCACCGGAGTGAAAGGGAGGGCTCGAACTACTACAACCGACCCAAGAATGCGTCCAACGGCATCGCGCCGAGGTCGCCCTCTTCGCGCGACCGCACCCCGACCGTGCCATTCTCGATGTCCCGGTCGCCCAAGATCAGCATAACACGGCACCTTCGAAAGCTGCGCATCGCGGATCTTCTGCCTAGGTTCGAAGCGGTGTGTCAATAGCTGGCGAAGGTAAGACCGCCAAGAGCGGCGATGTAACCTAGTATTTATACGGGAAGTGCGAATTTCTCGGGGGGGGGGGGAGTTTGACCAAAGACCACATATAATACTTGTATGTTACGAAGGGTACCGGTATTTAGTCTAGTCTGCGTTGCCGCCGCGATTTTCATATTCGCAGCAACGTCGGAGCCGACCTATCGCGGCCTGTTTGCGAAGAAGAGGGCAGTGGCTGGGAGTGATGGATGTACCGCTCAAAAGGTTTCACGCTAACCGAGGTGCTCGTCGTCATCGGCATCATTTGTGTTCTGGCATCGCTAGGGTTCTTCGCGAGCGCGCCGAGTCGAGAGGCGGCACGCCAGACCAACTGTGCGAACCAACTTAAGCAGTTCTATGTGATTGCCCAACTCTATGCCGCAGACAACGATCACGGTAACGGATACCCGGAACTGCACGGCCTCGCCTACATGCCTTCCGATGGACGCAATCCAGTTGACCAACTGAAGGACTACGGCATGACCCGAGAACTCCTCTTCTGCCCATCTTCGTCAACCGTGATGCGACGCCACTTAGGTTCAAGCTACTTGTGGCCAATATCATCCCGTCCTGTCAATCCTGACGGAACGATGAGCAAGGCTCGCGAGATGATGATCGCGCGGGAGCAACAGCAAGGCTCTAAGCTGTCCATCGTCGAGTGCCATATTCATGACGAGCTCTACTACAGTTTTCGTGAAGACACTGACCCTCTGATAACCCCCCCGTTCCGAATCAGGCTGTTTGTCGACGGTGGGATTGGCCGGGGACGCGTGTCACCACCCAGGACGTTCATCTCTACCGATATGGCCTACCAGTAGGCAGGAGACAACAATGAAGAGAAAGGTGATGTACATCTCAGGCATAGCACTTGTACTCGCGAGTCTGGCCAACGCCGCTCACATCGAACACGTTGTTCTCGGGAGCAACGTCTGTACTCAGCAGTTCTGGAGGCTCGTTTGTGATGACGGATGCGCACCGAGGGTGACCGCGACCTACAAATGCTGCAGCACGATGAGCGGGAATGAGCCGAACTGCTGCCAGAGGCTGTGTTACAACGTGATCTGCGAGCCGGAAATCGGCGGCCCTCCAAGTTGTTCGGGGTCGGCCAGTGGAAACGTTAACAGCCTTGGCAATTTGTTTACGGGACCCTGCCAAAGCAACGGACTTTGTTCCGGAACGCCTCCAGGCTGGCAGGGCCCGGGGTCGCCGCTGTAGGCGGACATGATACGCCGTCTTCCGATTACTTACCGGCTGCTCATCGTCGCTGCGCTGACCTCACTTGTCGGCTGGGTTGCATGGCATTACTGGACGGCTGCCGCTTACGAGCGGCAGGCAAAGCAGGCGCTTGAGGACACGGTCCGGGCGATAATAAGGGGAGATCTGCAGGCGGCTAAACAGTACGCGTATGGCAATGAAATGGAGCTGCTGGGAATCTCGGAGGAAGCGTATGCGAGATATGTCCAGGGGGTTCTTGAAGGATACGTTGCTCCAGACGCCGATGTTCAGGTTCTGAGGGAGACGCTTGACTTGGTGCCCCCCAAAAACGACGGGATCAAACGCCTTCAGGATCGACTTAGAGAGGATGATCGAAGGCGGCCATCCTTCCGTGTGCGCATCTCGAGATCAGACGGGAAGCCCCCGATCGAGTGCCCCACCTTTGCCATCAAGGGCCCCGAGGGTTGGATAGTATCGACCAGAGCCATGGTGGCTTGGCTTGAAGGCGCATACTCCAATGACCCTAGAGAGCGCTATGGGCGCGTTCTCAAAGCCATGCAGAGTGCTGGCATCGAGAAACTGTGTTCACCTTCCGGCAGTTGGGTGAAGCAAGAGCGCCTTAAGATGTATCTTGATGGCCAACTGCCGGAGAAGGATATCTTCGAGTTGAGCATCGTCGCGAACTAGTCCCAGCAATCCTCACCTCACGCTACTCTTAGACTCTTTGCAAGAACATCCCAAGCGGCATCGCGCCGAGGTCGCCCTCTTCGCGCGAGCGAACCCCGACCGTGCCGTTCTCGATGTCCCGATCGCCCAAGATGAGCATGTACGGCACCTTCGAGAGTTGCGCATCGCGGATCTTCTTGCCCAGCGTCTCCGACCGGTGATCCACAGAAACCCGCAACGCACGCGAGTCGAAGATCACCTCGCGAAGCCGAGCCGCTAGCTTGTCCGCTTCCTCGATATGCCGATCCGCGATCGGTAACACCGCGATCTGCACCGGCGACAGCCAGAACGGGAACGCGCCCGTGTACTGCTCGGTGAGCAGGCCGATCATGCGCTCCAGCGAACCAAACGGAGCGCGGTGGATCATGATCGGGCGGTGGGGCTTGCTGTCCTCGCCGATGTACTCCAGCTCGAACCGCTCGGGCAGGTTGTAGTCCACCTGCACGGTGCCCATCTGCCACTCGCGGCCGAGGGCATCACGGATCATCAGGTCCAGTTTCGGGCCGTAGAACGCGGCATCGCCGGGTGAGACCTCGTAGTCGAGGCCCAGCTTGTCGCACGCGTCGGTAATCGCCTTCGTCGCCGCTTGCCAGTTGTCGTCGTGGCCGACGTACTTGTCGCTCAACGGGTCCTTCGTGCCCACACGGACGCGGAACTCCGTCAAGCCGAGCTTCTTGAGCACCGTCTGCATGAGATCGACGACGCCGATGAACTCGTCTTGGAGCTGATCGGGCGTGACGAACAGGTGGGCATCGTCTTGCGTGAACCCGCGCGCGCGCAGAATGCCCGTCACTTCGCCGCTCTGCTCAAAGCGATGCACGGTGCCGAACTCGGCGTACCGCACCGGCAGATCGCGATACGAGCGCATCTGCGACGCATAGATCTCGATGTGGAACGGGCAGTTCATCGGCTTGAGGATGTAGGTCTCCTTCTCGTCGTCGCCCTCGGATTCCACCTCCATGAACGGGAACATCTTTTCCTTGTAGGTAATGATGTGGCCGCTCTTCTCGAAGAGCTTGCTGTTGCCGATATGCGGCGTCACCACCGGCTCGTAGCCGCGGGCGAGCTGCTCCTTCTTCATGAAGTCGATCAAGATGTCGCGCAGGATCGCACCCTTGGGCAGCCAGAGGGGAAGGCCTGTACCGACTCTGGGCGAGAACATGAACAGCCCCAGCTCGCGGCCGAGCTTGCGGTGGTCGCGCTTGACCGCTTCTTCGAGCATGAACAGGTGCTGCTCGAGCTCTTCGGCGGATTCAAACGCCGTGCCGTAGATGCGCGTGAGCTGCTTGTTCTTCACGTCGCCGCGCCAATACGCGCCAGCGATGCTCATCAGCTTGACGTGCTTGATCTCCTTGGTCGTATCCACGTGCGGTCCGCGGCAGAGGTCGAGGAACCGGTGGAGCGTGCCCTCGCGGTCAGTGCGCTGCTGATCGTAGAAGCTGATCGTCTCGCCTTCGGGAATGGCATCGAGAAGCTGGAGCTTGTACTCGGCCACGGCGGCGCCCATCGAAGGGATCGAGTCATCGAGGATCAGGGCCTTGGCTTCCTCGCGGCTGACTTCCGTGCGCTGGATGCGCTGGTCGAGCTTGCTCAGCTCCTTCATCCGCTTCTCGATCTTGGGCAGATCGTCTTCTTTGAGCGGAGTGGGGAAGTCGATATCGTAGTAGAAGCCGTTCTCGATCGGGGGTCCGATGGAGAGCTTCGCGCCGGGGTAGAGCTCGGTCACGGCTTGGGCCATGAGGTGCGCGGCCGAGTGTCGGAGGCGATAAAGATAGGAGTCTTCGTAACGTTCTGCCATAGGTTTTTCCCTCCCTAACAACGGGATTGGATTGTAAGGAGAGAGGATACCCGCCGTGGGTGGACCCGGTAAACCTGGTAACGCCCTTCGAACCCTGGCCAACTCCGCGACCGTCCAGAGGGCGTGTTCACGCGTTCTCTCTTCCTGGTTGCCCTTGGCACGCTGGCCGCGGTCGGTCACAGCATCGTCATGTGGGATGAGAACATCCAAGGTGACTTGACCGACGATCGGTTCAACCCCGAGTTCCTGAGCCTATCGGTCGGATCCAATGTGTTGATCGGCAATACCGGTTTCTCGGATCGCGATTACTTCCGCTTCTCGCTTGCCCCGGGCCAAGCCCTGACGAGCGTGTTTTTGCGCGACTACGTCAGCGTCGATGACATCTCGTTCCTCGCCGTCCAAGAGGGAACCTTCATCACCGAAGATCCCTTGAACGCCAACGTCGGCAACCTGCTCGGTTGGACGTTCTTTGGCGCGCCGGAAGTCGGCGTCGACCTTCTGCCCCTCATGGGTTCGAACTGGGGCTCGATCGGCTTTGCGCCTCCGCTCACCGGGCCGAACTATGCTTGGTGGCTGCAGCAGACTGGCGACCCCACGTCGTATGCGCTTGAGTTCAACGTGGTGCCCGAGCCATCGACGCTCTTGGTGACCGCCGGACTGGCTTTGGGCTTGCGCCGCCGAGCCAAGCGTCAAGGTTAAGGCAAGATCGTCAACGTTGACGAGCGCGTCACCCCAATGTAGGTAGCGCTGATCGTCGCGGTTTGCGTGGTCGCTGGCCGCGTCGTCGTCACGGTGAAGTTGACTCGGTTCTGATTGATCGGCACGAGCGCCGTTGCCGGTACGACCGCGAACGCGTTCGATGACGCTAAGTTGAGCCGGATCCCCCCGCTTGGCGCATTGCCGTTCATGGTCACCGTAGCGGTGCTGTTTGCGCCGCCCCGAAGCGAAGCCGGCGCGAGTACGAGGGACGTCGGCCGCGGCGCCTTGACGATGAACCGGTGGCGACGTATGATCTTCTCGTTATCACTTCTCGCCTCCAGCGTGACAAAGCGGTCGACCGCGGTCGGCAGCAGGGTAACCGGCGCGGTCACGGACGAGTTTCCACCCACAATCGTCGCGTTGACAGGCACCGTAGCGAAGGCGCTGTTCGAGTAGAGATCGACGACGAGATCGTTCGGCATGGCGAGATAACGTCTCAGAGTAGCGTTGATGGTCTGGCCGCCTAGATACTCAGCAAGCGGCACGGTGATGTTCATCAGGTCGTTCTGGCGGAGGAACCAGACGAATCCGGTGGGCTGGGCGCCAGCCGACGTTTGGCGGTAGCCCACCGTCGCTCCGTAGCCTCGCGAGTTCACGGCGATATCAGCCGCCTCGTATCGGTAGGAGTTCCACTGGTGGCCCCCGTTCGTGTCGAAGAAGTTGATGGAGTCGAGGATGCTGGCAAAGACACCATCGTTGCTGAAGGCATTGGTCGCGTGGAGGATCGAGCCAAACCGATCCGGAGCGATGGTCGCATGATAGCCGCCGATCATGCCCGTGATATCCCCGTGGGTCGCCAAGTCTTCCCACTTGAACGCCCATCGGGCACCATTCACAGCGTAAGCAATCCTATCCGCCAATCCGATGATCACGAGGCGCCCATCAGCATCGCAAGTAGCTTGCCGGATACTCAGATCCTCTAGATCCACGTTGGTGTACAGCCGAGTCATCGTTGCGCCGGTCGAGAGATAGGTTCGATACAACCGGAAGGAGTTGCCGGAAGTCTTACCAACTCCGAAGAGGATTCCGCCTTGGATGGGTGAGTAGGCGAGGTGGGTTGCATCGGGCATATCGACGTAGAACGGAAGAGCAGGATACGCATGGATCGTCGTGGCCGGGCTCGTTGTGGTCGGGCCGAATCGCCAGATCGCTGTGCCGCTTTGCGTCGTGAGGAGTTGATCGGCGATCGCGCCGGCGCGCGTGCTGGTCGTCACCGCCGAGCCTTCGACATTGCCTGCGCTGTTATATCTACGGAACCTCCATTGATAAAGTCCGGTGCTCGTTCCGCGGGTATAGGTGATGCAAGCCCGGCTCAAACTGTCGAGGGCGAGTCCGTACGGAAAGTAATAAATCCACGAGCCCGCGATGTTCTCAACGGTGCGGGTCCAGAGTTGGGTTCCGGCTGGCGACACCTTGTCCAAATGGGTGAGGATTCCACCTGTCGTGAGCTTGCTATAGAGAATATAGGTGTTCCCAGCGGAGTCCACGACATGGCCCCTAGGAGTCACATCGCCGATCGGAGCGCCTGGCATGATGCGGTACACCCACTGATAGGTGCCGCTCGCGTTGTACTTCACCAGGATCGTGTCGCTCGGGGCGTATTGGCGGCCCAGGCAGTAGACGTTGTTGTTAACATCCACCACTACTTTGTCAAACCTCGTCTGATTCGCGTAGAAGCGGGTCCAGACGAGATCGAGCTGCGCCGAAGCGAGCCCAACCGATGCAAGCAGCGAGAGAAAGATGATAAAAGTCCTGAGCCAAGCGGCGACCATTCCGGCATTGTAGCCGAAGAACCCGCCTTATGCGAGACTTTGGGTCCTACATCTTTTCGACGGAGCTGAACTCGAGTTCCACCGGCGTGTCGCGACCGAAGATGTTAATGAGCACCTTGAGCTTCTCGCGGTCGGTGAGCACTTCTTCGATCTTGCCGACGAAGTCGCTGAACGGGCCCTCGATGACGCGCACCGTGTCGTTCTTCTGCCAGCTGACCTTCGGAACCTCTTTGCTGGTTTCGAGGTTCGTCATGATCCGGCGGACTTCGTATTCTTCGAGCGGAACCGGCTTGTTGCCGCTCTGCACAAACCCGGTGACGCCGCTCGTCGACTTGACCAGCTTATAGGCGTCGTCCGACATGGACATCTGAATGAGAATGTAGCCGGGGAAGACCTTGCGGTCGCGTTCGACGCGCTTGCCTGCTCGGGTGGTCAGTTCCCGCTCGGTGGGGATCAGGATTTCGAAAATGTCGAGGTTCCAAATACCTTCAACCTGGGCTCGGCGGGTGAGAACGTCCTTAACTTTGTTCTCATGGCCGGCACTGGTGTGGACGGCGTACCAAGTCTTAGGCATGGCTTAGAGTTTCCCCTGCAGGATTCGCATCAGCGTATCGGCGATCAGCGACATGCTGGTCATGATGACGGCAATGAGCAACAGCACCGACAGCACGACGCCAGTGAGGCGGTGCACTTCGGGTACCGGGGGCCAGTCGACCTTCTTCAGCTCGCGCGAGACATCGGTGAGATATCCCTTGAGCCCGCCCCGCTTTACCTTGGGGATGGGCAGCGACGAAGGCGCTTGAGGTTGGTTCGCATCCATAGTCTGATCTCGGACCCCACCAACTCCGGTGGGTCCGAGAAGCGGTGGGAACGGGGCTACTTTACCCGATCCTACTTGCGGATTGCGAGAATCGCGTAGCGCTTGAGGCCGCTCGGCGACTCAAACTCGACTTCTTGCCCGGCGGCAAAACCGAGCAGCGCCTGGCCCATCGGAGACTCGATGCTGACCCGGTCTTCGTTCGGATCGGCCTCGATTCCCGCCACAACCTGAACCTCGAACTCGTCGCCAAACTCAAGGTCGCGCACTTTGACAATGCTCGCCACTCCAACCACATCGGTCGAGACTCGCTCGGGATCGATGGCGGCCGCTCCAGAGAAGAGCGTCTTGAGCTCGGCAATCCGGTTCTCGACCATCGCCTGCTCAAACTTGACCTCATCGAGTTCGCTGTTGTCCTCGGAGAACTCACCGTGTTGCTGGCTTTCTCGAATACGGTCAGCGATCTCCGGCCGTTTGACAACGGTCAGATGCTCAAGCTCCGCTTGAAGGCGCACATAGCCCTCCGGGGTCAGGTACGTGATATGCCCGGTGTCTCGGGTGATTTCCAACTCGCTCATCGTGACGTTGCTCAAAAAAGCACTCCTTCAAGTCCAGCCATTATAACCAATGGTCTTCAACGCTATACGCACATTTCAGATGTTTCGTTCAGCGATTTCGGATGTTTCGTTTCAGCCTAGGGTTGACGATTCTGGATCTTGCTTCGGTTCGACGATTTCCCTGGTAGAGTGTTCCGTAGATGCGGGCTATTTTCCTTAGCGTTTTGCTCCTTCTTTTTGCCGGGTCTTTTGCCCAAGATCAAACAGGCTCGAGTTTGTTTTCGACGGTCCGCCCGGATCTCATGATTGTCGTGCGCGAGCACAGCACGGGCGCGGAGATGGTTCAGGTGACGGCGATCGCCAAGGACTACCCGGCGGCTCTGTTGCGCGATCAGGTCGTTGCTCTCGGAAAGGAACTCGGGATCGAGGCCCGCGGGTTGGTCGTGACCGCGCCGAAGTTGGGCACGGAGGCGAGTGTTTCATTCGTGCGCGCCGAGTTCGCAGTGAATGGCCTCATCGAGCGTGAGCAGGGCATCGTGCGTTTGCAGCCTCTTGTCCGGGCGTTCTGCGGTGCGCCGGAACCGCACACGGTGCGCGGCCTGAAGATTGCGTTTGAGGGCGAACGCCCGACGGGCAAGATGCATCAACGGCTCACGATTGCCGACGTGCTTGCTTTGGAAGGACGGGCGAGCGTTTCGCCGCCAGGCATCGAGTACCAGATTCGACTCGACGCCCAGGACCCGTCGAAGATTCTCATTCCGGACGAATACGCCGCGAAGTCGAACCAAACCCCGGTAGAAAGCCCGTCTACCGCTCCGAGTCGATCACTTTTGATCGGCTTGTTTGTGCTGGCGGGGCTCGGCGTTGGGGCGTTGGTATACTTGGCGATCCTGCGATCCGGCTCCCGGAGTACGCCTTAGGTGTTGGAGTTCTGTCGAATATGGTCAATCCTTCTGAAGTCTCGATCCACAAGCTGATCGAAATCGGATTCTACGAGCGAGCCTCGGACATTTTTGTCAAGGCCCACTCGATTCCCATGATGCGCCAGCACAGCAAGATGGTGCCCGTACCTGGTGAATGGCCGGTCATGGATGAGGCGAACACGACACGCATCAACCACGACCTGATGACCGATCGCCAGCGCCGCAAGTATGAAGAGCACTGGGAAATGGACTTGGCGTTTGAGGTTTCCAACAACGAAGGGAAGCAGCTCTGCCGCGTGCGCGCCAACTTGCATCGACAGAAGGGAAGCGACGCAATCGTCTGTCGTATCATCCCGCTCGACATTCTCTCGATCGACGACCTCGGCTTGCACCCTACGCTGAAGAAGCTCGGCGATCCGCGGATGGGCTTGATCCTGTTCACGGGACCGACCGGTTCGGGCAAGACCACGTCGCTCGCCGCGGTATTGGACATGATCAACATCAATCGGTCGTGCCACATCGTCACGATCGAAGACCCCCTCGAGTTTGTCCATCGCGACAAGATGAGCTACGTGACCCAGCGTGAAGTCGGTATCGACACCGAAGACTTTATGCCGGCCATGCGCGCCGTGCTTCGTGAAGCGCCCGACGTCATCCTCGTCGGTGAAATGCGCGACGCCACCACGTTCCAAACGTCGCTTCAGGCGGGTGAAACCGGCCACTTGGTCTTCTCCACGGTTCACACGTCCTCGGCCTACGAGACCATGGACCGAATCATCAACATGTTCCCGCCGCACGAAAAGGACCACCTGTGTATGCGGCTTGCGAACTCGCTGCGGTTCATCGTCTCGCAGAAGCTGGTTCCCAGAGCGGACGGCAACGGCCGAGTTTGCGCGATGGAAATCCTCGTGTGTACGCCGACGGTCAGCAAGAAGATCGAGGACGCCCAGTTCAGCGACCTTTACGACCTGATGAACGAAGGCGACTTCTGGGGCATGCAGACCATGAACCAGTCGCTGTACAAGTTCGTCAAGGCGGGCGTCATCGACGAACAGACCGCGCTCAACTATGCGGGCGTCCAGTCTGAGCTCAAGCAGATGCTTCGCCGATAAACTGATCGGGAGTCTGTGGGGCCCCGCCTGGCTATCCGCCGGGCGGGGCTTCTCCGTTTTGGGGCCAGCGCTTTGCCATCGAGGCATCGAGCGTCCATCGTTGATACGCGGTGGGATCAAACCCTGCGGGAGAGCTCGACGCGACAAGGCCGTGACGCAACCGGTCTGCCAGTCTGAACTGACGCTTTAACCCAAACCTCAACCGGCGAATCTGCTCGCGAAGCGCGGATCTGGTCTTGGCTGGTCCCACCGGTGGCGATTCCCACTTGACGGCGTAATCGCTCTGAATGGCTGGTTCGGCTAAGGGAGGGACCGACGACATCTTGCGGGCTCGGAAGTACATCAGGGTCGCGTGGGAGTTGATGAGGGTGACGCGCCTACCCAAGGTCGCCGGGTCAAGGACCTCATACACGTCGTAGCGGTCGAAGCCCTTGGTCGCTTGCTCGTGAAGGAACACCCCTTCGAGGAGGAATCCATTCGCCGGGGATAGGGTTCGGAAAAGGAACTCAGGTGAGAACTGGTAGAAACCGTGCCCCAAGTGGTTGTTAGCAGTCGTGACTCCGACAAAGTGGCCACCAACCGCAACAAGCCTCATCGCATTTGACCATGCCGTCCGGACGTCGAAAACATGCTCGAGCGTGCCCCCGTCGAACACCAGAGAGTAGCTGCCCGCCAGGGTCTCGGGAATGGGCTCGTTGAGGCTATGGACGATCGAGGCCCCCTCATAGGCCGAGGCATCCATCGATTCGACCTCCGACGCACCGAGTGCCCGGAACAGCCCATCGGCGTAGGGCGCATCAGCCGTCAACCGCTGAGCATCTAGCCCGGCCGATTCTAGGTCACGCAACGCCAGGTCGGTCTCCCATGGTGCGCAATGCAGGTTCTGACGGCCAAGCATGAGGCTTCGTTCGAACGAGACCCCGGTTTGCGATGCCAGCACTAAGAACCGCAATGCGCATGCGTCAACCCCCATCAATCGCGATTATGTGCCAAGTGCCGCGCTTCTTCGCCGAAGATCGCGTGATTCTTCGGGCTAAAC
Source organism: Methanoregulaceae archaeon (assembly GCA_020850325.1). GTDB lineage: Bacteria > Armatimonadota > Fimbriimonadia > Fimbriimonadales > Fimbriimonadaceae > JANJUB01. The sequence goes on from JADZEW010000008.1 coordinate 176,853, forward strand.
TAGATGGGCGCCAGAATAGGCCGGACGGAGGAAGCACCTTGGCCCTTGTTATCGACGAACTGCTGCGGGATCTCGTGAATCGTGAGGCGAGCGATCTGCACTTGACCGCGGGACAACCGCCGGTCATGCGGATCCACGGTGAGTTGCATCGGATGCCTGTCCCTGCGATCACCGAGCCCGAACTTGAGAAGCTGCTCTTTGCGCTGCTCTCTGAGGATCGGAGGAAGAGGCTTTATGAGCAGCGCGAACTCGACCTCTCTTACTTTGTCGAGGGTGCGGCACGATTCCGGGTCAATATGTTCTGGCAGCGGCATCGATTAGGTGCCGTCTTCCGCGTCATCCCGTACAAGATCCGAACGATCGATGAGCTGAGATTGCCTCAAGTTTCGAAGCAGTTGGCATTGCTTCCCCGCGGTCTGATATTGGTAACCGGCCCCACGGGATCGGGTAAGTCGACGTCGCTGGCCGCGATGATCAACCACATTAATCTGAATCAAAAGGCGCACATCATGACGATCGAGGACCCGATCGAGTATGTCCACGAAGACAAGATGTGCATCGTAAACCAGCGCGAACTCGGAACGGATACCTTCGCGTTCCACGAGGCCCTGCGCCACGTGATGCGGCAAAACCCCGACGTCATCTTGGTCGGCGAAATGCGCGACTTGGAGACGATCCAGCTCGCCATTACCGCGGCAGAAACTGGGCACTTGGTGCTCTCGACGCTTCACACCGTCGACTCCGCCCAGACGATCGACCGGATCATCGACGTCTTCGATCCCGACCAGCAGGCACAGATTCGCACGCAGCTCAGCGTCACGCTCCGGGGCATTTTGTCGCAGACGTTGGTGCCGACTAAGGACGGCAAGGGCCGTGTGGGCGCGTTTGAGGCGATGGCGGTTACGCCGTCGATCCGCACACTCATCCGCGATGGCAAGACTCACCAGCTCTACAGCGAAATCCAAACCGGTGCCGACGAAGGAATGCAGACTCTGGACAGCGATCTGTTACGCCTCGTCGAGACTGGCCAGGTTGAGTTCGAACAGGCAATTGCCAAGTCGTCGATCCCCACCGAGTTCATGAGAATGGCTCAGAAGCGGGGAGTCGTGGAGGCACCAACCCATGCATGAACGAATTGAACGACTATTGAGACAGACCGTCAACATGGACGGGTCGGACCTTCACTTTAAGACCGATACCGGCAAAGTGTACGTCCGGGTCTACGGTCAACTGATACAACTTGAGGATGAGCCGCCCTTCCTGAGCGATGATTTTCAGAAGGCGCTGTTCCAGATGTTCTCCGAAGATCAGCAGAAACGCTACTACAAGGAGCACGACCTCGACTTCGCCACTGAGGTCCCAGGCGTCGCTCGGTTCCGTGGGAACGTCTACCAGCAGCGCGGCTGCACCCAAGCCGCCTTCCGCGTGATTCCGTACACCGTCAAGTCGATGGAGGACTTGATGTTGCCGGCAGCGGTGTACGATTTCATCACCAAGCCACGTGGCTTGGTGCTGGTCACCGGACCGGCTGGCTCGGGCAAGTCGACTTCATTGGCGTCGATGATCGACCGGATCAACTCGACCCAGTCGGTCCACATCGTCACGGTCGAGGACCCCATTGAGTTCGTGCATGACGACAAGAAGTCGCTGATCCACCAGCGTGAACTGTACGAAGACACGCTCACGTTCTACAACGCGCTGAAGTATGTGCTGCGACAAGACCCCGACGTTATTCTCGTCGGTGAAATGCGCGACCTTGAGACCATTCACCAGGCGATCACCTCGGCGGAAACTGGACACTTGGTCTTTGCGACCCTGCACACCGTCGACGCCGTTCAGACGGTGGACCGTATCATCGACGTGTTCCCAACCCACCAGCAGCAGCAGATCCGCATGCAGCTCTCCGTCAACCTCGTCGGGGTGCTTTCGCAGACCTTGGTGCGGCGCAAGGATGGCCGTGGCCGCGTTGCCGCCTATGAGGCACTCGTGGCATCGAACGCGATCCGTAACCTCATCCGCGAGAACAAGAGCTATCAGATCGGCTCGATGATCCAGACCGGCATGAAGCAGAAGATGCAGAGCCTGGACCAGTCTTTGGCGCAACTTGTTGCAAAGGGCATAGTGGACCTCGAGGAGGCCCGATCGCGGGCGAAGGACCCCGGCGAGTTCATGCGACTGGTCGAGTTGGGTGAAAGCGCGTACCTGCAAGCGCATCCGGCGGCAACCCCGCCCCCGCCTTCGTCTCCTGCATTTGGCGAGCCCCCCACTTCGGGTGAGCCGCCTGCTTCGGGTGTCCGCGGACAACCTTGGCGTCCTCAGGTGAAGCGGGACTAGCCGATGCTACTTGCCGCAGCGCTGGTTGGTGCAGTGCAAGCTGCGCCGGTTGAGATTCGGGTTCGCCCGACCCCCCGGTTGGTGCTAACCTACGAAATGCGGGTCCACATGGAGGCGCAAGAGAGCACTGTTGATGCCCGCATCTTCATGGAAGACCGATTCCAGAAGCAAGTTGGCAAGACGCTCTTCTGGCAAACCGACGTGAAAAACGTGCTCATCGAAACGACGGGTGAGTTCAAGGCCGGGGAAGCTGCGCTCAAGGAGAACTTCGATTTCGATGGGCTCTGGGAACGCGATGATCGCCACCGGACCATCGCCATCTCGATTGGCAAGTATCGAGTGTCCTCGGGGCCGAACGAAGGAACTTCGGATGTCGTGCTCCCCGACCGGCCGGTTCGTCCGGGAGATCGGTGGCCCGGCCGATTTGAGGTCGCGGGCAAGACCGTGCGCGTCAACTACGTTTACCGGGGAACGCACCAGCTCAACGGAACGCCCAGCTACCTGATCGAGGCGCTGTTTGACGAGAGCGACATCAAGCAGGTCAAGCCGTATCGCTTCTACGTCGCCCAGGACGATGGACGCACGGTCCTTGCCTCCGGCGGAGCGCAGTTCACGACCAACGGAATCGCGCTTTCAGCCGAGTTCTCGATGCGCCGTACGGCAAAGTACACCGCGCCCGAGTAAGGCTCGGATTGGCTCGGATTGGCTCGGATGAGCGCGGGTTGGCTCATACGCCTATCCGGGAACATTCGGGCGAAGCACGCCGACCTCGACCTCGAGATACTGCTGCCCTTGGTCATCCAGGGGTATGCCCCGATCGCGGAAGAGGTCGAAGAGCGGCTTCCTTGCGCCCTCGGATGTCGGAAATTGGATGATCACGGTTCCCGCATTCTTGAAGGTCGGATCGTTCGCATCCGGAAGGATGTCAGAAACCCGCACTTCGACAGCCCCCGCCTGATTGAGAGCGCTGAGCACCTGAACCGCATGTTCTGGGGAGAGGTCACGTAAAGTGTGCTTGGGATTGACGAGCCACTCGGCGGCGTTCGTTGCCTGCGCAAAGGACGCCTCTAGCGGATCGGGAGGCGGCGAAGCTAACGAACTCGAAGCGTCCTTGGGTGCCGAGCAACCGGCCAAAAGGACCAGGGCGAGTAAGGCCACGCGGGTGATCATGGGCGAAGGCTACCCCGAAGGCTCGTACGGACCAGTAAAGTATGACTGTGCAGTGGTCGCAGGCGGTCAATCAACTGCGGGATTCACTAGCCGAGGACTCGGTCCTTCGGCTCGTGCTGTCGGGCGTGCCAGGTACTCCTGTCGCTTGGCCCGCAAATCATTGTCCGGCGTGCGGCGAACCCGTGGCGAACGAGCGTTCGCCGTATTGCGGAGACGTCTGTCGCGATCGAGCCGCCTTCGTCCGACAAGTGCGCGCCCTGTTGGCCACCGGAGAGCCGCCCAGCATGGACCGGCAAGCCGCCCTTGACCAAGTGCTGTGGGCGTTGCTGGGCGGGGGCTACCCGCAACGGCTGCTCGAAGTGCCGGACCGGGTTCTCGCGAAGGTGCTGGAGCGCGACCAGCACCGATGTCATGCGTGTGGCGGGAATGCCGAGCTGATCGAGCATTTGAGAACAGCCTGCAACCGTCCGATCAACCTTGGGGCCGTTTGCGTGAGGTGCCGAAAAGTCCGTGCGTATGGCGACTCTGCGTTTCTGACCAGACCCGACACGGAGACGATCCGTCAGGAGATCACCGGGAGAGTCTTGGCCGACCCTCCCGCACGACGTTGTGACGATCCCGAAGCCTGGGACTGGCGTGCTTTCCTGCGCGAGCGCTAAAGCCTGAGGCGGCCGACTCATAGTCCGCTTGGAGGGAGGATCCTGCGGGTTCAACAATCGACCGCCTCAACTGGAGGGCTCGAATACAACGCAATGAACTGTCTCCTAGTGTGAAGCGCGGACAATACCCAGCGATATCGGTAGTTTCTTGTCGCTGATTCTTGGGACATGCAGACTCGGGGCCCTTGCGCGCGGGGGGCCATGTACGCAAAAATAGGGACAGATGACCGATAGCCTTTCCCCGCGCGAGCGTTTGATCCTTGAACTAGCCGCGAAGGGCCATACCGACAAGGGAATCGCTGCCGAGATTGGCATAGCGCCATCGACGGTTCTCACGTATTGGTTGCGCATTCGGTCAAAGCTCGGGCCGCACCCGCGGGCCGAACTCGTCGGCGCATTTGTTCGAACCAATGCTGAACTTGGTGTTGCCCAGCTGAAGGCCGATCTCGACCAGCTGCTGGCAAAGTCAGAACAACTCGACCGCGAACTCTCGGTTTTCAAGCAGTTCATCGAGAGCGCACCCGAAGCGATGCTGATCATCGGCGATGACGGGATCATTCAGTTGGGGAATGCCCAAGCCGCCGAGATGCTCGAAGTCCCGGAGGAAACGCTGGCCGGCACCCCCGCGGAGCGATTCGTACCTGAAGAACTGCGGGCGATCCACCAGATCCACCACATGAACTACATTCGGGAGCCCCAACGCCTGCAGATGGGGCATGCGGGCGGCGTACCGATGATCACGGGGCGTGGGCGGCGCATCCATGGGATCGCTATGCTCAACCACGCCAAGACGGCCAGCGGCTCCGCGGTCATTCTGATCATGCGCCCGCTGCAAGATGAGCCGCTGTGGGATCGGGGAGAACCGATCGCTGAAAGGGATTGATTCAAAAGCCGACAATGAAGGGGATGAGGTTTCGGGTTGTTACGTTGTTGGCGGTTGCTTCGGCGATTTCCCAAGCTCAAGTGGATGTGATCGACGGGATCACGTTTGCCGACGAGCCGGGCATCACCTTCGTGCCGATCAAAGAAATCGGATTTCGGGTGGGTTGGGAGATGACCAGCGACCAAGATGGGTTCTACGTGAACGGAACGCCCGTTCAGACGCCTCGTCAGCTCTTTGACGGCACCCGGCTAGCTCGGCTGCGCGAGCTGACGGCCTTAGGCGTGGGAGTAGGAACCTTCGATGGCTACGAGGTCCCGATCTGGTTCGAGGGCCGCGACTTCATCGTTCGGCGCGGAACGAAACGCGTCGTCATCAACAAGGCCGAGCAAAAGCTGCGGGCCTTTCAAGGTGATCGCCTGATCATAGAGACCCGAGTCTCGACCGGACGACGAGGCTACACGACGCCGAATGGCACGTGGACGGCCGGGCCCGAGAAGTCCCGAATGCGCTACTCGAGGAAGTACGACAACTCCCCCATGCCTTGGGCGGTTCAAATCTGGAACGGGTACTTCATGCACGGCTACCCGAGCGTGCCGAAGCGCCCAGCATCGCACGGGTGCGTGCGGCTTCTGGTCCGAGAGGGCAACCCGGCCAAGTGGATCTGGCACTGGATTGACCTAGGCACGCCCATCACGATTGCTAATGACTGGGCGAACACCGATACTCTGGTGGCGAAGCAGAAGCCGACCGAGCGCGAAACGATCCCGGTCGGCAACTAGTGCTATCGTTCGGCTTCGGCCAGTACGTCGGCCAAGGGAACGCTCACGTGACCCTCGCGGGTGTTGATGACGCCCTGCTGTTCGCGACGCCGTCTTCGCTGGAGCAACGCCTCGTGGGCGGCCTCCAAGTGATACAGCGCCGCCGCGTTCTCCTCACACCCTAGGTCGCGGCCCTGGTGATCCAACAACCGCTCCTGCAAGACTTCGATCACGTCTTCAATGCGGCACCCGTTGATGCCGACTTGGGGCACCGGTCCCCGCTGAAAAATGATATGAATAAACGGCTTCATCACGAAGCCATCGCTCCCGTCCATCGACCGGAACCGTTCCATATTCTCGCTCATACGCAAAATCTCCTTGCGCGTCCAAAACCGCGCCGCGTAGAGAGGCCAAAAACCTCTTTCGATGAGCCTACGGGGTTAGCTGACGGGCTCGGGCCAAAAGCTACCCTACGCTTGCGCGATTCGCCCCCTAAGTTGGGTCCCCCGCTCCGGCAAAACCGGATTCGGCATTCACCGCTATGTTACTCCGCAACGCGAGCCTGAGTTCCGCTAGGCTTCGCTGACCTCGGGCTCTCTGGCGTGCCCGACGGGTAGGCGGATGAAAAACGTGGACCCCTGGTTGAGAGCGCTTTGGACGTTGACTTGGCCCCCATGCGCCTCGACGATGTGCTTGATGATGCTGAGACCAAGTCCGGTTCCGCCCGTCGAACGGGAGCGTCCCTTATCCACCCGGTAGAAGCGCTCGAAGATCCGCGGCAAATGTTCGCTGGCGATCCCCATGCCGGTGTCCCGAACCATGATCACGACCTGGTCGCCCTCCGGCTGGACCATCACGTCGACAGAGCCCTCGCTGGTGTAGTTGATCGCATTGTCGACGAGGTTGATGGCAACCTGGCTCATCTGAGCCTGATTCGCCTCGATGATCAGGTCGCTTGGGCCATGGAACTCGATCTTGAGCCCTTTGTCATGCGCCTTTGGGCTGAGCTGCTGGGCGACCGAGCGAAACACCTCGGCCACATTGCAGCCCTGTTTACGCACCGGGTTGCTCTCGGCGGCACTAAGGATGAGGAGATCGTTGGCGATGAGCGAGAGCCGATCGACCTCGGCAATGATCTTCGCCAAGTACCGATCAAGCAGTTCGTGGTTGTCTGGTTCGTCTTGCAGCGTCTCCGCCATGGCGCGGATCGTAGTGAGCGGAGTCCTCAGCTCATGCGAAACATTGGCGACGAAGTCCGTTCGGACCCGCTCCAGCCGCCTCAGGTCCGTCGTCTCGTACAGGGAGAGGAAAATCCGATCGCCGTCAGGTTCCATCCACGCTTCGGCCAATGCCGTGCGCTCGTCCGGATACGCGAACGTCAGTTCGGCGTGCTGCTTTTCACGGGTTTGGGCGCAAGCGGTGACGAGAGACTCTAAGTCGTACGATAGGGTAACCGCTAGGATCGAGCGTCCGATGGGGTTATCGAACTTGAACATCTCGGTGGCTTTGCGGTTGGCGTAGAGGATCATCGGGCGGGTGTCGCAGAGGAAGACCGCGATCTCAAGCCCCTCGGCTAGGAGATCGACCGCGTTCCGCTGGCTCTCTAGCTTCGCCTCGAGTAGGGAAGCGCGACTGCGCTCACGCTCTAGATTACGTCGGGCTTGGTGCGCTTGCCGTTGGAATCCGATCCCGGAAGCGAAGGCGGCTAGGATTGCGCCGACAACTGCGGGCACCACCATCGCGGGCACCATCATCGCAACAATGGAGAGAACGATCACCAAGCCAAAGCCCACCTCTGGCCACGGAAAAGCAGATTGAGTCTCTTCGATAGCTTAAGGACGCGCCCGCATCGATGAACGTAGCACCGGTCCGTTCGGGTACAGTCCGCTCCATCGCGTGACCAAGTTTGCCTTTGTCATCCACCCTTTGAAGCCCAAAGACGCGGCCCGCAAGTATCCGATCGCGCGATACGTGCCGGACGCCGTGCTCGAATGGTTCCTAGCCCGCAAGCACCCGGTTGTTGCGAGCCACGTAACGGGCATCAAATCGATCACCGGCGCCGAAACCGAAGGCTGGTTTATTGGTTGCCCGCTCACCCCGAAGCAGATGATGGCCGACGTCGATCTCGCGTACAAGCGGATCATCGAGTGCACTCAGTTGGCTGCCGACCTCGGGGCGCAAGTGATTGGCCTCGGAGCGTTCACCAGCGTGGTAGGCGATGGCGGGATCACCGTCGCCAAGAGCTCGCCCATTCCGGTCACCACGGGCAACAGCTACACGGTCGCGACCGCAATCGAGGGGACTCTGCAGGCTTGCGGCTTGCTGGGCATCGTGCCAGCGGAGTCGACCCTTGCTGTTGTCGGAGCAACGGGGTCGATTGGCAAGACGTGTGCACAAGTTCTAGGGCGTGACTTTGGCCGAACGATCTTGGTCGGTCGCGATCTGGCCCGTACGGAAGCGGTCGCTAGCGAACTGTCAGGTGCGACCGCCACAATCGACGTCTCGCGAATCAAAGAGGCCGATGTTATCGTGACCGTAACGTCTGCGGACGCTGAGATCATCCTGCCCGAACATCTCAAACCCGGGGCGATCGTCTGCGATGTCGCGCGTCCGCGCGATGTGTCGGTCCGCGTATCGCAGGAGCGCCCAGACGTCTTGGTCATCGAAGGTGGCGTTGTCGCGGTACCCGGCGACGTCCAGTTCGGGTTTGAGTTCGGTTTTCCCCCGAAGACGGCCTATGCCTGCATGAGCGAGACATTTATGCTGGCGCTAGAAGATCGTCCTGAGTCATTTACGCTCGGTAAGGACGTAAGTGTCGAGCAAGTCGATCAAACCCAGCTTTGGGCCCGTAAACACGGTTTTCAACTTGCTGGATTCCGTTCGTTTGAACGGGCGGTGGACGAGGCCGCGATCGAGAGAGCCCGGGCCGCTCGACGCGCAAAACTCGGCGATTGCGCTTAAATCCTGCCTAAATCTGCGTTCTGAGACGGAACTCTCGGATATGCTAGGAGTCATACACTCTTGGTACAACAATGTTCCAGAATGAGCCTTGGCGTAAGTATTTTCGGGAGGACCATTGCCTGCATCCCAGTCTGAGACTCATTGGATGGTCGAAGTTTAGGGCGGCAGAACGGCTGGCGTTGCCTCCGCACCATCACGGTGATGCCTATGAGCTGCACTACATTCGGCGTGGCCGGTTCGATGTAGTACTCGACAATCGGGTTTGGAGCGTTCGAGCTGGTCAGGCGGTCATCACGCGGCCGTTTGAAGTCCATGGCGGGGTCCAGTCAGCACTTCAGAAGTGCGAGTTTATGTGGGCCCAGCTCAAAAAGGAGAATCTCGAGCAGGGCATGATCGATATGCTCAATGAGTGCGCGGACCGGCATGTGATCCGGTTGAGAGCATCGTCGGGAGAGCGACTCAATCATGTGCTCGACTATCACCTGCAACCGCGGAGAACTTCGGGGGTGGCAAGCGCGGCGATGATGGCGCTGTTTGTCTGCGACATGCACAACTCGCTCACGGATCAACAGGTCATCTCCGAGCCCATTCAGCGTGCGATCACGTTGATGCAGCAGAACTTAGCCGATCCGCCCCGCCTCGACCACGTCGCCGATGAACTGGGCATGTCGACAAGCCATCTCTCCGCGACCTTCCGTGACGAGGTCGGTGAAACGCCGGGCAAGTGGCTCCTTCACGAGCGGCTCGATGCAGCGTGCCGCCTCCTAGAGAAGGGAGTCTCGACGCGCGATATCGCTTGGGAGCTCGGCTACTCCACTCCTCAGAACTTCGCGACCAGCTTCCGCCGTGAGCTCGGCATGACTCCCACCGAGTACCGCTCCTACATCCTCGGCCTTGCCGAAGGCGAGTTGCCCGAGCCGTACTTCGACTAGAAGCCGATACCCGCCGATCCCGCGCTGATCGGCACGGGTGGTTCCTTACCACCGAACGCATCAACTGACTTGCGCTTCTTTCGGATTTCATCGATGAGCCCCGGGATCTGGTGCGGCGCTGCCGCTGGACGACGGAATGCCTGGGCAAACACTGGCCACATCGGCTCGATGTCGTGCGAAAGGTCAAACACCATGACGCCCTGGGTCGATGCGCAGGCCGCCTGTAGAGCGTTGGCCAGCCCCTCGGGGTTGTCCTTGAACATGCTCAGCGAGATGCCCGCGTACGCCCAGGTCGTGTCGCGTACGGCTCGGTTGGAAAGCTGGCCCGCGGCCTCGACCGTCGGGCCGATTGGCTTGCCTGCTTGAAGAGCGTCGAAGATCGTCGGGATGCCGTAGTAGCAGCCGGTCATCAGAAGATCCAACTTGGGCGCGAATCCCGTTTTGCGGTACGCGTTCGTTAGGAACCAGAACCCGGCGTTGAACTCGGGCGACGCCCAGTTGTTGCCGTACTGCTGGTAGTCGCCGTACCAGCTTCCTGCGTAAACGCCGAACTTAGCCCCGGAACGGATGGAGCGCACCTTGGACCCGACCACGTCCACCCACCCTTGCATCACTTGAGCACGCCAGGCCATCCAGGACTCGAAGTACGGTCCCGGGCGGATGCCTCGTTCGAGCCGGGGCGAGATCGTGTAGCGGAACACGTCGTCCGGCCACAGCAGCTTCCTTCCGATATGCTTCTCGAATATGGAAGTGGTGAGCGGACTGAAGTCGGCGTTCAGACCGCCGTAGCGCAGTCGATCGTCGTAAACAATACCATCGACCGGGTAGTTGCGCATGATTTCCTCGACAATGGCGAGTCCGTATGCGCGCACCTCAGGGTGGTTCGGGTTGGTGATGAGCGGGAACTGCTGCTCCGGGCGCTCTGAGATCGGCAGGAACAGCGGTGCCGTCTCAAAGGTGATGGGACGCCCCGGGATGGCTCTAGAGCGCAAGAATGCCGCTCCCCGGCCTCGGCCGACCAGCGCGACCCCGCCTTGTGGGATCGTGGGGACGCCTCTACCGACGCCGCCGAACTCGAAACCGTCGACCACTCGATTGCGGCGGTCCAGCGTCACCGTGAAGATCTGGTCATCTGGATTCTGGATGCGGCTGGAATCGGTGAACGAGGACACCTCGTCCCCGGTCGGCATCGTGTTGATCTTCGGGTTCAACTGAGCCCAGACTTTGTCGTTCTTGTCGTTGGTATCCGAGATGATCAAGCGCGGCTCGTAGATGACGGTCTGCCAATCGAGCTTGTCGTAGCCCGGGCCGCGTTTGAACATCGCGTGCCCTTCGCTGAACGCGTTGAGGCTGATGAGCAACTCCATCCCGTTGGCCTTTGCGTGCCGGCTCATCGAGGCGAGGGGATCGAACTCCTTGGGCAGATTCTGCCCTCGCCACTCCTCGATCTTGGGGGCGAGCTTTGATGGGTACAGCAATTGACCCGAGATCGGCTTGACGTCGTAGACGATCGTGTTGAAGCCGACCTCTTTGATACGCTTGACCAGCTGCTCGATTCGGTCGTTCGAGCTGCACCGCTCAAGGTTCGCCGTCCCGTCGATCCACAGCACCCGGCCCTGGAGTCCCCGCGCCCGCGCCATTTGTTGAGCCAGGCCGATGCCGCAGTTGAGGGCATCGATCATCACCGGGGGAACCATGAGCGGCGAGGCGAGTTCGAAGCGGGATTGTTGCAGAAGAACGGTTCCGACGAGCGCGGCGAGCATCCTAAGGTTCTACCCGTTTAGGTAGGCAATGAACGGGGTTCCACGCATGAAGAAGCCCCCCGTACAACTCTGTACGGGGGGCCATGATTGGAGGATTAACGGGCGTAAAACTCGACGACCGACTGCTCTTTGAAGAACTTCGGGAAATCCTCACGCTCGGGCAGGGCAACGATCTTGCCCGTCATGTTGGTCACGTCGGCATCCATGTAAGCCGGAATCGCGGCACCTTCGTAGTGGTTGCCGCGAACGAGCGCCTTGCTCTGGTCGCGATCCCGAACGCCGATCACATCACCCACGCGGAGCTGGTAGCTGGAGATGTTGACCATGCGGCCGTTGACCGTGATGTGGCCATGCGATACCATCTGGCGGGCCTGGAAAATCGTGCGGGCATAACCGAGACGCCACACTGCAGTGGAGAGCCGAAGCTCGAGCAACCGCAGGAAGTTCAGACCGCTGTTGCCGTGCATCCGCTGCGCCTTCTTGAAGGTGTTGTGGAACTGGCGCTCGAGCATGTTGTAGTAGCGGCGGATGACCTGCTTCGCCAGCAGCTGTTCGCCGTACTCCGACTGTCGCCGATCCTTCAGGTTCGGGCCGTGTTGGCCCATCGGATACGGGCGCTTGCTGCTCGGATCCTTCCCCTGACCCCAAATGTTGAAGCCAACGGTGCGGCAGATGTCGTGCTTTCTTCCTCGATACGTCGCCATAGATGTGTCCAAACGCGCGATGCGAAAAGGGATTATACCACGCCGAACCCGATTCGGCAACCCGGCATGATGTCCAAGAAACGAGGGACAGCTTTGGCGGCACCAGCATCGGTAGCCTTGCGAATGAGGTGAGGTCAATGCGACTCCGGTTGCTGATTCCAATCGTCATTCTGGCCGCGGCTCTTGCGGCATCCGTCAGCGGGGTTGCCCAGGGCGGGCAGTCTCAGGAAGCTCAAGCTGAGGCTTGGGCTAAGCGGCTCGCCGAGTATGCGCCCGACACCAAGCCGGGGTCCAAAGGGGAGTTCGGCATTCCCAGCATGGATGTCGACAAGATCTTGGCCACTCACAAGTTCTATCTTGAAGGCAAGAAGCTCTACGAGGAGTTTCTCGCCACCAAGATTCCGCCGGATGCGCACTGGACGCTCCGGGAAGCCGAATACAACCTGCGGACCGGACTGGAAACCTACCGACAGAGCATCCAGAACGTTGTCAACGATGTGGATCAGGATGTCCGCCAAGGTCAAGCTTGGATAGCTGAGCAGAGAAAGAAAGAAAAACCGCTGATGCACTCTTCGGGGCGGATGGAGCAGTTCTATCTCTACATGGCTGCTCTGCGGAAGCTCTTGCCGGCCGATGATCCTCGTCGCGCCGATCTGGAAGGGCTTTACTCCAAGTTGCTGACGGACCAGGAGGCGGTCGAGCGCGCCGTTTTGAAGTCTCGGAAGATGAAGCCAGACGTTTACAAGGGCGGCGATGCGGCGAGCATCAAGCAGCTTGCATCGAGGATCCTCGCGGAGGACACCGAGCGCCGCTACGAAGAGGCTCAGGTGAAGCCTCCGGTGAAGCTCCTGAGAACCCATATCACCAGCGCGACATGGGACACCGAGAGTGCCGTCGAGTGGACCGACACGACGAAGTCGGCGCTTCAGTATCGGGTGTCGAAAGGTGTGTTCGTCCAGGTGGCTGCGATGGTGGGCGACAACTGCTTTGTCTACACGCTGTACATCCACCGAGATACGATCGGCGGCGCAACCGGCAACCTCGTGGGGCACGTGATGCACCGCGACCGATTCTTGCGAGAGAACATCCCGAACTAGGCGCGGGGTTCTTTCTTGGATGTAAGGTGGCCAGCCACCAGCAGAATGAACACGATGGCGGAAGCTCCGACCAAGAGGCCTCCGGGATAGAATCCCTTCTCGCTGACGGTCGGGGCGAACCGCCCGATAATCAACAGCGATAGGATCGCGGCCATGATGCGGCCAGCCCGGGGGTTCTTCTTCCAAAGAGCGATTGAGGCGAGCAGCAGCACGCCGATCGCGCCACCAGCGATAAAGGAGACGAGGGAGGCAGTGTGTCCTTCGCGAGGAGCAAACGAGGCTTGGGCTCCGAGCGCAATCGAGAGGACACCGAGAATGGCGATCGCGACATTGATCAGCGCAGTCATCGAATCAAGAGCCTACCCGTGAACCTGGATTAGTCGCAGAGTTCATACAGTCTCCGCCAAGCGGAGAGACTAAGCTGATGAGGCCGGATGCTAGGCTCCAAACCCGCTTCCACGATAATCTCTCGAGGGTATCCCGCGGCTCCGATGTTGTTGGCGAGCGTCTTTCGCGGCTGGGTGAACCCGGAGCGAACCAGCGCCACCATTTCTATGGGCATGCGCTCGCCCGCGGGCTCGAAGGCCAGCACGATGCTATCCACCTTCGGCGGCGGCATGAAAGCGCCCGCCGGGGCCTCGCACACTCGCCGAATCTCGAACTCGGCCTGCATCCGTACCGATACTGCCCCCCGCTCGGAGTCGCCGACGGGAGCCAAAATGCGCTTGGCCACTTCGCGCTGCATCATCAGCACCGCGACCTCCCACAGGTCGCTGACTTCGGCGATCCGCTCCAAGAGCGGTCCGGTGATGTAGTAGGGCAGGTTCGACACTACGGCTCGCGGCTTCTTCAGCCGCATGAGCAGGTCGCGCAAGTCGGTAGTCAGCGCGTCGCCGAAGACCACTTCGGCCGCGGGGGCTGATTCGGTAAGTGGGACGCGCATCCGCTCGTCGAGTTCGAGCGCGAGAACGGTTTGGCTCTCGGCCAGAGCCTGGGTGAGAATGCCCGGCCCGGGTCCGATCTCGAGCACCGAACGCTCGCCCGTCGCGGCCACGATTGCCCGGACCACCCGCTCTGAGCAAAGAAAATGCTGCCCGAGTCCCTTTTTGGGACTCAGGCCATGACGATCAAGAAAGACGCGCAACTCTTCGGGGCGCGCGAGATTCACTTGCTGAGGATGTGAACCTTCACCGGCCGACGTCCCCATCGCAGGGCTTCGGCGCGGCTGCTAAAGCAAAGATCGATCTTGTTGCCCTTGATAGCTCCACCGGTGTCCGCGGCCAAAGCAAATCCATAGCCCTCGACGTACACGTACGTGCCCAGCGGGATCACTCGCGGATCTACCGCCACGACCCCAAACCGAGCCGGGATGCCGGTTGCAGTTCGACCGGTCGATCCGGGAAGCGTTTGCGGGCTGATATCGTATCCGGTCGCGCTCATCGTCAACACCCGCGAACGGGTGAAACCGCTACGACTGGTTCGATAGCCGCTTGGACCGATCAGCATCACGTGATCGACCGGTGCGACGCGCTGGGTTCGGATCGGTTGCTTGCTGACGACTTTGCCGTTCAGCGTCTTGATCTCGTAATACGTGATCAAGTGGCCGTCTTTGCCCTGGGTCTTGAGGGCCGTCTTACCTCGGCCCAGCGTTCTCGAAAACTCTACTTTCACCGAGAACGGAAGCGGCTTCTTGTGCTCCTTGATCTCGACTTTTTGTTTGGTCGGACCCGCCGCCGCGAATGTGCAAAGTGCAAGCAACATCCCCGGGACCGCAGCCCGTTTGATTTTCTCGCGCATGGAACCTCCTCTTGTATCCAGCGTGGACAAACAAGAAGTTACCCAGCCCGAAGGCACAAAAGGCAACCTGAAGAAATGGCAGTTATCCGCAGTCTGCCGGGATTATCCTGAGTTAAAGGCGATATCCGCTCGCTTTCTTTCGCGAACAATCTAATGAAATTTCGCAAAATCTCGCAATTTTACGCCGGCTTGGCCTTCTCGTCCGCCGCGGCCTCTTCCTTGCGGGTGATTTCCTCGCGGTAGGAATCCTCAAGTTGGCGCTTGCCCTCGTTGATGCCCTTCTGGAGTTCGCCGACGCCCTTGCCGACGCCGTGGAGCAACTCAGGGATCTTCTTTCCACCGAAGAGGATGAGGATGATCACCAGAACGATGATCAGTTCCTGACCGCCAAGGGTCCATGCTAACAACTCACTTACATTTGGGAATCCCATGTGGCTCCTTCGTTGCCGGGCGCGCGCCCTCAATCCCTATTATACGTTCAGAGGATCGGAACGTTCATTCGCTTGGGCGCAATCTTAAGCAAGACCGCCGTGCGGGAACTTGACCTCCGCCACCGCCCATCCCAGGATGTTGCTGATCTTGAACTTTCCACCGAGCGCTCGTGCGAGATTCTCGACGATCTGGATTCCTAACCGTCCATCGCGGACCGGCTCGAAGTCCTCGGGAAGCGGATCTCCGGAGTTCGATACCCACAGCGACACCTCGTGCTCCGACCGCTCCACGGTGACGTGGATCTCTCCTTCCATCGTTTCGTGGAACCCATGCTCAACCGCGTTTTGGATCAACTCGTTGATCAGCAACGCGACCTGGGTGGCCTGAGCCATGTCCAGCCGGACGTCATCTCCACGCACATCGAAGCGCACGCGCCGGTCGGGGAGGATGAGAGAGTTCTTCTGGTGCTGAACCAACATCTCCGCGATGCTGCGAATGCCGACGTGGTCGAGGTCTTCGCGGCTGAGCAGATCATGCACCGACGAGATGGCGAGGATGCGGGCGAGCGAGTCGTTGATCGCTTCTTCGAGCGACTTATAGTGTCCGTGGCGAAGCTGCAGCCGTAGCAGGGAAGCCACTTGCTGCAGGTTGTTCTTGACCCGGTGGTGCATCTCTTGCATCAGCGTGCTGCGCACCTGGAGTTTCGCGTGCTCGATGCTTATGGCGGCTTGCTTCGCCAGCGTTTCGAGTGCGGCGATCTCTTCCGGCGCGAAGTCGCGGATTTCGTCGGTGTAACAGCTCATTACGCCGACCGCGCGATCTTGGATCGTGAGCGGAACGCAGATCATGCTTCGCATGCCCTGCTCGATCGCGAGTTCGTGGCCGATGTAGCTCGCTTCGACCTGGACATCGGGAATAACCACCGGTCGGTTCTCGGCAATTGCTTTGCCAGCGATCGACTCGCCCAGTTTGATCGCGCGCTTCTTGGCGTACGCCTTGGCCGGGGCTTGGGTGGCGCGGAGCACCAGCTCTTGGTGTTCCTCGTCGAGCAGCCGTACGGTAACGACGATGTAGTTGAACCGCTGGGCGGTCAGGTTCACCAGCAGCTGGAGAATTTCCTCGATGTAGGGGCTGCTGGCGATGGTGCGGCTGACGTCGCTAAGTGCGCCGAGCGTGCCGGTCTGCGTGCCGACCGTATGGGCGTGATCGAAGATCGCCACCGCAGTGGCGGTGCCCGTCGCCCATTCGCCGAGCCGCCCTTGCATAGACGCTGGCCACTTCTTGGGAAGGCGGTGGCGCAGCATCGCTACTCCGAAGCGCCGACCATCAAACTCGAAGGGAAGGATGGCTGCCGCTTGCCAGTCGGGGTGGTCGATCCCCGGATAGCGGGCGTAGTCGGGCAGATTCTCGACCCCGCGCTCCACGAACATCGCCTTTCCATTGTCGAAGACCCGGCCGCAAAGCCCCACGCCCGGACCCAGCCGAACCCGATTTACGAACTCGGGGGCGGTCGTGCTGGAGCGCAGCACCATCATGTCGGCGACCTTCAGGAAGATATCGCACGCGTCGATCTCGAACTCGACCAGTGCCGCTTTGGCGATCTCCCGAAGCAGCAGTTCTTCTGACCGCGCCTGGGTGGCCAAGAGGTAAGGCGTCAGCGATCCATCGTTACGCGGCATGGTCGAACGGTCCGAAAGCGGTCGTGCTGATCTTCTCCTCGGCAAGGATGTCGGCCGCCATGTCGCGCACCTGCTTCTCGGTGACCGCGTTCAGCTTCTGCAAAGTCTCTTCGACCGTGATCTCACGTCCGAAGATCAACTCGTTGCGGGCCATGCGGTTCATTCGGGCGCTCATGCCTTCGAGGGCGAGGACAATATGCCCGCTCAGGTTCTTCTTGTTCCGCTCCAGTTCGCCGTCTTCGAGCCCGGTGTGGATGAGCTTGTCGATCTCCGTACGCACCAGTTCCTGAACCTGGGGCCAGGTCTTCAAGCTCGTGCCGCCATAGATGGTGAACGCCCCGCCGGCCGAGTAGTTCATGCCGTAGCTGCCCACCGAATACGCAAGGCCCCGCTTCTCCCGGATCTCTTGGAACAAGCGGCTGCTCATACCGCCGCCGAGGATCGAGTCCATCAGGCGCAAGGTGTAGATCGCGTCGTCGTAGATTGAACACGCATCGGTCCCGATGCAAAAGTGAACCTGCTCAACTTCTTTGGCGATCTCCTGACGGCCGGGCTTGCCGACGGGAGTGCTCAATGGCGTTTCTTCGCTGCCCGCCTGGATACCGCCGAGATAGTGCTCGGCCCAACCGCGGACGTGGTCGATGTCGACTCGCCCGGCAACTGAGAGCAGCACATTGCTCCCCCGGTAGCGGCGGTCCATATACTTCGTCAGGTGATCGCGGCGAAATCCGGCGACCGACTCGCGGGTGCCGATGATCGGCTTGCCCAGCGGGTGCCCGGCCCAACGGGTTTCGAGGTGGACGTCGTGGACGTGCGATTCCGGCTCATCTTCGCTCCGGCTGATCTCTTCGAGGACTACGCCCTCTTCCCGCTCGAGTTCCTCAGGGTCGATCAGCGAGTGGAGCATCATGTCGCTCAGCACGTCGATGCCGTTCTCCACATCGTCAGCCAGGGTGCGGCAGTAATAGCATGTGGCTTCTTTGTCGGTAAAGGCGTTCAGCGCGCCGCCTCGACCTTCGATGGCCTCGGCGATCTCCTTTGCCGTCCTCCGCTCGGTGCCTTTGAAGAGCATGTGCTCGATCAGGTGGGTGATCCCGGCCTCGTCGTCGTGCTCGTGGCGGCTGCCGGTTTGGCACCAAAGACCGATTGCCGCGGACTGAACGTAGTCGACGGGCTCGACCAAGACACGGACACCGTTGGCCAGCGTGAACTTCTGGATGGAGGACATTAGGGAGATTATGGTGGTCACGGCTCAAATCCCGCCAACGTCCCCTATACTGGGCTTATGAGCCGCTTGCGCTTCGTCGCCGTCTTCCTGCTTGCCTGGGTTGCCTCTAGCGTTTCCTTAGGGCAGGGTCTGGTTTGGCAGAAGACGCTGCCTGGCCCTGTTCCGCGAATGGACGTCGCCAGTAATGGGGACATCTACGTATTCTCGCTTCCGCGAGACCGTTTAGGCAGGTTCCTGATCAACATGCGCCGATACTCATCTGGCGGTCAACTGATCTCCGAAGCAGACATGCCTGTGTTAAATGTCTATCCCGTACATGCGAGTTTCATGGCGATTCGTGGAGCGACGATACACTGCGCTCTGACTGGCGAAGAGTCAGGTGGTTCGTACAGGACATTGTATGCTCGTTACGACATCGCAAGCGCCGCTTGGACTGCCTTTGAGTGGATTGACGATTTGAACTACCGCGAAACTAAAAGCGTCGCATTTGGCGATACTCACTTTGTAATCATGGGTAAGGCTAACGCTAACGGTACACTGTGTTTTTATCAGAAACTGAGGTTGTCCGACGGTGGGTTTGTGTCAGGAAACGTGTATGCGGGTTCCGCCGGGAGTGTTGTGCGAAACGGACCCGACTCTTTTGTCGCTTCTCGAACTGCGGTTGACGGTGTTAACAGCACATTGTATATCATGAGGATCGGCGCGGTTCTCTTCACCTCGAGTGTGGCGGTGCCTGGACCACTTAATGAGGTCCAATGCACCCTGAGCGAAGATCGCAGCACCGCGTATATCGCAGGCTGGAAGACTACCTTTGTAACTTACATGCGCTCGTTTAACATGAGCACGAGTTCTTTCGGAGCCGAAGTGTCGACGAACCTCGGAAGCTTGGTCAGGATACTCGATATTCAGCCCCTGGGCGAGTCGGACGCAGGCGTTGCTGTAGGTGTTATTGCGGGCACTATATTTTATCGGCTGACGCCGAACGGTTACTCTTCCCAACCAGTCAGTGCGATAAATCAAATCGGGGGAAGACTACGCCGTGAAGCGAGCGGGAATATGGTCATGGTTCTCGGGTCGATGGAGGCTAGTCAACGCTCCCTGCAGATTGTGCGGATGCATCGTACGACCGCTCAGATCATGAATAGCTACACGCATGTGTTTTACTTCGGTGTACGAGATGTGTTCGATACAGTCGTGGATAGTACGGGCTCAGTGCGCACGCTATTTGGTCTTGGAGATGTCCAATATTATGAATCCAATGTTGCCCAGTTCAACCTTGCGGCAGTATCGATTCAGGGTCCCTACACGATTGGAGGCCAGGTCGCGCAAGGAACAGTCACACTCGCCCAAGCGGCCCCTAGCGGCGGCGCTACGTTCTTGCTTTACTCCAACAACGCCGCGGCGACCGTGCCGGTTTCCATGACGATTCCTGCCGGACAGGTCAGCGCGAACTTCAATATCACCACCACCCCGGTCGCCGCTAACGCCAAACCGACCATCAATGCCCGCTACGACGGGCTGAACCTGCAGACCAACTTCGACCTCGCGGCTCCGCTGATCCAGAGCGTGAGTGCGACGCCCCAGGTTCAATACGGCGGACTAACGAGCACCGGAAGCGTCACCCTAACCGGGCAGGCTCCCACGGGAGGCAAGGTTGTCACTTTGAGTAGCTCCAACACCGCACGTGTCACGGTTCCTGCAAGTGTCACCGTCCTCGCCGGACAGACGAGCCGGACCTTCACGATCACGAACATCCCGACCCTCGTTAACGCCAGTTCCGTGATCTCCGCGACCACCGGAGCGGTTACCAAAACCGTGTTTGTGGCCGTCAATGCGCCCTTCCTGACGACCGCGTCGCTTGCCCAATCCACTCTTCAGGGTGGCCTTAGCACAACGATGACGCTCAACCTGAACGCGCCCGCTCCCGCCAGCTTCACCATCGCCCTGATCTCCGGAGCGTCGACGCTCGTCACTTTGCCGTCGAGCTTTGCCGTGCCTCAGAACACGACTACCGCCAACGTCCCAGTGCTCACGAGTGCGGTCACGTCTTCGATCCCGGTTACCCTCGTCGCGCACCGCGGCCCCCATGTCAAGGTCATGACCCTCACCTTGACGCCCTAAAACACCGCGTGCTAGACTCTACGATGGGTTCGCTTAGGCTCATCGTTCTTCTTGCATTGGCGGCTTTCGGAGCACTGGCGACGAGCCAGGGCTTGATGTGGCAGCAGCCCGTCTCTCCCTCGGTCGCCCGCGCGGTCGTCCACAGCAGCGGAGACATCTTCGTGTTCTCGATGCCGCACAGTCCATCTGGGCTCTTGACCGTCAGGATGCAGCGCTTCTCGTCGGCTGGCGTGCTGGTGTCCAACGTCGCGTACACCGCATCGGCCTCAGGCAACCCATCGAAGAGCTTCGTTGCCATCCGTGGGGACAAGATCTATTGCCTGATTTCGATGTTCGACCCATCTTCCGGCGAGCGGACTCGGATGTACGTTTACGATATCCCTAGCCTAGACTGGGTGGGCGGCGGCCAGTGGCTCGAAGGCACGGGCATCTTCATGGAGACAACGACCGCGGCGTTCGGGGATACCCACTACTTCATCATGGGCTTCCGAGAGTACTTCCCAACGGAGCAAGGTTTCTATCAAAAGCGCCGTCTCTCGGACAATGGGGTCGTTCTTCAGTCCAACTTCGCGGGCTATCCCGGCGAGGTCGAGCGGTCGGGCGACGACACCTTCATCGCCAATCGATCCACCTCCGGGACGCCTGGCCAACTCATGGTGATGCGAATCGGAGCCCTCCTGGATACCAAGTCGGTCAACGCCTACGACCCCGGCGGCCTCTTCAACGGGGTTCTGAGTGCGGATGGCTCAACGTTCTATTCGCTTGCTAGGTCGAGCAGCACGTTTGTTTACGTGCGCCCGTTCAATGTTGCGGCCGGAACCTTTGGCTCGCCCACGGCTTACAACTTCGGTGGCGCTCCGACCGTGTTCGTGAAAGACCGACAGCCTCACGGATCGAGCGACGCAGGGTTCGTGATTGGAAGCACGGATACCAACTGGTTTCTTAGAACCACGCCCACTTCCGTCACGGCCAATGTTCTTGATGTTCCCGGCGGAGGATTCGCTAGGCTTGGTCGAGATGCGAACGGCAACTCGGTAGCCATGATGGGCTGGAATCTTAACGATCAGCGCTTCATCCGCTCGGTGCGGCTTTCTCGATCCACGGGGGCGCCGATGAACTCAACCTCCTTTGCGGTGCCGTTGAATGGCCGCCGTATCGCCGATGTGCTGGTCGATGCGACGGGGAGTCTGCGCTTCGTCTATGAGATCGCCCAGGACTCCTACTACAATGAAGCCTATCTTGCCCAAGTGAACCCGGCTCGGCTCAGCGTTGCGGGGCCATTTACGATCGGAGGCCAACCCGCGACGGGAACGGTGACGCTCGATCAGCCCGCTCCTGCGGGCGGAGCGACCTTCTTGCTTTACTCGAACAATGCGGCGGCCGTCGTGCCCGTGTCGATGACCGTCCCCGCGGGGCAGACGAGCGCGAACTTCACAATCACCACTAGCACGGTCGCCGCAAACGCCAAGCCGACGATCAATGCGCGATACGACGGTCTGAATCTTCAGACGAACTTCGACCTTGCCGCACCGCTAATCCAGAGCGTGAGCGCGACGCCTCAGGTTCAGTACGGCGGATTGACGAGCACGGGAACCGTTACGCTGACCGGGCCGGCCCCCACGGGAGGGAAGTCGGTCGCGCTGTCGAGTTCGAATACCTCCCGGGTGACCGTCCCCGCCAGCGTCAACGTCCCTGCCGGGCAGGCGAGCGCGAACTTCACGATCACGAACATCCCAACGCTGGCCAACGCCAGCTCTGTCATCTCGGCGACGACCGGCGCAGTGACCCGCACGGTGTTCGTGGCGGTGAATGCGCCGATCTTGCTCAACGCAAGTCTCGCTCAGACGACGCTCAAGGGCGGACTGAGCACGACGATGGCGCTGACGCTCAACGCCCCGGCACCGAGCGGTTACACCGTCGCACTGGTGGCGGGTGCGGCTTCGCTGGTTCAGCTTCCATCGAGTTTCGCCATCCCGCAAGGAGCGACCAGCGTGAACGTCCCCGTGAACTCCAGTGCCGTGACGAGCACCATCGCCGTGACGCTGGTCGCCTACCGTGGCCCCTATGTGAGAGTGATGACCCTGACCTTGACCCCATAATAGAAGGGTGAGCAACTCGCTTCTTGAGGCCTTGGCCGAGCGCGTCCTCGTGTGGGATGGCGCGATGGGTACGCAGATTCAGGCCGCGAACCTGACCGACGATGCCTTCGTCATGCCTCGCTCGGGTTCTGCGGCAGTCGAAGCAGCTGCGGCGCGGCTGGGCACCACCCTGCTCGATGGCTGCAATGAGTTGCTCAATCTCACACGTCCCGAGACGATTCAAGCGATCCACGAGCGGTATCTCGCTGCGGGAAGCGACCTCATCGAGACCAATACCTTTGGCGCGACCTCGATCGTGCTCGCCGAGTACGACATCCCCGAACTGGTCTATGACATCAACCTCGCGGCCGCGCAGATCGCGCGGCGAGCGGCGGACGCCCATTCGGCGTCGAAACCTCGCTGGGTGGTGGGCGCACTCGGTCCCGGCACGAAGCTGATCACGCTGGGCAACACGACGTGGCAAGAGCTCGAAGACACCTACGCCCTCGGTTTTCGGGGACTCATCGAAGGTGGAGCTGATGCGCTGCTGCTGGAGACGCTCCAAGACCTGCTGATGGTTAAGGCGGGCATCGTCGCGGCGGAGCGGGCGATGGCCGAGACGGGCCGCAAGCTGCCCCTGTTCGTGCAGGTCACCATGGAGCAGACGGGCACGATGCTTCTCGGCAGCGAGATGGGCGCCGCGCTGAACATGCTCGAGGCGTTCCCGTCGGTCGTCGCGGTGGGTTTGAACTGCGCGACCGGCCCGGTCGAGATGGCTCCCCACGTTCGGTTCCTCGGCCAGAACTCGACCCGCCCCATTACGGTTCAGCCGAACGCAGGTCTGCCGGTGATGGAGAAGGGGCAGGCGGTGTACAAGCTTTCGCCCGACGATCTTGCGAAGCACCACGACCACTTCGTGCGCGACTTTGGGGTAGCAATGTGCGGCGGCTGCTGCGGTACGACTCCCGACCACATCCGCGCGGTTGCCGCAATGGTCGGAGGACGAGCCCACAACGACACCGCCCACTGGCGCAAGGTTCGCCACCTGTTCCCGGGGTTCGATTTCAACATGAGCACCGACGAGCAGGCGGCGGCGCTCTCGCTCGTGGGATGTTCTTCGCTTTACCAGTTCGTTCCGTATCGTCAGGATGTTAGCTATCTCATTGTTGGGGAGAAGACGAACGCCAACGGCAGCCGGGCGTTCCGCGAGATGTTGGCGGTGGAGAACTGGGAAGGGCTCACCGAACTCGCTCGTGAGCTCGAAGCCGAGGGGTCGCACGTGCTCGACGTATGTACGGCGTACGTGGGCCGCGATGAGCGGCGCGACATGGTCACGCTGCTCGCGTCGTACAACCGGCAGATCACCGTGCCGATCATGATCGACTCGACCGAGACGCCGGTCATCGAAGCCGCGCTGCAGTGCCTCGCTGGCAAGCCGATCATCAACTCGATCAACTACGAGGACGGCGGCGAACGGGTGGATCAGGTGCTGGCGCTGTGCCGCAAATACGGGGCCGGGGTCGTCGCGCTGACCATCGACGAAGACGGCATGGCCAAGACCGCCGAGAAGAAGATCGAGATCGCCGAGCGGCTCTTGGCGGCGACACGCGCCGCGGGCTTGCCGGATCACGACGTATTCATGGATACCCTCACCTTCACGCTGGGATCGGGTGACGAGGAGTTCCGGCGGGCGGGGGTCGAGACGATCGACGCGCTCCGCGAACTGCACCGCCGACATCCCCGTGTGAACTCGATCCTCGGCGTTTCCAACATCAGCTTCGGCCTGAAGCCCGCGGCGCGGATCGCGCTGAACTCGGCGTTCCTTCACTACGCGCGGGAGGCGGGGCTAACGAGCGCAATCGTCCACTTCTCGAAGATCCAACCCGAGAACCAGATCGGGGAAGAGACGTGGCAGATCGCGAGTGACTTGGTGTACGACCGCCGCAAGTTTGCGATGGTGTAGGTCTTAAGCCGCCGGGCCAATCTGTACTTCCTAGCTCTGGTGTCCCCTCTGCCGCTAACCTGAGCCACCTAGGGAACGGACGGTGGAATTCGTGTCTCTAGCCTTCAAAGAACTCGATACTGTTGCCGTCCGGATCGCAGACGACGATCTGCGTTCCTCCGGGCCCCTCCAGCGGGCCGTTCGCGATGCGTCCTCCGTGGATCGCAATGGCATCTGCCTGAGCCTCCCAGTCTTCAATCGGCAACACGATACGGTTGAATCCTCCCGGGGTCGGCACGGTGCCGTCGCTCCATCGCTTTGCGGCCGAAGTCGCAGGCCCGGACAGCCAAATCTGTAGGTCTCCCCGCTGCACGATAGCAAATGCGGGCCCCCAAGCCTCGATCAGTTCAAATCCTAGGGCGTGTTCGTAGAACGCGCGCGATCGAGAAAGGTCATTGACGAAGAGCCGCACGGTTGCCATCGCCCATTATGTGCCCGTGGCCAATGACCTAGCGCAGGCCGCGCCAGCGCCCGGCGGGGAACCAGATGACCTCGGCGCGGCCGATGATCTCATCCCGAGGCACTAGACCCCAACCGCGTCCATCGAAGGAGCCCGGTCGGTTGTCGCCCATCATCAGGTAGAAACCGGGCGGAATCGTCGCCGCTGGCAACTCACGGATCCGGTCCATCATCGAGGTGTCTTCCAAAACGAACGGCTCGGCGACGCGCCCGGTCGGAAGATTGACCAGGTCGCCCTCGATCGCCAGGGGCCAGAGATTCTGTCCGCTGGGGTTGTTCTGGATCACGTTCTTGACATCGACGAGCTTGAAATCCCAGTCGGGCTTAGCCTTAAGGTACGGCTCGCTCATCTCCTGGCCATTTCGGTACAGGGTTCCGTTGCGGATTTCGACAACATCACCCGGAACCCCGACGCATCGCTTGATGAAATCGATCTTGACCGTGCCGTCGGTGTCGATTTGCTCCGGCCGGCAGGCGTAGGTGGGGGGGCGGAACACCACGATGTCTCCGACCTTCGGATCGGAGTATCGGTAGATCATCTTGTTGGCGACGATGAAGTCGTTCACCAGCAGGGTGTCGATCATCGACTCGCTGGGGATGCGGAACGCCTGGACCCCGAACGGGCGAATGACCAAGAACACGAAGACGCCCGCGTAAACGATGGCGTCCATGAACTCATTGAACACCTTGGCGACCGCATAGAGTCCACTCCTGCGATGGGGCGCAACGTTGGCCAAGTAGGGAGCGATCGCAAGCCGAAGGACGGTGACGATCGCCACCAAAACCATGACCTGACTCAGCGGAGTACGAGCGAGACGATCGATCGTCTCGGCGGTAGAACTGACCTCGTGCTGAGCCAGAAGGTCCAGCACGTGTTAGCGACGCTCTTTGATGCGGGCGGCCTTGCCGACCTTGTCGCGAATGTAGTAGAGCTTGGCGCGGCGAACGCGACCATGCCGAACAACTTCGAACTTTGCAACGTTCGGCGAGTGGACCGGGAAGGTGCGCTCGACGCCGACGCCGTTGCTGATCTTGCGCAGCATGATCGTCTTAGCGATGCCGCCGTGCTTGATCGAGATGCAGAGCCCCTCGAAGATCTGAATTCGCTCTTTGCCGCCCTCACGGACCTTTACGTGCGCCCGAACGGTATCGCCCGGTCGGAACTCAGGCAGGTCACTCTTCAGGTTCCCCGCAACAACACTTTCTAAAATCGCACCCTTGTTAGCCATTTGGCGGTCTCCAGGCAAGGCAACTGGCAGTGCCTCGCACGAACGATTATTGTAGCAGATCGAGGTCGCCCTTTTCCAGCCGGGCGCGGGCGAATAGATCGGGCCGGTGGTCGCGCGTTAAGCGGAGCGCTTGGGCCCGCCGCCACTTAGCGATCTTGCTGTGATCGCCGGTGGTAAGCACCTCCGGAACGGCGAGTCCATCCCACACCTCGGGCCGGGTGAACTGCGGCGCGCTGAGAAGCCCATCCGAGTGGCTGTCAATGCCGAGGCTCTCCTGGTTGCCCAGCACTCCCGGGATCAAGCGTCCGACCGCATCGATGACGATCAGCGCCGCGAGTTCGCCCCCGGTCAGCACGAAGTCCCCTACGCTCACCGGCTGGGTATTCCACCGCTGACGAATGCGGTCGTCGATGCCTTCATAGTGTCCGCAAACGAGGGTAAGGCAAGGTTCGACGGCGAGGAGGGTCGCCCAGGATTGATCAAACACGGGGCCCGTCGGATCGGGCATGAGGATGGTCGACGGCTGGGCCAAGTCGAGACTGAGCAAGGCGGCATGGATCGGCTCAGGCTTCATGACCATGCCCGGACCGCCGCCGTAGGGGCTATCGTCGACCGTTCGGTGGGCGTCGGTCGCGAAGTCGCGGGGATTCACCGTGCGGATGACAAGCAATCCTCGGTCCTGCGCCCGCTTCAGGATGCTGTGCCCGAGCGCCTGCTCGATCATCTCGGGAAACAGGGTGAGGATGTTGATCTGCATGGCTAGCCGCGACTTGCCTTTACGAATGTATCCACGTCAACCCCCGCATCCCGGATAATCCGGCGAAGAGTGCCTGCGGGGAGTTCTCTTCTGACCGGTACCGAGATGGTCAAGTGTGAGTCATCGCTGGTGAAAATCTGATGGCTCCCGACTTGCCGACGAAACACCCAACCAAGGTTGTAAAGTGCTTTAGCCGCTTCTGCGCTACTAAGGACGGGCAACTTACCCACGGCTAGGCTGCGACGTGCACCGTGACGACTTCGGTCTGCAAAGGCATTCCGAGCTCTCTACGAACATCCAAGCATGCCCCGATGGCTTCCTTGATGTTCTCGATGGCCTCGTCGCGGGTCGCGCCGTCGCTACCACACCCCGGAATCGAGGGTGCCTCGGCAATCCAGACGCCATTCTC
The DNA here is from genome assembly GCA_020850325.1 of Methanoregulaceae archaeon. GTDB lineage: Bacteria > Armatimonadota > Fimbriimonadia > Fimbriimonadales > Fimbriimonadaceae > JANJUB01. Next base: position 204,305 of record JADZEW010000008.1, read on the forward strand.
ATCCTGATAGAGCCTCACAAGGACATCCATTGGATTAGTGTACGTCAGATTCCCAGAACTCGACGCTGCTCCACGATTAGCTCATCAATCCCCTTCTTCGCGATTTTCAGCATCGTGCCGAGCGTCTTCGCGTCGAACGGGCGGGCCTCGGCGGTGCCTTGAACCTCGATGAACTTGCCGCTCTCGGTCATGACCACATTCATGTCCGTGGAAGCGGTGCTGTCTTCGTCGTAGTTCAGGTCGAGCACTTCCGTGCCGCGAACAATGCCGACCGATACCGCGGCGATCGGCTCATCCATGAGGATCTCCTTGATCATGCGCTGGCGGATCATCCACTCCATCGCATCGTGGGTCGCCACATACGCGGCGGTAATCGCAGCGCATCGGGTTCCGCCATCGGCTTGGATCGCGTCGCAGTCCAGCGTAATCGTCCGTTCGCCCATCGACTCCAAGTTGACCGCCGTTCGCATCGCCCGGCCGATCAGCCGGCTGATCTCCATCGAGCGTCCGTTGGGCTTCGATGGGTCGCGGTTGTTGCGCTGCCGCCCGCTCCGCGCAAGCATCGTGTACTCGGCGGTCAACCAGCCGCTCCCGCTGTTCTTCATGAAGGGCGGAACTCGGTCCTCGACCGTCGCCGTTACCAGCATGTGCGTATCGCCGATCTTGATCAAACATGACCCTTCGGCGAACTTCGCCACTCCCCGCTCAATCGTCACCGGCCTCAATGCATCGGCTTGTCGCCCATCAACTCGCATCGTAGGATTGTACCGGCGGCTACAGAATGCCCTTGGGCGGCATGATCGTGATCTCGTCGATGTTGAGCGTGGCCGGGGAGTCCACGATGTCGGAGATGCACTTGGCGACCGCGTCGGCGGAGAGCATGTCGGCTCGGTTCGGCACAAAGTCGCCACCCTCCCAAATCGGAGTATCCGTTGCCCCCGGAATGACCTGGGTGACGCGCAGACCCTGGGTTCGATACTCTGCCGCCAGCGAGCGACCCGCGGCAAGCAGGCCCGCCTTCGCTGCGGCGTAGGCGGCAGCGCCGCCAAAGGTGTGCGTCGCGGCGATGCTGAGTACGTTGATCAACTGTCCCGAGCCACCGAGCAGCCACGGCAGGAGCGCGTGGGTCAGCCGCAGCGGAGCCGTAAGGTTGATCGCGAGTTGGTCGGCGTACTGCTCCCAAGGCATCTCGGCAGAGTCGCCAAAGTGGGCGATCCCGGCGGCGTTGATGAGGACTCTTTCCGTGGCGTCCGAACCCACCGCATCCGCCACGGCGGCGACGCTCACATCGGTAGTGAGGTCGGCGATGATGGCCGTTCCGCCGGTCTCGGCGGCGATTTGCGCCAGACGCTCCGCATTACGTCCAACCAAGATCAACTCGTGGTGAGCCAGACTCCGCGCGGCGGCGGCTCCGATGCCGCTACTTGCACCCGTGATGACGATCTGCTTCACGAGCGCGTGACCTCAAACGCATTGCGAGCCGTTTCCCAGAGACGCACGCGATACAACTGCGCGGGCACCTTGCCGTCAAGGCGGTCCCAAATCTCCTGGGCAACGACCTCCGAGGTCGTCACTCGTCCCGCGAACTCGGGCAGATCGAGGTTGAGGTGCTTGTGGTCGTAGCGGTCAACAACCTCCTCGTGGACCGTCGAATCGAGGGCGCCGAGGTCGACCATCATGCCCGTCGTCGGGTCAGGCTTGCCCGCGACCGTCACTTCCAGCACATAGTTGTGGCCGTGCCCAGCGGGGTTGTTGCACTTGCCATAAAGGGCGAGGTTCTCCTCGACGGGCAGGGCATCGGCTTGGAGCCGGTGAGCGGCGGCAAACTCATAGGTTCGGGTAAGGGTCATCATGTCGAGTTCCAAATCGAGCTCCGCCCACAGGGTGGGCATCTCTTCGAGGCGTAGGTGGGTGAGGGAAATGGGTTGTCCCGGCCACTCGGCGGCGAAGGCAGCGGTAAGCGTCTCGGCAAAGTAGTTGAGCAGGTTTTCAAGGGTCGAGCTCTGGCTCCGAAAGGCGGGAACCTCGTCGTTTATCGACCGCTGATCGAACATCTGGATCACGTCACGCTTCAGCACGTCGTCGATGCGCTTGATGTTGACGACCATGCCGTTGACCGGATCGACCGGGCCGCTCGCCGTGACGTCGAGGATGTAGTTGTGGCCATGGTTGTAGGGGTTCGCCCACTGGCCAAAGACCTCCCGGTTTTTCGACTCCGACCAGTCAGGAACCCAGTAGCGGTGGCCGCTGGAAAATGTGACCCGTCGGGTGAGCCTCATGCGTCCCTCTGGAGTGGTTGACCCAGAGCCGCTGGGCCGCGCGTGCCCTTCGCCCCCACCACCAACACCGCCAACGCGGCCAAGTAGGGAAGGGCGAGCAACAGTTGAAACGGGATCTGTCCTCCCCCTTGGGCCTGCAACTTAAACTGCAACCACTCGAGGCCGCCCATGAGGAAACCAGCCCCAACGGCCGCGATCGGATGCCAGCGACCAAACGTCACCAGCGCAATCGCCACAAACCCGCGCCCCTGTGTCATGTTCTCCGCAAACGACCCCACGATTCCTACGGAAAGATACGCGCCCGCGGCTCCGGCCAATGCACCGCCGATCGCCATCGCGCCCAAGCGCAGCCGCCGCACCGAGAATCCCTCGGCCTCGACTGCGGTCGGATACTCGCCCGAGGCTCGGGTTAGCAATCCCCATCCGGTCCGGCGAAGGCTCGCCGCCGCGAGCACCGCGATGATCGGGGTCGCCAGCATGACGGCATCCAACCCGTCGAACTTCGGCAACGTCGGCACGCTCAGCAGTTGTCCGCTCTCGCCAAAGGCCTTGCGGAACAGCGTGCCGGTTACCCCGAGCGCCAACAGGTTGATAGCCGTACCCGCGACCACCTGATCGGCCGCGCGGACCAGCACAAACCACGCCTGCAACAGACTCGCCAGTAGACCAACGACGATGCCGGCGGTGAGTCCAAGCCACGGCTGGCCGGTGGTGAGTCCGACATACGCGGCGACGAACGCCCCTCCGAGCATCGTGCCCTCAAGGCCGATGTTGAGGACCCCCGACCGCTGGCTGACGACCTCGCCCACCGCCGCGAGGGCAATGGGAATCGCGAACTGCCAAATCTGGATGACGTCGTTCACGCGGCCGCCTCCTTGATCTTTGCGGGTTTGGCCCGCGGGGCAAGGGCGACCACCGCCAGCACCGCCGCTGCCTGAATCACGTAGATGAGCGTCGTGCCGCCGGTCGAAAACCGGGCGAGATTCTCCGAACCGGCGAACAGCGCTCCGAAGTAGAGTCCGCTAAGTAGGACGCCCAAGGGGTGAAGTCCGCCCAGCAAGGCGACGGGAATCGCGAGGAAGCCCCAGCCCTGCGGGAATCCGGTGCCGAGGGTGCCGGTGATTCCCGTGTATTCGACGCCTCCGGCAAGGCCACACAGCGCGCCCGAGAGCATCATTGAACCGATCGCAACTCGCTCACTGGGAATCCGATTAGCTCGCGCTGCCGTCGGCGATGCCCCTACCAGCCGCAGCCGGAAGCCCGACCGCGTGCCGTAAAGAAAAGCGGTCACGAGCAACACCGCGACGACGGCGATCACGAGGCCGAAGTGCAGGTCCAACTGCCGATCGAACTTCAGCAGCATCGTATCGGCGGGGAGCGGAACAGTCTGCGGGAGCCCGCCATCAGAGCGGCGCAACGGGCCTTGGACGGTCCACGCCAATAGCTGAATCGCGACGAAGTTGAGCAAGATCGTCGAGATCACTGCCGGGACGCCCCGCGCCACTTGGAGCCACCCCGCGAATCCCGACCACATCGCGCCTGCCGCCATCGCCGCAGCCAAGATCAGCGGATTCAGCACCGGCCCCACGACCTTGCCCATAAGCGCGGCGGCCACCGCTGCTCCCCCGATGGCGCCAACGATCAGTTGGCCCTCGCCGCCGATGTTGTACATCCCGGCCCGCCAAGCGATGACCATGCCCAGGCCGGTCAACAGCAGCGGGGTCGCCTTGGCGAGCGTGCGCGAGATGCCGAACTTGTCGCCAAATGCTCCTTCGCCCAGCAGCCGCAAAGAGTCTGCGACCGGTAGCCCGAAGACGAGGAGCGTGAGCACCAACGCCAGCCCAAGCGCCGCAACGGTTGCCAGCAACCTCACGCGTCGCCTCCCACCAGGTGATCCGTCAGTTGGCCGCGCGAAAGAAACACGGTTCGATGCGCGAGCGCCGCGAGTTCGTCCCGGTCGGTTGAGAACAATGCGACGACCGCTCCCGCATCCGCGGCAGCCACGATTTGTGAGTGGACGTAGTCGGTCGCACGCACATCGAGCCCCCGCGTCGGGTTGACTGCGATCAGCAAATCGGGAATCTGATCGAGCGAGCGGGCGACGACGACCTTTTGCTGGTTGCCGCCGCTTAGGCTGGAAACCGGGTCGCGCACCGAGCCGACCTTGATCTGGAATCGGTCGACCAGGTCTCCGGTCCACCGCTCGATCGCTCTACGGCGAAGGAACGGGCCCCTGGTCAGCTCTCGGCGTCGATGGCCCGTGATGAGCAGATTGTCGCGGATGCTCATGCTCAAGGCGAGCCCGTCGCTTTGCCGATCCTGAGGGATGTAAGCGAGGTTTGCTTCTTCGAGATCACATCCGGTCAGATAAATCGACCCCGCCGCCGTTGGGCGAACCCTCGCCAGCGCTTCGGCGAGTTCGACCTGGCCGTTGCCATCCACCCCGCCAATGCCGAGGATCTCCCCCTTGCCGATGGCAAACGAGACTCCGCGGACCGCGTGCTCGCCGCGACTTCCGCGCACGTGGAGATCGGTGACTCGGAGGCCAGGCTCGAACGACGCGGAAACCGGAGTTCGCGTACCTGGAACTTCGCCGACCATCCACGTCGCGAGCTGATCGGCATCCACATCCGTGATCGGCGCGGTAGCCACAAACGCGCCGCGCCGCAGAACCGTCACCCGGTCGGCGATCGCCATGACTTCACTGAGCTTGTGGGCGATGAGGATGATGGTCCTCCCTCGATCCTTGAGCTCGCGGATGACGCGGAACAAGTCCTCGACCTCGTCGGGCGTGAGGACCGCTGTAGGTTCATCGAAGATGACGACCTCGGCATCACTGCTGAGCGCCTTGAGAATCTCCAGCCGTTGTTGAACGCCGACGGGAAGGTCCTGGGTAAGTCGGTCGGGCTCGACCTTCCAGCCCAGTTGCTCGGCCAAGGCGAGCGAATGACCGGCATCTCGGACGGGCCGATGTGTCTGCCAGGGGGAACGCAAGTTCGCAAGCGAGAGATTCTCGGCGGCGGAGAACGCCGGGACCAAAGCGAAGTGCTGATGCACCATCGCGATGCCTCGCCGACGCGCCTCGAACGGGCGTCCGAAGGGAAGAGGCAGGTCCCGAAGCGTTCCTTCACCCGAATCCGGGGCGACAAATCCCGCGATGATGTTCATCAGCGTGGACTTGCCAGCTCCATTCTCACCGAGAACGGCATGCACCTCGTTCGGGGCAAAGTCGATCGACACCCGATCCAGCGCTACGGTGGGGCCGTACGCCTTTGAAACCTCGCGCAACCTGAGGATCGGGGTCAACGTCGTCTCAGAACTCGTCTTTGGCGACGGTCAGTTCGCCGGAGAGAATCTTCGCGCGGGTTTCTTCCACTGCGGTCACGACTTCGGGGGACAACTTGTCTTGCAAAGCCGGATTGACCACGAAGTCGATCGCGCCCTGATCCATGCCCATCAGCGCGATACCGCCCTTGAAGGTTCCGTCCTTCACACTCTTCGCGAGGTTCAGGAAAGCCGGACCCGCGACGATGGTGGCTGATGCCACGACGACTCCACTCGGGTTGTCATTCTGATTCAGATTCGCGCCGAACGCCCAAACTCCGCGCTCCTTGCAGGCATCGAAGACGCCCTGGGCGGCGGCGTTGGCCTGGTGGATGACGAAGTCAGCTCCTTCGGAGATCGCGCCGAGGGTGGCTTGCTTCGCCTTGGCGATGTCTTGGCCGCTGCCGGTAAAGACTTCAATCACCGTGATGCCCGGCTTGGCGGCTTCGGCTCCTGCCTTGAACGCCTTGAACGTCGAGCGGATGCTGGGCACGTCGTCGCCGCCAATCGTCGCGACCTTGCCTGACTTCGAGGAAAGTCCTGCCATGTAGCCGGCAAGGTAGAAGCCCTGCTCGAGGTAGAAACGGAACGCGCCGACGTTGTCCGCGGTTTGGCCACCGGAACTGCTCACGAAGATGGTGTTGGGGAAGTCCTTGGCGACCTCGATCGCGGGCTCGTTGTACTCAAACCCGTGGCCGAACACCAGCCGGTAGCCCTTCTGAGCGTAGCTCCTCATGGCGTCCTTGATCTGGGTGTCCTTGGCTTCTTGGTTGTTGATTTCGGCCCCCATGTCGCGCTCGATCGCCTTGAGGCCGTCGTAGGCCATCGCGGACCAGCCGGCATCACTCACCGGACCAGGGGTCAGCAGGGCAACTTTGAAATCAGCGGTTTGCCCCGTTGTCGGGGTTTCGGTGGTCGAAGTGGGCTCCTTGGCTCCGCCGGTGCAACCGGCAAGGATCAGGGCGGCCATCGCCGTGCCGATCAATGTGAAGGCTCTCATGCCCGTAGTCTACGCGCTCCGACGCCCCAAAGTTGGGACTTGGTAACATCGCACGATGCGTTGGATGTCGGTTGCGCTCGTTGTTGCGGGCTTGGTGACTCTGGGATCGGCCCAGAAGGAGCTTTCGGGGCGGCGACAGTACCCGCAGTTCCGGAGCATGAGTGGACTCTCGGGCTCGGCATTTCCGGTCGGAAGCGACGGGTTGCCCAGCTACAACGGCGCCATGGCTTTGTCGACGCCGATTGCCTACTCGATGACCGGTTGGTCCTTTGTGGCCGGTATCGGCAGCCTCAGCTTTGACACCAACCTCCGTTGGCCCAGCGGCCGCGAGGGGCAGCGGAGCAACAACGGAACCGCCCAGTTCATGGTTGGTATCCCCCTGGGCAGCGCCGGCGACCTCACCGCTTCATTTATGGTCCTCAGCACGATTCTCGATAGCGCTCTGAACCTCCAGTGGACGCCGGGAAGGCAGGAAGGGAAGTTTCGCTACTCGGTCGGGGTTCAAGACCTCGGCGGCGGCGGCGGATCAGCCGGCGAAAAGCTGGCTTCGGACGGCGAATCGAGCCGGAGTTTCTTCGGCGTCGCAACCTATGCGGTCGACGAGCGCACCCACGTTTCGTTGAGCACTGGCACGAACCGCTTCCGCAACCTGCAGGGCAACGTATCAACGACCGTCGCGCCGAACCTGAAGGCGACGCTCGAGTACGATGCGTACAACTGGAACTTCGGCGTCGCCTACCGTCTGGGTGCCCTGAAGCGGATCAGCGATGAAACCTACGACAAGCCCGCGCGAACCGCGGACGCGCATGCGTTCATCGGTCTGGTTCGGGGCAAGCTCCTCTTCTGGGGCCTAAACATCTCGTTTTGAGCTTGTTACGCTGGCCCACACGAGGGAGGCCCAGCCAGCGATGAACGCCACGCCGCCGATCGGCGTGATCATGCCGAGTCGGGGCATGTCCAGTACGACCAGCGCGTAAAGGCTGCCCGAGAAAAGAAAGACCCCTATCGTAAAGCACCAGCCGGCGGCATTCAGGCCGCGGCTCTCTCCGGCAACCCGCATCCAAACCGCCACGATCAGCAGAGCCAAGGCATGGATCGCCTGATACTGAACTCCAGTTTGGAATACGGCCAGCCGGTCGGGCGTGGCCTGCTCGCGCAGGGCGTGGGCACCAAACGCACCGAGCGCGACGGCGAGCATGCCGAAGACCGATCCGAGCGTGGCCCAACCGTTCACGGCTTAGCTTCCTCGGGCGGCGCGGGGTAGTTGTGCTTAAGCACGACAGGCGGCTCGGCACTTTTCCGCTTCATGCGCAGGTTAAGCATCTCGACCAACAGCGAGAACGCCATGGCAAAGTACGTGTAGCCCTTGGGAATATGATGCCCGGCGCCTTCGGCGATCAGATTTGCACCAATGAGAACAAGGAAGGCGAGCGCGAGCATTTTGACCGTCGGGTGCTTTTCGACGAACTCGCTTAACTTTCCCACGAAGATCAGCATAAAGATCACCGACACGATCACCGCCGCCACCATGATTTCGATGTACTTCACCATGCCGACCGCCGTAATCACCGAGTCGATGGAAAACACCAGGTCGATCACAAGAATCTGGGCGACCACCGCAGACATCGTCACCGTCTTGCCGATATTCGCGGTGGCATGATGCTCGACACCTTCCAGTTTGTTGTGGATTTCCATCGTCGCCTTGCCGATCAGAAAGGCGCCGCCGAGCAGCAGCACAAGATCGCGGCCCGAGACCCCATTGCCCATCACGGAGAAGAGGTCCGTGCTCATCTTCATGATCAGGCCGATCGAGAAAAGGAAGAGAATCCGCGTGATGACCGCCAAGCCCAAGCCGAGCTGCCGGGCCTTGGCCCGCTGGTCGGGCGGAAGCTTCCCGGCGAGGATGGAGATGAAGACGATGTTGTCGATGCCGAGCACGATTTCGAGCGCGGCAAGGCTTAGAAAGCCGATCCAAACTTGCGGGTCGCGCAGGAGTTCCATCATGTCGGCGCGAAGAATACCGAGAAGCCGAGAATCTCAACCTGAGGCGGATTCGACGGGTAGGCTATCGGGCCCAGACACGTTCGGCGTGCAACAGACGTCGTAACGATAGGGAAGTGGCGGCGTCAGATGGGTGAACTCCAAAGAAACAACACTGAGGAGGGAGAAAGCCGAATGGTATCTGCAACCACTGCCCGCGCAACGATCAACCCCGGGATGACCTTAGATTCCAGCGATTTCGCCCTGGTGCGGCGCGCCCGGGATGGTGACTACGAAGCGTTCGAGCAGCTCTTCGATCGCCATCGCCTTCTGGTTTATCGTTTTGCCTACCAGATGGTGCATCGTCGTGACGATGCCGAAGACATGGTGCAGGAAGCTTTCGTCCGCGCCTATCAGAATTTGCACAAGTATCGCGACGAGGCCAAGTTCACCACATGGCTCCTCCGGATCGTCACCAACCTCTGCACCGATCAGGCCCGCATGCGTAACCGACGCGACGCGCTGGAACAGCAAGAAGCCGCTGGGTCGCTGACGTGGATGACGCAGATCGAGGGCCCCGATCCCGTCGAGGAACTGGAAGCCGATCGGCGAAAGATTGCGCTTCGCAAGGCGCTCAATGCCTTGCCCGTCCATCACCGAACGATGATTATCCTGCGCGATCTGGAAGAAAGAGAGTATCCGGAGATCGCAGAGATTTTGGGTTGCACCGTTGGAGGAGCCAAGCTGCGCGTGTTGCGCGCTCGGCGTGCCCTGAAAGAACGAATTGCGCCGTTACTCGGCGAGTAATGCCATGAAGCGAAAGAACGAAGAACTATTGATCGAGTTGGCCTTCGGGGACTTGGATGCCGCCGAAGCGGAGAGGTTGCGCTCTGAGTTGTCGAGCGACCCTACGCAGCAGGCTACGCTGCGATCCTATGAGGAGCTGCGGGCTTCCATTGGCGGGCTCCGAGATGTGCCCGAAATGCAGTTGAGCCGCGAGCGGCTTCGCGATGCCATCCTCGCTGGCGGCCTGCGTGAGACGCGTCGTTATGATCGATGGGCTTGGCTTGGTGCGCCGGTAGCCATCGCCGCTGTTGCTTTCGCCTTCACGATGATCGTCCGCCAGCCGGCCGTGCCTTTGCCCAGCGGCGTTGCCCTGGCCACGAACGCGGCAGAGGAACCGTTCGCTTCGATGGACCCAACCTTGGAGCGGAACCCCAACTCCGTTGCCGGGCTGTTTGGGAACGAAGAACTGAAGCCTTACGCGTTCTCCGAGCGCGCCGAGCCGACGGTTGAGAAGCAGAAGATCACCGCTCCTGCCGAGAAGCGAATGCGCGTGGTGCGAGCCGAGCCGAAGACTCAAGTCGAACCCGCGCCGGTCGTGACCGAGCCTGGACCTACCGCGGCGACCTTGGCATCGGCGAGTGCGCCTCCGGCCACGGATGCGGGCATGACGACCGCGGGTGTCGTAGAAGAATCGACCGAGATCATCGTGCTTACTTCCGAAACCGACATCGACACAGGAGCCCGCAGAGCAACCTCAATGGAGTCATCTTCGAATGTGGTCATTGGCGGCTAGTCTTCCCTTACTTGCGATCGCTTGGTCGGGCCAACAACTCGACACGAGCGAAGCTTCGGTGCTGAAGCGCATCGAAGGCGCGCTCGTGAAGTTGCTCCAGAACAACCAGGTCGTTGGGACCGGCGTGCTGATCGATACCCACGGCCACTTCATGGCTCATCGCTCGGCAACGGGCGGACCCATGATGTTCGGACGGCTTTCCTCGGGTGAGATCATCCAGCTCAGCCTCGTTTCCGTCGACGACGTCACCCAGCTTGCGTTGCTCAAGGCGAGCGGCTGGATTCCCGTGGGCCGAACGCCGATATCGGTGGCGAGTTCAACTCCAAATGTCGCCCTTCCGGGGGCCGCCTTTGCGCCTGCGCGACGTGCACAAGGCTCGGAGAACAGCCGTTTGATCATCGTTTTGCCCGATCGGGCCGTACCTGGTGAACTCGTGCGCACCGACTTGGTCGGTGTTCTGTCGCCTTCGAGGCGAGGCATGACGCTCAGTGAGATTCGGTTCGAAGCCGGTCCTTCGACTCTCGGTGGGGCGCTCGCATTTACCTACGACGGCCGGCTGATCGGCGTGCTTGGGGCAACGCTCGAGGCTCCGCCCTCTGCATCGGCCCAGCAATACGTCCGTAACAAGATGGCGGAGTTTGGGGCGGCGCGCATTTTTGGTCCGAACTCGCTCACGATCGGTTACTCCGTATCGCCCGTGGTTGTGAATCGTGTCGTTGATGGGTTCCGTAGTCCCCAGCGCATGGTCGAACATCCGGCATTGGGCCTGATGTGCCGCGACGCGACCACGGGCGGGGCCCTGATCGACTCTGTCGTGCCGAACTCTCCTGCCGCGCTTGCCGGCCTGAGGCCCGGAGATACGATTGTCGAGTTCTCGGGAGTCACGCTGGGCGACCAGTTGGATTACACCCGGGCGCTCCAGCAGAGCAACGTCGGCGAGGTCGTCACCCTCAAGGTGCGACGAGGCAACGAACTCCTCACGGTTACGGTTAAGGTCGGACGCTGACGCGCGGGTAAACTGCACGTTCCGCCACAGTTGGTGTGGCGTTGAGATGCCCCATGACCGTCACTCGTGAAGATCTGAACCCATGCACTGTCAAGCTCAACGTCGTCTGCTCGGTCGAGCAGGTGAAGGAGGGCTTCGATCGCGCCTACAAGGAAGCCTCCAAGCGCGTTAAGATCCCCGGATTCCGTCCGGGTACCGCCCCCCGCGCCGTCGTTGAAAAGAACGTCGACATCGAATGGGTGCACGAGGCGGCCGCTGATCAGATCGTGCGATCGACTCTGAAGAAGGCGCTGAAGGACGAGTCGATCGAGCCGTTCGTCACCCCGCAGGTGTCGCTCGAGAAGCTTGAGAAAGACACCAGCGAGTGCGTTTACACCGCTCAGATTGGTTTGCGCCCAGTCGTCGAACTCGGCGACTATCGTGCCCTGCAGGCTCAACGGCCGGTTCAAGTGACGACGGATGAGGAAGTCGAGCAGTACGTCGATGAGCTGCGTCAGAAGAAGTCCACACGCGAAGCGGTGACCGACCGCGGCGTTGCCGAGGGCGATGTGGCCGTCGTCAACATCAAGGTGGACGGCGAAGAAGGGGACGGCCGCACGTTCATGACGATTGCGGGCAAGACCTTCGAGGGTCTTGATCACATGTTGCTCGGTATGCGCGCCGAAGACATGAAGTCGGCTGATCTCGAGTTCCCGGAATCATTCCAGGAGAAGGACTGGGCGGGCAAGAAGTTTCATTGCCAGGTGACCGTCCGCTCGGTGAGCGCCGTGAAGATGCCGTCGCTGGATGACAACTTCGCGCAGGAGTATGGGCAGATGAACATCGACGAACTCCGCGGACGCATCCGCGAGCTTTTCGATCGCGCCAAGAACGAGCAGGCTCAACAGCTGGTGAACGAGCAGCTGATGGATAACCTGCTCAGCGTCAGCAAGATTCATGTTCCGGACTCGATGTGGGAGCAAGTTGCCCAGCAGCGCCTTGAGGATGTGTTCAAGGAGCAGAAGGAAGCCGGCAAGACGATGGAGCAGTTCGCAACCGAGAACGGGATGACCGTCGAACAGTTCGTCGATGCCGTTCGCCGAGAGGCCAAGCTTTACGTGGAGCGCGCCCAGGCCATCCAGACCATCTTTGTCACCGAGAAGATGAAGCTCACGAACGATGATGTCAAGGCTGAGTTGCTCTCGATGTCCGCTGAGTTCCGCACGACGCCCGACGAACTCCTGACGCTGTTGAAGAAGAACGATGCGATGCAGGAACTGACCCACCGGGCGATCAACACCCGCGTGATGGACTTCTTGAACAGCCACGCTACAATCAGCAGCGAAGCGGCGCCCGCCGCCGCCGCGACGGCTCCGAAGCCCAAGGCTCCGGCGAAGAAGAAGGCTGCCAAGAAGGCCGAGTAGGTCTACACGATGGCCATGTGGGATGCCGATATCGAAATCGACGTCGGCATCGCCCACACGGCCATCATTGGTCAGTTCCCCGAGTTCGCCGTCGAGCAACCGACGGTTCTCGGTGAAGGTTGGGACAACCTCTGCGTCGTCTATCCGAGCGGTATTGCCTTTCGGTTTCCGCGACGAAAGACCGCGATTGCTCTCATCGGGGTTGAAGTCGCGGTACTTCCGCTGATTGCCCCGCGATTGCCCCTACCGATTCCCGTGCCCGTCTATTCGGGTGCACCCGGGCCGGCCTACCCTCATCCCTTCTCGGGCTACCGCCTGTTGCCTGGCGAGACCATGGACCGCGCGCCGATCCGTGATCCAGCTGACGGGGCTGAAGTCCTCGGTGCATTCCTGGGATGCCTGCATCGCCTCGATCCTCGTACCTTGCCCTTGCCCGGAGATCACATCCACCGAAAGGATCCGGAGCGGATCCGGGAACGCTTCGTCGATCGTTGGAACGCGATTCCTAGCGTCGAGCAAGCGCGGTGGGGAACAGTGCTTCCCGCGTGGGTACACGAGACGGCGACCACCGTGAAACCGACTGAGAAAGCGTGCGTTGTTCATGGCGACCTCTACCCGCGGCATGTGCTGGTGCAAGAAGGGGTTGTGGCTGGTGTGATCGACTGGGGTGACGTGCATCTTGGCCACCCGGCGATGGATCTGTCGCTCATGGTGACGGGGTTCGACGCGGAGCATTGGCCCGGGTTTCTGCGTGCCTACGGGCAGCCGATCTCGGAGGAGGACTTGCGCCATGCAAGGCTGCGGGCGTCGATGTACGGGGCGGCATTGCTGGCGTACGGACTGGATACGTCGGACGATGCGATTGCCGCGTGTGGGCGGAAGATTTTGGATCGGGTCGTCAGGTGATGGATAATGGTGGTATGAAGTGGCGTGTCGTACTAGAAGAAGACGCCGAGACGCACGAGTGGGCGATCTGGTGTCCAGAGTTGCCGGGATGTACGTCCGCGGGTGAAACTCGCGAGCAGGCGCTGGAGAACATTCGCGAGGCCATAATTCTTTACTTGACCCCGGATGATCTCGAACTTGAACCAGGTGCCGAGATTCTCGAAATCGCAGTATAGCGATGTCAAAGAGGACTAGGCGGCTGACGGCTAGTGAGGTTGAGGCTCTGCTTCTGGCGCATGGCTTCGAAATGGTCTCTCAGAGAGGCAGCCACAGAAAGTGGCGATGTGAAGCTAGGCGACTCCTAGTGATTGTTCCCGAGCATGGCAGTAGAGTTCTGCCGCTTGGAACGCAGATGTCCATTTTACGGACGGCGGAGATAGCTGATGACGAGTGGCGTGCCTAAGGATCGAGCACGTCTCCGTAACCCTGCGGGTGCGCCTCGTGCCAACGCCACGCATCCCCCACAATCGTCGCCAGCTCCGGATATCGCGGTATCCACCCCAGTTCCGACCGAGCCCGATCCGAGGAAGCAATAAGCTGTGCCGGGTCGCCCGGGCGTCGATCCGTCTCATGAAACGGGACCGGGCGACCGACCACGCGGGACACCGCGTCGATCACTTGGCGCACCGAGAACCCGTGGCCGTTGCCCAAGTTGAACTCCCGCGACCCGCCGCCGTCGCGCAAGTATGCAGCCGCTCGGAGGTGGGCATCGGCCAGATCCTCGACGTGCACAAAGTCGCGAACGCAGGTGCCGTCGGGCGTCGGATAGTCGGTGCCAAACACCTTTAGCTCGCCCCGCCGACCCGTCGCCGCCGCGATGGCAAGCGGGATCAGATGCTCCTCCGGGTGGTGATCTTCTCCGATCGTCCCATCGCGGGCGGCGCCGGCCGCATTGAAGTAGCGAAGCACTACGGCCCGCAAGCCGTAGGCGTGGTCGAATGCGCTCAACATCTGCTCCACCATCAGCTTGCTGGTCCCGTAGGGACTGGAGGGGTGCTTGGAATGCTCCTCCTCGATCGGCAAGTGCTCCGGCTCGCCGAACACCGCCGCTGTGGAGGAGAAGACAAACTGCTTGACCTTGTATGCTCGCATCGACTCCAGCAGGGTCAAAACGCCGACGGTATTGTTCTCGAAGTACTTGGCGGGTTCACGAACACTCTCGCCGACCGAGATGTGAGCCGCGAAGTGCATGACGACGTCGATTGGATGCGTGTCGAACACTTCGTCCAGATCGGACCGCGAGCGCAAGTCGCCGATGACGAAGGGGCTTTCGCCAACGCTCGCCCGGTGTCCGCTCGACAGGTTGTCGAAGACCAAGTGGGGAAGTTGCGCCTCTCGGAGCTGCTTGACCACGTGCGACCCGATGTATCCGGCTCCACCTACGACGAGAATCATGCTGGCGAGCGTACCCGTTGAACCTAAGACGGACGATCGTGATCCATGGGAGGCTCGGCTAATCGCTCCGCACGAAGCTCGTCTATGCGCAGCTGGACATGCTTCCGTGTCGTGAGTAGCCCTATGCGAAGCTTGTAGACTTGAGCCATGTGTCGCGATGCGATGGACTGCATGATCGCGTAGCCGAGCACCCCGCAACAGAACACGGAGTTCACGCCCATGAGGACCGACGAAGCCACCGCGACTCCCAGCGGCCACCCCATCCCCTCGCCGATCCGACGAATCGGGCGGTAACTGAGCAGGGCAATCGCCGTGCACATGATGATCAGCCACAGAAAGCCGAAGAACTCCAGTGCAAGCCAACCCGACCTACTTGTGGGGTGGGCCGTCGATAAGATGCCAAGGGGCAGCATGATCAAGATGTTCGCGACAAACACGTACGACAGGCCGAAGTAGCCGTCAGCAAGCGCCTGCAGGAGGTCGGGGTCCAGTTGCTCGTCGCCGGGCCGGTGATACCGCGCGTATCGAACTCCGTCGGGCGGTGTGTCGCTCATGATCGGGATTCTAGCCTAAGCCTGTGAAGACTCGGCGGGTACCGGCCACCGCTCGAACTTCTGCCGCATCTCGTGCACCAGTTCCGCCTCAATGTAGATGCCGTCTTCGCGGTATTCCAGCTTGAGCACTCGGCCAAAGTCGTAGCACTCCTGGATCGTATTCGACTCGGAGTAGGGGACCAACGCGACCACGCGTCCAAGGAGCGATTGCACTTGATCGACGATCGCCTGGATGAGCCCGTCCATGCCCTCACCGGTGTGCGCGCTCATCGCAATCGACCCCGGCCAAATCCGCATCGACTCCTCCATCACGGTTCTTGCGACGTTGTCGAGAAGGTCGATCTTGTTGAAGACGAGGATCGTCGGCTTGTCGCCGGCTCCTAGGGCCTCGAGGGTCTCGAGGACTGAGCCGTGCTGCAAATCCCAAGCCGGATGGCTCGCATCGATGAGCAGAATCAAGAAGTCCGCGAAGACAACCTCTTCCAGCGTGGATCGGAACGCGGCAACGAGGTTGGTCGGCAAGTTTCGGATGAAGCCAACGGTATCGGTCAGGAATAGGGCATAGCCTTCGGGAAGATCGACCTTCCGGGTCGTTGGGTCGAGGGTCGCAAACGGCATCGCGTCGGCGAGCAGCTCGGTCCCAGACATCCGATTCATCAGCGTGGATTTGCCCGCGCTGGTGTATCCGACAATCGAAGCGAAGGGAAACGGGTGCTTCCGCCGGCTCGCGCGTTGCTGTCCGCGATGTCGTCCGACTTCCTCGATCTCTTCGTTCAGCCTTGCGATCCGGTCGCGCACCATGCGGCGGTCGGTTTCCAGCTTGGTTTCACCGGGACCGCGCATGCCGATACCACCCTTCTGGCGTTCGAACTTGGTGTAAACCGCCATCAGCTTGGGCATCATGTAGCTCAGCTGGGCGAGCTCGACCTGGAGCATGCCCTCCCGAGTCCGCGCTCGGCGGGCAAAGATGTCGAGAATCAACTGGGTGCGATCGACGACTCGCTTCTGAAGCGCCTCTTCGAGGTTGCGCTGCTGCATGCCGCTGATTTCGGCGTCGATGAGCACCAAATCGGCACCCGTTTCGGCAGCAAGAAGCGCGACCTCTTGGACTTTGCCCTTCCCTAGATACGTGCCTTTGTAGGGTCGGTCGAGACGTTGACGGATGCTGGCGACGGGCTCAACGCCCGCCGCTTCGCACAATCCCTCAAGTTCGGCTTCGACATGAGGATCTTCGGAGTCATCCTCATTGATGTACACGAGCACGGCGCGCTCGATCGGAACCTCGTGACTGACCGTGCCCTTGGCCAGTTCAGCCTCCCCGCTTCTTGACCGACTTCTTGGCCTTGGCTTTGGCTGGCGCGGTCGTAACCGGTGCCTGCACCGGATTCATCACGTGAACCACAACGTTGTCGGCGATGTCCACGGTCAGCAGGTACTTGCCGTCAGCGGTGAACACCAGGGGTGAACCCACTGACTTCTGCTCTGGGATCGTGGCCACCGGCTGGTAGTTGAACGGATTCCAGACTTTGACCGTGCGATCGCTTGAGGAGGTTACGACCCACCTACCGTTCGGCGAGAAGATCGCATTGACGACCCAATCTTCGTGGCCCTTGAAGTTGCCGAGTCGTTGCATCGACTTCATGTCGAAGAGCGAGGCGTTGTTATCGCGCCCAGCGCTGAGCGCGCGGGTGGCAGCAGGGTTGAAATCGACGGCGAGCGCGCCTTGTCCACCATGTGCCGTCAGCCAGCCCCGCATCGTCTTCTGAGCGGTGTACAGCCGGCTACCTTGCTGCAGGGTCGCGATGCCGACATCGTTGGTCTTGCCGATGAACTTGGCACCATAGTAGTTTGCACCGTTCCCGGGAAGGATGATCCGCTCTCGCTTGAGGTCCTTTAGATCCCAGATCTTGACCACATCGTCTTGGCCCGTGCTCACCAACTGGTTCGAAGCTGCGTTGAAGTCCAGGTTCTGGATGGGGCGTGTATGCCCGGAAATCTCGGCCGTGCGAGCCCAGGTCTTGGTATTCCACAGATAAATCTTGGCTCGCTCGTCTCCGCTCGCGATGCGCGTGCCGTCCCGACTCCATGCGATGGCCTGGACCGGGCGGGTGTGCCCTTGCAGGACCTTGACCGTTTGGCGGGTGGCGGCGTCGATGATGCGGATGGTGTTGTCCTCCATCCCAAGCGCCACTCGGCTACCCGTCGGAGCCGCCGCCATGCTGACCGCGCGAACCCCCAACATCGGTCGGCTGGCGGCCATTCCAAACCCAACCGCGACCGGAGCCGGAGTTTGCGCAACCCCACTGAATGCCAATACAACTAATGATCCAAGCATAAACAACAGCCCTCCATGACCAGCCTTTCTACGGCCAATCGTAGGACGTCCGCTCCCTTTTCGGGTTTCAGAAAAGCGCCATCGGCATAATCACGCACAGATACGATTCATCGTCGGTTGGGCGGAATACAGCAGCTCGCGAATTCTCCGTCATTTCGATGCGCACCCCGGGGCCCTTCACGACGCCAAGCGCGTCGCGGATGAACGTGCCGTTGAACGCAATCTCGATGTCCCCGTTCTGAGGCAGCATCGTGACCTGCTCCTTCGCCTCGCCTCGCTCGTCCGACCGTGCGGTCAGCAGCAGCTGATCGCCGTTGCCGCTCATCCGGATGCGGAAGGCATTGTCCCGAGCCAGAATGAGCACGCGCTTGACGCGCTCTTGAAGCTGATCAACCTCGACGCGCCAGGCGCGGGTGAATTCGCTCGGAACCACGCGTTCCCAGTTGGGATACGTGCCCGCCAAGAGCTGGGACACAATACGCGCGCCCGAGGACTCAACGCCGAGGCGCCCGCCGCCGAAGCGAATCGTGACTTCCTCATCGTCGCCGATTGGCAAGTTCTTGATCGCGCGCAACGCGCGCTCCGGCACCACTGCGGTGATGTTCGAACCGATGCCTTCCTGAGCGACCCGTTTTACGGCGAGTCGGTGAGTATCGGTCGCGACCAAGGTGAGGGTCGCGCCGTCGTACTGGAAGAGCACGCCGGTAAGAATCGGTCGGTGCGAATCGGTCGATACGGCAAACAGGACGCTATCGACCGCATCCTTGAACATGCCCATTTTGAGCGTGAGTTCACCCTCGCCGCCAAAGCTGGGCGCCTCGGGGAAGTCGCTGGGCTCGTGCGTGAGCACTCGGTACTCCGAGGCTCCTTGCTTCAGAAGCATGCCTTGCGTATCCGAGGTTTGCAGCTGGATGTCGCCGTCCGGGAGGTTGCTGACGAGATCGTTGATCAACTTTGCGGGCACGCAGATGGCGCCCTCCTCATCGGTCATGCACGGCAACCGCCGCTCGACCCACATTTCACCATCGCAGCCGAGAACGCGCATGCCGGTCGCATCAGCCTCCAGCTTCAGGTTCTGAAGGATCGCGATCGGCGAGCGGCCGCTCGCCGCGGCATTGGCGGCGCTTACCGCCTCAAACAACTCCTTGCGGGGACAATCAACTCTCATATTCAGCCTTGAATGGGTAGGTACAGCTGCAGGTGCGTCGGGTCGGGCGAGCGTTGCGCCTCGACTCCCTTCGCGTACAGCCGCATCAGAACCCGTTGATAGGATTCTTCGGTGAACTCAGGAGCGGGTTCTGATCGAAGGGCTTCGACCGTCGCTCGCATCGTCAGCATATCCGTCTTCAGTTCCGGATCGGTCAGTGCGACCGATTCCAGTTCGGCTTCGAGTTCTTCCGTGAGCTCTTGTCCGGCGTACAGGTCAACCAGTTTTCGATAAACGTCGTTCATCTCCGTATCTCCATTGCGGCACCGAGCTTGTCTTTGAGCGCTCGGCGGCCGCGGTAAAGCCGTGATTTCAGGGCCGGGACGCTGATCTTCAGCACCTCGGCCGCTTCTCTCGCGGGCATGTCCTCCAAATCGCAGAGGACCAAGGGGTCGCGGTACTCGATCGGCAGGTCTTGGAGAGCCTGCTGCACCGTAACGCGCAAAGTGGTCCGCTCCTCCGATCCGCTGTATTGAGCGTCGGCTGGGAGTTCGAGCAACTTGTGCTGGCGCAACTTGTCGATACACAGATTGCGGGCGATGCGGAATAGCCACGTCCTGAAGGCTCCGTCCGCTCGCAGCTCAGAGGAACGCCGTAAGACCCTGAGAAAGGTCTCCGACGTCGCATCCTCCGCGTCGCTGCGATTCCCCAACATCCGATAGGTGTATCGGAAGATTCGATCACCGTACATCTCATAGATGCCGCCCAACGCGTTGGGATCGCCCTTAGCAAGGGCGTCCAACCAGCGCTTCTCCGCTTGTGAGTCTTGCAAGGCGTCATTCGGCATAGGGAAAGACGGACGCACCCTTCCGATGGATGCGCGGGCCGTATTTTACACACGTGGGGCGCCCTCGGTTCTCCAGATGAGCGCGATTCTCGCGAATCTGTCAAACCTGACGCCGCGAATGCTCAGAACTTGCCCGATCGCAAGCGTTCGACCTCGCGCCGAGCATCGTCTTTGGCGAGTTGCTGTCGCTTGTCGTATTGCTTCTTACCGCGAGCGAGGGCGATCTCGACCTTAACCCGGCCATTCTTAAAGTAGATCCGGGTCGGCACGATCGTCAGGCCCTTTTCCAAAGCCCGCCGGTCGATCAGTGCAATCTCTTTGGCGTGAAGCAGGAGCTTGCGATCGCGGCGCCTCTCCGGCTTGTACGCGGTGGCGTGCTCATAGGGCTCGATGTCGAGTTCCATCAGCCACGCCTCGCCGTTGTGGAAGCGCACGAACGCATCGACCATGTTCACGCGGCCGAGCCAGATGCTCTTCACTTCCGAACCGACAAGGGCGATGCCCGCCTCCCAGGTATCCAGCAGTTCGTAATCGTGCCGCGCTTTGCGGTTCACGATCGAGCGAGGTTCGTTGCTGGACTTCGAGTTTGCCATGGGCGGAACATTCTACCGTTCGGGGGTGTTTACTCCCGCGTAGGTAGAATTTACGCTTATGAACCGCATTTCCTTCATTCTTGCCGCGATCGGATTCGCGGCTGTGCTCTCCGGATGCAAAGGCGGTGAGGAAAAGACCCCCGAGCAGGGTGGCCAAACCACGAGCAGCGACAAGCCGCCGACCGATGGATTGAAGGAACTCATCAAGGAAGACGTCAAGGTCGGCAAGGGAACGCGGTTCCATCCGAACGTGAAACCCATCGCGGCGGGTGACTTGGTGTGGGTCGTTTACACCGGCAAGTTCAAGGATGGCAAGGTTTTCGATACGAACGACCCCAAGCAGAAGGAAGGAGCCAAACCGTTCGCATTTACGGTGGGCGTCGGCCAGGTGATCAAGGGTTGGGATGAAGGCATCGTCGGCATGTTGCCCGGCGGCGAGCGCAAGTTGTCTGTCCCGTTTGCGCTGGGCTACAACGAGCGCGAGTTGCCCAACATCCCGAAATACACCGATCTCTACTTCGACGTCAAGGTGCTCGACTACGTGAAGGCGGGCGAAGAGCGCACCTACGGGGTGTACGACCAGAAGAAGGGCACCGGCAAGACGGTGACGGAGAACAGCGTGGTCCATCTTCACACGGTGATCAGCGACTGCGCAGGCAACTTGATCGAGGACAGCCGAAAGGCCGGCGATGCGATCAAGGTGACATTGGGCAAAGAAGAGACCTTCCCGGTCATCGAGGATGGTCTGTTGGGCATGAAGGCTGGTGGTATCCGTGAACTGGCCGTGCCTCCGATCCTCGGATTCCGAACGGACCCCGGGTCGGGCATGGACGCGCAGACGCTGTTTTACGTGACGCTGATTCTCGAGAAGGTCGAATAGGGCGAGTTTCCCTCGCCTGGTCGCACTTGAGGCGGTCTGATTTGGCGAGGGCACTATGCGCGAGTTCTCAATCACCTCTTCAGGGTGCAGCATGATCCGATGCAGCTTCCAGGGCTTCGCCTTGTCGATTTCCTTTCGCGCCCATGGCGCTAGGCAAAATGGTCGGCCGCCGCAAGTTCTCCCTGAACCGTGTTCAGGCGAGTTGCCGTTGACCTTCTTGCGGAATCGACCATCTCAACTCACCCTCAGCCGAGCGATCCGCGCTTCCAGCGCCGGGTGCGAGATGAACGGTTCTTCCCAGGGTAGCCAGCGATCGGGGATGCCTCCGCGCAGGTGCAGCTTGGTGAGCCCGTCCGAGATGGCGTCGGCGGAGGTCAACTCCGCGGCGTATCGATCGGCCCGATGCTCGATCTCCTTCTTGCGGCCCGAACTGATGAAGCCGCCGACCAAGAGGCCGATTCGCCCGGCGAGCACCGCCGTCATGAGTTGAGCGAACGTCAGATCGGGGCCGGAGACCATCACCACCCCCACCAACCCCAGCCAGGCCAATCCGCCGGTCAAGCGGCTGAGGTTCTGATAGCGGGGAACATCGTTGTGTTTCAGATGGGCCAACTCATGACTGACGACGGCCAAAACTTCGTGCTCCTCGAGACTGGAAATCGGCCCGAACAACACCACACGATTGCCCGATATGGCCATCGCATTGAAAATCGTTCCGGGAGACCAACCGACCCAGCTCACCTTGATCCCCGATCTCTCGATCAGCGACTCGATGGCGGGGAACTTGTCGATCGCGCTGGGTTTGCGAAAAATGTATGCGTAGGCCGCGGTGTTCGCGGCGGACCAAGAGAGGGCCACAAGCGCCATCACGACGGCGATCTTAAGCTGGAACATCGGCACGACGATGGCGGCGGCAACCGCCGCGGCAAGCACCACACTCATGGCCCCCAAGACAACCCAACCTAACTTCGGGTCATCTTTGACCTCCGCATCGGCTCCAGCAAAAGGAGCGATCTTGATGAACCGTATCTGCCGGACCTTGTCGGCAATGACCATTGCTAGGACGGATGTTCCAACGGAGAGCATCAGCAGTGACTTGCCAAGAGGGTCGATGATGCGATGGGGAGGGGCAAGCAACAGCGCGCCGAGCGTGAACACGGCCAAGCCCACTTCGAACGCCAGCCGAATCGTACCGACCTTCGACCAGGTTAGCCATATTCGCTTGAACCCATCTTCGGGATCGGTGTCCGCGGCTACGGGATACTGGCGTAGATAAATGCAGGCCACGATGCCGGCGAGGCAAACCGCCGCGAGCAACTCCCAGACAATCATCCCGCCATTATAGGTCTCCGGGGGGCAACGTTGACGATCCGTGTCGGCCAAAAGTCGCAGGGAAATGTGGAAAACGTCGAAATCCGGGGCCCCGACGGACTATAATCCAGATTCGCGCCCGGCGTGAGAGGTTTATTTGTGAGCAATCAGAATGCAGTGATCAAGGTCGTCGGCGTAGGCGGCGGTGGTTCGAATGCGGTCAATCGAATGATCGAGGCCGCCATTCAAGGCGTCGAGTTCATCGCGATGAACACCGACATCCAGGTGCTCGATCTGAGCACCGCGGCGAAGAAGGTCCAGCTTGGTCTGAACCTTACCCGCGGGCTTGGCGCGGGCGGCAATCCTGAGATCGGCAAGTCGGCCGCTGAGGAGAGCAAGAACGAGATCCGCAAAGTTCTCGAGGGCGCAGACATGGTGTTCATCACCGCCGGTATGGGCGGTGGCACGGGCACGGGTGCGGCCCCGGTCGTCGCCGACCTCGCTCGCGAGATCGGCGCGCTGACGGTTGCGGTCATCACGCGTCCCTTCGGCTTCGAAGGTCCGAAGCGCTCCCGCATGGCCGAGAACGGCGTGACCAGCCTGATGGGCCGCGTTGACACCATCATCACGATTCCCAACGACAAGCTGCTTCACGTGGTCGAGCGCCGCACGACGCTGAAGGAGGCCTTCCGCGTTGCGGACGACGTCCTTCGCCAGGGCGTGCAGGGCATCAGCGACATCATCACGATTCCCGGCCAGATCAACGTCGACTTCGCCGACGTCCGCGCGGTTATGTCGAGCGCCGGTCCGGCGTTGATGGGCATCGGCTACGGCGTGGGCGATCAGCGCGCGCTCCAGGCCGCTCAGGGTGCGACGAACAGCCCGCTCCTCGAGCAGACCATTCACGGCGCGAAGGGCTTGCTCGTGAACATCACGAGCAGCGAGGACTTGACACTCACCGAGACTTCGGAAGCCATGGCTTATATCCAGAGCCTCTGCGACGTCGACGACGCGAACATCTTCTTCGGCACCGTCGTGGACCCCGAGATGGACGGTTCGGTGCGCATCACCGTTCTGGCTACGGGCTTCAACCCCTATTCGAGTGAAGGCCGACGTGTGGCGGAAGCCACCTACTCGGCCCCGGTCGAGACGCCGACGCCGATGGTGACGTCCGAGCCGGGTGCGCCGACTCAGGTCACTCCTCCGGGACCGTTGCCTCGGGTCGAGGCTCGCAAGCCGTTCGTGTTCCCGCCGGTGAATATCGCGGGCAGCGATCGGGCCGCCAACCGCACGGGCCAGCAAGACCCGAGCGAGGTTTACGACGAGAGCGAGATCGACATCCCCGCGTTCATCCGAGAGCACCGCAAGCGCCAAGGTTCATAAAGCACGCTGAAAGGAGCCCCACGACGATGGTCGTGGGGCTTCTTTATTGATCCATCGCGGCTTCGATCACGTCGTACGTGAGGCCCAAGCTCTCCAGGATGTAAGCAGCGAGCGACTGCCCGCGGAGGAGGATCGCGAGCACGAAATGGTCGCCGGTCAGAACCGCATCCTTTCGATCGGCGGCGATGCCCTGGGCATCGACCAGCAACTCGGCAAAGGTGACCTGGCTGTCAAACGGGTCATTGGCTTCCAGAAGCGAGTCGATTGCCCACGGGTTGATGCCGCGCTGTTCGAGGACCAGGGTGAGCCCCGGCGGCATATCTCCGAGGATGAGCTCGAGCAGCAGCTCAGTCGCGTTTGCCGCGTAATCGTCGTCAAGCGGCTCATACGAGGCTTCGGGGGGCGCCTCTAGGCTCGGCATCGTGGTGGCCAGCTGGCGCACATCGTCGAGGTGGATGCCGGTCCGGCCGAGAACGCGGGCGGCGAATCCAGCTTCCTCGCGCAACAAACCAATCAAGATGTGCTCGGTACCGATGTAGGGCTGGGTCAGCCCCTCCGATTCCTCGAATGCGTACTCCAAGACGCCCGTCGCTCGGGGCGTGAGGCTGAGTTCCCTGGGAGCTACCGGTTCGCCGCCGCCCGCCGCTTCCTCGATCCTATCCCGGATGTTCTGAGGATCAATGCCGAGCGCGAGGATCATGTGGAAAGCGTTGCTGTCCTCTTGACTGAGGAGCCCGAGCAACAGATGCTCCGTACTCACATAGGCCGATCCGAGCCGGTGCGCTTCGTCTTGGGCTCCGAGCACCGCTTGCTCCGCCTGCTCGCTGAACTGTTGCCACATGCTGGCTAGTATAGGTTGCGCGACGTGGCTTTGGCATCAAAGTTGGCACTCCGGGAGTTTTCCACACGTGCCCAAGAGGGCCAGGCTCAAATCGCCAAATCCTTTGGGTCGTTCGGCACGTCTACGCCATCAGAGAGTGTATGCTCTCTATGGCGGGCCTACGGGTCCGACCTTTTTCAAGGAGGAACCGAAAGAGAATGAATCGAAAGATTCTCGCAACCGTAATGGGATTCGCAGCTGTCATGATGGCTGTTCCCGCGGCCGCGCAGACGACGAAGCCCATGGGCCTCTCCATCCGCGCCGGTCTCGTGTTTCCCACCAGCGGCTACGGCCGGAGCATTGGCAAGAACTGGTTCGGTGTAGGCGGCGAGTTCAAGATCCAAGATGCGAACTTCGGAACAATGGATAGAAGTTCGACGGGCATGATCACGATCTCAGCTGACTACTACGGCAAGGGTGAAGCTAGTGCGGTCCCGGTCCTCGTCAACTACGTGGGTACCAGCAAGGAGATCTACTACTCGCTGGGTGCTGGTCTCGCGATCACCCGTGATCGCAATGCGGGCAACAGCCGCAACAAGACCAACTTCGCCTACTCGTTCGCACTGGGATACAATTTCCAGTCGGGCACCAACCCGCTGTTCGTCGAAGGACGATTCTTCGGCAATAGCAACAGCAACCTGAACGGCATCGGCGTCTACGTGGGCGTTCGACTGTAAGGACAGGAATTCTGGCCGTCATCGCCTGTGCCTAGCGGGTGATGGCGGCCTCTTTTTCGTTGTGGGATGTCGTATGACGAATGTGGAGGACACGGTCTCGCTCCATCAGCATTCGACATCCGACATCCCACATCCGACCGCTACTGAACTTTCCACCCGGCCTTGCGTCCTAACG
The DNA here is from genome assembly GCA_020850325.1 of Methanoregulaceae archaeon. GTDB lineage: Bacteria > Armatimonadota > Fimbriimonadia > Fimbriimonadales > Fimbriimonadaceae > JANJUB01. The sequence continues at coordinate 229,998 of JADZEW010000008.1, forward strand.
CACAGATATGGCAATGTCCATCGGAGCACCGGTCCTGAGCATGAAACGCACCGATCCGGCCACCGAACTCGCGTTGATCGAACGGTGTCGCCGGCAGGATGCAGAAGCGTTCGCGCGAATCGTCGATGCCTATCAGGCTCGAGTCTTCGGTTTTGTGCGCCGGATGGTCATCGACGCCGACGAAGCGGCGGATATCGCCCAAGAGGTGTTCATTCGTGCTTACCAGTCCTTCGGCCGCTTTGACGGCCGCTCGTCGCTTCGCACCTGGCTCTTCCGTATCGCCCACAACCTCTGTGTCGATCGCGCCCGCCGATTAGGTCGAGCGCCGGAACGAACGAGCCTCGACGCTGGCGGAGCCGACGAAGAGGCAGCCATGGACATTCCAGATCAGCGCTGGGATCCTCAGACGATCGTTCTCAACGACGAACTGATCTCCGTCATCGAGTCCGCCCTCTCCACGATGAGCGAGAAACTGCGAAGCGTCTTGCTCCTGCATGACAAAGAGGATTTTGCCTATGACGAGATCGCTCAAGCGCTCGATGTGCCGATCGGCACGGTGAAGAGCCGGCTTTTTCTGGCTCGAGCCCACCTGCAGAAGGCCGTGGGCACCTATTTGGATGGAGAAACGCTATGAAGAAGCACGACCCAACTCCCGATCCACTAGACCGCGAGGATTTGAACCAGATCGGCGGATGGATTAAGGATCTGCCTGAGGAAGAGCCGAGCTTGGCATGGCGCGCCGAGCTGAACGCGCGCCTTGAAGCCCTTACTCCCGCTCCCAAGCGCGCGCCCTGGTGGCGAAGCCGGCTCGTGTGGAGTTCGACGGCCAGCCTCGCTGCGATGGGTGCCTTGGCGTTGTTCGTCTTGCGCCCGAGTCCGACGCCCGAACGGGCCGACTTGGGTGGACTGACCGCGACCGCGATCGTCAACGCGCATGTCGAGTCGGTCACGCGCCACGATCTGGGGCTAGCCACTGCCACCGACCTCAAGGCGGACCAGGGTGCGCCCGAACTGCACTACGACTGGGACGTCGTCGATTTGGACTTGTTATGAACCGTCTATTGACCCTCTCGATCTTGCTCGCGGTTGCCCCGCTCTCGGTTGCCCAGCGCACCGTTGAAAGCCGGCCGGGTGTCGATCAGATACCCCCGATCCTCCGTCAGGCGATTCGCAAGATGGCCTCCGTGAGATTCAGCGGAACGCGTACCGTCGAGGTGTTGGAAGGTTCGAATCGGGAGCGGCACGTCGAGTACGTGCTTCGCGACGGTCCTCGCACTCGCACCTGGTTCCCGAGCGCTTCACCCTACGCGGGTCAGGTGATCGTCGAGACGCCCCGCGAGCGACGGCACTACTACCCCGGGCGCAACGAAATTTTCGTGACCCCGCCCCGTCGTGAAGAAGCAGTTGCGCGGCTCATGAGCCTCGGCCGCCGCAGCGGCATCCGGGTGACCGTGAAGGACGGGCCAGCCATCTCCGGGCGCCCCACGGTTCAGGTCTCGCTTCTCGAAGGATCAGGAAACCCGATCCAGCACCTGTGGATCGATCGCGAGCAGGCCGTGATCCTCAAGCGTGAGCTGTTCGACGCCGTCGGCACGAGAGTCGGCTCTTTTGAGTTCACCGATATCGACTACCGACCTCGGATCAACCCTGGAGACTTCGAGCTGGACCGGAAGGGAGCCAAGGTTGTGACTCCTGTGGATCAACTGGCGCGGCTCGCCAAGCAAGGGGGCCTTACTGCCGTTCGCCTTCCGGATTCCGAGGGCTACCGACTCGAGTGGGTACGACGTCTTCCCGGCGGGCGCGTGACGGTGATTCAGCAAGCCTATTCGAAGGGCGACGTCAGCCTGTCGTTCTTTCAGGCCGGAGCCGAAGTGAACTTGCCGATGCTCCGCCGCACACAGAAGGGATTTGAGTCGTTCTCGTGGACGCAGCAAGGGAATACCTACGCCTTGTTAGGCAATGTCGGAGCCGATGAACTTCGCCGTCTGGCCCGGCTTTTGGGCTATCGCTGAAACGGTGCCCCTAGGTTCCGCGTCTTACTGATTGCGCGTGGCGGTCAAATCGAGTGCTAAGGCGGGTACGGGCGGTCGCCAGAAGAGCCGCAAGCGAAAGTCGAGTCCTCTTTGGTGGCGTTGGACCAAACGATTCGGCGCGCTGACCTTACTGATCCTCCTGATGGGATCGGTCGTCGCAGGCGTCTTCTTCATGATCGCTTTCCGGAAGGCGGGCGACAAGATTGATGCGCTCGCCACCAAGCTCGATCAAATCGAGACTCCCGCAACCGTGATGTACGCCCGTGACGGGCAGACGCTTCTGTATCGCGCCAGCAGCCAATACCGCAAGCTCATCAATACCTACGATGAGGTTCCGAAGCTGGTCATCGATGCCACCCTCGCCGCGGAAGACAAGCGGTTCTTTGACCATCGGGGCGTGGACCCCATCGCGGTTGGCCGGTCTCTTTTCCGGAACGTCGCCGAAGGTCGGCAGGCCCAAGGCGGCTCGACGATCACGATGCAGCTGAGCAAGCGACTCTTTACCAGCACCGAGAAGTCGTTTGAACGCAAGCTGGAAGACGCCGCGCTGGCCATGCAGATCGAGCGGAAGCTCACCAAGAAGGAGATTCTGCGCGCTTATCTGAATCAAGTTTATTACGGTCAGGGTGCCTACGGGATCCGTGCCGCCGCCGACGTGTACTTCGGAAAGAAGGATCTTGGAAAGCTAACGCCGAGCGAGGCGGCCATGCTTGCGCGTATGGTTCGGCGACCGAGCCAGGAGAATCCATTTTCGAATCTGAAGGTCGCGGTTCGGAATCGCGACGTGGTCCTGAGGATCATGCGCGACGAGGAGATGCTCACTTCGGCAGAGTACGAGAAGGCGATCGCAGAGGAGCCCAAGCTGCGCCCGAAGTCGTTCGGCTCGGGCGAGCGAATCTATGCGGCGCCGTATTTTACGCGCTACGTGCTCGACACGATTGCTGCCCAATACCCCGATGTCGATCTCGGCACGGCTGGCTGGACGATCATAACGACGCTCGATCCCGACATGCAGAACGCCGCCGAGAAGGCGGTTCAGGATCTCGTCAAGAAGTATCAGCGCCGCAAAGTCACGGCCGGCGCATTCGTCTTGCTCGACGACAAGGGTCAGATCTTGGCCATGCAGGGCAATACCAACTGGGAGCGCGACGAGTACAACGTGATCGCGCAGGGTCGTCGCCAGCCTGGATCGGCGTTCAAGCCGTTCATCTACGCGGCTGCGCTCTCGACCGGCGCCATCAGCCCTGGAGATCGGGTTTCGAATGAAGCGATCGAGTGGCGAGACCCAGGGAGTGGCAAGGTCTGGCGGCCCAAGAACTCGGGTGGTGGCTCGGGTGGCACCTTCAGCATTCCCGCGGCAATCGCGAACTCCAAGAACCTTCCTGCGATCCACGTGTCCTTCGAGGCAGGTCTCGACACCTGCGCGCGCTATGCTCGCGACGTCTTTGGCTTCAAGTCGCCCATCCAGCCCTTCCGCTCCATGGCCCTCGGCGTGAACGAGGTATCCCCGCTCGAGATGGCGCAGGGCTACTCGGTCTTCATGCTGCGCGGCGACCGCGTAACTCCTTACGGAATCGCCCAAATCGTGGGCGCGGACAAGTCGATTGTGCGCACGTACGAGCCGCGGATCGTCAAGCACATCCTGGACGAGCGCGTCGCGGCTTACCTGGATGCGTGTCTCCGTGGCGTCGTCACCGGGGGCACGGGTCGAGCTGCGGGCAGCATCAAAGACGCGCGAGGAAAAACCGGAACGACTCAGGAAGCTCGAGACGCATGGTTCTGCGGCTACACGAACAACTTGATCGGAATCGGTTGGATTGCTAACGTCATCTACGACAAGGACGGGAACGCGAGGTACCAGGAGATGAGCGACAGCGTCTTCGGCGGTACGGTGACCGTCGAGATGTGGCGTGACGTGATGAAGGTTGCCCAGAAGAAGCGGGGAACCGGTACGGCCCGCGAGGTGACCCCGCTCATGCGCGATCTACCCGTCGAGGGCGAGGGCGCGGTGAAGCCGCCCGAGACGGTTACTCCGCCGACCGTTGTCCCCGATGACGCGGTTCCAGACCCGCCGACCGGTACCGATACCGATCAGCGCGGCACCGACACGTCGGGTTCGGGCACGGCTGCCAACCCGCCGACCCAGTCAGAACCGCCTCGCACCGATCCGCCCACGCGGACGGAGTCCGAAGGTGAGATGGTCAGCGTGGAGATTTGCGCCGATTCGGGACAGAAGGCCACGATTTACTGCCCTGAGACGGTGACGCGCAGGTACAAGAGCGCCGATGCCCCGCGCCGTTGGTGCCGAAAACACAGCCCGTAGGGCGTCTCCTCAAGCGCCTTCGGGGTCTACGCACGGAGGGCAGGCTCGATCCTAGGTGCCTTCGGCAATTCGCTGGAGCGCCCGCGTCAGCACCACCGCGCGTTCTGGCTTCATTTGGCTCAGCAACTCGACGACCTTCTCGGTATCCATCTTCGCGAGGATCGGTGCAAGTTCCGCTTCACGCCACTTCTCAGTCAGCGGCAGCAGTGCCTTCAGGTCCATCTCGTTCCAAAGCTCCGCCACGGCCACATGGCCCTTCTCTGGGTCACCCGTCTTTGGTGCCGGCTCGGACTTGGGCTCCTTCTTGGCAACCGGTTTCTTCTCAGCGACCGCCTCGACGACCGGTGCTGGTGCCTTCTTCTTGGGTGACAGCCCCGGAATCTGCACGACGCCCGCCATCCCCAATCCGACCACCGCTCCCCCCATGACGAGCAATGAAACAACGATCATGATGACTTTATTCAACTTGCGGCTCCTTGGTAGTAGGCCATGACCTTGCGCACGTACGCTTGCGTCTCGGTGATGTTAGGAATCTGGTTGCCTGATTGTTCGACCCGGCCCGGGCCCGCGTTGTAGGCGGCAAGAGCCAGTTCCGTCGAGCCGAAACGGCCGAGCATCTGAGCCAGGTACTTCGCCCCGCCGTTCAGGTTCTGAACGGGATCGAACGGATCAGTAACGCCGAGCGATCGCGCAGTGTCAGGCATCAACTGGGTGAGGCCCATCGCCCCGGCCCGGGAGCGGGCCCGCGGGTCGAATCCACTCTCGGCTGAAACGACGGCCTCCAACAGCTTGGCGTCGATGCCCGCATCGCCCGCAGCGCGCTCGATCAGCGACTTGAGGTGGCTTGACTGTAGCGCCGCCCCGCCGCCAAAGGGATTGAACGGCCGCGCTCCACCGATTTCGCCGCTCATCTCGTTCGGACGCCACTCGGCAAGCAACTGCTCGAACTCCGCTGCCGGGGCTCCGGTTGAGCCGCCAGGCTTAAGCTGGCCGATCCGCGCTTGGAGTTCTTCCATGCGTCGTCGGGCGCCTTCGGGACCGAGCAGTTCCAGACGCGTCCTCAAGCGGCTCGCCTCCCGTTCGTCCATTCGTCGAGGAATGCCTGTTCTTCCCGGTTCACTTCGTACATCCACTCGGAGAACGCTTTGTCGTGGAGCTTCTCTAGCGCCTGGACGTCCTGCTTGCGTGCGTTCCACTCCGCGAGAGCCCGCGCCTCATCCTCGATAAGTACCTCGATGACGATGGACTGCTCACGATGCCGGGCTTGCAGCAGTTCCAGCCGCTGCTCGCGGGAAAGGAGTTCGTTGATCGTCCGCGGAGTGTTGTTAAAGAGATCGTAACGCTCCTTCTCGATGACCATACGCGCGATCTCGGCCTCAAGCCGGGCGGACCGTGCCTCAAGGTACGCCTCCTTCGCCCACTCCTCGGTGAGCCGGCGGTATTCCAGCACCTTCTTGAGTCGAAAGTCGAACTGCTTCACGATACGATGTTCCTCATCTGATGCACGGTGTCGGTAAACGACGTGGCTTGGTCCTTGGTTTGGCGAAGGAAGCCGTTGATCGCATCCCACTTCTCAAGCGCACGGTCGGCGATCGGCTTCGTGCCGGGCTTGTACGCGCCGATGCTGACCAGGTCCTCGACGTCGCTGTATGCGGCGAGCAACTCGCGGATGTCTCGAGTCATTTCTTGTTGGCCCGGTTCGGTCACCATCGGGGCGACACGGCTGAGCGACTGCATCACATCGATGGGCGGATAGTGGCCCTTGCTTGTCAGCTTTCGGTTCAGCACGATGTGGCCGTCGAGAATGGACCTCGCGGCGTCAGCAATTGGCTCGTTGGTGTCGTCGCCTTCCACGAGAACGGTGTACAGGGCGGTAATCGCCCCGCGGTCGCTGGTTCCCGCTCGCTCCATGAGTTTGGGTAGCAGGGCGAAGACGCTGGGCGTGTAGCCCTTGGTGCTCGGGGGTTCGCCGATGGCCAAGCCGACTTCGCGTTGCGCCATGCAGAACCGGGTCACCGAGTCCATCATCAGCAGCACGTTGGCACCCTGATCGCGGAAGTACTCGGCGATCGCGGTTGCGGTGAGAGCGGCCTTGATACGCACGAGCGCCGGCTGTTCCGAGGTGGCGCACACGATGATGGAGCGGCGGAGACCTTCGGGTCCAAGGTCATGCTCGATGAACTCGCGGACTTCACGGCCACGCTCCCCGACCAGCGCAATCACATTGACGTCGGCCGTGCAGTTTCGGGCGATCATGCCCAGCAGAGTGCTTTTACCGACGCCCGACCCGGCGAAGATGCCCATGCGCTGTCCCTCGGCGAGGGTCAGCATGCCGTCGATCGCCCGCACGCCGGTCTCAAGCGGTCGGTTGATCATACGGCGATTCAGCGCGTTGGGCGGAGTCGCAAAGATCGGATAGTAGCGCGAGCAGGGAAGCGGTCCCATGCCGTCCATTGGCTCGCCGAGGCCGTCGAGGGTGCGCCCGAGCAGCTCCGGCCCGACCGGAACTCGGAGGCAGTGGCCCGAGCTTAGAACGGCACAGCCCGCGCGGACACCGGACAGTTCTCCGAGCGGCATCAACAGCGTCCGATCGCCCCGGAAGCCAACGACTTCAGCGCGGATCGGTTCGCTGTGGCCCGTCTCGATGAAGCAGAGATCACCTACCCGAGCGTTGGGGCCGTGCGATTCCACCACGAGGCCCACAACTTGGGTGACGCGGCCGCTCACTCGGTGAAGGGTGGCGGCATCGATGCGCGCTCGGGCGGGCTGCAGGTTGGGGAGAATCAAGCCTCATCCTCCAAGCGGATCGCGCGCCGAGCCTGCTCGATCATCGATTCGATTGTCGCGTCGACGTTACCGCCGTCCGTCTCGATCCGGCATCCTGCGGCAATCGAACGCTCCTCGATGAGGTCGATGCTGCGCAAGGATAGGGAACCGTTCAGGAGTTCTGGCATCGCTTGTCGAAGTACCGGGGCATCCGCGGGATTGACTTTTAGGCGCGCGTCCATCGCGTGCGTGACCTCGCGGAGCGCGTCCTTCGCCATCGAGACGGCAAGCTCGGGGTTGGATCGTAGTTCGGCACCGACGAGTCTGATCGCCACCACTAGTGCGAGTTCGGCAACGGGATCGGCCATCTTGACGCTCCACTCATCCAGCGCGGCCTGCAGCTCATCATCCAGCCGGTGAAGCAACCCTTGCACAGCGGCTATGTGGTCGGCGAGGCTCATCGTCAGCGCCTCTTGTTGGTTGTGGACGTCGCGGGTGGCTTGCTCGAAGCCGGCCTGATAGCCCCGGTCGAAGCCCTCGAGGCGGGCAGCCTCGCGCACCTCGTGGGGGGTGAGTGCCTTCGCCTTGCCGACCCCGGCGGGGATCGGCTGCAACAGGTCGGCGAACGCGTGAATCGTCCCCTGCGGGTTCAGCGCACTAGACAAGGACATCTTCCTCACTGCCTCGTCCGACGGTGATTTCGCCAGCTTCCTCGAGGCGTCGGATAACGCCGACGATCTTCTGTTGGGATTCCTCAACGACACGGAGCCGCACCGGACCCATGAACTCCATGTCTTCCTTCAGCATGCCGACCGCACGCTCCGACATGTTGCGGAAGATCTTGCCGGAAACTTCCTGGTTCACGCCCTTCAGCGCGGTGGCCAGTTCCTTCATGTCGACTTCCTTCAGCACCGACTGGATCGCCCGGTCGTCAAGCTGGACGATGTCCTCGAAGACGAACATCATGTTCTTCACGGTCTCGGCAAGGTCGGGATTGGATTCGGTGAGCGATTCGATGATCAGCCGCTCGGTGGTGCGGTCCACGCGGTTGAGCAGATCGACGAGGGCCTTCGGGCCGCCTGCCTGGGTCATCTCCTGGGCGAGCATGCTGGACATCTTCTTCTCGAGCACCTGCTCGACCCGGCGGATGACCTCCGGAGGCGTCTGGTCCATCTGGGCAATTCGGCCCGCTACGTCGGCGCGAAGCTCGCCGGCAAGCCGCGAGAGCACATCCGCCGCCGCGTTGAGCGGCATGTAGCTGAGGATCAGCGCGATGGTTTGCGGGTGCTCGTCCTGGATAAAGCTGTACAGCTGAGCGGGGTCGGCCTTCTTTAAGAACTCGAAGGGCACAACCTGCATGGCCTGAACGACCTTTCCGATCATGTTTCCCGCCCGTTCGGGACCGTACGCCTGTTCGAGCAGCTGCCGGGCTCGCTCCACGCCGCCCTCGGCAATGAAGTCCTGGGCGACCGCCAGCTCATAGAACTCATTGATGACGGCCTCGCGCTGGTCGGCGGTGACCCGATCGAGGCGGGCAACCTCTAAGGAGAGAGCTTCGACCTCTTGCTCGTTCAGTGACTTGATGACTGAGCTTGCGACTTCCGGGCCGAGACACATCAACATGACTGCCGCCTTCTGCCGGCTTGAGAGTGCTTCTACCTTTCTCATCGTCGTTCCTCCAACATCCAGCTCTTGATGAGCAGGCCTACGCTCTCGGGTCGGTCATGCGCCATGCGCTTCAGTTGCTCAAGTGGTCGGTTCATCCGCTCCTCGATATCGCCCACATCCTCGGTTTCGCCGATGTTGCGGCGAACGAGCGGGCGTGCCGATTCGCCTTCGCCACCGGTGTGCTCGTGGTGGTTGCCCGCATGATGCTCCTGAGCAGCGACGATGGCTTCGCCCAGACCTGAGGGTGTTGAGACCAGCGTGCCATTGGGCAGAGCGTGAATCATCACCGTTTGCGCCTTGGCCGCCTTGGCGATAGCCTTGAGCACGACGAAAGCGACGATGAGAAGGGCCGCAACCGGTAGAAGGCTGACCATCTGTTGCATGCGCTCCTGGCCGGCAACGGCGGCCGCCGTCTTCTTGGCCTCCTCTTGAAGCGTCGTGTCGAACTTCATGCTCGTCACGCTGGCCGTGAATCCGGCGTTCTCGCCGATATAGCTCTGCAGGTATTCCTCGACGGGAGTAGGGTCAGCGACGTTCTCCTCGTTGACCATCACCGCGACGGCCAGGGTCTTGATGCCGCCAATCGCTTTCTCGGTCTTGGCGTCGGTCTTGGTGTACGGATACTCGGCCATCTTCTTGGTGCCGGTGTATCCGTTGGAGTTGGGTGTCGAGGGGGCGGCGGTTTCGGTCGGAGCCGTAGGATCGTTGGCCCCAACGCCGGACGCGATGGGCGTAGTCGAGGTGCCGCCACCGACTTGCTCGGTGGCTTCCTCGACGTAAAGCGGGTTCTTGTTCGGCTTCAGTTCGGAGACTTCCTTCGTCTCGCGGTCGAAGTCCATCTCGACGTTCACCGTAACGACCGAGTTGCCGCGGCCGATGACCGCGTCGAGCTTGGCCTGGATGTCTCGCTCGCGGCGGAGGGCTTCGGCGCGCTCGGCTTCGAGCTTCTGAGTCGCCATGCCGCCAAGGCTGGCGTGCTCGCTGCCGTCGTATAGGGCGCGACCGGCGTTGTCGACGACGAACACTTTGGCGGGTTCGAGGCCAGGGACGCCGTTGGAGACCATCATGGCAATGGCCCGAGCCGAAGACTGGTCGATGCCGCCGGACTTCTCGTGGATCACGACGCTCGCGGTGGCGGGCTTCTTCTCGGCGGCGAAGGCGGTGCGCTCGCCGAGGGTGATGTGGACGCGCGCGCTCTCGACCCCCTCGATCTGCTCGATCGAGCGGGACAGCTCGCCCTCGAGGATCGACTTGATCCGCTCCCGCTCGACGGCCGGCGTGTTCATCATGCCGAGCTTGCCGAGCTCCTCATTGCCGATGTGGGCCGTCGCCGGAAGCTTGCCGGCAACCGCCAACTTTGCACGGACTTCGGCAAGCTGACTTGAAGGCACGAGCACGTTGCCCTGGGTGTCGAACTCGACGGGGATGCCGAGCTTCTGGATTTCGGCGGTGACCGAGCCGACTTCGCTCGGCGACAAGCCGCCGAAGGCCATTGTCATCTTCGGCCGCGAGGCGAAGAAGAAAGTGCCTCCCAGCAAGACGACAAGGAAGATGCCACCGAAGAGCGTTACCGCTCGTTGGGTTCGGTCGGCAGTCTCCCACCAAGTTCTTAGTTTTAGCAACAGTGCGCCCATGGTCTATTCCAGACCCTGGGGAGCTTCCTTAGACTTGCATGCGATTGATCTCTTGGTACGCTTCCAGCAGCTTGTTTCGAACCTGCAGCGTTAGCTGCATGCTCATGCCGGCGCGTTCCATCGCGATCATCACGTCGTGAGGCTCCACAGGTTGACCCGCAATCGCCGAGTTCTGCAGGTTGCGGGAGTCCGCTTGAGCCTGGTTAACCTCTTTGATTACGTCCATCAACGTTTGGGCGAAGTCATCGCCGTTTGCCCCGGCTGCGCCCTTGGCCTTATCGAGGCCAGGAGTCAGGTTCTGTCCGAGGTTGTGGATTCTCATGGTGATTACCGTCCGATGTTCAAGGCGCTGCGGAACATCGACTTGGCCGAGTTGAAGGCCGCGACGTTCGCTTCGTAGGCGCGAGACGCGCCCATCATGTTCACCATCTCGAAGATGGGCTCGACATTGGTGTAGGTGACGTACCCCTCGACGGCATTTGGATTGCCGGGGTCGTACACGCGACGGAAAGGCCTCTGCTCCGTGGGTTCCTGGATCACTCCGCGGATCTCCACTCCATCCTTGCCCGATTGGAGGATGACGTCGCGGCGTCGGTAGGGCTCGGCGCCACCCTTGATCTGCATCGAGTTCGCGTTGGCGATGTTCGACGAGATGACGTCCATGCGGAACCGCTCGGCGGTCATGCCGGAAGCGGCGATGCGCATCGCTTTACCGATCAACTAGCGGCCCTCCCGGATCACGTTCTCGAGGCCGCGGAAGTAGCGGGCGCTGAGTTCGGTGAGCATCTGGTAGCGGAGTTCGGTTTCGGCGAGCGCGGCGACTTCGGTTTCGAGATCGACTGAGGAACCATCCACGCGGATCGAGCCGCGATCGGTCTTGTGGGCCCCCGAGGTGTCGCCCGATCGCCCGCGGCCCATCTCTTGCTCCAGCGTCATGCCGAAGTCGATGTCTTGCCGCTTGTAGCCGGGCGTGTTGACGTTCGCCAGATTCTCACTTAGCAGGGTGTGCCGCGTGGTGGTCCGGTCGAGCGCTCGCTCTAGGTTCCGCGAATGGGGTCCGAATAAGTTGTCCAGTATGCGCACGGTGGTTCTCCGTCGCGCTTCCTTGTGCCGATGCGATCACCGATCCTTGGCGATCCAACCGGGTGTTCTCCGGCCTATCAGTGGTATCGGCACGCATCCCGGTAATCCTAAGGGGACAAGTGAGATTCGTGAAAGTTGTCGTGCGGCACGTTGTTTTGACGTATGTGGTGATTCTCCGCCATTGCCAATCGTTATGAGACTATGAATGGATTAGACGTCAAGTGGCGGCTTCCGCAGACGATCAGCTACACCTTGCTGCGCACCGTGTCGGGCTTGATCTTGCTCCAGGCAGGAGGGATGAAGATTCTCGGCTGGCTGGGCGGAATGCCCGATGGCCGGACGCTGGCAGTGGGCAGCCAGACCTGGATCGGCGGTTGGCTCGAACTCATCGGCGGCGCGTTGCTGATGGTTGGCCTGTTCACGCGGTGGACGGCGTTCGTAATGTCGGGCATGATGGCGGTCGCGTACTTCCAATTCCACCAGCCGAACGGCACTTGGCCGGCTCAGAACGGGGGCGTTGCTGCCGTGATGGTTTGTTTCGCGTGCTTGGTGATCTGGGCGTTTGGCTCGGGGCCGTGGAGCGTGGATGCTCGGTTCTCCAAGCGCGGCGAACTCTAAGAATTTGCAGCGCCACGTGGGGCAGGGATGTCTCGTGCCCTGCTCAGAGTCCAGCCGGTATTCTCTAGCCGATGGCATACGAGGGCTGGAGTCAGGCGAAAAACGTCTGTGTGATCGGAGCGGGGACCATGGGAAGCGGCATCGCCGCGCATCTCGCGAACTTGGGTTTCGAGGTCACCCTGCTCGACCTCACCGAGGAGAGCGTCCAAGCTGCCTTTGCCCGCGCGAGGGCCGCAAAGCCGCCCCACTTCTTTGTTCCTGAGACCGCCGAAAAGATCCGCCTTGGCGGCATCGACAAGAACCTCGCCTGGGCGGCCGAGGCCGACTGGGTCTGCGAAGCGATCATCGAGAAGATGGACGCCAAGCGCGCGCTCTTCGAGAAGCTCGATGAACTCCTGCCCGAGACGACCGCGATCACGACGAACACGAGCGGCCTGCAGATCGCCCTTCTCAGTGAGGGCCGCAGCGAGAGTTTTCGCAAGCGGTTCCTAGGCACCCACTTCTTCAACCCGCCCCGCTATCTGAAGCTGCTCGAGCTGATTCCCACGCCGGAGACCGACCCAGAGGCCGTTCGAGCCATGACTCAGTTCCTCGAGGACAAGGTGGCCCGCAGAGTGGTCGTGGCCAAGGACACGCCTGGCTTCATCGCCAACCGGTTTGGCATGTGGGCGATGATCCACGCCATCCACGTGACTGAGAAGCTCGGACTGAGCATCGAGCAGGTGGATGCCATCACCGGACCGTTCCTGGGCCGTCCGCGCTCGGGGAGCTTCCGCCTGAACGACATCGTCGGTCTCGACATCATGCAGGACATTGCGAACAACCTCTATGAGCGATGCCCGCACGACCCCCACCGTGATCTGCTCGCTACTCCGAACTCGATGAGTGTGCTCCTGGAGCGGGGATGGATCGGCGAGAAGGCCGGTCAAGGCTACTACCGACGCGAAGGGAAGGAGTTCATGGCGTTCGACCTCTTGACCCACGCCTACCGTCAACGCCAAGAAGCCTCGTTCCCTGAGCTGGACGCGATCGCTAAGGAGCCGTTGGGCGCCCGCGTTGCGAAAGCTCTTGACATGAGAAACGAAGTGGGCGAGTTCTTGCGCCACCACTTGGTGCCTGTGCTGCAATACGCCGAATCGCTGAAGGAAGAGATCAGCCACAACGTGCTCGACTTCGACCGCGTGATGATGTGGGGCTTCGGCTGGGAGATGGGACCGTTCGCCATGCTCGACGCCATCGGCGGCTCAGCAGAACCGTATTACCGAGACGGAACCCAGCGCGACTTCAGCGGTGCTTACGTTGCGCTTCCCAGCGAGCCACAGTATCGGCAGATCAAGGACTACCCGGTCGTCGAGAAGGGGGAGAACTTCAACGTGCGCGATCTCGGCGAGGGCGTCGTTGCCTTGGCGATCACCACGAAGATGGGCACGATCACACCCGCCTTGGTCGAGGAACTCCACGCGAAGCTCGACTCGCTCGACCGGTTTGTGCTGTGCAGCGAAGCGCGCCACTTCTCACTCGGGTTCGATTTGACCCAGTTCCTGGCCAAGATCGACGCCGAGGATTGGGATGGGATTCTGCACGACCTCGATCGCCTGCAGCAGCTTGCGGTGCGGCTTTCGGGCAAGCGGGCGGTGTCCGCGATTCACGGATACGCCTTGGGTGCAGGGTTGGAGCTTGCGTTCCAGTGTCCACGGGCGGTTGCGCTGGCCGACGCGATGATGGGTTTCCCCGAGTCGAAGGTAGGCCTGTATCCGGGCGGCGGCGGAACCGCTGAGATGGCGCTCCGAAGCCAGGCGGATGGCGCGAAGTCGGTGGTGGACACCGCTGTCCGGCTCTCGCTAGGCGAGGTCTCCGCGAACGCAGACCATGCGCGACACTTGGGCTATCTGCGGCCAACCGACATCACCGAGTATCACCCGGAGCGGTTGATCACCACCGCCCGAGCCCTGGCGCTCGCGGTTGAGCCGACCCTGCGACCCGAGTGGCATCTCCCCGAGGGCCCGCTGACCGGCATGATCGACCGAGCACAGGATGAACTGGTGAGCAAAGGCACGATCAGCGATTACGACCGGCAGATCGCGGATCGTATCAAGGCGGTGTTCACCAAGTCGACCTCGTACGACGATGCACTGATCAAGGAGCGGACACACTTTATCGAGTTGACTCAAAAGGCCCTGACCCATGCGCGCATCAAGCACATGATGGAGACGGGCAAGCCGTTGCGCAACTAGGGGCTCGGGCCTGAGGAATGATCACGAAGGGCGAGGATGGTTCGTGCCTCGCAAGCTTCCGACCGTTAACCGCTGGGCTCCTCCGTGCCAACCCGGGCCAACCCGAGCTGAACCGAGCCAGCCGAGCAAATGAGCGGAACCGTCTTCCCTCCTGCATAATCAGGTCATGCCCCTCACCAGCGCGATCGCACTGACCCTCCTGATCGGCCAAGTCAATCCGGATGTCCGGGTCTACAAGAAAGGCAAGATCGAAGCGGAGATGAAGTTAGGGCGGGTGCCGGGTTCGAGCGCGCTCGCCAATCTTGCGCGAAACACGGTGCGACGCGCCGAGACGAAAGACTACGACGAGTTTATGAAGCAGGCACGCGAAGTCGAGCGCGACTTCGGCTATGATTGGCCCGGATGCAGTTTTGAGTCCTCGTCGAAAGTTGCCTTCCAAGACGCCCGAGCGATCAGCATCGTGGTCGACTGTTATCAGTATCTGGGAGGCGCGCACGGACTCGGCGTTACGCGGACGTACAACTTCGGGCTGGTTCAGGGCAAGCCCAAGGTACTGAGCCTGAAAGATGTGGTCGGCGCGGGCAACGTAGAGAAGGTCCAGATCCTGCTCATCGAAAAGATCGTCAAGCACCCGCGCACCGCCTGGAAGGACATGGGCTGGCTGACCGAACTTAGCGAGCAGCAACTCAACCGGTTTTGGGTGAACAAGAAGGGCTTGACGTGGGAGTTCGATCCGTACGAACTCGCTTCCTATGCGGTCGGCCCCTTCACCTTTTCGCTGTCTTGGGCCGAGATGAAGGGGTTGATCTCGAAGACCTCGCCGCTCGGCCATCTGGCGCGGTAGGCTCGCGCTAAGCCAGAATCAGAAGCTCGGGTTAACATGAGGATAACGGGGATCATCCTAGCGGCGGGGAAGGGAACTCGAATGAAGTCGGAGTTGCCTAAGGGGTTGCACCGTGTATGCGGCATCCCGATGGCGGCTTTGGTCGGGCGCGCAATGATGGATGCGGGTCTGGAGCGTCCGATCGTGGTCGTCGGCCACGGGGGCGACTTGCTCATCGAAGCCCTGGGCCCAGCCTATGACTACGCATGGCAGCACGAACAGCACGGCACCGGCCACGCGGCAATGATGGCTACCGACGCGCTAAGAGCCTCAGGCGCGAATCTTGTGGTGATTGCGCCTGGCGACACCCCGTTGCTTTCGGCGGCGGTGTTTGAGGCGCTTGTCGGCCACCATATCGATTCCGGAGCGAAGGCGACGGTCGCGACCGCAGTTCTCGCGGACGCCACCGGGTATGGCCGAATCGTCCGCGACGATCATGGTCCAACGCGGATCGTCGAACACAAGGACGCAACGCCGACGGAGCGCGAGATCAAGGAAGTCAACGCCGCGATCTACGTCTTCGACGTGCCAACGCTCCTCGAGATCCTTCCCACGCTCAGCAACGAGAACGAGCAGCACGAGTACTACTTGACCGACGCCATTGCCGCGATCCGTGCCCGAGGCGGCAAGGTCGAGGGCTTGGCATTCGACGACCCCGACATCATGCGCGGGGTCAATGACCGGTGGCAGCTCGCTGAAGCGGCCAAGGTGCTTCGCCAGCGGGTGCTGAAGAAGCATGCGCTGAACGGAGTCACGATTGTCGATCCCGACACGACCTACATCGAGCCAGACGTGGTGATCGGCACCGACTCGACGCTCGAGCCCGGCACCATCCTGGAAGGCAATACGACCATCGGCAGTCGGTGTCACATCGGCCCCAACACCAAGATTCTCGATTCGACCATCGGTGATGGCTGCGTCGTGCTGATGAGCCACCTCAACGGGGCGACTATGCTGAGCAGCTCTCGCTGTGGCCCCTACGCAAACCTCCGCCCGGGAGCGGTGCTGGGTGAGCAGACCAAGATCGGCAACTTCGTCGAGGTCAAGAACGCACAGCTCGGTGCGCGTGTCGCCGTGTCGCATCTCAGCTACCTGGGTGATGGCGAGGTTGGCGACGATACCAACATTGGTGCGGGCACGATCTTCTGCAACTACGACGGATTCTTGAAGCATCGTACGGTGGTCGGCGAAGGCGTCTTCGTCGGCTCGAACTCGACTTTGGTAGCGCCGATCAACATCGGCGACGGGTCGATGATCGCGGCGGGTAGCGTGGTGACGAAAGATGTGCCAGCGGACGCGCTGGCAATGGGCAGGGCACGGCAAGAGGTGAAGGACGGATGGGTAGTGGAATGGCGTCGGCGACAGCAGGCCGAGAAGGACCGGAGGAAATCATGAGCGGGAGCATGTCGGACATGAAGCTCTTTGCCGGCAACGCGAATCCCGAGCTAGCCTCGCGAGTCGCCGAGTATCTGGGAGTGAGCCTGGGCAGCATGACCGCTACCCGGTTCGCGGATGGCGAGATTCGCATCATGATCGAGGAGAGCGCCCGCGGTAGCGACGTGTTCATTCTCCAGCCGACCTGTGCACCCGCCAACGACAACCTGATGGAACTCATGATCATGCTCGATGCGTTCCGCCGGGCTTCGGCGAGGCGTATCACGGTGGTCATGCCCTATTACGGCTATGCGCGGCAGGATAAGAAGATCAAGCCCCGCGAACCGATTGCCGCCCGGTTGATTGCGGACATGATCACCATGGCCGGGGCGCACCGTGTGCTGGCGATCGACCTCCACGCCGATCAGATTCAAGGTTTCTTCAACATGCCGGTGGACCACCTCTATGGTGGTCCGCTGATCGGGCGCTATCTTGCCGACGAGGGTTACCGAGAACGCGACGACGTCGTTATCGTCGCCCCCGATGTTGGTTCCGTCGGCCGCTGTAAGGCGCTCGCCGAAATGCTTGGTTGCCCCTTCGTGGTTATTGCCAAGCGCCGTCCGGAGCCCAACAAGGTGGAGGTCGTCGAGATCATCGGCGAGTTCCAGGACAAGGTCTGTATCATCCTCGACGACATGATCGACACCGGTGGCTCGATCATCTCAGGCGCGGAGGCGCTGCTGTCTCGAGGTGCTCGTGAAGTGATCGCGACCTGCACCCACCCGGTGTTCTCGGGCACGGCCCTGCATCGTCTGCAGGATTCGGTGATCTCGCGGATCATCTGCCTTGACACGATTCCCATCGCGCGGGAAAAGCGCGTGGCCAAGCTCACCATTCTGGAGTCGGCGCCCTTGATCGGTGAGGCGATCCGGCGGATTCACCAGAACGAGTCGGTGAGTGTGCTTTTCAAAGAGTGGAACTGATGAGCACCGATGGACGAACTCCGCGAACCAGAATCCGTTGCGCAATCGTCTGAAGGTGAAACTTACGAGTGGACTGTTCGCCTATGGAAAGAGAATCCGAAACGGCTTGGGGCCATCGCGCTGACTGCGCTGATTGCAGGCATCTTCGGGTTCTGGGCGTTGCGCCATCCGGTCGGATTTCTCGTCGGCGTCGCGATGATCGGGCTATCCTCGGCAGACTTCTGGATGCCCATTCACTTTCAGCTCACGGCGAAGGATGCGAGGCGTCGGGTGGGTCCAAGTTTGAGTTCGATCGCGTGGGCGGATGTGCAGCAGGTGCGGGAGGACGATCTTGGTGCTAAACTATCCCCTCTACGCGATCCGTCGAGCCGGCTTGAATCCTTTCGAGGAATCTATTTGCGATACGGCGGGAACCGCGAGGCGGTCATTGAGCGAATCCGAAGTCAAGTAGGGGAGTCATGCAAGATCTCTGGGCCGAAGAACTGACGGAAGACGAGACCGCTGCTCTGATCGAAAAGGCAGCGGCGGCGATCGAGAAGCGTGGCATGGTCACGCCAGCTGTCCTCATGTTTGAGATGCACAAGCCTCTGGCGTTCATTGGCGCCCAGACGGCGATCACATTTTCTCCCTTTATCGTGCCCTTTCTGGGGTTCGATAACGTCAACGACTATACTCGCCTGTTTTCCAAACGGGAGAACATCGAGCGACTGCTCGCGCGGCTGGATCGAGGTGTGGCGATCCAAGGGGCTACGGAGGGTTAATGCAATACTTTGACACCGGAAAATATCAGGTGCTCTTTGTGTTGGTCATGGTGGCTTTCATCCTGATCAATATCTTCAGAGCCCAGAACAAAGACATCTTCATCCGGCGTATCGCCGGCTTGAATGCGATCGAAGACGCGGTAGGCCGCGCCACCGAAATGGGCAAGCCCGTTCTGATGGTGCCGGGCTTGGGCGCGTTGAACGCGATCTCCGTTCAAGCGTTGAACATCTTCGCGCACATCACGCGAACCGCGGCACGATTCGCCAGCCCCATCCGCCTTTGTTGCGGTGAGGCGGCGGTCTTCGCTGTGGCGCAAGAGGTCATCCGCGACGTCTACCAGTCTGAAGGCGTGCCAGAGCGGATGGATGGCGACAGCGTCCGCTTCGTCAGCGACCGACAGTTTGCCTTCGCGGCGGGCGTGTCGGGCATCATGCTCCGCGAGCAGACGGCGGCTACGTTCTTCATGGGTGAGTTCTTCGCCGAGTCGCTGATCTTTGCCGAGACGGCGAACTCGATCGGTGCGATTCAGGTCGCCTCATCCACGGAAAACACGCAGACCCCCTTCTTTATCGCTGCGTGCGACTACGTGCTCATCGGTGAAGAGTTTTACGCCGCGAGTGCCTACCTCACCCGCAAGCCGGTTCTCGTCGGAAGTTTGGTCGGTCAGGACTGGGGCAAGATGCTCATCGCGAGCCTGGTCGTCCTCGGTATTGCGATGGAGTCCTCGCAGCGGAAGGGTTGGATCGAGCAGATGGAGAACGATCCCGCCGCCAAGACTTCGATGATGCGGCTGTTCTCGCCCGAACCGCCGGATCCCGCAACGAAGCCGGTTCGCCAGAAGCACCCGGAGGAAGGTGAAGCACAGTGATCCCCTGGTCTTTTGAAAGTGGCAGTACCCAACTCAAGATCGCGATCTTCGTGACGCTTGCGCTGGGCTTCGGCCTGTTCTTCGCCTTGATGAAGACGCCGCCTAGGCTCCGGCCAAAAATCGCGGCGACCTTCACCTTCCTTGCCGGCCTGCTCTATGTAGGCATTTGGCTGTGGCCCACCGCCCACGGACGCGAGGCAGGTGACATTCCTGCGAACTTCACCGAAGGCGTGGCCTTCTGGCTGGAGGACACGCAGAGCCAGTTCCAGAACCTGAGCAACATCCTTACCTCGTTCCTCCTACTCATGGGTGTGTTCTCGCTGGTGCGGCTTCACGCCACCCGAGTATCCAAGAAGCAGCGAGACTGGCCCTTCAGCTTGGTGCTTCTGATCTGCGTCGCCATCATGACGTTCATCGGCTACTGGGATTGGCTGACCGTCATGAACATGAAGCCCGAAGAGCTCGAGGCGATGAGGGACGTGACGAATCAGCCGTTCGCGGTCTGGATGAAGGATCTGTTATTCGACGGCCTGCTGCAGACCATGGAAGCGGCGATGTTCTCGATCATCGCGTTCTATATTCTCTCGGCCGCTTATCGAGCGTTCCGCGTTCGATCGGTCGAGGCGACGATCTTGCTCGCTTCGGCGATCATCGTCATGCTGGGCCTGCTCGGTATGGCTGAGAACTACTGGTCGATCATGATCGACAACATGGGCGGGCTCGAGGATCCGAACGCCTTGGTCAACAACTTGCGGCTGGAAGCGATCACGCAGTTCATTCGCGATAACCTGCAGACGCCCGGTCTGCGCGCCATCGACTTCGGAGTCGGTGTAGGTGCGCTGGCGATGGCGCTGCGACTCTGGCTCAGCCTTGAGCGAGGAGGGTCGACTAGCTAATGGCAACTCCACAAAAAGTTCCGGGCAGCCTGAACATACCGCGTGAGGCGCTGTTCGCCGCCCTATTCGTCGTCTGTTCGATTCTTGTCTTCGTCAGCATCGAACTTCCCAACCGCGTGAGCAACAACTCGGCAGACCTCTACAAGGTTCTGAAGGAGATCGACAAGACCAAGCCGGTCATTCTGCAAAGCGACTGGACGAAGAGCACGCGCGGCGAGAGCGGCGCGCAGTTCGACGCGCTGGTCCGCATTCTCATACGAGAGCGGGTGAAGATCGCGCTGATGTCGGGTGCGGATCCGCAGGCACCCGAAGTCGCTCGCGAGGCGATTCGCAGAATCGCCGTGGAAACCGAGAAGGTCACCGGCCAACCCTACAAGCAGTGGGAAGACTGGGTCTTCATCGGATTCTTCCCTGGCATCGAGGCCTCGCTCCAATCGTTCTCCAGTAACTTGCGGAACGCTCTGTCGGCCAACAAGGACAGCGATACCGCGGGCGTGAAGCGATCGGTGATGGAATCCCCGGTCTTCGCCGGCGTCAACCGGATCGAGGACATGGGCGCCTACATCATCGTCACGGCTTCGAAAACGAGCCGGATCGCGATCGAGCGGCTTTCGGGCAAGGTTACGATGCTCGGGCTGGTTACGGGGGTTATGGGTCCCGAGACCTACAACTACTACCAGAGCGGCCAGCTGAGCGGCTTGGCGATCGGACTGAAGGGGGCCTACGACATGGAGTCGATGATGGCCTACGGTCTGAACACGCCCGATGGGCAAGGTGTGATCAAGGTGAGTAACGCCAAGGTTACCGACCCGATCGAAGGCTACACCGGTGAAGAGTTCATCAACTTGGCGAACGGCCAGAAGTACATCGTGCCCTTACACGGCGCGATCATCTTGCTGATCACCGCCATCCTGCTTGGAAACATCGAGACCATTCGGCAGCGCCGACGGAGGAACGGATGAACCCGGAAACCTATTCGCTCATCAAACTCACGCTAGGCGTCATCGCAACGTTCGGTCTCTATAGCGTTCTCTACCGAGAGAATAAGTTCTATCGGTTCTGGGAGCATGTCTTCCTCGGCCTGGCCGGTGGATGGGCGCTGGTCGCCCTCTGGAAGGAGACGCTAAAGCCGAGTTGGTACGACAAGATGGCCGGTTCCATTCCCGAGACCGGTGGCGAGGGCACCCCAGGCTACTTCGTCTGGGCGATTCTCCTGCCGATCGGCATGATGGGCTACATGGTCTTCAACAAGAAGCATGCCTGGATGAGCCGGATTCCGATCGGCATCATTCTCGGTATCTGGTCCGGACAGCAGCTGCTCAACTTCTGGCGAACCTATTCGCCGCAGTTCCGCAGTTCGATGCCCACGATCGTTCCGACCCGCTGGGAGTTCATGCAACCGGCGGCCACGCCTGAGAACTTCACAGACCTCGCCCGCCACACGTACATCAGCGAGGCGATCGGCAACTTGGTCGCGGTCATCACCGTCTTGGCGGTCCTTAGCTACTTCATCTTTAGCATCGAGCTGAAGAGCAAGTTCATGCAGGGAGTGACCAAGTCAGGCCGCTACCTGCTGATGATCGGCTTCGGAGCGATCTTCGGATCGACGGTCATGATGCGGTTTACACTGCTCATCGACCGCATGTACTTCATCTGGGTGGAGTGGATGTCTCAGAGGCTGCTTGGCAACTGAGGTAACCCTACACGCCGTGGTGTTGAGGCGCCGGGACGCTGGAGAAAGCGACCGGCGCCTCACGCTTTTAACCCGAGAGGAGGGCATCGTGGACGTCCTCGCCAAGGGTGCGCGCCGCGCGGGTTCTCGGCTCAGCGGTTGCTCCGAACCGATGAGCGCCTCGATCCTCCAGATCGCCCGCGGCAAGCACATGGCCTACGTCACTCAGTCGCAGCCGATCTCGTCATTTCCGGGACTGCGCTCGGACTTTGAGCGGCTCAGTTGGGGGCTCGCGCTTTGCGAATTGGTTGCTGGCATTCTTCCGCATGAGCACCCGGCCGCTGAGGAGTTTTCCTTCCTGGTCCGTGCGCTCCATGACCTCGAGCACCATGAAAGGCCCCGCGTATCGTTCGTTTGGGCGGCGGCTCACTTGCTCGATGTCGCGGGCTTCTCGCCGAGCTTCGACGCCTGCGCGGTTACCGGAGCAGGAGTGCAAGAGGCGCGTCCCTTCGTCTCGCCCCATGCGGGGGGGTACGTGGTTGCCGACGAGGCTTTGCGGTTCACGGATCGGCTGCAAACGACCGCGGAAGTGCTGTATGGCTTGGCCGCGATTGAAGGGTGCGAGTCGCCTCCTCCGAAGCTTAAGTTCACGGCCGAGACCATTCGGCTGCTCTTCCAGTTCTGGCGAGCGGTCATCGACCGGCCGCTACCCGCCTTCGAGGCTGCCCTCAGCCTGCTCCTTGAGCCCGGCTAGTTCGAAGGTCATTTGGTCTGCCTCGGGCAGCGGTTGCGAGAGCGGGGGTAGCTCCTTGAGGCTGTTCAGCTTGAACTGATGCAAAAACTGCTGAGTTGTGCCATAGAGCAAGGGACGCCCCGGGGCTTTGCGCCTTCCTACTTCCTTCACGAGCCGTCGCTCGACGAGCGCCCGAACCGAGTAGTCACTCTGAACACCTCTGATCTCGTCAACCTCCGCCATGGTGAGGGGTTGGCGATAGGCGACGATCGCCAAGACCTCCATGAGCGAACGGGAGAGCCGCTGTCGTTGCGGCTTCAGAAAGTTGCCGATCATTTCGGCATGCTCCGGCTTGGTACAGAGCTGGTAGCCGCCGGCGATCTTCACCACCTGAAGCGCCCCCGTTTCTTCGTGCCTGAGAGTCAAGATGTCCAGCGCCTGCTCAGCCTGACCCTCCGTCACCTCGGCGGCGCGAGCGAGCGCAACGAGCGGTACAGGGCTGTCCGCCACGAACAGAAGCGCCTCGATCACGTCTACCAGCGACATTGCGATGGATTGTAGCGGATACAATGCCCCCATGAAGCGGCTGGTGGGACTCATCACAGGATTGGCGGCGACCGCGCTGGGGTTTTCGCAGTTCACGATCGACGAGAAGAAGGGCATCGAGCAAGCTCTGTACATCGGAAACTTGACGCTGAAGGACTTGAACTTCGCTCGGCGTCCCTTTGCCGACAAGTATCGAATCCCCCTCGTCAATCAAGCGATCGATCAGCCCATCGAGACGTCGGATGCGCTGATGAACGCCCACGCCACCGCGGGGCGCGCCAATGCTCCAGGACTGATGGCTCTCTCCCGGCAACTGCTCGGCGATACCCTCGCCGTGCCTCTGCCCGAGAATCCTAAGCTAAATGGGGACGTGCCGAAGGAAGTTCCGGCGAACGTTGCGCCCTTGGTGCGCCGGTTAGCCGAGGCGGTTGCGGGAGCCAACGCCGCGGTGCGAAAGGCGACGGAGAAGCTGAGCGCCGCCGATCAGCGGCTGCTGCTCGAGAGCCTGCCGCAGTGGGCGGTCGAAGAGCCGTCGGTGAAGTTCGAGTTTGTGAGCAAGCCGATGGCCACTCAAGCCGAGATCTTGCGAATGATCGATCAGGTGGATCTGCGCATGATCTTTGCTGCCGCGGAGCGAATGGCGCGAACGATCGAAGGCATCTTGCCCGACCTCCGCCGTATCGGCGGCGGCGCGACCTGGCAGGGCTCGCAGAAGTTCCGACTTGGCGAGATGGTCATCGTCGTCGCTGGCGTGGGCGATGATGTCCACCGCGATCGCGATGCACGGCTGGTGATCGATTTGGGGGGAAATGACCGGTACGTGGGTCGCGCAGGCGCGGGACCGGGCTACGCGGCGCTGCTCATCGACCTCGCCGGCGACGACTTCCACAAGGCCCCGGACATGGGGCCGGGCAGCGGCCTGATGGGCATCGGCATGGCCTATGACCTCGGCGGCCACGACAACTTCCGCGGCAAGTCCCTGGCCTTCGGATCGGGTTTGGCGGGAGTGGGGGTCTTCTTCAAAGACGGCGGCAACGATACGTACCAGTCCGAGACGCTTTGCCAAGGCTTCGGCCAGTTCGGTATCGGTCTTCTGATGGACGCCCGCGGCGACGATCAGTTCGAGGCTCAGCTATTTGCCCAAGGTGCGGCGCGGACGGCGGGCTTGGGCTGGCTGGTCGATGGCGCGGGTGATGACACCTACCGGGCTGGGGGACGCATTCTCAACTCGCCCCTCTTTGCGGATGTGCATTACTCGTTCGCTCAAGGCTTTGCCAGCGGCTACCGGGAAGACACCGGCGGTATCAGCGGTGGCATTGGTCTGTTGACCGACCGCGCGGGCGACGACGCTTACATTGCCGAGACGTACGCCCAAGCCGCGAGCTACTGGTTCGCGCTGGGCTCGCTACAGGATTCGAGCGGCCACGACACCTACCGCGCCTACCACTACGCCCAATCCAGCGCGATGCACATGTGCGCGGCGTACCTGATCGACCTCGCTGGCGACGACATCTACGCGACCAGCTTTGGCGCGAGCCACGCGATTGGACACGACTACGGCACCGCGGTCCTCTTTGACCGCGCCGGCAACGACATCTACGCGGCCCGAGACAGCCGTCCGGGGATAGGCAATGCGAACGGCCTAGGCTTGTTTGTCGATGCGGCGGGCGAGGATCGGTACGCTGGTCCACCCGCGGCTGGCAACGGAGCCCGAGGCAGCGGCTCGCTGGGCCTCTTTGTCGACCTCGATGGCCCGGACCAGTATCGTACGGGGCTCGCGGATGCTCAAGCCTCGGTTCGCGAGACGTGGGCGATTGCCTATGATCAGGAGTCCAAGGCGATCGAAGTCCCCGCCAGTCAAGACCCTGCCCAGGCACCGCCCAAGGCCGGGTCTGCTCCGCGTCCGACCGACGCCGAACTGCAACAGATCTACGCGAAGGCCACCCAGTGGGGTGTTGGCACGGCGCAGCAAGAGGTCCGCGAGAATGTTCATAAGCTGATCGCCATCGGTATGCCCGCGCTGAAGTGGATGATCGAGTACAAGCTGCCCAAGGCATCGCGCCTCGAGCAGCGGGCGTTCACCGATGTCGCGAATGCACTGGAAGCCGAAGGGCGCACCGCGATCGCCGAGCGACTAAACAGCGATGATGCTAACGAAGTCAGGGTCGCGCTTGGCATCCTCCTCGATGCCAATGCCAAGGAAGCCGCGCCGTACTTGGCCAAAGCCTTGAAGAACAAGGACACGCAGCGACTTGCCGCCCGAATGGCGGGTGTGGCTCAGAGCCGAGAATCCGTGCCCGAGTTGCAGGTGCTTGCGGGCACCGCGGAAGACCAGCTGACCGTGCTCAATGCGGTGATCGCGCTTGCCCAGATCGCCGACGCCCAGAGCCTAGGGACCGGGCAGGCGCTGATGACCCACGACAGCCTGCCGATTCGTAAGGCGGCGATTGCGCTCGTCGCCAAGTTCAGCGAGGCCCTGACGATTGCCAAGACGATGATCCTCGACCCGGATGAGCGCAAGGCGCGCATCGGGGTGGAACTGCTCGGGGCCATCGGCTCCGACGAGGCGTTGAACGTGGTTGGACCGCTCCTGACGGACGAGCGCGTTGGCGTGCGGATTCAAGCGCTCATCGAATTGGATGGGCGCGCCCCCGCGGCATGGCAGCAGGCTGTCCTCGATCGGCGCAAGGACCCCAGCCCGCTGGTGCGGGCGATTGCGATTCGTATCGATCCGGGCCGATAGGGTCCGGATCGATACGGGCTATCTGTTCTTGCGGCTTGCGGGCGGAATCTGTTGCCGCTTGGGCTCGCCATCGTAGTCCATCCCGCGCTCGGGGCCGAACCCGTAGAACTCGGGGTGCTGGTACGTTCCTCGGTCAACGCCTTCCTTCTCGACGATGTCCTTCGTTGGGCGGTTTCGGACGTACAGGTCGTTCCGATCCGCGTCGACACGCCATGACACCTTGACGTTCGGGGCGTTGGTTCGAATCTGGAAGCGGTTGTTCTTGACCTCCTCCCAGACGACGGCCTGGGCAAAACTCTTGCCTACGATGGTGAGCTGATACTTGAAGTTCCGGTTGATCTCGGCGAAGTAGTCGGGCAGCGTGACCCAGGCGTAGCCTTGAGCGTCCGTGACCACGTTGCCGACATAGAAGTTCTGGGGCATCGGGCTTTCGGCCGCGTAATGGAGCAGATACTTGTTCTCGGGGTCGAACGGGTGGTCGATTCGGAACGACTTGGTTCCTGACGCCCCCAAGTTGCCTCCGCTGTAGACGCCGTAGCCGTCGGGGCTCATCGACACACCGCGCACCCCATAGTTGAACCCCGTCGATGAAACCGCGATCGCGTACAACCCTCTGCCCGACGAGCTCGCTGATTCGAACCATCCTCCATAGGCAAATCCTGTGGTTGACTCTGCTTCGCCGTAAACGGTGCGCGCTGATGGACTCGTGGTTCTGAAGTAGCCCGCAAAGGTGCCGCCCGTCGTGGCCGTCGCTTCCGAGAACACGCCTCGGCCCGTAGTGCTTGCTGAGCGAAAGAAGCCCCCGTAGGTGGTGCCGGTGGCAGCGGTAACGTGGCCGATGATGCCGGTTCCGGTCGAGCCATTAGAGTAGAAATGCCCGCCAATCCCGCTACCGACGGTGCTGGTGGCCGCCCCCAAGACTCCGAGACCCGTCGAGCCGTCACTCAGACCTTTGACCCCGACTGCACTTCCGGCCACTGCATAACCGTGCACACCCGAACTAGCACCGCTTGTCGAGGTCGTGGTGCCCTTTATGATATCGCCGCTTGGTCCCGTTAGATGGAGCGGGTTGGGGACCGACTGTAGGAAGGCGCTAGGCAGCAGACCGCCGAGTTTAGCGGCATTGACACTAGTGAGGCCCGACCCGTTGCCGGAGATGACGCCGGTGGCGTGCATATTGCCTTGGGAATACACACCGTATCCTGACGGGCTCGATGTGTGACCAAAGACGCCGAAGTTGACGCCACCGCTGTTGGTGGTGTAGCCATAGACTCCACGGCCGGTGGCGCTGGCCGTCTGTCCCCAGACGCCGGTCGCGTTGCCGGTGGTTGCCGGGGCGACGCCGGTTACGCCGCGTCCACCCGGGCTGTCACTTTGGCCCCAAACACCGTGAGTTGTTCCGCTGGTGGCACTTGCGCGACCATAGAGCGCCCGACCCAGGACGCTGTCCGACCGGAAGAACCCGCCGAAGTTGGCGCCGGTAGTCGAGGTCGCGTTGCCGACGATGACCTGGGCGGTCGGACTCCCGTTTTCCGTTTGAATAGAACCAGCTTGAACAAAGCCGGCGATGACCCGGCCACTTACGTTGGCGTTCCCAACCTGTTGGGTGCCGGGGGTCGTGGGTTGAAGTTGGACCGCCGTTCCCTGGCCGTAAAGGTAGGTTGTACTGGCAACGGCGGCCGTCGCGGTCAAAGCGAAGAGCATAGTGCGAGTCATCGTCGATCCTCCCGACGAGCACCGAGAGGACACCCGCCGGATTCATCTTAGCGGATGTCGTCCCGAATCGCGGTCAGATCAGACAAGAATCATCGATTGCGGCTTGCGGGCGGAGCCTGTTGCCGCTTGGGCTCGCCATCGTAGTCCATCCCGCGCTCGGGGCCGAAGCCGTAGAAAGCGGGGTGCTGGTAGGTGCCCTTCTCGCGCCCTTCTTTCTCCACCACATCCTTTGCCGGGCGGTTGCGCACGTAGAGGTCGTTTCGATCGGCGTCGACTCGCCAGGAGACTTCTGTATTCGGCGCGCTGGTTCGGACTTGGAAGCGATTGGATTTGATCTTCTTGGAGATAACCGCCTGCACAAAGTCTTCGCTGATCACGGTCAACTGGTACTTGAAGTTCTTGTTGATCTCGCCGAAGTAGTCGGGGAGCGTCACCCAAGCGTAGCCTTGGGCGTCGGTGATGACATTGCCCACATAGAAGTTCTGGGGCATTGGGCTCTCCGCGGCGTAGTGGAGCAGATACTTGTTCTCAGGATCGAACGGGTGGTCGATTCTAAAGGGTTTCGTACCACTCGCTCCCATGTCTCCAATGGCGAACACGCCCCATCCCGCAGAACCCGAAGACCCCAACACGCCATAGGGAGTTCCCGCTGCTGAAGTCGCTAGTCCGTAAACACTCCGTCCTGCCGGGCTCTGGGTCCGGCCGTAGATGCCATACACCGTGCCGGTAACCGCTTTCGCCTCGCCAAACACCGCTCGCCCAGAGGTGCTCTCACTCGATCCCACCACCCCGAAGTTCACCCCGGTATCGGCGGTTGCCTCTCCATAAACGCCGGTGCCGACTGTACTCATCGCAAGGAAGCGCCCACCGTACGTGGTGCCAGTTTGAGCACTTGCACGACCGTAGACTCCTCGTCCGCCCACGCTGACACTCGTAAAGAAGCCGCCCGTCGGCTCGCTTAGGCCACCGCCCGTCGTTATGGTCGCCTCACCTCGAACTCCAATGCCATAAACTCCGCTGGATTCTCCATGAATCCCATAGCCTTGATTGGCCGTGGATACGCCGCGGACTCCGGCAGTGATGTCTGTCGTGCTCTTGCCAAGGACCCCGGAAGAGTCATATGTAGTCGACGAATTCTCCCCAACGATGACGCCACTCGCGGGAACACTCCCAACAAGTGACAGCGGAACCGGAATGGAACGCAGATAGGCAGCGCTGGCGAAGCCCCCCAGGTGAGAGGCGTTTACATTACTGAGGCCCGAACCGTTGCCGGAGATCACTCCGGAGGCGTGCATGTTGCCTTGCGAATAAACTCCGTAACCGGTGGGGCTCGATGATTGACCAAAGACGCCGTAGTTGACGCCACTGCCATTCGTGGTGTAGCCGTAAACGCCTCTGCCGGTCGTGCTGGCCGTCTGGCCCCAGACGCCGGTCGCGTTGCCGGTCGTCGCTGGAGCGACGCCGGTGACGCCTCTTCCGCCGGGACTGTCGCTTTGGCCCCAGACACCGTGAGTTGTTCCGCTGGTGGCACTTGCGCGACCATAGAGCGCCCGACCCAGGACGCTGTCCGACCGGAAGAACCCGCCGAAGTTGGCTCCGGTAGTCGAGGTCGCGTTGCCGACGATGACCTGGGCGTTCGGACTCCCGTTTTCCGTTTGAATAGAACCCGCTTGAACAAAGCCGGCAAGAACGCGTCCGCTGATGTTGGCGTTCCCAACCTGTTGGGTGCCGGGGGTCGTGGGTTGGAGTTGGACCGCCGTTCCCTGGCCGTAAAGGTAGGTTGTACTGGCAACGGCGGCCGTCGCGGTCAAAGCGAAGAGCATGGTGCGTGTCATCGTCGATCCTCCCGACGAGCACCGAGAGGACACCCGCCGGATTCATCTTAGCGGATGTCGTCCCGAATCGCGGTCAAATCAACGAGGAATCATCGATTGCGTGTTGTTGCCGGAGGTGTCTGCTGGGCCTTGTAGCGCTCATCACGTTCCATACCTCGCTCAAAGCCGAGGCCGTAGAACTCGGGATGCTGGTAGCGGCCCCGCTCGAACGACACCTTCTCTTCGACGTCCTTCGTCGGGCGGTTGCGCAAATACAGGTCATTGCGGTCGGCGTCCACGCGCCACGACACTTCGGTGTTTGGCGCGTTGGTGCGAATCAGGAAGCGTCCATCCTTGATCTTTGTCGCAACCTTGGCCATCACAAAGTCATTCGTGTTCTCGCCGTCAACAACCGTCAGCTGATACTTAAAGTTCCGGTTGATCTCGCTGAAGTAGTCGGGCAGCGTCACCCAGGCATGGCCTTGCGCGTCCGTGACCACGTTGCCCACATAGAAGTTCTGAGGCGTCGGGCTCTCGGTGGCGTAATGGAGCAGATACTTGTTCTCGGGGTCGAGGGGGTGATCGATGCGGAACGACTTGGCGCCGCTGGCGCCGGTGTTGCCGACGCTGTAAACGCCGTAGCCTGAAGGGCTGTTGCTCTGGCCTCTTACGCCGTAAGAGACGCCGCCTGCGTTACTGGCAAATCCGAGCATTGCGCGGCCGTCGGGGCTGTCGACTTGGGCCCGTACCCCGTGCGTGAACCCAGAATCAGCCCGTGACCAGCCAAAGAGGGCGCGACCATCTGTGCTGAGACTCGTGCCATAGACGCCGGTCGTGAAACCCGTGGTGGCAGAGGCGAAGCCTTCTACACCGCGTCCGCTGGTGCTCTCGACGACCCCAAGAACCCCGACGGTTAGACCAGCGGATGCCAAAGCTGAGCCCCTGACTCCCGTCGACCCTCCCGTATTCTGACCATGGATGATTGGATACACGCTGCCCGCTATCAACTCCAAGGGCTTGGGCACCGATTTCAGGTAGGCACTTGAGTGAGATCCACCTAAGTGGCTGGCGTCAACATTCGTGAGTCCCGAGCCGATGCCAGAAATCGTCCCCGTCGCGTGCATGTTGCCCACGGAATAGATTCCAAAGCCGTTCGCACTACTCGACTGGCCAAGCACGCCGTAGTTCACCCCGCTGGCTGAGGTTGTATAGCCATAAACACCACGGCCCGTCGCGCTGGCGGTCTGGCCCCACACGCCCGTTGCGTTTCCGGTCGAGGACGGGGCAAGACCCGTGACTCCGCGTCCGCCGGGACTGTCGCTCTGGCCCCAAACACCGTGAGTCGTACCGCTGAGGGCGCTTGCCCGGCCGTAGAGAGCTCGGCCAAGGACACTATCAGAGCGAAAGAATCCACCGAAGTTTGCACCGCTGGTTGACGTAGCCGAGCCTACAATCGCTTGCCCCGTCGGAGTTGAGTCCGACACATGGACAGAACTTGCCATCACTCGACCGCTGATGTTCGCATTTCCGACCTGCTGCGTCCCTGGAGTGGTGGGTTGTAGTTGGACGGGTGTCCCTTGGCCGTAGAGATAGGTTGCGCCTGCGGCCACCGTCGAGGCGGACAAGGCAAGGAGCATGGTGCGAGTCAAGGTGATCCTCCGGAACGAGCACCGAGGTGACACCCGCTTGAACCATCATAGCCGATTGCAGTTCAGGCTACGCCCAAAGCTGCCCAAAGGGCATTCAGGGCCTCTGTCCGCTAACGGTCTTGAGTCAAGGTGACGCCCGCCTGTTGAGCGATGACCGGCATCGGCGGGTAGGGTTTGGCCACCGTAATCGTCACCTGCTGGACCCGCCTGTATCGAGCAAGGATAGCGTCGGCGATTACCTGAGCGAGCCGCTCGACGGTGGATACCCCTGGCTGCATTCCGTGCTCGACGACGAGTAGCCCGATCTGGGAGTAATCGACGGTGTCCTCGACCCGATCGCTCTGGGAGGCTCGCTCGTCGACCTCCAGCTCGACATCGACCAAGTAACGGTGCCCGACCGTGCGCTCTGCTTCGGGGACCCCGTGGTAGCCATAAAACTCGATTCCGTGAAGAAATACTTGCGCCACGATGGTCAGTCTAGCGGATTCGGAGCACGCAAGATCGGCCATTCTTGTGCTAAACTCCACTACTAGCTTGGCGTGACCGGAAGGTGGCACTAGCCGCCTTTTTTGTTACCCGAGGAGGTCGATGAATATGGATGTCCTGCTACAACTGAAACAGATCGCGCAGGAACGGGATCTCCCCGTGGACGAACTGCTGAGGGAGATCGAAGAGGCGCTTGCGGTCTCTTACAAGAAGTTCATCGGCATTCCCAACGACGTGCCCATCGACGTGACTGTCCAAGTCGCCGGGCCGAAGGGCATTACCGCGAGCATTGCGAAGGAAGTCGTCGCCGTTGTCGGCGATCCGGGCTACCAAATGTCGCTGACCGACGCTCGCAAGAAGAAGCCGGATGTCGAGATTGGAGACTTCGTCGAAGTGCCCGTCGATCCCGACCGATTCGGTCGGATTGCCGCCGCGACGTTCAAGCAAGTCTTGAGTCAGAAGATGCGCGAAGCCGAGACCAGGCAGATTCACGATGAGTTCCACGAGAAGATGGAGCAGGTCGTGTCGGGTGTCGTTTCCCGCCGCGAGGGCCAGAGCGTTTACGTTCAGGTCGGCAAGGTCGAAGTGGAACTGCCCAAGCGCGAGCAGGTTCCGACCGAGCCGTACCGCATGAACGACCGCCTCATGGTTTACGTGCTCCGCGTCGATGACACGACCCGGCGGATGCGCGTCCTCGTAAGTCGCACGCACCCGAATCTCCTCCGCCGACTCTTCGAGTTCCACGTGCCGGAGATCGCCGAGGGCGTCGTGGTCATCCAATCGGTCGCCCGCGAACCGGGCCAGCGAAGCAAGATTGCCGTCTCCAGCACCGATGAGCGGGTTGATTCCGTCGGCGCCTGTGTTGGCCCCCGCGGTAGCCGCGTGCAGTCAATCGTCGAGGACCTGTACGACGAGAAAGTCGACATCGTGCCGTACAGCGAGGACCCGAAGGCGTACATCGAAGCTGCCCTCAGCCCGGCCAAGGTCAATGCGATCAAGCTGAACGAGGAAGAGAAGAGCGCGTATTGCATCGTGCCGGATAGCCAACTTTCTCTCGCCATCGGCAAGGGTGGGCAAAACGTCCGCCTCGCCGCCCGCCTGACCGGCTGGAAGATCGATATTCGAAGTGAGGCCCAAGCGGCCGAGGAGGGTCGTAAGTGACCCGTTGGCCCCAAGATCTTGGGGGGGAGGTATGACCCCGCGTGTCCTCCTCTCCTCAGCGGACGTGTATCGCCTGTAGGCAACGTCGCGATCAGCGAGACCTCGCCCGGTTTGCGCTGATCGAAGGCCAAGTTCGTCGTCTGGAGCACGGCCCCTCGCAGGGTCGAAGCGCCTACGCCTGTCCGACTCCCCAATGCCTCGAGCGTGCGTTGAATGTGAAGACGCTTTCTCGGGTTTTTCGGAAGCCCGTGTCCCCCGATTCGATTCCGAATCCGACCGCCTTGTGATTTGAACGAGTGAGCACCTGCATGACCATTTCCATTTCCGATCTCAGCAAAGAATTCCAACTGAAGCCTAGCCAGGTGTGCTCGGTCCTCGACGACCTGGGGGTCGAGCATGACCACACCGAGTTTGAGGGTGATCAGGACGTGCTCGAACTCCTTCGCGGTGCGCTTGCCGACATGAAGGGAAGCAAGACGATCACGCTCAAGCCGAACAGTACGCCGCGCGATATCGCCGCCGCACTCGATGTCCCTCAGCCCGAGGTCCAGAAGACCCTCATGATGAAGATGAAGGTCATGGCGACGCTCACGACGACGCTCAAGCCCGATGTCGCCGAGAAGTTGGTGAGCGAGTTTGGCTACGACGTTCAGTGGGCCGACGCCCCCAAGCCCAAGCCCGCGGTTACCGCCAAGCCGGTCAAGAAGCCGAGTGGTGCGCAGGTCCGTCCGCCCGTGGTGACCATCATGGGGCACGTCGACCACGGCAAGACTTCACTTCTCGATTACATCCGTAAGGCCAACGTCGCGGCGAAGGAGCACGGAGGCATTACCCAGCACATCGGTGCGTATCAGGTCGAACTTCCGGAAGGGAAGATCACCTTCCTCGACACGCCCGGCCACGCCGCGTTCACTGCGATGCGGGCCCGCGGTGCGCAGGTCACCGACATCGCCGTCTTGGTGGTCGCTGCGGACGACGGCATCATGCCTCAGACCATTGAAGCGATCAACCACATCAAGTCAGCCGAGGTGCCGATGATCGTGGCGGTCAACAAGATCGATAAGCCGGGCGCGAACCCGGATCGCATCCTCACCCAGCTGACGGAGCACGAAGTCGTTCCCGAAGCCTTCGGTGGCCAGACCCCGGTTGCTAAGGTGTCGGCGCTGACCGGCGAAGGCGTGCCTGCGCTGCTCGAACTGCTCTTGCTGCAGGCCGAAGTCATGGAACTCAAGGCCGACCCCAAGGGCAAGGTCGAGGGCACCGTCATCGAGGCCAAGCTGGACAAAGGCCGGGGCCCGGTGGCGACCATTTTGGTCATGGAAGGCACCGTCAAGCGCGGCGACGCGATGCTCGTGGGTAACACCTTCGGCCGCATCCGTACGATGACGAACTATCTCGGCGAGACCGTCGAGACCGCTGGCCCGTCGACTCCCGTCGAGATCCTTGGCCTCAGCGATGTTCCGCAGGCTGGTGACCACATCGAGATCGTCGCCGACGAGCGCACCGCCCGAGGCATCGCCGAAGGTCGAGCGATGGTCGATCGCGAGAAGTCACTGAAGACACCGAGCCGCGGCATGTCGCTTGCCGACTTGCGGCGACGCATGAACGAAGGCGAGGGCAAGGACTTGAATCTGATCGTCCGCGGCGACGTCCAGGGTTCAGTCGAAGCCGTCAAGGGCATGCTCGAGAAGATCGAGAGTGACGAAGTGACGGTCAAGGTTCTGCACAGCGGCGTCGGTTCGATCTCCGAAGGCGATATCTTGCTGGCGAGCGCGTCGAACGCGATCTGCGTAGGCTTCAACGTGAAACCCGAAGGCGGAGCGAAGAAGGAAGCTGAGCGGCGCAAGGTTGAAATCCGCACCTATACGATCATCTACGAACTGATCGAAGACATCGAGGCCGCCGTCAAGGGCATGCTCGAGCCGAAGTTCCGCGAGGAATATCTGGGGACCGTCGAAATTCGACTGGTGTTCAAGCTCACCAAGTACGGTCTGGTCGCGGGTTCGCACTGTACCGATGGCAAGATCACCCGCAACTCACGCGTCCGCGTCACTCGCGGCACCGAAGTGGTGTACGACGGCAAGGTCGCCTCGCTGAAGCACGTGAAGGAAGATGTCCGCGAGATCACTCAGGGCTTCGATTGCGGCATCCAGTTCGATAACTGGACCGGATTCAAGGAAGGCGATGTGGTCGAGGCGTTCGAGCTCGTTCAGATCTAGGTTCGCCGATGCGCATCAACTCCGAGGGCATTCCGCGCGATGAGCTTTTGTGGGCATTGACCCAACCGGAGCTCATCCGCCAATCCCGCCGGATTGACTCGTGTTTGCTGTGCCGGCGTCCCCACGTGAACGAGGCCGCGCTCTGCGACTGCTGCTGGGCCACCCTGGACGATGAGGAGCTGCGCCTGGCGACCCGGTGGACGATGGGGATCCGTCCGTGATGACCGAGTTCGTGGTCGGCGGTATCGTCGCCGTCCTGTTCTGGGTGACCGTCATCTCGATCTTCAAACTCAAGAAGGACAAGCCGAAGTACTTCGCGGCTTGCGAATTTTGGGTCTACCTTCCTCACGAGAAGCTTCCCAGCCAAGAAGCGGTGATGACCGCGATGGTCGCCCAGAACCCGCACGCCCGCCCCGGATTCACGCCGATCGGCTCCAAAGAGGGCATCCTCTTCAGCGATATCCGCCTGCATGTGTCGCACGTGTTGCGCAGCAAGAACCCGCACACCTTTAGGCCAGACCTCTTTGAGGATGGGGTGGTTGTCTCCGCCGGCACCCTTGCCGCGCTCGCCGAATCGCAGAGCTTTGTCAAGGTTCGCTACGTGAGCGAGGTTGCCTTGGCCGACCATCGCCATCTGACGTTCATGCTGCACTTTGCCGACGCCTACGCTCGGCTGGGGGGGGCGACCGCGGTTTACGACGTGGTCAGCGAGGTGCTTTACACGCCCGAGGAGTTCCACGCCCGCATCGGCGAACATGCCGACACCACCCGGCCCGAACTGCACGTGCGGGTGGAGTGGAATCCGGTGCGAGGGGTGGCGTTCACGAAGGGCCTCATCAAGGTGGGTCTGCCCGAACTTGAAACCGCGGGAGCGAGCGCCGATATGCGTCAGCTCGTGGTCGAAGTCATGCGCGAGGCCGCCCACCGGTATTGGGAGGTCGGCAGCGCTGAAGGGCCCATGGTGGTGGAGTACTTCGGCGACCGATTCGAGGTGACCCCCAAGCCCAAGAAAGGCGGCGGCAAGGAAGTCCACATCGTGAGGATTCAGGCCCGCGTATGAGGTCGATCCGCGTCATCCCTTGCCTAGACATTCGCGACGGGCGGGTGGTGAAGGGCGTCAACTTCGTCGGTCTGCGGGACGCCGGCGATCCGGTGCAGCTCGCTTCGTTCTACGGGCGCGAGGGTGCCGATGAGCTGGTGTTCCTCGACATCACGGCGAGCCACGAGGGCCGGGCGCCCGTGATCGCTTTGGCCGAGCGCGTGGCTGAGCAGGTGTTCATCCCGTTTACGGTCGGGGGCGGCATTCGGACGGTCGACGCGATCCGAGATGCGCTGCTGGCCGGTGCCGACAAAGTCAGCCTGAACACGGCGGCGATCCAACACCCCGAACTCATCTCTGAGGCCGCGGAGAAGTTTGGTTCGCAGTGCGTGGTGGTCGCGATTGACGCAAAGATGACTTGCGAGGGATGGCATGTGTTCACCCACGGTGGACGACGCGACACGATGATGGACGCCGTGGAGTGGGCCGCCGAGGCGGTGCGCTTGGGGGCGGGGGAGATTCTGCTGACAAGCATGGACGCCGACGGCACGCGCGACGGCTATAACCTTCTGCTGACTCGGGCGGTGGCGGATGCGGTGCCCGTGCCGGTAATCGCCAGCGGCGGGGCGGGGAAGGCCTCGCACCTCGTGGACGCGGTGGTCGAGGGCCACGCCGATGCAGTGCTCCTGGCTGGGATTCTGCACGACGGGGTCACGACGATCCGGTCTTTGAAGGATGCGATGGCAGCGTCTGGCGTGCCGGTGCGCTGAGGTCCCAGCGAGTCGCGCCTCGTGGCTTCAGCTCTCAAGGGATGATCACGAGGGGCGTGGATGGTTGGTGCCACGCTATGCCCTGGTCTACGCCGGTACGAGCCAACCGGCGACTACGATTGCTTCGGACGCATGCTCGTGTTATGATAAACGTGTGCGGGTCGACGCGCTCATCGCGATAGTGACGATCTCGGTTGCCATTCTGGTAATGACCCATCCGCATGCGCTGCGGGCATTCTCTTCGCTGTCCTGGTCGCCTTGGTCGGTGTATCGAGGTCGGTCGCGTGAGTTCTTTGAGAGGGCTTCCGACATGCTCCGAGGTGTTCTGCTCGGTGGCACCGTAGGTGGTGCCTTCAACGCCATGTCCCTGAGCCTACCGGTGCCGTGGTCTATCTTGATCGGATCTCTCGGCGGGGTGGTCTTCTTCATGCTGTTGCGTCAAGTCCTCAAGGTTCTCTTCGGCCCCGTGGGCTCTATGCTAATGAAGTGATCACGAGGCGCGTGGATGGTTCGTGCCATGCTCATCGGTTGCGGGCTCGCCTATTAGCTGGGAGGGCGCTGCTCCGTCAGCGCCGTTGGTGCGGCTCCGACAAAGCGGAGCCCTCCCGTGTCCCCACTTGCCTCAAGGGTGCACATGCGGTTATGATGGGCGATGCTTGCCGCGATGCTGGTCGTGCCGTTGCTCGCGCCTCCTCAGCTGGCGATGGTGGCCCGCGTGTACAAGCCCGGGCTCGGCAAGAGCTACCCGCGGGCTTACGTCGTGTCTGCCGACGGATCTGGGTTTCGAGCGGTCTCGCTGCCCGGGCAGGTGGTGGAGCAAGTCCAGTGGTCGGACGGCGACGTCGTCTACTGGGTCGACGGTGATGCCTGGCTCGTGCATCGTGGCCGGACCGGCCGGATTGGTTTGGACTTCGACGAAGAGCGGATTCCGACGCTCAACATGAGCGAGACTCGAATGACGAGCGGTGACATCATCAAATGGGGCGAGGACTACGTCACGGTGTTCGGTCGCACCCACAGCCTGGGACTCATCAGCAGCGTGAGGGTGGGCTCGGAAGGCTGGCGGCTGTACTTCGTCGAGCGAGTCACGATGATCGAGTCGAGAATCTGGTGCGCCGACGCGAGGACGCGGGCCATGCGGCCGATCTTGTCGTCTCAAGACACCTTGCTGGATTGGCATCCGGACCGGCAGTTTGTGGCGTTTTCGCCGCAGCGGACTGATGTGCCCTTCGAGGGTCAGCGAGTTTGGGCGAATGAGCTTTGGGTGGGCACACTCGGGGGCTCAGCCACGCGGCTCCGGCTGCCGACGATGGAGCTTCTTGATGTCGAGGTGAAGCCTTGAGGCCCTGTCTCCCTTGAGGCTGGCGGTTGTGTTGTCTCGCCAGTCTTAAGCGAGGTCAGGACTGCGGGGACGATGCAACCCGCAGCCTCATGGGCCTCACGCTGCCTTCAAAATCGACGGCGGCAACAACTTCGGCACCAACTCCGTCTCCGAAGCCTGCGCTAGCACCACGCCGCGCTCGATCGTGTTCTCGAGTTCGCGCACGTTGCCCGGCCAGCGGTAGCCCTGGAGCTTCTCCAAGGTCTCTTCAGATAAAGTCAGCAGAGGCCGTTCGTTCTCCGCGCAGTATTTGTGCAAGAAGTGCTCGGCGAGAGGCTGGATGTCCTCGATGCGCTCGCGCAGCGGCGGGATGTGCAGCTCAACCACCTGAAGTCGATACAGCAAGTCGAGGCGGAAGATGCCCTCATCGACGGCTTGGCGCAGATCGCGGTTCGTG
The DNA here is from genome assembly GCA_020850325.1 of Methanoregulaceae archaeon. Taxonomy (GTDB): domain Bacteria; phylum Armatimonadota; class Fimbriimonadia; order Fimbriimonadales; family Fimbriimonadaceae; genus JANJUB01. The sequence goes on from JADZEW010000008.1 coordinate 268,449, forward strand.
GCCGTCACGACACGCACATCGACGCGCGTCGGCTTGCTGCTGCCGAGGCGCTCAAACTCTCGCTCCTGCAGGACGCGCAGCAGCTTCACCTGAATCGCCATCGGAATCTCGCCGATCTCGTCGAGGAACAACGTGCCCTTATCGGCAAGTTCGAACCGGCCGGGCTTTGTGCCTTGCGCCCCGGTAAACGCGCCCTTCTCGTAGCCGAACAGCTCGCTTTCCAAGAGAGTCTCGGGCAAAGCCGCGCACGACACCGCTACAAACGGCTTCGATGACCGGCTCGAGTGCTCGTGGAGCGCCTTGGCGACCACTTCCTTGCCCACGCCGCTCTCGCCGGTGATCAGCACCGTGGCGCGGGAATCCGCCACCTGCACCGCGGTCTCGAACACCTCGCGCATGGCTGGCGACTCGGCGATGAACCTCGGTGAAGGTGTGGCCTTCGCGGAGGGCTTCGAAATGCGCACGGGCGCTGGCTCGTCGATCGCGGCGGCGACGATGCGCTTCAAAGCGTCGAGATCGAACGGCTTGGTGACGTACTCGAAGGCGCCGTCGCGGATGGCCTGCACAGCCTGGGGGATCGTGCCGAACGCGGTCATGATCACGACCGGCAAGTCAGGCCGGGTGGCCTTGACCTCGCGCAAGAGTTCATAGCCGGTCACGCCGGGCATCGTGACGTCGGTGATGATGCAGTCGGGGTGTTCCTCGCCGATCATCTGCAGGGCCGATGGCACGTCCTCGGCGGTGACCGCCACATATCCGACCTTCTCGAAGGCCATCTGCAAAATGCGCCGAATGTTCGGCTCGTCGTCGACGATCAGGAGCTTTGTTTTCATGCCGCTTGGTCCCATCCAAAATCGAGTTCAAAGGTAGTGCCGACACCGGGGGTACTTTGCACCCGAACATCCCAGCCGTGCGCGTCGGCGATCTTCCGCACGGTAGGTAATCCCAGGCCCGTCCCGCTGGGCTTGGTCGTGAAGAATGGGGTGAACAGCTTCTCCAGATGGTGCGGCTCGATGCCCGCGCCGGTGTCGTGGACCGACAGATGGGGCCCGTCGACGACAAGGGTCACTTCACCCCCAGGGCGACACGCCTGCAGTCCGTTCAGGATCAGGTTGCGGAGGATCTGCTCCAGGCGGAGCGGGTCGCCTTTCACCATGGGTGCCGTCCGTTTGATTTGCAGGTCGAGGCCGACCGACCGCTTGATGAACTCGGACCGGTGCAAATCGCACACGTGCGCGGCGACCTCGGTCGGGTCGAAGTCTTTGAGATTGAGGGCCAACGGACGCGAGAACTCGAGGAACTGATCGCACAGCGCGTTGAGCTTCAACGCCTCCTCTTCGATGATCTTGCCGTACTCGCACGCCTCGTCGGAGGTGCTTTGCACCATCTGAGCCGCGCTGCGGATGCCGGTGAGCGGGTTGCGAATCTCGTGCGCCACCGCGGCGGTCATCTGGCCGATCTCGGCAAGTCTCCGCACGCGGGCAAGTTCTCGGTTGGCCCGCTCGTGTTCGGAGATGTCTTGAATCGCGAGGGTGACGCCCCCATCGGGCAAGGGCGAGGCGACCACGCTCCACGCCAGGTCGCTGGCGGAGTCGAACGCGCGTCGCGAGATCCGTTCGCCCTCGCTGGCGGTGTAGAAGGCTTGCTCGAGCGTCACGCGGAGCACGACGGGGATCTGCTTGAGGATGTGCCGGAACAGCACGCCTTGCTGAAGCGTCTCGCCAAACACCTGCACCGCCTGCGGATTCCAGCCGACCACCTCTTCGTAAGGGGTCACGACCAACACACCGACGCCGAGGTTGGCGATGATCGCGTCGAGCTTCTCGGACGTGGCGCGGCTTTGGGCCACGGCCTGGTTCATTCGGGAGAAGAGTCGGGCATTGTGGATAGCGAGGCCGATGTAGCGGGCGATCGACGCGATGAGGTCGAGGTCCTGGTCGTCGTAGGCGGGCATGCCAGCGGTGCGCGCAACGTTGATGACGCCGATCGGGCCGCTCTCCGGCGTCACAAGGGGCACGACGACGGCGGAGCCCCCGTCGGGCAGGTCCCGCGGGTCGACCAAGATGGGACGCCCATCGCGAATGGCTTTGCCCGCGATACCTTCTCCTTCGCGGAGGAGCGTATGGGTGGGGACGCGCGAGGTGTCGCCCGCCTGGCCGGCCAAGATGTAGCCGCGCGAGAGATCGTCTTTGAGAAAAAGCGTGGCGCGCGCGGCTCCAAACCACTCGATGGCGCACCCTAAGGCATGCTCGAGAAACGCGCCTAGGTTGGTTTCACCTCGGTACGCGTCGAACAGGGTGGTCAGGTCCCGCTCGGGGAGAATGGACGCCATCTACCGTTTGATTGTCGGAAGATGGCGCGCGGGTTCGCAGGCGTTACTGCGGTTTCCAGAAGGTTCCCACCGCGAACAGGATGCCCAAGAGCACCGCGGCGCCAATGCACACTCGGCTGGCGGCTTTGCCCGACTCGAAACTCTGGCTCAGCTTCATCTCGTCTCGATGCGCAAGGCGGCGCATTTCGCCCACCTGCAGCTTCTCGGCGATCTCCGACACCTCCGGCCAGCGGCGGCGGGCATCGGCGAGATGACTTGGTCCAGCATCGCGCTCTAGCACCGACCGGAGCTTGCGCAGCTCATCCCGACTTGCGCCGATGCGAAGGGCCAGGAAGTAGAGAAGACCGGCGCCAACAATGGCGACAATGAAGCCGATCATTGCGATCGGCGTAACAGTTTGCAGAAGTTCTTTCATGACCCTCGCTGAGTGGTCGTGTTGTTACCCCGAAATCGTTCGGAAGTGTACGTTTAGGTTCCCGTGATTAGCGCATAAAGGATCGCCCCGAACACAAACGCGACCAGTGGGGTCCAGACGAAGAGCCATGTTGATGGACCGGGCAGCAGCGTGGCGTACTTGCCGCGATACCGAATCGTCACCTCCTTTCCGGCTGGATATTCGGCCAAGATCTCCCGAGCCCGGACTTTGCCCGCCTCGATGCTGTGTCCGAACTGGACCGTATTGCCCCAGCGCTCTTCACCGTCGACGGTGTAGGTGTAGCTCAGCTTGGCGAAGACGTGGATCGTTCGGTGCGAAGGTACGCGGGTCTCGTTCCAACTCGCTTTGATCACTCCGGGTGCCCGGGGCCACTGGTAGGAAGCGTAACCGAGAACGAGTTCACGCAGCAACCACGCCAGCGAGGCACCGGTGATCAGTAGCCCGATCGAACCAGGAACCCAACGTTCCGCCCAATGCGCCGCTAAGAACACTACTGACCCTGATTCCAATCCGGAGGCTCGACGCCGTGCAGCCAGCGCACGAAGAAGTCTCGCCGCTTCCGTTCGCCGTAGACGCCGCCATCGGTGTGATCCATGCCCGGCAGTACGATAAGGTCGAACTCCTTGCGGGCGCGCATCAGAGCGTCGGCGAGGCGCAGGGTGGACTCCGGCGGTACGTTGCGGTCGAGCTCGCCCACGAGGAGCAGCAACCTACCCTGCAGCTTCGCCGCGTTGGTGATGTTGCTTTGCTCGTCATAGTGCTTACCCACCGGGTAGCCCATCCAGTGCTCGTTCCACCAGAACTTGTCCATCCGGTTGTCGTGGCAGCCGCAGCTCGACACGCCCACCTTGTAGAACTCAGGGTGGAAGAGCAGGGCGCCGGTTGAGTTCTGGCCGCCCGCGGACGTGCCGTAGATGCCTACGCGGGTGTCGTCGACGTAGGCGTACTTCTTGGCGAGGCTTTGAATCCACAGCTTTCGGTCCGGGAATCCGGCATCGGCCACGTTCTTCCAGCACACGTCGTGGAAGGCCTTTCCACGGTTGCGGGTGCCCATGCCGTCCATCTGCACGACGATGAACCCAAGCTCGGCGAGCCGCTGCATTCGCGTGATCGGCGTGTAGTTCTTGGGCACGTGGCTGTCGTGGGGACCGGCGTAGATGTTCTCGACCACCGGATACTTCTTGGTCGGGTCGAGGTTGGTTGGTCGAACCACGATGCCCCAGATGTCGGTCTTGCCATCGCGCCCCTTGGCGGTGAACACCTCGATCTTGGGCAGCTTGAGCTCGGCAAGGCCGGAGACGTCCGCATCTTCGAGCTTGAGAACCATGTTGCCTCGCGCATCGCGAACCTCGTGGCTGGGGGCTTGATCGACCCGTGAGAACGAATCGACGAAGTGGGTGAATCCCGGAGACCATTGGGCTCGGTGGGTTCCGTGGCCAGAGGTCATCGGCGTGATCTCTCCACCCGCGAGCGGAACGCGGTAGTAGTGGATGTGATAAGGATCTTCGCCGGGTCGGCGGCCATTGGCCGAGATGATGGCGTAGCCCTGGTCCTCGTCGATGTGCTCGACCGAGCGGACGACCCACTCGCCCTTGGTGAGCTGACGCTTCACTGCGCCGGTTGCCGCGTCGATAGCATAGAGATGGCCCCAGCCGTCGCGTTCGCTGCGCCAAAGAACCTCATTGGCCTTGGTGAGCGGGCGGTAGATGGTGCTCGTCGTGTCGACGAAGGTGTTGCTCTTCTCGTCGATCTGGGTGAAGACGGTGCCGTCGGGATTGCCGATGATGACGCGATAGCGCTGGTACCCGCGATCGGCAAACTGCAGGCGGAATCGGTCATCGGGAAGCCACTGCAGGCGTGGGGGAGAGGCCCACGGCTGGCCACCGCCGAGGATCGGTTCGACGTCGAGCTTCTTCTCTTCGCCCGTCTCCGGGTTGCAGATCCACATTTCGTAGCGGTCGAGTTCGTCACCCGGCTGGTCGTAGAGACGCCGTTCGAGCGTGGCGCGCCCGCCGTTTCGAGGCGACGACGAGATCAGGAAGACCTCTTTGCGATCTCCGTCGAGCCGTCGCTTGGCGACGACGAACTTGGAGGAGCGAGCCCATTCGTAGTCCGTCACGTTGGCGACCTTGAAGGTGCGCGTGGGGCCATCGGGGGCGGCGGCCTTCACGGTCAGGCTGCCTTCCTTCATCTCGGCTGTCCACTTGTTGTCGGGCGAACGTCCGTCGCGTGCGCGGGGAGGACCTTGCTCGTACTCGGGACGCGCGAGTTCCCATGGGTAGACCGGTCGCTCCTCGGGTTCCTCGATGGGCGCGGGTTCGGGCGGCGGGGTCCCCGTGAGGGGCTCCAGCTTGGCGGTTGCGCGGGTCCATCGCCATCGCTTTTGGCTGGCCGTGAACTCGACGGTGCTTAGGTCGGCGGCGACGTTTAGCGAGGTCAGCGGGAGGGCGTCCGCGTTGAGCGTGGAGCTGGTGGCCTCGCCGAGGGCCTTGGCGAGTGCGGCGTGGTCAAAGAGGGGCCCCTTCGACTTCGCCTTGAGGTTGGCGAGGACGAACTGATGCCGGTTTCGGGCGTCGGCCCTACGGTACCAGAGCGCGTCCTCTCCGACCCAGGTTGCCGCCAAGGTGACGTTGAGCGCGCGTCCGTCCGCGTTAAGGGCGTCGGCCCGCTTGTAGGCTTCGGCAAGTTCGGCCGGGGTGGGTCGGTAGGCTTGGGCATTCGCTCCGCCAACGACACAAATCAACGCAACCGCAAGGAAAGTGCGCATGGGCCATTTTAGCCCGAACACTCCCGCGTTTGACGCAGTCTCTGGCGGGTCGCGAAGGGTGCGGATGCGATCAAGCTGCGCAATCCATCGTGGCGGTTCCTAGCATCCCTCATAGAACATTGAGATCAAGCAGATGGCAAACAGCGATAGAAAGCCGTAGCGCAAGAGCCGAAATCCAAGGTCCTCGTCGACCTTGGTCGACCACCCATGGCGAATGCCTGTGTAAAACGTCGTTGGTTGCGGCGGAGGCGACTCCAGCGGGCACGATCGAGCGCACTCACGACAGTTCGCTCCAGAGTTTGCGGTTCCGCAGTCCGGGCAAATCCAAGGGCTCGAAAACTCGGCCATCTGATGTAAGAACGGGCGGCTACCCAAGTTGGCTGCCGCAGACCGGCCATCACGGAGTAAAGCCTCTACGGCCTGTTCATACATGGCCCGACGATGACGATGATGGCCACAACCAAGATGGTCAAGAAAACGCGCGCGACCATGCGTGAGAGGGGATCCCCTTGCTTAAGCCCCTGGAACCAGAACATGGGCTCGACCGAACCGGCACGACAAGGCGGAGTCGCACCGCATGCGCTACAGATTCCCCCGGCATTGGGGCTACCGCAATCCGGGCAGATCCAGGGCTCAGGCATAAAGCTGGCTCCCCACACGAACGCATGTGGGGAGATGTCCGTTGAACTTACCGACGCCAGCTGGTGCGGAAGTCCGTGATGATGAACCCGTACCGGTCCTCTTCGAGGCGGTAGTTGTGATACACCGACGAGCGGCGTCCCCAGGGGTCCGTGTACTCGTGGCGCGCGGTCACCTGAATCTCATCTCGCCACGTCCTCACGCGCTCGATCTCGTAGCGCATGGTTCGCGTGGTCTCGATGTTGTCCAGCATCAGGTCATAGAAGTCGTCCGCCTCCAATGAGTAGGCGTAGGTGTCATCCATGTAGATGTTGATCCGGCCCCGGCGCGGAATCAACCGGCCGAGAGCCCGGCGGTCGCGCCGCTCGAACGCGTTCACGAGATCGCCAAGCGCCTCATCGACGTAGTTCGATCCGCGATCGTTACCCCAGTCCCAGCCGCTGCGGTTGTTGCGGTTCCAGTTGTAGTTGTTGCCGTTGTCCCAGTTCCACGACGTGTTGCCGATGTAGAAGATCCGCGTCAGCGACACGTAGCCGGGGAGGTGGGGGTAGTAGTACCACGGCGAGAACGAGCAGTTGTTGCTGTAAGGCGAGAACGAGTAGTGCGGATAGTAGAAGTTGTCGTCGCGCCAGTCTCGGTAGTAGCTGGTGTAGCCGTCGCGGAACCGCGTGTTCACGCGGACCTGCTCCGAGCGCAAAACCTGGCTCATGATCGATCCCTTCTGGAGGATCGTCGTCGGGGCTTGGCCGATCTCAAAGCGGTCACCGCGGTTGTTGGTGCTGCCGTAGCTGGTGCCACCCAGCCGTCCGCGATCGGTGCCCTTGCCAAGCGAGCCCTGCCCACGATTCGTGGTGTTGCCGCTCTGTCCAAAGCCGCCGGAGGTTCCTTGGCCCTTGTTGCCGAGGCCGCTGTTGCCGCTGCCTTGACTCCCGAAGCCGCCGCCGGAGTTGCCCTGACCCTTGTTTCCGAGGCCACCGCCTTGGTTGCCCTTGCTCTGGCCGCCGGAACCTTGGTTGCCGAGTCCGCCGCCGGTGCCGCCGCTGCCTTGGCCCTTGTTCCCTAAGCCGCCGCCGCCCTGGTTACCCTTGGTTTGACCGCCGCCCTGGTTGCCCAGACCGCCGCCACCACCCTGGTTGCCTTGACCCTTATTGCCAACGCCGCCGCCTTGGCCCTTGCTTTGGCCGCCGGAACCCTGATTACCCAGTCCGCCACCACCGCCTCCGCCTTTGCTTTGACCGCCGGAACCCTGGTTACCCAGTCCGCCGCCTCCGCCTTGGTTACCCTTGCCCTTGCCCTGTCCGCCGGTTTGGGTGCTTTGAGCGGCAACGCTCGAGAACGCGAGCGCGATGATACTCATGGCTGAAATCGTGCGAAACCAACTCATTGTTTGATGGACTCCTCTACCGTGTGTTTGACGAGCGCGACGGTGCCGCGTTTCATTCAGTTAAAACTGGACTTTGACCGCTTCGCGTTCCACCGGGTTCTCGATGAGGAACAGTTCGCGCGGCTTGAATCCGCCCGCCGACGCGAAGATGCTCGAGGGGAAGGTCTCCAGCTTCGTGTTGTACGCGGTGGTGGCGTCGTTGTAATACTGACGCGAGAACGAGATTTTGTCCTCGGTGCCTCGCAGCTCGTCCTGCAGGTTCAACATGTTCGCGCTGCTCTTGAGGTCAGGATACGCCTCGGCGAGTCCGAAGAGGCCGGTCAGCGCTGCACCGACTGCGGCTTCCGCGGTGGCTTTCTCACCGACCGTCTTGGCGGAAAGCGCTTGATTGCGGGCTTGAATCACTCTCTCAAGGGTGTCCTTCTCGTGAGCCATGTAGGCCTTGACGGTTTCCACCAAGTTGGGAATCAGGTCGTAGCGCCGCTTCAGCTGCACCTCGATCTGGGCCCAAGCGTTGGCGGAGCGCTGCCTCGCGGTCACAAGACCGTTATACATAGCGATTGCCCCGAACAGAATCAGGACGAGAACGACGATGATGATAATCAGCGGGGCCATGGAGTCACCTCTAACGGGTTGCTACGGTTTACGGGCGGGGTTTGCTTCAGGTTTCGGCGTTAGTCGCAAAGGTGTCGGGTCGGGACCTCGGGGATCGGTGAAGATGAGGTCGTTGCCGTCGAACTCGGCGTAGGATCCTTCGCCGAGCAGGGACTCCCCTTCGGAGGGGATCAAATCTCGTCCCGCCGCTTGTTGGGGAATAAAGGTGATCCGCTTGCCGTCGACTTCGTACTCGCCCTCGACGGGCAGCGAGTGGATGATGACCGAATAGCGCCCGGTGCGTTCGAGCTTTAACTCGACGCGTCCGGCCGTGCCGACAATGTGCTCTGGCCCATCAAGTTTGCGCGACCCGACCCACGTTCCCTCGAACCCAGGTTTTGCGCAACCGGCCAGCCAAGCCGCCAGCCCGACCGCCATAATGAATCGGATGGCCGCGATCACGCCCGAAGTCTACTCCTCCATGGGCCTGAACGATTTCGAGTACGAGCGCATTGTGTCGCTCCTCGGTCGGGAACCCACAATCACCGAACTCGGCATGTTCTCCGTTATGTGGAGCGAGCATTGCGGCTACAAGTACAGCCGCCCGGTACTGGCGCTCTTTAAGAAGTACAAAGAAGCCATGGAGGGCGAGGGGCATGAAAATGCGGGCGTCGTCGACATTGGCGACGGCTGGGGAGTGACCATGAAGGTCGAATCCCACAACCACCCCAGCGCGGTCGAACCGTATCAGGGGGCGGCGACCGGCGTCGGCGGCATCATCCGCGACATCTTGACCATGGGTGCGCGCCCGATCGCCGCACTGAACTCGCTGCGTTTCGGACCGATTGTGCCCGACGGCACGACCCCCGATGCGGTTGTTCGGCGCAATCGCTACCTCTTCGAGCATGTGGTGGCGGGTATCGCGGGTTACGGAAACTGCGTGGGTGTTCCGACGGTCGGTGGGGAAGTGAACTTCCACCCGCGCTACTCGGGGAATCCGCTGGTCAACGCGATGTGCGTGGGGATGCTTCGGCTGGATGAGATCACTACCGCGGCCGCGCAGGGCGACGGAAATCCCGTCATCTATATCGGTTCGGCAACGGGCAAAGACGGAATCCACGGGGCAAGCTTCGCCAGCAAGAAGCTCAAGGACGACGCGGTCGAGGATCGGCCCAACGTCCAGATCGGCGATCCGTTCGCGGAGAAGCTTCTTATTGAGGGGACTCTAGAGGCGCTCAAGACGGGTGCGATCGTCGCCATTCAGGACATGGGCGCGGCGGGCCTGACGTGCTCGACCGTTGAGATGTCGAGCAAGGGCGGCGTTGGCATGGAGATCGATCTCGACAAGGTTCCAATGCGCGAAAGCGATATGAGCGCCTACGAGCTGATGCTGAGCGAGAGCCAGGAGCGGATGCTTGCGGTTGCCGAGAAGGGCCGCGAACAGGAAGTGCTCGACGTGTTTCGCAAGTGGGGGCTCAAGGCCGAGGTCATCGGCTACGTAAATGAACAGGGCGAGACCACGGTGCGGCGAAACGGTGAAGTTGCGGCGAGCCTCGATGCGACCTTCCTGACCGACCACTGCCCGACCTACGTGCCACCGTTCGAGGTGCCGGGTTATCACCTTGCTGCCCAACGCTTCGTGCTCGACCGAATCCCCGATGCGGATTCGCATCAGAGCCTGCTGACGCTGCTTGCGGCTCCGAACATCGCCAGCAAACGGTGGGTGTACCAGCAGTACGACCAGCAAGTACAGACCCAGACCGTCGTGTTGCCTGGCCACGGCGATGCCGCAGTCGTTGCGCCCCGAGGGACGACGAAGGGGCTGGCCCTTACGCTCGATGGCAACGCTCGCCACGTGTATCTGCATCCCTACGTGGGCGGCCTGAGAGCGGTTTGTGAAGCCGCGCGGAACGTCGCTTGTGTGGGTGCGCGTCCGGTGGCGGTCACCGATGGCCTCAACTACGGCAACCCGCAGCGCCCGCACGTGTATTGGCAGTTCAAAGAGTCCGTACTTGGCATCGCCGAGGCGTGCGAGGTGATGGATACGCCGGTGATCTCCGGCAACGTGAGCTTCTACAACGAGAGCGATCTCGGTGAGGTCCTGCCGACGCCGCTCATCGGAATGCTGGGCGTCCTCGAACGAGCCGACCGGGCCGTCGGCCATCGGGTCTACGGGGGACTCCAACTCGGGGTCATCGAAGTGCCGTTGCCGGAGGATCCGCAAGCCGGGCTCGGCGGCAGCGAGTACTTGGCCGCAGTCCACGGGATCGAAGACGGGCTCCCTACGGCTCCCGACGTGCAGGGTGAAAAGCGCCTGTGCAAGTCGCTGATCCAGTTGATCGAGCGGGGCGTGATCGCCGGGGCGCACGACGTGTCCGATGGCGGCATTGCGGTGGCTCTCGCTGAGATTGCGGTGAGCAGCTCAATCGGGATCGTCGCCAAGCTCCCGACCGAAGGTAGGCGAGATGAAGCGTTCTACTCAGAGGCTCCAGGCCGGGTCATCGTGGCGTTTGACCGCGAGGTCGGCGACGAGATCGCAGAGTTCGTGCGTGAGTCGGAACTGCGTTGGTGGGAACTTGGCGCTACTGTGGCTTTTTCAGACGTCTTAGAGATAGACGGTGTCCGTTGGTCATTGTCAGAGTTGGTCGATGCGTTTGAGGGCTCGATCCCTCGTGCGATGGCTTAGGGTCTGGCATGCAATGTGCATCAGAGAGGCTAGTAGGAATCATATGAAGCGGTTGTTGATCATTGCGTTGGCGGTAGCCTCATTCAGCTCGGTATGGGCGCAGACTCCACCGGTTGATCGGGAAGTTCAAAAGAAGGTCATCGCCGCCGCCGACATGTACAAGTCCGGAAGCGTCGATGCCGCCCTAAAAGCCTTCGAAGAGCTGTACGCGGCTCATCCTGAAAACAGTGATGTCCTTGCCTGGCTTGGCTTCCTTTACCTTCGGGCGGAGCGGGCTCAAGAAGCGGCACCGATTCTCGAAAAGGCGCTGATCGCCAAACCGAGCAGTATCGACGTCCTCAACAACCTCGGCAATGTCCGTCAGCGGCTGGGTGACGATGAGCGGGCGGCCACGTGCTACGAGCGGATTACCGAGATCGACCCCAAGATGTTCGAGGGTTGGTACAACTTGGGCAACATACGGCTCCGGCTGGGAAAAATCGACTCAGCCCTGACTGCGTACACGAAGGCGGCCGAACTTCGCCCCACCGATCCCTTCATCTACAACAATATCGGCGTCGCTTACGAGCGGCAGAAGAAGCTCGATGTTGCGGCACAGTCGTTCGTCAAGGCGGCGAATCTGCGTCAGGATAACGTGGTGTTCGCCAAGAACGCAGGCATCACCCTCGCGAAGGTGCGCCAGTTTGAGCAGGCGATCCCCTACCTTGAGCGTGCCCTCAAGCTCGATCCGAACGACAGTTCGGTGGCGCTGACGCTGGCGGATTCCTACTCGAAACTTGCACGACGCGATGACGCCTTGCGGGTCTATGAGTCATCGCAGAACCTGCTGAACACCAACGCGGCGTTCTGGTTCAACCTCGGCGTGCTGCGAGATCAAAAGGGCGACACCGCAGGAGCGGAGGCAGCCTACAATCGCACATTGGAAATCAATGCGTCGGATCTGGACGCGTTGAACAACTTGGGTCTGCTCCAGTTCCGTACGGGACGCTTCGACGACGCAACGAAGACGTTTGAGAAGTTGGTCAGCCTCAACCCGACCAGCCGTGACGCGAAGCTGAATCTCGCTGCGGCCGCGGCCAAGACTTCAGATTATGATCGAGCCGTACCGTTATGGCGCGAGCACCTTCGCTCGGATCCGACGCGGGTGGACATCCGCGTGAGCCTGGCCAACGCGCTTTGGATCACCGGGGACACGGAAGGGGCGGTTGCCCAGTTTAAGATCATCCTGAATGCTCAGCCGACCCAACCTGACGCCCTCAACGGCATGGGGCTCTTCCATCTGAAGAACTCGAAGCTTCCCGAAGCCGAGGCCAGCTTCCGCAAAGCGATCCAATCAAACACCCGGTTCGTGCAGGCTTACAACAACCTGGGCGTCGTGCTTGAGCGGTTGAACAAGAAGGCAGATGCGATCAAGATCTGGGAACGGGGCCTTGCGATCGATCCGAAGAACAAGGAAATCACCGAGAATCTCTCGCGGGTTAAAGGCTAGCGGCTAAGATAGAAGCGTGCGCATTCACTTTCTGGTGAACCCGAATCGCCTCGACGCGGTGCAGGCCGCGCGCGAGGCGATTTCCTTTGTTCGGGCCCAGCACGTGGAGGTCGCCACCGAACCCGAAACTGCCGAGATTCTCGACATCCCCGGATTGCATCGGGCGGAACTCGGTGTCGCCGACCTCATGATCACCTTCGGCGGCGATGGCACTCTGATTCGCGCCGCCGACTTCTGCGCCGAGCCGGGGACGCCGATTCTAGGGGTGTACTTCGGGCGGTTCGGCTTCGTTACTCAATGCCAGCCAAACGAAGTCAAGGTGAGCCTCAGCGAGTTCTTCGACGGTACTGCGAGGTTCGAGACTCGCATGATGCTCCAGGTGGACCTCCACCGGGGTGACGCCGTGATCGCGACGCTCCATGCGCTCAACGAAGTGACCCTGCAGCGCGCCACCACCGCTCGCATGCTGTCGTTCGAGGTCGAGGTCGATGCCCACTTTCTCACCTCCTATCCGGCCGATGGCGTCATTCTCAGCACCCCAACCGGATCGACGGCCTATAACCTCTCCGCGGGCGGGCCGGTGATCGATCCGCGAATGGAGTGTCTCACGCTGACCGCGCTTGCTCCGCACACCCTCAGTGCGCGGCCCCTCGTGCTCCGTCCAGATTCGACCGTGCGCCTACGGGTACAAAGCGTAGGCGACGCGATGCTGACTGCCGACAGCCACACTCGCCTCCATATCCTGAGCGGAGACTACATCCAGGTGTCCCGCTCGCCTCGGGTAACCCGACTCATGTGTGTTGATTACGACGACTTCTTGACCAAGCTGGGCGAACGCCTCCTCTGGAGCCAGAGCATTCTCGGGAGCCAGCCATGAGCGTGCTTTCGGTGCGCGACGTGCGCGTGGAGTTCATGTCGCCCGGAGGGGTCGTCCGCGCTCTCGACGGCGTTTCGCTGGACGTCGAAACCGGTGAGATTCTCGCGGTCGTGGGAGAGTCCGGCTGCGGAAAGACCACGCTCGCGCGGGCCGTGCTTGGGCTGCAGCCGATGTCGGCGGGGCAGATCACCCTCAATGGGCGCCTCGTGGAGGGAACCACCCGAACGATGGCCCGCGACGTGGGCATGGTTTGGCAGGATCCCTACGCTTCGCTTGACCCCCGCTGGCGGGTGAAGGATGCGATTACCGAAGCCGCCGATCTGGCGGGTGTTCCGGCTGACGCCGTCGAGTTGTTCGATCGGGTCGGGCTCGATCAGCGGTGGCTCGATCGCTTTCCGCACCAGCTCTCGGGCGGGCAGCGACAACGGGTCGCGATCGGACGCGCGTTGGCGGCCGAACCCCCACTAGTGATCTGCGACGAGCCTACCGCGGCACTCGATCTCTCGATCCGCGCGCAGATTTTGAACCTGCTGAAGACCATCCAGCGCGACCGCGGCTGCTCGTTCCTTTACATCTCTCACGACCTGACGACCGTACGTTTCCTCGCCGATCGGGTGGCGGTGATGTACTTGGGACGGATTGTGGAAATGGGTGAGACCGAGGAAGTCTTCGAGAATCCGCGCCACCCGTACACGCGGGCATTGATGGACTCGGCGCTCACCCTCGACAACTTGATGACGCTGCCCGAGCCGGTACCGGGCGAACTCCCCGATCCGCGGGAGCGCTTCGTCGGCTGTCGGTTTGCCTCTCGGTGCGCATTCGCACAAGAGAAATGTCGCCGGGAGGATCCTGTCCTCACCGGCGACATCCACCAGTATGCGTGCCACTTCCCGTTGGAGCCGGCTACCGTTTCCGCTTAACGATCGTCTCGTCGTTGCGCACTTCTTCGGCCTTCTTCTCGACCCGCGCCAAGAACGACTCGGGCGTCTCCGTGCCGTTGAGCATGCCGGTGAGGGCATCCTCCATCTCCTTGTTCAGCGTCGGATACCAGTCGGCGAACTGAATGGCCCACACGTCTTTGCTGGCCTTGAAGACCGCGGCGGGCGTGACGAGCTCCTTCATCAGTTCAGTCTGATCCGAACCCTTGATCGCGGTAAGCGTGCCCTTCTCCTTCACGAACTTCTTGGAGTTCGAGAGGCTGGTGATCTCCTTGTACAGCGAGATTGCGCCCTGCGGGTCCTTCGACTTCGCCGCAACCATCCACGGCTCGATCTTGATGATCACCGCGCTAGGATCGCCAGCCCCGCCCGGTACGACCGGCGGCAGGAAGAATTCCATCGCCGCGCCCTCGGGGATCGCATCCCGCATTTCGGAGCGCAGCCATGTGCCGCACATGACCATCGCCGCCTTGCCCTGCAAGAACTGGGTTTGCGCTTCGGTGTGGGTCATGCCGACCGAGCCGCGCTGAAAGAACCCCTTCTTGTTCAGCTCGTCGATCATCTTGGCGGCCTCGAGGAAGGCCGGCGAACTCCACGCGCCCGGCTCCAGGTTCTCCGCGGCGCGGATCGCTTCGGGCCCGCCGATGTTGTGCGCCCAAGGGAGGAGCATGCCGTGGAGCATGTAGTACGGGTACTTGCCCTGAAACACGATGGGCGACATGCCGGCCGCCTTAATCTTCTCGCCGAGCATTCGCAACTCGTCGAACGTCTTCGGCGGGGTCCAGCCGTTCTTGGCGAACACGCCCGGGTCATACCACCAACCGAGCATGCTGAAGAACTGGGGCAGCATCCACGTTTTGCCGTCCTGCTGGCAGTATTTCAGCAGCGAAGGCTCAAAGGTGTCACCCCACGTACCCTCACCTTCGGCGGGCGGAGTGGCGAGTGCTTCATCCAGCGCCAGAAGCTGACCTTCTTCCTTCAGGGCCCAGTGGTCCATTCCCCATCCGGGGAAGAGGAGATCGGGGGGATCGCCGGCGATGAAACGAGGACGGAGCTTCTCCCAAATCCGCGGGTCGCCTTCGAACTCGACCTTCTTGCCGGGGTTCTTGGCTTCCCACTCGCGGGCGACCGCTTCGTAGAAGTCGACATCGAAGCCTCCTTTGAATGCCGAGACCTTAAGGGTCGAGGTGCCGGTGGACGAAGTCGTTGGTGAATCCGATTTGCTGCCGCAGCCGATGAGGGCCGCCGACGCAAGCGCACCGATGAACAGTTGAGCGACGATCTTGGGCGTCATGGTGTGCATCCTACCCGCCATAATGGGCGGCGATGCGAGCAGTCGTTCAGCGAGTGTCTGAAGCTTCAGTGGCAGTGGATGGAGCGGTGGTGGGCCGATGTGGGGTCGGGCTCCTCGTGCTGGTTGCCGCGCACCGGGACGACACCGAGGCGAACGCCGACAAGATGGCGGATCGCGTGGCAGGACTTCGCATCTTTGGAGACGCGGAAGGGAAGATGAACCTCTCCCTGGCGGATGTCGAAGGATCGGTGTTGGCGATCTCGAACTTCACGCTCTACGGCGACGCCAACAAAAACCGGAGGCCGAGCTTCATCGAGTCGGCTCCTTACGCCGATGGTGAACGGCTTTACGAGGCGTTTGTCGCCGGGCTACTGCGTCGAGGCGTCCCCGTGGAGACCGGCGTGTTCGGGGCGCACATGGATGTCTCGCTGGTGAATGACGGCCCCGTAACGATCGTGCTTGATGCTTAGCTAGCAATTGTGCGGGCTTTTGCGTCTCGTGGGCGCTTTCTTGTCGGCGGCGGGTCGCTTATGTCTTACAGTGGGGGTGACGGGCACAACCCCGGGGAGAGAGATGCGGCAGTTTCCAACTCGTTTGCTGATTGGGGCCTTGGTGGCAGCCCCTGTTGTTGCGTCGTGCCAAGTTGCGGAGACGGGCCTTGGCAACATGCTCTACTGCGACACGCTCCAAGGCGACTTTGTGGTTGCTGGCGCGAGCACCCGGATCCGAGATGGTGCCCAGACGCCGACCTTCAATCTGAATGTGGCTGGCATCCCCAATGGAGCAACTGTCGTTGCCGCCTATGCGAACTGGTCATATCTCGGCAACACACCACAGCCGTTCAACAACATCTTCCTAGGCGGACAGCTCGTGACCGGCCAGAAGAGCGGCGAGGGCAACCGCGATCTCGTCTGGGGCCATGATTATGCCTTCGCGTACACGGCCGACGTAACCTCGATCATTACCGGGAACGCAACCTATCAAGTGCAAGGTGCGACCGATAATGTGAGTGCCAATCGGATCGGCGAGGGGATTTCGATCGTCGTCGTTTATGAACTCGCCACGGCAGTCCTGAAAGAGGTCAATGTCTACGATGGGTACACCTCCACCACCACCGGAGACGCCGAGGCAACACTCGCGTTCTGCAATCCCTACGCGTCGAACATAAAGCTCTTCTTGAATGCGCTTGATGGGCAGGAAGAACTCACAGACGACTTTTACGTGAACAATCTGTACGCGAGCGATCGCTTTGGGCTCGGCGGCTTCGAGAACGCGTGGAGGGGCAAGCTGGGGCCGGGTGCCTCGGGGCGCAACTACTACGACCACATCTTGGGCGATGCTTCCGATTTTGTCTCACTCAATGACACCGATATCCGTATCGACACCGACGGATTCGACGATGACGCGGTTCGCACCGATGCGATCGGCCACAGCTTCGCCGCCGTTTCCTTCCAACCCGTGCCCGAGCCGGGCACTATCGCGGTGATCATCCTGGGGCTCAGTGCCCTTTGTCGGAGAAAGAGATCAAGGGGGGTATGACGTGAGTCTCTGTCGCAATCTGTCCTTCAGTTTTGCAGTGCTTGCGCTTTCCGCAAGCGTTTCGGCTAATCCGGGTGCCGTTTCAGTGGCCCTTGGGTTCAGTAAGCGCGTCCTAACCATCGCCCAACGAATGCAACCTACTGACGAGCGATCGAGCCTCCGCAGCATGGAGCGGCGTGTCTCATTGATTCGGGCCGGGGGGCGTGAGCCTGAGTTCCAGGACGCATATCATGCCTGGCTGTGGCAGCGGTCGTATCCCTACGACGCTCCAGATTGGGGCGCGTTCAGCCTCGCCGCCGAGGTACGAGACGCCATGGCACCGGCCTCGAATCTGTCTCGTGGGGAAGGGTTCGACGCCAACTGGACCGAGCAGGGGCCCTTCAATCTCGATACACCGGCGCGCATTTGGCATGGCCCGAAGCGAGCGCTTACGGGGCGGATCAACGGCATCGCGGTCAACCCCTTCGACAAGCAGACGCTGATTGCTGCTACGGCGGGCGGTGGAGTGTGGAAGTCAACGGATGCTGGAGCTGACTGGTCGTTCAAGAGCGCGGATTGGCCGGCACTTCAGACAACTTCCGTCGCCTATCACCCTAAAGACCCCAACAAGGTCTACGTGGGCACCGGCGACTCACGTGGATTCTTCCGGCTATATGGACGTGGCGTTTACCGCAGCGCGGACGGCGGGGAAACATGGGCGAGGAACAACAACCTCGACGGATCGGCGGTGTCCGAGATTGCCGTAGATCCCGACAATGGAAAGGTACTCGCCTCGACCAGCGGACGAGCGGATTTCGTGTGGCAACTGGGCCAGGTTTATCTGTCCGACGATGGCGCGACGTTTAATGCCCAAGCGGGTCCGGGAGCCGCGGTGTGGCAAGGAGTCTCGATCGGAGCAAAAGACCGAGCCGGCAAGCGGGACTACTACGCTATCGGTTACAGCCTTCCGACCGCCGCGGCGGACGGTGCAGTCCGCGTCTGGCGTCGAAACGGGGCAGGAGTTTGGTCCGATATCACCCCTGGAGCTGCGACGCCCTTGGCGGCGATCACGTTGGCCAACGCGTTCAATGCGGGGGTTGACATCGCGGCTTCTCCGGTCAAGCCGGGCGTCGTCTATCTCGTTTCAGGAATTGACCAGGTCGTCTGGCGGAGCGTCAACTACGGGGCGACGTGGGACAACATCACGACCGCCAATGCACCGATGAACGATGCCTACAACTGGAGCCAGTCGGGATACAACTTCTTCCTGACCTGCACTTACATTCCCGGAGGCAACGAGGACGTGCTGTACTTGGGTCAGATCACGATTGCCGGTCGGTCCATGAGTACGGCTAACTGGAGAGATTTGGGACGAACCTACGCGCCCAATGCGGCCCTCACCCACAACGACCATCAAGCTCTTGCCTACGCGCCAAGCGATCCAAACCTCGTCTATTTCGGCAACGATGGCGGCATCTACCGCACAAGCTTTGTTCCAACAACGCGAACCTGGACGAATGTGGTGGTAACGACGATGAACGCGAAGCTGAACGCGATTCAGTTCTACCATGGGGCAAGCGGCACGGAGGCTGGCCAGTTCTTGGGGGGCACGCAGGACAATGCGACACCCAGGTCGTATGGTCCCGTGAGCCCGATTGACGGCCAGGCCGCTTCAACCCTGCGCTGGAACAACGCCGGTTCAGGCGATGGTTCCTTTGTTGCGATCAACCCGAACAACGCGCTTGACGCGTTCTTGTGCATTGGCGGTGGACTGCGACGCACGACCGATGGATGGAAGGACTTGGCGATCGATGCCGACGGCAACCTGATCGCGGATAGCGCGACGCAGTATGGAGTGCGGTTTCCGAACTACAACTTAGATGGCTATTCTGGACGAAGTCGAGGGGCGATGGATTTCGACGGGAAGACTGTCTTCTACGCGAGCTTCAATGAGAGCAACTTCACGACGGCCCACTTGTTCCGCTACACCGGCCTTGGTGCCGAAGCGGGCTCGAGATTCGACCGCGCAGACTCGACGGTGGCCATGAACGATGGGCGAAAGCGGTTCCGTCTTGGACCGGACGCTCGACTGTATGCCCGCAGCGGTTTTCTCTTCGACCGACTGGGTGCGGGCAGCGATCGCGGCTGGATCAGTGCGGTCGCGGTCGCCCCAGGCGACCGCAACACCGTCTATGTCGGCACCAGCACGGGGCGAGTGTTCATGACCAAGAACGCGAGGGCCGCGACGACGGCCGTCACGTTTACCGAGATCACCCGCAACTTGAGCCGACGGTTCGTCTCCGACATTGCCGTCGATTTCAACGATCCCAACCGAGTGTGGCTGGTGCTTGGAGGTACGGGAGATACCAAGGACTACGTTTGGGAGAACGCTGACACCCGCGCGCTAAACGGGCCGGGGAACTGGGCGGACATCGATAATGGCCTGCCACCGATCAGCCACAACACGATTGCCCTTGTCCCCGATAGGGTCACGCTGCTCTACGTGGGCAATGACGCGGGGGTGTTCGTCAGCGGCGACAATGGGGCCACTTGGGCGAACGCAACGGCTCCCTTGGGCTTGCCGAATGTCCAAGTGAACAAGCTGGTTTCTAACTTTGCGACCGGCGAACTCACTGCTTTCACCTTTGGAAGAGGCGCATGGAGTTTGCCCATTGCCGGCAACCGCCTCGTGGGCTTCGGTCTCCAGGATCTGCAGATCGTCGGGCCGCGCGCGAACGTCGAGGGGCGAATCGTGCTCAGTCGGCCCGTCGATGCCGACACCGATGTGAACCTCTCCACCGACGAACCGGCCGTCTTTCAAGTTCCGATGAAGACCACGATCAAGAAGGGCGAGAATGCCGCCACATTCACGATTAACGTGGTACCAAATGGAACGACCTCTGCATTCATCGGGGCCGAGGTGGGTACAGACCAGTGGTTCGTGATTGTGACGTCGAGACCCTGATCGGGGGGCTCTAGCGTAGCGTCACGAGAACGCCGGCTGCGATCAGGCCGCAGCCGATCCACACGTTCGCGGTGACCTTCTCGTGAAGTGCGACGACGCCGAGGATGACCGCGAGCACGAAACTGAGCTTATCGATCGGAGCAACGGCGGAGACCGGCGTGTTCGGGGCGCATATGGATATCTCGCTGGTGAATGACGGCCCCGTGACGATCGTGTTGGATGTTTAGTCCCCACCAGTTGCTCGTTGCACACGCGCACGGAAGTCCTCGGGCAGAGCGGCGTAGCTCCCCCAGCTGCCCTTGCGCCCCTTGGTCTCGTCGGTGAAGATCCGGGTCTGGTTGGGGAAGACACTGAGCTCGATCTCAATCTTGTTTTGGACGGTGAAGCAGAACTCAGTCGGGCACTGGTTTGATGGCTGTCGCATGAGCGTGGCCAAGGCACGGGCATCCAAAAACCTCTCGCTTCCTGCGCTACGAATGAGCGCACCTTCGGCCGACGTAGCCCTGACCGCAAGAGCGGCACCGTTAGGAATCCCGTTGGGGAACTGGTCAGTGATGTCCTTCGCGCCCCCTCGTTGCAGTCCGAAGAGAAGCATCACGTCTGACAGCGACTGGTCAAAGATCAGGCGATGTGCGGTCTGACGAGCTTCTGGCGGTAGGGCCCCGAAGTTGATCGCCCTTCCCGATCTGAGCGCCGACTGCTGAGTCGGCGTCGCCAAGGCAAAGAGCCTCAGATAGAGGAGATCAATGTGTTGCCGCGATCGAAAGGGTAGGGCCAGAGTCAGGAACTGCTCACTTGACAGTCCTTCTGGCACCGGGGTCGCCAAAGCCAGGACTTGTTGGGCGGCCAGAGTGGCTTGACCTTCGCGCACGCACATCCGAATGTAGTCGGTTAGCAACTTCCGATCGGCTCTAAAACGGCTCGCGGACGCTGGCTCTTTGGGTCGGACCACGATCTGATTTGAGCTTTCCTGTATAGTCGAGTACCAAGCTAACGAGTTCCTGTAGACGTTGAGCGTAAGCGGCTCGGTGAGCCCGGAGGCTCCTTTGTCCGGCAACAAGGCGAAGATTGCCTTGCTCGAGTGGCGACTCCAAGTCTGCAGTGCCTCGGTGTGAACGAAGCTGAGAGGGTCGCGAGCGACGAGGTCTTGAAATGGGGCTCGCTCGGCAACCGGGGCGTTAGTGCGGTAAACCTTTGATCGCAGCAAGGAGAGTTGGCTCAGCTCAACCCGCGGCGATGCGAAGCTGGCGAGGTCGCGGGCATCAGGATAGAACGTGATGTGGCTCACGACCGAACCCTGCGCCACGCCTTGCGCATCCAAGAAATGGACGTAGATCGTGATTGGACCCTGAGGCCGAGGCACGACCGATATGAGAACTTTGCCGTACGTCTTCGGGATTTCGTTGATGTAGTCGAATCCGCTTGCATACTGCCCGGGGCTGGGTTTCGCGGGGTGGTTCTCAAGTTCGGCGACGTACCGTGCTTGCTCGGTCCGCAACTGATCGATGATCGGGCCGATTCCCTTGAACGGAAGCGGCTTCTGCATGCGGTTGGGTTTGTCGGAGAACACGGTGCGCTGGCCCACGGGCAGGGCGGCCAAGGTCTCAGGACCCATCGCCTCGATCAGGCGCCGCGAGAAACGGCCAACGGGCGAGCGGCCATTCATCGGACCCAACTCTCTTGAACGCCGTGGGTCGGACTCGATGGTCTCCTTGAACTCCCGCCGGTAGGTCGCCAGCGCGACGGCCGCGTTCTTGTCGAAGGCCTTGTCAGTTGGGATTGACTTGAGCGCTTCGCGGATTAGCTGGGCACGGTACTTGGCTTCCGTGGCCTCGTCGTCCTGCGCCTGCCGCCGACTGCGAACGAGCACTAACCCCTCGGGGCGCTTTTCCCAGGTGGCGTTCGCAGCCGTCGCGATGCCATCGAGCAGGTCTTGCGCAGGTCTAGGTGGGCTTGAGATGGCGAGGACGTCATCTTTCGTGCTCGACCCTGCGATAAGCTTGATGCCCAGCTTTCGGCCCACCTCCGGAATCAACCGACTAGCGGGCGCGACCATGCACGGGATTGCGAACTTGCCGTTTTGCGACAGGGTAACCAGAGCCAGGAGTGTGAGCACACCGCCATTATAAGTGGATCAAGGTCGTAATGTGACCAAGACCCCGGTCGCGATGAGCCCGCAGCCGATCCATACGTTCGCGGTGACCTTCTCGTGCAGCGCAACCACGCCGAGGATGACCGCCAGCACGAAGCTGAGCTTATCGATCGGAGCCACGGCGGAGACCGGACCCAACTCTAGCGCCCTAAAGTAGCAGAGCCACGACAGGCCGGTCGCGACGCCGGAGAGCGCCAGGAACATCCAAGCTCGCCCGTCGAGCTTCTCGATTGCGGTTTGGCGGGTGGCGATCGCGATGCCCACCGCGAACACCAAGACAACCGCCACACGGACGGCGACGGCAAGGTTGCTCGGAACGGTCTCGACACCCTTCTTGGCGAGGATGGCGGTAATCCCGGCAAACACCGCGGAAGCAAGCGCCCAGAGCTGATAGTCCTTCATGGCCCACGATACCTAGGGCGGCGGCACACGGCGTTGTTTGATAATCGCGGCCTGGCGCTCGATCTCATCCCGAAGGGCCTTGGGCAGGGAGTCATACGGCCCCCACCCCACTTTAGGGTCGACCCGCGCTTCTCGGATGATTGCTTCATAACCCCGGCTTGCGGTGATCGTGACGTCGAACCGAAGGAGCCGGACCTTGCAGGGTTGGAACTCCATTCCCCTCGTTTGATCATAGGATGCCATCTCGGCAAGCTCGCCCAACGAGTAGGGAATCCTGAAGTTCGCCTGCTTGAATCTCGCACCGTCGCCCACGCTCGATTCGGTACGCAGCACGAAGGAATCGGGAATGCCGTCGGGAAAGGCCTCGGTGGGCTCGGCGGGTAGGGGATCCTTTGCATCGACTCGGCTTGTAAGGCCGAAAAACGAGTCTTCTGACTGACCATAGATGAAACGCTCGACGAGAGTTCGCTGGGTCGGATTAAGGTCTCTGAGGCGGATAGCGCCTCCGGCGAGTAGTTCGTCGCGCTGCGATGGGAATCCATGCGCAAGGATCGAAAGGAGCCCGCCGGCATTCATGTTTCGAAACTCCGGTAAGGCTAGCCAGACTAACCAGTTACCAGTGGAAGACGAGTTTGGATTGAGGCTTGCCGAGAAATCGACAGCCGCGGCGATCGATAGTGTTCCTTGTGCCAAACGAACATCGATCGCTTTCTGCAACGCCCGACGATCCACACGCTTCAACCGCGCCTCGTAGGGTGCAAGCGGGCGAAGGATAATCGTGCCTTGGGCGTCCGTCAGTGAATGACTCGACGTCATGAACTGCCGGTAGGTTGAGAGCCGGTACGGCGTAGTAGTCTGGGTAACTACGTTGTCATCGGAAAGGGAGGCGATGATCGGCGCCTGTAGCTGCTGCGACCACGCGCCGACTGCTTCGCGGTGAACGTTCTCAAGCGGATCTCGCCTGAGGACATCGATGATGGCCATGGACTCATCAGAGAGGAGGGCTCGCTCTCTCTTCACTCTCTCCAAGAAGGTGCGAGAGGCTTCATCGAGCTGAATCTCATCTGCCGGGCCCTCAACTGGCTTAGGTTGCTCGAATCCTCGATTGAGATAGGCTCGTGCAGAAGCTAGTGGCTTGCCCTGTGTCGAGCAGAACTCGACGCGAAGGAAAGTCTGATTCGGACTCTTGGTATCTACCGCGATCCGGATCTTCTCGTAGCCTGAGTTGATGGGGCTTACCGTATCGAACCCGCTGACGAACTGACCGTTGTGTCCGCCCTGAGGGGCACCCTTCTCTTTGATTGCCTTCGCATAGCGATTCTGCTCCTCGGTGAACTTGGCGATGAGCGCGTCGAAGTTCTTGATTGGGATCGGGCGCTGCATCTTGGTCGGTCGCGTGGAGAACACGGTGACCGTGCGCTGGGGAAGGCGGGCAAGTTGGGGAACGCCGAACGCCTCGACGAGCCGCCGGGTGAAGCGACCTAACGGTGACCGGGCGTTCATCGTATCCAGCTGCGCATAGTCGGAGGGCTCGTGCTCATTCTTCGACTTGAACTCGAACCAATACTCGGCCAGCGCTTTGGCCCGAGTCTCATCGAAAGGCGTATCGATCGGCGTCGATTCGAGGCTCTTGCGAATCCACGCTTCGCGGTACCTCGCGTCGGATTCTTCGTCCTCAAGTTCCTGCTTCTTGCTTCGGCTGAGGACCCAGCCTTCCGGGCGCTCTTCCCAGGTTGCATTGACTGCGGCGGCGATGCCGTCCATGATCACCTTCGCGGGACGCTTGGGGCTCGCAATGCCCACAACGTCCGACTTCACGCTGACGCCAGCGATGAGCTTCATGTTGAATCGAGTGCCGATTTCGGGGATGAGCCGTTCAAGCGGCGCCACCATGGCGGGGATTTCCGCCTCTTGCACTTGGAGGAGACTTACGGCGGCGAGAAGGGCCAGCATATCGCCATTATAGGCGGCAAAACGGCAGTTTGCGGCAGGAATATACTGCGGCCGGTAGAGCCAACCGGCGGCTACGATGACTACCGAGCCGGCGTTACCGCAATTCCCCACCGCGTCCGCGCTGCCTCTTGATCTCCTCGTCGATCTCGTTGACGCGGGCGCGCGCCGCGCTCGGTTGGGTGTTATAGGGTCCCCACGGTGCGCGAGGGTCAAAGACATGCTCGACAAAGGAGCGGTGGCCAATGAAAGTGCCAGGAGCCGTCAGCCTTAGGTTGAGACTCTCCTGAGTCGCCGCCCGGAGTTCCTTACCCTGCACAGCGGCACCCGAGGCAACGAACTGCGCGATTTCCCGGTCCCTCATGAATAGCGGTTCGTAGCCCGTTTGCCGCGCGACGAACCCCGTGTCGGACTTCAAGGGGGCGGCAACCTGGAAGTTCGCCGGTAGCCCGTTCGGTAAGGCCTCCGTAATCTCGGTCGGTCCACGGTTCATTCTCATGTCGGTCGTCATGAGGGGCATGATGAAGCTGCTGAGAACCCCATACTTGAACACGAGGTCATGCGCGAGCGCTACCTGCTCTCGAGTGAGGTCGCCCAACGAGAGGCTCTGCCCCTCTAACAAAGCTTGACGCTGACTCTGGGGACCCAGCGCGATCAACTTCAGCACCATCAGACTGTCAAGCGAAGGATGCATCGGCGGGAGCGCGAGTCGGATGAACCAGTCGCCGCTGTTGCCGAATCCGCTTCGGGTGGCGCGGGCCAGGTTCATTTGTGCGGCGAGCGTGCTCCGTCCGGCTTTAAGGCACTCGCGGATGTAAGCGGTGAGCGCGGCCCGGTTGGCGCGGGTCAGTCGAGCGGATGCGGGTTCGAGCGGGCGCAGAACGATGCGATTCCGCTCCTCGCTGATCGACGTGGAACGGGATAGGGTGGCTCGATAACTCGAGATCGTGATGTTGGAGTTCCCTGAGGACCAGCCAATCGCCGAGTCCGGTAAGAGCGCAAAGATCGGCTTCTTGGCCGCGCGGCTCCAAGCTCGGAGGGCATCTGCGTGGACGAACTCGAGCGGCTCGTTGGCCACCAGATCCTGGAACGGCCTCCGCTCCTGATCTGCAATCACCTCAGTCGTACGACTCACCTTGAGTCGGAGGAGCGACGACTCGGAGAGGGGAATGCGGGGTGACTTGGGATCGATCACGGGAGGAGTCTCGAAGGCGTCGCGGGTGAGAGAACCGCGCGTCGAGAGCGTGGTGGTTCCTCTTGAGTCGTGGAAAGACAAGAGAATGAACCACTGGTAGGGGTTGCGGTTGTCGATCACCAGGTTGATTTTCGACGGGTTGTTGGGAATGGGTTGCACGAAATCGAAGCCGCTGACGAACTGCCCTTGCATCCCGGGCTCCCCTTTGGCTTCAACCGCCTTGGCATATCGATTCTGCTCGGCCCGGAACGTCGAAAGAAGCGTGTCTAGGTTCTTCAGCGGCATGGGACGCTGGACTCGAGTTGGACGCGTGGAGAAGACGAGCCTCTGCCCCTGGGGCAGGCTGGCCAGCTCCCTTGCGCCCATGGCTTCGATGAGTCGACGCGTGAATCGGCCCAAGGGCGATCGGGCGTTCATCACGTCCAGTTGAGCGAAGGACGGCTGTGATCTTGCCGCGCTGAATTTGTACTCGAACCGATAGTCGGCAAGCGCGGCCGCACTCGCGTCGGTAAAGGCGGATTCGGTCGGGGTCTTCGAAATCACCCTCCGTATCCAGGCCGCGCGCATGTCCGCATCCTCGGCTTCGTCGGCTTCCTGCTGCTTGCGCGTGCGGACGAGCACGCGCCGATTGTCGCGCAAGTCCCATGACGCATTGGCCGCTTCGGCGATTCCGGCGAGGACGGCGCCAGTGCTCGTCGCCGGCGGAATCACAATCCCCATGACGTCATCGCGGACATTGGGGTCGGCAGCGAGTTCGATGCCGAGCCGTTTGCCGAGATTCGGAAGCAGCCGCCCCAGCGGAGCTACCGTCGCAGGTACCTCGACCTGGACGGGGGATAAGACCAACGTTGCTGCGAGCCAGTTCATGGCCCCATTGTAAGCGATCTCAGAGGTCGGTGCGGTACTTATCGACGAGTTGGACGGCGTCGATCACGTCCTTCCAGCCCACGACCTCGACTTCCTTGTCCTCCAGTGCCTTGTACACCTCGAAGAAGTGGTAGATCTCCTTGAGAGTGTGGGGGTTGAGGTCGTTGAGCGAGGTGCGGTTATTGAACCTGGGGTCCTTGGTCGCCACGCAGAGCACCTTCTCGTCCGGGCCCTTGTCGTCGCGCATCTCGAGGAGTCCGATCGGCTTGGCCTCGACGATGCATCCTGGGAACGTGGGGTGCATCAGCATCACGAGAACGTCGATCGGGTCACCGTCGAGGTAGAGCGTTTGGGGAATGAATCCGTAGTCGAACGGATAGAACAGCGGGGAATAGAGCACTCGGTCGAGCCTGAGTAGTCCCGTCTGCGGGTCCATCTCGTACTTGTTCGTGCTGCCCTTGGGAATCTCGATAACGGTGTTGAAGGATTGCGGAGCGTTGGGTCCGATAGGTACATCGAGCAGCGACATCACCGCGGAGATTACCCGCGCGGGGGCGGTACAATTCGGTTCGTGTTAAGGTCGATTTGACCTTGACGGAAGGAGTCAGCCGATGGACGATACCGATACCCAAACGACCGACCCCACCCCCACCGACGATCTCATCGACGAGGAACTGGAGTTTGATGCCCGCGACGAGCTGATCCAGGCGCTCGCCAAAGAGCGCGACCAACTGAAGGACCAGCTCTTGCGCTCCCTTGCCGACCTGAAGAATGTGCGGCGCCGCCACGAAGAAGACCGCCGGGCGATGTCGCTGTACGCAACCGAGGACTTGGTTCGCGACTTGCTGCCGGTAATGGACAACTTCGAGCGGACCTTGGCGGCCCTGGAGTCTGGCGCGAGCCCCGAAGCGATTGCCGAGGGCGTGCAGATGGTGGAGCGCCAGTTGCGGTCTGCGTTGGGCCAACGTCACTTGGTGCGCATTGCCTCCGTGGGCGAAATGTTTGATCCCGCGCTCCACGAAGCGCTTGCCCACGATGAGGGCTCGGAGCAGCCCGCCGGAACCATTACCGCCGAAATCGAAGCCGGCTATCGCATGGGAGATCGCGTGATCCGCCCCGCCCGGGTTCGGGTGGCCAAGTAATGTCTCGCCGCTACTTCGGAACTGACGGCATCCGCGGCGTCGCCAACGTCAAGCTCACTCCGGAACTCGCTTTCCGGCTCGGGCAGGGCGCAGGCCGGACGCTGGAGAACAAGCGCGTCGTGATCGGCCGCGACACGCGGCGAAGCGGACCCATGCTTGGCGCGGCGCTCGCCGCCGGATTCTGCTCGGTGGGTGTAGATGTGGTCGCACTGGGCGTGGTACCCACGCCAACGGTGGCCCAGGTCGCCCGTCGGTGCGGCTACGGCTTGGGAGCGGTCATCAGCGCTAGCCATAACCCGGCGCCGGACAACGGCATCAAGCTGATCGGCCCCGACGGCGGAAAAGTGCCTGACGCTCAAGAGCTGGAAATCGAGCGGCTCATGGACGATACGTTCGAAGATCGTCCGGAAGGGGCGGCGATCGGTCTTCTGACCAGCGACCGAGCCGACGTTGCCCATTACTTCGACTTCCTTCTGAATCTGGTTCCCGAGGGACTCTCCGGAATGAAGATCGCGGTAGACGCCTCGAACGGCGCGGCTTACGAGCTGGCCCCTCTCGTGCTCGAGAAGCTCGGAGCCGAAATCGTCGTCGTCGCCGCCGAGCCGGACGGCAACAACATCAATCTCGAGTGCGGAGCGACTCACCCGCAGCGAGTTCAGGAGCTGACGAAATCAGGAGGTTGCCACATCGGTGTTGCGTTCGATGGCGACGCGGATCGGGCCGTGTTCAGCGACGAGCAAGGTCGCTTGATCAATGGCGACCGCACCATCGCGATCTGGAGCGCCTATCGCCAGTCTCGCGGCGAACTCGATCCCGCGACGGTGGTGGGCACGGTGATGAGCAATGGCGGCTTCGGCGCGTGGCTCGAGAGCCGTGGCATCACTCTGGAGCGCGCGCCGGTGGGCGACAAGTACGTTTCTGAGCGCATCCGAGCCACGGGCGCACGCATTGGCGGGGAACAGAGCGGCCACATCATCTTCCCGGCGCTAGGCCCGACCGGCGACGGCCTGGCAACCGCCCTCGAGCTGTTCCGGACGATCGCTCTATCCGGGCGCACTGCTTCCTCGTGGTACGACGAGTTTGAGAACTGGCCCCAGGTGCTCATCAATGTCACCGTGCGAGAGCGGGACGGTTGGGACGCTCAGCCGAACGTGGCCCGTGCGCTTCAAGAAGCCGCGGAGCGGCTGGGCCAGCGCGGACGCGTCAACGTTCGCCCGAGCGGAACGCAGCCGATGATCCGGGTCATGGTCGAGGCCGACGGCTACGACCTTCGGGACGAGGTCGCGGGGCTGGTTTTGAGCGCCATGGAGACCGACCTGGACGCCAAGGTGTACAGTCGAGTAGATTTGACCCATGCTCTTGGCGATTGATGTCGGCAACACCCACACGGTTTACGGTCTTCGGATCGGAGGCGAGTGGCGTCACGTGTGGCGTCGGGCGACGGATTCGGAGGCGACCGAGGACGAACTTGCGGCCTGGCTCGACGGCTTGTTTCGCCTGTCGGGACTAACGGAGCGCCCGAGCGGCGTCGTGTGTGCCTCGGTGGTGCCGGCGATGAACGCGGCACTGGTCGAACTCTCACGCAAGTGGTTCCGGGCCGAAACGCTGTTTCTGGATGCCGCGGCGTCGGGGCTCGAGATTCGCTATCAGCCGATCACGGCCGTGGGCGCGGACCGCCTTGCCAACGCGCTCGGAGCCCTGGACCGGTATGAACCGCCGATCGTCGTGGTGGATTTCGGCACAGCGACGACCTTTGACGCGATCTCTCGCGACCGCGCCTACGTGGGAGGCGCGATTTTGCCTGGAGTTCTGGTTTCCGCTGAAGCTTTGGTGCGCCGCACGGCCAAGTTGCCGCAGATCGACTTGCACGCGCCCGAAAGGGCCATCGGCACCACGACGGTGGACTCGCTCCAGAGCGGGTTGGTGCTGGGCTATGCGGGGGCGATCGACACGCTAGCAGGGCGCATCTCTGAGGAGTTGGGCGGGGCGACGATCTTGGCCACGGGCGGCCTGAGCGGCATGTTTATGGGCGTTTGCCACACGTTGGGCCACCACGAGCCCAATCTAACGCTCGATGGCCTGGCACTTGCCTGGGAACGGCGACACGCGGCATAAAAAATCCCCGCAAGACGCTAGGTCCTGCGGGGATCAGTGGTCAGAAGATTGAAGTTAGAACTTCGAGTCGGAGCTCATGTTGATGAGGACCGGCAGCGTGGGCGTCTGGTTTGAACCGCCGCCGAACTGGCCCGTTCCGCCCCGACGCATGCGGTAGAACACCTGCCAGCCGAACTCCTGAATCGGGATACGGTTCGTTCGCAACTCAGCGAGCGTGCTGACGAGCGAGTCGGTGAAGAGGCCGACTTCCTTGCCGTTGCGCATGTAGCTAGCGACGCTTGCCCCGGGGAGCGTGGCTTGAACCTGGGCGATCCGACCGACCATCGGCACTTCCATGCCGAAATAGCGTCCCGTTTGAACCGGCCGGCTGGCTTGGAAGAACGCATAGACCCGAGCACCCTTGCGCATCAGGGTCGAGTACACCTCGGCCTTGGCGACCATCGAGTTGGAATCCGTCAGGTTTGTTGCGTCTACCCCAGCGAGAAAGTCCTTGCCGTCGAGGTTGACTCCCACGCCGGTGAAGTAGATGAAGACGGTCGCTTCCTCGGGAATGCGATCCGAGAGTGCCTTGACACTGCTGCGAATCTGCTCAGCGGTGGCGTTTAGGATCAGATCGATATTGCTGTCGAGGTATCCGGCGTGGGTCACGAGAGCTTCGCGGACCCGCTGTCCGTCGTCGCTGCCGAAGGCCAAAGCCGTCCCATCGATGCCGCTCATCGAGTTGCCGATGATCAGCGCGTACTTTTCGGGGAGCGGTGCGACCACTCCGGCCGGGGGAGCAACAGTCGTCGAACCGGCGGTAGTCGGCGATGTGACGGTCGTCGTCGTGCCGCCTGCCGTGGTCGTCGTCGTCGTATTGGACGACGTGGTGGAAGGAGACGTGCCCGGGTAGCTCTGAGCGACCGCGGCGACGTCTTCCGGCAACATGCCGTCACCGTCGATGCGCCACGTCAGCTTTGAGGACACCGATTGGTACTTCTCCTGGAGTTGGAGTCGCTTCTCGGTATTGCCCGACATGATGAAAATCTGGTTGAGGAAGTAGAACGTGGCCGCGCTCAGCTGGTTCTTAGCCAACAGGCCCTCGAACTCTGCGGTTACTTCGCCGAGCAGGGCGTTCTTGTCGTCCCCCGCAATCGAAAGCGCGTGCTTGAAGCCGGCGTACGCGCTGAGGAAGTTGGGAGAGTACGGCGAGCCGTTCCTCCACTTGCGGCGCTCGGTAATCGAGCCGGGCAAGGTTGTCTCCCCAGAAACGTCGTCGGTTCGGTAGGCCGCGGCCTGCTTGAACGCGACTCTGGCCTCGGTCCATTTCCCACCCTTTGCCGCAGTCAGTCCTGCCTCATAGGCCGACATCCATCCCTGGCTGGAGGCCATAGAAACCGCCAACGCCATCAATCCTACGATGACCGTGATTTTTCGCATCCCTACTTCCCGAATCTATAGACTAAGCTGAGGCTGAAATCGCTGCCGCCACTTTGGGGTCTTCCCCAGTTCACGTCGATGCCCCAGTCGCTGTTGCTCGGCCGATATCCCAGGCCGAACGTGAAGGTGTTTCGCGGGCCAAAGAACTGGCCGCCCTTCTGAATGAAGTTGTAGCCCAGTCGAACGGGGATCACCCCGCTGCCCATGCTGTAGTGGTACTCGCCACCAATGCCGAACATGGTCTGGGTATCCCGATCGATGAAGGCGGAACTCTCACCGCCGAAGAAGTACGACAGCTCGGCCCCGAAGACCATGAAATCGCGTCCGCCACGGAATCCATCCTTGCGGAAAGCCAAACCGGCCTGCATCCGGCCGGGAATCCGCTCGTAAATAAGAGGACTACCGTTACCGCCGCGAAGTTTGATCGGCGTGCGCACACTGGCTCCGAAGCTTAGATTGTTGCCCCCGGGAGGAGTGGCCAAGATTCCGACCTGCAACCCGAGTCCGGTGGCGTCGGCGTCAAAGGTCGAAGTACCGCTCGGCGCGACCTTGTGGTTCATCTGCCGGTTTAGGGCGTAGACGATTCCAACACCGTAGTTGAACGCGCCATCACCGGTGGTTCGGCCATAGGACAAGTTCACGAAGTCGGTCGTCGACTTCAAGAGTTGCCGGTAGCCGCCTGCAGGGTTGCCACCTTCGGTCAATCCTGCGCCACCCGTGCGCAAGTCTCGAAGGACTCCGCCCTTGGTTAGCGTCAGCGCGACCGTACCGTTGGTCGAACCGTTGCGACCGCCAATCGGGATCGCCACACCAGCGTGACCCATCGCTGTCGGGCCACCCTGGCCCGACGTCGCGAGTCGTTGCGTACCCGTCGGTCCGATATCACCGGTCACCACCGTGCGTGATTCCGGCATGTTTCGGAACGTGAGTCCGAGCGTGGCCCGGTTGACATATCCCAGCCCGGCTGGATTGTAGTACCCGGACAACGTATCGGATCCGGTCACACTGGTTACGCCTCCCATTCCGACGGCACGACCGCCGGCATCGAAGGCGTTCACGAGGTCAGGAACCTGAGACCAAGCCGCCGCGGGAGCGACGGCCAAAGCGAGCGATAGGTATCTCATGCGGCTCATATTCAAGGGTTCGATATCTCCTAGCTACCGATTCTGGCCGTGACCACTTGCGGAGTCGCGACGTTGCCGGCTTTGTCGATTGCGGTCACATGAATGCGGAAGGTAGGTGGCAGCTGCCCGCTCACCCAGCGAATCCTACCCGTCCAGCGCGCCGTGGTGGCGTTTGCAGCGCTGAAAGAAGTCCGCGCGACTCTCATAACGAACGCTCCGGCGGTATTGCGGACAACCACATCGACGCCCGTTACCGCTACGCTCGAGCTGCTGAAGTCTCGGACGTCGACGACGACCGTGATTGTGCTACCGGAGGAGAACGTCGCATTATCCTGCGGGGTCAGGATGCTGATGACCGGCTTAACGCGGTCGATCGTGACCGGAATATTCTGGGTGACTTCATTGTCGGCCGTGTCTCGGACCCGTACGGTGACCGTCTTAGGGCCGTCGAACTGCTCTCCCGAGGTGTCCCAGGTGACGGTGAATCGACCGAGTGCATCGACGGTCGTACCGTCGCCGTTGGGCAGGTCGGCGTTATTCACCTGAACGCGCCAGTCCTTCAGGTTCTCTTCTGAAATTCGGACGCGGATGGTGACGACTCCCTTCACGAAGGAGTTCGGCAACGGGTTGAACTGAAGAAGCTTTGGTGCCGTCAAGTCGGGCTTGATGAAGATGTTCTGGTCGGCGTTGTAGGTGTTGTCCGGACGGCTAAGCTCCGTTGCGCGAACTTCGACTCGGTAGGGAATCTCGGGGTCGATGCCTTTGGAGAAGGTCATCGTTGTCGAGCCGCTGACGCGTCCCTGGGTGTCGGGGGTCACCTTGACCGGATTGAGGGTTCGGTAAAGCGTGTTGGTGTCAAGCCGGAAAATCCGCACGTTGACGGTCACCTCGGTGATACCGCCCGTGATGTTGAAGTTGATCGAGGTCGATCCCTTGACCGGGGTTGGATTCGCGGCCGAACCTTGCGCCGGCGACGTCACCGTGATCGTTCCGGCACTGACGAGGCCCCATGCCGCGACAGCGAGGAACGTAGTGAATAGACGTAGAAACTTCATCCTTGACCCTCCATAACTCCTTATTCTTGCTTAATTGCGAGGGAAGAATCAAGTGACCCACCCGTGGCGTGGCGTCAATTCGTTGTTTTCCCCCGCAATCCTACGTAGCTTGCCTAGGCTTAAGACGCTGCAGAGATGCAGATTGTGTCGGACTCGTCCGATCATCCATATGGGATGAGTCTCGGTAGCAGCCTTTCAGGCATCAATTTTAGCGGCATCAGCAGCGGCATCGACACCGAGTCGATCATCTCGCGCTTGTTGCAGATCGAAGCAATTCCCATCCAGCGGCTTCAAATTCGGCAGCAGCAGCTTGGTGCTCGCCAGAACCTGCTTAACCAGTTCAAAGGCCGACTGACCGCGCTTTCCACAGCGGCTTCTGCCTTGAACTCGAGCGGATCCTTCAATCCGATCACCGCCACCAGCAGCAAGGTCGAAGTAGCGACCATCACGGGTACGTCGTCAGCGGTCGCCGGCACGTACGAACTCAAAATCTCGAAGCTAGCCCAAGCTCACAAAGTATCTTCGGCGGCCCAAAACTCCGCTTCGGAGGCCATGAACCTCTCGGGCTCCTTCACGATCAACGGTAAGGGAGTGACGGTTGCCACCACCGACAGCCTGACGACGATCGCTCAGAAGATCAACGCTACCTCCTCGGGAGTGACGGCAAGCATCATCGACGGTGGTACGGGCAATGCCTATCTCACGCTGACTGCTAATGCTTCGGGTGTTGCTGGGAAAGTGCAGATCGGAGATGCGACGGGATCGATCGCAGAAACGCTTGGCCTTACGAGCGGGGCCCTAGCCATTCGCGAGCCCATCACTGGGGGCGCAACCAGCATTGCCTTCTCCAGTCCGAGCACGAGCCTCGCATCTGCACTGAATCTCACGAGCCCGGGCAGCAAGACGTTCAACCTGAACGGCATCAATGTCACTGTTGATTTCGACACCGCCACGCTTCAGGATGTCGCGAATGCGATCAACACGAGCGGCAGCGGCGCAGCCGCCACGGTGCGAACGGTCAGCAAGGATGGGGCAACCACCTATCATCTCGATATCACCGGGCTGACGACTTTCGACGATCCCGACCACGGGCTTGAGGCCCTGGGTGTGCTCCAGCGAAGCTACGGCAACCCGATGATCACCGCCCAAGACGCCGCATATGAGCTTGACGGGATTAGCCTCACGAGCGCATCGAACACGATTGCGAACGTCATTCCCGGCGCGACGATCAACTTGCTCAAGGCAAACGAGACCACCCCTGAGACCTCGACGTTGACGCTGGCCAAGGACACTGCGCAGATTAAGCAGAAAGTCCAAGAGTTCGTCGATGCCTACAACGCGGTCACACAGTTCGTCAAGACCAACACCCAGTTCGACAAGGATACGTTTGCGGCGGGCGGGCTCTTTGGCGACGCGACGGTCCAAGGGATCGATGCCCAACTCGCGTCCGCGCTGTTCAGTTCGCCGACCGGGCTTTCGGGATCAATCACGAATCTGACCCAGCTTGGGTTCACCTTCAGCTCGGAAGGCCAGCTTACGGTGAACGAGGCGACCTTGGACTCCGCGCTTGCGAACAACCTGACGGGGGTTTCGTCGTTGTTCAGAGCGGTCGGATCGTCAGCCAATGCGCAGATCCAGTTCGTGTCATCGACGTCGAAGACGCGTGCTTCCGGACCGGCTGGCTACTCGGTGGTCATCAGTCAACTCGCTACCCAGCATGCCCTACGGGCCGAAGGAGTGCAGACCGATCCGCTGCTCGAGCAGGAGTTCCTGACGTTCGGCGGATCCGCGTTCGGCAACAACTCCTACGAACTGGTGTTGGATGCGGGCATGACTCAGGCGCAGATTGTCGAGCGAATCAACAATGACGCCAAGCTCAAAGACTTGGTGAGCGCCACGCTCGACGGCGGAAAGCTTCAACTGACGGCAAAGAAGTACGGAACCCCCGGCACCTTTACGGTCGCCAGCAACCGAGCCGCGGCAGGGAACACCTCTGGCTGGGGCACAAATGAGATTGTAGTAGCGGGCGTTGATGTCGCGGGCACGATCAATGGGGAGTCAACGACCGGCTCAGGGCAAATGCTGACCGGATCGACTGGAAACGCGAACACCGAAGGACTGCAGTTCCTTTACACGGGCAATACGCTTGGGGCCGTCGGCAGCCTCTTGTTCACCAAGGGCATGTCCCCGATCTTCACGGACCTGATCGGCGGCATGACTGACTCGGTGAATGGAGTGCTCACCGCCACGGACCAGTCCCTTACGGACCAGATCAAAACGATCGACGAGTCCATTTCAGACCTTCAGGAGCGGCTGGCTGACAAACAGGTGTCACTACGCGCTAAGTTTGCCCGGATGGAACAAGCCGTCAGCCAGCTTCAATCTCAGCAGTCTCGCTTGAGCGCGATCCGGACGTCCGGTTAGTCTTTCCCTCGAGCCACGAGGTGAGTTGAGTTGCCGTGTCGCGGAGCGAGAAGCCGCGGAAGTCGACGGGCAGATCTTCGAAGCGTTCCGGCGCCCTCAATGGTCCGGATCCACCCAGAGCGAGAATGGCCGACGGATAAGTCGACTTCAGTTCCTTGATCAACGTTCGCGCTTCCTGAATCGACTCCGCCGATGATGAGACCATCACCACGTGGGCTTGATGCTGCCCAACCGACCTCGAAAACGCCTCGGTCGGAACGTTCGCGCCCAGGAAGACAACTTTCCAACCTTGCTGTCGCAGGTAGTCGGCCAGCATGCGCAGTCCGATGGTGTGCCAGTTGTTTGCCGCGCACCCAAGCACCGCCGTTCGCCCATTCGGGCGTGCGGGAAGCTGCGCACTGCTGATCCGAGCGAGCATACGCTCCGTGATTTCGCTCGCGGCGTGCTCTTGAGCTTCGTCGATCGCCCGTTGCTCATACATCCTGCCCACCAGGTGCATGGATCTCGAGATCAAGTCTTCGTAGACTTCAATAACTGGCTGGCCAGTGCGCAGAACAAAGTCGATCACGTCCGCGCAACGGGTCTCGTCGCCCATGACGCCGAAGTGCGCAAATCGCTCGGCAAGTTCGGCAAGGTTGAGTTCGGTGAGCACTTGGCTGCGAACCGCACCGGCCATTCGCACCGCTTCAGCAATCTCAGGCCCGGCGAGTCGGTAGATCATGAGTCGTCCATCGCGGGTCACGCGTACCGAGTCGTGCTCGCGCATCTTCGCAAGATGGTTGCTGACGTTGGGCTGTTTATAGCCAGTGGCCTCGACGAGCTGGGATACGGTCTTGGGGCCAAGGAGCAACTCCTGGAGCACAGCTCGTCGCGAATCGATGGCCAAGTCTTGATAGATGGGCAGCATAGGGCGGTTTCTTAATCTACGCAGGTTCAGGATATATCATCGGCGGATGTTTCGTGGGGTTAAGTATCATCAACGATAATGGTTTTGCACTTCAACGACGAAGAAAAGGCGTTCTTAGCCTCGGTTCAGCAGTTTGTGGACGAGGTCGCACTCCCTCAAACTCGAGTTTGGGAAAAATCGACGTTTCCCAAAGACATCTGGACGATCTGTGCCGCGAAGGGCTTTACATCCTGTGTGTTGCCGAAGGAGTATGGGGGACGAGGCTATAGCTGCCAAACGTACGCCGAGATGTGCCGCATTCTCGCTAAGGGCGACCCGGCGCTTTCGATGAACGTTGCGGCGGTGAATGCGCTCTGCGTCGCCCACTTCGAGCATTTCGCAAACGACGAGCAACGCGCCAAGTATCTTCCGGGGGTGCTCGACGGGTCGATTCCTCTTTCGTGGGGACTCACCGAACCGGATGCGGGCAGCGATGCGCGTCGGGTCAAGACGTTCGCAACGCCGATCGAGGGTCGGCCGGGCTACTTCCACTTGAACGGCGAGAAGATGTTCATCACGAACGGCGGCTTTGCCAAGCTGTTCATCATCATTGCCCGGGTCAGCGATACGGAACTCAGCGCGTTCTTCATGGAGAAGGATCAGCCCGGTTTCGAAGAGGTCGGCCGCATTGCCACCACTGGGGTCTCGGCTTCTTACACGCTCCACTTCCGGATGAAGGACGCCGTTGCGTGGCACACTCCGGGGTCGTTCGAGCAGGTCATTTCGCTGCTTTACCGCGGGCGCATCGGCATCGGCGCCATGGCGCTAGGCATCGCCGAGAAGGCGCTTGAAGAGGGCATCGAGTATGCCAAGGGCCGCGAGCAGTTCAATCGCCCGCTCGCTCAGATGCAGTCGGTGCAGAACATGGTCGCCGAGAGCGCGATGCAAGTTGAGGCCGCCCGACTCTTGGTTCACCAAGCCGCTTGGATGTACGATCAGGGTCTGCCGGTGGTCAAGGAATCATCCTACGCTAAGCTCTTCGCCTCTGAGGCGGCGCGGGACGTTACGAACAAGATGCTGCAAATCCACGGTGGACGCGGCATGACGTTCGACTTCCTGATTGAGAAGCTGTGGCGCGACGCAAAGCTGACGGAAATCGGCGAAGGCGCGACGGAGATTCAGAAGCTGATCATCGCAAAGGCACTGCTGAAGTAGTCCACAAAAAAGCCCTCCCCCCACGAGACCGAGGGGAGGGAACCCGAAGTCGCGTCTACGTGTTGACTCCGGGTGAATCGGCCTTTTCGGCCTCGTTGGCGGCGCGAAGCGGAATCCGCTTCACTTCCGGCATTGCCATCTCCGTCTTCGGAAGACGGATTTCAATCACGCCATCTTTGAAGGTTGCTTCGGCCTGATCGAGGGCATATCCCTCCGGAATGCGGACCGACCGCGCGAACCGCCCATACCGAGATTCACGCCGATACACCTTTGCCTCGGTGGTTTCCCACTCGGCCTTGGTCTCACCGCGAATCGTCAGTACATCTCGCTCGAATGCCACCTCGACTTCTTCCGGTTTCATCCCGGGGAGTGACGCACGCACAAAGAGCGCGTTGTCCTTCTCGTAGATGTCCAAAGGCACGTTGGTCGGCATACCCAGCGCAGGAACCTGGCCCCAAAGGCTGTCGATGGATTCCATCAACTGGTCGAGTTCACGAAGTGGATTCTGTCGATTCAGTAACATGGTTTTCCTCCTTTTTGACCTTGATTTGCGGCACCCATTTCCAGATGCCACACTTCATTTATACGCCAATCTGGGGCCCAGCAATTGCACCGGGAGGCGGTCTTGCTAAACCTAGAATCTGCAAAAACAAAATGCCCCGAGAGCATGGGCTCCCGGGGCATTGAGGCCAATTACGGGGTCAGCGTGAGCGTGGTCGTTCGGTTCGATCCGTAGAAGTTTGCCGATATCGTCACGTTTTGAGTCGTCGACACCGCAGCGGTAATGACACTGAACGTGGTTGACGTCGCTCCGTTGGGGAACTGGGCATTCGCTGGCGTGGCTGCGTAGACCGAGTTATCCGTCAACTTGACGATCATGTTCGATCCCCCGCTGATTGCGGGGAGCGAGATGGTGGCCGTACCCGTCGAGGTCTGGCCTCCTTTCATGGATGCGGGGGACATTGACAACCCGGTCATGACGGGTTTGACCTTTACGACGATCGTCGCGGTTCGGCTGACGCCCTCAAAGGAGGCGGTGACCGTGCCGGTGAGTTCTGAGGTGACATTGCCCCCCGTGACAGAGAAGCTCTTGTTTGTTTCGCCGCTGTTCAAGATCAAGGACGTTGGGGTGTAGATCAACGCCGAAGTCTTGGTGATCGCTACGTTCATGGCAAACGGGGCGGCTCGAGTCAAGCTCAGGTTCGCCGTCGTTGCCGTCAGCCCGTAGATCGTGTTTGGGTTGATCGACAACGAGTCGAGAGTGGTGTAAGGACCCGCAACGAAGTTCTGGTTAGACGCGCTGGGTGGGCACGTCAGCAGGCGCCAACGCGGGCCAAACATTTTGCCGGTGATCCACGGGTAGATCCGGTAGTTTCCGGCAGGGATGTCAGTGAACGCGTAGAGGCCCCTGGCATCGGTCACGGCGGTCGACAGGTTGCTATACCCTTCGTAGGTGGGCATGACGTTGAACTGGTTCAGGGTGCCCGTATCTTGGGTGGCCAAGTCGCGGACGATTAACTTCCATGTCCCTCGGGAGTTCTTACCATTGAAGACAGCGGTCGAGTACAGCTGGTCAATGTTGTCCGTGCCAGCACCGGTGCGATCATGGAGCGTCACCTGCGTGCCATCCGGATGGCTGAGCACGACCTGCAGGTCGCCAATGTAGGTATGCGTGATTCGGACATACACCTCGGTGTTCTTGATCGTGGCGCTGAGCGGGACGTATAGGTTTGCGGTCACGCCCGTCGGGTTGTTGTCAGGGATCGGAGAGTTTGGTGTCGAAGCGATGGTGGGCTTGATGTCCTGCCATCGCGCTAACGTCACGTTGACGTTTGGCATGTTGACGCCGTTCTCGGTGATCCGGCCGCTGATATCGCTGCCCGCCGGAATGATCGGGATGCGCCAGATGCCTCTGCCAAAGGTGGAGGCATAGAGGTAGGTCTTGGTTCCGTTGATGTGGAGCCCAGTTACCTGGGTGTTGGGCAGGCCAAGCGCATTCATGCGCGCCCACGTGGTCCCAGCGTCCGTCGTCATGAAAGCCCCGATGTCGGTTCCCACGTACCAAGTGTTTGGGTGGTAAGGATCGCGGGCGATCGATTGGACCCCGCTCGATGGCAGGCCGGTTTGGCCGGTGCCGCTGACATTGGTCCAAACGGGTGTGCCCGCGAGCGTGTTTGTGCATCGCCATACATGGCCGAAGTTACCGGCGTCGCTAAATCCCACGAGGACGTCGCTCGGGTTGGTCCAGGAGACCGAGATCGCACCGAACTTGCGATCATCGAGGCCAGCGTCAACCCGAACAAAGTTGACCCCCTTGTCGGGCGTTCGCCAGAGTTGGCCATCGTTGGAACCGGTGTAGATCACATTCATGTCAGACGGGGCCCTGGCAAGTTCAAGAACATAGGCGTAACTGCCGCCGGCGAGTACCTGAGTTCGGGCGGTGAAAGCGGTTCCAGAGCCGCTGTAGTACTGCAGCCGGGCGTTCGCCCCAAAGATTTCCGCGCCGTTGCCAGCAGCAATGAGGGGGGCAATGAACGCTCCGCCCCCGGTCACGCTCAGTTGCGACGGAGAGTAGTCGGTGAGCCCATCGTAACGGTACACGCTCAGGTTGTAACTCTGGGTGTAGTGGGTGTCCGGATTGTTCAGATTGAACGCCGGCCAAGCGCCGTCACCGGCCCACAGGTTGTCCCAGTTGTTAAGGTCGCCCCGGGCGGCTGGGCTCGCGTTGTCCTGGGTGCCTCCGAGGACCACGTTGTCATTGGTCGGGTGCGGAATCATCTCGTAGAACTGGCAATCGAAAATGTCCGCGTTGAGCCCAGTCCATGTGCCGGCCCCCGTGCCGAAGTTGCTCATCGTGAACCGATGAACGCCACCGTCGTTGCCGATGATGAACTCCGCCGGGTTGCTTGGGTTTACCGCCCAGCAATGCTGGTCGTTATGAGTGTTAATCGGCGAGGGCCCAAACGTCCGCCCGATATCGATCCAGCTTCCGCCACCGTTGGGCGAATAAGCGACGGTAATGAGCCCGACAAACACCGCATCGGCGGCTCCGTTTGTGGCGCAGTCGATGTAGTAGTCATAGGTCTTCTGGCTCCAGTTGTAGTTGTTGCTACCGGTCGGGAATCCGGTCGTGATGCTGGACCACGATGTACCACCGTTGGTGGACTTGTAGATCGTGTTGTTGGCCACGCTCAGGTAGTACAGGGTGTTCGGGTCTAGCTTTGAGCACGCGATATCGACCGCCGAAGGGGTGCCACCCGTGTAAGGAGGGGTGACCGCCGTCCACGTTGCACCGCCGTCGGTGGACTTTGCAAGGCGCCCGCCCGCCACGCTTCCATGGGTGCCGACAGCCCACAGCGTGCGGTTGCCTTGTTGGTCCGCTGCGCCTAAAACGACCTCTTCCCAGTTCGCAGCGGGGGCATCGGTGGCTGTCCAACTGGCCCCTCCGTCAGTCGATCGCCAGATGTCGCCGCCATTCTGGCCAGC
The DNA here is from genome assembly GCA_020850325.1 of Methanoregulaceae archaeon. GTDB lineage: Bacteria > Armatimonadota > Fimbriimonadia > Fimbriimonadales > Fimbriimonadaceae > JANJUB01. Next base: position 309,800 of record JADZEW010000008.1, read on the forward strand.
TCCGCCGCGCCCGGTCGATACCACGATGGTGTTGGGGCTGTTCGGAAGGATGACAATCTTGGACACCACGGAGTTGCCGAATTGAGCCTGGCCGACGTTGGTCCACGTTGTTCCGCCGTTCGTCGTCTTCATGATGCCGAACGTGAGGATAGGGAAGCCCTCGTAATCGCCGGTCCCGACGTAGACCGTGTTTGGATCGGTTGGATGGATGGCGACGCTCTCCGCGTTGAGCCCAGTCCAGCTATCGCTCAGGCCTGTCCAGGAACTCCCGCCATTCGTTGACTTCCACACTCCGCCGCCCGCGGAGGTGGTGTAGATGATCGAAGCGTTCGAGGGAGCGTAGGCGATGGCTGACTTGCGCCCGCTGAGGGGCCTCTTGCCGTAATAGGTCGAGTACGGGATGTCGAGATTCTTCGGGCCGACGTATTGGAAGCTGCCCGACGGCGCGAGGCTTCCCCCGACTCGGGGCCATTCCGCGGGCGGCATCTGATCGCGGTGTTGGGTGGCTTCGTACATCCAGCGGGGATCCCAGTTGCCGTTCTGGTCGCTGCGCGTTTGAAGAAACCACTCGAGGGCCCGGTAAAACCCGTTGCCAAGCTTGTCGCCGCGTTCTCTGGCCATGCTGGCGGGGAAGCCGGTCATCACATCATAGCGGGCATTGACGAACTTCAGATACTGGCGAACAGAGGTGAGGCTGCTCGTGTCGGGAGCAAGCGCCGTTGCGGGCATCACGTACTTCACTTTCGGGGCCAGCTGTGCCTGCGCGACCTCGAAAGCAACGCCTGGTTTCAAGGCGATGACGAAGAATCCGGAAGGATCTTGGCGCGTAATCTCGCCCACAGGTACGGCAATCTCTTTGGCTCTCTCAAGTGTGAGCTTGTGCTCGCCAATAATCAGGTCGTCGGCCGCGAGGGCGGTTACCGCGGCCAGCAGACAGGCGAGCAGCGTGACAGGCTTCAACATCGATCCAGACATGATTCTCCTAAAACACCGCTTCGCCACGCCCTTGCCGCTTACGAGCAGTACTCAACTAGGATAACGGACGGTTCGAGATTTGGTGGTCGTTCGACCGTTGTTCAGACGAAACCTGGCAATACTCTGGGCGTTCGAGACCTGCTTAGCCTCCGATGATTCAATCGGGAGGGAAACCGATGGGTGGCCAGGCGAAGCGTAAATCGAGTCCATGGAAGCGAATTCTGATCGTCGAAGACGATTCGGTTTCCGCATTGCTGCTTCGAAAGGTCCTCGAACAGAAGGGCTATGACGTCACCCACGCCGTCAACGGCGTTGAAGCGCTCGAGAAGTTTAAAGAGTCCGACTTCCGGGTCGTCATCTCCGACTGGATGATGCCGGAGATGGACGGTATCGAACTTTGCGAACGACTCAGGAAGTCCGCCGCCGGCTACGTTTATGTAATCCTGCTTAGCGCAAAGAGCCAGCGTGAAGACTCGTTGGGAGCGTATGAAGCAGGCGTCGATGACTTCCTTACCAAGCCGCTCGACCGTGAAGAACTGCTAGCCCGATTGAAGGTAGCTCATCGCGTTCTCGCCGCTGAGGACTCACTTCGCCGCCAGCAGGAAGAACTCAAACTGGCAGGCGAGCGCCTGACGAACATGAACGATCGGCTCACCCTGGCCTCCCGCCGCTTTGAGGAATTGTTCAGCGACCTCCCGGTCGCGTGTTTCACTTTCAACCGCGAAGGACTGATTCACGAGTGGAACTGTGCGGCTGCCGATCTCTTTGGCGAGCATCCTGAATCGGCGCTCATGAAACCGGTTTGGGAGGCTTTCAAGGGCCGCGACGCGGGATTCTGGAATCAAGAACTCGTCAGGGACATCTTTGAAGGGAAAGCTCAGCAAGGGGTCGATTGGGTGCACATGTCGCCGGGACACGGGGAGCGCCATCTCATTTGCAATGTGATTCCGATGCACGGTGTCAATGGCGAGGTCCTAGGGGGAATTGCAACTAATCAGGACATTACCGAGCGTCGCCAGGCCGAGCAGTGCATCAAGACGTTTGCCCGCGACCTCGAACTGCAGAAGCGCGCCCTGGAAGAAGCCAACGAGAGGCTTTCAGCTCTGGCTGTAACCGATGGTCTGACGGGGGTTTGGAACCACCGCCGTTTCCGCGAGGAACTCGAGAACGACTTCGGCGATGTGAAGCGCCGCAAGAACTTCTCCGTCGTGCTTATCGACGTCGATCACTTCAAGGCGTTCAACGACACGTTCGGCCATCCCGCGGGCGATGAGGTTTTGAAGAAGGTGGCCGAAATCTTGCAGCGCTGTTCTCGCGACAACGAAATGGTAGCGCGGTACGGCGGTGAAGAGTTCTCGATCGTTCTGTCGGATACCGACATGACCTCCGCAGTGGCCGTCGCAGAACGCATGCGGCAAGCGATCGAATGTGAAGCATGGCCTCTGCGAGAAATCACGGTGAGCCTTGGTGTTGCCACCTCGCGCTTCGATGACGACTCGCCGGAGGATGCGCTTCTCCGAGCGGACGCTGCCTTGTACTACAGCAAGGAAAACGGTCGAAATCGGGTGAGTCACTTCGACACGATGTCTCACCAGGACGACAGCCAGCATCTGGCTCTGAAGCGTCCAGCCTGACGGATTGCTTAAGATGGCTCGGGTTGACTCAGGCTGGTTCCGGTTCGCACGGATTGGCTCGGTTCGCCCAGACTCCGTGTAAGTCCGTGCCAATCAAGCAGAACTTTAGCTGGCTTGCGTCAAAATGCCGTGCATGTTGTTGAAGTCGCTCAACTATTGGTCGGTGCCCGGGGGGCTTGAAGGCACGCTCGACCCCATCGAGTTCATCCGAATCGCGGCGGCGCACCGCTTCCCGGCAGTCGAGATCGCCATCGGCGAGCCAGGATCCGCGTTCGGCACCGATGCAACGGAATCTCGATGCCGTGAGATTCTGGCGGCAGCGGCATCGCACGGCGTGGCAGTCGCGAGTACCGCAAGCGGACTCTATTGGGGTCGCAGCTTGGCCGACGGCGATCCAGACGTCCGAGCCCAAGCTCGCACCGATCTCGAGACGATGCTCCAGATCGCGAACTGGCTTGGCGTCAAGACGCACCTGACCATTCCCGGCACCGTCGACGTTTTCTTCATGCCCGACCGGCCGGTGCTGAGCTACGCTCACGTGTGGCAGCACGCGACCGAAGGCATCCGATCGTTGCTGCAGGCGGCTGAGCAGAACGGCGTTCGCATGGGCATCGAGAACGTCTGGAATCGGTTCTTGCTGAGTCCCGCCGAGATGGCGTCGTTTATCGACCAGTTCGGCAGTCCGTGGGTTGGAGCTTACGTCGATGTCGGCAATCTCCAGCCCTTCGGATACGCCGAGGACTGGTTGCGTCATCTTGGTTCGCGTGTGGTCGGGATTCATTTCAAGGACTTCCGCCGCAGCGTCGGGAACATCGACGGATTCGTTGACCTGCTGGAGGGCGACGTGAACTGGCCAGAGGTGATGGAGGCCATCCGCGAGATCGGCTACGAAGGCCCGCTTGTTGCGGAGATGATCCCGTACTACCGGCACTATCCCCTCGTGCGTGTCGCCAACACGTCGAACGCAATGGATGCCATCCTTGGACTCACCTCATGAACTTTGGTGTTGTCGGCTGGGGGCTTCGCAAGCAACTTCCTAAGCTTGCACATCAACCCGAGCGGGGCTGGCATCTGACGGCGCTCGCCGATCCCAATGGGGAAGCGCGAGACGATTTTGCTGCCTTCACGGGCGGGACGACGGTTGCCGATTATCGGGGACTGCTGGAACATAAGCTTGACGGTGCCTTTATCCTGTCGCCGGATTGGCTGCACGTGGAGCACGCGGTGGCCTTTCTCGAGGCGGGCATCCCGGTCTATCTCGAAAAGCCCATGGCGATCACCGTCGCCGACTGCGACACGATCCTGGCTGCTGCGGAGCGAACCGGTACCAAGCTGTACCTTGGCCATAACATGCGCCATTTTCCAGTGGTGCAAACCCTTCGCGATTTCATCCAGTCTGGCGCGATAGGCAAGGTCCAGACCGCGTGGTGTCGCCACTTCGTCAGCTACGGTGGGGAAGCGTACTACCGAGATTGGCACGCTGACCGATCTCGCTCGACCGGGTTGCTGCTACAGAAGGGCTCGCACGATCTCGACGTCTTGCACTGGCTATGCGGCGGATATTCGAAGCGGGTGACCGCGATGGGTCGCTTGGCGGTGTATGGGGATCAGACCGAGAGGCTGCCCGAAGGCGAAAACTACCCGGTGGCCTTTGAGCGGACGTGGCCGCCGCGCTCGCTGAAGCCCGTCTATCATACGGTCGACGTCGAGGATGTCAACGTCATGCTCATGGAGATGGACAACGGCGTCTTGGCCACCTATCAGCAGTGCCACTTCACGCCTGACGCGTGGCGCAACTACACGATCATCGGCGACGAGGGTCGGATCGAGAACTTCGGGGATGGCCCCGGCGCGGTGGTGCGACTGTGGAACCAGAACCACCACGCGTACCGCGAGAATGGTGATATGGAACTGGTTATTCCCGAAGCCGAAGGCCCGCACGCAGGTGCCGATCACCGGATCATCGAGGAGTTTGTCGGCTACCTTGAGGATCGCGTCGTGCCGATCACGTCGCCCTGGGCGGCCCGCATGGCGGTGGCAACCGGAGTCGCGGCTACGGAATCGTTGCGGCACGGGTCGGTGCCGGTGGACGTGTCTTAGCGCGTTGGCGTGTTGGTCTGGTTAGATTGTTAGATTGTTGGATGCTTCGACGTCTGGACTTTTGCCATCCGAGCCAAGAGCGTCCGAGGGCTCAACCGATGCGCGCAGGAAACATCCAGATGGGGCGGAGCAACAGCATCCCAACACTCCAACGTACCAACACGCCAACAAGCCAAGACACGTCATCTTGTACACTAGGTTCAATATGGATCGAATCCACCTAGACTTTCTCCGCGTCACCGAAGCCGCGGCGCTTTCCAGCGCACGGTGGGTCGGTAAGGGCGATCGCAACTCCGCCGATCAGGCCGCCTGCGAAGCGATGCGCAGCGTTCTCAACGAACTCGATATGCGAGGCGTCATCGTCATCGGCGAGGGCGAGCGCGACGAAGCGCCGATGCTCTTCATCGGCGAGGAGCTCGGCTCGGGCAATGGACCGGTAGTGCATATCGCCGTCGACCCGCTCGAAGGTACGAACCTCTGCGCGAACGGCACGCCAAACGCGATCGCCGTCCTGGCCGCCGCGGTCGAGGGCGAGGGCTTTCTGATGCACGCGCCCGACTGCTATATGGAGAAGCTCGTCGTGGGCGAGGAATGCGTGGGCGTGATCGATATCACGCTGCCCCCGCGCGTGAATCTCCGGCTCATGGCCAAGGCTCTGGGTAAGACGATGGACGAACTGATCATCGGGGTCCTCGAGCGGCCTCGTCACGACGAACTCATCGCCGAGATCCGCGGGGCCGGCGCCCGGGTCCATCTGATCCCTGATGGCGACCTCAGCGTCGCGATTGCGGCGCTCGATCCCGACTCGGGAATCGACGGCTTGATGGGCATCGGTGGCGCTCCAGAGGGCGTCATTTCAGCCGCCGCGGTCCAGTGTCGCGGAGGCGAGATGCAGGCGCGGCTGCGTTTCAGCAGCGAAGAGCAACGCGAGCGGACGCTGAAGATGGGCGTCAAGGACCTCGACGCGGTTTTCCGCACCGAGGATCTGGCCCGCGGCAACGTCATGTTCGCCGCGACCGGCATCACGTCGGGAGACTTGCTCAAGGGTGTGCGGTATCGCCGCGACTACGCCACCACGGAGTCGATTCTGATGAACTCCAAGACGCGCACCATTCGGCGCATCGAGACGATGCACCTGGAAGCTGGGTAGCCCCCTAAACCTGATTGAACAGGTGGTGCAGGTACTGACCAGGCGCCTGCAGGAACGAACGTGTAATCTGGTAGTGCTCGGTGTCCTCGTACGACACTCGCTCGATACCATCAGGCGTGAACTCGTAGATCCATGCGTCCGGATACGCCATCAAGATCGGCGAGTGGGTTGCCATGATGAACTGCGATCCTCCCTGAATCAGATCGTTCGTCCGCATGAGGAAGGCGAGCTGGCGGGCGGGCGAAAGCGCCGACTCGGGTTCGTCCAGCAGATACAGACCGTTTGCTCGCATGGACTTGAACAGGTCCAGGAACCCCTCGCCATGCGACCGAGAATGAACGTAGCCGATACGTGGCGTCCCTCCGCTTTCTTTGGCGGCCTGATCCAGGTAGCTGGCCACGTTGTAAAACGACTCCGCACGCAGGAAGAAGTCGTCGGTGGGCCGCTCCGCTCCGCGAACTAGACGCAGCGACTCGTGCAGGTCGGTGTGTGAGTCGAACGTACGGAAGCGGTGGACGCTCGCCCCACCCTCGGGGCTGAATCCGCACAAGATGGCGAGAGCTTCGAGGAACGTGGACTTGCCCGAGCCATTCTCGCCAATGAAGATCGTGCAGCGGGGATGAAACTCGAGTCGCTCGAACGTGCGCAACGCGGGGAGGGAGAATGGAAACTCGTCCCGGTCGATCACCGAGCGGCGATCGACCTCAACCCGGCGAACGAACCCCTCTTCAAGGGGGCCGGTCGGGTCCCGCTTCTTCACGCCTCTGAGGGCTCCTCCTCTTGCGTGAACTGCTCACGCACCAGGCGCGCGTAAAGTCCACCGAGTTCGATCAACTCCTTGTGGGTGCCGCGCTCGACGACCTGTCCTTTCTGAAGAACCAAGATCTGATCGGCGGCGAGGATGGTGCTGAGCCGGTGCGCGATCGCAAAGGTCGTCCGGCCCGCCATCAGGCCCGCGAGCGACGCCTGGATCAGTCGCTCCGACTGGGTGTCGAGCGCCGACGTGGCCTCGTCGAGGATCAGCACCTTCGGGTTCTTGAGCAACACACGGGCAATCGCCAGCCGTTGCTTCTCGCCGCCGGAGAGCTTGTAGCCACGCTCGCCGACCACGGTGTCGTACCCCTCGGGCAGTCCCGCGATGTGGTCGTGGATCGCGGCGAGGCGGCACGCTTGCTCTAACTCCGCGTCGCTTGCATCCGGCTTGGCGATCCGCAGGTTCTCGCGGATCGTAGTGTGCATCAGATAGGTCTCCTGCGTCACCGCGCCGACCGTTTCGGAAAGCGACCGGAGCGAGAGGTCGCGTAGATCAGTGCCGTCCAGCAGGACTTCGCCCCCGTCGGGATCGTAGAGCCGGGGAATGAAGTAGGTCAGCGTCGTCTTGCCGGCCCCGCTCGGGCCAACCAGCGCCACGAGCTGCCCCGGTTCCGCCACGAACGACACCCCTTGAACGGTGGGAGTCTCGGCGTCGGCGTCGTAGGCAAAGGTCACATTCCTGAACTCCACGCGGCCGGAGATCTCGGACTGAACTAGGGCTCGCGCACCCGGCTTATCGATGATGTCGTGGGGTAAGTCGAGGTACTGGAAGATGCGCTCGAAGAGCGCGAACGAGCTCATGATCTCGACCTGCGCACTCAGCAGGCCGGTCATCGGGAAGAACATGCGGATCTGCAGGCCCGTGAAGGCGACGAGCTTGCCGACGGTGATCGACGTGTCGCCCTGGGAGATCAACAGCCACCCCGCCAGCCAGTACACAACCGCAGGGCTGACCTGGGTGATGAGCCGGATCATTCCGAAGAACAGGTACATCACCACCTGTCCGCGAATCTGCCACTTGGCAAGTTCGAGGTTCTCCTTGTCGAATCGCTGAAGGAGCACGTCGCCGTTGCCCGCGGTCTTGGTGAGCAAGATGCCGCTGACCGAGAGCGTCTCTTGCATCATCGAGTTCAGTTCGCCAGTCTGCTCTTGGATGCCGGTCCGCACTTTACGGGCGTATTCGCCGACGCCTTTGCCGATGACGAGGAAGAGCGGAACCATGCCCACGCTCAGCAGCGTGAGGCGCCAATCCATGATGGTCATCGCGATCAGCGTTGAAACGACGATGGCCAAGTTCGACAGCTGTTCGGTGATCGTGCTGCTGACGACGTTCTGGATCCCCGCGACATCGCTGATCAGCCGGGTTTGAATCTCACCGGTCCGGGTGGCGGTGAAGAACCGCAACGACATCTGCTGCAGGTGGGCGTATAGGCTGCCGCGGATGTCGCACATGATCTTCTGCCCGATGACCACCGACCAGTAGCCGTAGAGCAAGGTCAGCGCCGCGGCGAGAAGAACGACGATCAGCGTGGCGATCGAATACTGGATCACGACGCCGAGGTCGCGGCCCTGGATTCCCTGGTCGATGATCGTCTGGATCAGGTACGCGGGCACGATGCCCAGCACGACCGCCACGACCACGACGAGCAACGTGAGGATCACTTGCCGTCGGTGGGGGGCGAACAGGGAGATGATGCGCCTAAACAAGGCGCGGTCGAGCGATGACTTTGAGGGTGCTTCAGACATGAGGATCAGGGGGCGATGCGGAAGACATCCCACGCCGCGCCCGTGCGAGCATAGACGAATCGGTCGTGGTTTCGCGCGGGCCGCCCCTGCCAGAACTCGAATCGATTCGGGATCAGGCGATAGCCACCCCAATGAGCAGGGCGTGGAAGCGCTTCGGGGTGCGCGGCGCGCAGAGCCGCCATCGTTGCCTCCAGTTCGCCTTCCGCGACGGGGCGGCTCTGCGGGCTGGCCGCGCTCGCGAGCTGAGACTCATAGGGCCGGCTGGCGAAGTAGGCCTCACTCGCCTCGGACGAGATGGGCTCGACGACGCCTTCAACCCTCACCTGGCGCTCGGTCGTGGGCCACCAATAGCAGACGCTGGCGTTGGGATTCGTTTCGAGTTGCCGCCCTTTGTCGCTCTCGTAGTTCGTGAAGAAGATGAGATTGCCGCCCTCGAGGTAGCGAAGCAACACCATGCGCACGTGCGGTTGGCCTTCGGCGTCGGCCGTAGCGAGGGCCATCGCGCTGGGTTCGATCGCGCCGTGGGTCTCGGCGTCCTGCAGCCACTGCTGCAGTTGGCGGATAGGGTCGGGATCGAGCGCCTCGCGGGTCAGCGCTGCGAACTCGTAGGTCAGTCGGTGGCCGAGAAACGCGTCGCCGCTCATCATCTCATCGTACTTCTACGCACCCGGACAAAGAACGTCGGAGCCGGCCAAAGGCCGGCTCCGACGAAGGTTTGACGAGCGGAACTACCGCGGGCGGCTCTCGCGGGCCTCACGTTGCTCGGGCGTCAGCGTGTTCTCACGAAGCTTCTGCTCCTCGGCGGAGTTCATCTTCGGATCGTTGGGGCCGACATCCGATGAGCAACCCGCCAACGAGACCAGCGAGATCGCGAGGAGGACTAGTCTCCCGACCAAGGTCGCCCCCAGAACTGCCAAAGCTTCTTGTCATCCATCTTCTGGCAGTATTGAGCGTACGTCGTCGCCTCGGACTGGGAGGGGTTATCCGCGTAGTAAGCGATGAACTTCTCCTTGCCGAACTTCGCCGCATGGCCGTCCGCGTAGGCGCCCGGGAATCGGGGCCCCGGATACTGCCGGCGGGCATCCCAGATCAGCTGGTACCAGCTCCAGTCGGTCGCATAGCGGTCCATCGTCGGCCACGAAGCATCGATGCCGTAGAACCGCATCCAGCTCCAGCTGAGCCCGGCATAGCGCGTGGGCGCGACGGCAAGCCGCTGAGCCGGGTCCTCGAAGCTCGTATTGCTACGCTGTTGGCTGGGGACGTTCCAGTCGATGTTCATGCAACCATTGCCTCCCCAGTGGCGGCTGTAGCCATCCACGTTCAGGCTGAGGTTGGTGACCCACTGCCACTTGTACACGAAGCCGGGGAAGAACGGGTCGGGAATGTCGTCACCCTTGATGTCGGGCAAGGTCTTATCGAAAAAGATCTCCCGGTTCTTCACGTACGGGTAGATGTCACCGACCCAGGTGTCCCCGGAGATGTAGCTGGTGCCGTAGTCGTGCACGACCACGTCGTCGTAGTCGGTGGAGTACATCTGCAAACCGAGGGCGATCTGCTTGACGCCGGAGATCGTCGCCGTCACCTTGGCGGCGGTCTTGGCTTGGGCGAAAACGGGGAAGAGGATAGCGGCGAGAATCGCGATGATCGCGATCACGACGAGAAGTTCAATGAGTGTAAATGCTTTGCGCATGGATTCCTCCTGCGCCTAGCATTCCCGGACAACGTTAACGTCTCATTCAGGGAGTGTTAGCTCCCGGTTAGGATGCTCAACTGGCGACCGCGAAGTCGCTCACCCGGTCTTCGAGCTTCTTGGCGGCGCGGTCGGCCGCATCCATCAGATCCCCAACACTCGGCAACGGTTTGCCATGCAAGCGGCGGTAAGTAATCCACGCAGTCGTGGCAGCGATGCCCAACAGGGCGGCGCTCGTTATCCAAGGAGTCGTGCTCCGTCGCACGGGTTCTGGGTTCTGGCTCATGTCGTCTACCTCTTACTTCGACGTAAAAAGAATTGTCGGAGTTTCCGAGGAGGGTCCTCAGTGCCTGGTTACCAGGTTAGTTCTCGTACTCGATCGACCGGCCGGAGCGGGCGGCAAGTTCGTCGATAAGGAGTTCGTAGGGAACTTCGAGGCCGTTGCGCCGCCAGCCAACGGGCACCTTGGTTCGGCCCGCGACCACGTAGGCATGAGGACGGATCACCATGCTGCCTTGCTCGAAGACCAAGCTGGTCTTGTCGCCTTTCACCCGAATACCGAGGATGGCCTCGTAGCGGACGGTTCGGACCTTGCCACCTTCCACGGATTCGAACTCCTTGTCGTGAAGCACATACTCGGCGGCGGTCGCTTGGCGGTGGGCGACTTCGGCGAGGGCGGAGCGCCCAAGTTCGGTCAGCGCACCCGCGATTTGCTTGATGTCCTTGCCAATCGAGCGTTCACCCTCGCGACGCCAAACGCTGCCGCCTTGGCGCTGAGCTTGGCGGCGGCGATCTTCGGCCCCAACTTGGAGCCAGCGAACGGCCTCACCCGGCTGATAACGAACATCATCCATGAACCTATGGACGTGGATTCGCCGAACGGGGTTGCGGGGCGTGGGACTTCTGCTACTTCACGACGAACTCGACTACGACGGCGCGGTGATCGCTGGGCCACGGATCGACCGCAATGTCGGTCCGTGGGCTGGTCTCACCGACGACCTCAGCCGACTTCGGTTCGATGCCCATTTCGCGGAAGAACACGAGGTCGATCCGATCCATCACGTCGTTCTGCTCCACCTTGCCCACCGGGTAGCCGGGACTCCATGTGAATCCAGGCTTGTTGAGCGGGTCGGGATGTACGACTCGGTAAGCGTCACAAAAGCCAATCGACTCCACCGACCACGTTACGGGCCACGCGACGCTCATGCCGAAGGTCCGGTGGCTCGTGCGTGGCGTCCAATCGTGATGCGAGGGTGTGTTGAAGTCGCCGACAAACACCACCCGTTCGTCGGTCTTCACGCGCTTGCCCATGTCCTTAAGGATCGCGTGAACCTCGGCGAGCCGACCCGACGTGGCTTCGACTTGAGCGGCGTCCCCGGGAGTCTTCGCGTTGCCGTCGCGAACCTCATAGGGTCCGTAGGGATAGGCGGTCAGGTGAGTGTTGTACACAACAAGCATCGATCCATTGGCGAGCTTGATCCTCGCACCGCCCCAGCGCGAGCCCTCGACCGCCCAATCCTCGGTGATCTCGAATCGGGTCAGGATCGAGGTCTTGTCGCTGCGGTTCCACTTCAGCATCTCCGCGACCTTAGGGAGACTCTCGCCCGGCTCTTGGATGCCGACGATGTCGGCACGGCTGGTCTCGATCACCTTCGCAGTCTGGGGGAGCGGCTGGTGCTGGGTGCCGCCGACCCAGATGTTGAAGGTCATGATTCGAACGCTGGTCGGGGCGACGATCGCCGCGGCGAGGAGGGCAGAAAGCATGACGGTGAGTATGGCGAGGCTTCGTTAAGTCAGCGTGAAGTATGGGCTATGATCGGAGCATGAAGCTCTTGCTTATGATCGTGGCGCTGTCGATCGCGGCCGCATTCGCTGGCTCGGTGGCAGACAAGAAGGTGTACTTCATGTACTTCATGCGCGGCGAGGGCACTCGCCCGACCGACCAGAAGCTGCTGGACGCGATGCAGAAGGGCCACATCGAGAACATGGTCAACCAAGCGAACCTTGGAAAGCTCCTGGCGGCGGGACCCCTCAACGATCCGGGCCAAGCTCGGCGGGGCATCACGGTGCTGCATGTGGATGATGAGAAGCAGATTCCTGCTCTGTTCGAGAACGACCCCTACGTGAAGCACGACATCATGCGGGTCAAGGCGGCGAAGTGGGACGTCGATCCCAAGATGTTCAAGCCGGCGGTCGATCCGAGTTCGATCGTCGAGTATCGCTTGGTGCTGATGAAGCGTGGATTGGGGATGCAGCCGGAGAACGACGATATGGTTCGCGAGCACCGCAAGTTCATGGACGGTCTAAAGAAGACCCACCAACTCGCCGTGTGGGGCACGGTAACCGGACTCGACGGCGTTCGCGAGGTCATGATCTTCAACGGGACGGATACCGATGGCATCATGAACAAGCTCAAGGAAGACGCCTACGTGCAGAAAGCGCTGATGAGCCCGGAAATCTTGCCGCTTTGGATGTCGAAGGGCGTCGTTGGTGCAACAAAGTAGCGGGTTTCGGCGCTAGAAAGAGACGATGATGGGCAAGTTGCTTCTCTCGGTAGCGATCGGCGGCGGGCTTGGGTTCGGATACCACCTGCTCATGAAGGCCATCGGCTCCCAATGAATCAACTGCCATCAGCCGGCGGTGCCGGTGATAGCGGGGATGGTCTTGGGTTTGATCGCCGTGCTGGGCAGCCGCCAGTAGCGGTCTACGTTCACACGCCCTTTTGCCCGACCAAGTGCGGGTATTGCGATTTCAACAGCTACGCCATGGAGGGCGAGATCATGGCGCGGACGACCGCCGCGATGATCGAAGAGATCCGGCGCAGCCCTTGGCGGGGACAACCGGCGAAGACGATCTTCTTCGGCGGCGGGACGCCGACGTACCTGCCGACCGATCAGCTCCTCGCCATCCTTGCGGCGGTGGTCGAAGTCCATCCGCCCATCGATGACGCGGAGATCACAAGCGAAGCCAATCCTGGGACGGTGGATGCGGACAAGTTCGGGGCGATGCGCGAGGCAGGATTTAATCGGGTGAGCCTGGGCGCGCAGAGCTTCTTGGATGACGATCTTCTGCGGCTCGGGCGAATCCACGTGGCGGGGCAGATCGAGGCCGCGGTCGCTAAGGCCAGGGATGCAGGGTTTGACAATCTCAACCTCGACCTCATGTTCGCCTTGCCTGGTCAGTCGTTGCGAGCGTGGGATCAGAACCTCCGCCGGGCGATAGGGCTCGAACCGGAACACCTGTCGCTATACTGCCTAACGCTGGAGCCCAACACCCCGTTCTATCGGCAGCACCTGCGAGGGCTGCTGATTCAACCCGACGAAGACGATCAGGTCGAGATGTACGAGCTTGCGCGGGACCGAGCGGCCGATGCTGGCTATGCGCATTACGAGATCAGCAACTTCGCTAAACCCGATCGCGAGAGCCGGCACAATCTCGCCTACTGGCGCGCCGAGTCTTACGCCGGTTACGGGCCCGGAGCGGTTGGGTTCATGGACGGGGTGCGCACGACGAACTGGAAACACCCCGAGCGGTACATCGAGGCCGTCCAGTCCGGTGCGCCCACGGCCTTCGAACACGAGTCCATCGGCGAGAGTACGCATCGACTCGAGCAGATCATGTTGGGCTTGCGCCTGAGCGAGGGAATCCCCGTCGCGCTTGCCGAAGAAGAGGGGCTGCGCGCAATGACATCGCGGGGATGGGTTGATCTGTCAAGCGGCCGCGTCGTGCTGACGCCTGACGGGCAGCACTTCTGTAGCGAAGTTGCTCTCGCCCTTGCCTAGATTTGTTTCCTATTGCCCATGAGATCGGTCCATGCGCACCCTTGCGAGAGTAGGCGCAATTTTTTGCGAAGGGCGAACAAACCGCATCCGAAGGCGCGACCATTGGGCATGAACGGTGGGGGAATGAAAGGCGGGGGATGCTGACGCTGACGCGTGCCCGGGTCTTGCTCGTCGAGGATGATCCTCGCGAGCAGAACATGGTCTTGAGTGTTGCCGAACAGCTCAAGCCCGCTCCCGAGGTCGAGCTTGTTCACAACGGCAAGGAGGCGCTTGTCTATTTGGACGAGCTGACTCACGATCGACTGCCCCAACTGGTTTTGTTAGATCTCGACCTTCCCTTGGTCCCTGGGTTGGAGGTTTTGCGGCGTATAAGAAAGCGGTACATGACACGCGGTGTACCGGTCACGGTGTTTACGGGATCGCTGTCCGCCGAAGACCTTGCCGTCGCAGAGCGATATAATGCTAGCTTCGTGAGAAAACCAACCCTCAATGATGAGTATGTGGACACGCTCCACAAGATTCTTCACTACTGGACCGTGCTGAACTGTACGGTTACGCTCCCCCGCGATTAGCATGAGCGAAGTGTTCTCGCTCGCTCAGGTGCGCGGGGTCGCGGACTGGGCGGTGGAATGGATGTTCACGGGCGAGATCATCGCCTTGCAGCGGATTTCGGCAGAGTTTGAGGATGTCCACCAGGCACAGTTGAAGGTCGCCGGACGTGGCTTGGTCTCCGTTCGCAAGGGTACGGCCGTCATCGGCGGAACCGTGTTTCCGAGTGGACATCTAGGTCTACTCAAGGGAGGCACCCACCGCCTTCTGGTTTCGGCGTCCGAGTTCGCGGTCGACTTGGTGACCTGGAATCCTTCGATCTTGGGTTGGCTCGATATCTTGATCGGGCGTTCGCTCAGAGAGTCGGAGATTCGGGTAGCCCCTGGCCAGATGGATGATTTCGACGCTAATGCGAGTCCCACGACCGAGTTGGGACTCGCTGGGCACTTGCTCACGCGAATCGCTGGACTCCTCCAAAATCCGTCCCGAATCTCCATCCGCCCTACCCCTGCGGCGGAGGGTGGGCCCTTTGCCGAACTCCTGGAGGCGGTGGAAACCGACCCCGCGCACGGCTGGAACCTGACCGAAGCCGCCGATCAGGCGGGCTACAGTTCGTTCCACTTCTCACGAACCTTCAAGCAGCAGGTGGGTTGCGGATTCCACGAGTATCTGGATCGCCGTCGGACCGAGGTCGCGGTGATGAGGCTTGCTCAGGGGGGCTCGGTGGCAGAAGCGACTGAACTCGCCGGATTTTCTTCCGCCCGCTCGCTACGCGAGTCGTTGCGAGACTATCTCGGATTGCGCCCAACCGATTTCCGCACGGACTAGCTCTTCCGGGCGAGTCGCTTGAAGGCCCGGTCAAAGTAGCTCGCCTCACTCATTCCGAGGAATCGGGTCACCCCGTAGAAGACCCAAATGCCGAGGAGGCCGATGACCGCGAGGGCGGCGATCTCCGAGAGCTTACGCTGGGGATTCCAGATATGCATGGCTCCATTGGAGACTGCTCCCGTGATCACCCCGGCGAGTGCAGTTCCTGCGATCGTAAGCAATATCCCCTTCCGATCGAGGGCACCGACCTCGCGCTCAAGTGCGACGAAAAGCGTGATCGCTAACCCGAAGGCCGCAACATTGGATGCCCAAGGCAGCATGCGGAAGTCAGGCGACACCTTGACCGCCCAAACGCAAAGCGAAATGAACACCGCGGTCATCACCGTGCCCACGGCAACGGGCAAGAAGGTCTTTTGTAGCGAGAAGAAGCCGCGCATGAGCACGGGTTGGGCGCACCAGGCGAAGATGCCGACCGCGTAGATGCGCAGACAATCCGCCACGGCGACGAGCTGGTCGGGAGTCTCCATCGCCGCTCCGTAACCGTACAGGACATTGACAATCTGCGGCGCGAGGGAGAACATCAGCGCTCCCGAAGCCATGCCCAGATAAAGCACGGTGCGGAGTGTTTTGCCCACCTGATCGCGGTAGAGATCCATCCGCTGGGTGGAGACGAACTCGGCGAGGACCGGGAAAGCGGCGAGCGCGAGCGACTGCCCGAAGATGCCCAGCGGGGCTTGCATCAGGTTGTTGGCCGCCGCGAGCACGGTATTCACGCCGTCCGTGCCATAGCTCGACGCGAACTTCTGAGTGATGATGCCGGCCACGCTAGGTAGCGAAAACCCGAGTAGCACCGGCAGCAGCAGCATGAAGAACTTGCGCACGCCGGGCAGGGAAGTATCGACCGACGGGCGGAACGAACTCCCCTCGCGGAGCATCATCAGCGCGGGAAGCATGAGGTTGCCGATTAGCGCACCTACGAGCGCACCCCAAGCCATGCTTTCGACGCCAAATCCCATGGCCCACGGCAAGATCGCCGCACCCAGGATGATGCCGAAGTTGTAGACGTTGGGGGCGAGGGCCGGTCCCCAGAAGTTGCGCCTCGCGTACAGCGTCGCCAGCAACACCGAGCCCACGAGAAATGCGAACTGCGCGGGCAGGAGCACGCGGCTCATGAAGATCGCGTCGGGCACGACCGCATCCGGCTTGACATCTTGGAAGTAGCGGATGATCTGAGGTGTGAAGATCCAGGCGATCGCGATCAAGACCACGGCCACGATCGAGGTCAGCGTCACGACTACGCTGAACACGCGCCAAGCTTCTTCGCGCTTGTCGTTGTGCCAGTACTCGCTGAACACCGGGATGAAGGCGCTCGACAAGCCGCCGCCGGCGACGAGCATGAAGATCATGTCGGGGATCAGGATCGCGAGCCGGTAAGCGTCGGTGTCGAGCCCTACGCCGAACTGGCCGAACATGACCGTATCGCGGACCAAGCCCAAGAGTCGGCTGAGCAGCATTGCCGCCACCATGATGCCGCCCGCTTTGGATACGGAAATTCGATCGGATTCGGACATGGTGGACTCGCGACGCGTTAGGCTACCTTAACCCGAGAATGGAGTAACCTTCGAACGTTATGAAAGCTATTGCCGACATCGAAGGAATCGGTCCTGCATACGCCGAAAAGCTCGCGGAGGCGGGCGTGAAGCACGTTGAGACGCTGTTGGAGAAGGGCGCGACTCGTAAGGGCCGCGAGGAGCTCGAAGCGGCGACCGGCATCAGTGGCACGCTGATCTTGAAGTGGGTCAACCGCGCCGACCTCGACCGCGTGGACGGCATCGGATCGGAATACGCCGACCTGCTCGAAGCCGCGGGCGTCGACAGTGTTCCCGAGCTTGCTCAGCGCAACGCCGCCAACCTGCACGCCAAGCTCGTGGAAGTAAACGGTGAGAAGAACTTGGTTCGGCAGATGCCGAGCGAGTCTCAAGTCGCCAAGTGGGTCGAGCACGCCGGCACGCTGCCGAAGGTCGTCACGCACTAAAAAGTTTGTTGCGGCCACGAGGGCATCTTCGAGTTCCTCGTGGCTACTTCGAGACGATGCTGAATACTCCCGAAGCGCAGGTCGCCGTGTTTGTCGCTATCAAGGCCTTTGGGGTTGGAATGATGGGGGTGCTCTTCTTCGCAATGGTGAAGAAAAGCCCATGGTGGATCGCCGCTATCCCAGCGTTCATGGGGCTCGTGTCTTTGGGGTCGCTCGTGGCGGGGTTGATCATGGTCGCGGCTTCGCCTTTGGCTGTGCCTTATATCGCAGGGCTTGGTGGATTGACATTGGGCGCGGGGTCGAGTCTGCTGGCAACCAGCGTTGCGAGGGCACGACACATCCCTCGCCCACAAAGAACCAACGGTCAAGCTGACGAAAGCGATCCGGACGCGCGCAACAGTAACGAAGTGTTATGAAACTGCATTGGACCTCTCTTATCGGCGCCGTCGGATTTCTGCTGATCACCGCAGCAACCGTTCCCGGTCCCACGCCCTACACCTGGCGGCTTCCCAAGGGCTTCCCCGAGCCGTACGTTCCTGCTGACAATCCGATGACGGTCGAGAAGGTCGAACTCGGCCGCCACCTGTTCTATGACACCCGGTTGTCCGGGAACGGCATGATGGCCTGCTCGACCTGCCACCGTCAGAATCGCGCCTTCGGCGATGACACGCCAACCACTCCCGGCACCTTTGGCGATCGAGGCATCCGCAAGTCGATGGCCATTGTCAACATCGTCTACACGGGCACATTGACGTGGTCGAATCCGAAAGAGACGCGACTCGAAAACCAGGCACTGGTCCCGCTGTTCGGCACCCACCCGGTGGAAATGGGTCTCGACAAGGACAACAGCTTCCTGGAAGACCTCTCTGCCGACCCGGTGTACAAGAAGCTGTTTCGAGCTGCATTTCCCTCCGAGAAGAAACCGGTGACCGTCGCGAACGTGACTAAGGCGCTCGCGTCGTTCCAGCGGACTCTCATCTCCGGCAGCTCGCCTTACGATAGATATCGCTATCACGGCGATGAGAGCGCAATCTCGGACCTCGCTAAGCACGGCGAGAGGCTCTTCTTCAGCAACAAGTTCGGTTGCGGGAGGTGCCACGGCGGATTCAACTTCTCCGATTCTACGATCACAGCGAAGAATCGCGAGCGGGCCGTTTTTCATAACACCGGGCTGTATAACGTCAAAGGCCCGACCCACTACCCAGCGCCGAATGTCGGGATCTACGAGCACACCAAGAGCAAGTACGACATCGGGCTTTTCAAGGCACCCACGTTGCGCAACATCGCCCTCCACCCGCCCTACATGCACGATGGGAGCGTGCCGACCCTCGACGCGGTCCTGGATCACTACGCCGCGGGAGGCCGGACGATCAAGTCGGGTCCGCATGCGGGCATAGGCCGGGACAACCCCAACAAGGACCATCTGCTGACCGGATTTGAGCTCTCCAAAGAGGATCGCGCCGCCCTGCTCGCATTCCTGCACAGCTTGACGGATCGTGAGTTCATGACCAACCCCAAGTTCAGCGACCCTTGGCCAGAATAGGTCTCCAAGAAAGTGTTCATCCTCGCATCATTGCGGGTAGCCTACGCCCATCATGATGCTCGGACTCCTTGGCTTCATCGCGCCGGTGTCGATCGCCTCGATCCTCGCCGAAATGGGCGATCTCGAACGGTTGGCCACGGTCGGCGATTACCGCTCCATGCAGCAAAGCAGCTACGATCGCGCATCGAAGTCGCCGGCAGAGAACTGGTTTGCGAATGCCGACGCCGGGCAATTCATCCGAGTCGAGGAGCGCGAGGGCCGCAAAGAGCACGTGCTGGCCGAGATGGAGGGCCCCGGAGCGATTGTCCGCATCTGGTCCGCGAATCCGGCAGGCGTCCTGCGAGTCTACGTCAACGGCGAGTCAAAGCCTCGGCTGGAGGCACCGATGGGCGATTTGCTGCGGGGCCGGGTCGCGCCCTTTACCAGTCCCTTCGCTTACGAGGTCGCACGCGGCTGCAACCTCTACTTCCCAATACCATACGCGAAGTCCTGCAAAGTAACGGTCGACGACACTGGGCAAATCAAAGGTCTGTACTACCATGTGGGTTACCGGCAGTATCCCGTGGGGACAGCGGTCGAGCCGTTCCACATGAACGACATCCCCGACTTGAAAGCCACGTCTTCGTCAATGCGGAATGCCCCGTCTCCGGGTACGCAGCTGACTCGTATTCAACAGACGATCACGAAGGCGCAGGGCCTCCGAGTCGGCGTGAACGGCCCTGGCATGATCCGCGAGTTTCGGTTGAAGATCCCGCCGCTCGGCGATGAACGCCGATGGTCGTGGGACGACTCCCGGCGCATCCACAACGTGCTGCGCGGGCTCAAACTCCGGGTAACCGTCGATGGCCACACGACCATCTTGACTCCAGTGGGTGACTTCTTCGCAACGGCCGGGGGTGTTCATCCGGCCGAGAGCCTGCCCTTGAGCGTGGGTTCCGATGGCACGCTCCTCTGCCGCTTTGTCATGCCGTTCGAGCGCCGGATCGACTTCGACATCACAAACTCGCTGGACACGTCGGTACCGGTCAACATCCAGTTATCGGGCACGCGGAACGGGTCGGTACCGCCGCTGCGCTTGTATGCCAGTTGGGGCGTGGACCATGGCTCAACGCGGCCGATGCGCGATCTCGAGTTCTTGAAGACGACCGGCCAAGGACGGATGGTCGGGTCCTTCCTCCACGTTGAGAACCCAACCCCGGGCTGGTGGGGCGAAGGCGACGAGAAGATCTACGTCGATGGCGAGGCGTTCCCCAGCTTCTTTGGGACGGGGACAGAAGACTATTACGGTTATGCGTGGTGCAGTCCCGAGTTGTTCCGGCATCCCTACCATGGCCAGCCGAACTGCACAGGCCCGTCGAACTTTGGGCACACCAACGTGTTTCGCTGGCACATCGTCGACGATATCCCGTTCAACTCCTCGATCCGCTTCGATATGGAGATGTGGCACTGGGAGACCGTCGTCGGTACCTGGGCGAGGACGACCTACTGGTACGCCCGGCCCGGTGATCCCGGCCCCGCAGAGTTCACCCTGCGACTGCCGGGTGAACTGCTGCCCCCCAAGCCGATCGAAGGTGCCATCGAAGGCGAGACCATGACCGTCGAGCGGACCTCCGGAGGCACGCACACGGTTCAGGATGGGTTCTGGGCGCTGTCCGGCGGTAAGCAGCGCTGGTGGCAGGATGCCAAACCGGGCGACGAACTGATTCTGCGGTTTGAGGCCCCGAAGTCGGGTACGTTCCGGATCGTCGCCAACCTGTGCCACGCTCGCGACTATGGCAAGCATGAGATTTGGCTGGATGGCCAACGTCTGGGCGAGTGGGACTTCTATTCGCCCGACCTCGGTTGGAAGAAAGTCGACCTCGGCAGGGCCACGTTGACCGCGGGACCGCATCGCTTGCGGGTCGTCTGCCGCGAACCGAATGCGAAAGCCGAGCCGCGTCGGATGTTCGGGTTGGACTATCTGTTGCTGGAGCCATGAGGCCAGGGTTTCTCCCTTACCGTCCGGTTCGAGTCGCTCCTGCGGACGTGGTCGCCTCGCTGCGCGACCAGGCAGAGGTCGCGCAGCAGCGCAGAACAGTGAGGCAGTTTTCGAGGGACGACGTGCCGATCGAGGCGATCGAATACGCGATCGAGATCGCGGGCACCGCTCCAAGCGGCGCGCATCGGCAGCCGTGGTACTTCGTAGCCATCCGTGATGCAGAGATGAAGCATCGTGTTCGCGAGGCGGCTGAGACCGAGGAGCAGGATTTCTATGAGAACCGGGCTCCGGCGGAGTGGTTGGAGGCGTTGGCTCCCTTCGGCACCGACTTCGTAAAGGAGCACTTGACCGATGCCCCCTGGTTGATCGTCGCGTTTCGACGCGATAGTGAACCCGGGCCTGACGGAACGCGGTTGAAGAACTACTACATGACGGAGTCGGTCGGGATCGCGGTCGGGTTCCTGATTCAAGCGTTGCACCGGGCGGGTTTGGCCTCGTTGACCCACACGCCGGCCCCGATGACGTTCCTCAGAGAACTCTGCGGACGACCCGCGACCGAGAAGCCGTTCTTGATTCTGGCCGTCGGTTACCCCGCCGAAGATTGCGAGGTGCCCGACCTAGGTCGGAAGCCGCTCGGTGAGATCGCGGAGTTCCGCTAGGGGCTACCTGCGGTGGCGACGTAAGATGAGGAGTCCAGCGGCGGTGACCAAAAGGGTGGCAGGTTCGGGCACCGCGGTGAGTTGGGCGCCGAAGTTGGCGTAGGGCTCACCACCCCAACTGTACGCCGTCCACTCGTTTCCGCCCCGTTGCCAGAGCCAATCCTCACTGGAGCCGATGGTCGGCGGGTTGAAGTAGGCCATCCCGAGTTCTCCTTCGCTCCCTTGGCGGTCAAAGGCCTGGAGGGTCCAGATGAAGTGATCCGGGACCATCACGTTGGGAATGGCGAACGTGAGTTCATGCAGACCGGCAGTCGTTTGAACCTGAGTGAGGGGACTCTCGTAGAAGGCGGCGCCGGGGCCCTGAAAGCTCTCATCGTATTCACGGAATCGGATGAGGGCGTTAAAAGTCCCGGGAACGGTGCCGCGGTAGTTGAAGATGAGCTTCAGCTCGGTGACTTCGCGATCGGTGCCGCCGAGCCAGATCTCGTCTCCGGCTTCGGCGCTGTTGACCTCCCACTCCGGCAGGAGAGGGAAATTGTTGTTCAGAGAGGTCGTCGTGTTGTCGTAGACAATCGACTGAGCCGGCAAGGCGGCTGTGAAACCGAACGCGAGCAATGAGGTTAGCGATACTCTCACAGATGTAGCCTCAAGCAAGATTCGGGCCTCTTAGGGAGGCCCGAATCTGGTTCTTAGTTGAAGTGGACACCGACCTGATCCAACGCCATGGTCCACCGGTTGCCCGTGTTTCCGAGGTTCGAGCCATGTAGGACGCGAGCTCTCACTTCGCGGGTCGCCGGATCGACGAACCGTGAGGCGTTCGTCGTGATCGTCACTTGGGTGCTCGAGTAGGTAAGGGTCGCCGGGCGGGTATCGAGGGTCTCATAGGCCTGAGTGCTCCAGTTCCAGAGTTCGATCGTCTGGGTGGCTCCGCCGCCCGTCGTCAGGGTGTTGCTCGACCTGACCCCGACAATGATCTGACTGATCGCACCGACGGGTGCGTAGTTCGAGGCTCCGATGCCGGTTCCGGAGCGAGCGCCGCTATCCAACGGGCCGAGGACCAGGCTATCGCCATCGGCGTCGGCAAGGCTGCTGAGATTGCCGCTTCGAATGGAGCCATTGATGGCGCTGAAGCTCACGGGCGGATCCAGAACCAGCGGACCCCGGGTCGCGGCGGCGAGAGACTGGAGCGTTCCCGGCTTGTGAAGGCCGAGCGTTGTGCTCGTGCTCGCCGGAGCGACGTTGGTGTCGAACCGGAAGTTGAAGACTGAGGAGTACTTGAGCGGATTGGCTCCGGCCTGGCCAAACTCAGGGCTCGACCAGGTGATGGAGTCGTCGTTCTGGACGGCGGTCCAACCGTTGTTCGCATCGCGGTCGATATCCCGGAATCCAATGTTCTGCACGGTGGAACCGTAAGGGAGCGGCACCGAGAACGTGCGGACCTGACGGTCGAGGTTGTGATTGTAGAGCGCGTAGTCGTAGCGCCACATTCCATTGCCCAGATTGGTGGTCTGAAGAGCCACGATCACATCGCCTTCTGTTTGAGGCTGAGCGGTGCTGCGGATCT
Source organism: Methanoregulaceae archaeon (assembly GCA_020850325.1). Lineage (GTDB taxonomy): Bacteria > Armatimonadota > Fimbriimonadia > Fimbriimonadales > Fimbriimonadaceae > JANJUB01. The sequence continues at coordinate 332,846 of JADZEW010000008.1, forward strand.
CGCCCCATCGATTGATGGCCGGCCCCTCCACCAACGCGGTGGTGGTGTTGATGCTCCAGGACGATCCCGTCCAGCTGATCGTCGCTTCGCGCGATCCAAGGTTGTTGTAGGTGTTCACGTCGTTGGGCGTGATGTAATACGCCTCATAGAAGTAGCGAGCGCCAGCGTTGCCGAGGTCCGAGTCGAGGCAGTCCAGGCGATGGTCCACGGCATCCAGCGTGACGGAACCAGGATTTCGTCGAACACAGTCGTTCACGTAGTTTGAGAACCAAGAGCCCTGACACGTCCATACACCCGTGAACGGATTGACTTCGTCACGGCCGCCCAGATAGGCGCGGTCTCCGTTGTTGCCGGGGCCGTAGGTATCCGAGCAGTTGATGCCCAGAAGCGACCCGGTTCCAGGGTTCTGGCAGGTGCCGCATGCACTTGCGTTGATGGAGAGGAAGCCATGCTTGAGCCACGACCAACCGACCTGCTCGAACTTGCCGTCACGCAGACGGTAGAGGTTAAGCGCAATGACCGGATGGGTGGTCTGCATCGGTGCATTCCACGGGATGTTGACGGTGCCGACATTGCACGAGGTCGTCGACATGGTCAAGCCAGTGCGTCCATTGGGGTAGGTGCCGACCTTGGCGACTGGATTCGAGGCCACGCCAAGGCCGCTCATGGCAGACAGCGACACATCGATCCCTGCGGATTCGGGGGAGTATTCGGGGACATCAAGATCGCCTTCGCCATCCTCCGGGGTCGCTTCAGCGTAGAGGGTAATGGAGCCGATGGAGGAGCCACGAAGCGTGGGATCGCCCATCTCGTAGGCGAGATCGTCGCTGATCAACACTTCCATATCCTGGAACACGAGCTCTTTCCGCTCCGAACGGCTGAGGTTGCGCGGAGTGCCGAGTTCAAAGGCCACGATCTCACCCTTCGGAGTGTCAACGGTCAGGTTCAAGCCGCCCTCGGCTCCACCCTGGGCGGAGATGGAGATTTGATCCGCCGTGAAGGTCTTCTTTGCGGCGGTGAGGGTGAACTTGCCCTTGTGGGAAGCCTTGCCGCGGTCGAAGCCGGCCAACTTTCCATCGATGACGCGGAAGCTCAGATCGGAGTTCTCGATTCGGAATCCGGGCAAAGAACAGGCGCCGCAGTCGTCATCTCCGGGCGCGTGGGTGAAATCGACGGTCAACTTCGAGTGCGCGAGGTTATCTCGGACGAAGCTGATTGCGGTTCGCCCTCCCTTGATTCGCGCTTCGCGACCGGGTAGGTCGGGACCTCCGATCGAGTAAACATAGGTTCCAAATCCAACGGCGAGCGCAGTCGCGCTCAAAAAAACAAGGCCTTTCATGACACCCCTCCGATACGAGGCTACATTTTAGCAACGTCGGTTGCCAAAACCTAGGATTGACCTTCGACTTGGGAGTCGGTAGCTGCTAACCAAGCACAATTGCCAGGTAGGTTCTGCGGTTGTAGAGCCTCTCTAGGGCGACGCACCAGGCACACTTAGGGCTCCGGATTCGCTCAGGTGGATCAGCGCGAAGTACGACAACGTGATGATCATGCTCGCAAGGAGCAGGTTGATCGTGAACACGAGAAGCGGCAATCCGAACTTGCGGGCGAAGGCGTTTTGTCGCCGCATCGAGTCCCGGGCGCGCGCGCGTCTCTTCTCCCCCAACAACCGCAGAGAAGCGCGCTGCAGGCGCTTCATCCATGGCCGTCGCATGAGCCAGAGCATGGCCCACCACAGTTCTCGGGCAAGGAGCTTGGCGATCAGTGACACGGTGTGGTCCTAGTTCGGGTTCGTTCGGGTTAGTTCGGAGTGGTTCGGACTTCCTGTTCCTACGTATCGGTTGCCGAGAGTGGCAGACCCGCCCAGCAAGAACGCCGCCCGTCCACTTGATGAACGAGCGGCGTCGAGTGTGAGCCAGCTACGGAACGACGACGACGTCTTTGCGCTTCGTCGAGCCGTTGTAGGAGGCGAAGACGCCAACAAGCAGCGGGTTGGCCACGTTGCCGGTGGTGATGGTGAAGTTCCTGCTCGTGCCTCCCGCGGGAATGAACACCGAGGATGGGACCCCCACCAGGGCTGGGGCTCCGGTGAAGAGTGAGATCGTGACTCCACCCGAGGGGGCGGGATGGCTGAGCATAACCATTCCAGACGACGTCGAGTTACGAACGATGACGTCGGGCGAGATAAGGATCGTGTGGATCGGCAGCGACAGCGTGAACGTCGTCGTCTTGGTGATCCCGTTCAGAACCGCGCTGATCGTGACCGTTTGATTGGACGTGACGGCTGACGTGGCTGCAGTATAGGTCGCGGTCTTGTATCCCGCCGTGATCGTCACCGACGAAGGCATGGTCACGAATGAGCTGTCGTCGGAGAGACTGACCACCGCTCCAGCGCCCGCCGCCTTGCCATCGAGATAAACGGTTCCCTGGATCGGAGCGCCTCCCACCATCGACGAACCCACCGTGTTCACGGCGACCAATTTGGCCCGCAGGATCGTCACCGCCGCCGTCTTCACGACATTGTTCAGACTCGCGGAGACGGTGACGGGGGTGTCTACCGTCACACCGCCGGTCGAGAACAGGACAGTCCCCGTCGTCTGACTCGCGGGGAAATACATTGCGGCGGGCACGTTGGCAATGGGGTTGCTCCTCCCGAGGGCAACGACGATGCCGCCGCTGGGTGCGGGCCCGGACAGCGTGACGTTCACGTTGCCGTTGCTGCCTCCAATGATCGACGACGGGGTTACGGTGACGGTCGCGGGCGTCGGTGCCGCCACGCTCAGTCGCGTCGTAAACGTCGTGTTGCCGAAGGTCAACGTGATATTGCCCGCGGTATGGCTGGGTACGGGCGTGGTCTGAACCTCGATCGAGCCTGTCGAAGCACCCCCGGCAACCATCAGCGTGGCTGGCGTGGTCAGAACCGTTGAATCGTCGGTTACGGCAAGGCTATAGCCCTCGACGCGGGCCGGGTCTGGCAGAGTTAGCGTCGCAGTCGCGCTGGTACCGCCGATGACCGTCGGGGGACCGACCGAGAACACCGCTTGCTGGTACTTCTGAAGCAGGATCGTCGATGAGTCGATGGATTGGACCCGCCCGGCAACGTAGAACGAGCCGTTGGAGCCCCACGCAAAACCGTCGACGGAGTCGTTCTCGCTCGACACGCTGTCGTACCAAGTGAACCACTGGCCGACGCCGGTCGGCGAGATCTTGTAGAACCCCGTGTCGAGCCGATTGCCTCCGCGGAGGATCTCGGACACGAGAATGGTGTTGCTCGTGCCATCACTGATGGCCCGCGGGTCACTCTGGTCACCATCTAGAGACGGACTGGAGACCCGGCCGCCGATGTAGGACCACATGCGATCTCCGGTGGTCGCGTTGACTCTCATGGCAGCGGCTCGGTAGATCCCTCCGTCGTAAACCGAGCCGCCGAGAACGAGGTTGCCATCAGCGTCTAAGGCGATCGAGCTGGCGTAGTCATCTCCATCGCTCGGACCATTAAAGAGCTTCATCCACTGGGTCGAGCCTGAAGGGCTTACCCGCATGGCGAGAAAGTCGTAGTCGGGGTACGTGGTTTGTGCCGTGGCAAGGGCATACACGGTTCCGTCCGCTGAGGAGGTCACCCCACGGACGCGGGCTCCGTTCGTTCCGAAGCTGGTGTTCCACACGCCCAGCATGGTCGTGGGGTCGTACTTGGCGACCTTGATCGAGTCGGACGAGTCGCAGGCCAGTGCGACCTTCCCATCACCGGTGAGCGCCATGTACGGAGCATAGGTCGAGGGCAGGGTCGCAAATCCTGTTTGAGCGGTGACCGCACCGGTCGTGTTATCGACGCGGACGATCTGGGTGATCCCACCCACCTCGGTGGTAATCATGATCCAGTTGTTTGCGGGGTAGTAGAGCAATCGCGCGGAGGTGAGATTTGCGCCGGAGCCAAAGGCGACCTCAGTCAAGTAGGCGACGGATCCGTTGGTGGTGATTCTGCCTACCATCAGGTTGTTGTTGCTACGCTCGCCAACGAAGATGGTGTTGCTGCTTCCATCGGTGATCAGGTCGAGGCCTCTGAGATCCGAAATCGAGTTGTTGAGCAGTTGCGTTCCGTCGGCGCCGTACTTGCGAACGTTGAGCGTGCTGTCACCGACCGACTGGCGACCCACGATGACTGAGCCGTCGGGGGTGCCCAAAACGCCGATGCAGGTGCTGTTGGTCCCACCCGTTCCGAGGGTACGCGTCCACGCTTGTAGCTGCGCGGCGCCAATCGTCGCGAGCATCGAGGCCGCAAAGACCGCGGCGAGTCGTTTACGAATCAAAGATCCCGTCACTCCGCCATTTTAGCGGCTATGGGTGTTCAAAGCAAGGGTGACCGCCGAAAGAGGGTCACATCCCTACGCCGGTGTAGTGGCGCAGCCCTTTGCGCCAGAGCACCTTCGCCCCCACATAGCCGAGGACAATCCACGCAAGCTGGATCAGCAGAACCTCGTGAATCCGCGGACCCGAAACGCGGCCGATCAGGATCTCCGTGGGAGCGCCGGTCGTGAAGTAGAACGGGAACAGCAACGCCAGCCGCTGAGCCCACTCGGGCAACACCGACACCGGGAACAGCTGCCCGGAAAGAAACAGCATCGGCACGTAGTAGAGTTCGAAGATCGAGTACACCTCTTGGACGAACAGCGCGAGCATCGCCATCATCGTCACGAAGGTGAAACTCACCAGGTGCCCAAGGATCACGGAGGCCCAGAACTCCCAGCCCATGAACAGGGTTACATCGCCGAGATACCCCCGGTACGCCCACAGCAGCAGCACGAAAAACGGCGCGAACAGCATCGGCCGGATGATTCGCCAAGAGAGATTGCGGCAGAACAAGAACTGATAGAAGCTGATCGGCCGCATCAGCATTGCCGAGAAGTTGCCCTCTTTGATCTCGGTGGCGACTTCCCACATGATGTGGCTGGTGATGAAGCTTCCCAGCATGAGCATCGTGAGATAGTAGAGCACGAAGTCGCCGCTGGTGAATCCGGCGATCGGACCCTGGGCGACGGCACTGGCCTTCGCCCACACGAGCGGCATCGTGACCGCGGTCACGAGGTCGGTCATGATCCAGATGAGGCCGCTCGCGCGGTAGGCAATGCCGTCTTGGAAGTAGATCGAGAAGATCGCCCACCACTTGGAGAGGCTTCGTGTCATGGCCTGGGCAATCGCTCCGCGATAGGTAGCAAAGCTGGGAAGGGCGCGTGCGGCTCGATCTGATACCAATACGCGGTCGACGAGTAGTCGTTCGATAGCTTGTTCGCGTGGCCGTGCTCGATCGTCACGCGGATCGACTTTGTGAACCGCACCGGGTCCTCGATGTGGAAACGATACATCGAGTTCTTGCCGCTCCAGGGCCACTCCGGCGTGCCCGAATACAACGTGATGCCGTGATAGGGGGCTGAGAACTCGGTGCGCGGACCGAAGGCGGTGCAGATGTAGTCCTCGGTGCCGGTGCCGTGCAGCGAAGGCGGCCACGGGTCGCCGTCGATGAAGATCATGTCGTCGCCTTCGCCGTACCAGTCGTTTGCCTGCGGCTCGAATACGTCGATGTTCAGGTTGCAACCCACATAGATGCCGTTGCCCTCGGCTTCGAGGATGACGTAGTTGTCGTCGCCGGTGGTGTTGGGCTTGCGGTTCCAGATATCGAAGAGGTTGTCGTTGTTCAGCTTTTCCGAGCACCAGCCCTCAGTGTTCGCTTCGCGGCGCCATTGGGCGTGGAAGCGGGCGACCTCGGCGCCATGGGACTGGTCGTACTCCTCATAATCGATGTAGAAGTAGACGTTGACCGCCTTGTCGGTCTCGCTGGTGATCTCGATCCGAGCGGCGTCGAAGGGCATCGGGAACCAGCAGTTCATGCCGCGGCCGTCATCGGGGCTCATCTGCAGGGGCAGCGAGGTGAAGTTCTTGAAGATGCCGTGGCCGATGCCGAAGAAATCTCCGAGCGGTACTTCGACGCTGGGGGTGTCTTCGCCATCCCAAAACATGCGCAGGACCAGCTTGCGAGGGAAGGTGTCGTCGTTGCCGACGGTCATCCAAATGTGCTTGATGCAACCCGGCTTATCGGTCTCCAGCAATTTGGCGGTTTGACCGGGTTCGACCGTCCACCAGTCGGAGTTGTTGCCTGCTGGATCGTAGCTCGAGGCGCGCTTCGAGCGGTAGTTGCGCAAGTAGGGAAGCGAGCCGAGTGTCGTCCGACCGATCATCGGGTTGAGATTAGCGCGGAATGGGGACCGCATGCTCGGTGGCCCACTCCATCGAGCAGGGCTCATGACGACATAGAGGAGATCAACGTCGCAAACTTTCCGGGTGACGACTACGATTTCTGCAAGGTACCCTGCACGCAATATCACCAAGCCTTACGTGGATCAAGCGCTATCGTCCCGAAGAGCCGCAAATCCCATTTGTACAAGTTCTCGAGACAGGTTATCAAGATCAGGGAAGAGAGTACCTCTGCTGATTCCGAACAGTTCAAGGATCTGGCGAAAGCCAGCTTTTGACTTTGCGGGTATGCGAATACGTATCAAGAACTGGTCAGCAGTAGAGATATCTTCAAGCGGCTGATTTCGACCATGCAAGGTAAAAGCAGATTGCTGAACCATGTGCCGCAAATCTGATTCTTCTGTGAGGACCGCAACTATACGGCGATCAACTACATCATTGTCCCGCGTGAATGCCTGGTGTGCCAACCGCCCAATCGTGCGACTGCCAGGCATACACAGCGAGTGGGTCTTGGACTCTACTAGGTTCAGTTGACTTGGCCATAGCGCCCAAACACACGCATCCGTAGAACCTGTCGACATGACGGCAAAGAACAGAGCAACAAGGGGTGAGTGAGACCAATCAAGAAGCCTTGTTGGTAAGCCGTAGTGCTGCATTAGGAAGAGCCACCCAAGCGGGTCACTGGAGCTTGGACAATCCCCTCGTCTGGGTCTCGCCATCAAACGAAAACGAGCGTTCATGTTGTGCTCGTTAGACTCAATCTCACTTCGGTACAAACTTGGCTGCAGAGCCCACGAGACGTCCTCATGTCCTCTCCACCAGGGTCTCGTATCTTCGAATCGTCGAGCGGCAGTTGCCACGGCAGCAGTAAAGGTCCTCATGTCTATTGCGACAAGCTCACTTACTTTCACACAGACAGGGGACACTTCAGGACCTCGCGACTCGTCACGACCTTGTTCCATCCCTTACTCGTTGACCATCGCTTCCCGATCCAACTCCATCCGCATGAGCTGGCCGTTGCGCGAGAAGTTGATCGTCACTTTGGTTCCCACCGGACCATCGAGAAGGGCTCCGACCTCGCGGTAACCGATTCGGCCGCCCAGTTCTTGGCCATTCACCGACAGCACCGAGTCGCCCATCTGAATTCCGGCGCGGGCGGCGGGGGAGTTCGGAATCACTCGGAACACGCGAACGCGATTCTGGCGCTCGTCGAACGCGGCGGTCACTCCGGTCGAACCTTCGGGATCGTTACCAACCTTGCCCGTGAAGTTCTCGAGCCATACGCGGCGGCGATCATAGTCGATGATGATGTTGAAGTTCTTCAGGAAGCCGAACCCGACGGTTCCATCGCTCTCGGCGGAGCCGGACGGCAGGTCGATGATGTCCCAGTAGCTGAGCGGCACATCGACTCCGTAGATCTTCGCCCCCTCGACCTTCTTGGTCCAGCTATCGACCGCGCCGCTCGCCACGAAGCTCTGCTTCACGAACTTCGGTTTCGAGTCTTTGGTCCATAAGCCCACGCGCTCCAGAACGTCGCGGTGGGTGGTGGTGTAGAAGGCGTTGCCGGTGTCGAGCGAGAGGAGCAGCTGCTTGCCGTTCGGGGCTCGAACGTCGAGCTTGATCGCGTTGTGTCCAATCGGCAGCATCTTCAGGAGGAAGGTGCGCTTGTTATCGGGGGTTCGGGAGTTGATGTCGAGGGTCTTCGGATGAAAAATGAACTTGCTCTTCTCGAAGTTGATCTCGGTGACGTTCTTCTTGATCACCTCGAAGCCCATGATCCCGTCGCAGTGAGTGTCATAGCTGAAGGAGTAGTCGGCCGGCTGCATGACCGCTTCCATCTCGGCCGGATCGATGACCTTGCTGCCGAGCTTGACCGAGGTGAGCTTCACCGTCTTGGCGTCGAACTCGCCGACGAAGTCGCGGAGCCGCATGGTGCCCGTCTCTTTGCCCAGGCTGATGTTGTGGTCCACCACAAACGCACCGCTAAAGCCGGTGTCGAACATAAACGACAGGCTTCGCCCGTTCACGGCGGCATCGACGATGATCGCATTCTCGGCCAGCTTGAAAGGGACTTCGACAGTCCCCGACTGGGCGACGGCAAGGGCAATCAACGAAAGCATGATATGAGTTATACGCCGAACCGGGTCCTAAGGATCGCCGAATCTACTGCTTGCGGCCGAGAGCCATGTACAGCACCTGCACTGGAGCGCAGCAGCAACACAGCACGTAGAACACTAGCCAAACCCAGTTGGAGCGGCGATCGACGATGTCGACAATCATCCACGTCAGCGCGCCGAGGGAGAGAATCCACGACAGTACGGTCTGAACAGGGTTGCCCATCGTGGGTCCGGGTCGGGCGTTCCCGGTCATCCCTTCATTGAATGCGCGAGCGATTTCCGGTCCGGCGGTGACGATTCCTATGATGAACAAGATGAACCAGGCGGCGACGAATCCCCACCCGATACCGGTCCAGGTCTTGGTGCCGATCTGCTCGACGAGCGCAACGTTGTGGCCGGTGTGCTGCGGGCGAACATAGGGCTGGTTGGGGCCGCCATACGGACTGCCGTAGGGGTTCTGCTGATGAGGATTCGCTCCATAAGGCTGCTCGACGCCTGGGGCACCTTGCACGGGCGGAGCCGCCCCCTCAGGGGGGCGAGTCGGGCCGCCGATACCCATATCCCCTTCTAGTTGACCCAACAACTGACGCGCGCCGGCATGGCTCGGGTCGAGGCGCAACGCCTCATTGGCTTGGGCCATCGCTTCGGACTTCTGATTCTGATGAACGAGGTGGACGGCAAAGTTGAAGCGGGTCTTCGCGTTGTCGGGCTGAATACGCAGGGCATCTTCAAACGCGCGGGTGGCTTCGGTGGACTGGTGCATCTGCGCCAGCGCGACCGCCTTGATGACGTAGGCGTCGGCCGCTTCCGGGCTGAGCAGGATCGCCTGATTGGCGAAGTCCAGTGCCTGATTCAGCTGGCCGCTCTGCAGCGATTGCGTGGCCTGTTCAATAAAACTCTGAGTTTGATCATCCGACATCGTTGAACTCCCCAACCGAGGCTCATTGAGTGTACGTTTTTGAGGTTAGGAAAGATGCGGGTGGCGCGGGGAACGCATTGCGCGCTTCGATTCTGTATACTCAGCAAGCTTTTGCGAAGCGTTAACGCGCTCAACTTGGGGAAGGTGAAATCCAGTGAACGTTAAACTCCGATCAGCGGCCTTTTCGGCGGTCGCCTGCTTCGTTCTCGGTGGTCTCTTAGCCGGCTGTGGCAGCGGCGGCGGCTCATCGACCGGCGACACCGGCGGTACGTCCGGCACGTCATCGACTTCGGGCGGATCGCTCCAACCGGGCGATCAGACTCCCGATCCGAACAAGATCAAGATTGGCCTGGTGGCCAGCATCAACGGCGACCTGAAGCCGTGGGGCATGGACAGCCAGAATGGCGCACTGCTCGCGGTCGATGAAATCAACAAGGCCGGCGGCATCGGCGGCAAAGAAGTCCAGCTCCTCATCGAGGACTCGAACTCGACGCCCGAGCAGGGCAAGACCGCAGCCGAGCGATTGATCTCGAAGGGTTGCGTCGCCGTCGTCGGCGAAGTCGCGTCGGGCATTACTGCTCAAATCGCGCTCGCTGCACAAGAGAAGAAGATTCCCGTCGTCGCCGTTGGCGCGACGAAGACCGAACTGCCCGGCATCGGCGAGCACGTGTTCCGCGTGTGCTACACCGACGACCTGCAAGGACCGGTTATGGCGACTTTCGCCTACGAGGAGCTTGGTCTGCGCAACGTCGCCATCGTGACGGACAACAAGCAGCCGTACTCCACGTACCTCAGCAAGACGTTCCGCGACTCGTTCGAGAAGCAGGGCGGCAAGATCGTGGACGAGCAGTTCTACGAGTCGAAGCAGACCCAGTTTGGGCCGCTCTTGACGAACCTCAAAGCGAAGAACCCGGATGGTCTCTTCCTTTCCGGCTACTTCACGGAAGTTGGCCCGATCGTGCGCCAGGCCGCGGAAGCGGGTCTGAACGCGAAGTTCCTCGGTGGTGACGGTTGGGATTCGGCGGAGATTCTCACCTCGGGTGGCGACGCCATCCTCGGCGGTTTCTTCTGCAACCACTACAACAACCAGGAAGATCGCCCTGAAGTCAAGACCTTCCTCGAGAAGTGGCAGGCGGCGTTCGGTGGCGTTCCCGGAACGACCATGGGTGCGCTCGGCTACGACGCGGTTGGCGTGGCGCTCGATGCTCTGAAGCGGGCCAGCGATGTCAACAGCGCGGAGAGCGTTCTGGCGGCCATCAGCGAGACCGAAGGGTTCGCCGGAGTTAGCGGCGTCATCACCCTCAAGGGGTCGGGTGGCAATCCGGACAAGCGGGCGCTCGTCGTCAAGCTTGCAAAGGAAGGTCAGGTCTACGAGAAGGCCTACGAAGTCTCGGAAGTCAAGCGATAACGCATGGATCTTGGCCTCAATGTGTGGGCAGCGTTTGAGTTATCGACGCTGCCCCAACAAGTTATAAACGGCCTCCTTCTGGGGGCCATTTATGCGCTCATTGCGCTTGGGTACACCATGGTGTACGGCGTGCTGAGGTTGATCAACTTCGCCCACGGCGAAGTGTTCATGCTGGGCGCGTATACCGCCCTCTTTGCTTCGTGGTTCCTTGGCTACGGCAAGGGAAGCACGCTCGAGACATCTGGGCCAGCGAACCTGATGATTCTGCTCATTGCGAGCATGTGCGTTTGCGGGATTGTCGGCGTTGCTATCGAGCGATTCGCCTATCGCCCGATGCGCAGCCAGCCCCGCATTGCGGCCTTGATTACCGCCATCGGCGTGTCGTTGCTGATCCAGTACGGCGGCGCGCTGGTGCTGCCGATCGCCCCTCCACCCAGCATTAACGAGAAGGTCAATCCCTACCGCGGTGTCGTGACCATGAACTTGGTGGGTGGCGATCCACAGCTTCTGGAAGGCTACGAGAAGGCGAAGATCGAGTTTGAGACCGCGGAGAAGGAGTGGCAAGCCGCTCGCGATGCGAAAGCACCGGATGAAGCGATTCGCACCCTCCGCGACAAGAAGAATGACGCCGACCGCACGATGGGCGATCTCCAGCGCCGCATGGATAACTCGGGCGTCAAGATAAGAATTCCGCAGGGTCAGCTCATCATGTTCGGCACCACGATCGTGCTCATGATCATGCTGACGTACCTCGTCATGTTCACCGCGGTCGGCCGCGCCATGCGAGCGGTTTCGCACGACTTCGACTCCGCGTCGCTGATGGGCATCAACGTCGGCAAGATCGTGACGATCACGTTCTTGATCGGTTCGATGCTCGCCAGTGCAGGCGCCATGATGAACGCGACGTTCCTCGGCACGCCGCTGACTACGTTCTTCGGCGTGATGCCGGGCGTCAAGGCGTTCGTCGCCGCCGTCTTGGGCGGCATCGGCAACATCCCGGGCGCGGTGCTGGGCGGCTTCCTGATGGGCATCGCCGAGACTGCGGTCATTTGGGCTGGCTATGGCCAGTACAAGGACGCCATCGCGTTCATCATTTTGATTGTCGTTCTCCTGTTCCGCCCGGGTGGTCTACTTGGCTCGGCGAAGGTGGAGAAGGTATGAAGTTCTTCGCCGTGCGCGCCGGTTCGATCGCCCTGGCGGTGGCGGCTTGTTTCGCCCTGCAGAGCTTTGCGGTCGGCAAGGGCGATCTCTTCTTTCGGCTTGTGTTCCTCGCCGGCCTCTATGTTACGCTGGCGGTCAGCCTCAATCTCATCAACGGCATCACTGGACAGTTCTCGATCGGCCATGCAGCCTTCTACATGGTCGGCGCGTATGGCGCAGGCTACATGGCGAACAACTACGCCGGAAGCTGGGGCCTCAAGGGTCCCTTGCTGATGCTCGTACTGTTGCTCATCGGCGCTGTCGTCGCGGCTGTTGCTGGCTTGGTGGTCGGGCTACCCTCCCTGCGTCTGCGCGGGGACTACTTGGCGGTCGTCACGCTGGGATTCGGCGAGATCATCCGCATTTTTGTGCAGAATAGCCCGCCCTTGGGTGGCGCTTACGGCCTGACCGTCGATGCCCAGTTCAAGTTCAAGTATGTTTGGATGGTGTGGCTTCTCGCGATCTTATGCATCGCCGTGTGCCGCAACCTCCTGAAGAGTGCACACGGCTTGCCGTTCCTTGCGGTTCGCGAGGACGAGATCGCGAGCTCAGCAATGGGCGTGAACGTCACTCGCGTCAAGGTCACGGCGTTCGTCATCGGTTCGGCTTTTGCCGGAGCCGCGGGGGCGATGCTTGCCAACTTCGACGGCTTCATCTCGCCGACGAGCTTCCCGATGGAGCTTTCCTTCACGATCCTCACCATGGTCGTTCTCGGCGGCACCGGGTCGATCACTGGTTCGGCGCTCGCGGGCGGGGTGCTCTTCTACATTCCTGAGTATCTGCGCGACCTGAAGCCGGTGTCCGGCTCGTCGTTGGTGGCCGCGGTCATCGCGGTGATTGCCGCGGTGTATGTGGTCAAGCGGATCGCCGATCACTATCACGGCGACAAAGGCAAGCGCGCCGCCCTATACCTCGGCACGATCATCGCGGGCGTGGCTCTGCAGATGATCCTCGCCGCCGTCTTTAAGAACGTGCCTTCGCTCGCCAACGCGAACTTCGAGGCATCGAAGCTCCGCATGGTGATCTTCAGCAGCACGCTCATCATCCTCATGTTGCTGCGTCCGCAAGGTGTCTTCGCCCACCACGAGTTCAGCTGGTCGTGGGTGCAGCGGCTGTTTGGCAAGAAGGTGCCCACCACGGCGGTGTCGGTATGAGCTTGCTTCACCTGGACAAGGCGACGATCAAGTTCGGCGGACTGATCGCGGTAAATGAGGTCTCGTTCGAGATCAAGACCGGGCAGCTGTTCGGGCTGATCGGCCCGAACGGGGCAGGAAAGACCACCTGCTTCAACCTGATCACCGGCGTTTATAAGCCGACCAGCGGTTCGATCAAGTTCGAGGGGCGCGAAATCTCGGGAACGCCACCCAACAAGATTGCGCATCTCGGGATCGCTCGCACCTTCCAGAACATCCGGCTGTTTGGCGCGCTTTCCGTGCTGGAGAATGTCGTCGTGGGTGGCTTTTTGCGGCACCGCACCGGACTTGGAAGCGCCATCGCCTACTTGCCGCCCGCGATCAAGGAAACCGAGGAACTGAAGCAGGACGCCATGCGGTTGCTTGAGGTCGTCGATCTTGCCCACGTGGCGAACGTTCGCTCGCGGGATCTTTCCTACGGTATGCAGCGGCGCCTGGAGATCGCGCGGGCGATGGCCACCCAGCCGAAACTGCTGCTTCTCGACGAACCCGCCGCGGGCATGAATCCTCAAGAGAAGATGGATCTCACGGGCACCGTGCGTCGCATCCGCGACGAGCACGACAAGACGGTTCTGCTGATCGAACACGACATGCGGTTCGTAATGGAACTATGCGAGAACATCGTGGTGCTCGACCACGGCGAGGAGATCGCGCAAGGCCCGCCGAGCGAGATCCGCAACGATCCGAAGGTGATCGAGGCGTATCTCGGCGAAGCAGTATAGTTGCGCTCGGGTTAGTCTGGAACTGGTCCCAGGGCGAGAAGGGTTTTCGGGCGGCGATGCGCCGCCCGACTTACGACAAGCTGATCGCGCGCAGAAGCGCTACTTGATCGGACCTTTGACGAGCGTAGCCTTCTTGATCACGACAGGTTTCTCGGGGCGCGGGTTTTCGCGGCCGTCCTTTACGGTCTTCGCGGAAACGATCTTCTTCACGATGTCCATCCCCTTGATGACCATTCCAAATGCGGTGTATTGGCGATCGAGGAAGGGAGCGTCGCCGTCCATGATGAAGAACTGCGATCCAGCCGAGTTCGGGTCGCTCGAACGCGCCATGCTAAGAATGCCCGGCACATGTTTTACATCGTTGAACTCGGCCTTGACCTGATAGCCGGGACCGCCCATGCCGTCATTGCCCGCGTCCTTGTCCTTCGTGTTGGGGTCTCCACCTTGAATCATGAATCCGGGGATCACGCGGTGGAAGTAAGTGCCGTTATAGAACCCCTTCTTGACCAAGTCTTTGAAGTTCTTGACGTGGCCGGGGGCCTTGTCGTTATAGAATCGAACAACGATTGTTCCCGCGGTGGTCTCGAGGACGGCAACTTCCTCACCCTTGAGGGCGGGCTTGTTGCCAAGCGAGGACTTCTCACCGACCTTGGCTTGGGCAAAGACCATGGCCGCCGCCGTTACCGACAGGCCGATCATCACAACGTGCAGTGCTTTCATCACGCTGATTTTGACGCGTAATGGAGCGGCTTGTTACGCGGCGAGGGCCATGCGAGTCTGGCCCGCCCATGCTACAGCTTGCCGATAAGCCATGTTGGCATCGGCAAGTGCCACACCTTCGCGACCCGCGGTTTCGAAGTCGCCCTCCTCGTAGGCTCGGACGGCTCTCAACACTTTGGCCAGGACATTCTCGCAATCAGGCTGGAGGAGAGCTTCATTGATTTCTTCCGAAAGCGGCAGCTGGGTTAGCAGATCGGCCATCGGCATATCCATGAGAGCATCGAGCGTCGAGAGCATGCCAACGGTGAAGTGGCGGTCGGTGTCTTGCTCGCCGAGGCTACCCGCTAGCAACTCGCTCATCTTGGCGCGTACCATCGCAATGAAGACGAGTTCATCCGGCTTGTTCGCGAACTGCGACATCATGAGGAGGGTCGCGATCGCGGCCAGAGTCTTGACTCCCACGAACATCAACGCCTTGCGGATCGAGTCCACCTTGCTGGGTAGGCCCATGTAGGCGCTTTTGATGAACTTGAGCAGCCGCACATTGAGCTGCACCTCGCTAGCGATGATGCCTTCGAGTTCCTCCAGCGTGAGGTCGTCCGAGTGTAGGCGCGACAGGAGACGCACCAGGGCAAGATGGTTGACGGTTAAGGCCCGCCCCTCGACAATCTGGGGCTTTGCGAAGAAGTACCCTTGGTAGTAGTCAAAGTCAAGGTCTTGGCATCGCTCGAACTCCTCGTAAGTTTCGACGCGCTCCGCAAGAAGCTTGACTGGGTACTCCCTCAGCGTCGTAACGAGTACAGGAAGCTCTTGAGGCGCGATTTGACTGATATCGATCTTGATGAGATCGGCGTAAGGGATTAGCGGCTCGGTCAGGTCGTTCCAAATGAAGTCATCGAGCGCGATGGTGTAGCCCAACTTCCGCAGGCGGCTGAGTTCAACTTGAACTTCAAGCGTCGGGCGTACATGTTCGAGTACTTCAAGTACCACTCGCGCTCTTGGGAAGGCATCGAGAGCGTTCGAGAGGATTAGGTCCTCCGAGACATTGATAAACGCGCGGTGCTTGCCTACGAGTTCATTCAGCCCAATCTCTACCAACGCGTTGGCAAGCGAGCGCGCTTCCTCGGCCAGACTCATCTCGCCTGCGGACGGAGCGAATGCACGCCGGTAGAGGAGCTCATAGCCAATGACTTCTTGTCGCCCATCTACGATAGGCTGGCGAGCGAGATAGACGGGGCATGAGACATCCGACACCGAGTCAAATGATCGGCAGTTCGCAGAGACTCGCTTAGGGTCAACTGAGCGGGTTCAAGTGGGGTCGACGCAACTCTTCACGTAGGACGCGCAGGGGCTCCATCGCTGAATCTGGCAAAGGTACCGGTTCGCCCAGCGCAAGAGCGTCTCGGTAGATCGTCGCAACTCGCTCGAGAGTCTCCATCCGGTGGTAGGCATCTTCGATGCTCAAGCCAAACGTAACTGCGCCATGGTTGGCGAGCAGGAAAGTGTCGTGATCGGCGATGAAGGGGTCGAGAGTTGCAGGCAATGCGTCCGTGCCGGGCATTCCAAACGCGCACAGCGCGATCGGTCCGAGGACGACCTCACCTTCGGGAAGCAGACCGCTTGGAACTGTTCGATGGGCTAGAGCAAATGCGGTCGCGGTAAGCGGGTGGGCGTGCACTACCGCCGCGATGTCGGGTCGGTTCGCGTAGGCATGAAGATGGAGGCGAATCTCTGAGGAAGGAGCTTGGCCCCGCCGCAACGGTTGACCCGCAGCATCGATCACCACGAGATCCTCAGGCTTAAGATGCCCCTTGCTCAGGCCGCTTGGCGTGCAGAGAAAGCCCAGATTTCCGAGTCGGCAGCTGAGATTTCCTTCGGTAGCGCCTACGAGGTTCCGCTGCCAAAGGCGACGGCCCATCTCGACCAGTTGGTTTCGGAGTTCGATCTCGCCGCTCACCCCAAGATGCTACCGCGAGAGAACGGATGGCGTAAGGTATACACGGGAATAGGAGATTCCCACAAACACCCTATGGCAGACAATCTAGCGGTGACCTCGACCGACTTCGAGGCGAAAGTGCTGAGCGCGGAGCATCCGGTGCTCGTCGATTTTTGGGCGCCTTGGTGCGGCCCGTGCAAGATGATCGGTCCGTCGGTCGCGGAGTTGGCCGATGAGTATGCTGGTCGGGCCGGTGTCTACAAGTTGGACGTCGATCAAGCCGGTGATATCGCGATGAAGTACGGCATCATGAGCATCCCGGCGTTGCTCGTGTTCAAGGGTGGCGAGGTTGTCGATCGGATGGTCGGCGCAGCCCCCAAGGCGCAGATCGCCCAGATGATCGAGCGCGCACTGTAAGGTTCGCGAACTCATAGGGCAGGCCCTCTCAGATTTCTGAGGGGGCCTGTTTCTTCCTGCGATCGCCAACATACGAACACACCAACCCGCTAACACGCCACAATTGCCCATGCTTGCCGCGTGCTTGCTCGCTGTCGTGGTCTCAGTTGCTCCGCTGAAGGCGGAGCCGTTCCCGTTGGGTCGAGTAGAGCTCCTCGACGGACCTTTCGCCCGCGCCAATCAGGCGACCGCGAAGTACCTCCTCACCGTCAACCCGGACCGCCTGCTCCACAGCTTCCGCAAGCACAGCGGCCTGGAGCCCAAGGCCCCCATGTATGGCGGCTGGGAGAACATGGGCCTCGCCGGCCATTCTCTGGGCCACTACCTGTCGGCGTGCGCGATGGAGTTCGCGGTTAGTGGCGACAAGCGCTTTAAGGAGAAGGTCGACTACATCATCGCCGAGTTCGTGGCGTGCCAGAAGAGCCGCCCGGACGGTTACCTGGGTGCGATGCCCGACGGCGACCGCGTTTGGGCAGAAGTCAAGAAGGGCGAAATCCGTAGCGGTGGCTTCGACTTGAACGGGCTCTGGGCGCCGTGGTACACGCACCACAAGGTCTTTGCCGGACTGCTTGACGCCCACGCCTTGACGGGCAACAAAGTCGCCCTCGAGGTCGCCCGTAAGTTCGGCGACTGGGCCATCGACACCACCAAGGACCTCACCTCCGAGCTCTGGGAGAAGATGCTCGCCTGCGAATACGGCGGCATGAACGAGGCGATGGCCGAGCTCTACGCCCGAACCGGGGAGAAGAAGTATCTTGACCTGTCGCGCAAGTTCTACGACAAGCGCGTGCTCGACCCGCTCAGCAAAGGCGAGAACAGCCTCCCCGGCAAGCACTCGAACACGCAGATTCCCAAGATCGTCGGCCTCGCCCGCCTCTACGAACTCACCGGCAACGAGACCGACCTGAAGACCGCGCGCTTCTTCTGGGACACGGTGGTGAACCACCATACCTACGTGATCGGGGGCAACAGCAACCACGAGTATCTCGGCCTGCCCGACAAGCTCAGCGAAGCCCTGAGCAGCAACACCGCCGAGACCTGCAACACCTACAACATGCTGCGCCTCACGCGGCACCTGTTCATGCAGGACCCCAAGACCGAATTCTTCGACTATTACGAGCGCGCCCACCTGAACCACATTCTCGCCAGTCAGAACCCGGAGGACGGCATGGTCACCTACTTCATGCCCCTTGCTAGCGGATCATCGCGGGGTTACAGCAACCCTGAGAACAACTGGACGTGCTGCCATGGTAGCGGCATGGAGAACCACGTCAAGCACGTCGACAGCATCTACTGGCGAGAGAAGGATGACCTCCTCGTGAACCTGTTCATTCCGAGCACGCTGGATTGGCGGGAAGCAGGGCTCACGCTTCAGATGGAGACGAAGTATCCGGAGGACGGCAACGTCAAGGTCACCGTCCATGGCAATGCGAAGCGCGACCTCATGATCCGATTCCGGCATCCCTCTTGGGCGAAAGAGCGGATCGAGGCCAACGTGAATGGCCGGAGTTCAGACTTCTCTTCCCGTCCCGGGGATTGGATTACCGTGGTCAGAAAGTGGAAGGACGGCGATGTGATCGAGTTCCAGATTCCCATGAAGCTCCGCACCGAAGCCATGCCCGACAACCCCAAGCGCATCGCGCTGCTGTGGGGTCCCGTGGTGCTCGCCGCCGACCTCGGCACTCGACGTGGTGAAGCCCCCCGCACGCCCGTGCTCGTCACCAACGGCAAGCCGATTGACGAGTGGCTCGAGCCCAGCGGTAACCCTCTGGAGTGGAAGACCAAGGCCACCGGTCGCCCCGGCGACCTCACCTTCCGTCCGTTCTATGCCCACGTCCGCAACCGGTATGCCGTCTACTTCGACGACTACACCGAGGCCGAATGGCAGAAAGCGGAGGCCGACTTCAGAGCCGAGGAAGCCCGCGTGCGTGACCTCGAGGCCCGCACCGTCGACGCCATGCGCATCGGCGAGATGCAGCCCGAGCGAGACCATAATCTCAAGTCCGAGCGGAACGACGTCCGCGCCGCCAACGGCCGTAGCTTCCGAACCCCAATGGGCGGCGGATGGATGGAGTTCGAGATGAAGGTCGACGGCACCGCGGCGAATGAACTGGTCATCACCTACTGGGGCAACGACCGCATCCGCCCCGACTTCGAGATTCTCGTCGACGGAGTCAAAGTGGCGGATGAGAATCTCGACGGCCGCCCCAAGAATGCGTTCTACGACGTGGTGTACCCACTTCCCCCGACGGCGACGGCAGGGAAGTCCAAGGTGACGGTCCGGGTGCAGGGCAAGGGCAACGCATGGTCGGGCTCATTCTCCGGCGCACGCGTAGTGAGAGCGAAGTAATCGGCGGGGGGCTCAGGAATCGCGGAAAGGCCACGTTTCGTCCCGAAACACCCCAAATCGGAACATTGTGGCTTACACTGCACTTGTGGGAACCACCCGCGTCGGCCTTGTTCTTGCCTTGCTCTGCGGAATCGCCGGAGTTGCGGCTGGGCAATCCACGACACGGGTCTCTGTTGCCGGGGTCAATAACCAGGTCAGCGGGGCGAGCGACTATCCAGCTTGCAGCGCGGACGGAAGGTTCGTCGCTTTCGAATCGACGGCTGCGAATCTCGTGGCGGGCGATACGAACGGCAGGCTCGACGTTTTCGTGCGTGATCGTCAGGCACAGACGACAGAACGGGTGTCGGTGTCGACCGCTGGGGTGGAGGGCGACTGGAACAGCCAAGAGGCTTCGATCAGTGCGGATGGTAGGTACGTCGCATTCACCTCCTACGCGACAACCCTCGTCGCTGGCGACACCAATGCGTTTCGGGACATCTTTGTCCACGACCGCCTGACTCACGTGACAACCCGCGTATCGCGGAGCACTGAGGGGGTCCAAGCCAACGGATTCAGCGAGTATCCGCAGATCAGCGGAGACGGTCGCTTCGTCGTCTTTCAATCGTCGGCGCTGAATCTGGATCCGCCCGACATTGGGTTTTCCGACATCTTCATCCACGACCGGCTGATGGGCACCACCCGCCATGTTTCGCTGAACTCGGCAGGAGGTCTGGCAAGCGGGGCCAGCATCGTTCCCGCGATCAACTCCGACGGGCGATTCGTCGCGTTCGAGTCGTACTCCACGAACTTCGAGGCGGGGGACACCAACGGATACCCCGACGTGTTCATCAGGGATCGTGAGACGGGATTGACCTCCTTGGTCTCCCGAACCTCAGACGGAGGATTCCCGAACTCTGCGAGCTACCGACCGGCAATCAGTGCAGATGGTCGCTACGTCGCTTTCGAGTCTGTTGCCACCAACCTGGTTCCCAACGATACGAATGCGGTGCGGGACATCTTTGTGCGTGACCGGGAACTGGGGACGACGACGCGGGTCTCCGTGTCGACGGGTGGCGACCAGGCAAACGCGCAATGCTACGGCGCCACGATCAGCGCCAATGGCCAGTTCGTGGTGTTCTATTCGATAGCCAGCAACCTAATCGAAGGCGACACCAACGGCGGCACCGACGTCTACCTGCACGATCGGCTGAGTGGCGAGACGTCTCGGGTGTCCGTTTCCACATCGGGCGGTCAGAGCAATGGCGTGAGCTACCACGCCGCTATCACCGGTCAAGGAGCTGACGTCGTATTCCAGTCTGGCGCCTCGAACTTGATTGCGGGGGATACGAACAATGCGCCAGACATCTTTGCGCGGTGGATTGGACTTGCTCAGTACTTCGTTGCAAGCGTGTCGGTTGCTCCTTCCTCACTGCCGGGTGGAGCGTCCTCCACCGGGACCGTGACGCTCACCCAAGCCGCTCCAACGGGTGGGGCCGCCGTGTTCCTGTTTTCCAGCAACTCATCCCTGGTCACGGTGCCCTACTACATCGTGATCTCAGCGGGAAGCTTGTCGGGGACATTTCCGATTGCCACCTATTCTGTGACCACAACGACCGCAGTCACGATCTTCGCCAGTGGCAACTCGAACTCGGCGAGCACGACCTTAACCGTGCGCGCTCCCGCACCTCTCTCGGTGGTTCCCGCCAGTCCGTCAATCGTGGGAGGAAACCCCACGACGGGTACGGTTTACCTCGATAGTTTGGCGGGCGCGGGCGGCGTGAACGTGAGGATGACGGACAACTCACCGTTCATTCTGATGAGCACGTATTGCGTCGTGGGGTCGGGCCAGACCAGCGGCAACTTCAACATCTGGACCTACGGGGTCTCAACGAACTCTCCCGGCACGATCTCGGCCTATGCCAATGGTGTGACCAAGACCTGCGTCCTGACGATTCTGCCCGCCGGCTTCCAACTGTTTTGGGTCAGCCCGACCGCAGTTATCGGAGGAAATCCATCGGGAGGCAATGCCCGACTTGACGGCAAAGCCCCAAGCGGAGGCGTCTTGGTGACCTTGTCGAGCAGTGATACGTCGGCCGCCGCGATGAGCCCGACAACCACCATCGCGTATGGATCGAACACCAAGAACTTTCCCATCAGCTCATTTGGCGTGGACCTGACGAAGAATGTGACGATCACCGCCGTGGCGCTCGGCATCACCAAGACCGCCACCCTTCAGGTTCGACCGGCCGCGCTGTTGGGCATCACGCTTCTCGAGAACACGATTCAAGGCGGATCGTCGACGATCGCCACGGTCACGTTGACCGGCAAGACCGGCCCCCTCGGACGCACGATCTCACTGAACAGCAACAATCCCAAGGTCATCGTGCCTGCGACCCTGTACGTGCCGCCCCAGAAGGTTAGCTGGACCTTCACCGTGCAGACTCAAACCGTGGCCGCCAACGCCACCTATACGATCACCGCGACGCAGGGAGCCGTCGTGAAGACCGTGGACATCACGCTAACGCCTTAGGCTCTAGGTGCGAGCTGAGCGTTCGATGCCCTTTTGGATGATCACAAATATCAAGAGCAGTCCGCCGATGACGATCTTCGACCACCAGCTGCTCAACGTGCCTTGGAACGTGATCGCGGTGGTGATGATGCCCAGCGTAATGACCCCGAAAAGCGTGCCGATGACCGAGCCGTAGCCACCCGAGAGGAGCGTTCCGCCGATGACCACGGCGGCGATGGCATCGAGCTCCAACCCCGTTCCCGAGAGCGCATTCCCAGAAGCCGTGTAGGTCGCGAAGATCACGCCGCCGAGCCCCGCGCAGAAGCCGCTGAAGGCGTACACCTTGACGAGCGTTGCCGTCACCGGGAGCCCCATCGTGCCCACCGACGTCGGATTCCCGCCAATCGCGTAAACCGTGCGCCCGAACCGCGTCTGCCGCGCTAGGAACACGCCGAGCACCACGAATAGCACGAACACGATCCCGTTCCAGGTGAGCGTCACGCCCCTGCCAAACTTGAGGCCCTCACTGGCCAGCGTCGAGACCAGCGGGTGCTCGATTTGCACCGACTCGCGGCTGATCGCCAGGGCGACGCCTCGCGCGAAGAAGAGGCCACCGAGCGTCACCAAGAACGGCGCGAGCTTGAACCGCGCGATGAGGAGCCCCTGCCCGAGCCCGAGCACCAGCCCGAAGCCAATGCCCGTCAGCATCGCGGGCACAGGGTGCATGCCCGAGCGATGGATGAGCACCGCCGTCAGGATGCTCGACGCGCCCGCCACGCTACCCACCGACAGATCGATGCCGCCGGTGATGATGACGAACGTGAGGCCGACCGCGATGACGCCCAGAAACGCGTTGTCGTCGAGGAAGTTGACTCCCACCCGCAGTGAGAAGAATCCGGGAAAGGCCAGCCCCGCAGCGATGTAGAGCAGCAGGCACACGACCACCGTGGCGATGATCGGTAGCCGCTCCTTGGTCCACAGGGCCTTCACGCGGGTGCCCTCCGCCGCTTGAGCATCTCATGAAACGCGGGCGCTTGGAGTAGACACACCGCAACGACGACGAACGCCTTGAGCACGAGCGTGATCTCGGTGCCGATGCCGCGGGTGAGAATGGACGTCGTCACGGTCTGCATGAGCACCGCGCCGATGAGCGCGCCGAAGAGACTGAATCGGCCGCCCGTCATCGCGGTGCCGCCCACCGCCACGGCGAGGATCGCGTCGAGCTCCAAGTAGAGCCCGGCGTTGTTCGCGTCGGCGGCCTTGATGTTCGAGGCGGCGATCACTCCGGCGAGTCCGGCGCACAGACCGGAGAGGCCGTAAACCGCGAGGCGCAGCGTGCGGCCATCGATGCCCACATACCGCGCTGCAGTCGGATTGTCGCCGGTGGCTTCGATCAACAGCCCCAGCGCAGTCAGGCGAGTCAGCCCGCCGAAGAAGAGAGCCATCGCCGCCGTCAGCCACACCGGATTGGGCAGGCCCAGGGTTGCACCAATCGCAACGGTCGCGAACGAATCGCTGGGCACCGTGATGATCTGGCCGTTGGTGAGCAGTTGGGCCAACCCCCGCCCAGCGACCATGAGCAGCAGCGTGGCGACAATCGGCTGGATCCGAAAGAGCCCGACAAGCAACCCATTGAACAGACCACAAAGCACGCCAGCGACGACGGCGATCACGTTGGCGGCACCGACCGATTGCGGCCCGAGCGCCTTCAGCACAAACCCATCCGGCTGAACGACCAGCCCCGCCGCGACCGCGCCAGAGATCGCCATCACCGCTCCCACCGAGAGATCGACACCGCCGGTAGCGATGACCAGCGCCATGCCGAGAGCGAGCAGAGCCGCTGGAGCCGCGCGGTTGAGGATGTCGATCAACGAGCCGAACAACCGGCCGTCCCGCAGTTCGATCGCGAAGAAGCCGGGTGTGAACACCATGTTCAGCACGAGCACCGCCACGAGCAACGCGAGTGCGACTGCCCAGGGCCGGCGGTTCATCGGTCGCCCTCGGCAATCTGGTCCAGAATCGCCTGTTCGCTGAGGTCTTCGGCCTCGCCAATCATCCTCCGATCGCGCAGGATGGCGACCTTGGTGCTGCTTTGAACAACTTCGCTGAGCTCGGAACTGACCAGCACGAACGCCATTCCCTCGGACCGCAACCGTTCGACGAGCCCGGTGATCTCGAACTTTGCGCCCACGTCGATGCCGCGGGTCGGTTCGTCGAGGAGTAGGAGCCGAGGCTGCGCGATCAGCCACCGCGCGAGGAGCGCTTTCTGCTGGTTACCTCCGCTGAGGCTGGCGATGCTCCGGTCGAGGTCAGGCGTAGCAATGCGAAGCTCGTCCTTCTTGGTGTCGGCGCTAGCCCAGGCGGTTCGCGGCAATCGCCGGAGCCATCCGCGCTGGACTTGAGCGACGATCAGCATGTTCTCGCGCACGCTCAGGCTAGGGAAGATGCCTTCGGTCTTGCGCTCTTCGGGCGACATGCCGATGCCCGCGCGCATCGCGCGACGCGGAGTGAGGCGGGCGGGGATGCCTCCAAGGGTGAGGGAGCCCGTGTCCGGGCGATCGATACCAAAGAGCAAGCGCAGCGTCTCGGTGCGTCCGGACCCAAGCAGTCCGGCGAGCCCGAGCACCTCACCGGGGCGGATGTCGAAGTTGAGCTGACCGACCGCGAACCGCCGTCCGAGCTCCTTGGCCGAGACCAGCACTTCGCCTCCCGCGGAAACTTCGCGTCGAGGAGCCGCCGCCTCGCTAGGAGCCTCCCGGCCGATCATCAGCGACACCAACGCGCGCTTGGGCATCGCGGCGGGCGTATCGCATCCCACCTTGGTGCCGTTGCGGAGAACGGTGATTTGATCGGCGATGGCGTACACCTCGTCGAGGAAGTGGGTCACGTAGATGATGCCAAGGCCCTGCGCCTTGAGCCGGTGGATGACGGCGAAGAGGTTCTTGACCTCGTCGCGGTCAAGGCTGGCGGTGGGCTCATCAAGCACCAAGAGCCGGGCATCGACATCGAGTGCTCGGGCGATAGCGGTCAGGTGTTGAATCGCGGGCGAACATGAGCCGATCGGTCGGTTGACATCGAGTTCAAGGCCGAGTCGGGCAAGCGCCTGGGTTGCGCGGCGCTTCACCTCGCGCCAGCGGATTCCCATCGGCCCCATGGGTTCCCGACCGATGACGATGTTCTCGGCGATGGAGAGGTTGGGGGCCAGGTTCAGTTCTTGGTAGACGGCGCTGATCCCGAGGCGCGTCGCGTCTTGCGGCGAACGCGGTCGGATGGCAGAGCCGCGGAGAAGGATCTCCCCCGCTTCGGCGGGATATACGCCGGTCAGCACCTTGAGCAACGTGCTCTTGCCCGCGCCATTCTCGCCCATGAGGGCGTGAACTTGACCCTCAACGACCTCGAAATCGACGCCTTGGAGAGCCTGCACGCCCGGGAAGGTTTTCACGATCCCGGACATGCGAAGCAAGGAACTCATTGGCTAGTCTTCGACCTCGGTGACCTGCCATTCGTGGATGCCGACCGACCAGTTGGGTTGGAGCTTCATCACGAGGCGCAGCGCGGTCGTCGTCACCGGTTCGAACTTGATTTCGTGGAACTTGTCCAATCCGACCGCGTAAGTGTCGCTGGTCTTCACCGGCTTCCATGCGGTGCCGTCGAGATACTGCAACTCCCAACTGACCGGCGGGCGGCACTCGCCGAAACCGGTGTCGTCGAACCAGTAGACCTTGGACGAGTTGAAAGTCCGCGGCGTCTTCCACGTGTACTGCGCCCACTCGTTGGTGCCCTTATGGGCCCAGTAATGGAACAGTTGGCCTGGGTGCTTGTTGGATCCCTCGATGGCCTTGCCGTCGCGGATGGCGGTGAGCGAGGATGCGCCACCCTGATAGCTCGCTGTGACGGTCGCCGATCGCTCGGGGCCGCCGGGGACGGGTGCCTTGGGGGCGTAGGGAAGCCAAACCGTCATCGCGCCCGCCTTCCGGTTGTCCCACACGTTGTAGGGGATCGCTCGGATCTTCGTGCGCCGGTCGACCTGGAGGGGCTGGTAGAGCGTGCGACGCCACTCGGGTTCGTCGAACATCACGGCCTCGCCTTCGAGGACGGTGACGCCGTTCAGGAGATCGGCCTCGTGCTTCGGTGTCAGCTTGGCTTCGAGCGGCAGATAGACGCCGTCGACCGGCGCCTCGTTGTCGACTTGCTCAAGGCAGTAGATGATGGGTCCGCGCTGCACGACCGCGGTCTCAGCCACGTCACGGGCCTTGGGGTGAGCGGCGACGCGTCGCACATCCATCGGCAGCTCGAGTTTGACCTTGTCGCCCTTCGCCCAAGCCTTGCGAACCGAGACATAGCCGTTCTCGATCTTCGTCTCGACCGACTTGCCGTTGACCGACACTTTGGCCGATCCCGCCCAGCTGGGAACCCGCATCATCAGCGAGAAGGGACTCTTGGCCGCTTGGTTGGCGGTGAACTGGATGTTGCCATCCCACGGATAGTTCGTCGCGATGTTGAAGTCGGCGACCAGGTCCTTGGTGAGGTCGGTCTTGACCGAGCCCGCCGCGTAGATGTTCGCATAGAGCGCATCGACCGACTTCGCATAGAAGTATTGGCCGACGGCGGCAATGGTGCGCGTCACGTTGGGCGGGCAGCACGAGCAAGCGAACCACGGCACGCGGTGGTGCTGACCTCGGCTAGCGAGCGGATTGGTGTAGAAGAACGTGTCGCCCTTCAGCGAGACACCCGACAGGAAGCCATTGTAGAGGGCGCGTTCGGCAGAATCCCAATAGCGCGAATCGCCGTGGAGCAGGCCCATCCGATGGCCCCACATCGCCATCGCGACCGACGCACACGTCTCTTGATAGGCCGAGTGGGTGGGGAGGTCGTAGTCGACGGTGAAGCCCTCGTTCGATCCCGAGGGACCGAGACCGCCGGTGACGAAGACGCGCTTTTCGACAGTGTTACGCCAAACCCGATCGAGCATTTCGATCAGAGGCTGATCGCCGGTGGTGTTGGCATAGTCGGTCGCTCCCGAGAACAGATAGGCGGCCCGGACGGCGTGGCCCTTGATCTCGCGATGCTCCCGAAGCGGCATATCGTCGAGCCAATACACGCCGTCGAAGCGCTCCTTGGGTTGATTGCGCTCCTCAGCAAAGAACTTCTTACCTCGATTGTCGAGGAAGAACGCGGCGAGTCGGTAATACTCCTGATTGCCGGTTGCCCGCCACAGCTTGATCAGTGCGAGTTCTGCCTCGGGGTGGCCGGGATAGCCCATGCGCTGTCCGGGGCCGTTGCCGAACATCTTGGCCAGCAGATCGGCCTTCTTAATCGCAATATTCAGCAAGCTCCGCTTACCGGTGGCCTGAAAGTGTGCGACCGCGGCCTCGAAGAGGTGCCCCGCGCAGTAGATCTCATGGTTGTCGGCGAGGTTCGTGAACTTCTTGTCCGGGGCCATCAGCGTGTACCAGCTATTCAAGTAGCCGTCGGGCTGCTGGGCTTTGCCGATGATGGCGATCATCTCATCGACCTTCTTGTCGAGTTCAGGGTCCTTCGCATGCATGAGGGCGAACGAGGCAGACTCGATGACCTTGTACACGTCCGAGTCGTCGAAGATGAGGCCCTTGAAGCCTCCCTTTTCACCCTTGCCCGCACGGATCAGGTTCTCCATGCGGGGCGTCTCGTAACACATCTTGATCGCGTGCGGAATCGAGATCTTGCGGTTGGTCTCTTGTCGAGGCTTCCAGAAGCGGTCGGCAACGACGACCTCGGTGAACGGCACTTCTTGCAGCCTCGCGAGCGGCGTTTGAGCAGTAACGGAGAGGAAGAGCAAGGAAGATAGGATCATCGGTTTAAGGCCCTCAGTTTGAGGATGGTCAGCGAGTGCGGTTTCAGCCGCAGCTTGTAGTTCGGCTCGATGGTCGAGCGCTGGATGGCTCTCGGAACGAGGCCGTTGAGTCGTTCGAAGGTGCTCGTCGCGGTGTCGTTGTCGGCTTGGAGTTCGGTGCCTTCGAGAGTGAATCGTCCAGTGCGTCCGCGGAGGTCGAGGGTGACTTCGTGCGGCTGCGAATCAACGTTGACCAGCTTGAGGATAGCCTCGTTGCCGCGCGTTCCAACGTTGCCAAAGACCATTGGACGGGTGGGCACGCGCTCGTCGAAAAGCACTTCGTCGTCGAGGTAGCAGACGATGCGCTCCGGCGAGTAGTCAATGGCAATCTCGTAAGTGCGTCCGCGCTCGATGCGGCCGGGTTTGGCGTTGCCGATCCGGCGCTTGCCGCCGTCGATGGACCACTCCAGCGCATGTTGGGTGTTGCCCCATCCACCGAGATTCAGCCAGATGAAGTTCCGCTCGTCTTTACGGCCGACGGTGACCAAGAAGCCCTCGGCTCCGTCCAGCTTTGTCGCCTTAACTTCCAGGCGATAACGTGACCAGTTCGGATCACCACCATAGGCGCGGGCTCCGTTCGTGTCGCCGAGTTGCCGCCAGTTGTCGCCTCCCGCGGTCCAGTTGCCCGATTCGAACTTCAGCCGCTGCTCGGCCGAGGTGTAGATCCTCTTATTGTCCTGAACAACGCGAAGATCGGTGAACTCGGCGTTGGTGCTCCACGTTCCTACTCCGACGGCTCCGGCGGGGAAGGGGGTTCGAGAGACCGGCGTATTGGCAAGCGACGCGGTGAGCATCGTGTCGGGACGATTCTGGGCGAACAGGGCCTGAACATGGAACGACGGGGTCTCGACGACCCGCAAGCCATCGAAGTAGATGAGGTCCGGGTTCCATGCCTTGCCCGCCGGATGAGCGAGCAGAGGTGCGTAGGAAGACATCGTCACCACGTCCGCGTTTCGCTCCATGCCCATCATGAACGCGGCTTCGGCCAAAGCGCCGCGTAGGTTGCCTTGCTCGACGCCAAGCGTCACCGCGTACTCGCCGACATAGATCTTGGGGCCCTTGCGGTCGTACCGATCGTAGCGGTCGGCTTGCTCGAGAAAGAAGCCGGGATCGTTGTAGTAGTGCTCATCCAGCACTTCGATCGGGGACTTCTGGGGATACCCGCCCCACACGTTCGCGATGGTGACGATGTTCGGATACTTAGCCTTGATAGCGCGGTAGATGAGACCGTAGCGTTCCTCGTAGGCGGGGCCGCCGTTCTCGTTGCCGATCTCGAGATACTTGAGACCGAAGGGCTTCGGACTGCCGTGCTGGGCGCGCAAGGCTCCCCACTTGCTCGTGACGGGGCCGTTGGCATACTCGATGGCGTCGAGGATGTCCTGGACATACTCGTCCATCTGATCCATCGGAACCACTTCGCGATGCGACATTCCGCAGTTGGCGACGAACATCGGCTCCGCGTTCAGGTCGCGGCAAAGTTGGAGATACTCGGTGTAGCCGAGCCCATTGGTCGACTGATAGCGCCACAGATTGTAGAGGGCGGCTCGGCTTCGCGGCGGACCGACAGTTTTTTTCCAGCGGTAGGCGGTCGCCATCGTCTCGCCCTCGACCCAGCACCCGCCCGGAAAGCGCACGAAGGCAGGCTTCAGCTTCTTGAGGGTGTCGAAGAGGTCTTTGCGGAAGATGCCGCTGACCGCGTCGCCGGGGATGAGGGATACCCACTCGAGTTCGATCTTTGCCCCCGCGGGAATGTCCAGGACGAGCCGCCCGTCAGCGGTTGTGGTCGATGCGGTGAGCGTAAGGCGATGCTCTTGCCAGTTCTCCGAGAGCCGTGCGGAAATCGTGTTTGAAACCGGACTGCCACCGTTAGCCAAATGGGCGGTAACGGCCGCAGCGCCGCTGCCGCGCATGCGCAGGTTCAGTCGGTAATCCACGCCCTTGCGGAGGCCCATACCGGCGAAGCCTCGATTCTCAGTTCGTGTTCGCGCAGAGGTCGTTATGGTGGCACGCTTGTTCGCCACCTTGAGGACGCCTTCAGGGGCAATCCAATGCTGGGCGTCTTCGGTGAAGCCCCGGTTTCGGACCAACTCCGCGTAGAGCCCGCCGTCCCCGGCCCAGTTGATCTCTTCGAAGAAGATGCCGTACAGGCTCTTGCTCACGTTGACCGTCGGTTTGTCGAGATGGACGGTGAACGTGGGCGTAGCTCCCCCTCGCCCCGGTGTTTGTCCGGGGAGAGGGGGCTGGGGCATGAGGGGCTCGGCAGATGCCGCCAAAAAGAGAAGGCCGGCCAGCATCAATACTTCCGGTTCGGGAGTTCCGCCGCCGCCTGAGTCTCGTCGTACATCTTGTCCTCCACGACGGTGCGCTTCGGCATCATCTCGCCCTTCATCATCTTCTCAATCGCATCAAAGAGGAAGGGGCCGAGCAGCGGGTTGCACTCGACGGTGCAGTTCAGCTTGCCGGCTACCATCGCTTCGAACGCCGCCTTGACGCCGTCGATCGACACGATGATGATGTCCTCACCCGGCTTCAAACCGGCCTCTTCCATCGCCTGGATCGCCCCTAGGGCCATGTCGTCGTTGTGGGCGTAGAGTGCCTTGATCTCCTTGCCGGCTGGGCTCTTCAGGAGCGCCTCCATGACTTCCTTGCCCTTCGCTCGGGTGAAGTCGCCAGTTTGGGTGAACACGATCTCCATGCCGGGGGTGGCGGCGATGGCGTTTCGGAAGCCCCTGGCGCGGTCGTTGGCAGGGGCGCTGCCGGTCGTTCCCGTCAACTCGGCAATCTTGGCGGTGCCGCCCATCTTCTTGACCAGCCACTCGCCGGCCATTTCGCCTTCCTTCACAAAGTCGGAGCCGATGAACGTGACGTATAGGTCCTCAGGAACGTCTGGGCGTCGGTCGGAAACGATCACCGGGATTCCGGCTTCCTTGGCTTCCTTGAGGACGGGTTCCCAGCCGGTCTCCACAACCGGCGCGAAAGCGATGACGTCTACGCCTTGGGCAATGAACGACTTGATCGCCTTGATCTGGTTCTCCTGCTTCTGCTGAGCGTCGGCGAACTTCAGGTCGATCCCGCGCTTCTCGGCTTCGCTGCGGATGCTCTCGGTGTTCGCGGTCCGCCAGTCGCTCTCGGCACCGATTTGAGAGAATCCGACGACGAGCTTCTTGCCGCTTTCTGGGGTGGGCGTCGTTCCGCCACCTTCGGCGGTCTTGCCCGCCTCGCCACCACTACAACCGACGGCGATCAACGCCAACACACTGAGCCATACACAACGCTTCATGACCATCCTCCTGACGCCGGTCCGCAGGGCCGGTTGAGCCTAGTATAGCGTGAGAAGTGGGTGCGTGCTAGCCCTGCCCGTAGCGGTTGTGGTACCGGTCGTACCACTTCTCAGCTTCCTCGGGCGAAATCGGTTTCGGATCGCCGATCTGCATCGCCAGCCACACCGTCTTCGCGACATCCTCGGTCATGACCGCCGCCTTGAGCGCGGCTTTCGGGGACGCTCCCCAGGCGAACACGCCATGATTGCCCATCAGGATTGAAGGCGCGCGGTTTCGATACTTCAGAATCGCCTCGCCGATGTGTTCGCCCTCGTTGTCGACATAGGGCGCGCAGGGAATCTCCGCCCCGAACTCGTCGGCGATGGCGGTGAGCACCAAAGGAACCGGACGACCCACCGCCGCGAACGCCGTTGCGTAGTTGCTGTGGGTGTGGATGACCCCCCGCACGTCGGGCAAGTTCCGATATAGGAACAGGTGGTGGGGAAGATCGACGCTGGGACGAAGAACTCCCCCTCTCCTCGAAGGGCCATCGTCTTCGAGGGGAGGGGGCTGGGGGGTGGGGAGGATCTCACCCGTGGATACCCGCACCGCCACCAATTGTTCGGGCGTGATCATCTCGTAGTCCATCCCCGAGGGCTTAATGAACAGCACATCATGCTCGGGCGAGTATCCACTCGCGTTACCCGAGTGCATGGTCACCAGCCCCGCCTTGGGCAACGCCCAGTTCGCTTCGGCTACCGCTTGACGCAAAGCTAAGAGCTCAGACTCCACGGACATCCTCCCGAATCGCGATCAACTCCTTCATCACGTGCCCAAGCTCTGCCGAACCAGGCCGCCCGAAGGCATCGTGCAAAACCTTGTAGAGAGCGTATAGCCGCCGATAGGTGGCCTGGGCAACCGGATCGGGTTCGTACACCTTGTCCTTGACGCCGGTCATCGCATCTTGCGCCGCCTCGGCCGAAGGATATACGCCCGCCACCACCGCGCCAAAGATCGCCGAACCCAGCGCGCAGGTTTGCGACGAACGCGACACCCTCATCGGCCGCCCGATCACATCCGCGTAAATCTGCATTACCAGATCGCTCTTCTCGGCAATGCCGCCGCAGTTGACCACCGCCTCGACCTTCGGCCCATACGCCTCGATTTGCTCGATGATGGTCAGCGCGCCAAATGCAGTCGCTTCGATAGCCGCGCGATACATCTCGCCGGGCGTCGAATGGAGGGTTTGGCCTAGCATCAGGCCCGTGAGCAACGGATCGACGAGGATCGTGCGGTTTCCATTGTTCCAGTCGAGGGCAAGCAGACCACTCTCGCCCGCTCGCAGCTTCGATGCTTCACTCGTCAAACCGTCGTGAGATCTTCCGGTAAGCCGAGAAACCCAGTTGAAGATGTCTCCCACTGCGCTTTGGCCCGCTTCGATGCCATAAGCTCCGGGCAGCACCGAACCCATAACGATCCCGCACACGCCCGGTATATCGGCCAGCGGCTGATCGGCGGGGTGGACCATGCAGTCGCAGGTGCTGGTGCCGATGATCTTCACGAGCACTCCCGGACGGGCCCCCGAAGCCACAGCGCCAAAGTGGGCGTCGAATGCACCCACCGCGACGGGGATGCCCTCGGGAAGACCGGTGAACGCGGCAATCTCGTCCGTGACGTAACCGGCAATCGTGTCCGACGGGTACGCCTCTGTATAGAGCCGATCCCGAAGGTCAGCCAGCTTCGGATCGAGTGAAGCCAGAAACTCCGCAGAGGGCAGTCCGCCCCAATCTGATGCGTACATCGCCTTGTGCCCGGCTGCGCATACCGACCGCTTCATGGTCAGCGGATCGCGATTGCCGGTCAGGAAGCCGACGACGAAGTCACAGCATTCAACCCAGGAGAACGCCGCATCAAACACGTCTGGCGACGTGCGAAGGCAGTGTAGGATCTTCGACCAGAACCACTCTGACGAATACACACCTCCGCAGCGGGCGAGGTAGGGAAAGCCTTGAGCCTTCTCGGTGATCTCGGCGGCTTCGGCATAGCTCGTATGGTCCTTCCAAAGCCAACATTGAGCCGCCAAGTTGTCTGCGAAGTCGTTGTGAACGGCGAGCGATTGACCTTGCCGATCGACGGGAAGCGGGCTGGAACCGGTCGTGTCGACTCCAACGCCAATGATGTCACTGGGATCGACTCCGGTCGACAGAATGGACTTCGTGGTCTTCGAAAGCCCAACGAGGTAGTCGTCCGGATCCTGGCGCGCCAGATTCGGATCTCGTGGGTCGAGCATGATGCCGTCCTCACCGCTAGGATAACTGAAGACACTGGTGGCGACTTCCGCGCCATTGCTGACATCGACGAGCAGCGCGCGGACCGAGTTGGTGCCGTAGTCGAACCCGATCGTGTACTTAGGCACGGAAGGCCACCTCGTTCCAGCGGAGCTCGTTCACGAGGTCGTCGTAGCGCGTGCCTTCGCCGATGACCACGCACTCGATGCCCGCAATCTCGGCAAAGTCGCGCAGATCGGCGGCGGTCACGCCATAGCTGAACACCGTATGGTGGGCGCCTCCCGCGCGAATCCAGCCCGCGATGCCGCTCTCGAAATCGGGTTTGACCTTCCACACCGCTCGGGCAACCGGCAGCTTGGGCATCGCAGGAACGTCGACAGCGTCCACCTCGCTGACGATCAGTCGGAACCGATGGCCGAGATCGATGAGCGACGCGTTGATCGCTGGGCCAGGCGGAGCATCGAACACGAGCCGCACGGGATCGGCCTTGCCTCCGATGCCGAGCGGGTGGATCTCCATCCGCGGGCGATTGTTAGCGATCGACGGGCAGATCTCTAACATGTGCGCTCCCAAAACGAGGGGCCGGTCGGGATCGAGATGGTAGGTGTAGTCCTCCATGAACGAGGTGCCCTCGCCATTCGCGACCACCTTCATGAACCGCAGGAGCGCGGCGGTCTTCCAGTCGCCCTCGGCACCGAACCCGTAGCCATCCGCCATGAGCCGCTGGCAGGCGAGCCCGGGCAGTTGGTTCAATCCGTGGAGGTCTTCGAAGGTGGTGGTGAAGCCAGTGAAACCTCCCGCCTCGAGGAAGCGCCGGATCGCGATTTCCTGCCGTGCCGCGTCTTCGAGAGAACTGCGTCGGTCGTTTCGCAGCTCGTCCGCAATGTCGTACAACTCGTCGTACTCTTGAATGAGAGAGGAAACCTCGCTCTCGGACACGTCGTTCATGACGGCGACGAGGTCTCCCAAGCCAAAGCCATTGACCGAGAAGCCGAACTTCATCTCAGCACTGACCTTGTCACCCTCGGTGACGCTGACCTGCCGCATGTTGTCGCCGAATCGGCAGATCTTGGTCGCCTGGAGAGCCTGCCAGCCGTAGGCGACTCGCGCCCATCGCTCGATCCGATCCCGGACCCGAGGGTTGCTCCAATGCCCAACCGCGATGGCGCGCGCCAACCCGAGCCGCACGTGCAGATGGCCAGCCTCGCGATCGCCATGAGCCGCCTGGTTCAGGTTCATGAAGTCCATGTCGATGCTGGACCAGGGCAAGTCGCGGTTGAACTGGGTGTGGAGGTGAAGCACCGGCTTCTTGAGCTGAGTCAGCCCGCCAATCCACATTTTCGCCGGCGAGAAAGTGTGCATCCACAGAATCACGCCCGCGCAGTTCGGGTCGGCGTTGGCATCGAGGCAGATCGCGCGGATGGCGTCGGAGTCGGTGAGGACCGGCTTGAACGTGACGCCGAGGCTCGCCGCGATTTCCGTCGAGTTGGCGGCGACTTGACGCAGAGTCTCCGGGCCATACAAATGCTGACTACCGGTCAGGAACCAGATTTCGGGGGTGGGCATAGCGATGCTCACATTTCACCCGATTTCGATTAAGGGTGATTCCGAACTCCCCCTCTCCTCGTTTACGGGGAGAGGGGGCCGGGGGGTGAGGGGCTCACCGCAAGCGTGGCGAGAGTGAGATCGTGTGATGCTTATTCGTGACCAGACCCTTAACGGTCTGCCGCGCGCCGCCCGGCCACATGATCTCCGCGTCGTACGCCTTCGCCTTGTCGGCTCCCAATCCAAAGTGAAGCGTCAGATCGTTCTGGTTGCCCTCACCGGTGCCCGCCTCGACTTGCCTTGAGAGGATCTTGTCCCCCACCCGAATCCGCACTTGGGCACCGATCGCCAGCCGATTGACCTGCTTTCCGTCCCCACGCAGCGTCATCGTCATCCAACGGTGACCGGGAGTGCCTTGATTCTGGAACAGCTTGCCCGCGCTGACGAGGTCGAGATCGCCGTCGCGGTCGTAGTCGGCCCAGGCGGCCTGATAAGTCGGCGGAAGCTCGGCTACCCCCGCATCCTTCGTAACATCCTTGAAGTCAAAGGCGGCGGCGTTTCGGAACAGCACAGGGTGGTTCGGACGGCCGAACGAGGCGGGTAGGTAAACGGTGGTGAAGAAGAGGTCGAGCCGCCCATCGTTGTCGTAGTCGCCAGCGGCGGGCGTCGCATACGACTCTTGATAGAACACGCCGCAGATGCCTTTGTCGTCGAACCGATAGCTGCCTCGGCCGAGATTGCGCAGGAAGCGAGACTTGGGCTGGTCGCCGCGGCTATCGATATGCGCGAAGTTCCCGGCGAACAAGTCGAACTCGCCGTCGTTATCGAAGTCGCCCCACGCGGCTCCGATGCTATGGCCGCCGGCGAAGGCGTCGGACGTCGCGATCGCGTTTCGAGGTCCGGCTTGATCCTTGAATCCCGCCTTGCCATCGTTCATGAGCAACCGATTGGGTTCGAGTCGGTAGTTGGAGATGTAGATGTCGAGATCGCCATCGCGATCGAAGTCGCAGGCAGTTACGCCACGCGCTTTGGATACGGCGTCCTTGCTCTGGAGGCGAAATGACTTGCCGCCCTCGTTCATAAGCAGGAAGTCGGGGTAGGTGATCGATCGGCCGCCGCCTTCAAAGCCGCCGACATAAAGGTCGACAAATCCATCGTTGTTGAAGTCTCCCCAGCAGGCTCCGCGCGAAGTGGTCTCAGGCAGCGCCGGAAGGGGGACTTCGGTAAACGACAGGCCCTTCTCGTTGCGGTAGAGCTTCATTTGCGACCAGCTGAACAAGTCGGCGAATCCGTCGTTATCGAAGTCACCAGCCACCGCCTCCCCGCATGCGCCGATCTTGGTGAACGCCTTGCCCTTCTCGTTCTTCCAAATGCCCCCGCCGCCCACCAGATCGGGCCAGCCGTCGTTGTTCAGATCGACCCAGCAGGCGGCACCGGTTCCGATTTGTAGACCGAGATCGACGGCGACGAACTGAGTGGCGATCAGCGCGAACAGCATGCCGCGAGATTACCGGAGAGGTAGCATCGCCGCATGATTCCCGGCATCGGCAACACCCCGCTCGTCCAACTGGAACGACTCACGACCCCGGATATGGCCGAGGTTTGGGTGAAGGTCGAGTCCGCTAACCCGACCGGAAGCATGAAGGACCGGATGGGACTGGCCATTGTCGAAGGGGCGATCCAGCGAGGAGACCTGAAGCCCGGCGGCACGATGATGGACTACACCGGCGGTAGCACGGGCAGCGCGATCGCAATGGTTTGCGCACGTCTCGGCTACCGCAGCCACTTCGTCTCGTCCAATGCCTTCGACGGCAGCAAGCTGAACACGATGCGGGCGTTCGGCGCGCGGCTCGACCTGCTGGAAGCGGAAGGGAAGATGATCACGCCTGACCTATTCCCGCGGATGTTCGCGCGGGTCGATGAACTGCGTCGCGAACCCGGTTACGTCTGGGTGGACCAGTTCACCAACCGCGACAGCCTGCGCGCTTACGAGCGGATGGCGCGGGAGATCGAGTCGACGCTGGGCGCGGTGCCGGACGCGTTCGTGATGGCGGTGGGCACGGGAGGGTGCTTCGTGGGCAATGCCGAGTACTTCAAGTCGGTGAGCCCCGAGGTGTTTTGCGTGGCCGTGGAGCCAGCGACCAGCCAGCCGCTGGCGGGAAAGAAGCCGACGGGTGGACACCGGATGGAGGGAATGGGGGTGGGTTACGTGACGCCCCTGATGCGGCTCGACCTGGTGGACTCGACTTTTCCGGTGACCGATGACGAGGCGGCGGACATGGCGCGCCGATTGGCGCGTGAGGAAGGGCTGTTCGGTGGCTACTCGACCGGCGGAAATGTGGCCGCCGCGTTGCGGGTTGCGCAGGAACTCGGTCCGGGCAATCGCGTGGTGACGGTGCTGTGCGACTCGGGGCTGCGATACCTGTTGGGCGACTTGTTCGTGTGAGTTGATGGTCAGGATGTCGTGAGGAGGTCCTGTTCTTTCACCGCACTTGTCGCCTAGAAGTGAATTCGCAAGATCGGTCCCCTTTTCCCCCATGCGTATGCCCTACAATGGGCGCATGGCAAAGCACACCGTGTGTCACATCGAGTTCTTCGTCTCCGACCTAAGCACCGCGCAGACCTTTTACGGCGGACTCTTCGATTGGACGTTTCGCTCGTTCGGCGACGAGATGGTCGTGTTCGGCAGCGGCGACCAGCACATCGGCGGGCTTTCGCTGAGCAAGGACCACCGGCCAGGCAACACGCCCAGCGTTTGGTTCGAGGTGGAAGACATCGACGCAATGGTTGCCCGAGCCGCGCAGCTCGGAGGCCAAGTGATCTCGGCCAAACATGAAGTGCCGCACGTCGGGTGGGCGGCTCAGGTCTCCGACCTCGACGGCAACGCGGTCGGCATGGTGCAGTTCAGCAACTCGACGAGCGAGTAGTGCTAACATCTTTGCGGCGTTCGGGATCGGCGGCGTTGCTCTGGGCCGCCCCCGTTCGCCAGTCGAGTTTCCGCCAAGCTTAAGAAGCTTGGCGGATCATCTCTTCGGTCATCAGAATCGGGTGCTTGCCCTCGGTGACCGCTCCGGCGGGCAGGATCACCCGCTTCACTTCAAGATTGCTCGGCACCTCGTACATCACGTCCAGCATCAGCTGCTCGATGATGGCGCGCAGGGCGCGGGCACCGGTTTTGCGCTTGATCGCCTCTCGGGCGATCTCGATCATGGCCCCGGGCTCGACGATCAGTTCGACGCCGTCCATCTCGAAGAACTTCGCATACTGCTTGAGGATCGCGTTCTTCGGCTCGCAGAGGATCCGCACGAGAGCGTCCTCATCGAGCGGCTCGAGCGTGGCGATCACCGGCAGCCGGCCGATGAACTCGGGGATCAAGCCGAACTTCAGCAGATCCTCGGGAAGCATGTGCTGGAGGATGTTGACCGACTTCTCGGCCTTGGTCTCCGGATTCGCCCGGAAGCCCATCACGTTTTCCTTCATGCGGCGACGAATCGAATCTTCAATGCCCTCGAAAGCTCCGCCGCACACGAACAAGATGTTGCGGGTGTCGATCTGCAGGTATTCCTGCTGCGGATGCTTGCGTCCACCTTGCGGCGGCACGTTGGCGATCGTGCCTTCAAGAATCTTAAGGAGTGCCTGCTGGACACCCTCGCCGCTCACGTCGCGCGTGATCGATGGGTTCTCCGACTTGCGGGCGATCTTGTCGATCTCGTCGACATAGATGATGCCGCGCTCGCACAACTCGCGCGGATTCCGCGGATCCATCTGCTCGGCCGATTGGAAGAGCTTGAGCAGGATGTTCTCGACGTCTTCGCCGACGTAACCCGCTTCGGTGAGCGTGGTTGCATCGGCGATGGCGAACGGAACGTTCAGCATCTTCGCGAGGGTCTGGGCGAGGAGCGTCTTTCCGGAGCCCGTCGGACCCACGAGCATGATGTTGCTCTTTTGGAGTTCGACTTCGTCCTGCTTATCCGACGTGCGCTTGTAGTGGTTGTAAACCGCGACCGCCAGCGAGCGCTTTGCGCTCTCCTGGCCCACGACGTAGTTGTCGAGGTAGGCCACGATTTCGCGGGGCTTCGGAATGCGTCCACCCGTGACGACCGTCGATGGCTTGGCCACCGAAGCGGGCTCGCGCGCTGGGCGCTCACCGTCGTTGGCAAGGATATCGTTGCACAGGTCGATGCAGTCGGAACAGACCGCCCCATGCAATCCCACGATGAGCTTGCGCACTTGCTCTTTCGTCTTGCCGCAGAGGCAACACTGATCTCGACGCTCGATTGGCTTCGCCATAGCTTCCTTTATATTATCGCGCCCCAGGCTCGAGAACTTTATCTACAATCTTGTAATCGAGCGCTTCCTGGGAAGAAAGCCAGTAATCCCGGTCGCAATCCTTGCGTACTTTCTCAACTTCGTGGCCGGTGTGCTCGCTGATGATCCCAAAAATGGTCTCGTTGGCGCGGTTGAACTCGGCGATCGCGACGTTCATGTCGGCGATCGTGCCGCGCGTTCCGGCGCTGCCTTGGTGGATCATCACGCGGGCGTTCTTCAAGCAGTGGCGCTTGCCCTTGGCTCCGCCAGCGAGCAGCACGGCGCCCATCGAGGCGGCCATGCCCACGCAAATCGTCGCCACGTCGGGCTTGATGATCTGCATCGCATCGTAAATCGCGAGTCCAGCGTAGACCGAGCCGCCTGGCGAGTTGATGTAAAAGTCGATTTCCTTGTCGGGGTCTTCCTTCTCGAGAAACAGCAGCTGGGCGACGATCAGGTTTGCGACATAGTCGTCGATCTCCGTGCCGAGGAACACGATCCGATCCTTGAGTAGCCTCGACCAGATGTCGTAGCTACGCTCGCCGCGCGAGGTTTGCTCGATGACGTAGGGCACACCCATACCGACTGGCCGATCCATAGCTTCCATGTTCATTAAGCGATCTCCTTCTCACGTCCTACGCCGGACGCAGGGTCACCGTACCCTAGCCCTCCGTGGATTCGCTGAGCGCATCCTCGGTTCCCCGCAGCATCGCTTCGAAGGCGACAATCGCGCCTGCGACATGCACATTCAGGCTCCGGCCCTTACCATACATCGGAATCATGACGGCAGAATCACAGGCTCGAAGAAGCCCCGGCGTGATTCCCGCGCCTTCATTGCCAAGAACGAGGCAGGTCTTGGCCGGATACTCGAAGGCTCTATAGTGGACGGCATCGGGAGTGATCTCCACACCCACGATCGCGTAACCCTCGTCGCGCAGGACGGAGACCGCTTCATCCCATTTCTTGAACGAACGGAAGGGGACGCTCCGGTGCATACCCAGGGAAGTGACCGAGATCATCGGGTCAGGTGGCGCGGGCGTTCGCCCGACTAGGATCAACTCCTTCGCGCCGCATGCAGCCGCGACTCGAAACAGTCCGCCCACATTGTACGCATCCGACCAGTCTTGGCAGAGAAAGACCAGCTCGCGCCTCGGGCCGGCCTTCTCGATAAACGCCTTGCGCTGCTTGCGGAGCTCGGTCTTCTTGCGGATGGCAGGTCGGGGCATGGTCGACGCCTAGCGACAGGCTTCCATCTGCTCGACGAAGCGGTGGAAGTAGGGTCGCGAGTCCCACGGGCCTGGAGCAGCTTCGGGGTGGTATTGGATCGAGCTTGCCATGAGATCGGGAAGGGCGATGCCCTCCACCGTGCCGTCGTTCAGGTTGATCTGCGTGACTTGGGCGCCGGTTCCCTCGAGGGAATCTGGATCGACCGCGTAGCCGTGATTCTGCGACGTAATGGTGACGGTCCCGGTGATCAGGTCCTTGACCGGGTGGTTCGATCCGCGATGCCCGAACTTGAGCTTATAGGTCCGGCCGCCGATCGCGTGGCACAGCATCTGGTTGCCGAGGCAGATACCGAAGATCGGTTTCTTGCCGAGAAGGCCGCGGACGGTCTCCACCACCGGACCCAGCCGTGCCGGGTCGCCCGGGCCGGGGGACAGCAGGATGCCGTCCGGGTTCCAGGCGAGGACTTCTTCGGCGGGTGTGGTCGCGGGGAGGACGATGCACCGGCAACCCGCCGCGGCGAACCGCCGAAGAATGTTGTACTTGAGGCCGCAGTCCAGCACAACGAGGCGGTAGCGGAAGCTATCCGACGGGCTTTCGACCGACTCGCGTCCCTGGAATCCCCAAGCGTAGGGTGCCTTGGTCGAAACCTTGTAGACAAAGTCGGTTTCGTCGTAGCTTTGGATGGCGTCGAGCCGTTCGCGGGCCTCGTCCAGGTTGGACGTGATCATGCCCATCGTGACGCCGGCGCTGCGGATGCGCTTGGTGATCTCTCGAGTGTCGACCCCTTGGATCGCAACCATGTCGCGCTCCTTCAGCAGGGCATCGAGCGACTGGTGCGAACGCCAGTTCGAAGGAATCTCGCACGCTTCGCGGACGATGAGGCCCTGAGCCTGCAGCCGATCGGACTCGAAGTCGTCGGGGTTGATCCCATAGTTGCCGATCAGCGGATACGTGAGAAGCACGATCTGGCCGGAGTAGCTGGGATCGGTGAGAATCTCCTGATAACCGGTCATTCCGGTGTTAAAAACGACTTCGCCGGTGGTCTCGCCGTCGGCGCCAAGGGGCCGCCCTTCGAACACCGTGCCGTCGCTGAGCAGGAGAAATCGCTTCAAGGGTTAGGGTCCAAGATACCCCGTGATCGCCCTAGGCTTCTCGGGTCTCGACCCGCAACCAAGTCGCGATTTCTCGAACGCCGCAGGTGTCGTCCAGAGCCTCGGTGGCCTGGCGGAAGTCGGATTCGCGGCACTCGTGGGTCAAGAAGACGATCTCTCCGGTGCCCGCCGCTGCGTCGAGGACGCGCATTTCCATGTCGGTGAGCGACACGTCGAACTCTCCGAGGCGAGATGCGATTTGGCCCAACACCCTGGGCTTGTCGTCCACGCGCATACGCAAGTAGTAGCGGCTGACCAGGGAATCGATCGTTAGGAACTGGCCGCCGGTCTCCGGCGCGATGACGTTGCCCGCGCCGCCGAGACGGATGTTCCTAGCCACGTCGATGAGGTCGCCGACGATTGCCGATCCGGTGGGGTCGCTACCCGCACCTCTCCCCGAGAAGATCACATCGCCAACAAAGTCCCCGCGGATTTGCACGGCGTTGTACACGTCGTGGACGTTAGCCAGCGGATGCTTTTTAGGGAGCAGGGTGGGGTGGACCCGGGCGAGGACAGCGGGGCCGATGGCCTCCGCGATCCCGAGCAGTTTGATGCGATAGCCTAGGATTCCAGCAAAGTGGATGTCGTCTGCGGTCAGGCCGCGGATTCCTTCTCGGTAAACGCAATCCACCGGAG
The DNA here is from genome assembly GCA_020850325.1 of Methanoregulaceae archaeon. GTDB lineage: Bacteria > Armatimonadota > Fimbriimonadia > Fimbriimonadales > Fimbriimonadaceae > JANJUB01. The sequence continues at coordinate 374,888 of JADZEW010000008.1, forward strand.
TCTCTCGGCCAAACGCAATGCCGGACAGGATCGCGAGCTTGCATTGGGCGTCATGGCCGTCTACGTCCGCCGTTGGGTCAGCTTCTGCATAGCCCAGCCGCTGAGCCTCACCGAGGGCATCCTCGAGCGACATGCGCTGCTCGGTCATTCGGGTAAGGATATAGTTCGTGGTGCCATTGACGATGCCCATCAGCTTCAGGACGTCGTTTCCTGCTAGCTGATGCTTGAGCGGCTGAATGAGGGGAATGCCTCCTCCGACCGCCGCTTCAAAGTGCAGATCGAGCGAGTTGGCGGCCGCGAGTCGGATGAGGGGGCCGCCACGTTTGGCGATGAGCTCTTTGTTGGCGGTGACCACGTGCTTACCGTTACGGAGGGCACGTTCGATGAGCGAACCGGCTGGTTCAACTCCGCCCATCACCTCGATGATCATATCGATGTCGGGGTCATCAACGATGCCTTCGAGGTCGGTGGTGAAAAGCGCGTCCGGGGCTTCGCGGGGTTTCTGGGGGTCGCGGATGCCGATCTTGGCGACGTCGAGCGGAGCACCGACCTTTCGGGAGATCGACTCACGATTGTCGACCAGCATGCGGTAGGTTCCCGTGCCGACCACGCCGAAGCCGAGAAAACCGATACGTAAGGGCGCGGTGGCCATAAATGTGTAAGTGGTCGGGGCGGCGTGATTCGAACACGCGACCCCCTGCTCCCAAAGCAGGTGCGCTACCAGACTGCGCCACGCCCCGACTGCGGAGTATGGTACCCCGCCGAATCTGCGAGCAGATGGACAAGGAAGGGGGGCTTAAGGTAGACTGGAGTTTCGCGGCGAGCCACCGCGCAACCCACTATGTTTCCTTCTCCCGATATTCTCAACGAATACGAGCACGGTAAGTTCGTGCTTTCCAATCTCGCCGCCAAGCGTGCCAAACAGCTGAAGGAAGGTGCGATGCCCTTGGTTCAGGTCGATTCTCACCACCCGCTGACCATTGCATTGGCCGAGATCGCCGCGGGCAAGATCAAGGCGATTCTGAGCGAGCACGAAGATCGCATCGAACTCGAAGGTGCCGAACTGGCACTCATCACTGATGAGCCACTGCCGGCCGAGTTGGGAATGCTTCTGCCCGCCCTCGACGAAACCGAGGTTGCGCTGGTCATCGGATTAGGCGAGGAAGAACTCATCGAGGAAGCAGAGGCCGAAGTTGATACGCTCAGCCTGACCGATCTCGTCGAAGTCGACGAGGAAGAAGAGGTTGTGCCTGCCGAGGACGACACGCTCTCGTTGAACGACATCGCAGCTCAAGAGTCTGCCGACGAAGAAGAGCCTGAGTCCTAAGGAGGCGATTGGTCGGAGTGGCCAAAGACCTCTACGAAGTATTAGGTGTTCCGCGAGATGCGACGGCTGACGACATCAAGTCGGCCTATCGTAAGCTCGCGCGTCAACACCATCCGGACGTCAACCCCAACGATCCCACCGCCGAAGACCGGTTCAAGGAAATCGGCGCGGCCTACGAAGTGCTGCGCGACCCCGAGAAGCGCGCGGCCTACGATCGCTATGGCACCACCGAGGGGAACCCACAAGATCCGTTCTTTGGCGGCGGTGGCGGATTCGGCGATCTGTTCGACATGTTTTTCGGCGGCGCTGCTGGTGGCGGCGGAAGACGGCGAGGTAGCTCACAACCTGGCGAGGATCTAGAAACTCGGGTTGAAGTCTCGCTGAAGGAAGTCATTGAAGGGGCCGAGCGGGAGCTGACGTTCTCGCGCTACATGGCCTGCGATGGCTGCGGCGGGACTGGTGCCGAGGGAGGCGCTCAGCCCACACAGTGCACCGCCTGCAACGGGCAGGGCTTCGTCATGCGGGTGCAAAACACCTTCCTTGGCCAAGTTCGTACCCAGACCGCTTGTTCGACCTGCAACGGTACCGGCCAGGTGATTCAGAATCCCTGCAAGACATGCCGCGGTCGAAGGCTTGTACCGAAGTCGGTGACCGTCACCGTCAAGATTCCCCCCGGCGTCGAGACCGGTGCCACGATCCAACTCACCGGCCAGGGCCATGAAGGGCTCGGCGGCGGACGTCCGGGTGACCTGTACGTCGGCTTGGTCGTGGATGAGGGCGCAGATTTTGAGCGCGAAGGCCTCCACCTTCACACGAGTCTGACGGTGAGCTTTGTTCAGGCTTGCTTGGGCGACCGGATCAAAGTGACCGGCGTCGATGGCGAGTACGACCTCGATGTTCCTGCGGGATCTCAGCCGGGCGATGTGCTCGTGGTTCGCGGGGCCGGATTGCCTCCGCTTCACGGCGGCCGGCGCGGCGACCTCTTCTTCCACTTGACGATCGCGGTGCCCAAGAAGCTCAACGATGCGCAGCGACAAGCGATCGCGGACTTTGCCGAAGCCGGGGGCGAGCCGCTCCCCGAGGGAGCCAAGGGAGGCGGACTGCTGGGCGGCCTGTTCAAGAAGAAGAAATGAGCGGGTGGCTCCAAATCTCGGCCGTCTTCGATGTAGCTCCCGAGGATTGGTCACCGTACATCGATGCCTTCGACCGCTTCGGCTGTCCTGGCTCCTTGATCGAAGACAACCCGCCCCGCTTGATCGGCTACCTCACCGAGGTTGCCGGAGTGGAAGCACAGTCGGAAGCACTGTCCGCAGAACTGAGGCGGCTAGGTGTGGATCGGATCGAGCACGCGCGAGTCGAGGATGAGGACTGGACCGAGCTGTGGAAGATCCACTTCAAACCTCGGCGAATCGGCAAGCGTTTGGTGATTCGACCCACTTGGGAAGAGTTCGCCGCTGGCCCTGATGACGTGGTGATCGTCCTCGATCCTGGCCAAGCGTTTGGAACCGGCGATCATCCGACCACCCGACTGTGCCTGGAACTGCTCGAAGCCGAGGACTTGACAGGACTGAGTGTCGCTGACATCGGTTGCGGGAGCGGGATTCTTGCGATCGCCGCGGTGAAGCTCGGGGCGGCATCGGTGGTGGCTTCAGACCTCGACCCTTTGGCAGTTGCGGTGACCCGGGAGAACATGGTTCGCAATGGCGTCGAGTTTCTTGCCGAAGTCGCCGAAGGGTTTTCGATTCTGAGCGAACCCGCCGACCTGATCGTCAGCAATATCATCAGCGCCACGCTCATACGGCTTGCTCCTGACGCTGCCAAGTGGGTGCGCCCGGGAGGGAAGTGGGTTGTGTCGGGAATCTATGCCACGAACTGGCCGGACGTGAGTGCCGCCGCCGAGCGACAGGGCTTCCAGTTGGTGAACGAGTGCCGGGAGGACGATTGGGTAGCCGCGACGTTTCTCCGCTAAGATCGCTGCCTCGTATCTTCCTTCCGGGACTGGATACCGAGTTAGAGTCGTACCCGCTGCCCTCGGAAGAGGTCGATAAGCTGCGTAAGGTGCTTCGTCTTCCCGAAGGATCACCGATTGCGGTGCTTCCGAATGACGGCCGAGTGATCCGTTGCGAGTTTCGAGCCCGGCAGGCATGGCCGATCGAATCCGAGACCCCGAGCACCGAGCCTGTCAGCCAAGTGTGGCTCGCGCAGGCACTCCCGAAGGGCGACCGCCTCGACACTATTTTGCGCATGGGGACCGAGCTCGGCGTGGCCGGGTTCGCACTGTTTCCCGCTGAACGTAGCGTCGTGCGGTGGGACGGCGACAAGCTCCACGATAAGCGTCGGCGATTCCACGCAATCATCCGCGAGTCGGCGGAGCAGAGTTTTCGAACCCGCTTGCCCGTCCTAGAGGTTCTGGGGGGGCTCTCCGATGTGTTTGAGCGCTGGCCGAATGCCGTCGTGCTCAGCGAGCGTGAGGATGTTGATCGGCCGCTGCGCAAGACATTAGATGACGTGACCCTGGTGATCGGCCCCGAAGGCGGGTGGGCGCCGAGAGAGCTTGAGTTGATCGGTGAACGTGGCGTGACGCTAGGTCCCTTGGTTCTGCGCACCGATACCGCCGCCGTCGCCGCAATAGCCGCCGTTCGGTTCGGCTAGGTAGACTCCCGTCCCGTGAACCTACGCGAGGCGTTGCAACGGCCTTTCCTCATCGGAGACGGCGCAAACGGCACGGGCCTCGCCAGCCGTGGTTTTTTCCGGCAACCGTATGACCTCGCCAATCTCGAAGCGCCGGAGATGGTCCGTGAGGTTCACCGCGCCTACGTGGAGGCCGGGGCCGACTTCATCGAAACCAACACCTTTTCGGCCGGCCGATTGAGGCTTGAGGGAGCGCGAGTCGATGTCGCCGAGTTGAACTTTGCCGGCGCTGCGCTCGCCCGCCAAGCCGCGGGGAATCGGGCGTTCGTGCTCGGCGCGATCGGCCCGGCCGGGAAGCCCCTCGAACCGATTGGCCACATTACCGCCGCCGACGTTGCCGCATCCGTTCGGGAGCAGGCGGAGGCCCTCGCCGAAGGCGGCGTGGACGGTTTTCTGCTTGAGACGTACATCGACCTCGACGAACTTCGCATCGCCGTAGAGGCCGTTCGATCCGTAAGTGATCTGCCCATCCTCGCGAGCAAGGCGTTCATTGAGGATGGTGAAATGCTCGCAGAAGGGTATCCGGCCCGGTGCGCCGAGGCGATGGCGGCAATGGGGGTCGATGCGGTGGGCGCAAACTGCATCGTCGGTCCCCAACGGATGCTCGACCTCGTTCGCATGATGGTCGAGGCCACGGACTTGCCGGTTCTGGCCATGCCGACGCCCGGTTTGCCGCAACTGGTGAAGGGAAGGATTGCCTACGACACCTCGCCGGAGTACTTCGCGAAGGCCGCGGTGCGGCTCCTCGAGGAAGGCGCGCGGATCATAGGCGGATGCTGCGGAACCACGCCCGACCACATCCGCGAACTTAAACAGCTGACCGATCGTGGGGTCAAGGTTAAACCTCGGGCGAGCACCTCGGCGGTGGTTCGCGATAAGACCCCGCTCAAGGAGAGCGAACCAAGCGAACTGTCGCAAAAGCTCGGGCGGAAGTTCGTGACGGCGGTCGAGATGGATCTCCCGCGGGGACTGAACATCGACAAACTGCTCGCCGGCGCGAAGACGCTGAAGATCGCGGGCGTCGATGTCATCAACATTAGCGATGGTGCGCGGGCACGGTTGCGCATGAATCCGATGTCGGTGTGTGCCCTCCTCATGCAGAAGGTCGGCGTCGATACCACGATGCACTTTGCTTGCCGCGATCGCAACCTGCTGGCGGTCCAGGCTGACCTTCTCGGATGCCATGCATTAGGAATCCGAAATATTCTTGCCGTGACCGGAGACCCGGCGAACATCGGCGACTATCCCTCCGCGACCAGCGTGTTCGACATCGACGCGATCGGCCTCATCCGCATTCTTTCGCGTTTCAATGAGGGGTACGACCTCGCAGGTTATGGCGTAGGGGTGAAGTGCGCGTACACGATCGCTTGCGCATACAATCCGATGGCCGTCGATCCTGAGGAGGAGTTGATTCGACTTCAGCGCAAAGTCGACGCGGGCGCCCACGTCATCTACACCCAGCCCGTGTTCGATGAGGCAACCGCGGAGTCGGCGGTGCGCATTGCGGAGAAGATGGGATTGCCCACGCTGGTTGGAGTGATGCCTCTGCGCAGCACGCGCCACGCTGAGTTTATGCACCACGAGGTCCCCGGTATTCGGATCCCTCAAGAACTTCGCCAGCGGATGATCGATGCCCCGGACGATGAGACTGCGGCCGCCATCGGTATGGAAGAGACGGTCCGTTTAGTCGAGTGGATCGCTCGCCACGCAGCCGGGCTCTACATCATGCCGCCGGCGAATGCGACGGCGGTGGCGGAGACCCTGATCAAGGCTGCACACTCGGCCCGATCCTAACTTCACCGGAACCCTAAGGGCGGCTGATACGTTAGAATCCATAGCATGAAGAACTGGAAGATGATTGCGGCGGCTTCGATGTTGGCGGTTGGGGCAGCGTTCCTCTATGCGCAAGGCGGACAAGGCGAGGGCCTGAAGGGTAAGCCCTTCCCGGCCTTCAAGATGACGGACACCAGCGGCAAGGTTCACACGAACGCGAGCCTGAAGGGCAAGGTTGTCCTCGTGGATTTCTGGGCCACTTGGTGCGGCCCGTGCAAGGCGGCTTCACCGACGATGCAGAAGCTCCACGAAAAGTACGCGAAGGACGGTCTGGTTGTGATCGGGGCGAACACCTACGAGCAGCCGAAGGATCGCTTGACCGCGGCCGCGAAGTACCAGAAGGATCACAAGTACACCTACACGTTCACGAAGGAAAACGATAAGCTCGCGTCGCAGCTTGGCGCGCGGGGCATTCCGTTCTTCGTGTTCGTGGATCGTAAGGGTGTGGTTCGCGAAGTCGCGACTGGTTTCGGTGGCGGCAGCGCCGAGCAGTTCGAGAAGACGATTCAGTCGTTGCTGAAGAAGTAACGGATGTTGGGCGTCGCCCTGCTTATGCTCGGCGCGCTCGGTCAACTGACCGCGCATGAGCAAATGAAGGTCGACGCCCTACGTGCGTCTGGAGCTGATGTTCGTGTCGAACGGTCCACGGATGGAAGGCCAGAGATCTGGGTGGACTTCCCGAAGCGGATCGAAGACGCGGCGTTGCGCCCGCTGAGCGACTCAGCTAACCTAACGGTGCTTCGGATTCTGGAGGGGCAGGTGACCGATGCCGGCCTGGACAAGCTCAAGAACGTTCCCCGTTTGTGGTTGCTGGTCATCAAGAGCGACCGTGTATCGGACAATGGCTGTCGATCCATTGCCCGGTTGCCTGCACTTAATAAGCTCGACTTGATGGGGGCAAAACTGTCGGCATCAGGTCTGCGCGCACTTTCTGGTGTGAGAACCTTACGCGAGCTCTACCTCCATGGAGCGCATATTGAGCCGATTTCGCTTTCGCCGCTTATGACCATGACGCGGCTCAACAAGCTGAGCCTTCCGAAGCGCTTCCCGGTGAGCGCCGTGGATCGCCTCCGCCGAGCGTTGCCAAAGACCCAGATCTCGCAGTATTAGGGCGTAAACTTCGCCCTCATGCGAGCTTATCAAGACCTCTCGACGCGCGGACAAGTCGCGCGAATCCGTCCGATCGCGCGGGAGATGGCCGACCAGTTTGGTTGGTCGGACGCCGAGATGCGGCTGCTGAATCACGGCTACAACACAACGTTTGCCCTACGCAAGGGCGACGAGCGGGCCGCGTTGCGGATCAATGTGAACTCCATTCGCACGAAGGCTCAGTTGCTCGGTGAAGTGGCCATGGTGCACGCGCTCGAGGAGAGTCCGGTTTGGGTTGCGAGCCCGCACCCACTCGTCAATGGAGACGGGTATCTCGCCAGCCTGCCGTTCTCCAAACTCCACTCACGGGATGCTCGCCAGGGAGACATGCACGCCTTGCTGTACAGCTGGCTGCCCGGGCGTACCGCGGGCCACAACTGGGGCGCCGCGCGGGCCCGCGCATTGGGTGAGGCAACGCGGCAGTTGCACGACCACGCCCGCACGTGGCAGCCTCCCGCTGGCGCGGATTTCACCGAACCCGGCGACGTGATGATTGACTGTCCGCTGAATCCACGGGCGAGATGCGATTCCTTTCTGGAAGTCATCGATCGGGGCAACCGGGTGATCGAGCGCCTGCGGCAATCCCAGCCCTTGATCCCCATCCACTTCGACTTGCACATGTGGAACATCAAGTGGACGAAGGGGCAACTAGCGGTGTTTGACTTTGATGACTGTCGGCGCGGCTGGCCAGCGTGGGACGTAGCGATCACGCTGTTCTATATGCGGAGATTTGCGAACCCTGAACAGTGCGAACCCGCGTATTGGGAGGGGCTTGGGCTGACGCTCGACGATCTCGGCATCGATCGAGACGAACTCGAGGCGCTTATCGCCGCGCGGGGCGTCTTCCTTGCCAGCGAGATGCTCGGCGAGTGGACCGCGGACTTTGCCAAGCATGCCGAAACCTACGTGGAAGTCACCCAGCGGCGGGTTCAGCACTACTTCGACACGGGCCGGTTTGACCCAAATGTGGCATCGCTGCCGAACTAGCGCCCGGCGATCACTCTCGGCTGCGCCTCGCGAATCCACTCGGTTGCGAAGCTCTTCACGGCGTCCAAGGTGACGCTTGCCGTGTCGGGGGTGGTCCAAGCTCGTCCGGTCTTCATGCGCCAATAGGCTTGGATGAACGTCCGATCTTCGAGGCTGTTCGTGAGCGGGCGCTCACTGTTGAAGAGCCACGGCGAGAGAGGAATCGCGAGATCGGCGAATTGGCCGAGCTTGGCTCGGGCGAGATCGATGTCCTGTTGGTTCCAGGCATCGATGCGCTTCAGCAGCGCCTGACGTGCGGCTTCGACGTCGGGCTTGGTGCTAACCCAGGCAAGGACTGGTCGGAGTCCGTCACCGTCGGGCACGAGCGCGGCCTCCTGTCGATAGCTTTGCCCAAGGGTCTCGCGGACGGTTTCGTAGGCGGCACTCGCCTTACCAAGCCCAACCATCGCCACGGCAAGGCTGGCGAGCGGTAGGGTTGGCCGGTCAGAAGCTTCAGTGGTGACTGAGCTCACGACCGGGACCACTGGTCCATCGAGGGCGGCCAGCGTGCCGTTACCACGAAAAGACTCATCGGCCCTAACGGGCGGTTCGAGTTGGAATCGTGACCGGGGGTTCAGGGCTTGTACCGGTCGCCAATGCTCGAATCGCTCCCCTAGGCGCCGGCGAAATTCGCCGGCGATGAAGTTGCCGCCGATGGCGATACTGACGTTGCCAGGCGTGAACGTGCGGCGGTAGGCGAACTTGACGTCGGCGGGGTTCAGAAGCCGGGCCTCGCCGCTCCCCGGGAACCACGCCATCGCCCAAGCTGAGCGCGACCGGAAAGGGAGCTCGTCAAGGATTCGCTGGGTCGCGTCTTGCGAGATGAGCGCTTCACGGATGAGTTCGTCGCAGAGTTGGACGGCCAGATCGAAGTCGCGGGGAGCTAACGAGAATCCGATGCGCAGATGATCGGCCATGGCACGCACGATCAGAATCTGTCCCCCGCGGCTGGTGGCTGCAAGCAGATTCGCGCGGGGATACGCCATCGTGCCGCGTACGATCGCCGGACCCAGCACATCAGCCATCGCCCGCTCGCGCGAGTTCGAGGTCGGGATTCCGGCCACGATTTCCACCCTCAGGCTCTTGGCAGCAGGATCGGTAACCTCGGAAACGAGCATTGGCGGACCCGCTTGGCCGAGGGCGAGAAGGATAGAGAGCCAAGTCATCGGCGCGTCCCCACGGCAATCGCCGCTTGATCCTGTTTGAATCGGGCAATGGCTTGTCGGAAGGAAGTCCAGCCGACGCTGTCTACGCTTTCCAGAAGCGTCTCCGGGCGGAGGCTCGCTGATTGCACCATCAGCAGTCCTCGCAGCGAGGCGGCGCTCGTCGGTGCGGCCAACTGCTCACGGAGCCAACCCTTGGCGAGTTCTTTGGCTGGCGCAAACATGAGCGCCTCGTCGCCTTCGGTGAGTTCCTCGATGACCGATCCGAGCGCGTTGTTGGCGTCGGTGCGGCCTACGATCACGAGTCCCCCGGTTGCGGACGGGGTGTAAGTGACGTACGCATTCTCGACCCACATCGCGATCCCGTACGCGGCGCAAAGCGTGGCCACGGTCGCTTCTCCGAGTCCAGAGACGATGGCCCCACGGGCTTCGCCGAAGGCGTCCGGTGCTTCCTCGCGGGATGGTTTTCCTTCGCGCAAGGGCAGAGTCGGGAGTTCAGCATCAGACCCTCGGTCCTCAACGATGGGTTGGACCTTGGCTGTGGCTCCTTGAATCTCGACGTCTCCTGCTACGACCACCACCACGTTGCCAGGATGGAACATCCGTAAATGAAGTTCGCGCAGCTTGGCTGAGGTCGCTTGGGCGATGGACTCCTCGGTTCCGAACGGATCGAGACCGCTGACCCCATAAGCCGCTTGCCAAGCCGTCCGTGAAAGTCGCTGATGGTCGGGGACCAGCGCGAACTCCTCGCGCATCACCGCGAGTTCGCGGGCTATCGTCGCCTCGTCGAAGCTCGGCGGATCCAGCAGTTCTTGTACCGCGCTGAGCATTGCATCGAGTTGGTTCGGCCGCCCGATGAACTCTAGCTGGAGGGCATCCCGATGGGTGCGCCCGGTAAAGAAAATGCCCAGTCGTTCGAGCCGTCGGTCGAGGTCGCCGCGCTTCCCACGCAGGATCAAGTGCTCGAGCAGATGTCGATGCCCGTGGGTTTCGGGTGTCTCTTGCACGCCGCGTGCCCCCGCGAACACCTGCACAGTCAGCACCTTCGCCCCCGCGAACCGCTCGACCAGAATCGCCGTGCCGTTCGCAAGGAGAGTGCGCAACCGCGGGGAGTCTTGGGGAGGCGTGGCCATCAGCAACGCGAGCCCCAGGGCGGGCAACCAGGCCATCAGCTGACTTCGAGCAACTCAACGTCGAACAGCAAGGTTGCGTTCGGCGGAATCACATCGCCGGCCCCGCGCTCGCCGTAAGCGAGCTCACCGGGAATCTTCAGCTTGCGCTGGCCGCCGACGCGCATTCCAGCGACGCCGAGGTCCCAGCCCTTGATGACTCGACCTGCACCGAGGGGAAATGTGAATGGCCCCCGCCCGCGGCTGGAGTCGAACTCCCGGCCATCCTCGAAGGTGCCGGTGTAGTGAACGGTCACCTTCTTTCCGCCGACCGCTTCGTCTCCCTCGCCAACGACGATATCTTCGATGCCTAACTCAGCCATAGCTGAGATTATGATGGAATCTGGGGTCGAAGCACCAAGACGGAGTACTTCTCGGAGACCACTTGGTGGAACGATTTGCTTCCCATACGGAGCCGGGCGAGGAAGCCGTGGCCCTGGGCGCCCATGGCCAGCAAGTCCGCCCTCGTATCCAGCATCACGGTGCGAATCGCGTCGTTTGGGTGCGCGTCGATGACGACCCCTTCGGCAGGGATTCCGGCGCGGACGAACCTCTCGACGGTCTTTTGGTTTCGTTCCTCGAGCTTCTCTCGAATCCAGATCGGGGCTTCATCCTTTAGGTGGGGAAGATCGTGGACAAGTAGCGCGGCGACCGCGGGGGCGGTCTCGTTTGCAGTGACGACCCACACCTTGCCCAGGCCCTTCGGGGCCCAGGAGAGGAGCAGTTCGAGCGAGCGCACGGCAAAGCCCGAGTGGTCAGTGGCGAAAACCATGTCAAGCGGGCCGTCGGGGGCCGTCTCGCCCTTCGCAATGAGCAGACTCTGGTCCGCGGCTTGCACCAAGCCCTTGGCCACACTTCCAAAGAACAGGTCTCCGTACGTTCCTTTGGCTTCTGAGTGGATGGCGATGAGGTCGGAGTCCGTTTCGTCCGCGTAGGTCATCAACTCTCGGGCAGGATCGCCGCGGCGCAGCTCCGCTTCCGCTCCGTTGCCGAGCGCTTCCTTGGCCCGCGCGAGCGCTTTCTTACCCTCTTCCTCGCGGATATAGATCATCTCCGTGACCGCATGGTTCGGACCGAAAGGAGGGAAGGAACCATCCGGGAAGACAGACTCAACGACATGAACCAGTCGAATCTCAGTGGGATCGAACTTGCACCGCGTGAGAAGGTGCGCCGCTGACACTGAGCCGGAAAGATCTACACCAACGACTGCTCTCATGCTTGCATCGTACCGCGTCAGGCAGTAAAGTAGGTTATGGTTTCGCGACGCGTTCTCTGCGGCATCCTCGCCCTTGCCTCGGTCTCCGCCTTCGGGCAGGAGAACTTCATCCGCGACAACTTCGACAAGCGCGAAGTGCGCGTCCCTATGCGGGATGGGAAGACGCTGTTCACCAGCATCTACATCCCGAAGAAGCTGACCTCACCCGCACCATTTCTCATGATGCGGACGCCCTACAGCTGCCGTCCCTACGGTGCCGATGCCTACCGAGGTCAGCTGGGTCCGGAGGCTTCGTTCAACCAGCTGCCGTACATCTTCGTGTATCAGGACGTCCGCGGCCGCTACCAGTCGGAGGGCGACTTCAACTGGATGAACCCATACATCCCCAACAAGCAAGCGGGGCAGGTCGACGAGAGCACCGATACCCGCGACACGATCGACTGGCTTCTGAAGAACGTCCCCAACAACAACGGCCGCGTTGGGGTCTACGGCACCTCGTTCCCGGGACACTATGCCGCCCAAACCCTGATCGATCCGCACCCTGCGCTGCGGGCAGTATCGCCGCAAGCCCCAATGGACGACAACTGGATGGGTGACGACATGTTCCACAACGGGGCGTTCTTCTTGCCCCACGCGATGAACTTCATCTCCGGATTCGGCGTGCCGCGTACCGGGCCGACGAGCCAGTACGGGCCGCGCGCCTTTACCCACGACAACCCGGATGGCTACGAGTTCTTCTTGAAGCTGGGCCCGATCGCCAGCAGCAACGAGAAGTACAACATGAAGACCATCGATCTGTGGCAAAAGTGGATCAACCACCCGAACTACGACGAGTATTGGCAGCCGCAGCAGGTGTCGCAGCACCTGAAGAAGGTTGGGCAGGTCCCGGTTCTCATCGTGGGTGGCTGGTACGACGCGGAGGACCTGCAGGGTCCGCTTCGGATCTATCGTCGCATCGAGGAGTGGAACAAGAACAACCGCACCCACCTCGTGATGGGCCCTTGGTATCACGGCTCATGGAACGGCGGACCGGGCAACGCGCTGTGGGACATCCCCTTCACCGTCAACACCGGTGAGGAATACCGCACCCAAATCCAGCGCCCGTTCTTCGACTACTACCTTCGCGATGTTGGCAACGTGAACGACATCTCCGAGGTCACGATGTTCGATACCGGCGCTCACCGCTGGTTCAAGGGTGCGGAATGGCCGCCCAAGGACTCCCAGCCCATCAACTTGATGCTTCAGCCGGACGGCAGTATCAACTTGGTCGACAAACCGGCGCGGGGCAGTGCGACTCCGATCGAGTGGCTGAGCGATCCGGCACGGCCGGTGCCGAGTTCGGCGACCATCTCGGTTGGGATGCCCCGCGAGTATCTACTCGAGGATCAGCGTTTCGTATGGAAGCGCCCGGACGTGGTGTCCTTTGTGACCGAGCCGATGAACGAGGACCTAACGCTGGTAGGTCCGATCTCCGCGGCGCTCAGTGTCTCGACCAGCGGCACCGACTCCGATTTCGTGGTCAAGCTGATCGACGTGTTCCCGTATGACTCGTCCGTCCGCTCGGCAAGAGACGGCACGAAGAGCCTCGCCGGCTACCAGAAGCTCGTGCGAGGCGAGCCGATGCGCGCGAAGTTCCGTAACTCGTGGTCGAAGCCTGAGCCGATGGTGGCGAACGAGCGCACCGCGGTGAACTTTGTGCTGCCCGACATCTGCCACACCTTCAAGAAGGGGCACCGCGTGATGGTGCAGATCCAGAGTTCCTGGTTCCCGATCGTCGACCGCAATCCGCAGAAGTTCGTGGAGAACATCTTCTTCGCCAAGCCGGAGGACTTCCAGAAGGCGACGCAGCGGATCTTCGTTGGCGGGGCGGATGGAAGCCGGCTGAGCATTCGAATCGCCCGTTGAGGTGGCGTTAGGAAAGCGTTAACGTGAGATAAGCTACGACCGTGAACTGGCTGAAGAAACTGTTCGCCCGGAAGAAGGAGCCCGTGCCCACCCACGCGGTGGTGCAGGTTCCGGTGTCCGCGGCTGGGACCGCTTGCGACCGGGCTAAACCGAGCCTCCAGGAGCAACCCCGAGCGACTCCACACGTGGCGATCATGCTGAGCGACGAGGCAGAGCGGCGGGCCTTCCAGCGCGGCTTCGAGGCCGCCGGTCTCCCCGCGGCGATTGTGCAGAAGTTGCTGGATGGGACCTGGCCGCCCCTCGATCTTATCGGCCAGCCGCGCCTCGTGGTGGTCGACGACCGGGCGGAGTACGAGCGCATCCGCAGCGCAGGCGTGGATGGCATCCTTGTGACCGATGACTCGCTCGACGCTGGCCCGGTGGATGACCACTGGTATCTTCTGCCCCGGCCGGTAAACCTTGCGGATCCGCTTGGCGTAGGCGAGCGCGTCACCGTTTAGCCAGGGCGTGGCCGATGGGCGACGTGCGGAGTCGTGTAGGATGGACTCGATGAAGGGGATTGGGCTCGGTATCGTCGTTGGGGTTCTTGCTGGTTGCCAAAGCGGTTCAAAGTCCGTCGCAATCGAGCCTATCAAGCTCAAGAATGAGGCCGCCATTGCGGACGTATACGTCAATGACGATCAGGCGCTCAAGAGTTGGACTTTGGACGGCCAGAGGCTCGACTCCTACCGTTCAACAGCTCTCGACGAAGTCACCGCCGAGGAAAGAACGGTGTTACCCAACCCCGACGGCTTCCGCTCGATCCGCGTGGAACTTCAACTGCCGCACGATAGCGATATGCCGAGCGTTGCCTTCAAAGAGGATGGGGTTCACCTCCCCGCCACGGCGACGCTTCTAATCGATGGCCACCGATGGGTTGCTTGGTATGCCAAACCCTTTAAGGGTACGAAAGAGGTCGACCTGTCCGTGGGGGTCTCCACTGCGCCTTGGGAAGTTGTCGGAGCGTACCGTTGGTCAGACAAGAAGGCCGAGCACGTATCGGGCCAGGAGTTCAAGCCCAAGCTCACGACCCAGGGTGCCGAGGGCAATGAGTCAGTGTTGTTGTCTCCCGCGAGCCCATCCGAATCGACATCGTTGGCCTTCCGATATGTGCTGAAGGACAAGAAGGGGGATCCGCTGATGAGTGCGGGCTCGGCGGACCGTGAAGGAACACGGACCTATTGGTTCCGAGGGGGCCTCGGTAACGTCGCGACCATCGAGCTTCAATCGCGACCTTACGAGTGGATCGACCTGGGCCGCGTCAACGTTGCCGGGAACTAGCCGAGCCAACCCGAACCAATTCCATCAATGAGCCCTACAAGCGACTCTCGGCCAGCGCGGGCTGCACCCGCGTGGGGATGAGCATTGACACGCCCGGCTCGGTCATCGTGACGCCAAGCCAAATCGGCGCCGACTCGATCGTTGTCGGATTGTGGGTGATCACGATGAACTGCATTTCCTTGGCGTACTCGTGAAGCAACTCCACGAATCGCTCGACGTTGCGCCCATCGAGCGGCGCGTCGACCTCGTCGAGTACGACGAGCGGCGACGGTTTCACCCGGAGAAGCGCGAACAGAAAAGCGGTGGCGCAGAGCGACCGCTCGCCGCCCGAAAGCAGCGCGAGCGATTGCCGCTTCTTGCCCGGTAGGGTGACTTCGATTTCCAGCCCGCTTTCGAGCACGTTGTCGGGATCGGTAAGCGAGATCGCGCCTTCGCCGCCGCCAAAGAGCTTCGTGAATAGCTCGGCAAAGGCCTCCTGCACCTTGGTGAAGGTGTCCAAGAACTTGTCGCGAGTCAGCCGGTCGAGCTCGCGGATCGAGTTGCGGATCTCCTCCATCCCGGTCTCGACATCCTGAAGCTGCTCGGAGAGCTCGACCGAGCGCGCGGTCAGCCGCTCATAGGCTTCGACGGCTCCGAGATTCACCTCGCCCATCGCTTTGAGTTCTCGGCGAAGCCTCGAGACCAGCGTGGAAGCGTCGGCGGGAACGTCGATCTGGTCAGCTTGGGCGAGCGCGTCGGCTTCGCTGAGTCCGTACTCCTCCAATAGTCGTTCGAGGGCGGCGGTGCGGCGGGCGTCGGCCCGGGCGCGGACAAGCTCGGTTTGGTGCTGAGCGTCGGTGAGTCCGGCAGCGTTCTGCCGAGCTTTCTTCGCTTCGTCGAGCTTCGCGAGTTGGGTTTCGGTCAGGGCGGTTCGCCTTAACTCAGCCGCCGAGAGTTCCTTCTCAAGCTGTTCGCGCAACGACTCGGCGGTCGTGTGCTCGCGCTGTGCTTGGGCGATTTCGACTTCGGTGCGGTGCATCTCCGGCCCGAGATTGCCCAGTTTCTTCTCCCGAAGGTGCGCCTGCTCGGAGGCGGCTTGATGCCGCCGGATCGCCATCTCCACCCGAAGCTGAGCCTGCTGGACCCTCTCTTCGGCTTCGCGAAGACGGCTCTCGGTGGTTGAGGCGTCGGCTTGACGTGCCGCCAGTTGCCGGATCAGTTCATCGCGCTGGCCCTCGAGCATGGCGAGATCATCGACCGCGACCTCCTCCAGGTTGCGTTGGGAAAGCGAAGCCAGTTCGGCTTCGAGCTTGGCCTTGGCGCGGAGGGTCGAGGCGTGCTCTTCGCGCACCGACTGCAGCCACTCGCGGGCATCTTGCGCTTCCTCCTCGATCTGTTTGCGCTGAGCGACGAGTTCCGCGAGTCGCGCTTGAAGCTGGCCTCGTTGGAGCATCCGATCGCGTATCTGCTTGTCGTGGCGGGCGAGGTCCCGCTCGATAACCGCTAGACGGTCGGTAATTTCCGCCAGATCGGCTCGGCGCTGAACAAGACCGTAGCCCGCCTTGGCCGACTGACCCCCCGTGACTGCGCCCGCGCTGTGCACGACCTCGCCATCGAGGGTGACCATCCGGGACCACCCGCTGGTCTTGGCAAGACGCAATGCATCGTCCAGAGTCTCGACAATCAGCACTCGGCCGAGCAACGACTCGATCACCGGCCGGTAGGCGGCTCGAACCTCGACCTTCTCACTCGCCCGCCCGACCACTCCACGCTCATGCAGCAACCGCTTGAGTTCGGGAGAAACCTCTGGCGGCCGCATGAGCGGAATCGGTTGAAAGGTGGCGCGGCCCAGTCGATGCTCCTTGAGCAAATCGATCGCCCGCTTAGCCGCCTCCGCGTCGGGCACGATCAGATCATTCGACGATGCGCCAAGCCCGGTTTCGATCGCGAGCGCCATGTCGCGTTCCACTGTGATCGCTTCACCCACGGGTTCGTAGCAGTCGGGAAGCAGCCCTTGCTTGACCGCCTCCAAGACCGCGCGCGCGCCCTGGTTCAGTCCTTCATGGGTCTCGATCGTCATTTCGAGACCCTGGCGACGGCCTTCCAACGTGCTTTGCTCGGCGAGGAGCGTTCGTCGGCGTTGCTCGTGGTTGCGGTCTGCCTCGTCAATACTGGTCAGCTCAGTAGATGCGGCGTCGGCTTCCTTCTGCACTTGGGCGATCTGCTCGGCGAAGGTCTGATAACCCGCCTCCGCTTCGTGCAGTCCTTTGTCGAGGTCGGGGAAGGTGTTGTCGATCCCCTTGAGTTCGCGGCGCACCATCTTCGCGCGCTCTTCGGCGTGGGCGCGCTCGGCCTCGGCCTTCAGTCGGCGGGAGTGGGTCTCACGCGCGGCCTCAAGCTGCTTCTCGGCGGCGGCGAGCTGGTCGGCCAGCTGTTTCGCCTTCTCGTCGGCCCCGGCACTCTCTTCTCGTATCCGCGCAAAGTTGGCTTCTTCCTTGGCCGATTCTTCGCGAACCTGCTGCAGCTCAGTAGTGGCTTCGTTGATGCGGGTTTGGAACGAACCGGACTCCTGCCCGAGGTTCGACTCCAGGTCCTTCAGCGCCTGAAGCTTCTGCTCGCCCAATCTCACCGCGCCTGCGGCGCGTTCGGCGGCCATCAGCGTATGCTGATGGCGCTGGCGCAGCGACTCGGTCTCGTGGTGGAGCTTTCGCAGGTCCTCGCCGGCTTGGCTTGCCGCTGCATCGGCAGCATCGGCGAGGGCGGACTCTTTCTCGATCAGCGACTCCGCGTCCTGAAGTCGGGTGCGTGCGTCCTCAAGCTCGCGGACGCTGCGGGCGATCTCTTGGATCAGCAGCCCGCTTTCAACTTCGCGCAGGCTGCCCAGGACGCTCTTATAGCGGATGGCGACTTCGGCTTCTTCCTTCAGAGGCTCGCGCTGAGTCTCGATCTCGCTGAGGATGTCGGTAACCCGCTGAAGGTGGGTGGTGGCCTGCGTGAGTCGTCGCAGAGACTCCAGCTTTCGCGTGCGGTAGCGCATGACCCCGGCGGCTTCGTCCACCCACGCACGGCGGTCGTCGGCGGAGGCGGCCAGCGCTTGGTCGATGTCCTTCTGCCCGACGATGGCGTAGCCCGCGCGGCCCAGGCCCGAGTCGGCGAGGAGTTCTAAGATGTCGCGCAGTCGGCAGGGCTGGCGGTTGATGGCGTATTCGCTCTCGCCTGCCCGGTTCAGGCGGCGGGTCACGCTCACCTCAGGGCTGCCGATGGGCAGGGCACCATCTTCGTTGTCGAAGATGAGGGTGACCTCGGCAAAGCCTACTCCCTTGCGGTTGGAGCTCCCCGAAAAGATCACGTCTTGCGACGTCGCTGCGCGGAGTTGTCGAGCGCTGCCTTCGCCAAGGCCCCACAGGATCGCATCGACGAGATTCGACTTTCCGCAGCCATTCGGTCCGACCACAGCAACGAAACCGCCCTCGAGATCGAACTCGGTGCGGTCGGCAAAGGTCTTGAACCCAAAGATGCGGACGTGTTTGAGGCGCATGGCCTAGGGTGGGATTATGACCCGTTCGGGCCGGTCGGGCGCGGCAGATCGAACGTCTCCAATGCGCCGACATCGAGGTAACCCGCGCCGCCCAGGCGGCTGAGAACCTCGTAAGGCGCGGCGACCAGCCGATCTTCCGGCCAGTAGGCCTCGGCCACGTGCACGTGCACCACTTCGCCGATGATGTAGACCGCCGAGCCAGCGCCGTCGCCGTGCTCGACCACCTGGAAGAGCCGACACTCGAACTGGAAAGGCGACTCGGCCACCCGAGGTGGCGCGACCAAGCTGCTCGGAACCGGAGTCAAGCCCGCGCCTTCCCATTCGCTGACCTCCGCCGGGTAGGCGTAGCTGGTGGAGTTCATTCCGTGCGCCATGTCGCGGATGACCGTGTTCACCACAAACTCGCTGGTCGCTTCGATGTTGCGGAGTGTGTCCTTCTTGCGGCCTCCTCCGCCTCGATTCACGCTCAGGGCCAGGCTGGCCGGATTGGCCCCACCCGGCATGAAAAAGCTAAAGGGCGCGAGGTTGGCGATACCGTCGGGGTCCAGGGTGCTCACGAACGCGATGGGACGGGGTTGAATCGCGAAGGTGAGGATGTCGTAGAGCTGGCTCGAAGTGAGGTCAGACGCTCCGAAGCTGACAAAGCCGCTCATCGCCTTCGAGTCTACCGGTTCGTGGTGCCGTTCCCGAAGCGCATCAAGACTGTGCTGGCATTCAATCTAGCCTCAATAGGCTCAGCTCGGATCGTCACGCAGGATGCCGAGGTCAGCCAGCCCCCAGCCAACCAAGAGGATGCCACCCATGCTGAGCAACCAAAAGGGCCATGATCCGCGCCGACCGTTCCTGTAAGTCGCTTCGTAGGCCGCGTGAAGCGCCCCGGAACCGGGCAAGGAGAAGTGGAGCGCGAAGATCCAGTAGACGAGCGTAGCCAAGCAAAGAAACCCGAGCAGCACCTTGAACTTCGCCACCGTCGATTGCCGAGCTGTCAAACGCTTGACCGAGTCGGGGCCGGGCATGGTGATCAGGACTCTCTGCGAAGGTGGGGCGAAGTATCGGTCGTGCCGATCGTCGGCGTGAATCCGACCAGCCAGTCCCCTTGGACGATGGCCATGCCGCGCATACCCTCGCCGGCCTGAGCCCACACTTCTTGGCGCGCTTTGAGTTCGGCCCGTTTGCCCGAGCCGGTCAAGATCTGGAGGTACAGCTTGGTCTGCGGGTCCTCGAAGTCGATGTCCATGTCCGAGAACACCGTTTCGCCGATCGCATTCGTGGCGAACCGAGCTTGGATGAGCGTATCCGGCCACTCGGTGACGCTCGCTAGCGATGGGTCGGCATTCTCCACTTGCAGGCCGGTGTACACCGAGTAGCCCACCAGCCCGAGACCGGCGACCACGGCGAGCCCACCGAGGCCCATAAGCGACATCAGCGCCGCACTCCGCGTGATGAACCCGAAGAAGAACCCCACCGCGCCGACGACAAATCCGCCCGCGGCCAGCCAGCCGCCGTAGACGATGAGATCGCTCAGCTTCTCGTGGTCTTTGTTCTGCATCCCTTCAGTATGGGGAACCTCTAGGCCACGGGTCAACTTTATTGGGTAGAAGGATGGCTCGATGATGGGGAGGGTGTGTTTGCTGGTAGCGATGGTCTTGGGGGTTTGCGCCAGTGCGCACGCCAAGCCCGAGTTTTGGAACGCTTATCGAGAGCACTTCAAGCTCGAAAACCACTTCCCGAACTACAAAGCTGGGTGTCTGAACTGCCACGCCGGGGTGCCGAAGCGCAATGCGTTCGGGCGAAAGGTCGAAGCGGCGATGATTGGACGCGCCCAGTTGACCGCCGAGGTTTTAGCTCCCCTTGAAAAGGAAGACACCGACGGCGACGGCTGGCCGAACGCCGAGGAGATCCGCGCTGGCTTCCTCCCCGCTGATCCGCGCAGCCACCCCGAGGGGACTCCGCCGGGGCCGGTGAACCCGATCGAGGTCGAGGAGGCCGCGATCGAGACGGTTTCCATCCCGAACCACCGGTTCCATCCCTTGGTCATCCACTTTCCGATCGCGCTGTTCCTGTTCGGAGCGTTTCTGGATGTGCTGGGCTACCGGAGGGGGGACGACGGTTTGCGGCGGTTGGCGCTGTGGAACCTCGGCTTTGGCGCGGCGGTTTCGGTGGTGGCGGTGATCACCGGCTTGCTCGCGCTGTTTGCCCTCGGATGGGAGCTACAGGGGGCGGTGCTAGCGCATCTTGCGTTCGGGCTGACGGCCTCGGCGTCGATGCTGGCAACCTTCTTTGTGCGCCGAAAAGGCGACCCGCCGACGAAGCCCGGCTACTGGATGTTGCTGGCCTTCGCTAGTTTAGCGACGATCGTTGCTGGACACTTGGGTTCATCGCTAGTGTTTGGCAGTTAGCTTGGGTATACTCCACCGAGCTCTCAAACGAGGGAGCCAACAACTTTGCCACGGGTCCCGTGTCGCCTAGAGCGACCTACCGGCCCGATCACGGCGGGGAACGAATACACATGGCCAAGCAATGTCTGATTGAAAAACAGAAGAAGAAGCCGAAGTTCAAGGCGCGCGCCTACAATCGCTGCAGCCTTTGCGGCCGCTCTCGCGGTTACTTCCGGTTCTTCGGTATCTGCCGAATCTGCCTTCGCGAGAAGGCGCACCGTGGCGAGCTGCCCGGTGTGGTGAAGTCGAGCTGGTAAGGCTCAGGAGGTCTACTCAATGCACAGCGATCCAATCGCGGACCTTTTGACGCGCATCCGCAACGGCGCCCACGCCAAGCAGACGCACATCACGGTTCCGCACAGCAAAATCAAAATCGAAATCTTGAAGATTCTGGAGGCCGAAGGCTACGTTAAGAGCCACGAGGTCACCACCGAATCCCGCTTCCCGATGATCAAGGTCGAGTTGGGCTATGATGCCCGGCGCCGCCCGGTCATCAAGATGATCAAGCGCGTTTCCAAGCCCGGTCTCCGGGTCTACAAGGGCGCGGGCGATCTGAAGCCGATCCGTTCGGGCCTGGCAACCCGGATCGTCTCGACCAGCCAGGGACTGATGACCGATCGCGAAGCTCGACGCAAGCAGATCGGCGGCGAAGTCCTTTGTGAGGTTTGGTAATGTCGCGAATTGGAAAACTCCCCATTCCTGTTCCTGGCGGCGTCACCATTTTGGTGGACGCGATGAACAAGGTCACCGTCAAGGGGCCGAAGGGCCAGCTCGACTGCCCGATCGCCCGTGAGCTCACGGTAAAGCAAGAAGAAGGCACGCTCTACGTGGAGCGGCCGGACAACCTTCGCCGAGCGCGCAGCCAACACGGCCTCGCTCGAACGTTGCTGAACAACTGCGTTGTCGGAGTGACGACCGGCCACAGCAAGACGCTCGAGATCGTCGGCGTCGGTTACCGCGCCCAGCTCGATGGCAAGGCGCTCATCCTGAACATGGGCTATTCGCACCCGGTTCGGGTTGAAGAAGTGCCGGGCATCACGTTCGAGTTGGTGCAAGAAGAGAAGTCTCGTGCGCAGCAGATTCGGGTTTCCGGCATCGATAAGGTGCTGGTCGGCCAGATCGCGGCGGACATTCGCAAGGTGCGAAAGCCGGAACCCTACAAGGGTAAGGGCATCCGCTACCAGGGCGAAGTGATCAAGTTGAAGGCCGGTAAGCGAGCGGCCGCCAAGAAGTAGGAGTAGGCAACAATGGCAAAACGATCAAGAGCCGATTTGCGGGTCGCACGCCACGGGCGTCTGCGAAAGCGCTTGGATGGCACGACCGAACGACCGCGTCTCGCGGTGTTCCGCAGCCTCAAGCACATTTCCGCACAGATTATCGATGATTCGACGGGGGTCACCCTCGTCGCCGCCAGCAGCCATGAGAAAGGGCTGAAGGCCACCGGCAACGCCGAGGGCGCGAAGCTCATCGGTTCCGAACTGGCCAAACGAGCGAAGGAGAAGGGCATCAGGGCCGTCGTCTTCGATCGCGGTGGTTTCCAGTATCACGGCCGCGTGGCAAGCCTCGCCGAAGGTGCCCGCGAGGCAGGGTTGGAGTTCTAACATGAAAATGCGATTGAGCGGGAAACGAGAATCCCGCAATACCGAAGGGCCCCAGCTCGACGTCCGGGTTATCCGCACCAACAAGGTGTTTAAGACCCACAAGGGCGGCAAGACGGCCTCGTGGTCCATTCTCGTCGTGGTCGGCGACAACAAGGGCAGTGTCGGAGTTGGCCTCGGCAAGGCGCGGGGTATCCCCGATGCCATCCGCAAGGCTGAAGAAGCCGCCCGTAAGGCGATGTTCAAGGTCCCGATGATCGGCGACACCATCCCGCACGAGGTCAACGCGGTCGCGGGTTCGTCGCGGGTCGTTCTTCGACCTGCTTCGCCCGGTACCGGCGTCAAGGCCGGCGGTGCCGTCCGCATGTGCCTCGAAGCGGCTGGCATCCACAACGTGCTGGCCAAGAGTCTCGGCAGCCGCAACGCCATCAACATGGCGTACGCGACGATCGAGGCCTTCCGCGAGTTGATCTCGCCGGAAGATCGCGCTAAGCAGCGGGGCATGGACGCCGACGAGTTGGTGCCGTGGCTTGCCAAGGCGCGTAAGGAGGAAGCGGATGCTGCGCATTAAGCTTGTGAAGAGCATCATCGGGCAGACGGGCCAGAATCGCAAGATTGTGGCGGCGCTCGGCCTGCGTAAGATGCATCAGACCGTGGAGCACCAGGACACGCCGACGATCCGCGGCATGGTGCACAAGGTGAAGCACATGCTGGTCGTCGAAGCGGTCGCCCCGGTGGCTGCTGAAAAGCCCGCAGAGAAGCCGAAGCGGACGAAGAAGACGGAGAGCGCTGAGCCCTCCGAGGAAACCAAGGAGTAATGGACGTGAACTTGCACGAACTGAAACCGGCGGAAGGCAGCGTCAAGCGACGCCGTCGTGTTGGCCGCGGCATCGGCTCCGGAATGGGCAAGACCGCAACTCGCGGTACGAAGGGTCAAAAGGCTCGACGTCAGATTCCGGCGCACTTCGAAGGCGGTCAGACGCCGATCCATCGCCGTCTTCCCGTAAAGAAGGGCTTCCGCAACATCAATCACAAGGAGTTTGCGATCGTCAATCTGGATGACCTGGAAAGACTGTTCGAGGCAGGCGCGGAGATTAATCCCGAAGTGCTCATTGCCAAGGGCATCATTCCTGGTATCCGCGACGGCGTCAAGATTCTCGCCTTCGGGACTTTGAACAAGAAGCTCAAGGTCTCGGCCCACAAGTTCAGCAAGGCTGCCCAGGCGGCCATTGAGAAGGTTGGAGGCGAGGTAACCGTTCTGTGAGCGTTATTGGCGGAGGCGGCGGCTTCACCGGCGGCAGCAAGTCGCTGAAGTTGTCGTTTATCGATACGCTAAAGGGTGCGTGGGCCGATCCGGACCTGCGCGCCCGAATTTTGTTTGTCCTGTCGATGTTCGCCGTGTATGTCATCGGCGTGCATATCCAGGTTCCGATTCCCGGCCTCAAGACCGATCAGATCGCCGAGCTGCTTAAGAACAACCCGTACTTCCAGTTGCTCGACGTCTTCGGCGGTGGCGCTATCAAGCGAGTGTCGATTTTCGCACTGGGCTTGAACCCGTACATTACGGCGTCGATCATCGTTCAGGTTCTCACCACGGCATTTCCGCAGTGGAAGAAGGACCTGCAAGAAGGCGGCGAATACGCGCGAAAGCAGCAGAACAAGCGGATTCGCATGCTGACGCTGGTGCTTTGTGTCGCGCAGGGCATGGGCTTCCTACAGATCATGGGTAGCGCGGGCTTGGCGCTGACGCCAATCGCGAAGTTCAGCACGCTCGTCTTCTGGACGGCAGGTGCCATGTTCGTGCTGTGGCTCGGTGAGCAGATCAGCGAGCGTGGTATCGGCAACGGCGTCTCATTGATGATCTTCGCCGGTATCGTTATCTCGATGCCCGCACAGATCGGCATGATCAACCAACAGATTCAGGACGGAATCTTGTTCTGGTGGCAAGCGATCATCCTCGTCATCCTGTTCCTCGCTACGACTTGGTTCATCGTGCTCTTCACGAGTGCGCAGAGGCGATTGCCCATTCAGCATATGAGGCGGCAAGTCGGAACCAAGGTGATGGGAGGGCAGACGAGCTACTTGCCGATTCCCGTGAATACGGCGGGCGTCATTCCGATCATCTTTGCGATCTCGCTGGTGTTCCTGCCGATGCAGTTCGCGAATATGTTCCCGCCGACGAGCCAGATCCACTTCACGCTCAACAAGATCGCAGAGTACATGAACCCCGGTTCGGCGATGCCTCAGGGCCTCGTCGGCATGGCCATGTACACGCTGCTGATCTTCTTCTTCACGTACTTCTACACGGCGATCCAGTACAACGTGGAAGACTTGAGCAACAACCTGAAGCGCGCGGGGTCTTTCATTCCGGGGGTTCGTCCCGGAAAGCAGACCAAGGACTTCTTGGACGGCGTCATCAGCCGGATCACGATCGCCGGCGCCGCCTTCTTGACGGTCGTGGCGTTGATGCAATACATCGCCCCTGCGATCTCGGGAATGCCCGCTCAGAACGCCGCCCGCCTCATCGGCGGCACGTCGCTGCTGATCATGGTTAGTGTCGCCCTCGAGACGATGCGCCAGATCGAAGCGAACATCCTTATGAAGCAGTATCAGCAGTAGTTGGTGACGAAGAGGCCCGCAGGTTCGCCTGCGGGCCTTTTTGCCGCCTGAAGATCTCCGCCAAGGTAGCCTTAGATTCACACTATGTCGCCCATCCATCTCGTACTCATCGGACCGCCCGGCGTGGGCAAGGGAACTCAGGCTGCACTCTTGGAAGAGCGGCTTGGGACTCGAACGCTCTCTTCGGGGGTGATCTTCCGCCAAGAGATCGAAGCGGAGACCGATCTGGGGCGGCTGGCGAACAGCTACATCAAGCGAGGAGAGCTTGTGCCGAATGGCATCACGATCGAGATGATGGCCAAGCGACTGCGGTCCGACGAGGTCCGTCGTCGCGGATTTGTGCTCGACGGGTTTCCTCGGACGCTGAGGCAAGCCGACGCTCTTCAGGAACTGCTCGCCGAAATGGAGCTTCACCTCGACCGAGTCGTGTCGCTTGAGGTCGATCTGGAAGTTGTTGTCGCCCGGCTGGCCGGGCGGCTGGGTTGCACGAAGTGCGGCGAAATCTACCACGCGGCCAACAAGCCTCCGGGTCGCGAGGGGTTGTGCGATAAGTGTGACACCCCGTTGCTGATGCGCGAGGATGACCGGCCTGAGACCGTGCGAGAGCGCCTTCGCGTGTTCAAAGAGAACACGCAGCCCGTGGTGGAGTTTTACGAAGCGCGCGGCCTCTTACGGCGCATCGACGCGAATCAGACCCCCGAGGCCGTCTACGCGAGCATTACGGAGGGCATCGTTTAGCGATGCCGTTGATCAAGTCTGCGGCTCAAGTGGAGCTGATGCGGGAGTCCGGACGGATCGTCGCGAAAACGCTGCGGCTCGTCTCCGACAAGATCGCCCCCGGAGTCACGCCGGTGGAGCTCGACGAGTACGCGCACGAGTTGATTCGCGCTGAGGGTGGAGTGCCGAGCTTCTTGGGCTACCGGGGTTACCCCCGGGCGACCTGCATCTCGGTGAATGAGGTCGTTGTTCACGGCATTCCGAATACAACGCCCCTCGAGAAGGGCGACATCATCACGCTTGACTTTGGCGTTGTGAAGGATGGCTGGCACGCCGACAGCGCCTGGACCTACGCGGTGGGCGATATCAAGGATGAGGCACGACGCCTGATGAACGTGACCCGGGAGTCTTTGAATCAGGGCATCGCAAAGGCGCGGCCGGGGAACACGATCGGCGATATCGGAGCGGCGGTTCAGACTTACGTCGAGCGCAACGGCTACAACGTGGTGCGCGACCTGGTCGGGCACGGCATCGGCGAGAAGCTCCACGACGAGCCGCACAACATTCCCATGTACGGCAAGCCCGGCAAAGGCATGAAGTTGCTGGCGGGAATGACGATGTGCATCGAGCCGATGGTGAACGCGGGCACTTGGAAGGTCAACCAGCTCGACGACGAGTGGACGATCGTGACCGCCGACGGACGCCTGGCTGCGCACTACGAGCACACGATCCACATCACCCCAAGTGGGGCCGAGATTCTCACGAAAGAATAGTTTCGGCTCGGTTTGTCGCGGTTTGGCTCGGTCGTCTCACAGACTGGAGGAGGGGTCAGACCGAGAGTCGAAGTGTCGTCCCACTAGCGAATCTCCATCGCCGTCCGAGCACATTTTGCCGGTTGTGGAAAACTTCCTTGAATTCCCGTTGCATTGCGCCAGTGGATCGCGTATCATAACTACAGAGACGACGGTGGTGGAGGACCACCGCTCCGGAAACGGAGACTGAAGACGTTTATCCCTTCAGACGAATCTATTACCGTAGAAATCTTCGGAGACGCCGAAGGTACCCGAAAGGGTCGGATTGAGGTTGAGTAGTCCGGTAACCGGTAATGAGCTAGAACGAGGTCGCGACCTCGCGGGGATCCTTGGACCAGAGTCCCGTGAGCGTAGCGCCGGAGAGCCAAGTGTGTCTCCGGAATGCAACGACCCCGTTTGATGCTCGAGCGGCCTAGCCGCTTACGTGAGCAATCGCGTATTGGGCGCGTCACGATTTCGGTCGGCGGCGCGCCCTTTTAGTTTTGCCGACCGATAATCAGCACTATGAATGCTGTTAAGCTCGCCGTGATCGGGGATCGGCTCGAGGACTCGCTCCTGCCTGCCGTCCTTCAAGCGGGGCTCGGCAGTCTCGGCATTGTGGGGGCAGTCAAAGTCGTCGAGGTCCCCGAAGATGAGTTCGAGGGTGCAATCATCGCGATGCAGGATGAGGGATTTGTCGGCGCGGCGATTGCGCCTCCCCACAAAGTGGCCGCGGCCAGGCTCGCTCATCGATTCTCTACGGTTCGCCACGCGATGGGCCACGCCAGCGTGCTTAAGTTCGAGAACGGCATTTGGGGGCAGAACAACGAGGTTCCGGCAATCCAGGACCTTGTCCAACACCTAGAACCGGCAACCGCCCTCGTCATGGGGGCCGGAGCGGGCGCTCGGGTCGCGGCTGTTGCCCTCTTGGAGTCAGGATGGCGGGTGAGGGTCTGGAACAGGAACGGGATGCGCTCTCGTCTACTGCAGACCACCCTGAAGGCGTTCGGCGAGGTGGACGTGTTGCCCAATGCAAACCCGACCGGTTGTAGTCTCATCATCAACGCGACGACGCTAGGCAAGCGAGCTGGCGAGAAGCCGCCGGTTGACTGGACCTTCATCCGCCGCGATACGACGGTCATGGACCTCGTTTATCGGCGCGTCCCGACCGAGCTGTTGCGCGATGCGCAACTACGCGGATTGCCTACGATCGATGGTCGTCAACTGGTCGTTGAGAAGGCGGCCCTGTCGCTTGAGTGGTGGCTGGGCCAGCCCGTCGATCGGGCGCCAATGAACCTAGCGGCGAGTCTGAACAGGTAGTCGTCCGGTATAGTCGTAGGGCCATGCCAGAACTCATTGCCCAGTCGCTGATCCGCGATGTTCCCGACTTTCCGAAGCCGGGAATTCTGTTCAAAGACATCGCACCGGTTCTCGAACACCCCGCCGCGTTGCAGGAAGCCGTCGATCTCCTAGCGGAAGATGCGCGTGCCAAAGGGGCAGAGGCGATCGTCGGAATCGAGAGCCGTGGCTTCGTTTTCGGGGCACCGATTGCGTTGCAGCTTGGTGTCCCCTTCGTGATGGCTCGCAAGCTGGGCAAGCTGCCATACGACCGGATCAGCGAGGAGTACGCCCTTGAGTACGGCACCAACACGGTGGAGATGCACTCGGATTCGATCAAGACCGGCCAACTCGCCTACGTTGTCGATGACTTGCTGGCCACCGGCGGGACTGCGGCCGCTGCGGCGCGTTTGGTCGAGCGGCTCGGCGGCAAGGTGTGCGGCTTTGGTTTCATGGTCGAGTTAACATTCTTGGAAGGAAGGTCCGCATTGCGTGGATATCCCATCAAAGCTCTGATAGAATATTGATATGAAGAGATTTCTCTTGATTTCTGGTGTTGCCTTGGCGGTGGCTGGACTTGCCGTTGCGGCGCAGAAGGCGACCATCGCCGAGTTGCTGAAGAGCCCGGAGAAGTTTGATGGCAAGGTCGTCACCGTGAAGGGCAAGGTCGTAAAGTTCCAGCAGAAGACCTCGAAGGCCGGGAACGACTACTTCACGATGAAGCTCGTCGACGACAAGGATGAGCGGATCAGCGTCTACGGCCGTGGCAAGCACAAGGAACTGAAGGACGAAGCGACGGTCGAGGTCACGGGCAAGTACGCAAAGGAAAAGAAAGTCGGCGATGTGACGTTCAAGTTCGAAGTCGATGTGACGAAGGACGAGAAGGATAAGGCGACGAAGGACTTCGGAATCAAAGAAGTCAAGTAGCTTTACGCTCATACAACGGGGCAAGCAAGATTGCTTGCCCCGTTTTGCTTTGTGTCCCTAAGCCGAGGCCAACAAGTTGCCGAAACTACACCTAGGGAAACGCAATGAAGGCAAAGGTCAACTCAGGCGCAAGCGTCAGTCTCGTTTTTTATGTGGATGGTGAACCGATCGCCCTGACCGGTCAGGTCACGGAACTGGAACCCTTCACGCTGACGACTTCAGAAAGCCAAGCCGGCTTGATGCAGGGTGGCCGCCGCGCCATGCTGATTGTTCAAAGCGGGCGCGAGTTCTCAAAGGCTGAAGCAGAACTCGACGCCTTTCCAACCAGCGATGGCTGGAAACTGGTTGCCAAGTCATTTGGCTGGGAAACGGTCGATCGTCGGCGCTACCCCCGCTACTCCATCAACGTGCCGATCACGATTCGCGCAGTTGTTGAGTCCGAAGGAGAGGCCAGAATCCTGTTCATCAACGGGGTAACCGAAGATGTCAGCATCGGCGGTGCTTGGGTCAAGACCACAGAATCCCTCGACGGTGGCAGTCTGGTCGAAGTTTCGGCAGAGTTTGAGCCTGGGAACCCGATTCGAGCCCTCTCGCTTGTCAAGTGGGCCGATCCCGACCGGAACGGTCTAGGCTTTGGCGTTGAGTTCCTCGACTTCCTTGGGGGCTCGCGCTACGCGTTGCATCAGTATCTGACGCAACAGGCCGCCTAGGCGGCGCGAAGCGGTAGTCTTGAAGCTGCGTGCAGCAGCTTCCCATCCTCATCGCGGTCATGGGCCCCACGGCCTCGGGTAAGTCGGATCTTGCCGAGGCGATGGCGTTTGTCCTCAAGCTACCACTCATCAATGCGGATGCCTTTCAGGTGTACCGCGGGCTCGACATCGGCACCGCCAAGCCGATCGACCGGAGCAACTACCACCTAATCGACATCGTCGATCCTTGGGAGGAGTTCGGCGTCGGAGAGTGGATCCGACGGGTATCAGACGTGTTGCCGAGGCTCTTTGCCCATGCTGGCGGGGCTATTGTCGTGGGCGGTTCGGGATACTACATTCGTGCACTCTTCGAGGGATACCGGGACCTTGCCGACGCCCCTGATCCCCAGCGCCGTGAGGAATTGAATCAGCAAAGCCTCGAAGCTCTTGTCGCCGTGCTTCAAGAACGTGATCCGTCGGCGGCCGCAAAGGTTGATCTTCAGAACCGTGTCCGAGTGCAGCGGGCCGTCGAGCGTCTGGATGTTCCGAGGCTCGAGTGGTCGATTCCTGCGTGCCGCAAGGTCAAGTTGGCCCGGCTGCCCAACTTGGAACGCAACCGGAGGAGGATCGAACAGCGGGTGGAGGCAATGGTCCAAGCCGGCTGGCTCGACGAAATTCGCGATTTGATTTTGAGCGGAGTCCAACGCGAACACCCGGGAATGCGCGCGCACGGGTATCGTGCAATGTGGGACGTGATCCATGGGGAGCGATCGCTCAACGAAGCGATCGAGGCGACCCAGGTCGAGGTGGCTCAATACGCAAAGCGTCAACGAACGTGGTTGCGTGCCGAGCCTAACCTGATCACGATTTCCGCCGAAGACGGGGGAGAAGCCCTCGCGACGGCCCTGGATCTGCTTTGGAGTGAAGATGGGAAAATCAATCAACCTGCAAGACATGTTCTTGAACCAGGTTCGTAAGGAAGGCGTCGGTGTCACGATCTACCTTACGAACTCGGTGCAACTGCGCGGTTTTGTGCGCGGCTTCGATGCCTTTACGCTGCTGTTGGATGCGCCCAACAAGCCCACGCAGCTGATCTACAAGCACGCGATCGCGAGCATTGTGCCGTCTCGCAGCGTAGGAACCTACAAGTCGCCCCAAGAGATGGCGACCGACAGTGAAGACTAGCCCCTTCGATTTCACCAAGATGCACGGAATCGGTAACGATTTCGTGCTTGTTGATGCGCGCTCTGGACTGTGGTCTGAGCGTGAATCGCTTGCCCGGGCGGTGTGTGACCGACGATTTGGAGTGGGTGCAGATGGCCTCATCTTTGTCGAGACCGGTGACCTCGCCCCATATCGCATGCGGATGCTCAATCCCGATGGATCAGAGTCGGAAATGTGTGGTAACGGACTGCGGTGCGTGGTCAGGTGGCTCATCGATCGAGGGGTCGAGCCCCACGCGATCGAGACCGGCGGACGGGTTGCTACCGTTCAGGCTTCATCGGATCGCATCTCGGTAGGGATGGGCCTTGCCGAGATCCGTCATCGCGAGTTGGTCGTTCAGGGATTCACGGGCGTGCTCGTCGATGTGGGTAATCCGCATTTTGTTGTCTTCGTCGATGACCCCTGGACGATCGAACTCGAGGTCGTAGGCCCTGAGCTCGAACATGATCCCGCATTTCCGGACCGGGCGAACATCCACTTTGCCGCGGTTACGGGCCACGACACTCTGACCCAGCGAACATGGGAGCGGCGAGCGGGAATCACGCTCGCTTGCGGCTCGGGGGCAACGGCTGGTGCCGCCGCCGCCTACGCTTTGCGTTTGGTTGGCCCCCATGTGCAGGTGCGTCTCCCTGGGGGTGATCTATGGATCAATCTCGATACGACGGGTCATGCAACCATGAGCGGACCCGCCGAGACCGCGTTCACCGGCGTTTGGTTTGCGTAAACGCAACGAGCGGCTGACTCGGCGAAGCGGCTCCAACTGCGGTCGGCTCTTCAAGCAGCATGAGAAATGCATCAACGACTTGGGCGTCGAAGTGATGCCCGCGGTTCTCGAGGAGATGCTCGCGTGCGACGTCGGCTTCCCACGCGGGCCGGTATGGCTGATCGGTTGTGAGGGAGTCCCATACGTCGACGACGGCGAAGATGCGCGCGGCGAGGGGGATCTGCTCTCCAGCGAGCCCGTGGGGATAGCCGCGTCCGTCCCAACGCTCGTGGTGGTGGACTGGGATGTCGAGCGCCGAGCGAAGCATCTCGACCGGCGCGAGCAGTAATCGGGCAAAGGTGGGATGTTGTTCGACGAGGGCGCGCTCCGCCGCTTCGAGTTTGCCTCGCTTGTTGACGATCGATTCCGGAACCCCAAGCATTCCGACGTCGTGAAGCAGTGCGCCGTGGACGAGATTTCCCAACTGGCTTTCTGGATAACCCAGCTTCCGGGCTAGGTGAAGCGTCGTCTCAGCGACGCGATAGGGATGTCCATCCGACTCGCGTCCGGCAAGCTCAAGGGATCGCGCCCACGCTTGGATGGTTTGCTCAAGTCCGACGAACAACTGTTCCGCACTCGGTATCACTTAGCGGCAAAGACGGCTGGAGAATCTCAAACGATGTAGGCAAGCTAGAATCAGGTTGAGAATGATCGTTGTCTGCCGCGATGGGGCTCTCGACGGGCCGACGAATATGGATCGTGACCGGGATCTTTTGGCCGCGGCAGAGCGAGGTTTGGGCGGCGCCAGGGTTTATCGATGGGACCGCGCCTGGATCAGCTTGGGGGTGTTTCAACAGGCTGAACGTGATGTGTTGCCGGGATGCGAAGTGCCGACGGTGCTACGCCCCACCGGCGGCAAGGCGGTTCTCCATGGCCACGACGAGACGATCGGCCTTGCGCTTCCCCTGGCTTGGATCGGAGGAGATGTCCGGTCAATCAAGGTGGCGTATCGCGCCGTCATTGGTCCGATTGTGTCGGCCATGCGCGCTTGTGGAGTTCCGGCGGCGCTTGCCGAGGAGACCCGGTTTGTGAAGTCCGAGGGTCGGACGGCGGATTGCTTCGCTCACGTATCTCCGAATGACGTGGTGGATGAACGGTCGGGGCTCAAGGTGTGCGGTTGCGCGCTGAAGTTGACTCAGCACGCAGTGTTGGTCCAGGCGAGCCTCCCCAACGGCATGCCGCTCGTGGACCCTCAGCGCGTGTTTGCGAAGCCCAGTGTGGCCTTCGCCCCGGAGTGGGACGCCAGCGGATTGGCGGATGCGTTGGAGGCTGCGTTGTCCGAACTGTCTCCTTCTCCTTGTGGGTGAGGGTTGCGTCGTGCCCTCACTAGTTAGGTGTTTGTCGCGGGACGAACCCACCGCGACGCTCCGTAATGTTCCTTTCCGGGAAGGTGAGGATGAAAGACAAAGGACGAACTACAGCTCAACGCCCAGCACTTCCATGATCCGGATCAGGTCTTCTTCCGAGAAGAAGCGGATCGAGATCGTGCCGCCCTTTTCAGAGCCGTCCAGCCGCACGGGCGAGCCGAGCCGCTCCGAGGCAGCTTGCTGCAGCGCCTTCCAGTTGGGGTCGGAGGCATCGACCAC
Organism: Methanoregulaceae archaeon; assembly: GCA_020850325.1. GTDB lineage: Bacteria > Armatimonadota > Fimbriimonadia > Fimbriimonadales > Fimbriimonadaceae > JANJUB01. The sequence continues at coordinate 407,894 of JADZEW010000008.1, forward strand.
TCCGGGTTTGCGCGGACGCTTCGGCCCGGCGGGACGCACGACGCGCTCGACTTCCTTCGAGCTCAGCCCTTCTTGGGTGATCTTGTCGAAGAGCGCCAACTGGGCCGCCGGTGAATCGAGCGAGAGCAGCGGTCGGGCATGACCCTCGGTGATCGCTCCGGTCTCTAGCGCCGCCAGAATGCGCTCCGGCAACCGCAACAGCCGAACCGTGTTCGCCACTGCCGCACGCGATTTGCCCACTCGGTCTGCGACTTGCTCTTGAGTCATGTCGAACTCATCCATCAGTTGACGATAGGCGCGAGCCGACTCCAACGCGCCGATATCCGCACGCTGCAGATTCTCGATGAGGGCGATCTCGAGCGAACCACGCGGATCCGTGGCTCGAACGACGACGGGCACTTGTCGCAGGCCGGCCCGCTGGGCAGCCCGCCACCGCCGCTCTCCCGCGATCAGCTCATATTTGCCCTTGCCCATCGGCCGGACTACGATGGGCTGCAGGATGCCGTGTTGCCGAATCGAGTCCGCGAGTTCGGAGAGAGACTCCTCGTCGAAGTGGGTCCGGGGTTGGCGCGGGTTTGGCGTGATCGCCTCCACCCGCACTTCCGTGACCGGTCCATCCGTAGGTTCAGCGATCAGCTGCGAAAGTCCTTTTCCCAGAGCGCGACGCATGTCGCCATTATGGCCCGTCGCGGTACCCTCTTAGGGCTCATGATTGATCGTTACACCACCCCCGCGATGCGTGCCATCTGGTCTCGCCATGCCAAGTACGAAACCTGGAAGGCGGTCGAGATCGCCATCTGCGAGGCGCACGCCGAGGCCGGCAACATCCCGGCCGAGGCGGTCACGGTGATCAAGGAGCGGTCGAACTTCACGCTGGAGCGGTGCGATGAGATCGAGCAGGAAACCCGCCACGACCTTATGGCGTTCGTCCGCAACCTGGCGGAAACCACCGGGCCCGAGGGGCGATTTATCCACTTTGGGGTGACGAGCTACGACGTGATCGACACCGCATTGGGCATCATGCTCCGGAACTCAGCGGATGTTCTGTTGAACAGTGGGGAAGCGCTGAAGGCAGAGATCGCGCGCCTCGCCCGAGAACACGCGAACACGCCATGTATTGGCCGCACGCACGGCATTCACGCCGAGCCGATCACCTTTGGATTCAAGTGCGCCAACTGGTACGCGGAGCTCGACCGCAACCTGGACCGCCTGAAAGACGCCCGCGACGGCGTAGCGGTGGGTAAGGTGAGCGGCGCGGTCGGCATCCACGCCCTCACCCCACCCGAACTCGAGGCCCGTGTTTGCGAACTCCTCGGCCTTGGGGCTGATCCGGCAAGCACCCAGATTATCAACCGGGACCGACATGCCCACTTCCTAAATGTGCTCGCCCTGCTGGGGGCGGGTTTGGAGCGGATCGCCACTGAGCTTCGTAACTTGCAGCGGACGGAGATTCTCGAGGTTCAGGAGGCGTTCGCGGCGGGGCAGACGGGTTCCAGCGCAATGCCCCACAAGCGGAACCCTTGGAATAGCGAGACGGTGTGCGGATTGGCCCGGCTCCTACGCGCCAACGCTCACGCGATGGTGGAGTCGGTGGCGACCTGGCATGAGCGCGACCTCACCAACTCCTCGCTCGAGCGGATCGTGTTCCCGGATTCGTGCTACCTCGCCGACTTCATGCTGAACCGACTCACGGCGATCTTGAAGGGCCTGCAGGTTTTTACGGATCGGATGATGGCGAATCTGCGCCACATGGGCGACCTTGTGTTCTCCGAGCATGTGATGATCGCGTTGATCGGAAAGGGCATGAGTCGCGAAGACGCGTACAAAGTCGCGCAACGAAACGCAGCGAAGGCATGGGAGGGCCATGACTTCAAATCGAGCGTTGCCGCGGATCCTGAGGTCGTGGCTCGTCTGTCGAACGAAGAGGTCGAAGAGCTGTTCTCGCTTGACCACCACCTGCGAAATGCCGGGGCGACCCTCGAATCGGTTGGAATTCCGTAGAAAACGCGTCGCAAATCGGCAGAGTTTCTACTAGACTGGGGAATGCTCTCCGGCAAGGCACTCGACGACAAGCTGCGTCGCTGGCACTTTCGGCTTGCCGCTGGCTATGCAGCCATCGGCGTGGCGTACATCTTTACGTCAGGCCGTCTGGTCGAAATGCTCGTGCCCGAGCCCGAGCAGATCGCGAACTTCGAGATCATCAAGGGCACCGGCTACGTTCTGGTCACCGCGTCGCTCCTCTATTGGGTGTTGTCGGTGATTCGGAAACAAGTCGTCGATATCTACGAGGCGCGCAACCGAGTCTGGAAGGAGCGCCAGCAGCTGATGCGCGACCTCGAACGGCGCGTGCAGGAGCGGACCGGGGACTTGGAGTTCGTGATTCAGGAACTGGAATCGTTCAGCTACTCCGTATCGCACGACTTGCGGAAGCCGCTGCGTGCAATGGATGCGCGGCGATCGGAACTGAGCCAACGGCCGCTGGATGAAAATTCTCGTCGACTCACCGAGGAACTGGGTGATCAAATCCGGCAGATGAGCGAGATGATCGAAGACCTGCTGGCCCTGTCTCGAGTGGGCAAGGAGCACCTGAAGCGGGACGAGGTGGACGTTACGGCGCTCTGCCGGAGGACCCTCGCCGAACTGCAGCGGCGTGAACCCGAACGAATGGTCAGTTGCGATGTAGAACCCGGGCTCAGATTGTATGGAGACGAGTCGATGGTGAACTTGGCGCTCATGAACATCCTCCATAACGCGTGGAAGTACACCATGGGGGCAGAGTCCGCCGAGATTCGCGTGCGTGCTGAGGGCGATGCGATCCTGATCGAGGATAACGGCATCGGCTTCGATGCCGACCAGGCAAATGAGATATTCAAGCCCTTTGCCCGGTTGGCTTCAGCCGAGCACTTTCCGGGCACAGGAATTGGATTGGCGATCGTCGAGCGCATCTTGAGACGACACGGGGCAACCGTACATGCCGAACCCCGAAGCGAGGGTGGTGCGCGATTTGTTCTTCGATTCCCACCGCAACCGGGCACCGAAGTCGCTACAGGATCGGTATAACGGTTCGATATGCGACGCGGATTGCCCCTTCTAGCGGCCTTGGCCGTACTTGTCCCCTTGTCGACTGCCCAATACACAGGCGCAACCGCGGTTCCCGCTGAGTTCGCTGCCGGATTTCGAGCGATTACGATCGATGACGCCAAGGCGTGGCTCGGTTATCTCGCTGGACCGGAGTGCGAAGGTCGAGGCTCCGGCCAAGATGGCTACCTCAAGGCCGCGGCATTTATGGCCGACAAGTACAAGGAGCTTGGCCTGAAGCCAGCGGGGGACAATGGCACGTACTTCCAGAATGTCCCCTACATCCGTGCCACGATCAACTCGGCTACGCTTACCGCCGATGGGTTTTCGGTCGCGCAAGGTGAGCAACTGGTCGCTGCCGGGTTCTACGAGAACAAGTCGCTTGAGGGTCAAGTCGCCATCCTTGCAGCCCAGGGACGTGAACTCCAGTTCGATCCGGCTCCTCTGAAGGGCAAGATCGTCATCACCCAAATGAATGGAGTGACCACGGAGTTCCGCCGCCAGATCGAGCAGTCGGGAGCCCTCCTGGTGTTGACGGTGAGCGAACTGATTGCCGCCCCGCGCCCAGTGACCGCCTTCGGACGCCTCCCCGCGCTCTCCGGCCGCATCCATCCCGATGCCGTGGCCAAGCTTGCGGAGGCGGTGAAGATCAAGGCCCCGGTTCTCGCAGACGGCACGGTCAACCTCGCCACCTCGGAGGCGATGGTGAAGTTTGATGTCCAAGTGACCGCCGAGCGCAAGGACATGCCCAACGTCGTTGGCGTTTACGAGGGTAGTGACCCGGTGTTGAAGTCCGAGTATGTCGGCATCGGAGCGCACCTCGACCACCTCGGCAAGCGCGGCGAGGTCATTTATTGGGGTGCCGACGATGACGCTTCGGGATGCACCGCGTTGCTGGGGGTTGCGAAGGCGCTTCAAGCCAACGCAGTCAAGCCGAAGCGCAGCATCCTCTTCATGGCGTTTGCAGGCGAAGAGTCGGGCCTTGTCGGGTCGCGCTACTTAGTCGACCATCCGATGTTCCCGATCGAGAAGATGATCTGCGAACTTCAAATGGACATGGTCGGGCGGAACTCGGACGGCATTCAGAACGGAGACCGAAACCGCGTCGATAAGGCCGAAGAGAATGTGGACACGATGCGGCTGGTGGGCAGCAAGCGGATTTCGACGGAACTGCATGAGCTGATACTCGACCTGAACCAGTACGTCAACTTCCGATTCAAGTACGACTCAGAGGACGTGTACACCCGCAGCGACCACTACGCGTTCGCGGCGAAGGGCATCCCGGCGGCGTTCTTGTTCTGTGGCTTCCACCCGGATTACCACCAACCAACCGACACCCCCGACAAGATCAACTATGAGAAGGTGACGAACGCGGCCAAGCTGTTCTACTTGACGGCGCTGCAATCGGCGAATCGCGAGCGTCCTTTCACTAAAGACGTATCGGGCGGATAGCCTCTCAATGAGCGAGTTACTCGCGCACTACAACGAACAGGGTTACGTGATCGCGCGGGGGATGTTCTCTCCCGCGGAGGTCGCCGCGTTGCGCGACCACTACATGACCCTTCGAGCGAGCGGAACTTACCCCGGCGACTTCGAAGGCGTCGATCCGAGCAGCCACGATCCGCTCAAGCGGTTCCCGCGGATGATTCATATGCACCGCTGGGACGATATCAGCCTGCAGTGGATGATCGACGAGCGGATCAATCGGGTACTCACCGAGATTGGCGGCAACCTCGAGCCGTATGCGGTGCAGACCATGCTGTACTTCAAGCCCGCGGGAGCCAGAGGGCAGGCCCTGCACCAGGACCAGTTTTATCTGCGAGCGATGCCGGGCGTGTGCTTAGCCGCTTGGCTTGCGCTCGACGATTGCGACGAAGAGAACGGCTGCATGCAAGTGGTGCCTGGTTCGCATCGCTGGCCGCTTCTTTGCACGACCAAGGCGGACACGACGCAGAGCTTTACCGACGTTACCGTGCCGGTGCCGGACGATCAGCCGATCGTTCCGTGCGTGATGAAGGCCGGTGACGTGCTGTTCTTCCACGGATTGCTCGTTCACGGGAGCTTTCCGAACCGCTCGACCGATCGGTTCCGACGAGCGCTGATCGGCCACTACTTGACCGGAGACAGCCAAGAAGTCGGTCGCTGGTACCACCCGGTGTATGACATGAAGGGGAAGGTGGTGCCGCTTCGCGACGCTCCGGACTCGATGCCCTGCGGAGTTTGGGCCGAAGATGGCAGCATCGAAATGGTCGAAGCCAAGCTCGCAGAACTCCACGAGTAGCCGCCGGTACACTCTTGTTCGATGTCAAATCTTCACGAGTATCCCGTCACCGTCGAGTGGGCGGGCGGCCGCGACGGATCCGGCCAAGTAACCCCTGATCGCTCAGGCGTTCGAATGCCCTTAAGTGTTCCGCCTGAGTTCGGTGGCGCGGGCGAAGGGACCAACCCCGAAGAGCTCTTGGCTTCTGCGATTGCGGGTTGCTATAGCATCACGTTCGGCATCATTGCCGCGAACCGCAAGCTTCCGTTCGTTGGGCTGAAGACGTCGGTGACCGGCTACGTCGAGCAGAACGGAGCCAGCTTTGTGTACACGAAGGTGGTCGTCCGACCGACGATCACGCTTGCCGCGGACGCGACGGATGATCAAGTGGCGATGGCCGAAGATATGTCGCACAAGGCCGACCTCTACTGCATCATCACCAACGCAGTGCGTGATAAGGTCGCGATCGAGATCGAACCGACGATTGTCCGCGGCTAGGGAGCTGCTTCCGGTAGTCGCCGGCTGATTCGTGCTGGCCGTTCATTGCTCCTACAGGCTCGGCAAGGGGTCGCGGAACTCGCGACTCCAACCTAGTGCCGCTTGAAGAATTCGGCGATAAGAGGATAGGCAGCGACGGGCAAGCTGTGCCCGCCGGGGTGAGCGAAGAACACGATCTCGGGAGTCCCATTCTTCCGATACGTCTTGGTCAGTCCGTCTACCTTTGGCTCGATTTCCATCAGCCCAAAGCGGTCGCGAAGGGCATTCACCATTCGTTCCTGAGACGCGAAGGGAACGATGATGTCCTTCTGGCCGCCGAGGTGGAGCACGGGGATCTTGGGGAACTCCTTGGCCCGCTGCGAGGGGCCAGCCGAACTGGGGGCCACCGCCGCGAGTTTGTCCCCGCGTTGGGTGGCCAGCAAGTACGTGAAGCCGCCGCCGTTGGAGTGGCCGGTCACGTACACCCTCCGTTCATCGATACGGTGAGTCTTCTTCGCCCATTCGAGAAGAGCATCGAAGAAAGCGATGTCCCGGTTATCCACGGCACTGCGGGCGTTCCAGCCATCACGCTTGCCCTCGGGATCGCGTTGGGTGGGAGTCGGCAGGCCCTGAGGGTAGATGGCCAGGGCCTCCGGCCAGTGGTGCTCCAGCTTGAAGCTCCGCTGCGCCGCAAGCGCGGTTCCCCCATGGCCATGGAACACGAACACTACCGGCACCTTCTCGGCGGTCGCGGTCGGCACCGCGACTCGCGCCGTGCGCTCGAGATCGCCGACGGTAATCGTGATGGTGTCTGGAGCGAGCATCGACATGATCAACGGAACGAGCATGCTTGCTGGGGCGGTGCGGCCGAACTCATGTTCAATAGAAAACGGGTCCCGACCCAGTTGAGCCGGGACCCGTCAGGCACGTCCGAGATTACTCGTTGATGAGCTTCTCGATGTACTGGCGGAACTCCTTGAAGCTGGCGGCACTGTAGCCCACCTTGATTTTCTTCACGGAGCCATCGCGTCCGACGACCGCGACGTGAGGAATACCCGTCACGCCGTAAGCATCGAAGTTGGTGCGCTCACCGTAGACGACCGGCCAAGGCAGGTCATAGTCCTTGATGAAGTCGGCCATCTTGGCGAACTCGGCATCCTTCGAGATTCCGCGCTCCTGCTTATAGTAGCCGTAGTAGGTGGTGAAGCCAACGATCTCCAGCCCCTTGTCCTTGAAGTCGCTGTACAGCTGCTTCATGTCCGGGAAGGAAGCGATGCAGGGTCCGCACCAGTGAGCGAAGAAGTCGAGGATGACAACCTTGCCCTTCAGGGCCTCAAGCCCCTTGAACTCGCCGTAGCCGCGCTCGAATGTGATGGCAGGAGCGGTCGCGCCGGGCAAGCTCATTTGCACTCGAGCACCATTGGCCTGTCGTCGTGCCGGGGCCGTTGCGTCGAGGGTCGCCATGAAGTCGTCGAGCGTCTTGATGGCTTCCGACTTGCGCCCGGCATCCATGAGGAGTTCGGCACGCTTTTCGACGAACAGGAACTTCGTGCTGTCGCCCGCGTTCTTGCCCTGAACCTCAAGTTCTTTGAGCCGCTCTTCGTCCGGCTTCGGCTTGAAGTTCGGGTTGTTCGCGTTACGCTGCTTCTCCATGGCCAGCATGCGCTTTGCGTAGTCGGCCGGAGCCTCCAGAATCAGGTTCTTCTCGACATCGCCCAGAGTCACGATCGCCTCGCCGACGCCCTTCTTCTGGACGACGGTGTCGATGAACAGGTAGACCGTATTGCTCGCGAGCATCGAGGTCTGCAACGCGCTCGGGACACGGATGTCGCGCAACGTCGTTTGAAGCATGTCGGCTTCTCCGAGGGTGTTGCACGAGTTGAGCATCAGCATCTGCGCGCTGAACTTCTCTTGTGCGTTCGGCTGCGTGGTCAGGAACTTCTTGACGAGGTCGCAGGTTTCTTGGTGCTTACCGGCGCGGCTGAACACCTGGGCCCAGGCGAACGAGTCGCTGGCTTCCACCTTGGCGATGTCGATGTTGGCGGTGAGCTCAATTGCCCGCTGTTGGACGGCGGCGTTGATCTCGACGACATTGGCACGCTGTCCGCCTTGCTGGGCGTCGGCGTACATCTTCTGCTGAAGCTCGTTCAGCGACTTCAGGGCAGCCTGTCCGCTGCCGGCTTCTTGGGCGAACGCCAAGCTAACCGACATGGCCACCGCAAGGAGCGATGCGCGAAGGATAGTTTTCATAGGGTGAGGTCCTCGAGGTTAGTACGCCGGGCACCGGTAAAACGGTGCCCGGCAGTACGGGTCTAGGGCGCAAAAATGTAGGGCTCGCCTACAACGCGCAGATCATCGACATACACGCCGTCGCCAATGACCGAACTGTCAGATGTGAAGTTGAACCTCACGCTGAGGGCGCCCGATCCACCGGCGGCAACGGAGTACTGGTTCCAAGTCGCCAGATTGCCTGACCAGCGGCCCCGTTCAGCGTACGAACCCCCGTTGAGCGAGGTGAACACCTTGAGGTAGTCGTAGCCAGACTCAGTGCTGATAAACGCACGGAAGGTCACTTGGACATTGGCATAGGCTGAGGTGTCGAACGTGCCTACGCCCGTCAGGTTCGTATTGGTGTTGTTTGTGTAGGTTCCTCCGGGACTGTCTGTCCACGAAGTAGGTCCACTGAAGAAGTTCGACGTGGTAAGTCCCCACGGCGACTGTGCGGTCCAGTTGCCCGGATTTGTCATTGGATCTTGGGAGATCGTCCTTACGGGCTGAACCATGATATCGTCGATGTACACGCCATCACGGACAACCGACCCATTCGTGGTCATTCGGAACCGGAAATACCCACTCTGAGCAGTCGCGGGCAAGGCCGCGGATACCGTGCGCCATCCGCCGCTGACTCCGGTGATGCTGCCGAGATTCGTCCACGTGGTGCCATCGGGCGAGTAGTCGTAATACAAGAAGTCCGAGTTCGCCTGCAGATCGTGGTGAACGCGGAAGGCTAGCGCATAGGAACTGCGACTCGAGTTGCTGATCACCAAGTGCTGGAAGCTCACGAGCCCCGTCTGCATCGAAATGTTCAAGTTGTTGGCGTATGAGCCGCCCGGAGAATCGGACCAAGCGCGAAGACCGCTGGAGGCTTTCTCGGTCGTTCGAGCCCAGGGGCCACTGACGGGAGTGAACCAACTCTGGCTCTCCACGTCATCAAGCGCAACGGGCACGGTGACATACGGACCGGCCGAGATGATGCTCGACGGATTGCCGAGGTTGTCCAGCGCGCGGACGGCAAAGTAGGTGTCCCGTCGCGGCGGCACCGAGACTTCGACCTCGATCGGGACGCCGGCGTTGACCGGTGTGATCGAGACGATCGCTCGTGTCGCTTGCTCAAAGTTGCCCACATTGATGGGCTCGGTCGAGTAGCGAAGGTCGTACTGAGTAGCTTGTCCAACGGTGCCGTCATCTCCACTGCCCTTGAAACCGAGCTTCATCGATCCGCTTGCCTTAGCGATAAGACGGAGATCCGTAGGATCACTCGGCGGCGTGGTGTCATCGTCTAGCGCATTGTTCAGGTTCAAGCGCCCACCCGCGATGACCCCCTGCAGTTGCGGGACCATATCCGCCGTACCGATTAACCGGTCCAGCGATTGGCGGTCCGTCAGGTTCGGGAACTTGGATCGGATGACCGCAACGGCACCGGCCATGTGCGGGCACGCCATCGACGTGCCGCTGTTCAGCGCATAGCCGCTGTTGATCACTGTGCTGAGGACGTCGACGCCCGGCGCAGCGATATCGACCGTCTGGCCAAAGTTCGAGAACGACGCTTTGTTGTCGTTGTGGTCGGTGGCGGCGACAAAGACGACGTTCTGGTGAACATTGCGCAGCGCACCGCGCAATCCGTCGGCATTCTGGTTGTTATTACCCGCCGAGTTGACGTAGACCATATCGGCGGTATCTGCACGACCAATCGCGTCGGAAAGTGCCTGCGTGTAGCCATCGATGTTGTAGCTCACCGATACGACCTTTGCCCCCATAATGCGGGAGTAGTCGATGCTCTGCACGAGCGCGGTCATCCAAGTCGATTGGCCACTGTACATCCGGACGGGCAGAAGGTGAACATCTTGGGCTACCCCGGCGACGCCGATGTTGTTGTTGGTGACAGCGGCAATGGTGCCCGCAGTATGCGTTCCGTGGGTGTTGCTGCCCGTCGGGTTAGGGTTGTTGTCTCCGCTCGCGAAGTCCCAGCCGTTGACGTCGTCGATGAAGCCGTTTCCGTCATCGTCGATGCCGTTGGCAGGGATCTCACCCGGGTTGACATAGATGTTGCCGGCAAGGTCAGGGTGGCCAATCTGCACGCCATCATCGATGAGGCCGACGATGACCTTGGGGTTGGTACCGGCGGTCGTCCAAGCTTCCGGCGCATCGATATCGGAGTCATTTGTTCCGCCGGTTTGACCCGTGTTATGGAGGCCCCACATTTCACTGAACCGAGGGTCATTCGGCAGGGCTTGGTCGGGATAAACCCTCATGTCGGGTTCGGCAAAGCGGATCGCCGGATCGCGCTCCAGCACGTGGATCGCATCCTCGACCGACATGCCCTGGGTCTGCGGAGTCCGTCCAATGAAAAACCGGTTGAAATACGGGGATTGGACGGCCATATCTTCCACCAATCCGTAGTTCTGAGCCTTTGACTGTCTCACTAAGAACGGCACGTTGTCGTGAAAAGCCACGACGACGACCCCCGGTGCATACTCGCTCCTATTCTGGCCGCTGGACGAAAACTGCTCAAGCGTCGACTTTCCGTCGGACGCCTTAGATTGCTCGATTTGACCTCCAAACATCGGTACGCCCGGGCTTGGCGGTCCCCCGCGGAACCATCCCAGGGCAACAACGCTCGCGGCAAGAACAATAATCGAAGCCCGCAAAACTGGCGCGGATTTGCTCCTTGACAAGGCAAAAGAATCTCTCACACAACCCTCCTAGAGGTTTCAGGTTAGCACAACCTTTGGAAAATTCCAAACGGCTGCCCTACTCCCATTCGATGGTTGCGGGAGGCTTGCTGGTGAGGTCGTAGAGGACGCGGTTGACCCCCGGAACCTCGTTCACGATCCGTCGTGCGACCAGCTCCAAAACCTCGAAGGGGATCTTCACTGCCCGCGCCGTCATGGCGTCCTCGCTCTCCACCGCGCGCAGCACGATGGGGTGCATGTAGGTGCGTTCGTCGCCCATCACGCCGACCGACCGTACGTCGAGCAGTGCGGCATAGCTTTGCCAGATCCCGACGTGGGCACCGTGGTTTCTAAGTTCGGTTCGAAAGATCCAGTCCGCGTCCTGCACCGTGGCGACACGCTCAGGAGTGACTTCGCCGAGGATTCGAACGGCCAGCCCCGGGCCAGGGAAGGGTTCGCGGTCGACCATCTCCTCGGGCAAGCCAAGCACCCGGCCGACTGCGCGGACTTCGTCTTTGAACAGCCAGCGAAGGGGCTCGATCAGCTTGAGCTGCATCCAGTCGGGCAGGCCACCAACGTTATGGTGCGTCTTGATCTTGGCGGCGGTTGAGGAACCCGATTCGATGACGTCCGGGTAGAGCGTGCCCTGAGCTAAGAAATCGCAACCGGCCAGCTCTTGGGCGTGATCCTCGAAGACGCGAACGAAGTGCTCGCCGATGATCTTCCGCTTGGTTTCAGGGTCGGTGACTCCAGCAAGGGCGCCGAAGAACCGCTCGCGCTCGTCGAACGCGTGGAGGTTGCCGTGGAAGTGACGCCCGAACGTCTCAACGACCTGCTCAGCCTCGCCCTTGCGAAGCAACCCATGGTTGACGAACACGCAAACCGCGCGAGGGCCAATGGCCCGGATCAGCAACGCGGCCATGACGCTCGAATCCACCCCGCCGGAGACTGCGCATAGGACCTTCCCGTACTCGCCCACGGTCTGCCGAATCTGCGCAACCTGTTCTTCGATGAAGTTCTCAGCGGTCCAGTCGCCGGTGAGTCCGGCGGCCTCAACAAAAGCCTTGAGAAGGTCCTTGCCTCCGGGCGTGTGCGTGACTTCGGGGTGGTACTGAACGCCGAATCGTCGCTGTGCGGCATCTTCCATGCCTGCGATGGGACAGCTCTCCGTCGACGCGGTCACCAGGTAGCCAGGCGGGACTTCCCGAACCTGGTCGCCGTGCGACATCCAAACTTGATCCGACGAAAGGCGAGCACTGAGGCCCGATCGCTCGCTGAGGTTTCGCAGTCCGTACTCGCGATCGTGTGCTTTCTCGACACGCCCGCCGAGGCGGTGAGCCATCAACTGCATGCCATAACAGATGCCGAGCATCGGGAGTCCGTCGACCAGGCTGAGATCGAGGTCGGGGGCGCCATCCTCAAGCACGGAGCGCGGTCCTCCACTGAGGATGACCGCATCCGGCCGGTCCTTCTGTAAGCGCTCGGCCGCGGACATCCAGGGCACCATTTCGCTGTACACGCCAAGCTCGCGCATGCGGCGAACGATTAGCTGGGTGTATTGCCCGCCAAAGTCGATGACGAAAACGCGTTGATGCTGCACGTTAGAGACTCACCCAGCCGCGAGTCTCGGAACTTCGCTCGACCGCGTCGAGGATGCGCTGATTCTCGTAGCCATCGAAGAAGTTCGGAGTCGGCAGCTCACCGCGGTGGATCGCGGTCACCGCATCCGCCACGAGGTTGATAAACGTGTGCTCGTAGCCGATGATGTGCCCGACTGGCCAGTATCGTCCTGCATAGGGGTGGTGACTCTCGGTCGTCTGGATCAGCCGGAATCCGTGGGTTCCGGGGGCGTCGGCTGCGTTGTAGTACTCCAGCTCGTTCATCCGCTCCAGATTGAACACGATGGTGCCCTTCGAGCCGTTGATCTCGAAGCGGCCGTGGTTCTTTCGACCGACCGCAAACCGAGATGCCTCAAACGTGCCGATCGCCCCGTTCTGGAACCGGGCGAGAAATGCAGAGGCGTCGTCCACCGTCACATCGCCCATGGGGAGATCGTGGCCGGACTGGCTCTGGGCGGCCCCGCCAAGGTCTCCCTCGACCGCACCGGCCAAGGGGCGTTGCTTGACAAACGTATGAAGCAGACCGGTGACCTCGGCGAACTCGCCGACGAGGTGTCGGCCCAAGTCGATGATGTGCGCGCCGATGTCGCCATGCGCGCCCGAACCGGCCCGCTCCTTCTGAAGTCGCCACACGAGGGGAAAGTTGGGATCAGCGATCCAATCTTGCAGGTAGGTCGCTCGCATGTGGTAGAGCGTTCCGAGATCGCCATTTTCGATCATTTGCTTGGCGAGCGCCACGGCCGGAATCTTCCGGTAGTTGTGGAAAATCGCGTGGGGGACATCGGCTTGCTGAACCGCGTCCAGCATTTGCCTTGCTTCGGCAAGCGTGTTGCCGATGGGCTTTTCGCAGAAGACAATCTTCCCGGCAGCGGCGGCGGCAAGGGCGATCTCGCAATGACTGTCCCCCGGAGTTGAGATGTCGATGACTTGGATATCGGGATCGGCGACGACCTCGCGCCAGTCCGTCGAGTAGCGCTCCCATCCTAGATGGTCCGCCGCAGCCTTGACGCTTGACTCTGTGCGCCCGCACAGCGTGTGCATTCCGACTTGGTAGGGAAGATCAAAGAAACGATTGACTTGGCGGTAGGCGTTGCTGTGGGCCTTGCCCATGAACTGGTAGCCAATGAGACCGACGTTGAGGCGGGATGACATGAGCTTCGGTTTTACCAAAGAAAAGGCCCCGAGCGTTGTCGCTCAGGGCCTTTCGTTTCTGTAGCTAGACTGGGATTACCAGCGATCGCCGCCGCGGCCACCGCCGCCACCGCGACCGCCACCACCGCTTCGGCCGCCGCCACCGCCGCCGCCGTAGCCGCCGCCACCGCTTCGGCCGCCACCGCCGCCGCCGCCGTAGCCGCCGCCACCACCGCCACCGCTGCGGAAGCCGCCACCACCACCGCCGCCGCCCTCCTTAGGACGAGCTTCGCTGACGGTCAGTCGGCGACCTTGCATGTCGGACTGGTTCATCTTTTCGATCGCGTCGTCGCATTGGTCGGCGGCGACATCAACGAACGCGAATCCGCGACCCTGCACGATGCGGGCTTGGGTCGGGCTGAAAGCTGAGAAGTGGTCGAACAGGTCCTGCTCGGAAGCAGAGTAGGGGATATTGCCCACGTAAAGGGTCTTAGATGCCATGTTGTATGTTCCTCTTGGTTGGAGGCGACGGGTCTTCAAGCTTCAAGGCGGAGGAACGCTCCGAGACTCACTCACTCAATTTTCCAATTCGCGTATCCGTAACCAATTTATAGGATACCTGAGATTCCCCTTCAGGTCACACGTTTATTCCCGGGGGCCGGATGCCGCAGCGCGTAGGGTCGAGTTTTTCACGTTCTGCGGAAGCGAGTAGGTATACTCTGTACCAGTATATGGAGCGAAGGGCGAAGCTGTTGGACCGGGTTGGAGCGTGCGCAAGTGCGGTATGCGCGGTGCACTGCATTCTCACGGGCGTGGCCCTTGGGCTGCTCAGCTCGCTGGGCCTTGGTTTCTTCGGCAGCCTTTGGGTGGACATCGTGTTCGTTCTCACCGCGGTGATCGTTGGGGCCGTGGCCCTTCGTCACGGTATCAAGCGGCACGGGTCCTTCGTTCCCGCACTGTTCTATGTGTTGGGGCTGATCGCCATTCTCGTCGCTCACTTCGAGGATTTCTCGCATGGCTGGCCGGTCCATCAGGATCACCACCACGGCTCGGTGCCCACGGTTCTGTCGATCATTGGCGGTTCCTGCTTCGTGCTGTTCCATGTGCTGAACCTGCGATTGCAGCACCGATGCAACTGTCGCGTCCACGATTAGCGCAGACAACATCCGTCGCGGAGGCAATCGGGTGAACCTAGTAAACTCTGGTTCTCATGCCCGACCGTTACGAACCTGCCTCGTTTGAAGCCAAATGGCGCACCCGATGGGCGAAAGCTGAACTGTTCCTGACCCGCGAAGAACCGGGTCGGCCCAAGTTCTATTGCCTCGACTTCTTTCCTTATCCGAGTGGCGCGGGCTTGAGCGTTGGGCACTGCCGGAACTACATTCCGAACGATGTGGTCGCTCGGATGAAGTACATGCAGGGCTACAACGTTCTTCACCCCATGGGCTTCGATGCTTTTGGCTTACCCGCCGAGAACGAGGCGATCAAGAACAAGACCCATCCCGCCCCGATGATCGACCGTTACGCGGCCACCTACCGGCGTCAGATGGACCTCGTTGGCATCAGCTATGACTGGTCCCGCTCTTTCAAGTCTTCGGATCCGACCTACTACAAGTGGACGCAGTGGATCTTTAAGCTGCTGTACCAACGTGGACTCGCCTACCGAGCAAATGCCGAGGTCAATTGGTGTCCCAAAGACAAGACCGCACTCGCGAACGAAGAAGTCGTGGCGGGCCTCTGCGAGCGATGTGGCACTCCGGTCGAAAAGCGACAAATTCCCCAGTGGTTCTTCAAGATCACTGACTACGCGCAGCGGCTGATCGACGACCTCGACGACATTGACTGGCCCGAGGGCATCAAGGCGATGCAGCGCAACTGGATCGGCCGTAGCGAGGGTGTCGAGTTCGAACTGAAGGTCGCATTCGATGAGTCGGGACAAACCAGCGTCACCGATCAACTTGCCGCGCTCAAGGCGGAAGTTGCGGAGGAAGCGGGTGGCCAGGTTCCGGGCGCGGTGGCCGAGAAAATCGCTACTCTTGAGGCCAAACTGGGCATCCACGCGCAGAAGGTCGGCGCTGATCCGATGCCGATCACCCGCTCCGACGACTTCGCCATCAAGGAGAAGCCGCTCTCCTTCCGCGTATTCACCACCCGCATCGACACGATCTTCGGGGTGACCTTCTGCGTGCTCTCTCCCGAGCATCCGCTGGTCGAAGAAATCCTTAAGCGAGCCCCTGAGCAGGGTCCGGCCATTCGGGAGTATCAGGATCAAGCCCGTCGCAAGACCGACGCGGAGCGCACTGCTGACACCAAAGACAAGACTGGAGTGTTCACCGGGGGCTACGCGGTGAACCCCGCCAATGGCAAGAGGGTTCCGATCTACATCGCTGACTACGTGTTGATGAACTACGGCACCGGCGCAATCATGGCCGTACCCGGGCACGATCAACGTGACTTTGACTTCGCGGTGAAGTACGACCTCGACGTGGTTCCGGTCATCAAGCCAAGCGAGGAGTATCTCGCGGGCACGTCGCTCGAGGACTACTGTGCGAATCCCAAGAGCCACGTTCCCGTGTTCACCTCCAAGGATTCGGTGATGATGAACTCCGGCGAGTACGACGGGCTGACCTACGAGGAAGGCACGGCCGCGCTGGGGCAGTGGATGGAAGGTCACGGCATCGGCGAGCGCAAGATCCAGTACAAGCTCCGTGACTGGTTGATCTCGCGCCAACGATATTGGGGATGCCCCATTCCGGTCATCCATAGCAAGGACGGCGAGATGCACCTTGTGCCGGATGACTGCCTGCCGGTCTACCTGCCCGACGTAGAAAGCTATGAACCCGCCGACGATGGCTCGTCTCCGCTGGCAAAGATTGACGAGTTCGTCAACGTAACGGATCTCGACGGCAAGCTGGGACGCCGCGAGACGGATACGATGGGCGGCTTTGCCTGCTCGTCGTGGTACTTCCTGCGCTTCTGCGATCCGTACAACGACGAGAAGCCGTGGGATCAGGAGCGCGTGAACTACTGGATGCCCGTGGACTGCTATGTCGGCGGCGCGGAGCACGCGGTTATGCACCTGCTCTATGCCCGGTTCTGGGCGAAGGTGCTTTTTGACGCGGGATTGGTGCCCGTAAAGGAGCCTTTCCAGAAGCTGAAGAACCAGGGCCAAGTGCTCGCGATGACGCCGTATCGGTTTCCGAAAGAGGGTGAGACGCTCGCGCCTGGCGAGGAAGGCGTCCTCATCTCGTTCAAAGAAGCCGAGACCATTCCTGACGACCAGAAGTTCTATCGTTGGGCGAGGATGTCGAAGAGTAAGGGCAACGTCGTAACGCCCGAAGAGGCGGTCGAGTCTTATGGTGCAGATGCGCTCCGCGTGTACGAGCTGTTCGTCGCGCCGTTTGATACGGACGTGCAGTGGTCGAACGAAGGCATGAACGGCGCCGTTCGCTTCCTCAGCAGAGTCTGCAAGTTCGTTTCGGATCACACGTCGCATTACGATGTCGGTTGGAAAGCAGAGATCGAGACGGTGCCGGCCGAGGGTCAAAGTCTCGCTCTGAGGCGAGCGACGCATCAGGCGATCCAGAAGGCGACCGAGGACATCGAGCGGTTCGCGTTCAACACCTACATCTCGGCGATGATGATCTACGTGAACACGATGAGCGATCTCACGAAGGGACTGCAACCCAATCGGGCCGAGAAGTTGGCGCTGTCCGAGGCGATCGAGAGTCTGGTGCTGCTCATGGCACCGTCCGCGCCCCACACGGCGGATGAACTCTGGGAGTCGCTGGGACGGCTCGGATTCACGTACAGCGAATCTTGGCCGAAGTTCGACCCTGCGCTGACCGTCGAGGATACGGTGACTATCGCCGTTCAGGTGAACGGCAAGCTGCGGGATACGATCGAGATTGCCGCGACGGCGGATAAGGCAGCGATGGAAGCCGCCGCGCTCGAGTCGCCCAAGGTCAAGGTGTACACGGACGGGCAAACGATCCGCAAAGTGATCGTGGTGCCGGGGAAGCTGGTCAATGTGGTGGTTTAGGGTCTTTGTTCTAGCGGCCTGTGTCGCAGGCCTGGTCGGCTGCAATCGCGGGGACCAAGCCCGCGCGATCGAAGTGCCGACGATTCGCACTCCGGCGGAAGCCGACAACTACTTGATCCATGCGGAGAAGATCTCGAAGGAGGCCCTAGAGAAGTCGGGGCGGGATGAGTCACTCACTTCGGCCGAGCAAGACAATGTCAAGGAAGCCCTCGCCTACTTCGAGGGGCTCATCGCGTACGACCCGGCGCGGTATCAGCCGTACTTCGGAGCAGGGAAGTTGGCCTATGCGCTCGGCGAATGGCAGAAGTCGCTGGAGTACATGCAGCAGGCGATCCGTTTGGCACCTCCTCCCAGCAAAACGCCACCGGTGGAGTTGGTCACGATGATCGCGGAGGCGCACTACGTTTCGTCTCGATCGCTCTACTTTCTGCAGAAGTTCGACGAAGCCGCCGCGGCGGCAGGGCTGGCTCGCACGTTGGTTAAGGCGAGTCCGGACTATCTCATCGCGGAAGCTTCGGCCTTGCTTGAGATGAAGCGTGAAGACGATGCGAGGATCTTGGTGTTGGAGGCGCTCAGCTTAGACGCCGAGCACCCTCGGGCCAAGCAGCTTGCCAAGCTGCTGAAACTGCGTTAGTCGCGATTTTCGCGTCCGATGTGGCAATATTCAGCCATCATGCGTTTCTTGGCACTCACTTTGGCCCTGACCCCGTTCGCGGCGGTCGCCCTCTGGCAAAACTCCTTCGACGACCACGTCAAGAAGCTTCAAGAGGCGCAAAGCCTCTCGCTGACCTTGACGACGTCGGTTATCGGCGGTACGACCGAGGATGTCCGGGTCACGCTTTCTAAGCCCAACCTGGTGAGGATCGACAGCTCTGGGCAGCTGATCACCACGAATGGCAAGCAGATTTGGGTTTATGACAAGGCGGGCAAGACGTATGAGGAGTCGCCCATCGACGCCGGATCCCCCGCCTCCGTCTGGTTGCTAGACAATGCGTGGGTTTACACGGCGTTCTTCAACGACAAGATCGGTGACCAGATCGCCTCGGCGACCAAGGGCAGTTCGAGAAAGCTAAGAAACGTTGCGGTCACCGACTGGAACATCACCCGAAAGGACAAGGCGGTTCTGCAGGTTCAGATGGATGATCAGCTCGGAATCGTACGCGGCTTCCGCACCACGAAGGATAAGGCTGAGGTCTTCGTGTTTGCCAAGGAAATCAAGATCGGAGACGCGCCGATCGCCGAAGGCGAGTTCGCTTTCGTCGCCCCGGCTGGCGTGAACAAGAAGTCGAGCCCGGCGGCGGGTGCGGCATTGACCTTCGCCGACATCAAGCCGATCCTTGATGCGAACTGCATCGGTTGCCACAGCGGAGGTGGCGCGAAGAAGGGCGTGGTTCTCTCGTCGTACCAGGAAGTTGCGAAGCATGTAACCCCCGGCGACCCGGACAACAGTCGAATGATCCGGCCGGTGAAGCGTGGCCAGATGCCCCCCGGACGCCCCCTGCCCGCCGATACGGTGGCGAAGCTGGAGGCGTGGGTGAAGGGCGGCGCCAAGCCCTAAGGGATCGCATGAGCTGGCTGCTTCGGCGGCCAGCGGAGCGATGCGTAGACCGAGGCACCGAGGATCGCGGCGATGATGATGAGCGACCAAGCGATCGGGAACTTGCTCCACTCGGGCACGACCACCTTTTCGAGGTAGGCGTAGATCATCTTGCCGCCGACGAACACGAGAATGGCCGCAAGTCCATAGCTCAGGTAGTGGAACAGGTTCATCAGGCCGGCGAGGGCAAAGAATAGCGCGCGCAGGCCGAGGATCGCGAACACGTTCGACGTGAACACGATGAATGGATCGGTGGTGATCGCGAAGATCGCGGGGATAGAGTCCACCGCGAAGATCACGTCGGTCAGCTCGATGAACAGCAGCGTGATGAAGAGCGGCGTCGCCCATAGTTTGCCGTCGATCCGCGTGAAGAACTTCTGGCCCTCGTAGCCCGGCGTGACTGGCATCAGCTTTCGGAAGGCGCGGATGACCGGATTGTTGTCCGGGTTCATTTGCTTGTCCTTCATCTTCACCATCTTGATGCCGGTGATGATGAGGAAGGCCCCGAAGAGGATCATCGTCCACATAAAGCGCTCGAGGATGGTCGCCCCGACTGCGATGAAGATGGACCGGAACACCAGCGCGCCCACGATGCCGTAGAACAGCACTCGGTGCTGGTACTTCTGAGGCACCTTGAAGTAGGCAAAGACCATCAAGAACACGAAGATGTTGTCTACGGACAGGGCTTTCTCGATGAGGTAGCCGGCCAAGAAGGCGAGGCCCGCTTCCTTGGGCGTATAGGCACTGTCGGGGTAGATCTGATCCCAGAACGCGAAGATGCCTGCATTGAAAACCAGGGCCAACGCAATCCACACGGCACTCCAGGTGAGCGCCTCGCGGATGTTGATCACATGGGCTTCGCGGTGAAACACGCCCAAGTCGAGGGCGAGCATCACGAACACGAAGCCGAGGAACGATCCCCATATCCAAAGGGGTATGCCAGCAAGTTCAATCATTGTTTGTTGAGTTCGGACTAAGTTCGGGTTGGGTTGTACAGGCGGCGGCATTGCCGCCTCGAAATGTTGAGCGAGGGCACAACCCATCCCTCGCCCACAAAAAGAGTGATCGTGTTAGTCGAAGATCTCTTCGAACCAGCTCTTCTTCCGTTTCCACTGGCGACCATCCCAGTAGAAGTTCGGTCCGGGAGCGGGGCCAGGAGCCGTGGTCGGAGAATGATGAGCGCGATGGTCGACAGCTACGGGTTGCACCATCACCGGTTGGGGGGGAGGAGCTACGGCCGCGGATGGCGTTTGGTTCGAACGCTCGATCAACTTGTCGAGTTCGCCTCGGTCGAGCCAGATACCGCGGCATTGCGGGCAGTAGTCGATTTCAATTCCTTGGCGCTCGGACATCACCAGGTCAGTAACAGCACATGCAGGGCATTTCATAGTTTTCTTGTTTGGATTTGCTGGGGTTGGCTCGGTTTGGCACACATGCGTGCCAAGCCGAAAGCGGGGCACAAGGCATCCCCGCCTTTCGTGGATTCAACGTGGCGCAGATCAGCCGATGTTCAGCGCGCGAAGCTTGGCCACACGCTCTTCAATGGGCGGATGGGTCATGAACAGCTTGGTGAAGCCGCCCACGCCGCGGAACGGATTGACGATCGCCATATGGGCGGTCGAAGGGGTCATCGTGTGGGTCGGAATGGCATCCGCTCCTCGCTGAAGCTTCAGCAGCGCGTTAGCTAAGCCATCGCTGCGCCCTGCGATCTCCGCCCCCGACTTATCGGCCTCGAACTCACGAGCCCGAGAGATACCCATCTGGATCATCATCGCCGCCAGCGGAGCGATCATCGCAATCACGAGCAGCACCAGCGGGTTGCTGCCGCCCTCTTCATCCGAGTTGCCGCCACCAAAGATCGCCGCAATCTGCGCGAACTGGGCGAGGAACATGATGGCGCCGGCGATCGACGCGGTGATCGCCATCGTCAGTGTGTCGCGATGCTTGATGTGGGCGAGCTCGTGAGCGACGACGCCCTCGACCTCGGACTTGTTGAGGATGTCGAGCAGACCGGTGTTCACGGCGACGACGCCGTGCTTGGGGCTTCGCCCGGTGGCGAACGCATTGGGCGAAGGATCGTCAACCACATAGAGCGCAGGCACGGGAATCCCGGCCCGGGCCGCAAAGCGCTCGACCATCTCGTGGAGTTCCGGAGCCTCGCTCCGGGAGACCGGACGAGCCTTCGTCATCTTGATCACCAGCTTGTCGCTAAACCAAAAGGTGCCGATGTTCATCGCCAGCGCCAGACCGAGTGCGATCGTCGCCCCCGCGGCACCGCCGACCATCTGGCCGATCCACACCATAAAGGCGGTCAGCGCAACCAACAACACTCCAACTCTCAATGTGTTCATAGCTTCTTTTTCGAGCCCGAAACGGAAAAAGACCTCCGCTACGACAATCGCAGCGAAGGTCTTGCGTTGGTGGCGAGGCCGGCCTTTCGGCGTATTGACGACCATCACCTCCCGCTGATTCGGCGGGCGCTACTCCCCTTCGGGTTCTCTACATACAACGATGACTCGTGCGCAAAAGTTTCCGAGATTGTTCGGATTTGTTCGGACTGGTTCGGTCATTCAGACGAGTTCAGCTTGTCCACGGTCGGCTTCAGTTCGCTGAGCGATATCGGCGTGGCGAGCTTTTTCAGGCGTCCGAGCGTGAGCGACTTCTGGTCTCCTAAAGTCGACTCCAGATGAGTTGTTGAAACCACATAGAACAGCCAGTCTTCAGGGCAGAATCTGGCAGCTCGGTCGCGATCCTGCTGGTTGTGAAGGCAGAAGACGTAGACTTGAGCATGTCGCCCTGGCCCAATGTTCGCATTCGCCTCAGCGTCCCATCCATTCTTACTCAGCTTGATATCGAAAGAAATCTTGGATGGCTTGATCTGGCTCCAACTCTGGACGTAACCGGCCGACTTAACCTCAATTCTGATACCCCGGTAGACCAAATCCCAGGCTGCCCATTCCTTACGCCCAGCCGAGTCCAGACAACCGAGGGCATGGCCGACGAGGTACTCGGCGATCAGGGGACGAATCGTGTTGCAGCGTAGATCCGAATAGGCCCACTTCCAGAAACCGTCCAGAGACGCATCGTCGTTCAGCAAGCTCTGATCCTCCATGATAAAAGCACCCTACCCGAGCGACATGATTCTTGAATCCGCAGACCGCCACAAAACGTACCCACCATCGTGCAGTTCATTGTTCAAGGACTTGCTCTGGTGTTTGGCGAGCGGCGCTTCCGGCCGTTCATTTGGCGGCCGATGCTGATCTCGGGGGTGGTCTTCCTGGCCATCGTCCTCCTTGGCTACTGGCTGATCGTCCCCTTGGGCGACCGCTTCCTCGTGTCGCGCGGGCTGGACTCCTGGATCGGCGGGACGCTGATTCGCGTGGGTTACGCGGTCATCTGGTGGTTCCTAGCCGGCGTCGTGTTCGCCTCGATTGCGGGCCTGCTGAGTTCGTTCCTTTGGGACAACTTGAGCCTGGAGGTCGAGCGGTCGGTTCGTCCCGATCCGCCCCATCAGAAGCTCAGCGCCGGCGACTTGGTGGTCGACACCGCATCGCGCGGCGTGTTTGCGCTCTTCATTTTCGGCTTCACCTGCGCCTGCTTTTGGTTGCCCCCGGCGGGCATCCTGCTGGCGGCGTGGCTGTGTCTCTACGACTACACCGCTTCCGCCTACCTGCGGCGGGGAACGCTGTTTCCCGCCCAGTTCCGGCGGGCATTCGCGGTGCGTGGCTCAGCGACGTTTGCCCTCGTGAGTGGGCTGCTGACCATCGTGCCGATCGTCAACGTTCTCATGCTGCCCGGTTTGGTTGCCGGAGGAACGCTCATGCTCGCGGAACACGAGCGGCGAAGCGGAGCGTCACAATAGACACTAATGTCGATTGCTCCTGATGTCCGCGGCCGATTCGGCGACTTTGGCGGACGCTACGTGCCGGAAACCCTCGTCCCCGCCCTCGACGAACTCGAAGCCGAGTTCACGAAAGCATGGAGCGACCCTGAGTTTCGGGCGGAGTTCCAGCAGCGCCTGCACGACTACGTCGGCCGTCCCACGCCTATCACCCGGGCTGATCGCCTATCTGAGGCTACCGGGCTGGACATCGTGATCAAGAGGGAAGACCTCAACCACACCGGTGCCCACAAGATCAACAACGCGCTCGGGCAGGCACTGCTTGCTCGCCGCATGGGCAAGAAGCGGATCATCGCCGAGACGGGTGCGGGTCAGCACGGTGTCGCCACCGCAACCGTCTGCGCGCTGTTTGGCCTCGAATGCGAGGTCTACATGGGCGAGGAAGACTGCGCCCGCCAACAGCTGAACGTGTTCCGCATGCGATTGCTCGGGGCGAAGGTCAACCCGGTCAGCAGCGGTACCAAGACCCTGAAGGACGCTCTGAACGAGGCGATGCGCGACTGGGTCACGAACGTGCGGGACACCCACTACATCATCGGAACCGCCGCCGGACCCCACCCTTACCCGTACATGGTTCGCGAGTTCCAGCGGGTGATCGGCGACGAAGCGCGGGCTCAGTACTTGGAGCGCTATGGAGTGCTTCCCGAGGTCGGCATCGCGTGCGTGGGCGGAGGATCGAACGCGATCGGCTTCTTCGCTGGATTCGTCGATGATCCGTCGGTGAGGCTCATCGGGGTTGAAGCCGGTGGGTTGGGACTCGACTCAGGATCCCACGCCGCACCGCTCACCGCGGGCTCGCCGGGAGTGCTCCACGGCAGCTACAGCTACCTGATGCAAGACGCGGACGGCCAGATCATCGGCACGCACTCGATCAGCGCGGGACTCGATTATCCCGGCGTGGGGGCCGAGCACAGTTATCTCAAGGATTCAGGCCGCGCGGAATACATGGCGGTGACCGACGCCGAGGCGATGTCCGCATTCCGTTGGCTCGCCGAGAAGGAGGGTCTCATTCCTGCGTTCGAATCGGCGCACGCGTTTGCGCCGCTCATGAAGCCGGGGTTCTTGCCTTCCGGAACGCGGGTGCTGGTCAACTTGAGCGGACGGGGTGACAAGGACATGGAGACCGCGGCGCGGATGTTCGAACTCGGCTAGCTCTGATTGGCTCAGTTTGCGCGGTCCGAGCCTCCATAAGGGGGCGGCGGCTTCTGGCCCGGTCGAAAACCCCCACCAACGGTCAGCTTGTACTTCATTCCGGCGGCCTTCTGCCGGTTCATCTCTTCGACCTGCTTCTTGAGCGCCTCGCGAATATGAGGAGGCAGCTGATCCGCTTTGACGGGGCCGCTGATGTTCTTGAGATCGTCGAACGTGCCCGTCCAAGCGAAGTTCTTGTCGAGCACGATGTTGAACGTCAGCGAGGTCTTGTCGTAAGCAACGAATGTATCGGGGCGCAACCACTGGCGGATGTCACCCTCGATCAACTCGGGGTTCTGTTCGTAGAAGAGCTGGCTTGCAAGATCGTAGGCTCCGGAGAAATGAACATTGTATTTCGGTTGAGGGCGAAGTTCGAAATCGGTTGACATCTCAAGCCCGAGACTTGCCCCGCTAGGGATGCCGTTCGGCCACTCGTGGGTCGGTTCAATCGCCATTCCATCGATTCGATCGTAACGAACGTTCTTGTCGGCGGGCGCGAAACTGGGTGAGATGGAAGAGGGGCGAGTTCCGTAAACAACTTGCTCCCAGACCAATCGCTGAGCGGGTGAGAGCGCCGCACTAGGGATGCGGCCCCCCGATCGAATCGCTCGCCGCTGCTCGAGCGATAGACTTCCGTAGAGCCGCAAAATCTGCTCATTCGCCTCTTGGTTGAGGGTTGGGTGGCTCTGATCGAGCATGAGAGCCAGCCGTAGACCCAAGCCTTCGGGCAGTGTCAATGGGCGCTGGTAAACATAGTCGGCCTTGGCGTCGAACGTGATTCTCTTGTCGGCGATTACGCTTTGGATGAGGCGTTCCATCGTGGCTCGATCATCGCGGCTTCGACGGGCTTCGGCAGGGGATGCCGGGGTCATCACCAGCCAACCCTCGCTTTCATCGAAGTTCATGTTGGGCCGGGAGAACTGATCGAACATCTTGACGGTCTCCGCCTTAAACGTCACTCCACGGCCAAACGCGTTGTCGTTGATCCAGGCAACGAGATTCACCTTCCTCGCGACCGCATATTGAAGGTAGAGCTCAGATCCGAAGGCGAGGGGCTCGTGCTTCGTGGGCCGGCTGATCAACTCGATGAGTCTGGGATCGATCTCGACTTTGGGACGCGGAAATGTCCACAGGCTACGCAATGCGGTTGAGAGGGCTTCGGAGAGGGGGTCGAGGGTGAGCTTGGTTTCCGGAAGGTTCTCAGGGTTGCTGGTCGTTGTCGCCTGCGGAGGAATCGTCAAGTCCATCGTGTTGCCAAAGGCAACGGTTTCTGCTGCATTGACGACCGTGATCTTGGCTCCA
Organism: Methanoregulaceae archaeon; assembly: GCA_020850325.1. GTDB lineage: Bacteria > Armatimonadota > Fimbriimonadia > Fimbriimonadales > Fimbriimonadaceae > JANJUB01. Next base: position 433,444 of record JADZEW010000008.1, read on the forward strand.
CGGGCTTCCCGCAACGGATCGGCCACCGCCAGCCAGATTCGATCGACGTTGCTGAGCTGAGTGGGCATCACGCCGGCGTTCCTAATGTACGCCCACGTTGATCCACGCTGGTCGGCACCGAAGAGTTCCTGATGGAGGTTCCATTCCGAATAGAAACGGGATAGAAGGTCGTTCTGCTTGGGCCACTTCAATTGGCGGGGCGTGGGGTTGGCCGAGAAAACCAGCCGTTGCCCAGGCTTGATTTCGGCAAGGCGACGGGCACCGATTTCGATCAGGCTTCGCATCGCAAGGCGGTCGAGCGGCCGGAATGCCCGTTCTTGCCCAACGCGCGCCGCGTACTGTTGCTGATCATAGCCGGAACGGCGCTCGTCGAGGCCTGACTTCAAGGCATGCAGGGTTGGCCCATCGTAGGCGTTCTCCAGGTCTTTCTTGAACTGGTCCAGCATGCGTTGAATGACCTTCTCCCGCCTCGACAGCAGCTCGTCTTCCTGTTGCTTGCGTCTAACCGAGTCGGGTGAGAGAACGAGCCGGTCTCCACTGCGAGTCCATTTCCCAACCGCCGCCTGGGCGATTTTGTCGAGCAACGTCTTCGAGTCCACCCCGTCTACCCGGATCACGAGCACGTCATTCTTGAAGCTGCCCTCACACTCAAGCTTCGTACCGATCCGAGGCTCCAACTCGGTCAAGATCACGGGCAGGCGAGCCGCCTTGGTTTCGTAGGTAATGAGTTGGGGAAGGGAGGCCAAGAGGAGTACGGTACTGATCATCGGGGCACCTGCATCTACTATAACGCAGAAGCGTAGTGATGGGCGACAAGCCGAGAGGGTCGGGTATTCCTAGGGGGATGTCCCCCGTAACCGTTGCCGTGGTTGGCGCGACTGGCGCTGTCGGTCAAGAGTTCCTCAAGCTGTTCGAGAAGCGCGACTTGCCCGTCGGCAAGTTGAAACTTCTCGCGAGCGAGCGCTCGGTAGGGAAGCGGTACACCTTTCGCGGAGAGACCGTCACGGTCGAACTGCTGAACGCGGCCGCGTTCGCGGATGTCGATGTCGCTTTCTTTAGCGCGGGAGCTTCGCGATCGCGGGAGTTTGCCCCGGCCGCCCTCGCCGCGGGTGCGTTGGTGGTCGACAACTCCAGTGCCTTTCGCATGGATCCGAGCGTTCCGCTGGTCGTGCCCGAGATCAACGGCGAGCAGATTCGCAAGGACCAACGGCTGTACCCGGTCGCCAACTGCAGCGCGATCATCCTGCTGATGGCGGTCGCGCCGCTGACGCACCTGGGCCGAATCGTGCGGCTGATTGTGAGCACCTACCAGAGCGCGAGCGGGGCCGGGGCTGCGGCGATGCAGGAGCTCGAGGATCAGACTCGGGCGGTTCTGAACGGTGAGGCCGCGGTGCCGAAGGTGCTGCCTCATCCCTACGCTTTCAACCTGTTCAGCCACAACACCGCGATCAACGAGCACGGCTACAACGAGGAGGAGTGGAAGGTGATCGAGGAGAGCCGTAAGATCCTCGGCATGCCCAGTCTCAAAATCAACGTGACCTGCGTCCGCGTTCCGGTGCTGCGCGCCCACAGCGAGAGCATCACGGTGGAGTTCGCGGAGGAGGCTCCGGCGGAGGAAGCGGTGCGCGGAGTAATCGCGGCCTTCCCCGGAGTGCGGCTGGTCGATGATCGAGCCGGGAACCACTTTCCGATGCCCGCCGAAGCAAGCGGCATCGATGAAGTGCTGGTCGGACGCATTCGCCGAGACGTCTCGAACCCGAATGCGATCTGTCTGTTCTGCTCAGGGGATCAACTCCTGAAAGGCGCGGCACTGAACGCGGTTCAAATCGCGGAACGATTTTTGGAACTGTAGAGACTCAGCTTCAGCCTATAATGGCAAGATGCGTCTAGTCTCCCGGCTGTTGGCCGCCCTTTCCGCCTGTCTCGTCATTGCCGCGGCTCCTGCCTACGATGTCGTTTTCTCCCATGATGCGGCCGATGCGGTGAGGCCCGTCGTTGCGGTCGACGACACTACGGGCGACGTGTTTGTCGGCTACACGGTTGAGACGGCCAACGGACGGCGCTTTCGCGCATTCCGCTTTGACCCGAGCGGCACTGAGATCTGGTCGACCACGATCCAGGATGGCTTCGCCGACGGGTTCCGGGCAACCGACATGGCGACCAACGGCCAGTTCTTGGTTGTGACGGGTGAACAGGATGGCGGACCCTCGGCGAAGGGCGAGATGGCGACGATCAACCTTCGCGCGAACAACGGTTCGTTTGTTTGGCTTCACACGGAGAACACGAACTTCCTGCCTGACGTCGGCCAACACGTGCGGATCGTCGGGGACTCGGCCTACGCGGCAGGATCGGTGGGAAGCGGGTTCGTCGGTGCGAGAATGCGGCTTGCCGATGGTCTGAAGCTGTGGCAGCGCACGTTCCCAGGAATGGACGGCGTGGTCGGCCAGCGGGTTGGCATCGAGATCAACCCCACCGGCGATGTGTACCTGGCGGGTACCCGCCAGCCGAATGGCAACGCTGCGTCGAACATCGTTTTGGTTCGGATGACGCAGGACGGCCAAGTCCTAAGCGAGCGGCTGCTGAACGCCAACGCCGAGTTCTCGGCGATGTGCCGCACGTTCGACGGACAAATCGTCACCGCCGGAAGCATCAACTCGCTCGGGGTTCTCCGCCCTTTCATCGCGAGGTGGAATGCGATTGGGATTCCGCAACAGGCGTTTACCTTCGGTACCGATACCGGAAGAATCGCAACGGTGGCCGCGGCTTCCGGTCCTGGCTTTGTGCATATTGGAATCGAATCTGGGCTCCCGCCAAGCACTTCGGTTAGCCTGGGCACATTGAACGGCACCTTCGGCGTGGTGAGCGGATTCCCGCCCGGGCAGGGCGTGTTTGGGCAGATTCAGGAGGGCGTCGGCGGAGTACTGGTGAGCATCCTGTCGGTCCGCCAGCCGAACAGCCTCATTCACTTTGGGCGAATTTTCTCGATCCCTCCGGTCGATGGGTTCAACTTGGTCCAGGGCGGGATCGATATCAAAGCGATCGATCTCGCCCTCGACAGTCGGCTAGGGCGACATGTGGTGGCGTTCCAACTCGATGGTAGTCCGGACTCAATTGCGATCCGCAGCCTGAATCCTCGGCCCCAAGCCAACCCGGACACGTTCGAGACGTTCCGTGGCGAGACCCTCTCGGTACCGGCTCCGGGCGTGCTGGGCAACGACATCGGCGGAGCCGGGGCGACGGCGGTCGCGGTCAATCCCCCGCAGGGTCTGACCCTAAACCTTGACGGCTCTTTTGACTTCACACCTGCTCCCGGGTTTGATGGGGTTGTCACTTTCGACTACACCGCGCAACGCGGTACCGGCAGCAGCACGTCGACGGTGACGCTCCATGTGCAGCCAGCGCTTGCATCGGTCGAGATGGATGCTCCGGTTGTAGTCGGCGGACAGCCGGCAACCGGCAAAGTGAACTTGACGGGACCACGCCTGTTGACGCCAGCGGCCATCGCGATCTCTGAGGATTCGGCCTTTGCCGTGCCCAGCTCGCCGAATGCGGCGGTGGCGGTCGGTGCGACGCAAGGGACCTTTTCTCTGATCACGGCGGCGACGCGCGAGAGCCGGTTGGTCACGGTGTCGGCCACGCTGCGCGGGGTTGTTGCGACGACGCAGTTCACGATCCGGCCGCCCCAGGTGACGCGCCTGGTCGCGCTTAGGCCGACGATCATCGGCGGCGCACTGGGCCGCTTCCGCGTCGAACTCGATGGAGTCGCGCCCACCAATGGGATCGCGGTTTCCTTGAGCGATGACAGTACGGCGATTCTGGCACCGGCCGCGGTCGCCGTCCCGGCGGGGCAAACGAGCGCGGAGTTCGATGCACCGACCGCTCCGGTCACCACGTCGAGGACGGCGGTGGTGACGGCCACGTTGGGCACTAGCGCTTCTGCGACGGTCGGCATCGTAGGCTTGACGCTTACGGTGAATCCGACCAGCGTGGTTGGTGGAGTGAACGCCACCGGAACCATCACGTTGACCAGCAACGCGATCGGGCAGCCGATCGTGTTCGACCTTACCGATGACTCGCCCGCAACGGGCTTCGCGGCCCCGACGGCGACGATCGCCGCGGGCACCCTCTCAGTGAACTTCAACATCATCACGGCGGCGGTGCCGACCGACCGAACCGCAACGATCACGGCAACGGGCCAGGGCATCGCCCGGACTGCCCAGCTTAGGGTCCTCGCGCCGGCCCTCCAAGCGGTGGCGATGAACCCGACTCAGGTTCGGGGTGGACAGAACTCTACGGGAACGGTGACCCTCACCGGGCGTGCGCCCGCCGGCGGGATTGTGGTGACGTTGCAGGCCGGCGCGGCGATCGTGCAGGTTCCCGCGAGTGTGACCGTCGCCGCCGGTCAATCCACTGCGAACTTTACGGCCACGACGAATGCGGTCAATCAGACCCTCATGATCACCATCGCCGCTCGGCATAACGGAATCACCCGAACGACTACCCTCATTCTCACTCCATGAAGAAGCTTAGGAACCTTCTCGCAACTGCCATCTTCACCCTCGCGTGTGCGTTGGGCGCCGCCCAGGACGACATGCTCGTCAATCTGCAGCTGCAGATCAACCAAGCCACGTCACCGGTGGTAGTGACGGATCTGGCGACTGGCATCATCATCACGGGCCGCCATAACCAAACCGGATTCCAGATGGCGAAGTTCACCTCGGGAATCTCCGCGCCGGTGCTGATCAACACGTCGGCCATCATGAAGCCGAGGTTTGCATTGCGAGAATCGAACCAGCGGATCCTTCTTGCCGGTACAATGATCACAGGCGGGCAAGCGCGGGTGTTCGCCGCGCGCATCGATCACTCGCAGCAGACGCTGGACTGGCTCACGGAAATTCCTGGCGCAGTTGCACCTGTCAGTGCGGCTCAGTCTGGTCAGTTCCTCTACGTTGGAGTGTCGACGAGCAATGGCACGTCCATAAGGCCTGTCGATGTGGCAACGGGAGCTCTCGGTCCGATTCGATCCACGAACTCATCGCTTCGCGAATTGGCGCTGTTGTCCGAGTTTGGAGAGCTCTACTTTGCCATGCCGGCGACCAACTTCCTCGGGGGCACGACCGATGTTGCGAGGCTTGCACCCGATGGTTCTAGCGTCTGGTTCCAGTCGCTGCCGCACGCGATCTCACCCGTGGCGATTGGATTGTCCGGTGGCAATGTCCATATCGCTGGAATGGAGCGCCCCGACAGCCAGACCACGGTTTTTCGCGCGTTCTTCCTTTCGCAGCAGTTTGGTGGGTCTACCACCGACTCGGCAACCCTGACGATTCCATTTGCGACGACCCGCCCGGTCGCGTTTGTCAGGGGGGACAAGATTCTCCTCCACTTCTCCGAACAGTTGGGGCAGGGAGGCGGCCCGCGTCACCAAGCGGTCTTTGACATGGCTACTAATGCGTGGTCCACTGAGCCACTAGCAGGGTTTGGCGCGGATGTCGCCGTCGCGGAGCGAGATAAGGTTCCCGTTTTCCTGACCCGAGAAACATCGGGCGAGTTGCTCGCGCAGATCCGAGCGACCCAGCATTGGGCGCCGGTCACCCACCAAGTCGGCCATGAGCCGCGCTCCCTGGCGTTCGATCGCGAGGGTCGCCTAACCGTAGCCTCTGAGAACATTGGCAACAACTCGGTGCGCACCGCCCGCTTTGTGCGTAAACCCATCGCCGTCACCGACAAGTTCGACATGTTCAACGAATCTCCGATTCTGCGAATCAACTCAACGGGCATTCTGGCCAACGATCTCGCATCAGAGGGTGCCGAAATCACGATCGAGGCTCCGCCTGGCCGTGGAACCGTCCAACTGCTGGGTGACGGTGCGTTCGAGTATGTGCCGAACTCGGTGACCATGGCCGACGACTTCTTCTTCTATCGGCTCTCCAAGGGCACGCTCACCACGGTCGCTCGCGTCGACATTCGTAAACAGCCGACTCCCATCGCGTTGGATCTTGTGCCCGGAACAAGTGTCAAGGGTGGCACACCCGTCGACGCCAAGTTGGTCTTCACGGGTCCTCGACTAAGAAACGACCTGTTCATCGACCTCGATGAGGATTCCACGGCGACCGCTCTGTCCGTCGATCGCGTCGCTCAGCGGGTTGGTCAATCGGCGTCAGATACCTTCCGAATCGTCACGGCTCGAGTTGCCGTGCCTACCGTGGTTACAATCAGAGCATTCGATGCTGGATTTGGCGACCAGCCCTTCATTCGCACTGTGCAACTCACGATTGACCCACCCGTAATCACCAACCTCGAGGCATTAAGCCCAACGATCATAGGCGGAGCACCGGGCCAGTTCAGGATCACGCTCGATTCTCCCGCGCCCGCCGCTGGACTGTTGGTTTCCTTGACGGATAACAGCACTGCGATTGCCGTGCCCACGGCTGTGCGGGTTCCGGCAGGGCAGACTTCGGCGCTCTTCAGTGCTCCTACCGCAACCGTGAGTTCTTCGCGGACGGCGACAGTGACGGCTCTGAGTAACAACATCTCCCGCTCGGTTACCGTCGCGATCGTCGGCGTAGCGTTTGCCATCGAACCTCTCTCGGTGACCGGCGGCGATCCCGCAACCGGAACCGTGACCTTGACCAGCAACGTTATCGGGACGCCCGTGCTCTTCGGCATTGCGGACGATTCCCCGGCGACGGCTCCACAAGCCCCAACGGTCACGATCTTAGTTGGGCAGAGGATTCGAAGCTTTGGCATCATCACGGCGCCCGTGACGAGTACGCGTAGCTCGACGTTTGTGGTGACTCATCAGAACGTGACCCGCAGCGTCACCATGACCGTTCGGGCACCGGCTCTTCAGGCGGTTGCCATGAACCCGCCCCAGGTGCGGGGCGGCCAAAGCTCGACGGGCACCGTCACGCTGACCGGGCGCGCCCCAGCGGGTGGCATCGTGGTGACGCTTCAGGCGGGGGCGGGCATCGTCCAGGTTCCCGCGAGTGTGACCGTAGCGCAAGGTCAAAGCACGGTCAACTTCACTGCGACGACGAGCCCCGTGAGTCAGACCTTCATGGTCACCATCGCCGCTCGACATAACTCCATCACACGAACTACAACCCTGATCCTAACACCATGAAAGTCACAACTTTGCTAGGCTGTCTCGGTCTCGTTGCGGCGGGCAACGCGCAGCTGCTGGTTCCCGATGTATCGCGAACCTACGCCAACTTTTCAAATGGCGTGGCCGTTTCAAATGGCCAACGGAGTTACTATCTGTCGCCAGCCGCAAGCGGACTCCGAGTGCATGTCCTTGGCGATGTGCCTGGAGGGGCGCAGACCTTCGACTTTCCCGGGCTACCAGGTGTAGCAACCGTGGTGGATGCCCGAATGGGGCCGGATGGCTTCTTGTATGCACTGGGCGCCCAGCGGTTGGTTAAGATCAGTCCCGATGGGAGTGCTCTGGTTTGGTCGGCTCCAGTTTCGGGGGTGTCGTCCGAGCTTGAGGTTCTTGGCAGTCGTGTCTACGTTATGCGATCCGTCAATTTGACCGCGTTCGTCACCGGATTTGACGCTGGGTCGGGGGCTGCAAACTGGCAGTCCGGTGGCTTTGGATACACGGGATCCTCTAACCCGCACTTTGATATCGACGCACATGGTGGGGTGATCATCCTTCGGCAGACAGCTGCTAGTGAACATCGCATCGTTGCCGTTCCCCCAGCTGGAGGCTCAACGCTCGTTTGGAGCCGGACATTCACCGGGCTACGTGGGTTTGATGGGAGCGGGCCCGTACTCGTTGCCACGGCGGCGACCCTCGGCACTACCTTAACCCTAATCGACAGTGCCACGGGAGCCACCCTCAAGACAGCTACCCACGCCAACGTCCCGCCAGGTGAGTTGATTCGCGCCGGGCAACGAGCGTTTTTAGCACGGATTGCCGGCTCCGATCAAACAGTTGCACATGTTGACGTGAATTCCCTTGAAGTGATCGATCAAAGCTTTGCGCTGGACCCAGGGGTGGCGGAAGCCTTACGCAGTAGAGTCATCGTCGCAGGCATGCCCTTGTGGCACAGTCTCGACTCCGAGAATGGTTTCGATTTCTTCGACCGCTTGCGGGCTAGCGACTCAGGGCTCGAAGAAGTCCTTCGCCGGGGTCGGTTGCTTAGCGTTGCGGCCGATGCCACTGGGAAAGTCGTGGTTGCAGTTGCTCCGAATCGCCTAGAGCGATTTGACGCCCGCCCGCTCAACAGTGGGCATCCAACCTTTCGTATCCCCTTCGACCAGTTGACACTCTCGGTACCCGCACCAGGGTTACGGGCGAGCTTTCTCTACGAAGAAGGGGCAGCCCTCACCCTCACACAACAGGCGCAGCACGGTACGGTCACGCTCGAGAACGACGGTTCCTTCATCTATCGGGCAAACGACCCCAAGCACATCGTTGATGAGTTCAGAGTAGAGATGCGCCGTGGTTCCTTGACTTCGTTGGGCGTTGTCCGCATCGTCCGCCATCCCAAGGTTAGCGAAGTCACGCTCAGTTCGGTCCGCGTCAAGGGCGGAGTGAGTGTGATCGGTCGACTCAGGATGACCGGGCCTGCGGTTGGCGGAGACCAGGTTGAGCCCTTGTCTGAGAACACAACGGCGACCGCACTTTCAACTCAAACCGCCTTGATCAGGCAGGGAAGTGACCTGTCCGAGCCCTTCACCGTCTTTACCGCTCGGGTGCCCCAGCAGGTTGTCGCGAGCATTACGGGAGGAGGGCAAAAGGCATTCCTGACCGTAGAGCCGCCCTTCGTGAGCAGCCTGGTGGCTGGCACGCCTACAACCTTAGGTGGTGCCAAATCACCCTTCACAGTCTTCCTTGATTCTCCGGCGCCGACAAACGGGATAACCATCCAACTGTCGGGAAGCACCGCGTTCGGCACCGTTCCGTCAACGATCTTCATTCCGAATGGAGCCACGACCGGCTCGTTCCTCGTTTCGACGGGAACCCCCGAGACGTTTGCCAACTTGGCGGCATCCGCCACTGCTAACGGGACCACGCGTTCGGCTTCCATTCGCATCGTCAGTCGGTCGGTTACATTGGTTCCGACGTCGGTCATTGGCGGCACCAGCGCGGTGGGGTCTATCAAGCTGGGCGGTGCGGTCGTTGGCAGCGCAATCTCGTTTTCATTGAGCGACAACTCGTTCGCCACGGCACCCAGCCCCCAAAATGTTGCGCTATCGGTCGGTAGTCAATCAGGGGGTTTCACCGTGTTGACGGTTGCCGTACCGGTGACCCTGGTCTCGACCATCACCGCATCATCGCAGGGTCTGTCCCTGACCGCCAGTGTTACGGTGCGGGCACCGCTTGTGACTTCGATTTCGATGAATCCGACCTCCGTTCGTGGCGGATTCAACTCTACCGGAACAGTGACGATAACAGGTCCTGCTCCGACTGCGGGACTTGTCGTCTCGCTCACGAGTGCCTCTTCGCTCGTAACTGTGCCGAGTTCAATCACGATTCAGCCCGGCGTAACGACGGGTTCATTCACGGCGAGGAGCTTGCCAACCGGCAAGACGCTGATGATCGTCATGACCGCTCGAACTGGCAGCGTGACTCGCTCTACGACGCTGATCATTACCCCATGAGAAACCTCCGACATCTCCTCGGCATGCTCTTGCTACTTGGCACTGCTGGTGTGCAAGCCCAAGACTTCACACTCAGTCAGATTCGTGAGTTCCCCGGCTCAGGGAGTCGCGGACTACCCGTCATCGTCGGAGGGACGCCGTTCGCCGTCATGGGTGGGTCTACGACGCTCAGTCTTGGAAGCTCCGATCGCTTGCTTCAGTTTCAGGCCGCATCAGCACCTGATTCATTCACTCCCGAGTTTGCGCTGGCCACCTCTTCAACCTCCGTCGTGGTGGCGGGTCGGTTGAGGGCCTTCAGCGTAGGACTCGATCGTGTTGCGGTTTTCCGGATAAATCTGACGACCGAGGCCATCGACTGGAGTTTCATCGAGCCGCTACGTAGCGTGTCGACGCGTCCGCTTGAGATCATCGACACTGGCGTCAGTCTGGTGCTTGCAGCCGCCGTCGAGGGTGGTGTCGCCGCGATTGCGCTCAACCCGTCCACCGGAGTGGAGCAGTTTCGAACGGCGGTCGCGACAACCAATCGGGAGGCTTCGGTCGCTCGCGATGGAGCCGAGAACGTCTACTTGCTCGCCAACCGAATCACCGCAAACGGTCCCCGGTTGTTCGTTCGGAGCGTGGACGCCGCTGGATTCTTCCGCTGGGAGCGTGAGTATCCGCTTGCCGGCACGGGCCACGAGGGATTCTCGTTCACGATTCCGCTCCTTATCGTCGCCCACGATTTCCCGAGCCGCCAGTCGCACGTTGTGGAACTGGATCTTTCGAATGGCGACCTCATCAGATCGTTCACCGTGTCCTCCGCCAACTCTGTGTTCCTGACCCCACCTGTTTCCCTGCGGTCGGGTGGACAGTTGATCATGCACTTCTTCCAAGATGGAGGCCGCCGCCGACTGACTCTGAATTTGAACTCGTTCACGGGAACCGTTCAAAACCTTGGGGCAAACGTGATTGATCGGTCCGTCGCCTTGTTCGCTGGGGTTCCCGTGTTTCACGTTCAGAATCGCGAAACCCAGAATCTCGAGCTTCACCCTGAATCGACTTGGGTCCCTACCGCGTTGTCAACGAGCAACAACCTACACAGCCATATCCTGAACGACGGCGCTCGCAATCGGCTGATTACGGTGATCACGGGCTCGGCGGCTGGCATCCCGCGGCTGATGGAGATCGTTCCTAAGCCGATCGCACGCGACGACGCGATCGAGGCGTTCTTCAATGAACTACAGGTCACGTTCGATCCGACCGACAACGACCTTGCGGCCTCGAATTCGGACCTCGAGATTCTCGACCAGCCAGCGGGCGGTACGGTCAGTCAGAACAATGACGGGACCCTTACGTTCACCGCCACCGCGGCAAAACACCAGACGGAGACCTTCAGTTATCGCTTGACGCGCGGTAGCTTATCGTCTATCGCGACGGTCAAGATCTTTCGACAGCCCGTTGGGGTCGGCATTGACCTCAGTTCAACTCGGGTTAAGGGCGGAACTGTCGTTACCGGCAGGGTCCGGATGAGCGGTCCTCGGCAAGGCGCTCCCCAAGCCCTTGACGTGTTCGAGAACTCAGCGGCAACGGCACTTGCCTCTCCCACGGTACAACTGCTGCCCGGAGAAACGGAATCGGAGGAGTTCACGCTCTTCACTGCACGGGTGCGTGAGCCTGTACGGGCAGTGATCAGTGCCGACGAGGGCAACTTCAGCGTCGAAGAACTCGCATTCCTCGATATCGATCCCCCGTTCCTGACCGCGCTCGAAGCGATCAACACCACGATTGTGGGTGGAGCCGTTGCCCAGTTCCGCATGGTTCTCGATGCGCCCGCACCGACGAACGGCATGCCGATTTCCGTCGTGGACAACAGTCCGGCGATCCTCGTACCGGCGGTGGCGGTCGTCCCGGCTGGCCAGACCGCGGGCACGTTCTCCGCGCCAACGGCATCGGTGACTTCGTCGCGAACCGCGGTGGTTACGGCCTCCAGCAATGGGATTACCCGGAGTGCGACCGTGGCCATCGTAGGGGTGTCGATGGCGATCGATCCGCTGTCGGTCGTGGGCGGTCAGTCAACGACGGGCACAATCACCCTCACCAGCAATGCAATCGTCAACTCGGTGGTGTTCAGCGTAACCGACAACTCGCCGGCGACAGCTCCGCAGACGCCCGCTATCGTTCCGGCTGGATTCCGGGTGGGCACGTTCAACATCTTGACCGCCCCGGTCACGAGTACACGGAGTTCGACCATCAGTGCCGCCAACGGTGGAGTCGTCCGCAGCGTCACCATGATCGTACGGATCGCCGCGCTGCAGTCGATTATCGTCTCGCCGAGCCAACTTCAGGGAGGCAACCCTTATGCTGGTCTCGTCACGCTCGATGGCAAGGCGGCGGGATCAGGTCTGACGGTAGGTCTGACGTCGGCGAATGCGATCGTCCAGCTACCCGCGAGCCTCACCATCGCGGCGGGCAACACGCAAGGGCTGTTCGTGGGCAATACCACTCGGCCCGCGCAGACGCTGATGATTGTGATCACGGCCTCGCTGAACGGCATCACCCGCGCCACAACCATCATCGTGACTCCATAATAGGGCCATGAAGCGATACGGATTTGTTTGGCTGATCGCCGCGCTGCTCGTTGTGGGTTGCGGGAACAAAGGGGTCACGGTGACCGGAGACCAGGGCGAAAAGGTCAGCGTCAACCCGACCACGGGCGACATGACCATCACCGACAAGGATGGCAAGAAGATCGAAGTCGACAATAAGGGCGACTCGTGGACGGCTAAGAGCTCCGATGGCAGCGAAGTCAAGTTCGAGGACGGAAAGGTGTCGGGCAAGAACGAGAAGGGCGAGACCTTCGAGAGTGGCATCACCACCATCACCGAGGCTGACCTCGGGCTCCCGTTCTATCCCGGATCGAAGGAGGTCGAGTACGGCAGCTCCAAGATGGAGACGAACGACCAAGCCACGTACTCGATGAACCGATCGACGACCGACACGCCGGAAAAGGTCGTCGAGTTCTACAAGGACAAGTTCAGCGATCCGCAGACGTTCAACTCGTCGGCATCCGGAACGGCTCAGGCTCAGGTAAGCGGCAAGCTGAAGGATGGTTCCGAAGGCGCGGTCATCGCCATTCGCGACAAGGGCGAGTCCGAGACCAAGGTGATGATCACGATCCAGCGAAAGAAGGCGAAGTAGCCTACATCCGCAAGTTTTCGAAGTTGGCGTAGGTCGGCTGGAAGCCGAGCTTCACGGTGCCGATCGGGCCGTTTCGGTGCTTGGCGATGATGATATCGGCAACTTCGGTGCGCTCAGGATCGCGGTTGGCTTCTTCCGGCTTCTCGCGGTCCTTGTAGTAGTCGTCGCGGTAAATGAACATGACGAGGTCGGCTTCTGCCTCAATCGATCCCGATTCGCGGATGTCCGAGAGCTGCGGTCGCTTGTTCTCGCGATTCTCGACGGATCGGTTTAGCTGGCTGAGCGCGATGACCGGGACGTCGAGCTCCTTCGCCATTCCCTTGAGCGAGCGCGCAATGTCGGAGATTTCCTGCACGCGGTTCTCGGTCTTGCGGTTGCCGCGCATCAGCTGAAGGTAGTCCACGACCACCATCGAGAGGCCGCCCTCGCGCTTGAGCCGCCGGCACTTACCGCGCATCTCCAGGCCGTTGATGTCGGACGACTCATCGATGTAGATTGGCAGGTCATACATGATCTCGCACGCGTCGGCGAGGCGGCGATAGTTGTCGGGGTTCAGGTCGGTCTTCTTGAGGACGCTGGTGCTGACTCCCGAGATCATGGCGGCGAGTCGGCGAGCGAGCTGCTTCCCGCTCATTTCCAGGCTGAACAGAGCGACATTGCCTGGAACTCGGCGCGCGACGTTCACCGCCATCTTGAGGACCAGCGAGGTCTTGCCCATCGATGGGCGAGCGGCCACGATGACCATATCGCCTCCGTAGAAGCCGGTCGTCATCGAGTCGAGATCGTAGAAGCCACTGGGGATGCCAAGGGTGGGCTCGCCGGTCTCGACCAGCGTGTCCATGTCGATCATCACGTCCTTGGCGAGATGGCGAAGATTGAGGAAGTCGGCGCCAAGCCGCTGGTTACCGACCTGGAAGATCAGGTTCTCGGACTGATCGAGCTTGTCGTCGGTGTCGATTTCCGGGTCGCGAACGACGCGGATAATCTGATGGCCCGCTTCATCCAAGCGGCGCAGCGTGGCCTTTTCCAGGACGATCTTGGCGTAGTGGGCGGCATTGGCCGCGCTGGGGACCGACTCGGCGACCTGGATCAAGTAATCCTCGCCACCAATCTCGGCTAGCTTGCCGCGTTCTTGGAGCTCGTTCTTGACGGTCAGCAACTCGACGGCACGCCCGGACACCGCCAGTTGGCGGATCGCCCGAAAGATCTCGCGATGGGCGGGAAAGTGGAAGTCGTCGTCGGAGACGAGTCCGAAAACGGTCTCAGCCGCCTGCTCTTTGAGGATCATCGACCCCAACGTGCTCATCTCGGCTTCGAGATTGTGGAGGGGGACGAGGTCTTCGGGGGCGAGCCGCATGGGCCACCCAGTATATCGCCTAGGCCGTCAGGTCGACGCGGCCGCCAAGCCACCCTCTGACCAGAGCGAACAAGCCTTTACGACGGGGCTTGCGGTCGGCTTCGATTCGGACCGCTTGATCGTGGTAGATCATGCGAATCAGGGATTCCTCTATACGAAAGGGGTCGTGATCGAAAGCGCCATGCCAGTCGCATACGAAGCAACTTCGGTTGACGCGAGCGTTCAGCGCGTTGCAGAGCGGGCAACGCTTGAGATTCGACTGGGCGATTCGGCGGCGCGTTTCGCTTCGATAGATCACGGGTTCGTGTCCTGATTCCATGGGGTCCACCATGAATATCGGAATCTCAAACGGGCTTCTCTAGCAAATCGCTGGGGCTGACAGGTCCTGCTGCCCGGAACTCGGCTCGCGACCAATCTTTGCCCGTTTCCAGCCTAACGGGGGACCGCTTGGCCAGGTCTGGGAAGAGGTCGGTACGACCGACGAAGAGGAGTCGTCCGTTGGGCGCAAGATGAGCCAATGCCTGCTCGAGCAACTCCGGACGGCCGCATCGAATGAGAAGAACGAGCTCGAACTTCGCATCGGGTAGGGTGACGCGCCAGTCAATCGGTGGCCCATCGCCGTAGCGGGCCTCCAAGTCTCTTCCACGATCAAGGGCATCTGGAAGCGGGTCGACGGCCGCAACCTGCCAACCACGAGCGGCGAGGGCGACCGCGTCGCGGCCTGAGCCGCAGCCCACGTCGAGAGCGTTGCCGGAGGAGGTGACTTCCTCGACCCAGGGATCGGGCTGCCATAGCCGCCATCGGGGCCGCGAATCGGGTTCAGCGGGAGCGTCGGGCTCGAAGTCTCTGAGTTCGACTCGGCGTCCGCGCCGTCTCAAGTGGTCGGCGACCGCCTCCGCTCCGTCGCCCGTGACGTAGAGCAGCACATTGGGGGGCGGCAACTCGTGCATCCGACTTGCGAGCTCAGGGATGAACACTCCTCCCTCGACCCGCATCGGCTGGGTCAAAAGGGTATGCCCGAGCGGCGGAAGTGGCATCTACCGCTCATTGTGGCGGATAATTCCCGCATGACCTGCGACGAGCGTGTGAATGCGACGCTGGCGAAGCTCGACGATGCTGAGGTGCGCGTGAAAGCCGTGTTTGAGAGCATGAGCGATGAGGTTTTCAACCGGCCTGGCCCGCCATCCAACTGGAGCCCAGCGATGATCCTCGACCATCTGCTGATCGTCGACGATCCGTACTTGGGCAAGCTAGCCGCCTTGACGGACTTGTCCGCGGGTAGGGGTGAGGAAGAAGTTCGCTACACGTGGCTCGGCAAGTTCTTGATGAAAGCGGGCGGACCGGGAGGCAATGCTCCTGCTCCGAAGTCGATGACCCCGAAGTCCGGTCCACGGGATCGCGAGATTGTTAACCGGTACCTTGCGCACTTGGCCGAGGCGCGGCGGCAGGCCGAGCGGTTACGTGGTGTCGATCTCAACCGGGTGAGGATCAACAACCCCTTCATGCCGATCTTCCGAATGACCGCGGGGGATGTGCTGGGGCTCATGGACACGCACAAGGAACGGCACATCCAGCAGATTGAAGCGATGGCGTCAGGCAGTTAGCCGGCGACCCTCCGGCGGTCATGAACGTGGGTAGCCCACGAGACGCGCGGGTGGCTCGTACCGCGCCTCAGATCAAGCAAATGCATCACTGCCCACAAACGGGAAGTGGTCTCCCGGTCGGAACTTCGGCCGCGTCAAGTAGGTGTTTGCGCCCTCGACGACCTCGCCGCGCAAGTGGAAGAGACAGCCCGCATCAGGCACCAGCACCTTCGTCGAGGTCGGAATGTAGCGGATCGTCAAACCGCAGCGCCGGTTCGGCGAGGTGTTCGCGCTCGAGCCGTGCACGATCGTCGGGTTGTGCACGCTGACATCACCCGGCCCCAGCACCAAGTCCACCGCGAGCGATTCATCGACAAACTCCACCGGAATCTCCGAGCCGAGAACGCTGTCCACCTCCGGATTGGCTTTCATCTCTTGGAGGTCTAGCCGATGGGTCGCGGGAATCACCCGCATGCCGCCGTTTTCCGGCGTCGAAGCATCCACCGCCAGCCAGAGGGTGACAACCTCCATCGGCTCCAGCGGCCAGTAGCTGCCGTCTTGGTGCCACAGCACCGGCCGGCCCGAGAGCGGCGGCTTGTTGATGTAGTGCGAGGCGAACAGGGCGATGTTCGGCCCGATGAACTGCTCTACGATGTCGAGCAGGCGGTCATCGGAAACGAGCCGAATCCAGAACGGGTCGTCCGGCACCAAGAAGTGGCCCAGCTCCTCTGGCCGCAGCTCCGGATGCTTCGCGGCGAGCCACTCCACATGGTCGCTCGCTTCCTTGATGAGGTCGGCGTCCAGCACGTTGCGAAAGATCGTGTAGCCGAGGTCGTCGTACTGCTTGCGGTGAGGAGTCACGAGCCCATAATGGCATATGCGACTCACCGTCGAGCAGATCCGATTCTTCCATCTGAACGGCTTTCTCGATATCACGGAACCCATCGCCGCACCCGACGAACTCGCATGGATGCGCGACGCCTACGATGGTATGTTCGAACGCAAAGCTGGCTTCGAGAGTGGCGACCAATTCGACCTCGCGGGAGTGGACGAGGAAGGGAAGTCGGCCGCGCTTCCGCAGGTCCTCAATCCGCTTGCTTACGCTCCTGAACTGTCGAACGGAAAGTATCTGCAGGTGGCGAACGAGATCGTGCAAGACCTCCTCGGGTCCGAGGCGAGCGTCGGAGTCGCCCATGCCATCTTCAAGCCCGCCGGTCACGGCGCGCCAACGCCCTGGCACCAAGACGAGGCCTATTGGGAGCCGAACCAGCAATACACGACGGTGAGCGTGTGGATGCCTCTCCAAGATGCGACGCTGGAAAACGGTTGTTTGTGGTTCATGCCAGGTAGCCATTATTGGGAGCTGCTGCCGCACCAGCCGATCGGCGGCGACGCGAGGGTGCACGGTCTGGAACTCGTGGACTTGACGCCGATCGTCGACCCCGTCGCATGTCCGCTCCCCGCCGGCGGCATCACGATCCACCACAACCGGACGCTGCACTACGCTGGGGCGAATACGAGTGACACGCCCCGACGCGCGTTGATCCTCATGGGCGGCCTACCCGCCAAGCCAGCACCGCAAGCTCGCCGATTCCCGTGGCAGGAGGAGCGTCAAACCGCTCGTGAGGAAAGGGCATCCCGGCAGGAGGCTTAGTTTAGTTCCTCACTCTCGAGGGTTTCCGTAAGTAGGGGAAGATATCGCTGGAGGTGATCCTCTAAGTCGGCACCGGAAATTTCCGACGGGACGTAGAGCAGCCACTCGTTGTTCCCGCGCCAGTTGCGCCTCAGCTCCAACTGGACTTGCCCATCCGTCACCGCTCGCGGGCGGAACTCGCCCTCGGCCTGCGCCGATCGCTTGCCCGCGAGAGCCTTTATGTTCTCATCCCGATACTTGAGCCGCATCTGCCCTCCCGAGTCCAAGTGGACGGTAACGCGGTAGCGGCTGTTTCGCATCAGGTACTTCGGGATGAGATAGTAGGCGACGCATCCGATGGGGAGGAGAATCCCGTAGACGATCCCCAGAGCCATCGCCACATCGATGCGATCTTGTATCGAGCGCACGATCACGTAGCCGATGAACATCTCTGCGGCAAACAGGTTCTGAGCCAGTCGAACACGATCGCTCTTGAAATCGACGGTCCCAACACGACGAAAGCCATCTGGGTCGGTTTGGACCGGGATAGGGGCGCCTGACGGAAGCACGCACGGATTGTACTAACTCCGTGGGATACTGACCGTGCTTTGATGCTCAAACTGATTCTTCTCGTTATGGCCGTTTTTGCCGTGGCCCTCGTTGCGCGCCTCTTGCTGATGGCCCGGATCGAGGGTGATCGGCGGCGAGCAGAGGAGGAGGACAGTGAGTTTGAGAAGCGGGAGCGCAAAGAGGGAAGACGGTAGGCAACGAAAAATGGGACGGGCAAGCCCGTCCCACAATGCAATACACCTGAACCGAAGCTTAGTACTTCGACTTGCCGGCGAGCGCCTTCTCGATGCTCGGAGGGAGGAGCACCGTGTCGATCACGTGGATGACGCCATTGGTCGCCTTCACGTCGGCCGCGACAAGGCCGCTCTTGTTGAACTTAACGGTCTTGCCCTTGATGGTGACCATCAGGTTCTCGCCCTGCACGGTCTTGGCCTTGAGCCCGTTCTTCAGGTCGGTCGACATCACGTTGCCTGCGATGACGTGGTAGGTCAGAACGCTGGTGAGCAGCTTCTTGTCCTTCATCAGCGTGTCGACGAGCGACTTCGGCAGCTTGGCGAACGCCTTGTCGGTGGGGGCGAAAACGGTGAAGGGGCCCTTGCCCTTGAGCGTCTCGACGAGGCCGGCCTCGCCGACCAGCGCGGTCAGGGTCTTGAACTGGCCAGCACCGACGGCGGTGTCGACGATGTCCTTCTGAGCAAAGGCGACCACGGCAAAAGCGGCGGTGGCGACGGTAGCGATCATCTTGGTGATTTTCATGAGAGTCTTCTTCCTTTCGATTGCTGGCGCGTCGGCGCCACAATGTATCACTACGCGATGATATATGAGCCAGTTAGCAGGCCCTTGACCGAATTTGAAGAATCAGCCATAATCTTCCTCGAGCTGCCCGCTCGTCTAATGGCAGGACGACAGGTTCTGGCCCTGTTAATCGAGGTTCGAATCCTTGGCGGGCAGCCAACTTCTTTCCCATGAGCACCATCGAATCGCTCATTCACGCCTACTTCGATGCGTTCAACCGTGGCGACGTCGAGGGGCAGCTCGCCACATTGCACCCCGAGGTTGTCCATGAGATCAACGAG
This sequence comes from Methanoregulaceae archaeon, assembly GCA_020850325.1. Lineage (GTDB taxonomy): Bacteria > Armatimonadota > Fimbriimonadia > Fimbriimonadales > Fimbriimonadaceae > JANJUB01. The sequence continues at coordinate 452,449 of JADZEW010000008.1, forward strand.
GGCGACGCCGAAATCGGCATCGAGGCCTTCCGCAAGTTCAAGGCGCACATGGACACCACGTACCGCGAGCAGATCCGCGACTTGGTGGTGATGGGCAATGGTTCTCGCGGCGCCGCTGAGTTCTTCGTCGACGGGGAATATCTGGTCACGGATGGCGGCCTCCCCGAGGCTACCGGACAGCGCTACTCGATCCGAGCCGCGATTTTCGCCGAAGAACGAGACGGACTGATCGGACGCATGACCAGCTGCTACAACCTCAAGGGTTGGATCGCCGCGATTTCGTGAACGACGTGGTGATCCGTCCGCTCGAGCCGACGGACGACTTGGGCGAACTTACCGACCTCATCCACCGTGCCTACGCCGCGCTGGGGCGGATGGGTTTGAACTACACCGGTGTTGATCAAAGCATCGAAGTGACGGCAGAGCGTTGCGCCGACGGCGAGGCGTGGGTGGTGCTCGACGCGGAGGGAGCCCTCATCGGCACCGCGACCCTGACGTTCCCCACCGTTGACGACTACTGCCGTTTTTTCCGCGACCCGGCTCAAATGGTCCTCAACCAGTTCGCCATCCACCCGGATGTCCAGGGGCAGGGAATCGGGCGACGCTTGGTCGAGCACTTGGAGGCTCGAGCGCGGGAACTCGGTTATCGGTGCATCGCGCTGGATACTGCCGAACCCGCCGTGCACCTGGTCGACTGGTATCGACGGCTGGGTTATGAGCCCCTCGGGTACCACCAGTGGCACGAGAAGCGGTACCGCAGCATCGTGCTGCGCAAGGTGCTCGGCTAAGCCAGGTCAGTCGCTGATCTGGAACTCGAAGCTATGATCGGGGCGGAGAATGAACCGGTCGTAGACGGGCGAGTAGGCCTTCATCCGGACGGTGCGACCATCAGGCTGAAACTCCAAGATGCGCAGGTAACCCGATCCTCCAAGCGCTCGCATCTGGTAGTTCGCGAGGACTTGCGGCACTCTCCGTCCCTGAGCGTCTACCGATTCAAGGTACCCAGTTCCGTCGTTTAGAACGTGTCCGTTCAAGGTCATCGCGAAGCGATGGCGACTGACCAGCTTCTGCCAGAGTTGTTCGCCGTCATTCTTGGTTCCGGGAGTTTGGTAGCCGTGGGGATTCCAGGACTGTTTCCCCTTCGACCAGTCGTAGCGAGTGCTGTCGCTAAACATGTAGGCATGGGTGATGAGGATGCCCATGTGGTCGGCGTAGCGCGACATGATGGTGTTCGCCCAGGCTACGGCTTCATCGCGCGGTGCCCATTCGAGAGCGATGACGATCCACTTTTTGCCGCCCGCCTCGAATCGGTGAAACGTGTTATCGATCTTGCCAGGCTCAAACGCGCCCATGTTCGGTTGTTGAGTCATATACGGTTCAAACTTGAAGAACTCGTTGAGATAGGTGTCTCGCGTGGCGGCATTTCCTCCCGGGCCGTAATCGTGGTTTCCCGCAGCGAGCGCGTAGCTTATGTTCCCGTGCAGGAGGCTCATGCTGCGATACGCGTTCAGCCACTGTTCAGGTGTGTTTCGGTTCGTGATGTCGCCAAGATGGAGCACGTACTTGATGCCGAGCGATTTCGCGTTGTGCCTAATCCATGCGGTCTGGGAGTCGAAGATGCCCGGGTGAGCCTCCGCATAGACCTGAGTATCGGGCAGAACGACCACGCTGAAACTTTCCGGAGTAACTTTGGAAAGGTCGATGCCGCTCGCGGTGGGCTTTGACGCTGGGCGAGACGGATCTTGGACCCAGCTTCTCAAGTTGCGAAAGAACGCCGATCGAAAGTCTGCAAGCGACTTGTCGGCAGCTGCAGATCGGCCCTCGGGCGGGGCGATGGTCTTATCGAGCGCGACGCTGCTGAGAACGATCGCCCCCTTGCCGACGGTGGCGACCATCAGCGCGGGCCGTGAGCCCTCCCAATCCGCGGTCATCAGAATTTGGAAACCCCTCTGATTCCGGAAGGTCTCCCATGTTGTTCGCGTCGCATGAAAGGGGACCGGGCGCTCGGGAATGCCGCTCATCAAGGGATGATCTGGATCGGTAACCTCGATCGTTCCAAAGTCGGCGTCATCTCTCGTGGCGGTTAACCCCGGAGGCAAGAAGGGGGGATTGGCCTCCGTTTGGTCGGTCTGGGTGAGCTGCAGCAAGACGCCACCCTTTTGCACCCAATCGCGCAGATCCGGATGGTTGAACACGCGGTCGGCTCCAGGAGCCTCATTGCTAAAGCTCCCGAGAACGATTACGCCACTCGGCAGTGCTTCGATGTTCGTTTCCGGATCGAGTCGGCCAACTGTGAACCCGGCTTCGCTTAAGATGCGCGTTGCCTCGGCCGACTGCGTCCACTGGTCCGAGTGATCGAACACCCACGCCTGCGGTGCAATGACGGCTGACATGATCAGGGCCAACATGACGGTAGGTTACCGGGTTGATCCTTCGCTCGCTTGGGCTTGATCTTGCTCAAACGAGCGGAACGTACAACTCGGTGACGAACTCCTCAGGGTTCTGGACGACGCCCGGGTCGGTCACATAGCAGTCCCACGGTGCGAGTCCGCTCGGCTGGAGTCCTTGGGTCCGGATGGAATCCCAAAGCCTCAACCATGCTTCGTGGAGACTCTGGTACGGGCCAATGTGGACCCACTTTGCCGCGCGGCATGCGGGGTAGGTCTTGAGTTCGCTGGCTGGGTGATGCACGCTCGCCGGATCGACCGGCAAAGCTGCTTCGATTTCGCACTCCTCCGGCTCCCAACTGGTGTAGTAAAGGCACGGCGGCGACTCGAGTTCGGCGTCGGGGTTGCCCATCATGATCTCGCCGTAGAGCCTTCCGATCTCATGCGCAATGTGCTCGTTGCGACATCGGGCACCGCGAACCAGCGCGGTGGACTCGGGAACGTCGACGATTTCGAAGCTGCTCATGAGTTGATTATGAAGTCAGGTGAGGTTGAGAATGAAGCCATACTCGACGGCTTGATCTGGATCATTGCAGACTCGCTTCCCGATGTCCGTGGCGCCGAACGCTCGATAGAAGGGATGAGCTAGGGTCAAACTGACGTCGCTCCAAATCTCCATCTTTTGGCATCCTTGCGCCTTGGCCCAGGAAAGGATTTCGTTGAACAACAACTTGCCGATACCCCGACCGCGCTGATCGGATCGCAAGTACATTCTCACAAGCTCGCAGTCTGCGCCAGCGCACACAAGGAGCCCTTCGCCACGATCGACGAGTGTCCCCGGCTCGCCGGGGTGCGGAGGATAGGCTTCTACGCCGCCTCCACCTAGAATCTGCCCGGCCTCCTCGGCAACCCAGTAGGCACCGTGTGGATCAGAGAAGTGCTCTTCGAAGTTGTAGAGGTCCATGTGGTATCCCTCAGGATCCCACGAGAACCCGTACTCGTCGTAGACGGACTTGATCAAATCCTGAATGGCGGGGGCGTCTAGGGCATGGGCCCGTCGGATGGTCATTGGGAGATTATGGGCCCTTGACGCTGGGACGGGATTTGGGTATCTTATTGGCGTCGCGTGGATCGTTAGCTCAGTTGGTAGAGCAGCTGACTCTTAATCAGCGGGTCGAAGGTTCGAGTCCTTCACGGTCCACCAAGATTTAGGTTCACAATGGCCCCTTCGAGGGGCTTTTGTGTTACCCGGATGTCGGTTTGGGAGAAACACTGGGAGCAGAGCCCTAAATCGTGGCCTCGGCCTCCAAGCGATGGTCGCCTTCGTCGAGTTCGTCGAACCCGCCCGTGTCGACATGGGTGCCGGGCACGTAGTCCTTCCACTCCCGGCGTCCGAACACCCAGAAGAGCGCCGGCGTCACGATCTGGTCGAGTAGCGTGCTCGACACGAGCCCGCCGAGGATGACCACCGCAATCGGCTGGAGAAGCTCGGTGCCCGGTTCACCCTTCGCTAGCGCCAACGGCAAGAGCCCAAGCGCCGCCGCGAGTGCGGTCATGAGCACCGGCGAGAGTCGCTCTTGGGTGCCCCGAAGGATCATGTCCTTGCCGAAGGGCATGCCTTCTTCGCGCATCAAGTGCACATAGTGGGAGAGCATCATGATGCCGTTCCGCGTGGCGATGCCGAAGAGCGTAATGAACCCGACGAGGGACGCGATCGAGAGCACGCCCCCCGATGCGTACGCGGCGATCACACCACCTACCAGCGCAAGGGGTAGGTTGACCATCACCTGAAGCGCCATGCGCCAAGAGCGCAGGGCAACATTCAAGACGAGGAAGATCGCGACTACCGTGAACACTCCGAGCAGCAGAATGCGTGACATGGCACTCTGCTGGGCTTGGAACTGGCCTCCGTACTCGACGTAGTAGCCGCGGGGCCACGTCGACTGAATCGGCCGCATCTTGTCCTGGAGTTCAGTAACGACGCTGTTCAGGTCCCTGCCCTCGACGTTCGCCTGGACCACGATTCGCCGAGAGACGTTCTCGCGGTTGATCGTGTTCGGGCCGGTTTCTCGGCGCACGGTGGCGAGTTGCCCCAGCGGAATCGGTGGCCCCGCGGGGGTGTTGATCAAGGTGGACCGAATCGCGTCGAAGTCGCCTCGGGCCTCCGGGGAGAACCAGACGACGAGGTCGAATGTCCGCTGTCCTTGCAGAACCTGCGAGACGTTATGCCCGGCGAGCGCGACTTCGAGGTTCTCGGCCAGATCGTACGGAGTCACGCCGTAGCGTGCCGCCGCCTGCCGATCGATCTCGATGCTTAACTGGGGCACTTCGACCTGGGGTTCCACCTGTAGATCGACGATCCCCGCCACGCTGCTCATCGTCGTCTCGACTTGCGCAGCGAGCTTACGAAGCTCGGCCAGATCCGTCCCGTAGACTTTGACCGCCAGAGCGGCGCGGACTCCTGAGGACAGATGGTCCAGTCGGTGCGAGATCGGCTGTCCGAAGGCGATGTACACGCCTGGAATCTGCGCGAGTTTCTGGCGAAGCTCATTAGTGGCCGCTTCTCGTCCTCGCCGAGAGTCTTTGAGGCCAATATCGATTTCGGAGTGATTCACCCCCTCGGCGTGTTCGTCCATTTCAGCTCGACCCGTACGCCGGCCAACGTTGGTCACCTCGGGAACTGTCAATGCCGTCTTCTCGATGATGGTGCCGATGCGGTTGCTCTCATTCAGTCCCGTTCCTGGGGGCAGGATAGCGGTGAGCGCGAGGGACCCTTCGTTGAACTTGGGCAAGAACTCTCGACCCAAGAGGGGCAGGAGAGCCGCAGCAACCGCGACCATCACGGCCGCCGAAGCCATGACGGCCCAGGGCCGCCTTAGCGCCAGGAAGACCACCGGGGCGTTCGCGCGCTTCAGCATCGCTACGAACCGGGAGTCTCCGTGGTTGCCCCCGCTTCCAACCCGCCTCAGGAGGAGTCCGCAGAGCGCGGGCGTGAGCGTCAAGGACACGATCAGCGAAGCGGACATCGAGAAGATGAACGCAAGGCCAAGCGGCAAGAAAACGCGCCCCTCCATGCCTTCCAAAGAGAGCAAGGGGATGAAGACGAGCACGATGATGAGCGTGGCAAAGACGATGCTGTTGCGAATCTCTGCGCTCGCGCTGTAGATGATCCGCAGCGGCGATCGCCTCGGCGTTGCCAGGGCATTCAGCCGCAGCCGGCGAAAGACGTTCTCGACATCGACGATGCTGTCGTCTACAACCAGACCGATCGCGATCGCCAAACCTCCCAGCGTCATCGTGTTGATGTTGATGCCAAAGCGATTCAGCATCAGCAGGGTGAGGATGAAGGACACCGGGATCGACACCAGGGAGATGATGGTTGCCCGGACATTCATCAGAAAGGCCAGGATGACCACGAGCACGATCAGGCCGGCCTCGGCGAGTGCCTTAACGACGTTCGAGATCGCGCTCTTGATGAAGTGCTCTTGGCGGAAGAGCTGCTGGTTCAGCTGCACGTCCTCGGGCAGGCTGGGCGCAATCTCCGCGATGGCCCTATCAAGTTCCCGGATTAGCAGCAGCGTGTTCGCGTCGGGCTGCTTTTGCACCGACAAGATGACCGCAGCTTCGCCGTTGACGCTGGCGTCACCCCGGGGTAGCCCCTTGGCGAACTCGACGTCGGCGACTTGGCCAATCGTAACCGGAACACCTTCGACGGACTTGATGACCGTCGAAGCGATGTCCTCGAGGTTTCGAACCCTGCCTTGGATCCGAATGACGGCCTCGCGCTGAGGCTCCTGGAAGAAGCCTCCTCCGGCGTTGAGATTGCTCTTGCGCGCGGCTTCCACGAGTTCATCGAGGGTCACACCGAACTGCTTGAGCCGCGCGGGGGACGTCAGGACCTGATACTGCTTGGACCCACCGCCGATTGGAACGACCTGGGACACGCCCGGTATGGCGAGAAGTCTCGGCCGCACGACGAAGTCAGCAAGCGACCGAACTTCGATGGGCGGCGTCTTGCCCGATTTACTCGATAAAGACACGAGCATGATCTCGCCCATGATCGAGCTGATCGGAGCCAGTGAGGCGACCGAGCCTTCGGGGAGCCTTGACTGAGCCAGTTGGAGCTTCTCGTTCACGATCTGACGCGCGCGGAAGATATCGGTGCCCCAGTCGAACTCCACGAACACGATGCTGAACCCCGCGCTGGAGGCAGATCGGACCCGCTGCACTCCCGTCGCTCCGTTCATCATCGTCTCGATCGGGAAACTGACGAGGACCTCGGTTTCTTCCGGGGCCATGCCGTGGGCCTCGGTCATGATCGTGACGACCGGTCGGTTGAGGTCGGGGAGGACGTCTACGTCCATGCGGGGAATCGTGAAGAGGCCGTAGACGATCGCCATGAGGGTGAGCGCTACGACCATGAGGCGATGCCGGATGCTCGCCTCGATTAAGCGGTTCAGCATCTTAGCGCTCCCCTGTGGTTCGACTTTGCAGCATGCGCCAATGGCCATCCCGCAGAATCCAAGTATCGATGTAGAAGTGGGTTGATGGGGGCTTGCCCTTATCCCCCGACTTCTCCGAGGTGTGTACGGTGGCGCGGGAGCCGGTTACCTTGACCCTGAGAACGGTCGTCTCATAGACTCCCGGCCGGTCGGCTTTGGCAAGCCTGGCGAGGTAGGACGACTTTGAAAGGATCGTGCCGCGCTCCGTAACCAACGTGAACTCCGAGTCGAGGAGTCGATCGAGGGCATCGAGGTTCATCTCTCGGTAGGCCGCGTCCCATGCGACGTACCGGGTGCGAATCTGCTGGTCGACGCTCACGGGTTGCATCAGCAACAGAGCGAGAAGGGGAGTCGCGATCATTGTCCACCCCCCATCGCCGTCAGCTGATACGCGCCGTCGGTGACGACCTTCTTGCCGCTCTCCAGCCCGCCCTTGATGATGGTTCGGTTGCCCAGGGTGCCTCCGGCTTGAACGATCACCCGGCGGTAGGTCCCGGGCATTTCCTCGACGAACACGAAGGTGAGGCCGTCCCGGGTCTGAACGGCCGCGGTCGGCACGGTGACTTGAGCCGCCGAACCGGTTCCAAGCTGAACACGCACAAACATGTTCTGCTTGAGGCGCTCGCCGGGGTTGTCGACGACGACCCTTACCTTGGTCGTTCGGGTCTTCTCGTCCACCTCGTTGTGAATGAACGCAACCTGCCCGCGATAGGTCTGATCAGGGTGAGCGTCAGCGACGACAACCACCGATTGGCCCACCTGTACCTTGGGAATGTCGAGTTCATATACGTCGGAGAGCACCCAGACGACCTCGGCATTGAGAAGGTCATAGAGCGGTTGCCCGGCAGGAACGGTTTGGCCGACGCTGACGAAGCGGTGTTCCACTTCACCGGAAATGGGTGCCGAAATGGTCACCTGGTTACCTCCGCCCGGCGAACCGCCGAGCATTCGGATTTGGTCGACCGCCACGCGGGTCAAGCTTGCGACGCGAGTCTGATCGGCGCGAGCCTGCAGGAGGCTGTTTCTTGCGGACTGAAGCGCATTACGGGCAAGATCGACCTCGGCCTGGGCTGCCTCGACCTCGCGAGCGGTCCGAATCCCCTTGGCCGTGATGGACTCCTCGCGGACGAGAGCTTCACGGGCGATCGCCACCTGTTGCCGAGCATCCGCTTCGTCGTTCCGAGCTCGTGCCAACTCTGCCGCCGCCTCGTCGTACTCCCGTCGAGCGACGATGCCCGTAGCGAGTCCCTGCTCAAGTCGCGCGACCTTCACCTCGAGCGCCTTGACCGTCACGGTCATGTTGGTCAGCTTGGCTTGAGCCTCGGATGAAGCGGACCTAGCGGCCTCAAGTGAGGGTGAAGCAAAGGCCCCGGCAGTGGCGAGTTGGCGCTGTCGAACCAGCGTCCGGTCGGCGATTTCGAGTCTCGTCTCGGCGCCCTCAACGGCGGATTGGGCAATGCGCACCGAGGCGTTCGCTTGAGCGGCTTCGGCGGTTGCACGTCGGTATGCCGACTGAGCATCAGCGAGATCAGGGCTCGCAATGACGGCAAGCGTTTGTCCTCGCTGCACGGTGGTTCCAGGCAGAGCCCCCAAGCTGACGACTCGGCCCGACGCCCGCGCATCGACGACAACCAGTCCGTTCGGGTTGGCGCGAACTTGGCCGGTGGTTTGGAGTCCTCCACCCGTGGCCGATGCCTGCACCAGGACGGTCTGAAGACCGATGAGCTTGGCCTTCTCCGCGCCAAGGGCGACAAGGTCAGGATCGGGACTCATCTCTTCATTCTCGATCTTGAGGACGAACTTGATCCCGTCGGAAACCACCTGGGCGGATTGTCCGCGGTTGGGAGCAGGGAAGGCGCGAAGCGCCGGTCCTGCCGCCTTCTCAGCGTCGGGGGCCACGATGTGGCGCCCGTCGGGACCATGCATGTGGCCGGCTTCGTCATCCTGGGTCCATCCGATGGGCGCGATCGCGGATGCGGCGAAAACGCCGACCAAGAGCAGACTAGAACTGGCGCGACGGGCGCTCCGTTGCCCAAGGCGGTAGGTGCCTCCGATCAGCAGCAACCCTCCAACGATGGCTCCCCCGATGAGCAGGTAGTTCGGTCCATGCGCGTGCTCATCTTCCGCCGCACCTTCGGCAAGCGCGGGGACGTAAATGGGGAAGTTGACGGCGAAGGCGCGCCCGTCAGGCAAGTAGACCTTCTGAGCCAGCACATACTCGCCTGGTTCTTTGTAGGTCATGTGCGAGCCGTAGACTTCGTTCTCGGGCTCATAGACGTTGCGCTCGACGTGGATGACCGCGTTCACATCGCCCTTGCGGTGAATCGTCGAGTCAACGGTAGCGCCCAAGATGGTCTTGCCATCGGGCCCCTCGATTCGCATGTCGTGGTGGCTCAAAATGAAGCCACCCTCAGTCAATGGCACCTCTTGAGGCTCGACAATGTGACGGCCATCCGGACCATGAGCATGGCCCGCTTCTTCTTGTGAGAACGCCGGAACGCACCCGGCAAGCAGAACAAGTGCGAGAAGCTTCTTCATCAGTTCATCTCCAAACCCGGGAAGCGGGTGGTAGCGGCTCGAAGTCGCACTTCGGCCAGTCGGACGTTCTTCGCGGCGACCGTGGCTTCGCGCCGCAGCTGGATTAGAGCCCGTTGGGCCTCGAGGACTTCGATGAGGCTCGTCAGACCCGATTCGAGACCCGCCTGCATTGCCCTCACCATCTGCTCGGCTTTGGGCACAATGCCCGTCGTGTATCCCTCGGCAACAGACTTGGCCGTGGCAAGGCTCGTTTGGGCGATAAGGAGTTCGAGTTCTAGCTGGCGGACAACTTCCTTGTGCTCCGCTTCTCTCGCCCCGCGGACCGATTGGGCGGCCTTGACGGTGTGGCGCTGCTCGCCCAGGTCGAAGGGAAAGGCGATCCGAAGCTGCAACCCAAAGTTGTCTCGCACGGTCGGCCGCCGATCCAGACTCCACGCGTCGGCAGTCAGTCCGGCAAAGACCGAGGGCAGATTGCGCCTTCGAGCTTCGAGTTCGGCGGCACGCCCAGCTTCGACCGTGGCTTGCGCCACCTTGGCTCGCGGCATTCGCGATAGGTAGTTCTGGGCTAGTTCCTCGACGGAGTCCACCGAGGGCCACGCGGCATTCAACGGGCTTTCTGAATCGGGTAGTTCGCCCAAGAGCGAGGCGAGGGTGGCGCGGGAGTTCTTCAACTCGGCGTCGCTGACGAGAATCTGTTGCCAAGCGCGCTGAACCTCCACCTCAGCTCGGATCACGTTGACCGCCGGAGCTTCACCGATTTCGACTCTCTTCTTGATGGCGGAGAGCGTTGCCTCCGCTGACTCGAGACCGAGCCTCGCACTGGTCGCCTCTTCGAGGGCGGCAAGCACGTCGGAGTAGCTGGTGAGCACTCGTGCCGCTACGTCTGCCTGCGCACCGAGCATTTCGGCCTCCGCGATCGCGACCTCCGACCGTGCCCTTAGCGCGCGAGCGGCCCGTACTCCCGAGAAGTCAATCGACTGGCCCAAAGCAAAGTTTGAGTTGGTGAAACCGACGCCGGGAGCTAGCTCCAACTCGAGGCTCGATGGAGCCGCGAGGGCACGCGCGGTTTGCTTCGCGCTATCTAGCTGAAGCCGTTTGGCACTTACGGCCGGGCTGGCCGCGAGGGCCTTCTTAACAAGTTCATCTGGACCGGCTTGTACACCGGCCGCTGCGACAAGCGACGCCAAAGCTACGAAGCCGAATAGGGTTGATATCGTGCGTGTCAATCTGTCCTCCTGGGGCCCAACGACGAGGGGCAGGCAACCGGGGACAGGGCGTCATATCGATCAAGGATCCCGCGGGCCTGAACTTAGGCGAAGTCGGCGGGAGGGGCACGTGGGGAAGTGTTCGGAGAAGGCGGTCCATGGATGGGAGCGCAATCAAGCCCCCCGACGGCGACAATCGCAATGACTCGCTCGGCCGTGATGGCCACGCTGACCACACGCCCCGCAAGCATGGCGTGCGGCGAAGTCTGATGGAAGCGCCGAGAAGCGGTATCCGAGGGCAGGTCATCGTGGCCTGCGTACTCTGGATGAGCGCAATCGAACGCTAAGTGCTCAAGAGTGACCTTGCCGCTGTGCCCGGGCATTGGGCCCACTTCGCTGTGATGGTGGTGGGGCACAAGGTTGTGAGCCTGCACGAAGAGCAGGCATGTGACCACCAACCAGCGAGCGACTCGAATCACCAGCGCGATGCTACCAGTTCTGGTCTGGCGTCGCTCGAGGACGGGAGAAAGGTTCATCCATGAGCCCGGCAGAATTGCCGGGTTTGGCCGGTCAACTTGCGAATTCTTGACTTTTCGGTTAGGATAGAGTGATGTCGCCCCGCGAGGCGGCTGGAGGAGATCACATGAAACGACTTATCATATTGGCGGCTCTGGCAGTTCCCGTAGCGAGCCACGCGCTGGTGCTTAACGCAAATCAAACGTCGAACAATGGCACGGGGGGGATCTTCATGGATCTCACGCCGACGACGTCCGACTTGCTGGTGAGTGGATTCGACACCATGTTCGGATCGGCGGCCGGCAGCGCAGTTCAGATTCAGGTGTACACGCGACCCGGAACGTATGTTGGCTTCCAGGGGAGCAACGTCGGCTGGACTCTTCTCGAGACCGCAAACGCCGTCTCAAATGGTACTTTGACCATGGCTGGCATTAGCCTTACGAACAGTATCTATCTAACGGCAGGGCAAACGACGGGCGTGTATCTGCACAGCATCACGACCGGCGGTGGTATTCGCTACTTCGGCACCGGCACCACGTCCAATACCAACTTCGCAAACGCGGACTTGGCGCTGTTCTCGGCGCACTCGCGCACGGGTGCCGTCGCCTTTGCGGGCACGATGTTCACCCCGCGAGCCCTTACCGGGAATGTCTACTACACGGCCGTACCCGAACCGGCTACCATGGCCGCTCTTGGAATCGGCGTTGCGGCAATGTTGCGACGACGACGAAGGGCGTAAGCTTCGAGACCTGTTCAAGGTGCCTCGCCGACAGTCGTCGGCGGGGCATCGTCATTAAGCGGGGCTGCCGGTAGACTCTCGCCGAGCCGCCTATGCGAACTTATGCCGTCGTCGCCGTCCTTGCCATGTGCCTCCAAGCTGCCGCCGAGAGTCCCCAGCGTTACAACGTCATCTGGGATGGTCCGAGCAAAGACCACCTGGGATCGATGCCTTTGGGCAATGGTGACGTCAGCCTCAATGCCTGGGTCGAGCAGAACGGCGACCTTTGCTTTTACATCGGCAAGAGCGACAGTTGGGATGACAACGGTCGACTGCTGAAGCTGGGCAAGGTGCGGGTCAGACTCGATCCCGCTCCATCCACGAAGCCCTTCCTGCAGGAACTCTCGCTCGTCGACGGCACGATGAAGGTGCGCTACGGCGATGGCACCGCGCTCGACGTTTGGGTGGATGCGAACCGCCCGATCATCCACGTCTCGGTCGCGGGACGACGAGCGACGACAGCGACGGCGTCGATCGAACTCTGGCGTAAGCAGCGTACAACGCTGCCGGTCATCGAAATCAGCGACACGATGTATGACCGGAGTAAGCCCGACAACCAACACGCACCGACCGTCGTCGAGCCGGATTCAGTGATCGGGGCGATGTCCGGGCGCATCGGCTGGTTCCACCACAACATCAAGTCGGTCGGCCCGGCTGAGCATGCGCGGGTCCAAGGCGTCGAGGGATTCAACCGCCCCGATCCGCTGCTCCACCGCACCTTCGGCGCGATCATCGATGCCCCCGACGCGTTGCGGGTAAATGACACCACGCTTGAGTCGCCGAGGAATGAGCGGCATCGATTCGACATCTATGTGCTGACCAAGCACCCGGCTGCCCCACAGGAGTGGAGGCGCGAGGTGGAAGCGATGATCGACCGCACGGATCGCATCCCTCTCGCGGCGCGGCGAAGAGCGCACGAGCAGTGGTGGCGGACCTTCTGGAATCGGAGCTGGATCGTCGCTTCCAGCCAAACGCCGCCCGCCCCGGCTCCGATCAATTCGTATCCGCTCAGAGTCGGAGTCACGCAGGTTGACAGCGAGAAGTTTGTTGGCGAGATTCGCAACCCCGAACTGGCTAGGGATTTCAGCCGGCCCTTCAAGCTAAAGGCTGAAGTCAATCCGGAGGCGGGCGGATTCGGGCGCATCTTCGACAAGGTGACGCCTGGGGGCAGCGACGGCTTCCTCCTCGACATTCGGCCGAACAACATCTTGCGCCTTATCGTTGGCCCCGATGAGTACACCGCCCCGAATGCCGTCCCGGTAGGGCAGTGGTCAACAGTTGAGGTCGACGCCTCAGCCAAGGGATGGAAGGTGAGTGTCAACGGTAACGTCGTCATCTCCACCCCGGAGTCGAGCGGCGAAGACGAGGCGTCCCACGTCAGCCGCATGTACGCGCTGCAGCGGTTTGTCACCGCTTGCGCGGGTCGCGGCGGCTACCCCATCAAGTTCAACGGCTCTATCTTCACCGTGCCCCAAGCAGGTGCCCCGGGCGATGCTGATTACCGCCGATGGGGGCCAGGATACTGGTGGCAGAACACCCGGATCGCGTACTTGAGCCTCGCCGCCAGCGGCGACTTGGAGATGCTCGAACCGCTGCTGCGGATGTATGTGGATGAACTGCTCCCCTTGAACCGCTATCGGACGAAGCAGTACTTCGGCTTCGACAACGCGGCCTACTTCGCGGAGTGCATCCACTTCTGGGGCGATGTGTTCAACGAGTCGTACGGCTGGACACCCTGGAACCAGCGCAAGGACCCACTGCAAGAGAGCGGCTGGCACAAGTGGGAGTGGGTGGCCGGGCCGGAACTGGTCTGGATGATGATCGAAGCCTACGAGCATTCGGGCGACGAGGCGCTTCTCCAGAAGCGGGTTCTTCCGAGTGCGGAGGCGGTGGTCAACTTCTTCGACAAGTTCTATAAGAGGGGTGAGAACGGCAAGCTGATCATGCACCCCTCGCAGTCGCTCGAGACCTGGTGGGACTGTGTCAACCCCATGCCCGAGGTCGCGGGGCTCCACGCCATTCTGGACAAGCTCCTGGCCCTGCCCAAAGGCAAGGTGCCGGAAGGCCTTCGAACTCATTGGAGCGCTTTCAAGTCCAGCTTGCCGGATCTTCCCGTTCGGATGATCGACGGTAAGCCCGCCTTCGCCCCCGCTGAGAAGTTCGCCCAAAAGAGCAACGTGGAGAACGGAGAACTTTACGCGGTGTTCCCGTTCCGCTTGTCTTCGTTCGAGAAGCCGAATCGAGACCTCGCGGTTCGTGCCCTCGAGCATCGGTGGGACCGCGGCAACTCGGGCTGGCGGCAAGACGACGTCTTCATGGCCTACCTCGGGCTCACCGATCAGGCCCGCCAGAGTGTGGTTGCGAGGTCGCGCAACTACGACCGCCGCATGCGGTTTCCCGCCTTCTGGGGCCCGAACTACGATTGGACTCCCGATCAAACGCATGGCGGCATCCTCATGAAGGTCACCCAGTCGATGCTGATGCAGACCGACGGCGACCGGATTTTCCTCTTGCCCGCGTGGCCGAAGGACTGGGAGGTGTCGTTCAAGCTCCACGCGCCGAAGCAGACCACGGTCGAGGGGACGGTGCGAGGCGGAAAGGTGATCGACCTGAAGGTCACGCCCGAAAGCCGGCGAAAGGATGTCGAGGTGGTCGGGGGTTAAGTGAGCCAAGTCCTCGCGTCCCTCGAGGCGACGTTGTGCGAGGGTCTCGCTCAATCTCGCCAAACCCATCACCTCGATGGGTTTGCGATCTACTGGACGCCGGACGACCCCACGCCTTGGATGAACTACGCGGTTCCCAAGCACGATGCCGACGCAGGACAAGTGCAGGAACTGATCGCCGCGTTCGCGGCCCTCAATCGACAGCCGCGATTAGAGTTCTTCGCCGAACGATATCCAAAGTTGGCGGCTGAGTTGACCCGAGCCGGATTCGGCATCGAGATGAAGGCACCCGTCATGACGATGACCGCCGAGCAGTGGACCTCGTCAGAGTGCGCGCACGTCACCGCCGCATCGCCCGCCGACGTGCCCCTGATCAACTCGATCACCGATGTGGCATTCGGAGCCGTGTCGACGGAAGCGCAGCAGACCACGACCGCGAAGGCGATTGCGGAGGACCGATACTTGGCGGCCCTCGCTTGGGAAGACGGACTCGCCGTGAGCGCCGGATTCGCCATTGGCGGTCCCACGGTTAGGGAGATCGCCGGCGTAGCGACGCTGCCCGAGTATCGGCGACGTGGCCACGCTGGAGCGGTGATTCAGGCTCTGTTGAAGCGGTTTTTCGAAGCAGGTGGGGAAGTCGCGTGGCTTACACCCGGAGACGCGGGAGCCGAGCAGCTCTACTCCAAACTGGGCTTTGTTGCCGCAGGTACTCAGCTGAACATGGCCCTCTCCGACAAGAGTTCTTCGCCATAGTTTGGAAAGTTCACCGCCAAGCAAGCAAGCGCGGAAGTAGGATCACGTATACTGCGGTCAACATGGAGCCGACCGACGTTGGCAATCCGAACTACTACCACCAGGTAGTGGACTGCCAGTGGGCGTGCCCCGCCCACACCAATGTTCCCGAGTACATCCGCCTGATCGCCCAAGGGCGGTTCGACGACGCCTATATGGTCAACCGGGATTCCAATGTGTTTCCTGGAATTCTTGGCCGTACGTGCGACCGTCCCTGCGAACCCGCCTGCCGCCGGGGCCGGGTGGAAGACAAGCCCGTCGCGATCTGCCGCCTGAAGCGTGTGGCCGCCGATAACAAGTCGGATATCCGCGACCGCCTCCCCAAGATCCCCGAGGTCAAGAACGGGAAGCGGATTGCCCTCATCGGCGCAGGCCCGGCGTCGCTGACCGTCGCGAACGACCTGATGCCCCTCGGCTACTCGTGCACGATTTTCGAGGCCAAACCGTCCGCGGGTGGACTCATGCGCGTGAACATCCCCTCGTTCCGCCTGCCTGCCGAAGTCCTCGACGAAGAGATCGGTTACATCGTGGACATGGGGGTCGAGGTCCGTTACAACACCCCGATCGACAGCATGAAAGCCCTGCTCGACGAAGGGGGATTTGATGCCGTGTTCGTCGGCAGCGGCGCGCCGAAAGGGAAGGAACTCGAACTCGCCGGCCGGTACGACAGCGACCAGGTATTTATTGGTATCGAGTGGCTGGCGAACATCCACTTCGGGCACGTCAGCTCGATCGGCGAGCGCGTGCTCATCATCGGCGTCGGCAACACGGCCATGGACTGCTGCCGCTCCTCGAAGCGCTTGGGTGCCAAGGACGTCAAGGTCATCGCCCGCAAGACGCGCAAGTACTTCAAGGCCTCGCCGTGGGAGCTTGAGGATGCCGAAGAAGAGCAAGTCGAGATTCTCGAAAACCTCTCTCCGGTGCGTTACCTCGTCGAAGACGGCAAGCTCGTGGGCATGGAGTTCGACCGCTTCACCTCGGAAGAGGTCGACGGAAAGCTCGTGCAGACTCCCGCCGGGCAGGTCACCATCCCATGCGATTCGATCATCCTTGCCATTGGCCAAGAGAATGCGTTCCCGTGGATCGAGCGAGATTGTGGCATTGAGTTTGGCAAGTGGGACATGCCCGTCGTCGACAAGACGACCTTCATGTGCTCACGCCCCGGCGTGTTCTTCGGCGGCGATGCCGCTTTCGGTCCGCAGAACATCATTTGGGCGGTCGCCCAAGGCCACGAAGCCGCGATCTCCATCCATCAGTTCTGCAGCGGCCTGTCGGTCTCAGATCGTCCTCCCCATGGTCAAACGTTGACCAGCACCAAGATGGGTCTGCACGAATGGTCGTACAGCAACAACTTCGATCCGCGCAGCCGGCAGAAGATGAAGCACGTCGATCTGCCGATCCGGTTCTCGAACATGTCGATCGAAGTGGAGGAAGGCTTCACCGAGGAGCAGACCCGCGCTGAGGTCGAACGGTGCTTGAACTGCGATATCCAGACACATTTCACCGCGTCGCTTTGCATCGAGTGCGACGCGTGCATCGATGTGTGTCCGACGGACTGTCTGACGATCGCGATCAACGGGGAAGAAGAGGAGATTGAGGCCCGGCTCTTGGCTCCGCGGCTCGACCCGCACCAACCGTTCTTCGTGTCGGACTCGCTCAAGCAGACCAGCCGGGTGATGGTGAAGGATGAAAACCTGTGCCTCCACTGCGGCCTTTGTGCGGAGCGATGTCCGACCTACGCGTGGGACATGCGGCGATTCGTACTTCACCTGCCGAAAGCCGGCGACGCTCTGCCGTCGGGGATCACGCCGATTGCGACCATCGGCGCGACCGGCGGCCAGTAATCTTGCCCCCTTAGATCCTCCCCTAGTAAAACACTGCGAGTCGGGAACGACGCGGGAAGGCACGATTCCCCTTGGGCTAATCGAGGCCCATAGCGAGAGTGTGCACGCGTCGTCCGCGGCGGGAGTCGAACGCTATCTTGGG
>JADZEW010000009.1 GCA_020850325.1 Methanoregulaceae archaeon
CGGGTGAGACGGCCGAACGTGTTCGCCGCCCCGTTGTGGGCCATGTAGTTTCAATCCGCACCCGCCCCGAGGGGCGGGTGAGACCGTAGCCCTTGTCATCAGGGGCGTTCTTGTTGACGGGTTTCAATCCGCACCCGCCCCGAGGGGCGGGTGAGACCTACCGGCTGGGCACGGAGTACGAGCTGTCGCTGGGTTTCAATCCGCACCCGCCCCGAGGGGCGGGTGAGACCTCTATCGGGTGCGTTGCCGGAACTCTCGCTTGAGTTTCAATCCGCACCCGCCCCGAGGGGCGGGTGAGACGGCAGAATTTAGACTCAAATCCAAGCCCCACCGCCAGGGATCATTATGCAGTTCTCAAGGTGCAACGAGCCCTCTCAGGCTCAAATTCGAACGCGAAGCAAACCCTCAAACCTGTCACCACAACCGGTTCGCGCTAGATCACCAGCGGCCCGTCGAAGTCGCGCCAGCCATCCACGCCATACACCCGTACAACTCGCCGCCGGTCCGACCCCAAAACATAAATCCGCAGGCTGTCCTCAGTCGGCTCCATGATCTTTAAGGCACGAGCCAAGAACCGCTGATAGTTCGCCTCGGTCACCGTCAACTCAAACACCGAATACTGAACGCGTTGCCCGAAGGCCTCGCAAGCCTTGGCCATCTTTCGCAATCGCAACTTGCCGGTATCCGTCACCGTCCGCA
Organism: Methanoregulaceae archaeon; assembly: GCA_020850325.1. Lineage (GTDB taxonomy): Bacteria > Armatimonadota > Fimbriimonadia > Fimbriimonadales > Fimbriimonadaceae > JANJUB01. The sequence goes on from JADZEW010000009.1 coordinate 700, forward strand.
CGTCGTAGCAAGCTAAGATGTTCAACTTGTCCATCTATCTCACCGGTTGATAAGGCACATACGCGGCCACATCCCCGCGAAAAACCCGCGCCATCAAGCGAGCCTGAATGAATGGCAGCAACCCCATCGGCACCGTCTCGGAGAATAGGGCGTGCGCAACCTCCGTCTGCTTGCGCCGCTGATACTCGACCAGCACCTTCTTGCGGCCATCATCCGTCAAGATCACCGCCCCGCCCGCCCGCACCGTCACATCCGCGGAGGTGATCTGTTTCCGATTGATCAAGTTAAGCACCAACCGGTCGCAAAGCAGGGCGCGGAACTCCTCGATCAGGTCGAGCGCGAGTGCCGGGCGCCCCGGCCGCACCGCGTGAAGGATGCCGTACTGCGGATCGAGCCCCGCCGACTCTAACGCCGACACGCAGTCCGACGTGCACACGCTATACACAAACGACAACAGGGCGTTCACCCGATCCCGAGGAGGACGCCGGGACCGCCCATCGAATCTAAAGTCCGTTCGTTGATTTGTGATCATCGAGTCAAACGCTCCGAAGTAACTTTGCGCCGCCGTCCCCTCTATGCCGCGAACCATGTCCAGCGTGGCGCAATCGGGCAGCATTTGCAAGTAGTCGGCAAGATCGTCCCGTGCCCCCTCAAGGTCCTCGCGGCGTTCATCTTTCGCGTCCCGCGCCGCTCGCATGAGTACCTGGCGGCTGTTCTGAATCTTGCCCGCCACTACGTTCTTGGCAAAGCTGAGGCACCGAGGCGACTCACTTTGATAGTCATACTGCGCCTTCCGGAGCAGGATGTTGCCCGTCCGCTTGCCTTCCAAACGGGCCCGAAACCTGCCGGTACGATCCAGAAAGACGACCGTTCGCCCCTCGTCCGCAAACCGCATGAACAGCGGCGGAGACACCGTCGCAACCCCATAGATCACCATCGCCCCCAGGTGGTGAATCGGCACCGCGAGCAGTTTCTCGCCTTCGAGTTCGACCTTCACCTGATCATTCTCGAGCCGCGCATGTGCACCTTCCGTCCCGATGTACAAGGTGTTGAGAAACTGTCGAGTCATGGCAAATCCACTTCCGGTCTAGGCTGAAACAGGCTTCGTTCCTGGACGAGAGCGGCTCGGCGAACAACGCTTGGCATGCAAGCGTCGATCAGCGAACACCGCGGACACCGTTTGTCATCCGCGGGTGGTGGTAGTTGCGCGCCGCTGATGATTTCGCGCGTGAACTCGATGATCTGGAGTGTCTCCGCACGGAGCGCTTCGCTGATGGGCACCGCGACTCGCTTCTTCGACGCCACCCAGAAGATCGCGCCCTCCTCGATCGTACAGTCGAACATCTCTTCGAGGCAGAGGGCTTGCGCGCAGAGCTGAATCTTCTCGGGCACCCCCCGCTTCTCCGACCCCGACTTGTACTCGACGGGCACAATCCGTACTCCCCGTCGCCCCGGTGCAGTGTCCGTGGAGAGGGGGCCGGGGGGTGAGGGGTCATCCGATTCTCCCCCTCTCCGCGAGTGGTTCGTCTCGCGGGGAGGGGGTCGGGGGGTGGGGTCCTCCCAAAACTCCACCGTGTCCGCTTTCCCCACCAACCCCAACCGATCCGACCAGATGGGCAAGCCCCGCTCGACACGCACGCCGTCGATCGTCCGACTCGTCGGCTCATCCGTCCGCACATGCGCCGCCGTCCCCCGAAGCGTGAACGTATTCTCATCCCAGACCGACTCAAGATGGATCAGCCCGCACTGCCGCGGGCAATACGCCGCATGTTGCAGCGCACTAATCATGATGGGTTCAGGGAACTCCGGCATGTCGGAAGTGCCTGGCCGATGTCCCGGCCAGGCACGTCGATCAAAGCAGACGAACGTAGCTCACTCCAGCAGGCAACTCTCCCACATTGACCTCTAGGTTGTAGTGCTCAAACTTCCGCGGCGCTTCGACTGCTGCATGCTTCGCCACCTGCACCCGGTCGAACAATTTGCCGCTTGGCGCATTCCCCAACGGGTTCTCATGCGCGAAGATGAATACGCCCTGAAGTTGCATGAATCCCCGACTCGCGCTCCGGTCATTCTCGAACATGCCTAGAACGGCCTGCCAGAACAGCTCCAAGTCCGCCTCCAAGACGCCGGTATCTTTCGCTAGCATGGGCGAGTAGAAGCCCTTGCACAAGTACAGCCCGTAGGGCACCTGCGCCTTGCGGCCCATTTCCGATTCCTTGTCGGCTCCCTCTTGGGTTACCGCGACCCGGGTGATCGAGATGTCACCGGGGATGATCGGATCGATAGACCGCGAGAACGTGAGTTGCATCGGGCCCCGAACTTGCCCGCAGTTTTCGCCGGTGGTGAGCACGCCACCGAACATCCGCACGTCGTAGAACCGGCGGCACATCTCCTTCCGGCCCTTCTCACTCGCGATCTTCTTCTGCTTGTTCTCCGGGTCTGCGGTCAGCTTGGCATCGTTGATCTTCGTGTTCAGTGCGATACCGCTGTCCCGAACGAAGATGCCGTTATCGTTGGCTGTGTCACCGTTCATTTGATGGACCATGTCCACATAGTTCCGAATCTTCCGCTTCAGGCAAACGTCGGTGACAATGCCCTGCATCGTTTCCGGATCGATCCGCGGCAGGTTGCCCGCGTCAGGGTCGCCGTTCGGATTCCCATCTTGCACGTCGTAGAGTAAAAGGAAGTCGTAACGCTTCTTGGGATCGGTGATGGTGGCGGGGATGTTCATAGGAGTTCTCCTTGAGCGGCAAGTTTTGCGGCCTTGTTTTCTGCGGCAGCCGCTCGGTCGTGGGCTTTCTGGTGATAGAAACCAAGTGCGAAGAGGCCCTGACGCTGAAGGCTGAGGGTCCTTGGGAACTGGTCGCCGATCGCGCTGAGGATTTCGCCAAGTCGGTTCTGTGCCCAGCCGTCGCCCGATCCCTTTCGCATCTTCGCCAGATGAGATTGCGCGTCATTGACGAGATTGCCCAAGACCGTTCCGGGGCTTGCGCAGGCCGCTCCATAGAAGCGGTCCACGACGGTGGCGTTGATGTCACCAAGCGCGGCACGTTGGATTTGTTCCAATAGCGCCAAGAGGCGGCCGCAGTGGTATGCGGCATCAGGGTGTTCGGTGTTCAAGGCAGTCAATGGTATTCCTCCTTTCTGTTCGAGAATAGCTTTGATGAGCGATAGCCTCTCGACCGAGAGGTAGCGCTTCTTGTTGAACTCGCCGTACGGACCTTGCATCGCAAGGTTTCGCTTGACAGCGAGACCGAGTATGTAGTCGGGGAGCGGCGCACCCGTCAAAGCGCACCGCAGCAACGCGGTGGGTACATGCGCGGGCATGTCCTTGGCCTCCCGGAACATGGACACCGCCAGGCGGTACAGCCCGACGGGTCTTGGTTCGCCGCCGTCGGGCTGAACAAGGCTCAACTTTCTGAACCAAGTGGCCAGCTTCGATTTCACCTCATTGAGCGTGAGTTCGTAATGATCGCGGACGACAATCCGAGAAGCGTTTGCGCTGAGCGAGAGGACAAAGAAGTCTTTCGCATCCGCCGGCCTTGCTTCTCGGCCCTTGTTCACGCTCTTCAGTAGTTCGCTGACATCCTCAGGTTTGGGGTCCTTCAAGATGTCCCAGCTAAACGCCTCGGCTTCCCGCGTCCAGAACACGTACACCGACTTTCCGACTCGCAACGAGTGCCGATCAGAAGCCAGGAGGTAGTTCAAACCGTTGCAGATCGTCTCCGCCGCATACGCGCTGATCGGCGAGTTCAGGGCGGCCTTGAGCCCAAAGGACGTGCCTGCGTCGTTGTTGACCGACACCAACGCCGTCCCGCTGATTTGGCCATCCGGAATGCCCTTGATGGGAACAGGCATTCGGTCTACAACCGGGCCGAACTTGCCCGTCACCAGGCAAACAGCTTGAGCCTCCGTAGCCATCTTTGCCGCCCAGAACTCGCGCACGTCGGGCAACGTTGTCGGATCAAGATCGGCAACCGTGAATGAAATGTCCTCATCTTCGGCCATGTCTGGGTCCTCCCGCAACTGGCTGGGCCCGTCGGAGCGTAGCCACGTCGCAATGGCTCGCACTGCTAGGTTCTTTGTCGCCTCGGCACACTCTTCGACGAGGCTAACGTAGGACTCGTGCCTCGCGATCACCTGTGCTGGCTTGTCCTTCTCCCGAACCTTGCCGAGCACATAGTTTGCGTTGTCCGCGATGAGCCGAGGCACGACGCCAACCGTCCGCTGTGGTTGTTCCCGAGGCACCTGAAGGGTCAGACCCTCCCGCTTGCCGCGCTTTTCGCCGGTGAGCGAAATCACGTCTCGGAACGACCCATCCGCGTTGAGCCGGATTCGTTTCGTAATCAGAGCTGGCTGGTATCCAGGCGGCGGTATGTCCGGCAACCCCTCCGTAAACTCAACGAGCCGCCGCAAGATCACCTTGCACCTCCGATCGGATGGGCGGGAACCCGCATCACCCCTGCTTCTACCTTGGCGTCAAAGAACTTGGGCCAGAAGGGCGGCTTGACTTGGTAGTCCAAGTCCCACAACATGAGCCCCAGATCTTCATTCCAAGGCACCGGTTCGACCGATCCATCCCACGGCTCAAACTCGGCCGCGAACTCCCGACAGCCGAGTGCGGGCCGATGGTAGCACTCGCCCCGCTTGACACGACGTTCGAAGCGCTCCCTAAACTCCTTCGCGTGCTCGCTGCCACCGGGCGGCACGACTGGCTCAGCAAAGATCACGTAGTCCACATCCCGCAGACAAACGCTGTGCCGCTGACTGCGATCGTCGTCGGCATAGTAGGGCTCTGACCGCGCCGGCGACATCTTGCTGTTGACCTCATTACGCAGAATGCCGTAGGTCTTGACCTCGCTCAGCACGTGAATCTCGGCAATCCGCCAGGTGAACTGGGGATGCCAGAAGATCGCCTCCACGATGCCTCGTGCCGCCGACGGCGTTGGGAGCGGGTAGCTCACCCGCTCGACTTTGTTTTCGGGTCTCGTGAACAAGGCGAAGTCTCCCTTCACCCTCACCGAGACCAATCGGTCGTTCATTCACTTACCTCCTCGCAAGACGCAATCTTCGGTGATGTTCCGATGGCATCACGGAACCTCTCAACCAGTTCATGGTTATTGCGCAGCACCTCGTAGCGCACCCGACGGCCTTCGCAGCCGGGTGGATAGTTCTGAGCATCTGGATCTAAGTCGGGGTGAGCGAATAGATTCGTCGTCGCTTCTACGGTCGGCACCCCGTTTCGAATCGAGAATACAATGCCTGGGTTCAAGACAACCTTCCTTTGAGCCCCTGGAGTACACTGCCACTGACGACGGAGGGGCCCAACCCGCCGATTCGTCGGCCCGGGCATTGCCCGGCGAAGTGCAGGGGGCGACATTCCAGGACCGCCAAGTTCGGGTGCCGTCCCACTGCTCCGTCCATCCTAGCTAGCGGCTGATCATCACTCAGTGAGCCCCTGAAGCCAGGGCCGAAACCCTGACTTCTGCAAACAGAGCTGTGTTTCAATCCCCGACCCGTGCTGGATCGGAGTTTGATCAGACACCTGCCGAATGGCAGATCACGATCATACCCTACTGGTTCTGCACACAGTGCTGTGAATGCCAAGTGATCCTCTACGCTATCAAATCCGCAGGGTCGCGCTCTTCGCCCGAGCCGATCCCAAACAAGTCGTCATAGGGTCCGGTGTAGATTTGCAGGCCGCTCTCGTGAGGCTGAATCCAACCCTGCCGCTCAAGTTTCTCCACCTCATACTTTGCAGCGGAAACAGTGTATTGCCGCATCGCCCGAAGCCAGTCGCGGGGTGATCCCTGCCCATAGGTGGCAAGTAGGTCCGAGACCGCTTCGGGGCAATCCCTCGGCTCGTAGTTCAGCACGACCAGCGAAATCGTGTCATCTTTGATCATCTTGAAGTCCCGGCTCACGGTCTCGTAGTTCCATAGCTCTCGCTTCTGTTGAATTCCGGGCATATCGGTCTTCGTGGAGCCGTAGAGGTCGCGGAAGTAGGACGCGATGATTGAGGGCTGGTCTAGTCCCTCGACGACTTCGCGCAATGTAGTGCGGGTTAGGTCGCGCCCCGTCCGATAACTGCCCCTTGGCGCGCTTCCGCCTTCCAGCTCAAAGACGATGCACGTTCCAAGTCCATCCATCTTGCCCTCGCGGTTGCACCGCCCGGCAACCTGGACGATCCGATCGAGCGGGCCAAGATCGCGCATGACCAGCGGAAAATCAACATCAACGCCCGCCTCAACCACTTGGGTGGAAACGAGTCGAACCGGCCTCCCCTCGTTCAGCCGGCTCCTGACCTCGGTCAGCACAACCTTGCGGTGGTGCGGGCACATCAGGGTGCTCAAGTGAAAGAGGTCAGCCTTGTCATCGCACGCCCTCAGGATGCTCACCGCATCCTTTCTCGTGTTGAGAACGCAGAGGACTTGGCGCTCCGATTGCACCCGCCTGGCGACCTGGGCGGGCGTCCGCGGTTCAAGCTCAAGCACATACTCAACTCGTCGAAGCGTCTCAAAGTGTCGCTCGGGGTCCACAACGATCTCGATGGCTTGGGTAAGAAGTTCAAAGCACTTCGGTGAAAGCTTGCCTTGGAGGGTGCTGAAGTCGGGTTGCGTGGCGGTGCAGAACACCACCGTGCACCCGTACCGTGACACCAGCTGTCCCAAAACGTCCAGAATCGGCTCCAGTAGCGGAGGCGGCAGAGTCTGAACTTCGTCGAGCACGATCACGCTACGGGCGATGTTGTGGAGCTTTCGACACCGCGAAGATCGGGCCGCAAAGAGGCTTTCGAAGAGCTGAACAGTCGTCGTCAGAATGATCGGAGCATCCCAATTTTCCGCTGCCAATCGGCGGCGGATCTCGGCTTCCGACTGACCCTCCTGCGAGAGATCGCTACCGTGCCCATCTGGGTCCCTCGCGCTATGATGCTCTAAGACAACGCCCGGCCCAAACACTCCCTCGTAAACCTGAGCGGTTTGATCGATGATGCTCGTGTAAGGGATCGCCACGATCACCCGGTCCATAGCATTTGTTGAGGCGTGATCGAGCGCGAAACTCAGGGCCGCCAACGTCTTACCGCCTCCAGTGGGCACCGTCAGCCGATATGCGCCTCGCCCGCACCGTTCGGATCGTACCGCCGCCTTGCGGCAATCTTCGAGAACATCAGAGCGAATCTTATTGACTTTTCCTTGCTTACCCTCAAACTGAGCCATGTGACCCCGGAGTTCCTTTGCAAGCTGCCCCATCTCGTAGCCGTGGCCCCGTTGAGAAGTTCGGGATGGTAGGAAGTGTGCCTCTGTGTCCAGGTAGTCGGAGTCGACCAATGCGCTAAAGAGCATGCGGATGAGCATCTCGCACTCAATTGGGCTGAAATCGGATGGAGGCTTGAAGAGTTCGTAGGGCGTCGACTCAAGCTCGGCCCAGAGTGAAGCGGCACAAGCAACAGACTCCCCATAGTCGCGGGTCAAATGATCTCTGATATCCGCAGCATCCTTCAGGCCCATGTGGTGCCCTACGATGGGAATAACGAACGATCCCAGGAGGCGATAGACCGCCATGGCACTTGGGGCCGCGTGTGGCTCGGACTTAGCTGGAAGGTTCGCATGACATCTGCGAAGGTAGTCCTGAAACCTCGGATCGGCCTTGGCCAAATCGTGCGAAAGTCCAAGCACGTAGCCGACATCACCAGCACCGAACTTAGCCGCGGCTTCGCGAGTCTTCTCCCCGACTCGCTGCAAATGCTCTTTGAGGTCATGCCACTCATCCGAACCTGGTCGAGGTGTGTGAGCGTACAGACTCATGGGTCACTTTAGCACACGCGGAAGACAGAAGTCACTCCTCTCTGCGCCCGCTGAAGATACGCCCATACCATGCCGATACGTACTATACAGTCGCACCTAGCGGCGAGTATGTCAGTAGAGGAACATGAAACATGGCAAAAGCCGAACTATCGGTCCTGTTGCAGGGACTCAGTGGCAAGGCGGGGAATGTCGTCTTTAGCAAAGGCAAAGATGGCACCCACGTCCGGCCCCACGTCGTGGGAGCAAATCCCAACACGCCCGCGCAGCAGTTCATCCGCGAGAACTTCACCACCGCGTCTGGAGTCTATCGCACATTCGACAGCACCCAGCTGCAAGCTTGGAAGAACTACGCGCTAAACCAAACCAACTCCGATCCCCTCGATGGATCGAAGTACAAGCCCACCGCGTTCAATGCTTTCATGAAGCTCGCCTGCAAGTTCCTGCAGGTCACGCCCGGAGGCACCATCCCCACGACTCCGCCCGCCACCGGCTTCAATGGCGACAATGTTGACCTTACGGTAACCGGTGGAACCGGCGATCTCACCTTTACCGCCTCCGCGGCTAATGCGGCTGGAGTGACCACCGAGATCCTCCTTCAGCCGCTCGCCAACGCGAACCGTAAAGCGCAGCCCAAGGCCTACCGCCATAAGCTGTTCCACGTGTTCACCGTCGGAAACCTAACGCTTGACGTCACCGTACCTGTCGGCTACTACGCCGCTGGCTACCGATTCGTCAAAACGGCTACCGGGCAGGCCTCCACCCTGCAAACCCTCGCCGTGCAAGGCGTTACCCTTGCGCTCGAGCAAGGTAGCGCCTCCTCGAAGACCTCGAAGAAAGCCGCGTAAGTTCCGAGCCCGAACTCCCCCTCTCCGCTCCGCGGGGAGGGGGCTGGGGGGTGGGGTCCTCCCCAGGCCAACAAGCTAACACGCCAACGTGCCAGCACGCCAACTCTACTCTTCCTTAAACGTGAGCTTCAGCGTCGGTCGGGTGGCTTCCGGGCCTTCCTTCGAGTTGACCTTGTAGATCATCGAACGCGATTCGGTCGGCGAAAGCATGCTCGCCAGCGCGAAGCCGATCGAGCCCTTGTCGCGGGCGGAAGACCACATTTTCTTGAAGTTGCCCTTCTCATCGAGCAGGTTGACGGTCAGCTTGATCCCGTCCTTCTCGATGCTGCCTTCGGCCTTGCCAAAGCCCGGCTCCACGGGGCCGACCGAGCCGTCGTTGAACGAGAACGTGTCTTCCTTGAAGCTGCCCTTCAGGCCGAAGACCTCGAGCGGATACTCCTTCAGCACCGCTTTGCTCAGCGCCTCGTTCGGCACGTTCCAAACGATCAGCTCGGCGCTGGCCAGTTCACCGGCCGGGGCACCTTTGAGGGCGAACTGCACATAGCCGTACGAATACTCGTCGCCGGGCGGGATCGCGGAATCGACCGCACGGGATCCCGAACCCCAAACGCGCAGGAACGGCTCACCTCCCGGCGTCGAAGCATGCGGATACACCCAAACATCGTCCGAAGCGACGGCGGTCCACGTCGGACCCACCATCAGACACACGAGCGCGGTCAACATAGTGTCATTATGGCGAGACGGCATGACGGAACCGTGACTCACATGTCGAAATTCCACCGTCTTTATCCAACGAAACACCATGAAATCGTTCCGCTTGCTTGTCCTCGCTCTTGCGGTGAGCATCCAGCTCAACGCCTTCGCTCAAACGACGACTCCCCCGGCCGACTCCAAGAAAGCCGAACCCGCCAAAACAGAAGACCAGAAGAAGGCGGAGGAGTACGACAAGTTCATCAAGGACCTCAAGAAGGTCGAAGGGCAGTTCACGATGTACCAGAAGGGCCGGCAGCTCTTCCTTGAACTGCCCGAGGCTCACCTCGGCAAGCAGTTCTTGGTGCAGGCGACCTGGGCGACCGGGGCGAGCCAGGGCCTGCAGGCCGGTGACCCAACCAACTACGGCGCGGTCGATGTGTTCCGCTTCGACAAGGTCGAGGACAAGGTGTGGCTAGTCAAGCCCGCGCGGAAGTTCCGGTGGTCGAAGGACGACCCCCTCGCACTGGCTTCGGAGCGCAGCTTCCCGGATGCGGTGCTGAGTTCGTTCACCGTTACGCAGACCCACCCCGCGCGGAAGGTGATGTTGTTCGACGTGACGAACCTCTTCTACGGCGATGTGTTCCGGCTGGGCAACGCGGTCAACCTCGGGCTCGGCGGGCAGTTCATGCTCGATCGAGAGAAGTCGGGCCCGGCCCACGTAAAGAGCTTCCCCAAGAACACCGTAGTACAGATGAACCTGTACTACCAGTCGCAGGGCGGCGGAGCGGGACCGATGGCCGAACTGATGGCCCTGCTCGGAATCAGCGGCAACCACCTGGAAGACGCCCGCAGCGCCCCGCTGAAGATGACCTACAACCTGTGGCTGCGCGAGGAGACGGACTACCGCCCGCGGCTCGCCGATCCCCGCATCGGCTACTTCACCGAGGATTTCTACAACGTCGATCGCTTCCTCAATGCCGACCGCACCGAGCGGTACATCCTGCGCTGGAACTTGAAGAAGAAGGACCCGAAGGCCGCTTTGTCCGAGCCAGTCAAGCCGATCGTGTGGACCCTCGACCCGAGCATCCCTCCCGCCTATAGGGAGTCGGTCCGCAAGGGCATCCTCTACTGGAACAAGGCGTACGAGAAGCTCGGCTACAAGGACGCGATCCGCGTTCAGGACGCCCCGGACGACAAGGACTACGACCACGCGGACGGACGCTACAACGTGGTTCGCTGGACCATGACGCCCGATGCGGGTTACGCGGTTGCGCTAGTCCGCTCCGATCCCTTTACGGGCGAGATCATGAATGCCGCGGTCACCTTCGACGCCAACATGTTGCAGTTTGCGCAGCAAGAAGCCCTCGATGTCGCCGGGCCGAGTGCCAATGCGCGCCAACGAGCGCAGGAAGTCCTCCTTCGCCGCGAGGGAGCCAAGACGACCGACGAGTTCCACCTGTGGGCCTCGGATCGAGAGCGAGCCCAACACCAACTCGACCTCGCCTGTGAAGAGAACGGATGGCAGCGGCACGCCTGTCGCTACGGCCACGGTCTCGCCGGCTCGGCGAGCTTCGCCTATTCGGCGGCGCTGGCGGGCGGGCTAAACATGAGCAAGGAGGACTACGCCAAGCAGTTCATCACCGACGTGGTCAGCCACGAGGTTGGCCACTGTTTGGGCTTGCGACACAACTTCATCGCGTCGACCAACCTCACGGTCAACGACCTGGCGAACGACCAGATCACGAACGAGCGCGGCATCACCGCGTCGGTGATGGATTACACGCCGGCGAACATCGTCGCCGCGCTTCGCGGCGCACGCAACTTCTACACCCCCACGATCGGCGTGTACGATGTGTGGGCGATCCGCTACGGATACATGGATGTCAACGCGACCACGCCGTTGGGCGAGCGATTTGCGCTCGATGCCTTGGCCTCGCAAAGCACCCAGCCCGGCCTCGCGTTCATGACCGACGAGAACGCGGACAGCTTCAACCCTTATGTGGCCAGGTTCGACTGCGCGAAGGATCCCATCGCCTACAGCGAGGCGATGTTCGAAGCCGCAAAGCGCGTACGGCGCTATGCGATCCAGAACCTGCCCCGGCCCGGTGAGAGCCCGGCCCGCCGTACGACCTTGGTGATGTCCTCGATCGGCACGGTTATGCGCCAGGGCCAACTTGCCGCCCGCTTCTTGGGTGGTGTCGCGGGCACGCGGCATTTCACCGGCAAGACCCTGGCCCCGGCTCCGGCCGACGACCAGCGCCGCGCGATGAAGCTGATCTCGGCATGTCTATCGCCGGAGATCGCCAACCTGCCCGCGGACATCCGCCAGAGCCTCAGCCGCGACATGAGCACAGAAGACTCGAGCACCTGGATCGCGCCGCTGCGTGACGTGGTGGGCACTCGGCAGACGCTGATCGCCGCGCAGATTCTCAGCGCCTCGGCGGTGGATCGCATCGCCGAGAACGCGTTCAAGTGGGGCAAGACGCCCGGCGCGTACACGATGGACGAGCACTACCGCTCGATCGTCGGTGCGGTCTACGCCGAGGTCGGCAAGAACACCAACGTCGACGGCCTGCGCCGCGACCTGCAGCGGTTCGTGACGTCAGCGCTGATCACCCAAGCGGGTGCGGGATCGGGGGCAGTCAACGACGATGCCCGGATGCTCGCTGCGGACAATCTTCGCAGTCTGTCGAATCGCCTCGCCGCGCAGATCCGCACCGGCAAGACGGACGGCATGACGACCGTCCACTACCGCGACATGAAGTCGCAAATCGATCGGTTCCTGAGTCGGCAGGCGGTGGGCAACTAGCGGTCAACCGCATGATCAGCGTTCTGATCGTGAACTGGAATACCCGGGATCTTCTCGACGTCTGTCTGAAGTCGATCCCGGGGAACTCCGGGGGCCATGACGTCGAAGTCATCGTGGTGGACAACGCATCGCACGATGGCTCGGCGGAGATGGTCCGCGAGCGACACCCTCACGTCAAGCTGATAGAGCCGGGTTCGAATACCGGGTACGCCCGAGGCAACAACCTCGCGTTCGCGGCGAGCTCGGGAGGCTACGTGCTGACGCTTAACCCCGACACCGAACTCGAACCCGAGACGCTCGAGGAGTCGCTCAAGGCGATGGATCGGCACCCCGAAGCGGTGGCCCTGGGTGCGTGCCAGATCGGGACCGACGGCCTGATCCAACGATCGGTGCGGGGATTCCCTTCGCTGCGCGGGATCCTCGGCGAGCTGACGGGACTCGCTCGGGCGTATCCAAAGAGCGCGTGGGGCGCGTATCAGTTACCGGCGTTCGACTACTCAGTTGAGCAACCGGCCCCGCAACCCATGGGGACATTCTTGTTCTTTCGGCGGTCCGCGCTCGACCAGCTGCAGAGCCCGCCCTATGACGAGCAGTTCCCGATCTTCTTCAACGAGGTGGACCTGCTTTACCGCCTCTCCAAGCAGGGGGGCCAGGCTTGGTATGTTCCGTCGGTCCGAATCTTGCATCACGGGGGGGAAGGGACGCGGCAGGTGCGAATGGCGATGATTTGGGAATCCCATCGCAGCCTGATGCGTTTCCTCGAGAAGCACCACCCCTCACCTCTGCTTCCGTTGTTGAAGTTGCTGGTCTATGCGGGGGCTTGCCTGCGGGCACGAGGGGTCTATGCCGGATTTCGACCTTAGCATCACCATCTGCAGCTGGAACACGGTCGATGACCTGCGCGCCTGCTTGGCGAGCCTGGAGCTCGTCCGCGATGAGGCCAATTTCGAGGTGATCGTCGTCGACAACAACTCCGCGGACGAATCTCCAGATATGGTCGAGCGCGAGTTCCCATGGGTCACCCAGTTCCGACAGTCGCGCAACCTCGGCTTCACCGGAGGCCAGAACTTTGCGATGGAGCATCGGCGAGGACGGCACGTGCTCATGCTGAACTCCGACACCGTCGTCCACGAAGGGGCGCTGCGAAAGCTGATGGAGTTCATCGCCGCGAATCCCGACGTCGGCATGGTCGGGCCGCGGCTGCTCAACCCTGACGGCTCGCTTCAGTTCTCGTGCCGCCGCTTCCCTAACCCGATCGCCGCGCTTTTCCGCAATACACCCATCGGGCGGCTGTTCCCCAACAACCGCTTCACCCGCGACTATTTGATGCAGGACGTGCCCCACGACGCCATCCGCGATGTGGACTGGGTGTCGGGAGCCGCGCTGCTCGCGACCGAGGAGTGCATCAAGCGCATCGGCTTGCTTGACCCGGAGTACTTCATGTTCTGCGAGGACGTCGACTGGTGCTGGCGATGCCACAAAGCGGGACTGCGGGTGGTCTACGTGCCGGATTCGGTCATCACCCATGCGATCGGCCGCAGCACCGACAAAGCTCCCAACCGGATGATCGGGCGGTTCCATCTCAGCATGTTTCGCTTCTACCGGTTGAACCAGGTGCCCGAGATGTCATGGCCTGTGCGGCCCTTCGCGCTGGGGTTCGCCGCACTCGCCCTCGCGCTGCGCGCCGGGCTGTTCATCTTCAAGAATAAGGTAGACATCGTCCGACGGAAGTTCGCCCGATGAAGCCACCTCGTTATTGGATTGCGATTGCCGCGACCGCGTTTTTAGCCCCCCTGTTGGGTGGCCAGTTGGTGCTTGACCCCCTGGCGCTTGCGCCGGGCGGGCTGCTGAGCGCGATCTTTCGTGAGCCGCAAGGCGCTTCCCTAGCCCACTGGCTCGTGGTGTTGCCCGCGCTCGCGGCTCTGATCTACGCCCTGATGCGCCGACACGTGCAGCAGCTGCCACAACCCCGAATCGCGGGCACGTTAGGCATCTTCCTTCTGTTCATGTGGGGCTCCGTGCTGACCTCGGAGTACCGCTTCATCAGCGCGGGCACGGCGCTTGAGTGGACCGCGGTACTCCTGCTGTTTTTCGCAACCGTTGCCCTGGCGGGGCGGCATCGCGGACCGGTCGTGTTGCTCGCCGCGTTCGTCGCCGGGACGGCGTTGGTAGGCACGCTGGGGATTCGGGAGTACGCGATGCAGCGCGACCCGAACTGGCGGGTGTTTGCCAACTGGTCGAATCCCAACGCTCTCGCTGGGCTGCTGCCCTTTGGAGTGTTGGGCGGATTAGGGCTCATTGCCGCCGCCACGGATCGGATCGCGAAGCGGCTGTCCGGGCTCGCGGTCGTGCTGTGCTTCATCGCGATGATCCTCACCGGCTCGAAGGGCGGACTGCTCGCGCTGGCGGTCGGTCTCGTGATTCTGCTCGTTTGGTGGGCGATCCAGGGCGGCACTCGTCGAGTTCAGGTGTTGGCGCTGGCGGTCCTGCTTCCCGCGCTCGGCTTTGGACTCGCCGTGGGGCTATCGAGCGCGCAACGCGCCAAGACTCCCGCCAGCGGATCGGCGCTGGGGCGCATCGCCCAAGCCGGCAACACCCAGGAGCAGAGCGCGGGCTTCCGCAGCCTGCTTTGGAAGAGTGCCGGCGCGCTCATCAAGGACCAGCCCTTCGGGCGGGGGATGGGCACGTTCCGATACCACAGCTCTCGTCCCGGACTGGTGACGCAGACCCACCTCGCCCACCAGAGCTTCCTGCAAGTCGGGGTGGAGGCGGGACTCATCGCGCTCGGGGCGCTGGTTGCCGCGCTCGCGCTGATGGCGATCGAGGGGCTGCGAGGAGTCCGAAGCCTTCCGACCGAATCGAGACTCTTGCGCGGGGCGGTTTTTGCCGCGCTTGGTGCCGCCGTCGTCCACAACCTGATCGATAGCGACCTTTACCTTTTGGGCACGAATGTCGGGCTGTTCCTGTTTGCCGGCATCCTGTTGCAGCTTACGCCTGATGGATCAAGTCCCGAGTTCGCGGGGCGCAGCTACCGGGCGTTTGCCGCCGTCGCCGCGACCCTAACGTTGCTGGGCATGGCTTACATGGCATCCACCGATGTTCGCCTGGGCGGCCTGCGCCACTTAGCCGGAGAGCGAAGTCCGGAAGCCGAATCGGCGTTCACATCGTTATCGGGTTGGGCTCCATCGGACCATCGGCTTTGGGCTCTGGGGGCGCGGATGGCGGCGGACCCCGCCGAGCGAACGCGGCGGCTTGAGACGTCGGTTTCGCGCGGCCCAACCCTCGCGGTGCTTCGGCTTCTCGCCACCGAGCGGGAGGCAGCCGGTGACGCTGCCGGTGCGCTGCACGCCCTGAACCAAGCCCTCGCCATCGACCCGAACAACCTCGAGGCCTTGAGTCGTCTGGTGGCCCTCCACGCCAAGGACAACCCCGAGAAAGCAGAAGATATCGCAGGCAAACTTGTACAGATCGAATCGACGCCGTACTTCAAGATCCGCGCACTTCCCGAGCTGGTGCCCACGGAGACCTATGAAGCTCGGGCATGGTTAGCCGCGCGAACGGGGAGCGCAGAAGCCCAAGCCCAGTTGCTCCGCGGTGCCCTTGAGGGCTACCTGAACTATGCAGCCAATACCGTGCCGCAGGTCAAGATGTTCGCGAACAGCCAGTTAGATGGTGGATTCGGCGGCATTCGCCTCGACGACGCCCATGCAACGCTGACCACCGCCCTCGACCTCGTCGGCATGTACGAAGCCGCGGCTCCTCAGGAGCGCGCCTGGGCCGACGAGACCCGCACCACCCTGATCGCCGCCCGCGATTCCCTCTCGGAGACCACCCCATGAACCTGCTCATTCTCGGCGGCACCTCGTTTGTTGGCCGCCACATCGTCACCCAAGCGCTCGAACGCGGCCACGTCGTCACGCTCGCCCACCGCGGCCAAACCAACAACGACATCTTTCCCGAGTGCGAGCACCTGCACTTCGATCGGCTGGGTGAGTGGCCCGATCTGGGCGATCGCCGATGGGACGCGGTCGTCGACACCTCCGCCTACGTACCACGAGCGATTACCACCGCCGCCGAACATCTTGCCAGCCGCGCCGATCAGTATCTGTTTATCAGCACAATCTCGGTCTACGACCTCGAGGTTCCTGGCGCGATCGATGAATCCAGCGCCCTCTACAAGGAACTCGATGAACCGACCGAAGAGGTCAACGCGCAGACCTACGGTCCTCTCAAAGTCGCTTGCGAGCGCGTAGCCAAAGAAGCCTGGGGCGATCAGCTCTACATCGTGAGGCCAGGCATCGTGATCGGCCAGTGGGATCCAACAAACCGCTTCGAACACTGGGTGCGGCTCATCCATGCCGGAGGCGAGGTCAAGGTCCCCCAGCGACTCGACCAACCCGTGCAGGCGATCGACGGTGCCGATCTCGCTCGATTCACCCTCGACATCCTCGCGGGACCGAGTGGCGTCTGGAACGCGAATGGCGACGAGACGACGTTCGGCACGATGCTCGACACGATTCGTGTGACGCTCTCGGGCGACGCTCAGTGGGTGCCCGTGCCGATCGACGAGCTCGAGAAGTCGCCGATGGTGCTGCCCGATGACGGATCTCGTGATGCGATCTTCCGGTGTTCGAATGCGCGAGCGCGCGCGGCGGGACTCAAGCTTCGAACGCTCAGCGATACCGTCGTCGACATCGTGTATCCATGAACGTTCGCGGCCTCATCATCACGATCGCCAGCATCTTCGTGCTTTCGCTGCTGGCCGCAATCATCCTCTATTTCGTCGATAATCGCCAGCTTTCCGAAAGTGAACTAGCGGGCATGCGGACTGCCAACTGGGGATATCCGTGGGAAGCGATCTGGCCGAACTCGGGGCCGACCCAGTGCAAAGTTGAGATCGCCGAGAACGGCTTCTTTGTCGTGCTTCATCCCGCGGGTAGGGCGACGGGGCGAGTTCAAATCAAGACGCCGGGAAAGGACGGAGAGTATTATCGAACACGCAACCGGACCTTCACCCTTCGGTTTGAAACGGTGAACAGTCTGACCATTGCCGAATGGCGGAGTCGAGGCTGGCGGCAAGTCCGTGACAAGTGGCTTCTCGATGCGTGGAACAAAGCACGCTCCGGACCGGCGGTTCCGGCAGATGTCGGCTTCGGGCTGAAGGGCATTCCGAGCGCTGAGCAAGCTCTGGCCCATCTCAAGAAGATCTACCCCGAAGCTGTGAAAGATCCCTTCGGCAAAGACTGGATCTTCGACGTCGGTTCGCAGGGCCGATGGATCAGCGGTGCTGATGGGCAGCCCGAGATCTACTGACCCAACAAAGTTACGGGAGTGCTCGCTGGTGAGAACATTGGGCCGAGGGTCGTCGGCGAAAGCCCAAGCGGACGGCCTGCGATTCCGCTCCATCTCCGAGACCGTCCACGACGTCTTAGCTTTGTGAGTATCCGGGCGGCGGTTTGGATCACGGTGGGGCTGTTCGCGCTTTCGCTGCTGGGGGCGTTCGCCCTACGGCTCTGGGACAGCCGCAAGCTGACCTTGAAGGACATTGCGGGTCAACGAAATGTCGAGTGGATGTGGCCCCGGGCCATGCTGTGGGACACGACCTCACCGGTTGTTCTGGTCCTGAATGCCGACGGTCGCTTCAACGTCAACCATCCGGCTGGCCTCGCGGATGGAGCGGCGACGATCGACGGACGCCGGGTGACCTTGACCTTCGAGCGGGTCGATCATCTGCCGATTGCCCAGTGGCCCCAGCGATTTGCGAAGATCCGCGACGAGGCGATCGCCGAAGCATGGACCAAGGCGCAGGCCGCTACAAGCCCGGGTTGGCCCAATGACGACCTGAAGGGATACAAGCGGCTTGAAGATGTCTTGCCGGGATTACGCAAGGACTTCCCTGGCGCCGTCGACGATCCGTTCGCCAAGCCGTGGGTTTTCGAGGTTGGTCCTCGGAATGAATGGCGCGGCATCGACCCACCGCATCTGTACACGGAAACGCCGTAGGGGCCTGCTGGTTTGTTGGTGTGTTGGATTGTTGGATTGTTGGCCCGGCCCCTCGCAAGCGAGGCGAGGGGAGTAAATGTCGCAACCTCCCTGCCCTTTGCGTCCGTTATACTGATCGGAACCATGGGCATCTTCGACAAGATTCGCGGCGAGTTCATCGACATCATCGAATGGCTCGATGACACTCAGGACACGGTCGTCTATCGTTTCGAGCGGCACAATAACGAAATCAAACACGGCGCGCAGCTCACCGTACGCGAGTCGCAAGCCGCGGTGTTCGTCAATGAGGGGCAAGTCGCCGACGTGTTCGGCCCGGGCCGATACGAGCTCGAAACCCAGAACATGCCGATTCTCTCCACCCTGAAGGGCTGGAAGTACGGCTTCAACAGCCCGTTCAAGGCTGAGGTGTACTTCGTAAACACGAAGCGGTTCACCGACATGAAGTGGGGCACGATGAACCCAGTCATGATGCGCGACCCCGACTTCGGCATCGTGCGCGTCCGCGCTTTCGGCAGCTACGCCATGCGGGTGAACAACCCGGGCTTGTTCCTGAAGGAGATCGCCGGCACGGACTGGCAGTTCACCACCGACGAAGTCTCGAACCACATGCGAAACCTCATCGTCTCGCGGTTCAGCGAGGCGGTTGCCAAGGCACAGATTCCGATCATCGACCTGGCCGCGCAGTACAGCGATCTCGGCGAGCGCATCCGCGCGGAGATCGCGCCGTCGATGGGTGAAGTCGGCATCGAGATTTTGAACTTCCTGATCGAGAATGTCTCGGTTCCGCCGGAAGTGGAAGCCGCGATCGACAAGCGATCTAGCATCGGCGTGGTCGGCAACCTCAACACGTACACGCAGTTCCAGGCCGCCAACGCTATGGAGAAAGCGGCGGAGAACCCAGGTGGGTTGGGGGCCGCCGGCATGGGCATGGGCATGGGCGCCGTAATGGGCCAAATGATGGCGGGCGCGAATCAGCAGCAGACTCCGGCCGCCGCGCCGCCGCCTGTCCCCGGTGGGGCGCCAACGTTCCACGTCGCGGTCGATGGCCAGCAGACCGGCCCTTACACGCTGGATGCGCTCAAGGGCATGCTCGGCGCAACGTTCTCCGCCGAGAGCCTGGTGTGGACGACGGGCATGGCAAACTGGACGCGCGCCGGCGACGTCGATGCGCTGAAGCCGATCTTCGCCTCCGTGCCTCCTCCCGTTCCGCCTCAGTAAATGGCGGACATCCAGCGATACCCATGCGAGCAGTGCGGGGCGCAACTTACGTTTGCGCCCGGCACGACCGTGCTCAAGTGCCCCTACTGCCACCACGAGACGCCGATCGCGCCACCGAATCAGAGCGTCGATGAACTGCCGCTCATGGCGTTCGTGGACAAGGCGGTGCTGGATACGGCCCTCGAGGAATCGAAGGTCTTACACTGCAACAACTGCGCAGCCGAATTCTCGCTACCCGCGAATCAAGAGACCCAAGAGTGTCCCTTCTGCGGGTCGAATGTGGTGGTCGCCACGACGCCCGAGCATCGGATCGTGCCCAATGCGGTGCTTCCCTTCGCAGTGCCGGACAAGGATGCCCGAGCGCACACCCAGAAGTGGCTGAGCAGCCGGTTTTGGGCGCCAAACGACCTGAAGAAGCTGGCCCTGAAGGAGGGCAAGCTAAAGGGGATGTACATCCCGTACTGGACGTACGACACCCAGACCGAGACGGATTACACCGGCCAGCGTGGCGAGCACTACTATGTCACGGTCACCTCGCGGGACAGCAACGGTAATACGGTTTCACGACAAGAGCGCCGAACGCGCTGGTATCCGGCGGCCGGGCATGTCAGCGTGTTCTTCGATGACGTCCTGGTCCTCGGCTCAGATGCCATTCCCCAGAAGTACGCGCAAAGACTGAAGCAGTGGAACCTGTCGGCGGTTTGTGCGTACGAGCCGCGGTTCCTCGTGGGGTTTCAGACCATGCGGTACGACGTAGATCTTGCCCGCGGATTCGAGTTGGCCAAGGCGATGATGCAGCCCGAGATCGATCGGACAATCCGGGCGGACATCGGCGGCGACGAGCAGATGATCCACAGCAAGAACACCGACTATTTGCATCCCCACTTCAAGCTGCTGCTGCTGCCGATCTGGGTGGGCGGCTATCGCTACCGGGGCAAGTCGTTCCGGTTCTTGGTGAACGGACAGACGGGCGAGATTCAGGGCGAAGCCCCAATCAGCGTGTGGAAGGTGCTGTTGGCGGTGCTGCTCGGCCTCATAGTTGCGGGTGTGATCATCTATCTGATGTCGCAACAATAGATCTCTGGGTACAGGTTGTTGGGGACGCTGAGGCGGTCGTCGGAATACCGTCCATCTCATTGTAGCCGCCGGATGCCATTGTGCCGGCGTGAGGGCCTCACACCTTAGGTTTAGCGCGGGCACGAATGCATCCCGCGGCTACAACATCTCCTCGGGGCCGATCGGGGCCCTAGCCGACTGCCACCGGATCCGGGTCAAACCAATGCATCGCCGGGTCTCCGTGAATGCACTGCACGATGTTCAACTGCCCGTCGTGATAGAGGATATGATTCGCGGCAATGTTGGCCATGACGAAGAGACTCATCTCCTCACCCCACGGCGCAGTCGTACTCGTCTCCAGCCGATCTCCTGCGGCGAGGATCGCGTCGGCCATCGCATCGGAACTCGCCAAGACCGCCTCGACGCCCTTTTCCCGGGTATCAAGCGAAGCCGTGTAAGCCGCGCGCTGCTCATCGGTCGGCATCGCGGGAGTCTGACCCTGCAGAATCCCAGCCACCATCATGTTGTAACCCGCGACCTCGGCGGTTACTTCTTGCATCGACCTCGCCTTCTCTCCGCAAGGCGTGTGGTACGCCTCATCGGAAAGGGCGCGAAGGTCCTTCGCGTACATCGAAGCACAGCGCCGCGTCCACGCGGCGAGTTCAGCAGCTGCATCTATTGCCATTCGGCTAGCTTACTCGGCTAAACTGCGCCACTATGGACCTGAACAAGGCGGTTGAGACGCAGCTTAACAACATCCAAACGAAGACGGGAAAGTCGCTCGATGAACTGGTCGCTTGGGTGAAGGGGACCGGGCTCACCAAGCACGGCGAAATCCGCGATCGATTGAAGACGGACTTTGGGTTGGGGCACGGAGATGCGAACACCCTCACGCACTTTGCGCTTCAATCCGACGGTGCCAGCCAAGCCGCGGACAAGTCGGAGGATGCGGTCCTCGACGAGATCTACTCCGGACCTAAGGCGGCGCTGCGGCCGATTCACGATGCTCTCATGTCTCGAATCACCGCTCTCGGCGATTTCGAGATTGCGCCGAAGAAAGGCTACGTCAGTCTGAGACGCAAGAAGCAGTTCGCAATGCTCGGTCCCGCCACCAACACTCGTTTCGAGCTCGGCCTCAACATGAAAGACATTGAGGGTACCGATCGCCTGCTGGCCCAGCCACCGGGTGGCATGTGCCAGTTCAAAGTGAAGTTCACTGACGCCAGCGAGGTCGATGACGAGGTCGTTAGCTGGGTTCGTCAGGCATTTGACGCCGCTGGCTAGGTACAAAAAACCTGGTAAATCGGCCCAGAACGCAGAGGGACTGACTGCCCGTCTAGACCTTGTCGCCTCATCTTGTGCGTGGGAGCCGCACGATCTTGAGGTCTTAGGAGTGTCTTAACAATGCGTATCACGTTTTCCCTTGCCCTCATTGCGAGCGCGTGCGTGTGGTCGGCAGCGCAGGGTGTCTCTAATGCGGCACCTCGGTTCGTTGAGCAGCCTGGCGTCCAGGAGTTCTCGGGCCGTCTGATTGCTCGTCCCGTTCCCATCGAAAAGCTGCTAGAGCGCGGTCTGACGCTTCAGCAGGCGCAACGCGTGCGCAACGAAGCGGCGATTCTCGCCGGGCGCACGACCGTCCGCTACGTCCCGGAAACGGACGAGTATGTCCTCGAAGTTCCAGAAGGAGCTAACGAGCAATCGACCGCGAATTGGCTGATGCGCACCGGCTCCTTCCAGTATGTCGAGCCCGATTGGACGGTCTACCCTGTGGCTACGCCGAACGATCCGCAGTTCGCACAGCAGTGGCATCATTCGAAGATCGAGGCACCGACCGCTTGGAACCACAACGTTGGCAATGGCACGATCATCGTCGCGATCACCGATACTGGTGTGCGTCTCGATCACGAAGATCTCTCGGCCCATCTCGTGCCAGGCGCGAACTCGGCTACCGGCACCGCCATTCCTCAAGCCTCGGGGGGCCAGGTCAACGACATCAACGGCCACGGATCTCACTGCGCGGGCATCGCCGGCGCCATCGGCAATAACGGCAAGGGTGTCTCGGGCGTCGCTTGGAACGTGCGGATCATGCCGATCCGCGTGACCAACTCCAGCGGCGGCAGTTCCAGCATCTCCGCACTCACCGCTGGTGCCCGATGGGCCGCCGACAACGGCGCCCGCGTCGTCAGCACCAGCTACAGCGGCTACAGCAACTCGGCCGTCCAAACGACCGGCAACTACATCAAGAACACCCGGAACGGCATCTATCTGTGGGCGGCTGGCAACAGCAACGCGAACATCAATACCGACCACGTCGATGTCACGGTCGTCGGTTCGACCAATCAGTCGGACGGCAAGTCGAGCTTCTCCAACTATGGTCCGGGAACGGACGTCTACGCCCCGGGAAGCGATATCCGCTCGACCTACAATGCCTCTTCCACCAGCTACACCACCATGAGCGGAACGAGCATGGCGTGCCCGGCCGCAGCTGGCCTCGCCGCATTGATCATGGGCACCAACCCGACCTTGACCGGAGCTCAGGTGGAGACCATCCTGTACCAGACCTGCACCGATCTGGGTACCCCAGGCAATGACAGCTACTGGGGCTGGGGACGGATTAATGCACGGGATGCTCTCTACCGCTCCTATAACACGGTGCCGTTCCTGCCCGACTCGTTCTCGATCATCAGTGGCTCGCAAGTATCGGGTACGGTTGCCTCGCTCGCGACGAGTGACGATAACCGCCTCGTCTTCAGCGAACCGCTGTTCGGTGGCGGCCGCTTCGCACCGATCACGTTGCAAGCGAACCTGAACAGCACGAACAACCAAGTCGGCAGCATCACGCTAGCCGTCGAGGGTTCGGCGAGCCGCACCGGCATCAACCAGCGCCTGCAGATGTTCGATTTCAACGCGAACACGTGGGTGACGGTCGATCTACGCGCCGCCTCGCTGACCGACACCACGACGACCGTCCAGCCTTCGGTTCCCAGCCGATTCCGCCAAGCTGGGACGGGCCTCGTACAGGTCCGCGTGACCTACGAAGCCGACCCGACGTTCAGCGCGTTCAAGGCGGCCCAAGGGCGCGTCGATCGCATCTCGGTCCTCACCGGACCGTAGTTGCCCTTTGCGGCCCGATCAAGGGGTGTCGCCGGTTAATCCGGCGACACCCCGACTGCTTTCTCGGGCTGATCGAAACGAATCTCGCCATCTCGATAGTCCACCTGAAGGGTCTGTCCGTCGCGAACATCGCCGCGGAGCAAAGCCTGGGCAAGCGGGTTCAGCACTTCCTTCTGAACGGCTCGCTTGAGGGGCCGAGCCCCATACACCGGGTCGAACCCAGCGGAGGCCAGATGGCTCGCCGCCGCATCGGTAAGCGTCAGTTCGATGCGTCGCTCTGCCAATCGCTTGGCGAGTTGGGAGACCTGGATGCGCACGATCTCCTTGATCTCGGCCACGCCCAAGGAGCGGAACACGATGATGTCGTCGAGCCGGTTGATGAACTCCGGCCGGAAGAACGCGCGCACCGTATCCAGAACGCGCTGCTTGGTCTCCTCGAAGCTCGACGGGCCATCCTCGCTCAGCGGGTCGCTATAGAACTGCGATCCCAAGTTGCTCGTGAGGATCACGACCGCGTTCTTAAAGTCCACGGTGCGTCCCTGGCCATCGGTTAGGCGACCGTCGTCGAGCAGCTGCAGCAGAACATTGAAGACCTCGGGGTGAGCCTTCTCGACTTCATCCAGCAAGATGACGCTGTAGGGCCGCCGCCGCACGTGCTCGGTCAACTGTCCACCCTCTTCGTAGCCGACATATCCCGGAGGAGCTCCGATGAGCCTTGCCACCGAATGGCGCTCTTGGTACTCGCTCATGTCGATGCGCACCAGCGAGCGCTCGTCGTCGAAAAGGAACTCGGCCAGGGCTTTGCCCGTCTCGGTCTTGCCGACGCCCGTCGGACCCAGGAACAAGAACGATCCGATGGGCCGGTTCGGATCGGCGATCCCCGACCGCGACCGACGCACCGCGTCAGCAAGCAAACCCAGCGCCTCGTCTTGGCCGATCACCCGCTGGCGGAGGTAGCTTTCCATCTCCAGCAACTTCTGCAACTCACCCTGCATCAGCTTGCTGACCGGCACGCCGGTCCACTTGCTGACCACTTCGGCGATATCTTCAGCATCGACCTCTTCTTTGAGCATTGGAGGTCCGCTACCTTCAGCGGGCGTGGCCAACTCGGCCAAGTGCCGTTCGAGTTCGGGAATCTGTCCGTGCTGAAGTTCGGCGGCACGCTGCCATTCGTAATCGCGTTGAGCTTGAGCAAGCTCATTACGGGCTTCCTCAAGCTGGGTCTTGATCGCACGGAGCTCCTCGATCGTCTCCTTCTCGTGCTGCCAGGTCGCGCGCAAGGCACTCGCCTGTTCGTTAAGCTCGGCCAGTTTGCGCTCCGTTGCGGACAGCCGCTCCTTCGAGGCCGCGTCGTCTTCCTTCATCAGCGCTTGGCGGTCGATTTCGAGCTGCGCAATCTGGCGCTGCACGTCGTCGATCTCCTGTGGCACGCTGTCGATCTCAATCTTGAGGCGACTTGCGGCCTCATCGACAAGGTCGATAGCCTTGTCGGGCAGAAACCGATCGGTGATGTATCGGTGCGACAAGGTGGCCGCAGCAACGAGCGCCGAGTCGGTAATGCGCACGCCATGGTGGATCTCGTACCGCTCCTTTAGCCCGCGCAGGATGCTGATCGTCTCGTCGACCGTCGGCTCATCCACCAGCACAGTCTGGAACCGCCGTTCGAGTGCCTTGTCCTTCTCGACGTATTGGCGATATTCGTTCAGCGTGGTCGCGCCTACGCAGCGCAGTTCTCCGCGAGCGAGCATCGGCTTGAGCATATTAGCGGCGTCCATGCTGCCCTCGGCCTTACCGGCTCCCACGAGGGTGTGCAACTCGTCGATGAACAGAATCACGCGCCCTTCCGCGTTCTTGATCTCCTCAAGAACCGATTTCAGACGATCTTCGAACTCGCCACGGAACTTGCTTCCCGCAACCATCGCGCCCAAGTCCAGCGTAATGACGCTCTTGTCCCGCAGCCCTTCAGGAATGTCCCCCTGAACGATGCGTTGGGCCAGGCCCTCGACGACCGCGGTCTTACCCACGCCCGGCTCTCCGATCAATACGGGGTTGTTCTTCGTGCGGCGGCTGAGCACTTGGATAACCCGTCGGATTTCCTCATCGCGGCCGATGACCGGGTCGAGCTTGCCGCTGCGCGCTCGGGCAGTCAGGTCGATACCGAACTTCTCCAACGATTGATACTTGTCCTCGGCGGAGACGTCGGTCACCCGGCGGCCGCCGCGGATGTCGTCGATCGCCGCCATAAGGTCGGCGCGTTTGATGCCCGCGGAGCGCAGTTCCTTGCCCGAGAAGCCGGCTTCATCGGCGATCGCGATCAGGAAGTGCTCGGTGGAGACGTAGTCATCCCCCAACTTCTCCGCCTCACGGAACGACTCGTTCATGACCTTCTGCAGGCGAGAACCAAGGTTTGCTCCGTAGCCAGAGGCGTTCTGCACCTTTGGCTGGCGGTTCAGGTCGGATTCGAGGGCCTGCCGAATCGACCGATGATCGACGGAAAGCTTTTCGAGCAGGGGTTGGATGACGCCTTCGTCTTGCTTGAGCAGCGCGAGGAGCAGGTGCTCGACGTCGATCGAGGGGTGCTGCAGTTCGGTCGCGCTCAGCTGCGCGGATTGGAAGGCGTCTTGGGCTTTGAGGGTGAGCTTGTCAAATCTCATGGTGCACTTGAGTGTTATAGACTCATATTAAATGATCTGATCAGTATAACGTCTGTTGGGAAGAAAAGGTTTCATGTAAGAGTTCGAACAGGTCCCACGCAGAAATACCGGGTTTTCGCAGAAGACTTGGCAGATTCGCTCGAGTGTTGTATAGTGGTTTTACAGGGATCAGCGGCGCCGTGCGTTTGCTGGCCTCGGAGGGACATCAAACCAATGAAAACACTTGCAATTCTGGCGATGGCGACCGTTTCGGCGGGCGCTTTCGCACAGCTCTGGGATCAGAGCAACTGCGTCAACGGTCCTGGCGGCGGTTTCGGCGGTGCCGACCGCAGCAGCCTTGAGGGAACCGAAAGCACTTTTGGCTTCGGTGCGCAAGGCGGAACGATCAACAACATCATGGCTGACGACTTCGTCGTCACCGGAGCAGGCTGGAACGTTACCGGTCTGAAGTTCTGGACGTACCAGACGGGGGCCGTGGCTCCGACGATTACCGGCGTGAACTTTGCGATTGACTCCGACTTGAACTCCACAGTGGTTAATGCGGCCGCTTCGTTCAACGTCTCAATGTCGAACATTTACCGAACGACCAGCACGGCTTTCTTGGATACGGCTCGCCGTCTTCAACTCGTTGAGGTCACGGGACTGAACATCAACTTGGCCCCGGGAACCTACTGGTTGAAGTACAACCTGACCGGTTCGCTGACCAGTGGACCGTGGGTTCCCCACATCCCGGGTAGCTTGCCTCAGTTCGGTCGCAATGCGCAGCAGTCCATCGCAGCTGCGGCATTTGCCCCTGCGCTTGATACAGGCGCCGCTCGCGGTACGGATATGGTCTTCACCGTTGAAGGCACCGCCGTTCCCGAGCCGGCCACCATGGCTGCTCTCGGCCTCGGCGTTGCGGCGATGATCCGCCGACGCCGCAACAAGTAAGCTTCAGCATCCTCCAAGAAGCTAACAACGAAATGGCCCGCTCATCGAGCGGGCCATTCTTTTTTTCCATTCCTCCCCTTAGGGGAGCACCTTCATGCTGTCGCGCGAAGAGGTGGGGTGGTAGGCCGCGGGTATCACCCCATCCCTGTTCGCTCACGCTCACAGGCCTTCCCCTGCAAGATAGCGTAAGAGGAAGTCAAGCGCTCAGTTCGATGTTCTTCTCCCAAGGGGTGTTTCTCTGCACGACGGCGATGGCTCTTC
>JADZEW010000010.1 GCA_020850325.1 Methanoregulaceae archaeon
TCGTACGAGACAACTCGCCGCCAACGATCTGACGGCACAACTTCAACTTCCACTCGCGTGCAAATCTGCGTGACATATCGACAACCTCACTGTAGGATGAGGTGTCCACTCAATTGGGCTCAGTCCAGTTCGAGCCAACGAACTAGCCGATCTTCAGGCCCGCGGCGTTCCAGTCATCGAGGAACCGCTTCAAGCCGATGTCGGTCAGCGGGTGCTTAAACAGCATCTCCATGATCTTGAACGGCATCGTGGACACGTGCGCGCCCACCTGGATCGCCTGCGTCACGTGCAGCGGATGCCGAACCGAAGCCACCAAAACCTCGGACGCGAAGCCGTAGGTGTTCACCATATCCACCGTGTCGCCGACCGCGGCCATGCCGTCGTCGGCAAGATCATCGACGCGGCCGACGAAGTTGGAGATGTAGGTCGCTCCCGCCTTGGCCGCCATCAGCGCTTGGCCCACCGAGAACACGAGCGTCACGTTGGTGCGGATACCGCGATCGGCAAGCGTGGAAACCAGCCGGATGCCCGGCTCGATGAGCGGCACCTTGACCACGATCTGCGGATGCCAACTCGCGATTTCGGTGGCTTCCTTCAGCATCGTGTCGTAGTCGGTCGCTACCACTTCGGCGCTGATGTCGCCGCCCGGCACCGCCTCGCAGATCGCGAGAACCGTCTCTTTGAACCCCTTGCCCGCCTTGGCGATCAGGGTCGGGTTCGTGGTGACTCCGTCGAGAATGCCCCACGCCGCGGCACGCCGCACTTCTTCGATATCACCGGTATCCACGAACAGTTTCATGCCGGTGAGTTTACTAGCCGATCGCTTTCCCTAGTCAGATCACCAGGGCAAGCCGAGAATAACCAAAGCGATGACCGAACTTGCGATTCGATGGTGTCTGGCGGGGTTACTGACCGTTGCCAGCGGCTGGCTGGGGGCTCCTTCGCCCTTGGTGGCCTGGACGATTGCCGGCTTATTCGGCGCGATGGCGGTTGTGCGCTGGCGGCGTGAACTCGACCCCACCCAAGCCGCCTGGATGGCCACCTTCGACGGAGCCGCGCTGCTCGTGGTTCTGGCCGATGCGGGCGAACTCTCCAGCCTTGGATGGTTGGCGATTCTGCCGCTTGCCGATGCCGTGGTGCGTCATCGGGCGACGGCGTTGCGCCTGGGGGCCGTGTTCGCGGGTCTGGTGTTGGCCGCGCACATCGTCTTCATCGGCGGCGAACCGCATTGGATTTTGTATCTACAGCTGCTTGGCATGTACGGCATGGCGGCAACCCTGCACCCGCTTCACCGAGAACGCCACCTCAAGCCGCTCGAGGAGCCGTTGGTCGTCGATCCGGAGGGCATTTTTGCCTTGCGCGAGAACTTTCGCAAGTTGCGCGACGCATACCGTCAGCGCGAACAGCGCCACCAAACGGACCATCTGCTCGCTACGCTCCTTCGCGCCCGCCTCGCCCCGGCTGCGCTGGTGGCTCCTCATTTAGCGAATACCCTCCGCGAAGAGCTCGGAGCCACCGCCGTCCTCATCGCGGGCTTCCGCAGCGACGGGCGCCTCGAGACGCTGGCCGCAAACGGCAACTTCGGATTCGATCCGGCGTGCCTTACCAACCTCAGCCCCGGCCGTGATCGCCGAGCCATGCTGGAAACGACCCTTATCGATCGCCTGGATGAGCCATCGCGCCAAGATCTACACTACGTGACCTGGCCCCAGGGTGAAACGCCGACCGGGGCGATCTTGGTCAAGGCCGAGAAGAAGTCTTCCACGCTGCTCGAACAAGCCGCCCCGATCGTTGGCGAGGTCATCGACAGCGCCGCCCACGCGGCTCAGCAGTTCCTGCAGTTGCAGCGGGTGGAACTGCTGTTCTCGATTTCGCGAGCCGCCCGATCTGCTTTGGGACCCGAATCCTTGGCCCAACGGTACGTCGAGCTCGTGCGCGAGTGGTTCAGTTTCGATCACTGCTCGGTCCACCTCGTCGATCCTGAAGGGGATCGCGTGTTGGCGTTCTCAGGTCCATCGATTTGGCTGATCGACCATCTCCACTTCCCCGCTGGTTCCGGAGTGCTGGGATGGCTCGCCGAAGGTCACCCGACGCTTCTTCAGCACGAAGCGGGCGGCGATCCCAAGCTGGACCGGGCCGAAGGGTTGCGCCAGCGCGTGGGTCGCTACCTGCTGCTTCCGTTGCGGGATGCCCGCGGGTGCTACGGGTTCTTGCAGGTCATCAACCATGAAGGACCTCTTCCAGAGGGTGATGCGATGGAATTGCTGCGACGCACGCTGGAGGAACTCAGCTTCGGCCTGCGGATGCAAGGCGTCAGGTCCGCACCGTGGGGTTCGCTCGTCATCCTCGAACCGACCCGAGACCTATCGGACCGCGAACTCGACTCGTTGCGCCGACGGATTCAGGGCGCCCTCCCGGTAGGTGGCGTGCTGCGTTGGCACGCCGAGGGCGGCTTCTTGGCGCTCCTACCTAAAATGGACGATCGATTCCTTGCCCGCTGGGCGCAGCAACTCGCCGAATCGGTGCCGGGAGATTGGCCGCTGCGGGTTCGAGTGGGCGACTCCGTACCGATCACGGCTGCGGTCATTCAAGCGGAGCGTGAATCAAGCGCCGCTGGCAAGAGTCTTGTGGCATGAAAAGAATCTCAGTGTTCTGAGTAGTAAGGGCCATCGATGACGATGGCCCTTACTACTCATGCATTGGCCCCAGCAAAAACCTTAGGCGGGCTTCTTTCGGCGCGACATCGCAACAAAGCCGCCGATCGCCACGATGGCGACCACGCCTCCACCGATCACCAGAGGGATCATCGGATTCGGAGTCTTGTCGTTGCCGGCCATGATCTCCTTTTGCGTCGTCGAGATCGCATTCTGAACCCACGGCATGCCAGGTCGAAGCGCATTGACCTCATTCAGCCGCTCTTGTGCGGCTTTGTGGTAGCCCTTCTCCATGAGAAGCACCGATTCGGTCCACTTCTCGGTGACCGGGCCGGCAGACGGAGTTACGTTGGTTCGACCTAGGAACTCCTTGATGATGCTCGCGGGGACGAGGAAGTTGGCACCCTGGGCGCTGGCTCCCGTCTGCTGATCGCGGAGCCCGAAAGTGGAGATGCCGATGACCTCACCCTTCGAGTTTAGGGCCGGCCCGCCCGAGTTTCCGCCTCGAATAGCGGCGTCGGTTTGAATCGCAGTCCATCCCCCTTCCATCGTCTTTTGCGCGCTGACCAAGCCCGACGTCAGTGACGACTCCGTGACGCTCGAAGGGTCAAACGCTTGGAAGAACGTTGCGTCGGCCGGGTATCCAAGCGGGAACACCTGCTCACCCGTCTTGAGCGCCTTGTCGTCGCCGAGCGGTAGGGTTGGGAAGTTGTCACCCTGCGCCTTCAGAATCGCGACGTCTTTGCCAGGGATAGGGGTGCCCAATCCGCTCTCGATGACCTCGACGGCACTCGGTTTGGGTTGGACGTTCATGCCCGGCACACCCACTCCGTAGAGCGTAGATACATCTCGTTTGATGTCGCCAATCGACATGTTGCTTGTGTAGAAATCGATGACCGCGGCCTTAAGCCGCTCCTTGGTCGCGTCGCTTACCGCGCCAACTTCTTTCTGAAGTTCGGCCAGGTCTTGTTGCAAGAGTCGTCCAAGCGCTTGTTGCGCGATCTGCTGCTTCAGCACCTTCTCGTCTTCGCTGACCACGTGGGCGTTGGTGACGATGTAACCGTCCGGCGTCACAAAGAAACCGCTACCCACGCCAGTGATGTTCACTCCCACATTGCGCGTGCCGCCTGAGGCCGCCAGGTACTGGCGCCAGTTCGAGGCAAGCTCGATCACCGCGGCCTCGACGAGGGCTCGCTCGTTGTTGGCGATCGCACCTGACATCAGGCCGCGCTGCAGGACGTTTTGCAGCGCACCAAGCCGGTTCTGCGGAATGTACACATCGGGCACGGTCACGTTCCCGCTGTACTTCGTCATGACGAGAACGGTCGCTGGCTTGGCGAGCTCAGCAATCGTTGAAGTCTCAAGCTTGGCTGGCTTTTCGACGCTAACCGGACCGCACCCAACGAGCGCAAGCGGCATAAGCGCGGCAGCCGCCCCCAAGAGACCCACATGAAGCCGTCGATTTCGAATTCCCCGTCTTTTAACCATAACTACCCTCCCCAGAGCCTGGAGCCATTCTACTACTCAGACGCACGGACTCAGCCGAACGGAGTCGGAGAACTTCAATTTAGGTACAACGCATGGATTCGGCCATTGACGCCGGGAGACGAAATGTGCCATCATTTTGATTCGCGCATCTTGCGCGGGGATTGATCATGTACGCTATCGTAAAGACCGGTGGAAAGCAATATAAGGCCGAAAAGGCCGATCTTCTGATCGTTGACAAGCTTGAGGGCGAGCCCGGCACGAAGATCGAGTTGGACACCGTCGTCATGGTGTGCGATGGCGAGAACGTGACGCTCGGTTCGCCGTTTGTGAAGGGCGCCAAGGTCACGATGGAGATCGTTCGCCAGGGCAAGGCGAAGAAGATCGACGGATTCAACTACAAAGCGAAGAAGAACGAGCGCAAGCGCTGGGGACACCGCCAGCCGCAGACGCACGTTCGCATTACCGACGTGGTGGCAGGCAAGTAAATGGCACATAAGAAAGGACAAGGTTCAACTCGAAACGGCCGCGATTCGAACTCGAATCGCCTCGGCGTCAAGAAGTACGGCGGCGAAGTCGTCAAGCCGGGCCACATCATCGTCCGCCAGCGCGGCACGCAGTTCCACCCCGGCGTTGGCGTCGGCATGGGCAACGACCACACGCTGTTCTCGCTCATCGCCGGCCAGGTGAAGTTCGAGGGTCCGAAGAACAAGCGACGCGTTGCGGTCTATCCTCACGAAGTCTCAGCTTCGTAGTTCTATTCAAGGAGCGGGCCAGGTTCGGTTGAACCTGGCCCGTTTTGTTTTGTGGGAGAGGTTTGGCAGGTACCGGTAGCGCAGGGTGACTCTAGACTGGCCTGCCCCTGACACTTGAGTGGACCACGAGGCGCGCGGGGGCGTTCTACCGCGCCCTTCACGCACGAAAGGGCAGGCTTAAACCGGCGGGACAAAGGAAGCGCTGGCCCCAGGGCTGCTGTGAGGGCACGACACATCCCTCACCCACAATGAAGCAGGGGCTATGCGCCGCCGACGAGCGTGCCGACCGCTTCGCCGAGCACCGCGCGGCGCAACGCGCCCGGCTGGTTGAAGTCAAGTACGATCAACGGCATGTTATGCTCGCGGCACATCGTGAACGCCGTCTGATCCGCGACCATCAGCCGTTGTTCGATCGCCATCGAGAACGTGAGTTCGTCGTAGCGAACAGCGTCGGTGTGCTTGCGCGGGTCCTTGTCGTACACTCCGTCCACCTTCGTTGCTTTAATCAGGCACTCTGCCTCGATCTCCAGCGCGCGAAGCACGGCGGCGGTATCGGTCGTAAAGTAGGGATTGCCGGTACCGGCCGCGAAGACCACAACGCGCTCCTTCTCAAGGTGACGAATGGCGCGCCGACGGATGAAACTCTCGGCGACCTGTGAGACCGCGATCGCACTTTGCACTCGCGAGGCGACTCCCGCCTTCTCGATTGCACTCTGCAGGGCGAGCGCATTCATCAGCGTGCCCAACATGCCCATCTGATCGGCAACCGTCCGGTCGATGCCGCCGCTTGCCGAGAAGATCTCGCCCCGCACAAAGTTGCCGCCGCCGACCACGATGGCCACCTGCACCCCAGCCGAATGAACGTCCGCGATTTCGCGGGCAATGTACTGGAGGGTAGCGGTATCGAGCCCCGATCCCAAATCTCCGGCGAGGGCCTCGCCGCTCAACTTCACTAGGACTCGACGAAACGCTCTTCTGGACACGGAGTCCAGTTTACCGACTCATCCCCCCATCTTTCGACCGAGGAGCGAGGTCAACTGGGTGAGATCATCCATCAACTGAGCGAATCCATCGGGCGTAAGCGATTGCGAGCCGTCGCTCATCGCTTCCGTCGGATTCGGATGCATCTCGACCATCAAGCCATCCGCGCCCACCATCAGCGCCGCTTTGGCGAGCGCCGGAACGTACCGGGCAACGCCGACGCCGTGCGAAGGGTCGACGATTACCGGCAAGTGCGAATACTCCTTCAGCACCGGCACCGCGTTGAGGTCGAGCGTATTGCGGGTGTACGATCGATCGATCGGCAGCACCCCGCGCTCGCACAGAATCACATTCGGGTTGCCCTGATTCAGCACGTACTCGGCGGCCAGCAGGAATTCGTCGATGGTCGCGCTCGGGCCGCGCTTGAGGAACACAGGTTTGCCGCTCTTTCCGGCTTCGATGAGCAGAGGGAAGTTCTGCATGGAGCGCGCGCCGATCTGGAGGATGTCGACGTACTGCGCGACCAACGGCACCATGTCGCTGCTCATGACCTCGCTGATCGTGACGAGCCCAAACTCGTCGCCGATCGACTTCATGATCTTCAGCCCTTCCTCGGCGAGGCCCTGGAAGGCGTATGGCGAGGTGCGCGGCTTGAACGCTCCGCCGCGGATCACCTGAGCGCCTGCCCGCTTCACTTGCTCAGCGGCGGCGCGGAACTGTTCGTACGATTCGATCGAGCACGGACCGGCCATCATGGTCAGCGTCGTGGGGCCGATCTCCACCCCCTTGACCCGCACGACGGTCGACTCACGCTTCCACTCTCGTGAGGCGAGTTTATAGGGCCGACTAACCGGGGTGACTTTGCTGACGCCGGGCAACGAACCGAGCAGACCTTCTAGCGATTCCCGAATCTCCGCAGGAATTGCGCTGGGTATGCCGACGGCCACTCTGTCGCCGGGGAGAACAAGCGGTTCCAGGCCACGGTGCCGGATCGCTTCGCATACGCCTTCGATCTGCTCTTCGGTTGCCCCGAATTGCATGAGGACGATCATTGGGGTTGAGGATACCAGTCGGGCAGGTTCGCCGACCCGAACTCAGGCAGAATCTGGCGATGTGACGGGGAGAATGCCCCGAATGTCGGGAGCCACCAGCCCGTCGCATCCGACCGGCGCTTCGTGGGTTACCCCGGTCAGCACCAGAAGGCTGCGCGTGCCCGCCCGCCGGGCGGCTTCGATGTCGGTGTCGATGCGATCGCCGACGACCCAGGTCTCTTCGCGCGTCGCGCCGACGTCCGCCATCAGATGCTCGATCAGGAACGGCTCCGGCTTCCCGGCGACCTGTGGCTCTTGACCTGTCGCCGCGATCACCGCCGCCACCAGCGAGCCGGCGCCGGGGATGAGACGCCCGTTCTCGATGGGATACGTAGCGTCTTTGTTCGTGGCCACAAATCGTGCGCCGTCCAGGATCGCGCCTTGGCAGCGCGCAAGCGCGTCGTACGTCGCTGTCCGGCACATGCCGACCACGACCACGTCGATGGGCTGGCCGGAAGCCGGTTCGGTGGCGAGCTCGACTTCCACACCAACCGCCTCGAGCGCCTGCACCAGGCCAGATTCCCCAAGCACGAGGGCTCGCCTCACAAGGCCCTGCAGCATCCACGCAGCTCCCATCGCCGAAGTCACCACCCACTCGGGTTCGGCGGGGATGCCCATCGCTCGCAGCTTGGCGGCGGATGCGTCGGGCGGAGCCGTTGAGTTGTTCGTGAGATAGCGGATAATGAACCCGCGGCGAAGCAGCTCCTGGACCGCCTCTCGGGCACCATCGACCGGCGCCGAACCGCGATACAGCGTCCCGTCTAGGTCCAGAATGATGAGTTTCACGACTGTCGGGCGACCACGAAGTCGGCGGCCGCGGCAAGCAGTTCGCGGGCCGAAGTTGCGGGCAGAACAGTGAGCGCGTCTTTCGCTTGGGTGATCGCGTCGGCGGCGGCTTGTTCGGCCTCGCGGAAGGCCCCGCGCGCTTCCATAAGGGCGATAATCTCCGGCACGTAGGCGATGGCGTCCGCCTGGCCGAATCCAGCCGAGATGCGCGCTCGCTCGTCTTCGCCTAGATGCGGCCAAAGCGCGATGAGCGGCAACGTCGCGCAGCCCTCGTGGTAGTCGGTCGCGGCTGGCTTGCCGGTCTTGGCGTGGTCTCCGCGGTAGTCCAGCAGATCATCGACCAACTGGAAGGCCATGCCCACGTGGTGGCCGAACGTGCCCAGGGCAACCTCCTCAGCCTCGCTCGCTCCGGCAATCCTCGCTCCGACCCGGCAGCAGCACTCGATGAACGAAGCCGTCTTCATCCGCAGGATCTCGGCGTGCTCCTCGTAGCTAAGGTCAACCCGTCCGCGGATTTCCAGCTCACGAACTTCGCCCTCGGCGAGATCGACCACCGCGCGCGAAACCCGGCGGATTACGTCGAGATCGCCGTCTTCGGCGAGGACGGACATGGCTCGGCTGAGCAGTACGTCGCCCGAGAGAATAGCGGCGGTGCTGCCATGGACCGCGCTGGCGGTGGGCTGGCCGCGGCGGGTGGCGGCATCGTCGATAACGTCGTCATGGATGAGGGTCGCCATGTGGATCATCTCCATGCAGGCCCCCAGCCGCCGTGCCCGAGCCGGATCGAAGGGACGGCCGATGCTCTTGGCCGCGAGCCATACGAACGCAGGTCGCAACCGTTTCCCCCCCGCCTGAAGCGTGTGCGCGCCGATCGTCTCGACCAGAGCCACGCGAGAGCCAACGAGCACACGCAGCTCCGCTTCGACCTCGGCAATGTGATCGCCGATCTGCCGCAGCGTGGCGTCATCGACGCGCCCCGCGAACGCCGCGGCCGCGGTCATGGCTTCACCCCCAAATGCATGGCGATGTTGCCGAAAAAGAAGTCGCGAATCTTCACGTCGCGGAATCCCGCCGCCTCCATCGAGGTCCGGAGTTCCTCGCGGGTCTTAAAGCGCTGGGTGCTCTCGGGCAAGTAGGTGTAAGCCTCTCGCTGGCGGAAGATCGCGCCGAGGATCGGCAGCCCGCGACGGGTGAGCAAGTTAGAAACCGCGCGGACCAGCGCCGACTTCGGCACCGCCATATCCACGGAAACGAACCTTCCACCGCGCTTCAGCACGCGGAAAATCTCGGCATGGGCGGCATCGACATCGGGCACGTTTCGGATGCCCCAGCCGACGGTGACCGCGTTAACCGATTCGCTTCGCAAAGGTAGGCGTCCGGCGTCGCCCAGCGCCCGTCCGGCCTGCTCATCCTTCGTTGACGATCGCTCGAGCATCGGCAAGCAGAAGTCAAGGCCGATCAGTTTGCCCTGAGGGCCAATGGCTTGCCGCAACGGCATGAAGAAATCGCCTGTCCCGCAGCAGATGTCAGCAACGGTGTCGCCCGGCTTCAGTTGGAGAGCATCCACGGCGGCTCTTCGCCAGCGGTGATGCCCGCGCAGGCTCATCAGGGAATTGCAGACATCGTAGGTCGGCGCAATCGCCGCAAACATCCGTTGCACGGCGGCGCGCTTCTCTTGCCCTTCCGCGACCCACGTCGCAGAATCCGATGCCCGGACGGCCATAACACTCTATATACCCCGGCGGTGGTCGAAGTTTCAGAAACGAGTGAAACTTCGGAGCCCTCGCTCTAGGTTAGTTGTCGCAACCATCGGCGACGACGGAGCGCAGACTGGGTCCCAAGGACCGCCAAGACCGTCCCGTTGATCAGCAGAGCGAGCAGAGAGCCCAAGCCACTGATGAGCATAAGTGCCCCGCCCAGCGCCTGCCATTGGCTCCAGGGCGTCGACGGAAGCAAGTTGGATAGTGCACGGCGCTCGACCAAGACGTGGTCTCGCTGGATTTCAAGAAATCGTAAGTACATCTCTAGGTTGTTAGCCCAAACTAAGCGGGCTTCGGCCTGAGTATCAAACTCCGCCAGCGCCAGATAGATCTCGCCGCGAACCGGATTAAACGAGCCTGAGCGAGGGTGGCCTGGCAGGGTTCTCCGGCCGGCAGATGAGGTCGGCGCCAACCAAGGATCATTGCCTATAAGTTGATCGAGCAGACTGGGATCGCTCGTCTGCTGCCACTGACGCATCTTTGCGGTGTCAGTCTCGTAGGCCGCAAGCCACCCGTCGATGTCAGCCAGTTCCCTACCCAGCGTCGGCGTGAAAACATGCCCGACTTCACTTCCGATTCGGAACGGTCGAGTGGTGAATGCCATGAACACGGAAAGGACGAACGTGAAGGCCAATGCAAGGGCAATGGTCGGTACGGCGACCCATCTGCGGCTCCGAATCGCAAGGTAGCCGATGAGCGGCAGGGCCAGTGCTGAGCCCCAAAGCAACCACGAAATCAAGGCTGTTTCGTGAACTCGCGGAGACTCGATGATGGCCAGGAGAAAGGCAATCGAGAGTAAAGAGCCTAATGAAGTCGCCAGCAAGACTCCCCGCCGAACGGTCCTTGTCGTCACTCCCGTTCCACCCAAGGCACTTGCGGCGATTCCCTGCGGATCACCGAACTCGCGAACTGCGGTTCGCTCGGCGCTCCGTGGGGACGCGCCTTGCTGGGTCAGTTCCAAAATCCGCTCATCGAGATGTGCCCGAACCTCGGCGAGGAAGCTTTCGACCCGATCCGAATCGAGCTTGCCTTCTAGATGCCGATTGAGTTCGACGAGATACCAGTCAACGTAGTTAAGCACCCTCTGGCACCTCCTTGCGGGCCCGGGCAGACATCACGCGAGTCACGGCTTCAGAGAACTCCTGCCACTTTGTTCGATGAATCTCGAGTGCCTGGCGACCCAGATCGGTGAGAACATATCGCTTGCGCGGCGGCTTGCCGTCTTGCATCTCCCAGTCACCAGCCACCAATCCCTCGTCCTCCATTCGGTGGAGGATCGGATACAGTTGTCCTTCGCCCAGTTTCAAAAGGCCCTCAGATTCAGCACGGATGCTCCGCACAATCCCGTATCCATGAAGAGGCGCGTCTTGAAGAGCCGCGAGGATGATCGCCTCGAGATCAGTCTTGAAAGCCATAACTTAATATACATCATGTCTTGATATATATCACAGTGATCGGGAATATTTTACGAAACTGAACGCAGGAGCTCGTCGTGGCCGAAGTAGAAGTGCTGCGAGACCGTGCCGGGTTTGAGCCAAACCAGCGCGGACGGCAAGTCGGGGAGGAGCTGAGAAAACACCCGGCGGGCTTCTTCGGGAGACAGCAATCCGCCATCCTCCCTCACCACGAACACATGCAGAAGGTCGTCCTCGCCCTCGAACTGGTAACGGAACGGACCGATCGCCCCCCCGAACGGATTCTCTTCGAGAGCGATCGCCTGCAAAGCAAAATCCCCCCCGCCCAGAGAGCGAGAGGGATCGAAGCGAGGGAGCAAGATGCGTCGATCATCGCGCACCGCAGCCAACACCGCTTCGATCACGGTGTCGCGATGACGACGCTCGGCTTCGGTCATGCTCAGTCTGCGGGAGCGATGACGACGCGCCGATTGGGCTCTTCGCCTTCGCTATACGTGGAGACTCCAGGCATCTCGGAGAGCGCCTTGTGCACCAAGCGACGCTCGAACGCGGGCAGCGCATCGAGCACGGCTTCCTCGCCGCGCTCGAGGACCGCTTCCGCGATCTTCTTGGCCAGGTCGGTCAGCTGCTGCTCGCGACGGGCTCGGAAGTCGTTGCCGTCGAGGACGGTGCGAACGCCGTTGCCCCACTGCTGGGTCGCCACGATGTTGATCAGATACTGCAGCGAGTTCAGGACTTCGCCGTGCTTGCCCACCAGGTAACCGGCATCCTTGCCGTCGAGCCGGACGTTCACGTACTTGCCCGCGACTTCGGTGGACTGGACATTCACGTCTAGCTCGGCCCGGTCCATCAGGTCGTTCAAGAGCGTGACGAAGTGGTCGGCATCTTCGGCGGTCGCTACCGGCTCGTTCCCGGCGGGTGCATCGGCCTTGGGCTCCGCCTTGGCGGCGGCCTTTGCCGCGGGCTTTGCCGGAGCTTCGGCCTCGGCGGGCTTGGATCGGCCGCGCGGCGTGCGAGCAGGTTTAGCCGGCTTCTCGGGTTCGGGTTCCGGCTCGGGAGCGGCTTCGACCACGGGCGCGGGCGCGGGTTCGGCCTTGGCCTTGCCACGCGGAGCGCGGGCGGGCTTCGCCGGAGCGGCCTCAACCACTTCGGCTCGAATGCGAACATTCGACTTGCCGAAGAGGCCCTTGGTCTCTTCCAGAACCTGGACGTTGAGCTGATCGACGCTCACCCCAAGCTGCTTGGCGGCTTGGGCTTTGGCTTCGTCGAGTGACTTTGCGGTGATTTCGGTGACTTGCATATTCTCTTCCTTCAAACCTTACTTCTTCTTGCGCTTCGGCTGGTGGCGCTGAGGCACACCGGTCTTCGCGGGAGGGTTCTTGACAACGCCGTTCATGGCACCGGGGATCGCTCCACCGGCGGCGGACACTTTCTTCTGCAACGGGGCGACCGGCAGCCGATATGAATACAGGGACTGCGCGGTCGCGAGCACGTTCGTGAACGTCCAGTACAGCACGAACGCGCTGGGGACCGGCCAGAAGAACATCATCACGCCAAAGATGCCCGAGATCGAAACACCCATGATCCGCTGCTGGCGTGCGTTCATCGGGTCCGAGACCGGCATCAGCAACGCCGTCGCGACCATCGAGATCGCGTACAGCGTGAGCAGGATGTAATCCTTCTGTCCCAGGTTCGCGGCAACAAATCCGCTCGTGCTCTGGCTCAAGGCCGGGTTAATCCACAGGAACAACCCGTTCTCAAACTCGAACCGGTAGTGCAGCATCGCCTGGTAGATCATCAAGAACAACGGCAGCTGCAGCAACATGGGGAAGCACCCGGAGGCGGGGTTGATGCCGTACTGTGAGTACAGCCCCATCATCTCCTGGTTCATCTCCTGCTGCTCTTGCATGGCCAGCGGCTTGCCGTCCTTGCGCTTGTACTTCTCCTTGATCTCATTCATTAAGGGCGAGAGCTGGCTCATCTGCCGGCCGAACATGATCTGCTTCTGCGTGAGCGGAAACACCACGGCCCGGACAACGATGGCCAAGAGGAGACAAGCGAAGGCATAGCTGATCGCGGGGACGGCTCCCGTTGCGCGCACGAGCATGTCGATCAGCTGATAGCCGGGAAAGAAGCCCCACACCGGAGTCGTCCGGCCAAGTTCGCTCGAAATCTGGCGGACCTTTTCCTTCAGTTCCTTGGGCGAAATCTCTGACGCGGGAAAGTCCTTGTGAGAGGCGATCTTGACCGGCGCATTCCACAGCGGGTGCTCCGGCCCAAGCTTGCGCTCCCAAGCCTGCAGCGCATCGTTGGTCGTGATCACGCGGTTGATGTCCTGGCGTTGGATCGCGGACTTGTATTGGGTGTCGGCGACGAGGACCAACCCCTCAAGCCGCAGCTTCTCTTTCTGCTCCTCGGTGAGCTTGGGGTCCTGATCAATCGACTTCGTATAGTCGGGATAGGTGCGCAGGGCGATCGTCTGGTCGAGGATCTTCGCGTTGTTGGTCTGCATCTCAAGCTGCAGCTCGGCGAAGGGCTTGGCGGGAGCCCGGCTCGGCCCCACGATCAGCAGGTTGTAGCCGAGAAAGATCACGGCGGTCCATAGCAGGATGGACATGAAACTACTGCGAGGTCTTTGTTGCATATGAAAGCGGTTTAAGGAACGGGGTCATGCCCGCCGGGGCGGAACGGGTGGCATCGCATGATACGTCGAAAGCCCATCCAAGAGCCCTTGAGCAGCCCGTATTTTTGAACGGCCTGAAGGGTGTACTCCGAGCAACTGGGGGTGTACCGGCATGTCGGGGGCATCCATCGGGTAGATCGTTGGTAGCATCGAATTAGGAAGACTCCGATCGATTTGCCCATCTCCGTGCGGTCTCTTCAATCCCCTGGCGTAGCTCGTTTCGAAGCCCATCGAACGTCACATTCGCGGCCTCGGCCTTGGCCTGGATGATCACATCGAGGCCGGGAGGTAGGAGCGGTGTCAACTCTCGAAAGGCGGATTGGAGCCGCCTCCTAACTCGATTGCGCTGGGGACGGTTCCCAATCGCTCGGCTGGTGGCGAAACCAACGTGTTCTGATCCGGACAACGAGAAGATGCGGAGAGTGGCGGTTGACACTCGTTGTCCTTCGCGGTAAACAACTTCGAATCGGCGCTTTGTCGGCCCGGAGCGATACGCCCGGTTGAGCACGACTAATGCGCCAGGCGCTGTCGTCCCTTGGTGCGGCGTCGCTTCAGCACGTTACGGCCGTCCGTGGAGCGCATGCGCACTCGGAAGCCGTGGGTTGTCTGTTGATGCCGCTTATTCGGCTGGTAAGTTCGTTTCATGGTCCTTTCCTCGCGGTTCGTCTAGACCGCAGAGGATACCCGATTTGCGTTCTGAACCTGCACGGGGTTTCTGCACTTCGAGGGCAGTGGGTCTTTCGACATGGCTGCACCAACCAGGGGGGAACCGCAGAAGTCCTACTGTTGTGAACGCTC
This sequence comes from Methanoregulaceae archaeon, assembly GCA_020850325.1. GTDB lineage: Bacteria > Armatimonadota > Fimbriimonadia > Fimbriimonadales > Fimbriimonadaceae > JANJUB01. The sequence continues at coordinate 14,409 of JADZEW010000010.1, forward strand.
CTGTTGTTGCCGCTTCCAAGACAAAGGCCATTCTCGTGATGCTGTCGGGGCTGCTCTACGGCGCATCTCCGATCGATCTGATTCCGGACATCGTTCCACTCCTCGGATGGTCCGACGATGCGGTTGTGCTGCTAACGGCGGGCGTCATCGCGTTTCGGTTGCTTCGGCGGCAACGTCAGGCGATGAAAGCCCGCACCAGCGCCGGCACACTGCCGTCGTAGCCGATCACGTGCAGGATGTCCGGGGATTCGATCTCGCCAAAGAGTGCGCGCGGACCTAGCCCAACTACGACCAACCGGCAGGACTTCTTCAGAAGATGCTCCGGGCTGGAACGGGCATTCCATGTATCCGCGTCGGTGATCATGATGATCGCATCGAAAATCCCCTCCTGCGCGAACGGAACCGAATGATCCACCCAGCCGCCATTCGAGGGCAGTTCGGTTACGGGTGCGGATAAGGGAAATGATCGATCGGAAAAACCGATGAGGGTCGCTTGAGTCAAGCCCGCCAGCGCGTTGGCTAACTCGGTCGCGACCGCCGCGTGAGCTCCGTGCATCGACGTTGACGCGTCGATCGCGATCAACGTGCTTCGTTCAGTCGGTTCCAGCCGCTCGGGTTCAGTTGGCTTCACTTTTTCCTCGACGGATGGCGCATGGCCCTCCCCCGTTGTGATCCACTGGAACAGCTGTTCGTGCTCCGGCGATGGAGCGGCGGGATGAGCCAGTCGCAACAAGTCTCGATGCGACCAGCCGGCCATTTCGGGGCAAGTGACAATCTCGCGCGACAGTTCATCGACGCTGCGCACGGTGTACCAGCGGCCCACCGCCGTGCGGAGCCCGCGACCCCAACCTCGCAGCCCGCGACAGGCATCGCAAAAGGCGAACAACTCGGCAGACGTGCTTAGAAACGATGGCATCGCAGCGAGCGCATCGCGGCGGGTTGGGGCGTCGCCCAACGAAGCCGCCATCGCCAGAGCATAGGCCTGGGCGGACTTCCGACCCTCGCCGAGGATCATCGTCACCGCGTCGGGACCGAGATCGCGGATCGCCGCCGCCGTGTGGATAGCATCTTCGGGGGCGTAGGTGAACTCGCCAGTTCGGCAGAGGGTCCCTTCCGTGCCGAGCGCGAGGAATCTTTGGAATCGCGTGATCTCCATGAGCGGATGGCAGAAGCAAAGAGGGTCCGCCAAGGCTAGGCAAGGTCTCGGCCTTCCGGCGTTTTCATCTGTTGCCCTGAGTAACCAGATGATAGCGCGTTCACAGCGTTCGGCCCCACCTCGGCGGACCGGGGAAGGTGTTAGACAGCTCTGTCTACGACGGGGAGTGGCGCATCCTCAAAACGCGGGACGCGACGACGGGTCAAAGGAGAAGCGAACTTCTCAACGACGATCTTTCAAGTGGGGCGCCATGACGGCGCAAAGAGCGACGTCGGGCCCTAGAGGACGGGCTTCATGTTCGCTGAGATAGTAGCCCATCGGCGCGGTGAATGTCAACCGATGGGTCCTTGGTCCGGGTTGCTCAGAACTTGGGGATCCCCAAGTCGGCGTTGTGATGGATGACACGCGCCCAAAGTCGTAGCGACGGGATGATACGTGCCCGTCGGCGAACTATTACTGGACTGGACCAGCGGCACGTATCATCCGCTGGCTACGAGAGCTTCAGGCGATGTGCATTTCGGCTACCACCACGGCTCGAGCGGCCACTTCCTCACGCGTCACCACTTTGGGAGAGGCTTGCCCACCGACAGATACTCAAAGCGCCGCTCGCTTGAAGCCACGACGTTCCCCGCGCGGTCCAGATTCTCGGTCGTCAACGAGTGGATGAGATGGGTGTCGCGGCGGATGATCGCGGTAATGCGTATTCCCGACGAGCGCAACTCCAGAATCGAGCCGCGCATCTTGCCGACGGTGATCTCTCCGCGCACCCGAGCCTGCAGGTCGGGCTTCCACATTGTCGAGAGCGGGTTGCGCCCCTGCAGCCAGCGATGGAGCATCGGCTCGATCTCCAGTCCTTGCTGGGCGAGCGCGGTCTCCACCTCGCGGAGCTTGGCCTTGCGGGACTGCGGCGCCGAGCCCCGCTTGGTGTATCGCAGCGTGCCGCCCGACCACTTCCACTCGCCACGCGCATTGATCTGCCGCGCCGCGCCATCGTTCAGCCAAACCTGAGTCACTCCCGAGCTGTCGGTGACTCGGTAGTTCGCGTAGCGCAGCCGACCGTGGGCGGCAAACGTCGCATTCAGCAAGTTGCTTGTGGCCGAATCGGTGGCCTTCGGATACGGCGGCGACTCGTAGAACTCGCTGACGCGACGGTAGTTGGACGGTACCGCGAACGACCCCGGCGAAGAGCTCCACTTTGAGTACGTCCATCGCAATCCCGCTGCGCCGCTGCGGATCGCCACGGCAGCCAGCCGGCCGGTGGACTTGGAGAAGGTGATCTCGAACCGACCGGTTGGGGTGGTAGCGATCGCCTGACGGTTATCGCCGCGCTCGGTGATCTTCCAACCCCGTAGCTCACGCAGCGGACTGAGGAAGAGATCAAGCCCGACCGAGTCGGCAGCGATGCGGATGGGCTCGTCGAGCGCGATCGCTGACTGGAATCGCTCGGTCAAGGTGCCCTTGGCGACCACCTTGCGCTGCAGCATCTGGTGCGTAAGGTGATCGATGCCGTAAAGGGTGCCCCCGTTGAGAACGAACGACTGATCGACCGGGCCGGACTTTGCAGTCGGCACCATGCGCGCTCGATACCGCAGCCGATCCGAGCGGCGATAGCCCACTTCATAGGTGCCGCTGCGGTTTTGCTCGGTGCCGGTGGAACTGAAGGCGACCGAAAACGCTCCCGAGGTCGCTCGCTTGTGAACGGCCAGGCACCGATCCGCAAGTTGGTCGAAGGTGACCGCCGGAGCGGCAACCATAAGGATTCCCAAAGAGAGCATGGTCATGGCTTACCCAATCCGGCGGGTGTCCGGTTCCGCCCCAGCAGTCCCGCCAGAGCGACCAGCGTGGCGATGTACGGCAGGCACAGCCACAGTTCGCGCGGGGCGGAGATGCCCAGCACCTGCGTGCCTTGAAGCTGAATCTGGAGCTGGTAGAAGAATCCAAAGGCGATGCAGGCAGCAAGCGTGGGCAGCGGGCGCCACCCTCCCAGGATCAACGCGGCGAGCGCGATAAAGCCGCGCCCTGCGGTCATGTTGTCGACGTAACTGCCCGCGTTGCTGACGATCAGCGCACCCGCCAGTCCGCACAGCACCCCGGTCGCGATCAACGCCATGAGTCGAGTCCGCTGGGGAAACACCCCCATTTGCCGCGCCTTTTCCGGATCGCTCCCCACCGCGAGCAACCGCAATCCACCTCGCGTGTGGCGAACGTACAGCCAGACGAGGAACGGCAACACCAAGGCGAAGACCCAGAAGGCCATCAGCGGCAGCTTCGGGAATCCGGCCTGGTCGGGGTCGGTGAATCGCTTGTCGAGGAAGTTCGCCGCGCCGAAGGCGATTGCATTGATGGCCATTCCGCTGACGATGGGGTCAAGGCTGTATCGTTGAGTCAGCAGCCAATGGAACATGCTGAAGAGAATCGACGCACCGATGCCCGCCGCGACCCCGATCACCGGCTGGCCAGTCGCAATGGTCACCAGCCAAACCGTAATCGTCGCAATAAGCATCTTGCCCTCGAGCGCGATGTTGATCACGCCGCTACGCTCGCTGAAGTAGCCGCCGATCGCCGCCAGAATGAGCGGCGTACCGAGGATGACCGTGCCTTCGAGGAGCAGTCGGAGATCGTTCATGACTCCTTCACCGGCACCTTGCGATAGCGGATCGCGGCAAAGATCACAATAAGCAGCCCGAGGATAACAAAGCTGATTCCCTTAGGAACCCCGTTCATCACCTGGATGGTCGTCGACCCCTTGGCCAGGATCGCAAAGAGCGCGGCAGACGGGAAGAGGATCAGCGGATTGCTCCCCGCGAGCAACGCCACGCCGAGGGCATCGAATCCATATCCAGAAGAGAACCCGGCGAAGAACCTGCCCTCGTAAGCCACGACCTGCAGGGCACCAGCAATTCCCCCTATTGCCCCGGAGATCGCCATCGCTCGGATCGTGACCTTGGGGGCATCGATCCCGGCGAGCGTCGCCGCTTTGGGGTTAGCCCCGGCGGCCTGGAGTTCGTAGCCAGGAACGGTGCGCCCCAGCCAACGCCAAATGCCGATCACGAAAAGCACCGCCACGAGGAGGGCAGCGGAAATGCGGGGATCCTGCCAAATCGCGGGGAGCATCAGCGCCGGATCGATCGAGGCGGTCGTCGTGCCTTGCTGGTTGGGATCTTTAAATGGCCCCGCAACGGCGGCGGTGGAAAGCTGCCCGGCGATGTTGTTCAGCATGATTGTGCTGATCACCTCGTGCCCGCCGCGCATCGCCTTGATCCACCCGGCGGGGTACGCCCATAGCGCCCCCGCCACAGCCGCGGCCAGAATGCCGACGATCAGCCCCAACCACCCGGGCATCCGGAGAGCAACCACCGCGCACACGAACGCCCCCACGGTGAACTGGCCCTCGACCCCGATGTTGAACAGCCCCGCACGGAGCGCAAAGAACACCGCCACCCCCGCGATGAGCAATGGAGTGAAGTGCTTCATCGTGCCCTCGAGCGCCTTGGCGGAGCCGAGCGAACCTTGGATCAGCGACTGAGCGGTGTCCGCGGGAGCCGCCCCGGCAACCACCAGAGCTCCATAAACGAGGCCAACCGCGATGGCGAGCAACGCCCAAATCTTCAAGAGGCGACTCCCACCATGTGGCGGCCGATGACCGCCCGGTCGCGGCTGTTCGGCTGGGTGACCACGCCCCCGTTCATCACGATAATCCGGTCACAAAACTGCAGAAGCTCGTCGAGGTCGAAGCTAACCACGAGCGCGCCCGCCCCCTTCTCGCACTCCTCATAGATTCCGTCGTACACGTGGCGGGTGGCGTCGATATCGAGGCCCCGTGCGGGCTGAAACGCGAGGATCAGACGCGGGGTGAGGAACAACGCGCGCCCGGCGACGAACCGCTGCTGGTTGCCTCCCGACAGGCTGGACATCGGTTGGCGGATGCCCCCATGCTTCGTGTTGAACCGACGGGCCATCTCGTTCGCGGCTTGGTGGCGGGCCTCGTCATTGACGATGGTGCCGACCGCTAGGGGTGGGAACCGCTGTAGGCCCAGGGCGGCGTTGAGTTCAAGCGACCACTCTTCGATGACGCCCTCTTCGTGCCGGTCCTCCGGAATCAGCCGCAGGCCCATCCGCAACCGCTCGGCGATCGAATGCTCATGGAGCGACCAGTTGCCGAGAATGATCTCGCCATGCCTCAGCTTGGACGTGCCCATGAGCGCCTGAAACAGCTCGCGCTGGCCGCTACCATCGACCCCGGCGATGCCGACAACCTCACCCTTGTGAAGGGCGAACGTGGCCGACTTGACCGCGTCGTCTCCGCGATGCCCGGCGACGGTCAGGTTCACGACCCGAAGCAAATCCTCGGCGTTGTCTGGCACCGACCGAACGCTGGGCGCGGGCATCGCGTGGCCGACGATCAGCTCGGCGAGTTCGGCGGGGTTGGTCTCCGCGACCGGCTTGGCGGTGATGAACTTGCCACCGCGGAGCACGGTCACGTCTCGGCAGTGCTGCATCACTTCGGGCAACCGGTGGGTGACGACGATGACCGTCGCGCCGTCCGCGACGAGTTGCTTCAGGCTGCCGTAGAGCGCATCGCTGTCGGCGGGCGAAAGCATCGCCGTCGGCTCGTCGAGAATCATGATCTCGGCCTTCCGCCACAGGAGCTTTAGGATCTCGAGCTTCTGCGCGCCAGCGGGACTGAGCGTGGAGGCTTCCGCCGACCAATCGAACTCAAACCCCATCCGCTGCGCCAGTTCGGTGGCCCTCTGCTCGGCGACACGTTTGTCGATGGTCCAGCCCGGCTCGGCACCGAGCATCAGGTTGTCGAGACAGCTGAGGTCGGGGATGATGCTGTAATGCTGGCTGACCATACCGATCCCTGCTCGGATCGCCCCCGCGGAGTTGCGGAACTTCGCCGGCTGGCCCTTGACTTCGAAGGTCCCGTCGGTGGCGTGGATCGCCCCGTACAGAATGCGCATGAGCGTGGTCTTGCCCGCCCCATTCTCGCCCACCAACGCATGGATCGTCCCCGCCTCGACTTCGAGGTGGACCTCGTCGAGGGCACGTACCGCGCCGAACGACTTGCCGATGCCGCGCATCCGCACGGCGAGATTCATCCGGCGGACTTCCTCCGAAGCACCTCGAAAAGCGCAGCCGTGGTCCATTCGCCGTGGCCCTCGGCATCGAGTTCGGCGAGCAGCTGATCCACAACCTCGGTTCCCGGAAGCACCGCTCCGACCGTCTCCGCCGCCTCGAAGCAGTAGCCAAAATCCTTGCGCTGGTTCTTCACCGAGAATCCGGGCGACCAATCCTTGGCGATGATTTTGGGGCCGTAGTTGTCGAACGCCCAGCTTCCCGCCGCGCCACCCGCGAGGAGTTCTCTCGTTTGGGCGAGATCCAGTCCCGCCGCTTCGGCAAACGCGAGCGACTCGCAAAGCGCCATCAATGCGCCGCCGACCGCGATCTGATTGGCCATCTTCATCATCTGGCCCGCGCCGGCCTCGCCGACGAACTCGGGGCGCTTCGCATAGGCCCGCAAGAATGGAAGCGCACGGTCGTAATCCTCATGGCGACCGCCGCAGAAGATGGTCAGCGTGCCCTTCTGGGCGCCCATGCTGCCGCCGGTGATCGGGGCGTCGAGGAAGCTGAAGCCTAGGCTGGTGAGGTCCGCGTGGATCTCCCGTGCCCCCGCTGGCGAGATCGTGGAGTGATCGACGAAAAGCGTGCCCGGCTTCGCGTGCGGAGTCATGGCGGCGATGCACGCTGCGACATCCTCCGTCCGATTGACGCACAGCATGACGACATCGCACTCACGGCCCATTTCAGCGAGATCCTCGGCCAGATGGGCTCCCTGCTCGCGAACCGGGTCAGCTTTCTCGGGCGTGCGATTCCAGACCACGACATCGAAGCCGTGCCGCACGAGGTGTCCCGCCATCGGCGCACCCATCGTTCCCAACCCCACAAACCCCACCCGACTCATCGCCGGTGAGATTACCCGTGGGTTCGATTCCGGTTCGGCGGTAACCTCCCGCCATGGCCCACCGATTTGCCCCCGAGGACTTCCCCGCCGAGCCCCTGCGAGGCCTTCGAGTCGCCGTGCTGGGATACGGAAATCAGGGCCGCGCGCAAGCGCTGAACTTGCGCGATTCGGGGGTCGATGTGATGATCGGCCAGCGCGAGGGAGGTTCCGCCGACCGGGCACGCGCCGACGGGTTTGCCGTCCACTCGGTCGCCGACGCAGTAACGGCGTCCGACGTGATGATGCTGACCCTGCCCGATGAACGGATGGGGGAGGTCTTCGCCGCTGACATCGCGCCCCACCTCAGAGCCGGACAAGCCCTGTTGTTCAGCCACGGCTTCGCGATCCGATTTGGACTCATCCAACCCCCCGCAAATGTCGACGTCGCTTTGGTGTCGCCGAAGGGGCAGGCCAGAGGGGTGCGCGAGCGGTACCTCGCGGGTTCCGGAGTGCCCGGGTTAGTCGGCGTCCATCAAGACGCCACCGGGCAAGCTTTGGAGATCGCGCTCGGCTACGCCGCCGCGTGCGGCTACGCGCGGTCGCTGGTGCTAGAGACCACCTTCGCCGAAGAAACGGAGACCGACCTCTTTGGCGAGCAGGCGGTGCTGTGCGGTGGGATCATCGAGCTGATCAAGGCGGGTTACGACACGCTGGTCGAAGCTGGCTACCAGCGTGAGATGGCGTACTTTGAGTGCGTCCACGAGACGAAGCTGATCATCGACCTTCTGGTGGAGCGAGGGCTCGCCGATATGCGCCGCGCGATCAGCGACACCGCCGAGTGGGGCGGCTACCTGGCGGGTCCGCGGTTGGTGGATGAAGGCACCCGAGAGGAGATGCGCCAGCTGCTGGCCGCGATCCGAGACGGGTCCTTCGCGGCGGGATGGGTTTCCGAGGCCGAGCAGGGAAAGCCGACGCTCCACGGATTTCGAGATGCGGAAACGCGGTCGGGGTTGGAAGCGGTTGGTGCGGATTTGAGAACGGAGATGGAACCGCGGTTCCGATGACCCGGGAGGGCGCTGCTCCGTCAGCGCCAAGCAACACCAGATCGCGCCAGCAGTAGGCGGCGACAAAGCGCCGCCCTCCCAAGGACGCCCTCTTCCCCGGACAATCACCCGCGGAGAGGGGAAATCGGAGCTCCGCGAACCTAAATCCGCCAAACCTAAAGTTCATTGTCAGGTTTGAACCCTGAGGCTGGCAAAGTTACCTGCCGAAGCTGATGGTGGGATGAACCGCGGAATTTATGCGACGGCCACCGGAATGCTCACCGCCCAGCAGGCGATGGACGTGCTGACCCATAACCTCGCGAACGTTTCCACCAACGGATACAAGCGGGACGGGCTGGCGTTCAACGATGCCTTGGTGCGCGAGCTGAACTGGGACGGCAAGCCGATCGGTTCGCTCGGTGCCGGGGCTTCGCCCATCGAGCAGTACACCAGCTTCGAGGCGGGCAGCATCAACGAGACCCGCAACCCCCTCGACGTGGCGATCCTCGGCGAACGCGGCATGTTCGCGGTCCGCGCTCAGGGCCAGATCGCATACACCCGAAACGGTGCTTTCAGCCTCGATCCGCAGCGCAGGCTGGTGACCCAAGAAGGTCACCCGGTACTCGACCCGCAAGGGCGAGACATCGTGTTGCCCGAGGGACAGATCGCCATCGCCACTGACGGCTCGATCCTGGTGGGTGGCGACCCACAGGCCCAGATTGGAGTTTTCGACGCCGCCGGCTTTAGGAAGCTCGGCAGCACTTTGTTCAACGCCAGCGGCCCGGCAACCCCGGTCGCCGCCCCGACCCTGAAGAGCGGTGCGCTCGAAGGCTCGAACGTCAACGCGGTGGAGTCGATGGTTCAAATGATCCAGCTCAGCCGCCAGTTCGAGATGAGCCAGCGCTCGATCGTCTCCCAAGACGAACTGACGCAACGACTGATTCAAAGCCTCCAAGACAGGTAACTCGGCCGGACCCTGAGGTGACTCAGGGAGCCTCTCAGCGCGATGGATTGCGCGCTGAACCTGCTCACGGATGGCGAAGATACGAACTGTTGAGTGTTGAATGTCGAGTGTCGAATGTGGTCGATTAACCACATTCAACATCCCACATCCCGCACGCTCCAAGGAGAACCTCGCCGAATATGATGCGATCGCTAAATACGGCGGCCAGTGGAATGGTCGTCCAACAAAGAAATCTGGATGTCATCGCGAACAACTTGTCGAACGTCAACACGACGGGCTTTAAGTCGCAGCGAGCCGAGTTCCAGGACTTGATGTACCAAACCACGCGCGCCTCGGGTGCGCAGTCGGGAACCGCCCAGCAGCCCACATCGGTGCAGGTCGGTCTCGGTTCGCAGTTTGTTTCGACGTCCGGCAACTACGGCCAGGGCGCCATCCAGCCGACGAACAACCCCTACGACCTCGCGATCACCGGCGACGGCTTCTTCAAGGTCGACATGCCCGACGGCACAACCGCCTACTCGCGGGATGGCAGCTTCAAAGTGAACGCCAATGGCGAACTGGTGACCAGCGACGGCTATGCACTATCGCCAAGCATCACCGTGCCGAATGGCGCGACCGCGCTATACGTCTCGGCCAACGGATCGGTGAGCGCCCGCGTGCCTGGGCAAGATGAGCCGCAGGAACTCGGCACCGTGAGCATTACGGTCTTCCCGAACCCGGCGGGCCTGACCCGCATCGGCCAGAACTTGTATCTGGGCGGGGGCGCGAGCGGCACCGGCGAGGACAAGACCCCGGGCCAAGAAGGGGCCGGCACGATCGTCCAGGGCGCCCTCGAAAGCTCTAACGTCGAGATCGTGTTCGAGATGGTGCGGATGATCACCGCGCAGCGCGCCTACGAGATCAACTCCAAGGCGATCCAAACCTCAGATGAGATGCTCGGCATCCTGAACAACCTTAAGCGATAAGCCATGAACTTCCTTTCCCTCCTGGTGACTTGGGTGGCGGCGATAACGCCGATCACGGTCAGCGTCGAAGGCGACGGCTACCTGCGCCTGCTGCGCGAAGGGCGTGCGGTCTACGCCAAATCGGCGACCTTGACCGTCCTCGCCGATGGCCGGCTGGGCACAACCGCCGGCGACCCAGTTCTGCCGACGCTGAGCGTTCCCGCGGGCACGCAGTCGCTCGAGATCGACCTCGAAGGAAACGTGATTTCAGTGGGGGCTTCCCGCGCACCCATCGGCCGGTTGGTGCTCGCTCTCTTTCCTGCTGGAGCGTCGCTCCAGGACCGAGGCGGCGTTCTCCTCGCTGCCGACCGCCCGAAGCTCGGCAATCCCGGTGAGGGCTCGAACGGCGTCACCCGTACGGGCAAGCTATCCGCACAGCTGCCCACGACGAGCGGCCAATCCGCCATCCCGATCGCCACTGGCAAGGCCCGCGTGACCGCCCGCGCCGAAGCTGAAGTCTCTGGCAATACGGTCCGACTGGGCGACTTGGCGACGATCGAAGCGCCCGAGCCGCTGCGAGCAACCCTTGCCCAGCTGGACCTCGGCGACACCCCCGCCTTTGGCGTACGACGGGTCTACGACCGCACCCGCATTGCAGCTCGGCTGAAGTCTGCCGGCATTCCCGTCGACTCGGTCGAGTTGATCATCCCCGCTAGCGTGAACGTCACTCGGCGGGCCCAAACGATTCCCCACTCGGCCTTTATTGCCGCCGCTCAAAAGGCACTGACCGAGAATCCGGCCGCCGCCGCGCAGTATGCGAGCGATGAGGTCGCGCCCGACTTCAAGGCCCCGGTCGGTGACGCCCGTCTCGTGGTCGAGAATGTCAGCGGGCTGAACACCAGCGCCTGCTCGATCAAGATCGCGGTGTTCGTCGATGGTAAGCGCATCAACTCGCGCACCGTCCGACTTACCGCCACCGCTTTGCCCGAGATGATCAAAGCCGGCTCGCCGGTCAAGGTTCGGATCATCGCGGGAGGGGCGCTGGTCGAGATGAGCGGCATTGCCCGCACCGCCGGCAAGGTCGGCGATCAGATTTCCGTTGAAGTGCGGCCCGACGGGGCCGAGAAGACCCTGCACCTGGCGCGCATCATCGCCGCCGGCGTCGTGGAGGTGAAGTTATGAAACGCATCTGCATTCTGATTCTGGCAACGCTGGCCGTAGCGGCTGGCGCACAAGATCCGACCAAGGGCACCAACCCAGGCTCGCTGTGGTCGAACAAGGCCCCCGACATCCTGGCCGATCGTACGGCTCGGCGGGTCGGCGATGTGGTCACGATCCTCATCACCGAAACCTCGTCCGCAACCTACAGCGCGGCTACCAACGCCACCAAGAACGACGCGACCTCGATCGCGAAGGGACTGGGACCTATCCTCGGCAACCTGATTCCCAACTTGAGGATCGGCGCGGACTCGAAGGTGGATGGCCAAGGTCAAACGAGGCAGTCCGGTGAACTCAGCGCCCGCATCGCCGTGGTGATCAAGGAGGTGCTTCCGAACGGGACCATGCTCGTCGAGGGCACCAAAGCGATCACGACCAACAAGGAGACCCAGAACATCATGATCTCAGGCCTCATCCGACGCGAGGACATCCGCCCTGACAACACGATTCTCAGCGTCCACGTCGCCAACGCCCAAATCAAAACCGATGGCAAGGGCATGATCGCGCAGCGCCAGCGCAAGGGCATCTTGACCTGGCTGCTCGACTGGATGTTCTAGGAGAACCATGAAGACTCTTGTGACTCTGTTGCTTTCGATTGCTCTGGTCGGCCTAATGTCGGCTCAGACCGCGACGACCAAGAACGACGACCCCGGCGCCGCAGCGAGACAGCAGCAACTCGAGTTGCTCCGCCAAGCCGAAGAGGCGCGTCGGAAGGCGATCATCGACGCCGAGCTCAACGGTATCGAGGTGCGCGTCAAGGACGTAGCCCGGTTCCGTGGCGTGCGCAACAACCAGCTTCAAGGCATCGGGCTCATCGTCGGCCTCAATGGCACCGGCGACACTAAGAACACGCCGTTCACCGCCACGCTGCTCGCCAATGCGATGCGCGAAAGGACGGTGATCGACCCCAAGCAGCTGAAGTCAAAGAATGTGGCGGTGGTCTTTGTCACCGCTGAACTGCCTGCCTTTGCCTCACCCGGCAACCGCATCGACATCTCCGTACAATCCGGAGGCGACGCGACCTCGCTCCAAGGCGGCTACCTGCTCCGAACTCCGCTCTACGGCCCTGCCGATGCCGAAACCGCCTACGCGGTGGCGATGGGCCCGGTCAGCATCGGCGGATTCAACGTCTCAAGCGGCGGCTCCAGCGTGCAAAAGAACCACACAACCGTGGGTCGGCTACCCGAGATGGGCATTGTCGAGCAGTCGGTCGCAACTGAGATCGTTTTCGCTGGCAAGCTCTATCTCGAGCTTCATCAGGCCGACCTCACGACGGCCCAGCGCTTGGCGGCCAAGCTCAACGAGACTCGCCCCGAGTACGCGGCGATGGCGCTCGATGGCGGCACCGTCCAGCTGAATCTGCCCGAAGGCAAGTCGCCCGTCCAAGCGATGAGCGACATCGAGGGCATCCGGTTTATGAGCGACACCGAGGCGACGGTCGTGATCTCCGAGAACACCGGCACGATCGTGATGGGCGGCAACGTCCGGCTCGGCCCGGCGGTGGTGGGCAAAGGCAGCCTGACCATCCGCATCGAGCAGGAACTGCTGATCTCTCAGCCCGGCCCGTTCAGCCGCGGCACGACCGTGGTTGCAGAACAGACCCGCGTCGAGGCTCAGGAAGACCCTGCGCAGGTGACAATGATGGGGCCGACGACGACGGTTGCCGACCTTGCCCGCATCTTCCAGGCGCTGAGAATCAGCGCCACCGACATGATCGCCATCCTGCAGGCCCTGCGAGCGCAGGGCGCCCTCAAGGCGAGGATTCGAGTGCAATGAGACTAGATGGACTTTCCAAAGCCGCCGCGGCCGCATCCACGGCCGCCCCGAAAATCGCCGAACTGCGCAAGGCTGGCGAAGGCATCGAGGCCATGTTCGTCCGGCAGCTCATGAGCGAGATGCAGAAAGGCACCAAGCTCTTCGGCGAAGGCCAAGCAGGCAGCGTCTACGGCGACCTCTTCAATGAGGCGCTCGCTAAGCAAGTCGCCGGACGAGGCGCCTTCGGCATCGCCGACATGATGGTAAAGCAAGCCGCTCCGCGGATCGTGGCGGAAGCGATGAAGAAGTGAATGACGAATGCTGAGTGTTGAATGTCGAATGTCGCTTGACTAACGTTCCAGCCACATCCCACATCCCACATCCCACAAACCACATACCCAACCCAACCATGAAAACAGCAACTAACCCAACCCATGTAACCAAGGACCTCCAGAGACTCTGGTGGGACTGGCTGGCGACCGCTGAGCGGCTCACCCGGTCACTGCACGAGCAGACCGCGGCGCTGACGCTACGCGACGCCAATAGAGTCGCCCGGATTCAGCCGGAACTCGACACCATGCTCGAGCATATGCGCGAGATCGACGATGCCGCGGCGGCATGCGCCTTGAAGCTGGCCGAAGAGCTGGGAACCGAACCCAATCTTCGAAGCTTGGTGCGTGTTCTGGAAAAGACCGAAGCGCAGCAGGCCCAGTCGATCGCGAACCGCGTTATGGCGGCGGCCCGGAACGTCCAGCACGTTCTCGATAAGAACCGAAAGTTGATCGAGAACGAGATGGAGTTCATCCATGGCACGGTGGCGTTGGTTGCCAAAGTCGCCCAAGAGCAAAACGAACAGTATCCGCAGAAGCGAGCCCACCACGCGGCCGTTCTCGTGGACCAGGCAGCCTAAAGGAGAGAACCCAGATGCCAAGCCCATTCGGCGGATTGAACATGCTTGGGAACGCGCTCCGCGTGTTCCAGCGAGGGCTCGAGGTCACGGGGCACAACATCGCCAACGTGAACACCCCGGGCTACTCGCGGCAACGGATGGAGTTGGGGACCAACCGACCTGACACGGTGTTCGGCAACCGGCCGTACCTTGTTGGAACGGGCGTCAACGTCCAGACGATCAGTCGGGCGCGCAGCCTCTTCCTCGACCGTCAGGCGAACAACGCAACGTCGGAGTTTGGTCGATACGAGACGCTCGCCATGAACCTCCAACAGGTCGAAGGGGCATTCCCCGAGCCCGGGGATAACGGCATCTCGGCGGCGCTGAACAAATTCTTCGACGCGTGGTCGGCCCTCGCCTCAAACCCCAATGATCCTGCGGCTCGACTCCAGGTTCAGTCGGCGGGGCAATCCCTCACGATGCGGGTGAGGAACACCTTCGCGGCCCTGGATTCGCAAGGCACCGAAGTCAAACGCGAGATCACGGCGACGTTTGATCAGATCGACGGACTGACCGCGCACATCGCTCAGCTCAACGAAGAGATCGTCGCGCGCCAAGCGGGCGGCGGCATCGCCAACGACCTGCTCGATGCGCGGGACGCGGCCATTGCCGAACTCAGCGGGCTGATTCCTGTGCAGACCTACGCTCAGCCGGATGGCATGATGACCGTGTACTCGGGCGAGCGGCTGCTCGTGCCGGGATCCCAGTCGATCCCCATTCCCCGCACGTACAACGCGGCCAATCTAACCCTCTCCGACAGACAACTGACGTCGAGTGTTGGATCGGGACGACTTGCCGGGCTCATGCAGACGCTACATAGCGTGCAAACCTACCAGTCGCGGCTCGACGACCTCGCGAATCAGATGCGAACGGAGATCAATGCGGTCCATCGCACGGGTACGACGGTCGGCGGGGCTACCGGCATCGACTTCTTCAACGCCCCCAACCCGCAAACCGGAGCGGTCGACTTTGCGCTCAGCGCGGAGGTTGCCTCCGACCCGGCGAACATCATCGCGGGTGCCTCGGGCGCGGCGGGCGACGGTAGCATTGCGCTGACGCTCAGCCGGATGCGGGGCCAAGACCTCGCCGGACTGGGGGGCAAGTCGTTTGGCGCGTTCTATACGGAACTCGTCAGCCAAGTCGGAAGGGACTCGGCCTACTATGCCGCGAGCCTCGACTCGCAAGGTGCGGTTCTCGATCAGATCGACCAGCAGCGCCAAGCGGTGATCGGCGTAAACCTCGACGACGAGATGACCCAGATGATGCAGTACCAGCGAAGCTACCAAGCGGCGGCGCGTGCCCTATCGGTGATGGACGAAGTTGCCGAAGATTTAGTGAACATGCTCCGGTAGTTTGACTAGGTAACCATGAGGATCGGCTTTGCCCACCAATACGATGTGTACCGCAGCGATATCTCGCGGGCGCAGGGGCAATTGTTCGACAGCCAACGTCGGGTGACCACTGGCAAAAAAATCCTCAGCCTCGGCGACGACCCGGTCGGCGCCGCTTCCGCGATCGGCTTGCGCCGCCTGCGCGCGGCATCCGAGCAATACGGCAACAATCTCCTGTCAGCCAAGGGCTTTCTGGGCATGACCGAGTCGACTCTAGGTGAGATGTCGACGCTCATCAACCGAGCCAACGAACTCGCGGTCGCGGGGGCCAATGGCACGCTCGAACAATCGGCGCGTGAAGGCATCGTACGCGAGATCACGGAGATTCAGAAGCGGCTCGTGGATCTTGGAAACACCGAGGGTCCCGGACAGCGCAAGTTGTTCTCAGGACAGCGCACCGACGCGGTTCCCTTCGTGGTCGATAACGGCACGCTGACGTATGCTGGCGACGCGAACGATCTCACTGTCGAGATCAGCGCCACCGAAACGCTCACCATCAGCACTCAGCTGGGCACGGCCCTTCCCGGAATCTACAACGACTTGAATCGGCTCAAAGAGCACCTGCAGGGCGGAGCTACCGGCTCCATCAGCGGCGAGAGCATCCCGGCGATGCAGCAGGCCACGAGGCAGATCACCCTTCTCCGAGCGACCGTCGGCACGCGCATGCAAGCCGTCGAGCAAGGAGTTTCTCACCACACGCGACGCATGGACGAGCTGAGTTCGCAACTCTCTGACGTGGAGGACGTGGATATGTCCGAAGCGATCCTAGACTACAAGATGGCGGAGACGGCCTATCAGGCGGCCCTGCAGTCGGTCAGCATGATCAGCCGCCTCAGTTTGATGGACTTCATGCGATGAACACGCTAACGGTTTTAATGGGCACCCGATTCGGAGCCGTAGAATTTGGGGAGCTCGATGTGTTGACGATTCAAGAGGGACTCATCGGGTTTCCGACGCTCACTCAGTTCCTGCTGCTATCTCATGGCGAACAAAGCCCCTTCCAGTGGCTTCAGTCAATCGATGAACCCGGCCTCGCATTCCTGGTGGTTGACCCCGCCACGTTTGTGCCCGACTATACGCCGGAGATCGACGACGCCCAAGCAGAAGCGCTCGCCCTGTCCGAGACCACACCGCGCCTGCTTCGGACGACCGCACGCCTGATTGGCCAGCCAGCAGAAGAACTTTCGCTCAATCTGGCCGCTCCCATCGTCCTAAATCTGGAACATCGGATCGGAAAACAAGTCGTACTGGACAACGAGGCGTATAATATTCGGCATCGGGTGAAGCTGAACTCGAATGCGGAGTGCGAAGCGCGTGCCGCGTAGAAGATAACAACCGATACGCTCAGGCCGACCGCTACGGAGGGCGAAGGCAATGCTGGTCCTAACGCGAAAAGTACAACAGAGTATTGTGATCGGCGACGACATCGAGGTCGTCGTTCTTGAAGTGCGTGGGGAGCAGGTCCGCCTAGGCATCCGCGCTCCGAAGGACGTTTCCGTCCATCGGAAAGAGATTTACTCCCAGATTCACGAGGAGAATGTCGGCGCGACCGAGGCCAAGCCCGACGACTTGCCGAAGTGAGTTTTGTTTCCTGAGGTCGACGGTTGCGTTGTCCCGCCGCGAAAGATCCGCGGGGACGAACCCACCCGCGGCCTCAGGGAATACCTGTGATCACGATGGGAAAGGGTTGGTCGTACCCCTGCCGCAGCTAACTGGGCACGTCGATATCCGTAAGCCCACCCTCGCAGTCGACCCAAACGATCCGATCGCGCCACTGCTTCAGAAGGTCTCGCGCGCCAACATCGCCCCGGAGTGTGCAGAGTTCTCCGTGATACGCGGAGCCGAACACGATCGGGTGACCTATTCGGTCTGGCTCAGAGGCGTATCGCGGCGCGACGATCCGCTCGGGTTCACCATCAAACGCTTCGATCAGCCGCTCGATGGTCGCTCCAGATAGCCCCGGCATGTCGGCGAGCGCAATCATAATGCCGTCGCAAGGCATCGCATGCCTCACTCCGCACGCGACTGAGGTGCCCATGCCGTCCTCGAAGTCAGGGTTGAACACAACGTCGGCACGCGGGCAAACTGCCGAAACTCGTTCGGCTTCATGCCCGGTCACCACGATCACCGGTAGTCCGGCATCTTGCAGCGTGCGCACGACCGTACCGACGATGGTCGAATCACCATATGGCTGCAGCAACTTGTTCTCCGGGCCGAAGCGGCGCGACAGCCCCGCCGCAGGTACGACCGCGCGGACGATGCGCCCGTTCAGTGAGGGCACAACCCAACCCTCACCCACAAGACGTCGACCACGCGTTAGACCAGTTCCGACAGCCGGATCGGGAACTTGCGCACCTGCTTACCCGTCGCCGCAAACACCGCATTCGCGATGGCCGCTGGCACGGACGGATAACCTACTTCGCCCATGCCGCCAAACGCGCCGCCGCTGTCCTCGATGAAGATCTCCATCTTGGGCGTGTCGGACATTCGCGTCCAGCCGTAATCGCTCCAATTGCTTTCCTCGACCGCTCCGCCGTCGATGTTGATCTCGGCGTAGAGTGCGGTCGCGATGCCGTCCATGAATCCACCCTGAATCTGGGCCTCGACACCGCGCGGGTTGATCGTTGTGCCGGCATCGACCACCGCGACCATCCGGTCCACCTTGATCGTGTCGTCCTTCACCGTGACTTCAACCACATGGGCGATCCGTGAGCCGTACCCTTCGAAGCAAGCGATACCCTGCCCCGAGCCCTTCGGCAGGGTCTTGCCCCACTGGCCTTTCTCGGCGGCGCTGATCAGCACTTTCAGCAGCCTCTCGTTTTTCAGGATGCTCTTGCGGAACTCGAACGGGTCCTTCCCCGCCGCGTGGGCAAGTTCGTCGATGAAGCATTCATTGGCGACGATGATCTGCGAGTGCTCGACCGAGCGCCACGCACCCGTCGGCACCGAGGATGGAACTCCCGCAGAGCGCAACCCTGCGCTGGGGACCTCGTACGGCAAGTAGGTGTTCGTCCCGTAGTCGCCGCTGCCGCGGCCGGGCGCTTGCAGATACTGGTGGCTGAAGCCGAGCGGCTTTCCTTCCGCATCGAGCGTCGCCGAAAGGACGTGCTCGCTCATCGGCCGGTAAAGGTCGTGCTGGATATCGCACTCCCTCGACCAAAGCAGCTGGACCGGCTTCTTCATCCGCTTCGAAATCTCGACCGCTTCGCCGATCCACTCGTTGGAGAACTTTCGGCCGAAGCCACCGCCTAGGAGCAGGTTGTGGATCTCCACCTTGTCGGCCGTGAGCCCGGTGGCTCGGGCGACGTTGTTCTGGGCGCTGTCCGGCGACTGCGAACCCGTCCACACCTCGACCCGGTCGTCCCGCACGTCGGCAACCGCGTTGAGGGTCTCCATCGTTGCGTGCGCTAGATACGGCAACTCGTAGTTCGCAGTCACCCGCTTCGCCCCCCCGGGCATCGCGTTGTGGTCCTTGGCCGCCGCCTTCAGCGCCTCGCGAAGGGATGCGGTGGAGTGTTTCGGTCCTTCCGTCCACTTCACCTCTAGTGCCTCACGCCCCTTCAATGCCGCCCAAGTGTTGCTCGCGACCACAGCGACGCCGCTGGAGATCGCGAACACATCGACCACGCCTGGCACTGCACGGGCTTTCGCATCGTCGATGGTCTCCGACTTGCTGCCAAAAACCGAAGGTCGGAGACACACCGCATACAGCATGCCCTCGCGTCGGACATCTGCACCATAAACGGCCTTACCGGTAACGACGTCCAGGTTGTCCAGCCGGTTTTGAGGCTTGCCGATGATCTTGTACTCGGATCGCTCTTTGAGCTTAACGTCGGTAGGGATCGGAATGGCTTTGGCCGCGGTCGTGAGGGCTCCGTAGCCAAGACTCTGGCCACTGGGGCCGAGGACCTTGCCCGCCTCGGTACGACATGCGCTGGGCTCGACGCCCCACTGTTTGGCCGCCGCCGCAACGAGCATCGCCCGAGCGCTGGCGCCCACGCGGCGCAGCTGCTGATTGGTGCCGCGGACGCTGCTGGAGCCGCCCGTTCCCATGCCACCGTAGGTGGCTCGGTCGCCCGGCGCCTGCGTCACTTTGACCATCGACCAGTCGGCGTCGAGTTCTTCAGCGACGAGCATCGCCAAGGTCGTACGCACGCCCTGGCCCATGTCCGAGCGCGTTATGCTCACCGTGCAAACGCCATCGGGATCGATTTTTAGGAAGACGTTGGGGGCGAAGGGGTCTTGCGCCGAAGCGCTCTCGTCCGCGCAAGCCAACGTCGCGAATCCTCCCAGCATGAAACTGGCTCCGACACCTCCAACAAGCTGGAGAAAAGAACGGCGGCTAACTTCGGTCTTCATTTCATCTCCTTCGCGGCGGCCTTGATGGCCTCGCGAATCCGCGGGTAGGTACCGCATCGGCACAAAATCGCGTTCATCGCCTCATCGATCTGGGCATCGGTCGGGTTCGGCGTTTCCTTCAGAAAAGCGGCGGCGGCCATGATCTGCCCGGCTTGGCAAAATCCACACTGGGGAACGTCGTGCTCGACCCAGGCTTTCTGCAGAGGATGGAGTTCCCTCGCCCCCAGCCCCTCGATGGTGAGGACATCCTTGTCGCCGACATCGCTGATCGCGGTCTGGCAACTGCGCACCGACTCACCGTTCAGCATTACGGTGCAGGAGCCGCACGATCCGATGCCGCAACCGTATTTGGTGCCGGTGAGCCCCATCAGGTCGCGAAGCGCCCACAGCAGGGGCATTTCGGCTTCGGCCTCGACCGTCTTCGTTATGCCGTTGACTTTGATCTTGTAGGTGGCCATCGTTATCTATCCCTACTGCCGATGCTACACCATGCGCACCCATTCTGGGGCACTTTCTTGCCTTATCGAACGACGATCCGGGAAGGGCCAGCCACGACCCGGCCGATGCAAGGCGCATCCAGGGTCTCCATGCTGAACAAGGCCAGGCCGCCGCTCGTTTGCGGATCGAGCACGATCTGTCGGACCGCCGCCGACACCGCCGAATCCTCGAGTGCATCGCCGATAAACGCCGCGTTCTTGCGTGCGCCACCAGTGACGTGATCCTCGGAGATCATCCGCATCACACCGGGAAGCAAAGGCAAGGACTCGGAGTCGATCTCGATGGTGACTCCGCTCGCGCGAGCGACATTGAACAAGTGTCCCGCGAGCCCAAATCCGGTGATGTCCGTGGCGCAACGTACGTTGGCGGCCTGGCCCAGATCGCGCCCGCGAGTGTTTAGTTCGCTCATCGCGGCGATGGCGGCGGCAAGTTCCTCGGGCGATGCGGCATCGAACTTGGCCGCAGTGGTGACGATGCCCGTGCCTAGCGGCTTGGTCAAGAAAACCTGGTCCCCCGGTAGAGCTCCGGTGTTGGCGAAGACCCGGTCGGGGTCGACGATACCGGTCACGCTCATTCCGAACTTCGGCTCGGTGTCCTCGACGCTGTGGCCCCCAAGCACGACGGCTCCCGACTCGACGGTCTTGTCGTACATCCCCCGCAACACCGCCGCCCACACCTCGGGGGGAGCCGCCGCAGGATCGAAGCACGCGACGTTCATCACAGTAAGCGGCTGGCCACCCATCGCATACACGTCGCTCAACGCATTGGCCGCGGCGATCTGCCCGTAGGCATAAGGGTCGTCCACCACCGGCGTGAAGAAGTCGATGGTTTGCACCAGGGCACGACCGTCGGGCAGGCGAAACACCCCCGCGTCGTCTCGATGTTCGATTCCGACAAGCAGGTCCGGGTGGGTCGTTTCAGGCAAGTATCGGAGCACGTCCGACAGCTGGGCGGGGCCCAGTTTGCTCGCTCAACCCGCGCAGGAAACCAGGTGCGTCAGTCGCATACCGCCGGAGTGTACCGACCCTCGCTCACGGTATCCTGAGGGCTGATGCGATTGGCTCTTATCCTGGTGCCGGCCGCGCTGGCTCTCGCGGGAGCTGGCACGCTCCTCTACCTTCGTTCGCAAATGTCGTTCGGCATACAGCCGCCCACCGAGGGGGTTCCGAAACACCCGGTCACCGACCCCATGAGGGAAGATGCGGAAGCGATGGCTCGTAAGCCCGCACCCGACTTCGAGATCCCCGATCTGGACGGGAAAATGTGGACGCGGGAGGCCGCCCAAGGCGGCAAGCCCACGCTCATCTACTTCATCCTCGACGGCTGCCCGTGCAGCACCGATGCCGAACCGCTGATCCAATCGTTGCGCAAGACCCACGAGGGGCGCATCAACTTCGTCGGCGTCATCGATTCCGTTCCCGAAAAGGCGAAGAAATGGGTGAGCGACCACAACACCCGGAATTTGGTGCTGATCTCTCGCGACGCGGCGGTGATGAAGGCTTACGAATCCCCCCGATCGGTTTACTCGGCACTGGTGGACACCAAAGGTCGGATCATCAAGCAGTGGCCGGGCTATTCCAAGCGGATTCTCACCGAGATGAACGAAGAGATGGCCAAGGCAAGCGGCGTCCCCGCGCCGAAGTTCGATACGGCCTATGCGCCGGTCGAAGACTCGTCGGGATGCTCGTTCGAGATGGGCATCGGTAACTAGCCTCGTGGCGCTCGGGCGGTAGACTCTCGCCTCAGCCATGAAGTTCCCCATCTCGATGCTGCGCGACTTCGTCACGACTTCGCTTAACGCGGAGGAGGTGGGTGATTTGCTCACGATGGCGGGTTTTGAACTCGAAGGCATCGAGGAGGTCGAAGGCGAGGCGGTCCTCGACATCAAAGTCGTATCCAACCGTGGCGATGGCTTGAGCGTTTTCGGACTCGCCCGCGAGGTGCTCGCCAAGGATCCTTCCAGCGCACCGACCGACCTCTACCGTCGCGCGGTCGAGCGCTTCCCCGCCGCCGATGCCGATTCGCCCGAGATTCGCGCCAAGACCGCGGTCGCGGTCGAGACGACAGACTGCACGCGGTACGCCTGCCGCCTGATGGAGGTCTCCAACGGCGATTCACCCGCGTGGCTTCAGAAGCGGATTCGACAAGCGGGCTGGCGTCCGCTCGGCGTGGTGGTCGACGTGACGAACTACGTCATGCTCGAACTCGGCCAGCCGCTCCACGCCTTCAACCACATGACCCTTCGCGAAGGGCGGATCGTTGTGCGCAAGGCGAGGTCTGGCGAGAAGCTCCGCACGCTGAACGAAGTCGAACATGAACTGAACGCCGATCAGATGATGATCTGCGATGCGCTGAAGCCGATCGCGGCGGCGGGCATCATGGGAGGCGCGGCCACCGAAGTCAACGCGGATACCCAATGGGTCCTGCTGGAGTCCGCGCACTTCGTGAACACCTCGGTGCGGCGCACCCGCAAGCAGATGGGGCTGTCGACCGAGGCCAGCTACCGATTCGAGCGTAGCGTCGACCCCGAGACCGTCGTCGCCGCCCTCAACCGATTCGCCGAACTGCTTGCCGATTGCGGCGGGCTCAAGCACCTGGTGCCGGGGGTGCTGGATGTGTACGCCGCTCCTCCCGCGCCACGGTCGGTCGAACTGCGGATGTCGCGGTGCGTGCGGTTACTCGGGATGCCAGTAACCGTCGAGGAAGCTAGGACTTACTTGGAGCGCCTAGGCTTTGGCGTGGAAGGCGATGGCGAGCCGTTCCGCGTTCAGGTGCCGACGTGGCGACCCGATATCGTGCGCGAGGATGACCTCGTGGAGGAAGTGGGCCGCGTCCACGGATTCGACAAGATCCCCGAGACCCTCCCGCATGGCGCAACGACCCAGGGCGGATTTCCCCCGCTTGAAGCTGCCATCGATCGCCTTCGCGCTCGGCTGATCGCGGCCGGATTCTCGCAGGCGATGAGCCACACCCTCCGCGATCGACATCCCCTCGATGCCGAGGGCGAGCGGCTCGGTCCGCGCCATCCCGGCTCGCCGGAGATTGCCTGGCTTCGGAACTCGGTGTTGCCCAGCCTGGCCGACGCCGCCCGCCGTAATGGGGGCCGAGATGTCCATCTGTTCGAGACGGGCCGCGTGTTCACTCCGCAAGAGCGGCGCACGGTGGGACTGCTCTCGCAGGGCGACTTGTTCACGCCCCACCGAGCGAACGAGGGAGTGCCCAAGGCCGACTTCTACAGCGTGAAGGGCGTGATCGACGCGCTCTGCCCGGGCCTCACGTGGGGCATTCCCGCCACTCCTGATCCCCGACTCCACCCGACCCGCCAAGCCGAGGTCGCCGGGTTGGGCATTCTTGGCGTGCTGCACCCGGATACCGCCGAAGCCTGTGGTTTGCACGTCGACACCGTCGTCGCCGAGTTCGATTTGGAGCAGCTCGCGGCGAGTCTGATGGCCCCGATTGCCTACCGGCCGATCAGTCGGAATCCGGCCGTCCGGCGCGACCTCGCGATCCTCATCGACAAGTCCGTGCCGTTCGCGGACGTGCTGGGCGCGATCGAGCGTGGTGCCGGTGACTCCCTTGAGCGCCATTGGCTGTTCGACGTCTACGAGGGCAAAGGAATCCCCGAAGGCAAGCACTCGCTGGCCGTTGCCCTGCTGCTGCGCAAGATGGGCGAGAACTTTACGGACGAGGAAGCGAACCAGGTGCGGGAGCAAGTCGTTGCGGAGCTTGCCGGCCTCGGGGCGACGCTGCGATAACCGCGATCCGCACGAGTGCGATGATCCCGACGACCGCGAACAGCGATCGGAATCCCATGCTGAAGTAGTGGTAGTGGTTGTATGCCTGGAACGGCTTCAGCCATGCCATCGGCATGAACGCGAAGAACGACATCGCGAATCCGCTCAGCAGCCACGCGAACTCCTGCCGTGACAGCCAGCGGAACCGCGCCGAAAGCGCAAGCGCCGGGTACGCCACGGCGTAGGCCAAAGCCGCCCAAAGCTGCTTCTGCTGAGTCATCAGCACGTTGAAAAACCCTAAGTCGAGTTGATGGGCCAACGCATAGATCGTCCGCGCCGCAGGAAAGGCATAGTCCGCGAGCGTCATGAACACGTCGAGGCTGTTGCGGAATTGTTGGTCTTGGTATTCCGAGGTGCCTGCGGGCAACACCGCTCGGCGAATCCCCAGGTACGCCAAGAGCAAGAGCCACGAACCGATGGCCCATCCCCAGTGCGGCTTCCGTCCGAGCAGCCAAAACGTGACCGCGACCCCGATGTACAGCGCCGGAAGCATCACCGCCTGCTCGTAACTGGCGAGAGCGAGCGCGGTACACGCGTAGGAAGCAACCATCCACAAACCCACCACCCGCTTGGGAGAACTCTCCACGACCGTGGACCGCGTCGCGGGAACATCGAAAGGGGAGGGCTCCACGGGACGACGAGCCGCAGTCAACCGCTCGTATCGGGCGTAAGCGGCAATGGCCATGAACCCAAAGAGGCTCATCGTGGTCGCGGTTCGGCCGGGAATCCAATCCATGACCCCGCCGCGCACGCGCTCGATGCCCCCCACTTCAGGGGCAATCGCCAGCCCAACGAGGAGTGCCAATGCTGCCAGTCCCCAGTTGCGGCGAATCAAGCCACCAAGGAGACCCGCGGCTGCGAGAATGAGCGCCAGCGAGGAAAGCGTCTCACCGGCCAAAGGGAAGGCGGTCCAGAGCGCGAACAGCGTCGTTCCGCCGATAGCAACCGGCATCTCATCGGTCAGTTCGCGCAGCATCCAAAAGAGCGCGACGACGCAACCCGCACAAAGGAGAGCATTGGTGAACCCATACCCTGCCGGGCTCCACGGGTGGATCATCTGGTCGAGTTCGAACACCATGGTGACCATGGGCCGGTAGAAGTGGTTGAGCAGCGGCCAGTCGCCCGCCCACCAGCTCAGCGGATCGTTGCGCTCGGTCATCCGCTCGATCAGCACCCGGGTGTCGGTGTCCTGCAGCAACCCCGGATTGTTGGCGGCGGTCAGCAGGATGGGGATGCACAGGAGGGCCACCCATGCCCAACCGATGCGCCATCCCTTCATATCGAAAGATTATGGGCGTGATACAATCTCGCACGCGGTGACCACCCTCGAAATCGTGCGCCAGAACCTCCTGTCGCCCATGGCGCTTTGTTTCGCCCTCGGATTCGCAGCCACGTTTCTCAAGAGCGATCTGCGCCTGCCCAGCGGCGCCTACGTCGTGCTCAGCAGCTACCTGATGCTTGCCATCGGGTTGAAAGGTGGGGTCGCCCTATCGCAAACCTCCATCGGCGATCTGGCGCTGCCGTTGGTCGTCACGATCGTGATCGGCTCGCTCATCCCAATCGCGGTGTACAACATCGCCCGGCGGCTTGGTCGGCTGTCCCGGGCCGATAGCGGCGCGATCGCCGCCCACTACGGCAGCGTCTCCGCGGTCACCTTCATCGCCAGCCTCAGCTTCTTGGATGCGATTCGCGTTTCGTATGAGGGGTTCTTGCCCGCGCTGGTGGCGGTCATGGAGATTCCCGGCATCCTTGTGGCGCTCGTGCTTGCTCGTGCCCGTGAGGAAGCCGCTGCGGCCGCGCTGAACGCGACTTCGGACGAGTTCGATCCCGGCCCATCGACTCGCACGGGCTTGAAGGAAGCCGTCCACGAGGTTCTGACGGGTAAGAGCATCGTGCTTCTCGGCGGCGGTGTGCTTGTCGGGGCGATCACCGGGGTGCAAGGGTACGAGAGTGTCAAGCCGTTCTTTGTCGCTCCCTTCGCCGGGGTGCTCTGCTTGTTTATGCTCGAGATGGGGTTGCTTGCGGCGGGACGACTACGCGAGATCAAGGGCGCGGGTGCGTTTCTGGTGGCGTGGGGCATTCTTGGCCCCATCGCGCTGGGATTAATCGGTGCCTACTTCGGCACGTTGAGCGGACTCAGCGTCGGCGGGGCGACGGTCTTCGCGACGTTGTGCGCGAGTGCGAGCTATATCGCCGCGCCCGCCGCGGTTCGCATCGCGCTTCCCGCGGCCAATCCGAGTATCTACTTAACCTCCGCCGTCGGCATCACGTTCCCGTTCAATCTGGCCGTCGGCATCCCGCTCTACTATCAGTTCGCGGGCAGGTTTGCGGGCTGAGGGGTCATTGCCCGGATGGGTTCGGATTTGCTCGGGTTGGTTCGGGGGCAGGCAAGATCAGCTTGTACCCAAGCGTTCAGGATCCCCTACATACTTGCGACATGGGTGAACCCAAACGGGGCTCCAACTCTTCTAAACTGTACAGCTTCCATGCGTGTTCGCATCCCCCTGATCTGCCTCGCCTTGTCAGCCGGTGCTTCCGGCATGGCTCAGTTGCGCTGGCTGAATGGGCAGATTCGAGACCGGATTCAGATCACGGGATACCGTCAGTTAGGCTATCACTCGCATCAAGTCGAGGGGGACCGCGAATCGTTCAACTCGCTCACCTATTACGGCCAGGGCAATCGCCGCTTCACCGACACCGGACAGATCACGATCAGCGGACGCGACGTACTCGGCCTCTTCACCTTCGATGCGACCTTCACCGATAGCCGGTTCCGCGACCCGCAAAACGAGCGGTTCACCCTCGGCTTCCGAAGAGACGGTTGGACCGTGCAGGCCGGGGACATCATGGGTTCCCTGCTCAACACGAACAGCTTCGCTTCGCTGAACAACTCGCTGAAGGGAGCCAGCGTTCAATACAGCCGGGGGCGCTTCGCCGCCAAGGTGCTACGCACCGACACCAAGGCGTCTTCGCGTACCGTTTCGCTGCAGGGCATCAACTCCGCCGGCCCGTACTACCTGTCGTCCAGCCAAGTCATCCGCGGAAGCGAGCAGGTGTTGGTCGATGGCGAGGTACTGGAGTTGCAGCGCGACTACACGATCAACTACGAGATCGGATCGATCACCTTCGTGAACCGGATCATCCCTCCGACGAGCACGATTCTCGTGACCTACGAAGCTCTCGACTTCAACAGTTCGACCGGCACCATCCAGGGACTCGGTGCGAGCTACGACTTTGGCAAGTTCGGCCGGTTCGGATTCACCACGATCGAGCAAACCTCGCGCAACCGCTCGGGGCTGAGCAGCCGCGTCGAGCAGTTCGAGGGTTTCGGCGCCGCCTCGACGCCGTACTTCCTTCAGTTTGAGCCGCTGAACTCGGCAGCGTTCCCGACCCGCATCCGTGTTGACGGCATCTTGCAGGTGGAAGGGGTGGATTACCGCTTCGACACGAACAACAAGAGCATCTTCTATTTCAACCGCTTCATGCCCAGCACCAGCATCATCGAGGTGGTGTACTTCCCCCGCCCGACGTCGGTGGCCGAGGGAGATCGGCGGGTGATCGGCCTCGATTACCGCGTGCCGCTGGGTAAGCCGGGGAGCTACCTGTCCTATAGCCAAGCGCTCGGCAAGATGAGCAGCCCGGTGACTCCGCTCCAAGGCACCGCGAGGGGGATCGTCGGGGTGTACAAAGATGGCCCATGGACCCTCAATGGCTACTGGCGCAACGTGCCCGATGGCTTCGTCGGCGTAACCTCACGCGGATTCAACCGCAACGAAAAAGCGACTAACCTAAACCTCGAGTACGAGGCCAAGGGCTTCGGCTACGGAGCGAAGCACGCCAATAGCTCGGTCAGCACGCGATCAACCAATGCGGATGGGTCGCTCACCTTTGGAAAGGGGCGACAAACGAACTCGACGGCCCATGCCCGCTACGGGTCCGAGCGCTGGCAGTGGAATCTGGAGCAGTCCCGGCGGACCAACACCACCTCGAGAAACGACTCGCAAGTCGACACCACGTCGTTCTTCGCAAGCCAGAAGCTGGCCAAGTTGGACCTGCGCTACGGCTTCGACCACCAAGCCGGCCGGGCGACGACCCAAACGGGAAGGTCGCTCCTTTCCCTGGATACGATTCGATTCGACGGCGACTACACCGCGTCTTCGGCTTGGCGATTCGGTTGGCGCACGTCGGTAAGTCGCATTAGCTTCGACAATCAGAAAGGCGACGGACGTGATCTCACGTTCAATGCGAGCTACCGGCCCAACTCCCAGTGGTCGCTCGAAGCCGCCTATTCAGACAGCGACTCCGGCCAGCTGGCCGCCCTCAGTGGTTTCCAAGGCGACCTCGGCTATGACGACAACGGGTTTGTGAGCGGTCAGCCCGGCGGAGGATTCACCGCGGGCTCGACCCAGTTCAAGTATTGGACCCTACGTTCGCGCTTTGAATCGGGCTCACGGCTGGCTGTCGACTTGCGAGCCAGCAACTACCGGTCTTCGGGCTCGCTTTACTCGAATACCGAGACCACCACCCTTGCCGCCGGACTCGACTACGACCTCGGAGCGGGCAACTCAGTGTCGGTATCGCTCGACCAGACCCGCACGCGGTTCCTCGACTCGCCGAATCGAAGCGACACCCGATCGCTCAGCGTGTCGCTGAATGGCCGTCCAGAAGGTCCGTGGAGCTATCGACTCGGCGCGAACACAATCCTGAGCGGTGGCACGAGCGCGTTTGCCCAGGACAGCCAGTCGCTGGAGGGTTCCCTCGCTTACAAGATCGACGATCGGCAGACGGCTTACATGCAGTTCAACACCGGCCGCACGACCGGCTATCTTCCCCAAGCCCAAACCTTTCTTGGTGTGTTCTACGAGTACCGCCTTTGGCAAAATGTGTCGCTGATCGGCAGCTACAAGTGGCGGCGAGTGAACAACCTCGATCCACTCTTCACCTCGGGGGCGTACCGATCGCGCGGGTTTGATATCGAACTGTCGTTCAGTTTTGGGCGTTGACCCGTTGACACTTTCGGCGGATTCGCTGCAGCGCGTTGTCCACCCGTTTAACGCCGCAGCTCAGCTGGTCCGAAATCTCGGCATAGCTGAGTCCCAGTCGGAACGCGGCAATGACTTGCCGCTCGAGAACGGTAAGCGGGATCCCATCGATCTCGAACGGAAACTCGATTGCGTGGCTTTGCGCGGCTGGACTCGCGGCGAGACTCGGTAGTTCGACGTGGCGTTTAGCGCGGTCCGATAAGGATATCAGTCGCCGGCGAACGCACACCTCGGCAAACGCCGCGAAGCCGTTCGCGCGATTCTCATCGAATCTACGGATCGCTCGGAGGACGCTTAGCACGCCTTCTTGCACAAGGTCGTCGCGATCGACTCCGGGTCGAGCAAAGGTACGGGCTCGGGCCTCGATCAACGGTCGATAGCGCCGAACAATGGCCTCTTGGGCATGACGATCCCCTTGCTTGGCCTGCCGCAACAACTCCACTTCCCTCTTTTCTGCCATGCAAGTACTTGGCATTCGTCACCCAAGCAATCAGTCTAAGCGAAGTCTCGGGCGTTGTCAAGGCTCCGAAGCTAACTTTCCCGCATTTTTCATGCGCCCGATGATGTTAGTCACGGCCTGGGCGGGGCATCCGAAACAGGAACCCCAGCAACATGCCCAGGATCGCGAGGCCGCCCCCGACCGCCGCCACGCGGACGATTCCCGACGTCACCAAGCCGACTGCGGCGGCCCCTGCTACGGTGCCCCCGATCAGCGCCCACGTCAGCACCAATCGGCCCCAGAACCGCGCACGCAGATCCACACCCTTCAGCCGATCCAGCAGATACGGGCGGCGACACCCGGAACAAAATAGCGTTCCCGGGATGTTCGACGTTCGGCAAGCGCGACACTCGTGCGCATTGGCGGGAAAGGGCTGGATCGGCAGGCGTCGCCACTCGTTTACCATCCGCTCCTCGGCTCGAAACTGCTCGCGCATCGAAGTGTTGCGGACTTCGTCTCTCTTGGTCGACAGCATCGTGAGGGCCACATCGCCAATGGCGATCGCGTCGGCGTGGAAGCCTTGGGCGCCTAGCCACCGAGCTGCCTCGAAAAGAGCAGACGGATTGTCGGCCTTCTGCTCCAGCGCCCGTATCGCTCGCTCAAACCGCTCGATGTCGTACTCGCGCAACTCGACGATGGCCATCTGCCGCTCGGCAAACGGAAAGAGCACCATCAGCGCGACAATCGAAAGAAGGATGATCGCGGGAAGCATCGGGTGGGGTGGCCACACGCAAAGCCACAAGAGCCCGATCAGGACGATCAGCGTGCCGAAGCCGGGGATTGCCGGCAGTTCGCCATCGATCATCCGGTAGACGACCAAGAGAAAGCAGATCGCAACGATCACCGCAGAGGGAATCGTGACGAGGAACTGCTCGAATCGGGCCATCCCCTCGGCCATGGTTACTCACCCAGGAGTTGGCAACGCAAGCTGAAGTGGTCGTCGATCACCCAGCCTTCGGTGATCTGGCCGTTCTGCACGAGGAAGAACCCCATAACCTCGATGCGGATATGCTGCCCCGTGGGCGCGATGCCGAGGAACTCGCCTTCGTGGAATCCGGCCGTCCGCCACCGAACCGCGACCATGTTTTCTTCGGCGACGACGTCGTGGACCACTACGTTGAACGGCGGGAAGGCGGTCCGCCACTTCGAGACGTACGTGGCAACGCCCTCGGGACCGTTAAGAACGCCATAGGGCACGCGAATCACCGCGTCGCTGGCGACTAAGTCGCGCAGCAACACTTCGTCGCCTGTCCCGAAAACGGCTTCCAGGTAGGCCTTAACAACAGACTTTTCCGCGGTCATCACGACTCGTATGGGAACAGGACGGGCTGACAGCACCGGCAAGTTTGACTGGAATCACATCAATTCTACTTCTAAACTGCCAAGGCCTCTTCTTCTGACAGTTTAGCCGTGAAACCCTGCCTTGGCGTTTCCGGGGTCAGGAAAAGGTTGCAGCTAAATTAAAATCAAATGGTGTCCAAACTTTCGCATCGGCAGGTTTAGAATGGGACATGAATCCACTAAGTGATGCTCGGAGGCGGGTTAACGGACTTACCGTCGTACTCGGCATTGCCACCGTCCTTGCTTGCGGAGGCTCTGGCACCGAGAAAGTCCTTCCGGCCTTCGGATGGAGTCTGACGCCAGCTGCGGCCGAAGTCAGCCATGGTAGTCCTTCTACGCGGACCATCAAGCTGAAGCTGGAGAGCAGCGGTGGCGAGCACTTCGTTAGGGTCACACTCAAGGAACCCCCTCCCACTGGATGGACGGTGTCCCTACCCACGGACCCGATCCACCTTGATCCGCCAGCAATCCAAAACGTGGATGTCAACGCGGTTGTGACGATTCCGGCCGGGGTCGCGCCCGGAACGTTTCGCCTGCTGACGTTTGTGGGAACCCAGACGAACGGCCCAAACGCCGGAACTCAACTTGAGACGCCCCCAGTGAAGGTCAACGTGGCCAATGGCGTCACCCAAGTGCGGATAGTTGGGGGCATTTTCTCAGATAGTGTACGTGAGATCCCCCTCGAAGTCACATGGGCGGAGGCCAGTTCCTGGTCGACCCTCATGGGGATCAAGGATTTCGATTTTGAGCTCCCAGATTTCGCTGGCCCCGGTGAAGCCGTGGTCTGGTTCACCCCGAAGAGCGGAGGCATCAGCCTCGACCCCGGCGACGTTGACATGGTCACGATGAAGTTGCTTCCAACCTCCAACAAGGTGGATCGCATTTTCAACGTGAGGCCGTTCTTTGCTCACTCAAGTGGAGAATATGGCGTCAACGTGTCATTGAATTCCACCCGCGGATCCAAGGGCGTCTATGAGATCTTGGGTATCGATTACGGAATCGGCGTCTATATGGCGGATCCGGATAAGACGACCAACTACACGGTGGAGTTTACACAGGTCCCGCCAGGACGCCTTAGCTTCAGTACGATCAACGTACCCGGGCGCTTTACGGCAACAGTCACCCCCTCATTTGTCGATCTTAACGCGGGCGGCACCGGGTCGGTGCGAGTCGACGTAACCCGCATCGCCTCAGGGTTGAACGAGGACACGGAGGAGTTCATTCTGCGCGCGAACCACGAGGATCCCGCGTACAACCAGACGGTAAAACTCCCGATCCAATCGTGGGTCGGGAGATAGCGACGGGCTCGCCGCCTCGCCCCTATATGGAAGCGCGGCTCAGGCCATTGGAAACGACTGGACGGTCACGATGGTCGGCCCGGCAGAGGTTGCGGCCATCCGGATCAACTCCACTTCGCGAATCGGTAACGCACCGACACTACCGATTTGCGCCATCCTCACCGCGCGACCCAGTGCGGAACGGTTGGATTCGCTCTCCTGCTTGAGCCGACCGATGGGCACGTGAGCTTGAAACTCCCGCAACTCCTGATACGGAACCAGCGGGGATACCGCGCTCTCGATCGCCCGCTGGAGCTGCGCAAGACCAACGACGTCGCCACTGATGCCGATCCAAAGGAGCCTCGGCTGAAGGTTGTTCGGGCTGCCTCCCAGACCCTCTAGGTGCAGATCCAAGGCCCGATGAGCGGGCACGATCGAACCAAGAGTCGAGGCAACCTGCGCCATTTGGCCAACGCCGATCTCGCCAAGACTGAACAAGGTCAGCGCCAACTCATTGCTGGGTGTCCATCGCACCAGGTCGGCGCCGGCCCGGCGTCGGATCTGCAACTGCAACTCCGCCAAGTCCGCTTGTAAGGCAGCGGGGATGCGAATCACGATCGAGCAGCGGTTCAGGACATCCATCTTCTATTGGGTCCGTAGTTGAATCCAGTCGAGATAGACTCGGCCGGGACGCGCCGACCTCCAGTTCAGTCGCATCCGAACTTGGCCGTTCGGCCCGACGAATCGAGCAGGGTTCGGGACAAGCACTGACGCGAGTTGATCGGCCGTCGATGCGGCCCGGGAGTCGACCGTCACAAACTGCTGGGTCGTGTGGTCGAGCAGGGCGATGGTTTGGATAGGTCCTGACTGCTGGGTCCTTGCCTCGAGTTTGATTTCGAGTTGGGTCGGGTTCTGAACTGGCGAAATGCTCACCGTCTCGAAGACCGAAGGCTGGTTCACGACGGAGGGCGGTGGGCCGACTTCGAGGTAACGGTCATCGCTTACGTAGGTCGACGACAGCGTCCCGCTGCGAAGTCTCCAGGTGATCAGGCTGAACGAATCGATCTTGAACACGTCCCAGTTAGGGTCGACGGACGCCGAGTAGATGCCGCGACCGTACGTCGCCAGCAAGATCGTCGAGGCGTCTCTCCAGAAGATCTCCTCGATCGGCACCGTCCCCGGACCGTCGGTGGTCACGGACCACGTCTGCCCATTGTCGGAACTCGTAAACAAGCCAAGGTCGGTGCCGGCACAGAGCCAGCCTGATTTCGTGGGGTGCATTGAGATGCAGTTGACCGAAGCGGGGATCAACCGCCCGCTGGCGATGTCGGTCCAGGTCATACCGCCATCGGTGGTTTCGAAGATGCTGTCATCGTGGAACCCCATGAACGACGCATAGACATGGTTGGCATCGCTCGGGTCAATCGCGATCCGCGAAACCCATCGGCTCGGCAAGGGGCCGTTCAGGTCGACCCGAGTCCACGTGGGATTGGCAGAAGTTGCATCGACCGTTTTGTAGATCTGGCCGTTGTTATGGCCCACCCAAACGACATCCGAGTTGCCCACCGCTACCGATACGGTCGAGATGTTGTAGGGGTCGTTCCCGGCAAAGTGGGCGTTGCCCTTTCCGTCACCGACATCCCGTCCCGGGGGCGCGATGGAAGCCTTTATGACGAACCAGTCGGGAGAGGCCGCTTTGACGTTGTTCGAGCGCCACAGCCGTTTCGTGCCGACAAGCATTCGGTTCGGGTTGTTTTGATCGATCACGAAGTGGTTGATGAAGTTGGAGTTCGCGGCATTGCCGGCATCGGTGATCGGGTTGGCGGTGTTGTAGATGTAGCTCGTCGTGGAACCGCCGTTGGTCGAGCGGAACTGATACGCCCAATAGACGCAGCCGTAGAAGTAGTTAGGGTCGAGCGGGTCGACCGCCGAGTAGCCGCCATCTCCGCCTGCGGATTGAGTCCAGTTATTGATGTTGCCGGTGTAGAGCCGGGTGCCGTTGTCTTGGGTGCCTCCCATGATCCGGCCCGATTGCGGGCTGATGGCCGCCCCGTAGAACTGAGTAATCCCGAGCCCCGGGTAGAAAAACAGATTGGTGTTGGTTCCGGCGGGATCATTGATCCGATACAGCCCACCGTCCGTTCCCACAAACACGGTCTTGTTCGTGGTGCCATCGTATTGCGGATGCGAGACGAACTCGTGGATGTCAGGGTGGATGTTGTTGAAGGCCTGGCCCCGGCTCGCCCCTCCATCGGTGGATCGATAAAGATAGACCCCACCATAAAGGATGTTGTTTGAGTTCACCGGATTCACCCAGAGTGCGCTGTTGTAGGCTTCGTAGGTGCTGATCGCAGTGGCCCCGCGCAGGCTGTAAGTGAGGCCGCCGTCGGCGCTCCGCCACACGCGGATCGAGCCTCCCTCGCTGACGGTCGCGTAAATCGTCGAGGGGTTGCTTGCCGAGTAAACCAACTCCGTTCGGTGAGCGGTAATGCTCGGCGACCGAGTCCAAGTCAAGCCTCCATCCGTGCTGTAGAAAGCTCCCTCGTGGTGGCTCCCGGCAACGGCTCGGTTGCCGTCGGTCGGATGGAAGTCGACATCGTACATCCACTCGCCGGCGTAGACCTGGGTCCAGTTCGTGCCCGCATCCACTGATCTCCACAGTCCCGTGCTGGATGCGCAAAGGAGGATGTTGGAGTTCGTCGGATGGATCGCCAAGCGGTTGACAAAGTAGAAGTTGGGGTTAGCCGTCGAAGCGACTTGGGTCCAGCTCACGCCGCCATCGGTCGACTTGAAGATGCCGGCACCGCGAATGCAGGCGGTGTTGGTCGTCCCCTCCTCCGTTTCGAAGAACCCCTCGCCCGTACCGACATAGAGCACGTTGGGGTTCGACTTATTGAGCACCATGCAGTTCACCGCGATGCCCGGCAGGAAGTCGTCCATGGGTTGCCACGTCGCGCCCCCGTCGGTGGTCTTCCACACGCCGCCACTCGTGGCGCCGATCCACATCGTCGACGGTACGGTGGGATGAATGGCGATCGCCCGAATGCGTCCGCCGACGTTCGTCGGTCCGAGGAAGGTCCAGCTAGCCGGACCCACCCCTCCGCGGCCCTGACCCTGTTGACGGACTAACTCATCTCGTGCTGACTTGGCCCGCATCCACGCATGATCCGGCAGCTGCCCATCCTCGCTGAGTCGCTTTTGGTAGCGGAACATCGCGTTCGCGAGCGGTTGATCGTAACCGACCTTAGGCGCGGGCAACCGATTCGGCGGTGGCGACAGCAGTGCGACAACGCACGCCGCACCCAAGCAAAATGCCAACCCCGAACCTATCAGACCCTTCACCCCTTTACTTTAGCGGAACATCGCCCGAACTCCAAATCCACCGCCTCACCCAACACTTGGGTGCGATGCCCATAATGAGACATGTCTTCACTCGACTTGCGCCGCCTCCATCAGCTTCACCTTATCGATGCGGCCATCACCGAGATCAAGAACCGCGCCGCCGCGCTGGACCCCGGGCGCAAGATTCAGGCATCGCTCCAGCAGGTCCAGGCCCAACTCGATGAGTCCAGCGAAAGGCTGCGGGCGCTTCAGGGAGAGCAGTCCGACCTGGAGTTGAAGCAGAAGGGGATCGATGCCAAGCTGCAGAAGACGGATAAGGAGATCTACGGCGGCTCGGTGGTGAACGCGCGGGAAGTGGAGAACCTCGAAAAGGAGATCGCGAACCTCAAACGGCAGCGGGGCGAGATCGACGAGCGCCTTCTCGAACTCTGGGAGGTGATCCCGCCGACCCAGAAGGAAGTTGGCGACCTTGAGGCCCAGCGAGCGAAGCTCAAGCAGGATCTGGCCGTCCACCAGAAGAAGGTGATGCAAGAGAAGGAGCAACTCGAAGCCGCGTTCCGGCAGCGGCAGCAAGAGCGCCCGGCGGCGCTGGCTCAGGTACCGAAGCCGCTCCTCGTGCGTTACGACGCCATCCGACAAAAGGCAGCGGGAATTGGCATGGCGGATGTCGTTAGAAACGGCTTCTGCGGAAGCTGCGGCACCCACCTTCCCGAGAAGCTCATCGAGAGCGCTCGCGAGGGTCGGGTCGTCACCTGCGAGTCCTGCCATCGCATCCTGTACCTGTCGGAGGGGCTGATTTGAGGTTGCTGCGATTGTTGCCTTTGCTGGCCCTCGTGGGTTGTGCGAAGCTGCCCGAGACTCCCGTCGGCGCGGCAGGTACGCGCCTCGCGTTTACAATCACGCTTGCACGTGAAGTGAACGAGAACTACGTCTACATGGTCGCATTGCGCCCTTCGACCGACCCCAACCCTCCTGAGCAGGGACCGATCCCGGTCATCGCGCCACCGTGGGGCAACGGTTTTGTCGCGGGCACCGTCACCCACTTCGTCAGTTGGGCAAACATCCAGTCTCCTCGCTACCTGCTCTACCGATTCCGGGATGCGGCGTTGATCGACTACTTCGCCCTGGGCGCGCCCGTGAACTACGTTGATGTGCTGCCGGGCGGAAAAGTGCTTAGATTCGAGATCGACCTCACCCAGATCGCCCCGAGTGCGGCGGTTGCCGAGACGTACCAGTCGCTTCAGTTCAACATCTTGACCAACGACCGGATCCCTCAAGGTGGAGCCGGCACGAAGAACTGGGACGCATTGGGCGATGGACGCCTGCCGAGCGAGATCAACACCCCGATAACCATCTCGTTGCGCACGAGTGGCACCTACGACAATGCGCGCTACTTCGATCTCGAGCCGAACGGCGATGTCGCTGACCCGGATCTCGACATCGTCGATTGGAAGGTCGAGGTCCGACGGCTCTAAACGTGGCACGCGTTTCGATCCTCCTCACCTGCTATAACCACCTCCGCTTCCTGCCGGAAGCCCTGGCCAGCATCACCAGCCAGACGTTCACCGACTACGAGTTCATCGCGATCGACGATGGCTCAACCGACGGCACTCGCGAGTGGCTGAGCGAGCAGACCGTGCCCATGAAGCGCATCTTCAACGAGCAGAATCTCGGCACGTACGGGTCGCTCAATGTGGCGCTCGCCGCCGCGACCGGTGAGTTTGTGGCGGTCCTGAACGACGACGATGTTTGGCGACCCGAGAAGTTGGCTCGACAGATCGAGGTGATGGATGCGCACCCCCACGTGGGCATCGTCCATACCGATGGCGACTTCATCGATGGCGACGGAAACGTGATTCCTGGGTCGCCACTCGGTTTCGCCTTTCCGCGGTTCGAAACCGGTGACATCCTCGCCGGTCTGCTTTACGAGAACAAGATCATCGCTTCGGCGGCGCTGGTCCGGCGGCAGATTCTGGTCGACCTGGGCGGGTTCACCGAGGCGTACTTTGGCTCGGGCGACTGGGAGATGTGGCTCCGGGTGTGCGAAGGTTGGGCGGCGGGGTTCGTCGCAGAACCGCTGACGCGCTACCGGGTTCACGGTGCAAACGCCAGCCACAAGTTGGAACGCATTTGGCGAGACGATCAGAAGCTCCGCGAGTGGATCGTGTCTCGCGAGCCCGTCTACCGTCTGCGCAAAGAGCCCTGGCAAGACGCCTTCCGCGATCCGGCGGTGCTCGATCGGGGAATGGCCCACAACTGGGCGGCGCTCGGCACGGTGCGCACGCTCAACGGCGATGCCAAAGGCGGGCGGGCGGCTTACGCCCAATCGATCCGGCGGCTGCCCTTGCGCGCGAAGAGCTACCTGCGATGGATGGCGACCTTCCTGCCCAAGCCTTGGTTCCGCAAGCTGCTTTGACCGTGCTACCATCTGCCATGCCCACTGTCCTCCGTATCGGCGCTCGCCCGGAACTGTGGCCCGAATCCGCCCGCGAGGCGCTCAAGCAGGGTCCGGTGATCATGGTCGAGCCCAACGAGGAGCTGGCCAAGGCACTTGTAGGCGAAGGCGTTTCGATTGGCGGTTGGGGTGATTTCACTCAGGATGCGGTGCTTGTGATCCCCGCCACGCCGATCGAGGAGTTGATCACCCTCGTGGATCGGCTGCTGGGTCCAGGCGGTTGCCCGTGGGACCAAGCCCAGACCCACGAATCGCTAAAGCGGCACCTCCTTGAAGAGGCGTACGAGGTGATCGAAGCGATCGACCGAAGCGACGCGATTGCCCTGCGCGAGGAGATTGGCGACCTTCTGCTCCAGCCCGTCATGCATGGGCAGATGTCCGATTCGTTCACGACGCAAGAAGCGGCCCGAACCGTGGTCGACAAGCTGATTCGCCGCCACCCGCACGTGTTCGGCGATGTCGATGCGGACGACGCCGAGACCGTCCTGCGCAACTGGGATCGCATCAAGCAGAACGAGAAGGGTGAACAACCTCAGTCGCTCCTTGCGGGCGTGCCCAAAGCCATGCCCGCGCTGCTCCGCGCCTACGAGATCAGCAAGCGCGCGGCGCGCGTGGGTTTCGAGTGGCCCGACCTCGACGCGGTATGGGACAAGCTCCGCGAGGAGGAAGCCGAGCTCCGCGAGGCGCTAGCCGCGGGCGACGCCCGTGCCGCCGAGAGCGAGATGGGCGACCTCCTGTTCACGATCGTCAATGTCGCGCGCTGGCTGAAGATCGAGCCCGAGGATGTCCTGCGGCAGATGCTGGATCGATTCACCGAGCGATTCCAAGCGATGGAGCGGACCGCGCCGCGGCCATTGAACGAACTTACTCCTGAGGAATGGGACCAACTGTGGGTCGCCGCGAAGCGAGCGGTGTAGACTGAATGCTTATGGGGGCCGAGACTGCCGACGCCTTGGTGAAGGAACTCGAAGCGGCGATCGATGCTGCGGCCGCCCGGTTGGGTACGCGCGCCGTCAAGCCCGGACACCGGGTGCCGTTCCACTGGCCGCCCCACCCCGTCAGCGGTGCCTACCACGTGTTGCCCAGCGAATGGAAGGGCCGAATCGAAATGGAAATGGGCGACGAGACCTTCGAGGTCCTGGTGGCGACCACGCCGGATGGGGTCTTTGGGCGCTGCGATACCCTTTGGCTCGATGTCCGCGGGGACACGCAGCCTGCCATGACGGCCGCACTTGCCGAAGCCGCCGAGCCCCTTTTTCGGCGACAACGGATCATGGCTGAGTGTCTGGGCGTCGAGGGGAGATTCAAGGGCCAGATCAGCGAACTCGGCTACAGCGACTTGCTCCGGCTGCTGTTCTGCCCCGATCGAGACGTCGCCAACGACGCGCGCATCCAGATCGAGACCCACGCCAGCCTGGGAATCTTTGCCCCGGCCCTGATCGCGGTCCTCAACGACCGCCGCCACCCGCACCGCCGGTCGGCACAATGGTGCGTGCTCGATCTCTTCGAGGACTTGGAGAGCTTTTGCCACACGCAGGACGAGAAGGACGCGGCGATCCGGGCGATGCACGACCTGATCTGGTCGGCCGAGGACGATTTTGCGCGGACGACGTTTAAGGCTGGCGTTGTTCTGGGCGGGCACCTGCCCGGCGAAGTCGGCGGCCCGGTGTTGCTTGGGTGTTTGCAGTCGCCCAGCCGCATCGGCCGTCGCGCCGCGATCCACGGGCTGTTCCACGTCGTTGAGTGGCAGCCGGAGTTCCGCGCCCAGGCGGTTGATGCACTGCGTTCCACCGCGGAGCACGACCCTGAGCCCCAACTTCGGCAGTACGCTGCCGAGATGGCGGCGGATATCGAGGCCGGTAACTACGACCACCACCTCGAACCGTTCTTCGATGACGAGGTGTAAGCGATACATCCCCCTTGTGGCGGTTGTGTCGTCCCGCCGCAACAAAGAACCGCGGGGACGATTCAACCCGCGGCCTCATGGGATTCGTGCGAGGTCTACTCCATCCGAACCCAGGCGCACTTCAGATAGCCGCTCTCGGGGAAGGCCATCGCGGTCGGGTGGTCGAGGTCCTGAAGCGTGATCTCCTCGAGAAACGCCCGCCGGCCGCGGTCGGCGGCGGCGAGCCGTACCGTCTCAATCAGCTCACCCAGGCCGAGTTGATAGCTGCACGAGCACACGACCATGCGCCCGCCGGGCACAAGGCGCGGAAGCCCGTTGAAAACCAGCTTCCACACCGCCCACTTCAGCGAGTTCCGCTCGCCCTTGCCCTTGGCGATCGCCGGAGGGTCAAGGACGATCCAGTCGTAAGTCGGCCCGGACTCCTCGAGCCAATCGAACACGTTCGCCTCGATGAACTCGGCGTGAACGCCGTTCCGCTCCGCATTGCGCCGGGCCGCCTCGATCGCGACGGGCGAGATGTCCACCGCGGTGACCTCGGCTCCCGCTCGGGCCGCGTAGTGCGAAAACGTGCCGGTGTAACAGAAGGCATCCAGCAGCCGCTCCCCTGGCTTGATGCGCTCGGCCAGGCGGCGGCGCGTCCCTCGCTGGTCCAGATAAAACCCGGTCTTCAGTCCCTCAACCACCGGAGCCTCGAACACGAATCCCGATTCCTGAACCAAGACAGGCTCGGGAAGGGTGCCGTATCGCAGTTCGGCGTGGGGCTCCAACCCCTCTTCGCGGCGGCCCTCCATATCGCTTTTGTCGTACATCGCGACGGGGTCGAATCGCTCGAGGAGGACCGGCTCCCACACCTCGCGGAGCCGCTCCATGCCCGCATTGCGAACCTGCACCACCAGCGTCCGGTCGAACCGATCCACGATCAGACCCGGAATGCCATCCGCCTCGGCAAAGAACTCTCGGAGCGAGTCGGTTTCGCGCACCCCGACTCGCCGTCGGGCCGCCTCATCGAGGCGGCGACGGAAGAAGTCGGCATCGATCGGCTCGTCTTGAAGCGACAGCACCCGGAATGGAAATCGGCTGTTCGGGTTGAACAAACCCAGCGCAAGGAAGTCGCCGTGACAGTCGAAGAGTCGCGCGATCTGTCCGGGCAGGGAGGGAACGGCGTCGAAAACTTCCTCCCGCTGCACCCACGGATAACCGTTTCGGATCTTCTTTTCGCGCCCTCGGGCAAGGTGAACAGCGGGACGCGGATCGGCCATGTGGGGATTGTGACTCAGGGGAGGGTTACGACGTTGCCATCGACCGCGATGCCCTGCAGACCCGACGACGATTTGGGATCGCCGTTCGCGTTGCGCTTGCGGTCCTTCGGGCTCTCGAAGATGAGGATCGTGCTTTCCGCGAGGTCGCCTTTGAACTGCTCCGAGGCGGCTTTGTTCATGGCGTAGCCGAACTCGCCCGGCTTGGGCGCTTCCATCGAAGGATTGACGAGCTTCTTGTTGGCTTCGTCCACCGTCAAGTCGTTCGTTTTCAGCATGGGTTGGATCGCGTCCATCCAGCCGTCCGCGTGGGGAAACTGTCCTTCGTTGTCGTGATAGAGCAGGAGAGCGGTGCGGATCGCCTGCAGATTCTCGATACTGGTCGCTGTGTAGGTCCGTTGCTCGGTATCGCTCGGCAAGCCCACTTTCATGAGCGCGCGGATCAGCGGCGACAGCCAAATGCACAGGCCGATGATGACGGCCACGACTACGCCGAGGATGGCTCGTTTCGTCTTGTTGGTCGCCATATCCCATTTTAGCGGCTTCGCGATTCACAATAGGCCCGTGGACCCCGCGCGCATCCCTCTCATCCTCGCTCCGACCCCGCTTCACCGCCTCGACCGCATCTCCGCCGACCTCGGGCTCGAGGTCTGGATCAAACGAGATGACCTCACCGGCTTTGCGATGGGCGGCAACAAGGGGCGGAAACTGGAGTACCTGCTCGCCGAAGCGATCGCCCAAGAGGCGGACACCATCGTCACTTGCGGTTCGACCCAGTCCAACTTCATCCGCCAGCTCGGTACGGCCTGCGCGATGGTGGGTATCCACTGCGTCGCCGCAACGATGGAACTTCCCTACGCGGCCGCTCATGGGGTCCCGCCGAGCGACCATGCCGGACACGGCGGCAACCTCATCCTCGACTACATCGTCGGCGTCGAGCTTCACCGCTTCCCCAACGACGACTGGGAGGTTCTGTATGCCCACGCAGAGGAGCTTGCCCAGCGTGCCGAAGCCAAGGGGCACCGCGTCTACCGGATTCCCGTCGGCGGATCCTGCGGCCTTGGAGGATACGCCTTCTATCGGGCGGCCGAGGAAGTCGGCAACGACTTCGATGCGATCATCACGCCGTGCAGCAGCGGCAGCACCCACGCTGGCCTCGCTTATGCCTTCCACGGCACCAGCACGCGAGTCATCGGCGTCGCTTGCGACCCTGAACCCGAGATCATGGAGGACTTGGTCCGCATCGCCCACGAGATCGACGACATCACCGGACACGGACGGCGCTTGACTGAGGCCGACTATGAGTTTCGCCTGGAATGGGCAGGGGAGGCGTACGGCGTTCCGTCGCCAGAGGGCGAGCAAGCAACCCACCGGCTGGCGTGCCGCGAAGGCATCTTCCTCGACCCGGTGTACACCGCCAAGGGGTTCGCGGGGCTGCTCGGCCTTGCGCCTGAACTGAGCGGCCGGGTGCTGTTTTGGCACACCGGTGGCCTGCCCGCGCTGTTCGCCCACGAGTAACATCTACCGCTTATGGCGATCAAGTCGGTTCGGTGTTTGGAGTGGGCGGACGACCGCCTGCGTTTGCTCGATCAGCGGGTTCTCCCCCATCAAGAAACGTGGCTCGAATACCAAACGTGGCCGGAGGTCGCCGAAGCCATCCGCGACATGGTCGTGCGCGGGGCCCCCGCGATTGGAGTCGCCGCGGCGTACGGCATGGCCCTCGCCGCCAAGGCAGGAGAGGACCGTTCGGTAGCGCACGCCGGGCTTGCCGCCTCTCGGCCCACCGCCGTGAACCTGTTCTGGGCGCTCGATCGTATCTCCGCCCTGCCGGACTGGAGCTTCGAAGCCGTGCTTCGCGAGGCGCGGATGATCGAGCTCGAAGACCTGCAGATGAATCTCGCGATCGGCAATCACGGCATGCGGTTGATCCCCAACCCTGCGCGAATCCTTACGATCTGCAACACGGGGGCGCTGGCGACCGCGGGCCATGGCACCGCCCTAGGCGTCATCCGCTCGTGCGTGGCGGAAGGACAAGACGTCTTCGTTTACTCGTGCGAGACTCGCCCGCGTCAACAGGGGCTGCGTTTGACGGCCTACGAGCTGATGGCTGAAGATATCCCCTTCGCGAGCATCGCCGATGGGGCGGCGGCCTCACTGATGCGGGCGGGCAAGATCGACTGCGTCATCGCCGGCGCCGATCGGATCGCCGCCAACGGCGACACGGCCAACAAGATCGGCACGTACATGCTCGCAGTTGCGGCGCACCACCACAGTATTCCGTTCTATATTGCGGCTCCAAGCAGCACCCTCGATCCCTCGCTGACCGACGGAGGACAGATTCCGATCGAGGAACGCGAGGCGTCGGAACTAACTCACATCGAGGGCGTGGGGGTGGCTCCGGTCGGGTGCCCGGTGTTCAACCCCGCGTTCGATGTCACGCCCGGCGAGTTGATCACCGCGATCATCACTGAAGAAGGCGTGTTTCGGCCGCC
Organism: Methanoregulaceae archaeon; assembly: GCA_020850325.1. GTDB lineage: Bacteria > Armatimonadota > Fimbriimonadia > Fimbriimonadales > Fimbriimonadaceae > JANJUB01. The sequence goes on from JADZEW010000010.1 coordinate 58,034, forward strand.
GTACTCGTTCTGAGGCTTGTTGGTTGGTGTGGGCTTGTTCGTTGGGAGAAGTCCGGGGACGAACCCACCCGGACGCTCCGTGGAGATTGAGTATCAGAAACCAGAAATCTCCACGCTTACTCCCGTCGCTTGGGTGCGCGCGGACCAAACCACACGAGATTCGCGTGGGGTTCCAGAACGTCGGCGAACTGCTGTACGAGGCTTCGAGCGTGCGACTCGAAGTGGTACGAACCGTCGATATCGCCTTGCCAAATCGTCTCGATCACCCAATCGGGCACAGGTAAGAACACGATGCGTTCCGGCGCGGGCACCTTGACGGTCACGATGATCGGGGTGCTGGTGGGGCCTGAGTAGATGAACTCGAACCAGAGGGCATCTGGCGTATAGCGCGTTGTGCCGACCTGCGGTGAGCCCTTAGCCCGCGCTTCGGCCAGTTGGGTGGCATCCCAACTTCCCGACCCTGGATCCCGACCCGCTTTGAGGTCATCGAACAGGCTCAACCGAACCTTGGCGGCGTACGCGTTCAGGGTCACCTGGTAAGTTTACTGTCCAGTAAGAATGCCGGTTCGCGAGCCGTCCTGTCATTTTTGCGGGGCGACAATCCCAGCGGGTTCGGGAATCCAAGACGCGAACGGTTCGGCGACGCACAGCTATGGATGGAGCGGAGGGGTCGTTCAGCTCGCCTCGGGAGAACGCGGGCTATCACGGAGGAACATGGAATGTCGTTTCGCGTAAACAATAACATTTCGGCGATGAACGCGCTGCGCAACGTCAACTCGACGGGCAGCGAGTTCAGCAAGTCGATCAACCGCCTTTCGACCGGTCTTCGCATCAACAATGCGAGCGATGACCCGGCGGGCCTGATCGTTTCGGAGAACTTTCGCGCCCAGATCCAGAGTCTCGGCCAGGCGGTCAGCAACAACCAGGCCGCTCTGAACTACGCCAAGACGGCGGAGGGTGCGCTCGACGAGGTTAACAAGCTGTTGCGTGATGCCCGGTCTCTGGCCGTGGCTGCGGGCAACACGGGAACGCTGGACGCCGCTCAGATTCAGGCGAACCAGGCCCAGCTCAGCTCGATCGTTGCGTCCGTGTCGCGCATCTCGAGTAACACCCAGTACGGCACCAAGAAACTCCTTGATGGCAGCGCCGGCGTCGTGGGTTCGGTCTCGAACGGAGCCAACGTGAACTCGATCGGCCTGAGCGGTCAGTTCAACTCGGCCGCGTTGACGACCAACTCGACGATTACGATTTCGGTCAGCACCGCCGCGGCCAAGGCTTCGACGGCATCGAAGGCATTCGCCTTTGGAACGACCACGATGTCCGCCGGCTCGTTCACGATCAACGGTACGACCTTTTCGACGACGGCGTCTGATACCGTCAACGATGTCGTAACGCGGATCAACAACTCGTCAAGCCAGACCGGCGTCCGAGCGACCTACACGACGGGTGGCGCAGTCACTCTGACCCAGGTTGACTTCGGTGCCAGCAAGCGCATCGACCTTTCGGACGCGAACGCGGTCCTTCTCGCTGCGGCGGGTAGTGCCAGCGCGACCGGTACCGATGCGGTTGCCAGCGTGATCATGGATACCAACGGCTCCGATGCCGGCGGTCTTGCCACGGTGACCTTTACGGGTGGCCGGTACGGCAACGGTGCGCTCACGCTGACCGACAACGACGGAAACTCGATCACCTTGACGGAAGCGGGTAACTCGGCAGCGGCCGCGTTCCAGGCCGGCCAGGTGAACGCAGGAGCCGCTCGGTTCCAAGTCGGTGCCAACTCGGGCCAGACAACGGCCCTTTCGCTCGGCAACTTCGCCGCCACCCAACTTGGGCAGGGCGTGGTTTCCGGTCTGACGCTCAACAACCTCGACCTCACCACGGCCAGCGGTGCCGCGGATGCGCTCAAGGTTATCGACCAAGCGATTGGCGACGTGTCGAAGGCACGTGGCAGCATCGGCAACTTCATGCGCAACGTTCTGGAGTCGAACATTCGATCTCTGGGTGTGGCGAAGGAGAACCTCGCGGCTACGGAGAGCCAGATCCGCGACGTGGACATCGCCGATGAAATGACCAACTACACGAAGCTCCAGATCCTGCAGCAGTCCGGCCTTTCGGTTCTCGCCCAGGCCAACTCCTCGCCGCAGTCGGTTCTGTCGCTTCTTCGGTAAGAAGAACGCCGAAAAGACAAGCTAACTCCAGTTGGGGTCCCGTCGAGCGACGGGGCCCCGATTATGTTTACAGGTGCAAGGTCTTTCGCCTCTCCGTTACAAGTGAAGCTGGTACCCTCTCCCGAGCCGTATGTTTGGAGAACTCGAGCAGCTGATCCAGAACCTGGTCCGGGATTACGGAACGGGCGTGTACGCCATCTTGTTCGCCGTGATCTTCGCTGAGACCGGTCTCGTGGTTTGCCCTTGGCTCCCGGGCGACTCGCTCCTCTTTGCCTTAGGCATCTTCTGCCGCCCGGGCGAGCACTCGCTGAACTTCTGGGCGCTCTCGACACTGCTGGTCGCCGCGGCCTTTATCGGTGATAACGTCAACTACCAAGTGGGCCGGCTCTTTGGGGAGAAACTGTTCAAGAACGAAAGCAGCCGATTCTTTAAGAAGAGCTACTTGGAGAAGACCCACGCCTTCTTTGAACGTTACGGCGGAAAGACGCTGGTGCTGGCGCGGTTCGTGCCCATCGTCCGCACCTTTGCCCCGTTCGTGGCTGGCATGGGACGCATGGAGTTTCCTCGATTCCTCGCGTTCAGCTTCGGCGGAGCCTTGTTTTGGGTCTACTCGTGCATGGGGGCTGGCTATATGTTTGGTCAAATCCCCGCGGTCAAAGAGAACTTCGAAATCGTCGTGCTGGCGGTGATCGTGGTCTCCGTTGCCCCGATGCTGCTTAAGGTTCGCTCAGCCCGAAGGGCCGCTAAAGCTTCGGCCAGTGAGTAAGGAACCCGCACTAGAGTCAACGGTTCGGTATTTATTGCCGGTAGTCTAGGAATCATGATCGCCTTGATCGCTTTCCTCGGCCACACCGCGCCCCTCTTATCGACCTGCCTCACCCACCCCGTTCAGCAGGTTGCTCCGGCCCTCCCCGCCTCAATGGCAAAGTGGCCCTCGTGGCGAGCCGTTCCGCTGAATCCGAAGGAAGAGCATCTGCGCAACGTTCGCAAACTCACCTTCGGTGGCCAGAACGCGGAAGCGTACTGGAGCGTCGACGGCCGGACGATCATCTACCAGACCCGCCAACCCGAGTTCCCCGACGAGCAGGTCTTCCTCATGAACGCCGACGGATCGAACAAGCGACTGGTCAGCACCGGCCTTGGCCGATGCACCTGCAGCTACATCCTCCCCGACAACAGCGGCATCATCTTCAGCAGCACCCACGAGCGCAACCAGGGCGCTCAGAAGCCGCTCGACATGAGCAAGGGCTACCTGTGGATGGTCAACCCCGACTTTGCGCTCTACCGGGCCGACATGAACGGTAAGAACATCCGACCGCTCATCAAGAAGTCGGGCTACGTTGCCGAGACCACGGTGGCGCCGAATGGCAAGTTCATGACGTTCACCGGCAACTTCGATGGCGACATCGAAATCTACCGCGCTAACCTCGACGGATCGGGCATCCGCAGGCTGACGGATGAGGTCGGCTACGATGGCGGCCCCTTCGTCAGCTGGGACTCCAAGAAGATCGTCTACCGCCGCGATACGATCGATAACGAGACCGAGCTCAAGGACTACAAGGATCTCCACGCCCAGCACCTCGTTCGCCCCGGCAAGCTGGAGATCTGGATCATGGATGCGGATGGCCGCAACAAGCGCCAGGTCACCCGCCTGAACTGCGCCTCGTTCGCGCCGTTCCTCCACCCGGACGGCAAGCGCATCATCTTCTCATCGAACTACGGCGACCCGCGGGGACGCGAGTTCGACCTGTGGATGATCGACACCGATGGCCAAAATCTCAAGCGGATCACCCATACGCCGGAGTTTGACGGCTTCCCGATGTTCACCCGCGACGGCAAGAAGCTCGTCTGGGGGACCAACCGCTTCGGTGAGGTTGCGGGAGAGACCAACATCTTTACCGCAGACTGGATAGACTAGCGCGCGTGCTGACCCCGGATCATCGGATCGCCCTCTACATGAAGGGGGCCCTTGGCGAAGATACCGGCAAGATGGGCTACGGCGTACTCCGCTATTCGCCCAATGCGGTCGTAGCCGTCGTCGATCCTAACCATGCGGGCAAGCACGTGAACGACGTCGTGCCTCCGGTGTACGGAGTCCAGAACCCCCCGGTTGTCGCCACCTTGGCCGAGGCCATCGCTCTGGGGGCAAACTCGCTCATTCTGGGTATCGCACCCCTAGGCGGGCTGATTCCGGAAGACTGGTGGCCGGTGATCGGCGATGCCCTCAGTCACGACATGTTGGTCGTGAACGGACTGCACGAGCCGCTTTGCCACCGATTTCCCGAGCACGCCAACCGCATTTGGGATATCCGCGTGGAACCCGCGGGGCTTAAGAGTGGGACCGGTGCCGCGGCCCAACTTCCCAACAAGCGGGTTCTTTTCATCGGCACCGACATGGCGACGGGCAAGATGACCGCGGGCCTCGAGGTGTGGCGTCTTGCCCGGGAGCGCGGCATCCGCGCCGAGTTCGTGGCTACCGGGCAGATTGGGATTACGGTGACCGGGTCGGGGGTTCCGCTCGATGCCGTGCGCATCGACTACGCCTCCGGGGCCATCGAGCGCGAGGTGATGAAGCATGCCGATGCGGAACTGATTCTCGTCGAGGGACAGGGCTCCCTCGTTCATCCCGGGTCTTCGGCGACGTTGCCCCTCATGCGCGGCAGCTGCCCTACTCACCTCGTGCTCTGCGCGATTGCTGGTCGCAGAACGGTGCGCCGCTACGATCACCTGCGCATCCCGCCGCTCGGCGATCTGATCCAGCTGGCCGAGTCCGTGGCTTCGGCGTGCGGCACGTATCCGCGACCCAAGACGGTTGCCGTCGCGATGAACGGCTCCAAGGTCACTCCCGAAGAGGCGGAACGAGAACGAAGGCGGTTCGCGGATGAATCGGGATTGCCCGTGTTCGATCCGGTGCAAGATGGCGCGGCAGGACTCCTCGACGCGCTACTTGATACTTCCGAGCGTGATGCCCTTGGTGAAGTAGCGTTGCGTGAATAGGAACACGAACAGCAGCGGGGTCATGACGATCACCGCAGCGGTCATCTGTAGCGGCCAGTTCGTACCGCCGTACGAGTTCTTGAAGATCGACAGGCCGACCTCGAGCGTACGCATCTCGGTCGAGTTCGTGAAGATCAACGGGTTGAAGAAGTCGGTCCACACGCCGAAGAACGAGAACGCCGCCGCCGTGGCGAGAGCGGCTTTGCTCAGCGGCATGATGACCCGCGAGTAGATGAGGAAGTCGCTCGCGCCGTCGATGCGCGCCGCCTCATCGAGTTCAAGCGGAATCTGCAAGAAGAACTGGCGCAGCAAAAACACCGCGAACGCGCTGCTGACGCCGGGCACGATCAGCGCGGCAAACGTATCGAGCCACCCCAAGTTGCGCAACAACAGAAACACGGGAATCTGCGTCACCGGCCCGGCGAACATCATCGACCCGATGAACAGCGCGAACAGCGGCTCGCGACCCCGAAAGCGGAGCCGAGAGAACGCATACGCCGCCAAAGAAGACACAAACAGCTGGGCGATCACAACCGTAAAGGTCACGACCACCGAGTTGAGGAAAAACCGGCTGACCGGCAGGGTCGGGTGGCCAAGCACGAACTGGTAGTTGGAAACGTGATATTGGGCGTTGCCGGCCTCGTCGCGGGGAATCAGTTCGGCGATCGGCGGGATCGGTGCCTTGGGCGGATGCAGCGATACCAGCACCATCCAAACAAACGGGGCCATCAAGAACACGGCTAGCCCGATGAGCATGCCGTACTGCATCGGCCGCCGAGTCTCGCCAAGGGCAACCACGGCGACGGCGATGATCGCGGCGAAAGCGAGAAAAGCGGCAAGAATCGGGGCGGTTTCGGGGGCTTCGGCGCGTTGGCCAAACACGCGCACGGCCAACAAACCGAACGCGACGGCCAGTATTCCTCCCCCGAGCCGTACCAGAAGCCTCGCCATGTCCAGATTGTAGCCGCCCCGCACGTGCCACAATTCCCCGTTCATGCTGGAGAAACTCATCGAGATCGAACGTCGGTATGGCGACATTGAAGCCATGCTGCAAAACCCCGACGTGGCAACCAACCCCGCCGAACTACAACGGCTGGGCAAGGCTCGGGCGGAAATCGAGTCGATCGTGGGCGTGATCCGCGAGTATCAGAAGACAAGGAAGGATGTCGCGGACGCGGAGGCTCTGCTCGGTGACCCCGAAATGCACGACCTCGCCCAGGCTGAGTTCGATGAGGGCCGCGTCCGCATCGAGGAGCTCGAATCCCAACTCAAGGTGATGCTCGTGCCCAAGGATCCCCTGGACGAGAAGTCGGTGATCATGGAAATCCGCCCCGCTGCCGGCGGAGCGGAAGCCGCGCTGTTCGGCTCAGAGCTCTTTCGCATGTACGCCCGCTATTGCGAGCGACGGCGCTGGAAAACCGAAATCATCGAGCATGAGGAAAGCGGCATCGGCGGCCTGGATCGGGTCGTGTTCAAGATCGACGCTCCCGGCGCGTACTCCCAGCTAAAGCACGAAAGCGGTACCCACCGCGTTCAGCGCGTCCCCGCCACCGAGAGTTCGGGTCGCATTCACACCTCGACGGTCACCGTCGCGGTGCTCCCCGAGGCCGAAGACGTCGATGTGAAGATCCACAACGACGACATCGAAGTATCGACCTTCCGCGCCAGTTCCGCGGGTGGCCAGCACATGCAGAAGAACGAGACTGCGATCCGCATCGTGCACAAACCGTCGGGCATCGTGGTGACCTGCCAAGACGAACGCAGCCAGCAGCAGAACCGGCTCAAAGCGATGGAAGTGCTCCGCGCCAAGCTGTTCCAGGCCGAGCAAGAGCGGCTCGACTCGGAGCGGGCGGGCATCCGAAAGGGCCAAATCGGCTCCGGCGACCGCAGCGAGAAGATCCGCACCTACAACTTCCCCCAGAGCCGCATTACCGATCACCGGATAGGGAAAGACTCCCACAACATCATCGCGTTCATGGATGGCGACATCCAGGACATGATCGATGCGCTGGTGCAAGACGAGCAGGCCCGGCGGCTAGCGGCGGCGGAAGAGAGCTAGGCCTTCAGCACGGCGATCGTCACGCCCTGCCCGCCTTCGCCCGCCTCGCCTTCGCGATACGACTGCACGTCGCGGCAGCGGCGGAGATAGTCGTGGGTGACTTGGCGAAGGATGCCGCCACCCTTGCCGTGGACGATGCGTACTTGGTGCAGCCCGGCCAGCACCGAGTCGTCGATGAACTTCTGTAGTTCGAGCAGCGCATCCTCGGCGCGCAGAGCGCGCAGGTGGAGTTCGGATTCCGCATGCATGGCACGATCGAGCCCGAGCTTGACGCTGGCCTTGACGGGGCGCTTCGCGGGGGCGTTGATCGGAGTCAGCGCCGCCTGGGCCAGTTTGAGCTTCAGCGGACCAAGCTGCACCAGCGCCATCTCATCGGCGAGCAGTTCGAGCACGGTCCCGTCCTGCCGATAGCCCGCCGCGCGCACGAGCATGCCCTTCTCGAGGACCGGCATTTCGGTGATCGAGGTCGGCGTTCGATACTCTTCGGCCTTCGACTGCCCCTTGCCCTGCAGCGCCTTCAGCTTGCCGCGGACCTCGGTGAGCTTCTTCTCATCGACCGCCTTCTTCAGCTCCTCAAAGAGGGCGTTGGCCTCCATGCGCAGTTCGCGCAGCGTGCCTTCGATCGCCTCTTGCGCTCGGGCGTGGACGGTACGGCGTATCTCCTCTGCCTCGGCGAGTTTGGATTCCGCTTTCTGCTCCGCCGCTTTCAGTTCGTGTTGGCGACGATCGGCTTCGCCCTGGGCGATGCGGGCGCGCCGCTCGGCCTGCTCGAGCTTCTCGAGCATCCGACCAACCTCCGCCTGCGACTCGTCAAGGAGCGACTTCGCCCGATCGACGACCGTTTTAGGTATGCCGTAGCGCTCGGCGATCTTCAGCGCGTGGGAAGCTCCCGGCGATCCCATCATCAGCCGGTACGTGGGCTGCAACGACTTCGGATCGAATTCCATCGCCGCATTCGTGAATCCTTCCGTCTCGTAGGCAAACGCCTTTAGCTCGCCATAGTGGGTGCTGGCCACGATGATCGCGCCGCCTTCGACCAGATGCGACAGGATCGCCTTCGCGAGGGCTGCCCCTTCCGCCGGATCGGTGCCCGCACCGATCTCGTCGAACAGCACGAGCGCCCCCGGGCGGAGCCCCTTGATCGCCGCCGAGATGTTCTTGAGGTGGCCGCTGAAGGTCGAGAGCGACTGCTGAAGGCTCTGCTCGTCGCCGATATCGGCCCACACCTGGCTGAACACGCCGAGCCGCGCCATGCGCGCAGGGATGAACAGCCCGGATTGGGCCATCATCACGAACAATCCCACCGCCTTGATCGCGACCGTCTTGCCGCCGGTGTTGGGGCCAGTAATCAGCAGAGCGCGCGAGCCCATGCCGACCTCGATGTCGAGCGGCGTCACCTTGGTCCCCTGGGCTTCGAGCAGCGGATGGCGACCGCCCTCCACGATCAGCCCCGGCGTTTCCGACTTCAAGGGCATCCCCGCCTTCTGCTCGAACGCGAGCTTGCCCTTGGCGAAGAAGAGGTCCAGATCCGCCGCGTGAGTGAGGCCGCTGTCGAGTTCGTCCGCGTGGTTGCCGACGATGGCCGAGAGCTTGGCGAGGATGCGCGCGATCTCCTCCTGCTCGGCGACTTCGGCTTCGCGAACTTGATTGCCAAGCTGCAAGACATCTTCCGGCTCGATGTAGACCGTTTGGCCGCTGGAGCTGGTGTCGTGGACGATGCCGCGGATCCGGCTCTTGTACTCAGCGCGGACGGGCACGACATAGCGCCCCTCGCGGACGGTGTAGATCGGGTCACTGAGCAGGTCGCGATGCTTGGTGGTGTAGGTTTGGATGCGCTCGATGAGCTTCGACTGAAGCCCGCGCTTCCGTTGGCGGAGGGTTCCGAGGTGCGCGCTCGCGCCGTCTCGCACCTCGCCGGCACCGTCGATGGCGTCGTTCAGCGCGCGCTCAAGGTCGGGAAGACTCGGCAACCACTCGCCCCGCTGGACGAGCCGCGGCGACGTCTCGCGCCGCGGCAACAGGAACTGCCGCATCGCCCGCATCGCCACCGTCGCATCGGCGATCTGCGCGAGTTCGACCCCGCCGAGGACGCCGCCCTTCTTGGCGCGGCGAAGCTGCGGTCGTCGATCTTGAACGGAAACGAGCGAAGGCGGAGTGGCTTGGCCGAGGAGTTCGTAAGCCTCTTGCGTGGTTTCGAGGGCCTCCCAGACTTCACTGGCGTCCGGCGAGGGGACTAGCTTGAGGGCAAGGGCATGCGCCAACTCGGTGTCGCAATGACGCGCGAGCTGGTCCAGCACTGCATCGAACTCGAGCACGCGTCGACCGTAGTCCACGCTCTGATTATGAGGGTTGCCCCTGCAATCTCGTAGCCGCGGGATGTATTCGTGCCCGCGATGAACCTGACTTTGACCTGCAGAAACGCCGGCACATTGGCATCCGGCGGCTACAAGAGAAGGAGTGGAAGGCTTAGTTCAGCCGATCCCCAAATGCGACGCCTCGGAACGCGGGAACCTGGGTGAAGATCTCCGCCGCCACATCCTTCGCCCCGAAGTACGGCTTGGCCATGCCCACCCGCAGCGCAAGCTCCGCGCCGATGCGCCACGCCGCCTTGGCCTCGCCCGGAGGCGAAAGCACCGCGCGCAGTTCCTGCAGCCGACGCTCGGCGTTGACGTACGTGCCGTCGCCCTCGGCGGGTTCGGCCATCGGCAAGACAACACTGGCGAAACCCATCGCTTCCGACTTATGCGTGCCCTGGTAGACCACGAATCCAACCTGCTCTAGCGCCTTCTCCACCGTCGCCCGGTCGCCGAACGCGAATGGATCGGCTCCGGCGAGCCACAGCGACTCGATCGAACCGTCTGCGCACCCGGCGAGAATCGCCGCCGTACCGCGACCATCCGGCCCCGGTACCAAACCGAGATCGGCAAATCCTTGGTCGTTGGCGCCGAGCGCATAGCGGTTGAGTTCGCCGCCCAGCTGGCGGAGCGCTCGGAACGCATCTGCGCCCGATGCGGAATTCAACAGCGAGTCAGTGGTGACGATTGCGGTGTTCTCACCGAGCAGAGCGGCGGCTTCGCGGATTCGGGACTCATCGACTCCGCACGCGGCGGCGGCCTGAGCCACCCCGGCCGCGTCATTGGCCCGCGCGGCAACCAAGCCCTTGGCGAGGTCAGCGTCGGTGCCCGGCGCATAGCGCAGAACCACGTCGGCGAAGGAGTCGGCTTCCGTTTCTCCGTGATGCGCGACCACGACCCGCGCGCCGTGCTTGAACCAGGCTTTGCGAATGCGCAGGAAGATGATCGGGATATCGTCCGCCGGCGAGTTGCCAAAGACGAGGATCGACGGCTTCAGCTCGAGATCGGCGATCGCGGTCGGTGCGTTGCCCGCGGCCTCGTCGGGGGGCAGCGTGTGCGCCGTACGGCGGTAGTCCACGTTCGCTGAGCCGAACTTGCGGTGGAACAGGCGGTTCAGCAGATACGCACCCTCGTTCGAGAGGCTCGACCCAGCGAGCATGGCCACCTTGTCGCCACCAACGCCGAACGCGCTGAGGATCGCGGCGTAAGCGGTCGGCCAATCGCACTCTTCCAGCCGGTCGCCCCGGCGGATGAGCGGGACCGTGAGCCGGTTGTCGGCATTGTAGTGCTCGTGGCCGAACTTGCCCCGGTCGCAGGTCCACTCTTCGTTGATCGCCTCGTTGGTGCGGCCGTTGACGCGCACTAGGCGGTTCACGCGGTAGTCAAACCAGGTCGCGCACCCGTTCGAGCACTCCAAACAAATCGAGGGTTTGGTTTCGAGGTCCCACGGCCGCGCGCGGAAGCGGTACTCGCGGTTCGTGAGCGCACCCACCGGGCAGATTTCGATGACGTTGCCGCTGAACTTGCTGGTGAAGTCGCGCAGTTCGAAGGTCGACGGCTGCATCGAAGCGCCGCGGAAGCGGAAAGCGAGTTCCGAATCCCCCGAGATCTCTTCGGTGAACCGCACGCAGCGGCCGCACTGGATGCACCGCTCCAGGTCGAGCGTCACGTACTTCGATAGTGGGAACGCCTTGTGCGCATGGCGCTTCACTTCAATGAACCGGCTCGTCGAAGGGCCGTAGAACAGCGTGTTGTTTTGGAGCGGGCACTCGCCGCCGCGGTCGCAGATCGGGCAGTCCAGCGGGTGGTTGATGAGCAGAAACTCAAGGACGCCCTTCCGGTCGCGGTGCACCATCTCGGTGTCGGTGAAGATCACCATGTTGTCCTGCGCGGGGAGGGTGCAGGCAGCTTGCGGCTTGGGCATTTTGCGGACGGAGCCGTCGGGTTGCTTGAAGCCCACCTCGACGAGGCACATGCGACACATGCCGACCGGCTTCATGCGGGGGTGGTAGCAGAAGATCGGGATTTCCAGGCCCAGCCGTTTGACCGACTCGACGATCAACTCGCCCTTGGGGACGGCAATCTCGACATCGTTGATCACCAAGTTGACGGTCTCAGAAGCGACGGCGGCCATGTTCTCCGCAGGTGTACCCGATTCGCCGACCGAATGCTCGCGGCGCCCTACGCCCGCTCGATCTTGAACTCGAGATTGCCTAGCCGGATGACCGTGTCGGCCCCAATGGCGACCGGCGCGTAAGGCTCGATCTTCTGCCCGTCAATCACAGTGCCGTTGGTGCTGCCCGTGTCGGTGAGCGTGACGCCGTCCTCAGAGACGGAAACCACCCCGTGCCGCCCAGAGACGTACGGATCGGCGATCGCGATCGTGTTGTCGCTCTTGCGGCCGAACGTATGGTCGCCGATGCCCAGCGGCACGCGGAGACCTTCGCCAACCCAATGCGCGACCGGAGCTTCAACGACGGGCGGAGCCGACATTGCCGCCGTCTTGTTCGAGGGCAAGGTCACGGTCGCTCCCGAAGCAGCGGCCCCCGGCATCTTCAGCCAAAACTCCACGCCTCCAAAGGCAACACGGTCGCCGTCGCCCAACCCTTTGGGGGCGGAAACGACCTCGTCATTCACCTTCGTTCCGTTGGTGCTGCCCAAGTCGGCCAGCGTGATCTGATCGCCCTCGTAGGCGATCTCCGCGTGGCGGCGGGAGACCTTAGGATCTGAGATCGCGATATCGCCTTCGCGCCCGATCGAGTTCGCGCCGGGGCGAATCGGATACTCGCGGCCGTTGCCGTCGACCAGTACGGGCACCTGCACTGCTGGTGCGCCAAACGCATCCCCCGGTAAGGCGCGATCGAAGATGAGGCCGCAGTCCTGGCAGAACATCATCCCGGCGGGGTTGAAGGTCTTGCACACCGGGCACTGCACCGGCTTGATGGTCACCGTGGCGTCCAGCGAAGGAGCGCCGGCCATGATCGTCCGGTTCGGGTCGGAAACGGGCGAGCCCATCTGCGTGCGGTTCGGATCCACGGAGTTCATGTTAGCCGAAAAAGAGAAAGGGCACCCGCGAGGAGTGCCCCTTTTAAACTCAACCGAAGTTGACTTACTTGCGGCGGCGGCGAGCCATCGCGGCCACGCCGAGACCGAGAACGGCCATCGTTGCGGGCTCCGGCACGGCGTCCGTGCGGAAGTTAACCTGAACGGTTCCCTGAGCGGTACCGGTCGAGGTGACGGTCCAGTTGCTGGCGCCGTGGGTCGTGCTGAAGTTACTCACCGCGAGCCAATAGGTGGCGACACCCAAGTTGCCATCGCGGCCGTTGGCGGCTACGCCATTGGTGAAGCCGAACGGATCGGGCGGCATCGTGCGCGGTGTCGTGTTGCCAAAGGTCAGCGCGCTGCGAAGGCTATGGCCATCGTCGTCGTCGTTAGCGACCATGCTGCCCAAGTTGTCGTAAAGGCCGATTTCGGTGTCCAGCTGAGCAGTCGTCCCAGTCGCGAACAAATCGATATCAAAATAGGCACCGACCGAACCCGTGGCTTGCGCCAGATTGAACCGATACCAAGTCACCGTTGAACCGGCAACCGGGGCAATGACCGAAAGATCGGCCACATTGTAATCATTCGAAATGCTGTTGATGGTGCCAAGGTCGACAAAGTTGGTCGGCTGCGCATTTGCGACCGCCACCGCTCCCAGGGCACTCACGATGAGAAGAGCTCTCTTCATTGTTCTGATATCCTCCGAGCACACCGGTTTCCCAATGTGTGTGCGTGTAGTGTAGACCAACTCCTTAACAACTGCAAGCGTCGAGCCCAAGAACTGGCAATTCTCCCAGGGCAATCCAAGCGGCGAGTACGGAACTGATACAATCCCGTCGTGAGCGAATCTGCCCCATTGCGACCCGAATCGATGTCTGCGACCGTGATCACCCTGAAGGACGTCAAGGCGAACCCCAAGGTCAAACGCCTGATCGACGGCGCAAATGAGGTCATGAAGGCGATGGGCTACACCGAGCATGGCCACCGCCACGTTGGGGTCGTCAGTTCGATCACGCGCTACATCCTCGAACAGCTCAATGTCCCGCCGCGCGAGATCGAGCTCGGCCAGATCGCGGCCTACCTTCACGACATCGGAAACGTCATCAACCGGGTCAACCACCCGATGACCGGAGCGAACATCGCCTTCACGATCTTAAACGAGATGGGGATGCCGCCCGAAGAAATCGCCCCCATTCTCGGCGCGATCGGCAACCACGAAGAGCTGGCCGGCTTGCCGGTGAGCACGATTTCCGCCGCGCTGATCATCGCCGACAAGAGCGACGTTCACTTCAGCCGCGTGCAAAATCCGCTCCTGGAGACCTACGACATCCACGACCGTGTGAACTACGCCGTTCAGAAGAGCCGGATCGAGATGCCTCCCGACGCGAAGGCCATCCAACTCGTTCTGGAAATCGACGTCTCCTACGCCTCAGTTATGGAGTATTTCGAGATCTTCTTGAGCCGTATGGTGATGTGCCGCAAGGCCGCGGACACCCTCGGCTACCATTTCACGCTGAATGTGAACGGAACCGAACTCGAATAGCGACTTTTCTCCGCCATAATTCCGTCTAGCAGTGGGGCAGCGACGCCCCAAAGGAAAAACATCGATGTTTCGAAGGCTATATTGGATCGTTGAAGAGTTCGATGATGCCGGGGCAACCCATGTCTCCGGCGTGTACACCAGCATTCCTGACTTGATCCATCGTGGGCTCAAGCAAGGTGCCAGAATCCGGCTCACCATTCACAAGCCCGACACCTACCATGCCCCCTTGGGCCAGTGGACCAACGGCACTTTGGGGCAGATCGGCGACGATCTCAATCAGTTCGTTCAGACCCACGAGTACTCGTTGGAAGAAGTCAAGACCCTGGCCGAAGCGGTAAGTCGCTTATAAGGTGTGGGATGTAGAGTGTCGAATGTCGTGCGAAGCCACATTCCACATTCGACATCCTGCATCCGACTCCCGGTAACCTTCGCCCATGCGGCCGACCGATGAACTTTCGCCCGAGCGTCAGCCCGGGGACGGCGTAGAGCTTTCCCTACGGCCGCGGCGCTTGGGCGAGTTCATTGGCCAAGAGAGCATCAAGGACAACCTGGCCGTGTTCCTTCGTGCCGCCCGCCAGCGCGGCGAACCCCTCGACCACTTGCTCCTCTATGGTCCTCCCGGCTTGGGCAAGACCACCCTCGCCCATATCGTGGCCACCGAGATGGAAGCGCCGATCCATGTGACCAGCGGACCGGCGATCGAACGGCCCGGCGACCTCGTCGGCGTACTGACCAACCTTGAGGCCGGAGCGGTGCTCTTCATCGATGAGATCCACCGATTGGCGCGCCCGGTCGAGGAGATTCTCTACCCTGCGATGGAGGATCAGAAGGTCGATATCCTGGTCGGGAAAGGGCCGGCGGCCCGCTCGATCCGGCTCGACTTGCCCGCATTCACCGTCGTCGGAGCGACCACGCGCCAAGGTCTGCTGACCGGCCCTCTGAGGGATCGCTTTGGCATCGTGCTCCACTTCCAGTTCTATGGAGAGGACGCACTCTTCGAGATTCTCACGCGCTCGGCGGGCATTCTCGGCTACTCGATCGAGTCCGACGGTGCCCGCGAAATCGCCCGCAGAGCTCGCGGCACGCCCCGTATCGCCAACCGGCTGCTTCGGCGAGTTCGAGACTTCGCCCAAGTCGAGGGTCGAGAGGTGATCGCCCGTGATATCGCCGACCACGCGCTTGATCGACTGGAAGTCGATGACTTAGGCCTCGACCGCGTCGACCGCGCCATCCTTCGCACAATCATCGAGAAGTTTCGTGGCGGGCCGGTGGGTGTCGAGACGATTGCGGCGGCTCTCGGCGAAGACGCCGGGACGGTCGAAGATGTCTATGAGCCCTACCTTCTGCAGCAGGGCTTGCTGCAAAGAACCCCCCGAGGTCGGCAAGCGACCCAGCGCGCTTACCAGCATTTAAACCTGACGGTGCCTGATCCGGGCGAAACTCCACGTCTATTCTAAGTTCAAAGGGAACTTATCGGGGTGGTGATGCCGTCTAATCTGTCACTGGTCCAGATTTTGGAACAGATTCGGCGCAGGTTTACGCGCCCTTGCATTCATTTGGAGGTTACATTTGAAGAGAGCATTTACGCTCATTGAACTCTTGGTGGTTATTGCCATCATCGCCATCTTGGCGGCCATCCTCTTCCCGGTCTTCGCTCAGGCGAAGGAAGCGGCGAAGTCGGTTGCCGACCTGTCCAACGTGAAGCAGCTGGCCACGGCCACCGCCATCTACACGACGGACACCGACGACACCTTCCCGCTCGGCCACGGAATCGATCCGGTCTCGGGAATCCACGGTTGGAACTACGGCAAGTATGTGCCGCACGATTGGTCGGCCGCTCCCGGTAACCCGGCGCGTCCCTTCCTCTCGCAGACGTTCTTCTTGAACTCGACCCAGCCGTACGTCAAGAATCAGGAAATGCTCGCCAGCAGCTCGATGCGCAAGTATGAGTACCTGAACACCGAGGCGATCGCCGCCGGCAAGCAAAAGTGGGACACCACTTACGCCTACAACGGGTTCCTTCACGGCTACTCGGCTTCGGGCGTCGCTTCGCCCTCGAACAGCCCACTTCTGACCGGTGCCAACGGCGCCGTCTCGGTTAAGGGTTGGGGCTTTGCCAATCCGGCTCTCGACTGCACCCTCTCGGTCGGTGCGACCGCGATCTGTGTCTATCAGCCGGCTGGCGCCGCCTGTGTAACCGGTCAGACCGGTGGAACGGGCGGAATGTTCTATGCTTACGGCAGCGGTCCTGCCAACCTCGTGACGTCCTTCTGGATGTTCAAGAAGGGTCAGAACTGGTCGTTCGTCGATGGCCATGCAAAGTTCCGAAAGGTCGGTGCGACCCTCGCTCCGAACGATACGGACTGGCGCACGGACCCGATGACGGCGTACCAGCCCAACGGCGCTTCGGAGACCTACTGGTCGAACGGCTGCCACGCGTGGCTCTTCCGTCCGGACTACGAGTTCAACTAGGCTAGCCTAGGACTGATCTCCACAAGGGGGGCCCGGCCACATCGGCCGGGCCTCTTCACTTTGGGACCTCTGGTACCCACGCCGGATGATGGTTCGTAGATTCAAACTGCCAGTTTTTTGGCGAATCTTTGAAGAATTGTTAGATTTCGCACGGAACCTGCAATATAATGTACGTCACCGACGCAATGTTGCGCCGGATTGTATTGGAGGTCTTGTTATGCGACGTGCATTTACGCTCATTGAGCTCTTGGTTGTTATTGCCATCATTGCAATTCTCGCCGCGATCCTCTTCCCGGTCTTCGCCCAGGCGAAGGAAGCCGCGAAGGCGACCGCCGATCTGTCCAACGTGAAGCAGCTGGCCACGGCCACCGCTATCTACACCACGGACACCGACGACATCTTCCCGCTCGGTCACGGCATTGACCCGGTTTCCGGCTACCATGGCTGGAACTTCGGCAAGTACGTGCCGCACGACTGGGCCCAGACATCGAATCCCGCGGCTCGAACGTTCTACTCGCAGACGTTCTACATGAACTCGACGCAGCCGTACGTCAAGAACCAGGAAATGCTTGCCAGCAGCTCGCTGCGCAAGTTCGAGTACCAGCCGACGGAAGTCATCGCCGCCGGCAAGCGCAAGTGGGACACCACGTACGCTTACAACGGTCTGCTCCACGGCTACTCGGCAACGGGTGTCGCTTCGCCCGCCAACAGCCCGCTCATCACGGGTTCGAACGGCGCGGTCTCGGTTAAGGGTTGGGGCTTGGCCAACCCGGCTCTGGACTGCACCCTCTCGGTCGGCGCGACCGGAATCTGCGTCTACCAGCCTGCTGGCGCCACGTGTGTCGCCGGTCAGACGGGTGGAACGGGTGCGTACTTCCACAGCTACAACAACAACTCGACCAACTACCCGCAGAACATCACGACGTCCAACTGGCATTTCAAGAAGGGCCAGAACTGGGCCTTCGTCGATGGCCATGCCAAGTTCCGCAAGGTTGGCGCGACGCTCGATCCGAACCACACGGATTGGCGAACCGACCCGATGACCTGGTACCAGCCCAACGGCGGTTCCGGCTACCACTGGTCGAACGGCTGCCACGCGTGGCTCTTCCGACCGGACTACGAGTTCAACTAGACCTAGTCTGAACGCGTAAGAAGAGGGCTCGACCGAACATGTTGAGCCCTTTTTTTGCTTGCTTGCGCCCCAGGGCAGCACAGTCGCCACGGACGCCCTCTTGCGGGGATGTATCTTGCCCTCGCTGAACCTTCTCGGGGAGTCAAGACCGCGGCAGTACTAGCCAACCGGCGGCTACCGGGGATGGATCAGGGCACAACGCAACGGCCCCAGTGCCATCCGGCGTTCTACAGGTTCTTGAGCAATGCCGCAAACATCGTTTTGCGGCCCCGCTTGCGCCCCGGGACGCCACGGTGTCCACCTAAAGTTCGGACATTTCTAAAATTTTTTTCAAGAACTTCTTGGCATTTCGACGAAGATCGTTTACAATGTCCGTGGTGCCAACGAGCACCTGCGGTGTCATCGAACACCAGTGTCTTAGGAGGTCTTGAAATATGCGACGAGCATTTACGCTCATTGAACTCTTGGTGGTAATTGCCATCATCGCCATCTTGGCGGCCATCCTCTTCCCGGTCTTCGCCCAAGCGAAGGAAGCCGCGAAAGCGACCGCCGATCTGTCCAACGTGAAGCAGTTGGCCACGGCCACTGCCATCTACACCACGGACACCGACGACATCTTCCCGCTCGGTCACGGCATCGACCCGGTCTCCGGCTACCATGGCTGGAACTGGGGCAAGTATGCGCCGCACGACTGGCCGCA
>JADZEW010000011.1 GCA_020850325.1 Methanoregulaceae archaeon
AAGAGCCATCGCCGTCGTGCAGAGAAACACCCCTTGGGAGAAGAACATCGAACTGAGCGCTTGACTTCCTCTTACGCTATCTTGCAGGGGAAGGCCTGTGAGCGAAGCGAACAGGGATGGGGTGGCAGGAGAAGCGTATTCACCCCGCCTCTTCGCGCATGCGCGAAGGTCCTCCCCTGCAAGGGGAGGATAACATCGAGGGATACCAGCAGAAAAAAACTGGCGGCACGTATCATCCGCCGGCTACAAACAAGCGCGTCGAACCTAGTTGTTCGTCTTTTCGCCGCGGTACTGGTCGCGGAACCAGCCTGAGGCCGGAATGGCCGGGTTGACCGTCGCTTCACGCTGCGTCTTCGGCACCGAGTGCTTGATGAGCGGATCTTTGCGCTCGGGCTTCCGGTCCATGTTGCCCGACGGCTTCTTCTCTTCGGCGAGCGCATCCTTCATGCCCTTAGCCAAATCACCCGAGGAAACGGTGGGGCGAGGTCCCGAGGTCTCGGGGGCTTTCTCGTTCTCCTTTCGCTTTTCGTCAGCGATGTGTTTCTGAACCGTGGCGTAGTCGCCGACCATGGGCTTGTTCGCGTTCAAGAACGCGGCGGTGCCGATGCCCACGACGAGGAGGGCGGGCAACCAAGGAAACTTCTTTTGCTTCATGCTAATAGGGCTCCAAGACTCTTGATGCAATTAAAGCAGGTTTGAGACCAAATCAGGTCGTTTCCACGATGAAGCCGACATTTGTTGCGCTCGACGCTCGTTCCGTAGGCCGCCCGCACACGGGCGATGCAACCTACTGGACCGGCCTCATCCGAGGATTGACACGATTTGATTCCGATCTGCGGTATCTGCTCTTTTCTAACGCGCCAAAGCCTGCCGAGATTCCCAACACCGATCGATTCCGCTGGATCGAGCTTCCGTCGCGGTCGGATCGGTGGTGGTCGCTCGTCCGATTTCCGCTCGCGGCACGACGCATGGGGGCCAGGGCTTTGCATGTCCAGTACAACCTCAGTCCACTCATTCGTCGCGGCGGGGTCACCACCATTCACGACGTTAGCTTCTTCCATGAGCCGGAGTGGTTCCGTCCCCGCGACCGGATGCTGCTTCAGCGTTTCGTCCCCACATCGGCTCGTCGGGCGAGCCGGGTAGTCACCGTGTCTCAGTTTTCGAAGTCGGAGATCGAGCGGTACATCCCCGGCCTTGGGGACAAGGTGCGGGTCGTGCCCAACGCTTGCCCCGATGAGATTCAAGCGATGGACGTCGCGTCCGCTCGCCAACTCCTCCGAGACCAGCTCGGCCTGGACGGCCCATATCTCCTTACGGTCGGCACGCGGTGGCCGCGAAAGAACCTCAATCTCGCGATCGAGGCGGTGGACGCATTGCCGGAGTCGATCGCCCCGCGCCTGGTAGTCACCGGCAAAGCTGGCTGGGGTGACGAGAGGAGCAGTTCACGCGCAACATCGACAGGCTACGTCGATAACCCGACGCTCTCTGCGCTCTACTCGACGGCGAGTCACTACTTGGCCCCAGCCCGGTACGAGGGATTCGGAATCACGCTGCTCGAGGCGTTCCGCGCCGGTTGTCCGGTGCTCGCTTCCGATATCCCTGCCCATCGCGAGGTCGGAGGCGACGCCGCGGTCTACGCCGCCGACAACGATGTTGCGGCGTGGAAAGATGCGATCACCCAAATGATGGGTGACGAAGACCAACGTCAGTCCCTCGTCGCGGCCGGAAGAATCCGCGAGTCGAAGTTCACCTGGATCGATGCTGCTCGGCAGACTGAAGCGGTGTACCGCGAAGTGGTTTAAGTTTCGGCTCATCGCGATGCGCTAAGCTTGACAACATGAGCGGCAACGGCTTTTCTCGTCGAGATGTATTACGGACCGGTGGCGTGGCGGCAGCGACCATCCTGCTACCCAATGGCGTATTCGCCCAGGGCAAGGACCAGATCAAAGTCGGTGTGATCGGATGCGGCGGGCGCGGCACCGACGCCGCGATCAACTGCGCGGATGCCGAGTCCAGCGTCGTGATCTGGGCGATGGCCGACGTGTTCAAGGACCGCCTTGAGAGTTCTTCGGGGACGTTGAAGGACCGGCTCAAGGATCGCTTCCAAGTCACCGCCGACCGGACCTTCGCCGGCTTCGATGCCTACGAGAAGCTGCTCCAAACCGGCGTTGATGTCGTCATTCTCACCTCACCCCCAGGCTTCCGACCGGCGCACCTGAAGGCCGCGGTTGCCGCGGGCAAGCACATTTTCACCGAGAAGCCGATCGCGGTCGATGGCCCGGGTGTGCGCACCGTCATCGAAGCCGCCAACGCGGCCAAGGCCAAGGGCCTGGCGATCGTCGCTGGCACGCAGCGCCGCCACGACGTGGCCTACCGCGAGGCGATGGCCCGCATCCACGACGGAGCGATGGGCGATGTCGTCGCTTGCTATGCCTACTGGAACCAGGGTGGCTTGTGGATGCACCCGCGCAAAGAAGGCTGGAGCGACATGGAGTGGCAACTCCGCAACTGGCTGTACTTCACGTGGCTCTCCGGCGACCACATCGTTGAACAGCACGTCCACAACCTCGACGTTTGCAACTGGGCGATGAAGGGCCACCCGGTGAAGGCGGTCTGCTTGGGTGGACGCGAAGTGCGCACGGACGCCGCTTACGGCCACATCTTCGACCACTTCGCTACCGAGTATGAGTACGCCAATGGCGTGAAGATGCTGAGCATGTGCCGCCAGATCGATGGAACGGCGAGCCGGGTTTCCGAGCATCTCGTCGGCACGCGGGGCACCTCGAACGGCAACACGTGGATTCGCGGCGAGAACGCTTGGCGCTGGGACGGCGACCGGCCCAACCCTTACATGCTAGAGCACCGCAATTTGTTCACGAGCATCCGCGAGGGCAATCCGATCAACGAGGGCGTCCAGGTTGCAGAGAGCACCATGACCGCAATCATGGGTCGCATGTCGGCCTATACGGGTCAGGAAGTCACATGGGACCAAGCGATGGGATCGCAGGAATCCCTCGTGCCCGAGAAGCCCGAGATGGGCGCCAAGCTCGAAGTACCGCCGATCGCGGTCCCCGGCAAAACCAAGCTCATCTAGTCAGCCACTGCATACTCGGCGACGAGCAGGGCCGTATCATGGAGCGCTTCCATGTGGGTCCGCTCGTAGCCGTGGCTGGTGTCCACTCCCGGCCCGATGAGCGCCACCTGTGCCGCCCCGCCCGTCTGCCAATACACGCTTCCGTCTGAGCTGTAGTGGGGGTAGATATCGGCCTTCAGGTCGATCCCCACGCGGTCGGCAATGCCAATCAGTTTGTCGCTGAGGGGCTTGCTGTAGGGGCCAGAGGAGTCCTTGAGGCAGATCGTGCAGTGGTATTCGTCGCTCTGCTGCCCGGTGCCGATCGCCGCCATATCGAGAACGACCAGTTCGGCAAGGTCATTGGGCATGCCGTCGAATCCGCCGTGGCCGACTTCCTCGTAGTTGCTGAACTGGATCGTCAGTCGCTGCGCCGGAGTTACGCCGACGTCGCGCATCGCCTTGATTGCCGCGAGCACTGCGGCCACGCACGCCTTGTCGTCGAGGAAACGGGATCGGACGAAGCCGGACTCGCTGCTCTCGACGCGAGGGTCGAAGTGGACAAAGTCGCCGACCTCGATGCCGAGCAGCCGCGTCTCTTCGGCGCGGGTGGTGCGCTCATCGAGGCGGACTTCCAAGTTATCTGCGGTTCTCGCGGCGGAGCGCGCCTCCCGGTTGACGTGGGTGGCGCCGTTCTCAAGCACGATTGAGCCGCGGATGCTGCGTCCGGAGCGGGTCTCTACCCACACGCCTTCGCTCTCCACCGTCGGCCACATCACGCCGTTCAAAGCGGTCAGCTTGAGTCGTCCGTTCGCCTTGATCTCCTTGACCATGGCGCCCAAGGTGTCGACGTGGGCCGACAGCGCGCGCGGGGCGTCGTCCCTCAGCCCGGGCAACGTGGCGATCAGTGCGCCCTTCGTCGTCTGCTGGGTGGGCACGCCAAGCGCCTCGAGTTCTTGCTGGACGAACCCGATGGCCCAATCGGTGAAGCCGGTGGGGCTGGGGGTGTTCAGCAGGTCTACGAGCACGCGGCCCAAATAAGGCTTGTCGATCTCAAAGCGCGACATGAGCAGAGTTTAGCGGATTCTGCGGGAGTACCTTCCCGACGAATAGGTAGGGAAGTTCCACCTTCCCCTTCCAGGGGAAGGCCTGTGAGCGTCAGCGAACAGGGATGGGGTGGCAGGAAATCAGAGACTCACCCCACCTCTTCGCGCTATGCGCGAAGGTCCTCCCCTGCAAAGGGAGGATTCGAAACCGCCTACGCTTTCGCTTCCTCTTCCTCGGCGACTTCGCCGAGGAATCCCGAGCGAACCTTATTCATCTCCAGCTGCATCTTGACCAGCTTCGTGTAAAGCCCCAGCGGGTTCGCGAGGAGCTCCTCGTGGGTGCCCATCTCTACGATCTTGCCCTCCTCCATCACCACCAATCGATCCGCGTTCTTAAGCGTGGACAGTCGGTGGGCGATCGCGAACACGGTGCGGCCCTGGACTAGCCGATCTAGGCCTTCCTGGATCATCCGCTCGGTTTCGGTATCCACCGAGGCGGTAGCTTCGTCGAGGATCAGAATCCGCGGGTTGTGAAGGATCGCGCGGGCGATGGCGATGCGCTGACGCTCGCCGCCGGAGAGGCGGTGTCCCCGCTCACCGACGTACGTGTCGTAACCATCCGGGAAGTGGACAATGAAGTGGTGGGCATTCGCGGCGTGGGCGGCGGCCATAACCTCCTCGAGCGAGGCATCGGGCCGGCCATAGGCGATGTTGTCCCGGATCGAGCCAGGGAAGAGATACGACTCCTGCAGCACCGCGCCGACCTGACGTCGGAAGTCGTCGATCTTGATATGTCGTAGGTCGACGCCGTCGATCTCGATATGCCCTTGCGTGGGATCGTAAAACCGCAGCAACAAGTTGATCAGCGTCGACTTGCCTGCGCCCGAGTGGCCAACGAGACCGATCATTTCGCCCGCCTTAACTTCGAGGTCTAGGCCGTGCACGATCTCGCGGGCCTTCTCGTAGCCGAAGTGCACATCCGTGAACTTAACTTCACCCTTGAGCGATGGCATCGGCAGTGAGTGCGCGGTGTCTTCGATGTCGAGCGGCGTATCGAGAATTTCGAACACGCGTTCGGCGGCGGTCAGCGACCGCGAAACCCAGTCGATGAACCGCTGGAGACTCATCAGCGGCTCGCGCATCATGGCGACGTAGCCGATAAAGGCCGTCAGTTCGCCGACGGTCATCTTGCCTTGGAGGACCGACTGCCCGCCGACCCACCAGATGATGAATCCGCTCAGGCTCATCACGAACATGACCATCGGAAAGAAGTTGGACCAGCCGATCTCGGCGGTGTAGCCGGTTTGGGCAAGGTCACGGATCCGACGGCCGAACTTGTCTTCTTCTCGGTTCTCGCCTCGGAACGTGCGCACGACGCGCGTGCCTTGGAGGACACCATTCAGCGACGAGCTCATGCGCGACCAGCTGTGCCAATAGCGGCTCCACACCCGCATCATCTTCTTGCGGAAGCGGTTCACCGCCCACAGCACCAGCGGAACCGGTAACAGCGCCCACAGCGCGATCTGCCAGTTCATGATGCACATCGCGATCGGGATGCCTACGAGGAGCGCCGCGTTGTTGAGCGTGATCGGAATGCCGTCCACGAGCACGTCGTAAAGCGCGCCGGTGTCGTTGGTCATCCTGCTCATCAGCGAGCCGACATTGCGCTTGTCGTAGAACCCCATGCTCAGCTGCTGGAGCTTGTGGAAGAGCCGCGTGCGAATGTCGATGGTAACGCCGCGACTGAGGTATGCGGTGTTTCGGTTGCGAGCACCCTGCATCAAGTTCGACAGGGCTTGAGTCGCCACCAACCCCGCGATGAGCCACCCGAAGAGGTACGTCTTCTTGTCGGTAAGCACATCGTCGATGAGATGACGCGTGAGAAACGGGGGTAGCAGGGCGACGACGGTGCCCATCACCACAAGCACGCACGCCCAGACAATCCGGAATCGGTAAGGCTTGGTGAACTCGAACAGCCGCAGGAGGGTCTTGCCCCGGTTCAAACACGCCGGGCAAACGTCGGTATCTTCAGGCAGCGGCCGCGAACATCGCGAACAAACCCGCAACTTGTCCTCGATCGGAGGCACCGGCTTACCCTTGAGGAGGGCGGCGAGCTTCTTCTGGGCGTTCGCGAAGATCAATCCCTTCGCCGTTGTTCCGCGCAAGAGCTCCACGTACCGATCTCCGCGCCGAGCCTGCAGCGACACCGCATCGACCCAGTCTTCCACTTTGGGGTCGGCGAGCTCGGCAAGAGGGTAGCTCGCAACCACCTGCTCACCGGCGGGGGTGGATTCGACGCGGTACACCGTATCGGCAGTTACGATGAGACGGGCCGCCCCAAGGGAGCCCAGGGAAGTCAGGTCGCCCGCGGCCTCGATCAAGGGCGTGATCGAAGCGGGCAGTCGCGATGAATCGTCAGGATCGTCGGGCATGCCGCGAATCCGATTGTGGCACGTTAGAAATTAATCTGCCGTCTGAGCCAGATCGCGCTGATCTTGACGGAAACGACAACCTTGAGCGTTCGGTTTTGGAAGTTGCCCTTCATGCCCGTAATCGACGATACGGGCCACGACTTGGTGAACTCGGATCTGCCGAGCTTCGAAAGACGAACCGTGCAGGCTCGGAACTCGTCTTTGGCGGTGCGAAAGTTCGGAATCTGGGTTAGGCCGAAGGTCGAGGACTGCGCCGAACCTGGCAGATAGAGCTTGGTCGTCACGGCGTCGGTCGCCCCGAGCGTGTCCCCGATTCCGAAGACGAGATCGAAGTTCTTCCCACCATGGCCAAGCTCGATGCTGGCCTCCGTCATCACCGGTCGCTCGGTATGGTCGGCAGTCCAAGATTGAAGTAGGTCCGTGCCATCACGACGCTCGTCGTCGATCTTCACTTTGGCGCGCGTCGTCTGGATCAGCCGGGGGTCGGTCTGGGGCGTGTCGAAATTGAAGTCCCATGCGCCGTCTAGTTCGCGTCGGTCGAGCACGATCCGTCCCGAGTACGTCCTCTTCACGATAAGCAGATGATGATCGAGTCGCCCCTCGCCCTGGATCGAAAACCGATATTCGAGGACCAGCTTTGGGGTGTTGTTGGGCCACAGCTCGAGGGCCGGCGGGGTTTGGGCGAGCGCCACCAAGGCAAGGAGTTGGATCATGATGCGGCAGCCTGTTCGACGACTCCACCCAGCGACCGTATCGCTTCATGCAAGTCATCCATCCCTAATCGCAGTAATCCCAGGATTTCGGGCACTTCGGGCTGGTCGGCCAGGGCCGGGTCTTGGCTCAGGGTGTCGAGAATGCCGCTCGCGTCCTCCAGTTCATGGAGTGCGTCGTTGGCGGCGCTGATAGCAGCGAGCCGGCGTTCATCCATCTTGGCGAACTCGGGGTCGCTCTTCGCCGGTTCGGCGGGTTCGCTGGTGTGTTCGGCTAGAGTGGCGCCTACGGAGTCAAGTGCGTCGAGGAACTCGCCCAAGGCCGCGGCCAACTGGGGATCGCCCTTGATATCGAGCGCACGAGACTTGGTGAGCGCTTCCTCGATCGTGCCCCCGACGCCGGCAATCTGAAAGGCACCGCTGCGCAGCTGCTCGAAGATGGTCTGTTCGGGCTTTTCTCGGTCGACGGTAACCGCCGGCGGCTTCGGCCGCGCTGGCCGGCTGGAGTCTTCGCCGCCTTTGCGGCATCCCAAAGTGGCTCCCAATAGAACGACCGCCACCGCAACAAGCAGTTCAGGCGAGCCTCGGGGAGTGCGCCGGACCATGGCTGATGGTACCCTTAGCCTATGTGGAGCACTCTCCTCGCCGTCGCCCTAGCCGTTGATCCTTACCTGTTGAAGATCGGGGCCCCCGGCACCGTTCAGTCCGTTCCAAATCAGATTGTTGACACCCGGAGCGGACGAGTCGTCGGCATCGAAGCCGTGGCTGCTGCCGCCGATGGGATGCAGTATGTGTATCTGGCGGAGAGCCACAACAACCCGGATCACCACGTGATGCAGGCCGCGGCGATCGAGGCGTTGGTCGCGCGGGGCCGCAATGTGATCGTCGGCATGGAAATGTTCACCCGCCCAGTCCAAGAGCAGCTGAACCCCTGGACGCTGGGCTGGTGGGACGAGGCGACCTTCATCGAGCAGAGCGACTGGAAGAAGCAGTGGGGCTTCGACTACAACCTTTACAAGCCGATCTTCGACTCGGTCAAGAAGCATCGGCTGCCGCTGGTCGCGCTGAACGTCCCGCGGGATTGGGTGCGCGCCGTCGGACGTGGAGGCTATGCGGCCCTGACCGCGGAGCAGAAGAAGGAGTTGCCGAGCGATCTCTTCCTGGGCAACACCAACCACAAGCAAGTCTTTGAGGGCCTCATGGGCGGACACCCGATGACCGGCACCCAGGGTGAGAACATTTACGCCGCCCAGGTTCTGTGGGATGAAGGCATGGCGGATACGGCGCTGAAAGTCATGGCCGACAAGGGCGGCTCTCCCAACACGGTGATGGTCATCGTCGCCGGCAGCGGCCACGTGATGTACGAGCAGGGCATCAACTACCGGATCAAGCGGCGCACCGGCGCCGATGGCATTTCGCTGATGATGATCGACGGCACCGAGCCTCGCCCGGTCACGCGCGGAATCGGCCAGTTCATCTACATGGCCAAGCCGGGTTCGTAAGCTCGGATGGACGGCCATATCGGGGTCGATGAAAGCGGCAAGGGCGACTATTTCGGTCCCTTGGTGATCGCCGCCTGCTACGTTGGCCCGGAGCATCTGGCCGAACTCGATGGCGTGAAGGACTCCAAAAAGCTCACCGATCCGGTGGCGCTGAAGCTCGCGACGAAGATTCGGGCGGTGTGTCCCCACTCGGTCATCTCGATTGGACCCGCGAAGTACAACGAGCTTTACGAGAAGTTCCGGAATCTGAATCGCCTGCTGGCTTGGGGCCACGCCCGCGCCATCGAGAACGTGCTTGAGGCGCATCCTTGCAACCTGGTGATTTCGGACCAGTTCGCCGATCCGGCCGGACTGAAGCGGCAGCTCTTCGAGCGCGGCCAGCAGATCGAACTGCGATCCATGGTGCGGGCGGAGTCCGACATCGCCGTTGCCGCGGCATCTATTTTGGCCCGGGCGGAATTCCTGAATCGACTGCAACGCCTGGGTGGTGAAATCGGCATCCCGCTGCCCAAGGGCGCGTCGTCTCCGGTCCTCACGACGGGACGGCAGGTGTTTCAGAAACACGGAATGGACGGCTTGCGCCAAGTAGCTAAGCTGCACTTCAAGACCACCCTGCAGGTCACGTCGTAGAAGAGACTCGGATGTCCGTCGTTATTCCCGTCGCTCACGACTATAACTGCCCTTGGTGCTGGATCGGCTACGTCCAAGCGTTCGACCTCGTGCGAGAGTTTGGGGTCGCGCTTGACTGGCGGGGTTACGAGCTGTATCCTGACGAACTCGAGTGGCCGGAACCTGCTCCTCCCGTGCCCTCTGCCTATCCGGATCGCCCAGCCACGCCGACGCGCCTCGAACTTGCGTATGCCGCACAAGGCATGAACAAGCCGACCGTCGAGCGTCCGAGGCGGATGCGCACCCACAACGCCCACGAGGCCGCTGAGCTGGCGAAAGAGCGCGGCGTGGTCGACGAACTCATGCATCGACTCTATCCGGCGTACTGGGAACGAGGTGAGAACATCAACGAGCCGGATGTGCTGATTGAATTGGCGCAGGATCTGCTCGACCCGGACGAGCTTGCCGAGGTGATGGCAAGCCGCCGTTACGCGGGCCGCATCGTCGGGTTCAACAAGCCCGCCTACGCGACGGGTGTTTACAACGTCCCGACGTTCTTCATCGGCGGAGAGCGCTATGCTGAAGAGTCCTATCGCACGCTGCAGCGCGCGATACGGGCGTTGAACCCATGAGCATCTACGCCGACCTCCAGTGGCCCACCCCCCCCGCCGATCGGCCGTACGTGTTCATGAACATGGTCTCGACCATCGACGGCAAGATTCTCACCGGCGAGCGGGATGAGCCCGTTATGGACCTTGGCTCGCCTCTCGACCATGCCACCATGCGCTACTTGGAGTCGCAGGCCGATGCGGTGCTGATCGGTTCGGGTTCGCTCAGGGCCACGCCGGGCATCTGGTACGAGCGTTCACTCAAGCGAGTGGTGATGACCCGATCGGGTGACCTTCCTTGGCATTCTCGATTCTTCACCGATGCGCCTGAGATGGCGTACGTCGCCGGCGGGGACTTGCCCCTCCCCGATCAGGTTCGGAGACTGCCCTCGGAGCCCGCTGACGTATTGGGTGCCCTGAGAGAAGATGGCGTCCAGCGGCTGCTCATCGAAGGCGGAAGTGAGATCAACGCGGTGTTTCTCGCCGCCGATCTCGTGGATGAGCTGTTCCTGACGGTCGCTCCGAAGGTCAAGCTCGGCCGTGAGGTGCCGACGATCGCGGATGGCGAGCCTCTAACTCGCGCCCAGGTGAAGTCTTGGGAGTTGGTGTCTTGCCTCACTCAGGGAAGCGAAGTGTTTCTGCGCTATCGAAGAGGTGTCCGATGAGCCGCGGCCCCTTGCACCCGACCACGTACCTGCTTCGCAACGCGGCCAAGACGATCCCGCTCATCGCGGTCATCCTCCTGGCGGTGATGTTGGTCATGGGCATCGTGAGCATGATCAACTCGATCCCGTATTCGATCCGCACGATCTACTCGTACAGCAAGAACGTGCTCGGCGTGACGCCTCGCGGCGACCCCGAGATGACGCCAAGGATCGAGAAGGACATCCGCGAACAGTCTCCCTATCCCATCGAACGGATCATCCGGTGCCGGGCGAGCGGTGCGCAAGTCAAGAGCATTGTCGGCAAGTGGCCGTTCGTGGTGCTCGGCATGAAGCGCGACGACCTGGAGTACTTCCTGAACAAGCTCGGGGCTGAGCGCGTCGAAGGTCGACTTCCCGAGTCCGGCAAGCCAGAGGTCGTCATCTCAGAACCGGTCGCCCGCAATCTTGGGCTCAGGCTCGGCGACAACCTGTTGAGCCCCGATACCCAGGAGATGTATTCGCCCCTGCCGGTCAAGGTGGTCGGCATCGCTCAGACGACCGAGTGGCTGATGTTCAACGACATCACTTATCAACAGGAGAACCACTTCCCGCCCATCGAGAATGTGCTCGTGTTCGGCAAGGACCTCGAAACCCAAGACAAGATCGACCGTTGGGCTTACGAGGAGTTCCGTGGGGAGCGCGCTCAGGTGCTCGCCTACTTCCAGCTTGAGGAGAACACTCAGGAAATGTTCAGCATTCTGTATCGAATCTTGGATGTAGTCATCGGCACTCTCGTGCTCGTGATCACCTTCATGATGGGCATGCAGATGAACATCTACCAGTCACAGCGGCTCGTCGAGTTCGGCTTGCTCCAGGCGATCGGCTACACGAAGCGGCAGCTCATCCAGCGGGTGTTCCTTGAGACCGCGATCGTGATCGTCTCGGGTTGGCTGCTCGGAGTGGGGTCGGCCCTCCTTCTTCTCAACGTGGTCAAGCGAATCCTCATGGACCCGAGAGCCTTTGCCCTGAACACGCTGGATCAGGTCTCCATTCTGTACACCGTGCCGATCCCGATTGCGATCACCATTGTCGCCGTGCTGACTGTGACCCGGCGATTCCGCAAGTTTGATCCAGTCGGCGTCGTCGAGCGGCGTCTTGTCTAGTTCGCGCAACTTCACGTTAAGGGGGATGCGATTCGGAAGCGCTGCGCGTATAATGCATGGGACCGGTCAAGGATGATCGGTCGTATTATCTGTCGAGGTCGCCGTAGCCCTCGCAATGGAAGGCCATTTTCTTATGTGGGCTAAGTATGAACCTTGGCAGCTTCAACAGCTGCAACGGCTGGCCAAGCTCGACCCCGAACGGGTGGAGAGCTTGATGAACCTGCTTTTTCGTCAGCATCCCGGGCTGTATGGCGATCTCGCCATCGCCGCGGTCGACCAAGAGCAGCTGACCGTGCCAGAGTGCGCGGATCGACTGAACCTTGAGGAACATGTGATCGAGGAGAAGCGGTCGGTTTGGCGCAGAGCACTGGTGTCGAACATCGACTCCGCGGTGGTTGTCCATGAGGGAACCAAGCCGGTGGCGCGGCTCGCCGAAGGCCACTTGGCCGTGTGGGAAGTCGTCCGGGAATACCGCAAGGTCGGCACCCTCGATGCTTTGCGAGACTCCTTCCCCGGCATCTCGGAGGTCGAGTTGGCGTCCGCGCTTCGCTACGCCCAAGACCATCCGGGTGAGATCGAGGATCAGATTCAGGCTTACGAGAAGATGCTGGCGCTCAAACGCGCCGAGTATCCGTTCGCAAGCTGATTCCGATCATGTCTGTCTGATTCCTGACTCGGCATACTTGGACCGTGAACGTCCAAGATGCCATGTCCGCTTGGTTTGCCGGTCCAAAGGGCGAGAATGCCGAGTGGTTCGCGGAACTCCTCGCCCAAGTCACCTGGGATTACTACTTCTGGCGGCGCAACTACTTCCCCGAAGACGGCGTTGTCGTGGGGGCCGCCGACCGGCGACAGCAGGACGAGTTCCGGGATCGCTTTGAAGACCGTCTGAACGAGCTGTTGGGCCGCCTGAAGGCGGATTGCCCGTTCCACAGTCCCCGATACGCGGGGCACATGATCGCCGAGCAGACCCTGCCGAGCATCGCCGGATATTTCGCGGCCATGCTCTACAATCCGAACAACGTCGCTTACGAGTCGGCTCCGGTCACCCTGCAGCTGGAACTGGAAGCTGCGGCGATGATCTCGACAATGCTGGGCCACGGCGAGGGAGCTTGGTCACACCTCACGAGTGGCGGCACCATGGCCAACTTCGAGGCGCTCTGGATTGCCCGGAGCGTCCAGTACCTGCCGTTCATCATCGACGAGATTCGGAGCAGGCGGGGTGAACCCGCCACGGGCGCGGGACTCGGGGCATCTCCTCGTCAGACGTTGGCCGAGTTTGCGCGCCTGTACCGCGATCACACGATCAGCCAGGATCTTCTGGCCTCGCCATACAACGTGGCCGAATACGGCGTTGCGGCCGTGGAGTCGCGGGTGGGCTCCCGCGGGGTGATTCTCGTCCCCGAGACCCACCACTATTGCTTCTCGAAGGCGATGGATCTTCTCGGCCTGGGACGTGCTCAGCTGGTCCGGGTGCGGGTCGATACCGACTTCCGCATGGATGTCGCCGACCTTGACGCCAAACTCGATGCGCTCGAGGCGAAGGGGCAGCATGCGCTGATGGTGGTTGCGGTGGTCGGCGCAACGGAAGAAGGCGCGGTGGATCCCGTGGACAAGATCATCGCGCTTCGAGCCTCTCGTGAGGCGGCCGGCAAGCGGTCGTTCTGGCTCCATGCCGACGCCGCGTACGGCGGTTACCTGAGGACGGTCATCCTCCCCGAGCGCATCGGCCTCGGCGAGCCGTGGGCGGATGTCGAGGTTAACGGTCAAGCAATGCGTCTGCCGCTCCAGCTACCCGAGCATGGAGCGTGCGACGCCCTGGAGTGCCTGGGTGAGTGCGACTCCATTACCGTCGATCCGCACAAGCTCGGCTATGTACCCTATCCGGCCGGAGTAGTCAGTTTCCGCACCCGCGCGGTCAAGCCGCTCGCTCGCCAGCAGGCGCCCTATCTAGAGGAACATGCCGCCCGCGTCCAGGATGACGAGACCTCGAACCAGATTGGGGTGTTCACGCTTGAAGGCAGCAAGCCGGGAGCGGCGGCGGCTGCCGTTTGGCTGAGTCACCAAGTCATCGCCTTGGATGCGCGGGGACACGGCGCGCTGGTTCAGCAGACCATCCGCAACGCGTGCGAGCTTCATGCGCTGCTCGAGACCTACGGAGACGAGGAGATTCGTGCGGTTCCGCTGTGCGCGCCAGGCTCGAACATCGTCTGCTACGCGCTCCGCCCGCGACGGGAATCGTCGCTCAGTGAGATCAACCTCCTAAACAAGGCCCTCTATGAGCGCTTCAGCATGGCCTCAGCAAATCGAAGCGTGTACGAGCAACGGTTCTTCGTCAGCCGGACCACGCTCGAGCCGAGCCGTTACGCAACGGAGACGGTGTCCGACTTCCTCGAACGGCTCGGCGTGACTCCTTCCGAGTACGAGCGCGAAGGCGTGTTCATGCTGCGGTCGGTGCTTATGAACCCATGGTACGGCGCGGCAAAGCAGCGCGGCCGTTATGTGCTGAGTGACCTGGTGGCTGAGTTACACGTTGCGGCGCGCGCGGCGACGAGCTAGAGCCGCAACACCCAATCCAAGCGCGACCATCGTGCCGGGCTCGGGGACCGGATTCAGCGTCACCCCGTAATACTCGTTGTCGCCAGCGACGTTCGCTCCGTCCGTGGCGAAGACCACAATCTCACTCAACTGGTCAGGCGTGGTGCTGTGATAGAAGTAGTCGCCCGCGAGGTCGGTGCTGTTGACGGTCACGCTGAGGATCGCGCCCGAATAATCGACGCCGGGGTTAAATCCATTCACGTAAGTGACGAACGCCGAATCGAAGAGCGCGGCGAGAAATGGGCCTGAAGGCGACAATCCGGGCCACTCTGCACTCGCGGTGTGGACATCCCAGGTCGGCAGAAGCACATCGACCGTCCCGAAGAACGTGACCTGGATCGACCCAGAGTTCGGGATCGTGGCGACTTCGTAGTTCGTGTTCAGATTGAAGTTCAAGGCGGCGTGTGCCGAACCCAATGAACCCAAAGCAATGCCAATCGCAAGTAACTTCTTCATTAGTGTCCCAACCCTCTTACCAAGTATACGCCGGGTAAACGTGATCTGAACAACTTCCCGCAATTGTGCTAGGAGCTACTTGGGTGCCCCGTAGACGAGGTAGCCCAACAAGTCTCCAGCTTTGGCGGACTTGTGGCAGCTGAGGCAGTTTGCCTTCGCTCGGATCGGGTAGCCCTTCGCGAGCCAGTTGTTCGGTTGGATGGTGGCGACGAACTCCTTGCCGAAGTTGCTGCGGACGAGTTTCTCCACGTCTGCGACTCGGAAGGACGGCTTGGGCTTGGCTTCACGCGTCCTCGCGAGGTTGATGCGGATGGGGACGTGGTTAACTCGGAATGACCTCGCGGTAAAGTTGCCCGTCTTGTTGCCGATGAGAAATCGGTCCAAGCGAACGGGATCGAGACCGAACTTCGCTATCAGCGCATGCTGATCTGCTGCGCGCACCGTACCCTCCATACGACCCATGCCGAACTTGCCGTCGGCCTTCTGGAACACCGCTAAGTCTCTCTCCGCGAATGCATCCATGGCGGCCTCACGCTCGTCCGCCAGTACTTGCATCAGCAGCAAGGTCCACATACCCCTAGGACGCGCCATCGCGGCGATGGGGTTGGTGAAGATACGTTAAACTGCCCTCGTGTGGGTACTTGGATTGACGGCGTGGCTCGCCCTTGGAGTTGGCGAAATGGATGAGATGGCGGGTTTGACGACGCGCTGGACGAAGGCGGCGGAGAGCGCGGCGGTTCCGTGGCCCGAGTATCCGCGCCCGCAACTGCGACGTGAAAACTGGACCAACTTAAATGGAAGCTGGGACTTCGCGATCGGCGGCACCCAGCGCCCCGAGAAGTTCGACCGCAAGATCCGCGTACCCTATCCGGTCGAGTCCCACCTGTCAGGAGTCAACGAGATGGTGCCCGAGGGGGCGACCGTTTGGTACCGCCGAGAACTGCCTCCGACGACGGCGACGGGTCGGACCTTCCTCCGCTTTGAAGCCGTGGACTGGCACGCGAAGGTGTATCTCGATGGCCAGCTGCTGGGCGAGCACAAAGGTGGCTCGGATCCGTTCGCTTTCGATGTTACGGGTGTCGTCAGTAACGGCAAACCTCATGAACTCGTGGTCGCGGTTACCGACCCAACCGACGCGGGTCCCCAACCGCGGGGCAAGCAGGTGCGCAAGCCGGGCGGCATCTTCTACCGCCCCACGACGGGTATCTGGCAGACCGTTTGGATGGAAACCGTGCCCGAGCGGTTCGTGCACTCGCTATACACCGAGACTAAGATGGACGGCAGGGTAACCGTTCACTTGGGAACCTCGTCTTCGGGGCCGGTGACGCTGTCCGTCTTCGATGGCGCAGAACGAGTGGCCCAGATTACGGGCGATACCGCGAAGCCGATCGAGCTTCGCGTGCCGAGTCCAAAGCTGTGGTCGCCCTCGTCGCCTTTCCGCTATCGGCTCGAAGTCACTTGTGGCAGCGACAAGGTGGAACACAAGTTCGGCATCCGGGAGTTTGGGCTCAGCAAAGAGGCGCAGCCACGCTTCACCCTGAACGGCAAGCCCATCTTCCTGTTTGGGCCGCTGGATCAAGGCTACTGGCCCGACGGACTGCTGACCCCGCCCACCGAGGCGGCGATGCGGTACGACCTGGAAGTCACCCAGCGTCTCGGCTTCAACACCGTGCGGAAGCACGTCAAGGTCGAGTCCGCGCGATGGTACGAAGCATGCGACGAGATGGGCCTCATCGTGCTTCAGGACATGCCGAGCGGCGACCGCTCGATTGGCCCCTCCGACCCCGATCTGCAGCGCACTCCTGAGTCCGCGGCGATCTACGAGCAGGAGCTGCGGGCGATGATCGCCGGGCGGAGGATGTTCACCTCGGTCGCGATGTGGGTGGTCTTCAACGAGGGCTGGGGTCAGTTCGACACCGCCCGGATCACCGACTTGACGAAGAAGCTCGACCCCAACCGCTGGGTGAACAGCGCCAGCGGCTGGACGGATCGCGAGGTTGGCGACACGTGGGACATCCACGTGTATCCGGGACCAGCGAGTCCGAAGCCCGATCCCAAGCGAGCGCTGCTCCTGGGCGAATATGGCGGGCTTGGTCTGCGCGTCGAGGGCCATCTGTGGCAAGCCGATGGAGGCTGGGGTTATCGTTCCTATCCGTCGCGCGAAGCACTGGGTGAGGCGTTGCGGGACTCGTTCTTCGCGCTGAACATGCTCCGCGGGGATGGGCTCTCGGGGGCGATCTACACCCAGACGACCGACGTGGAAACCGAGATCAATGGTCTCCTCACCTACGACCGCGAAGTGCTGAAAGTGGACGAGAAGACTTTCCGGGGCTGGGCGGACAGCTTGCATGGCCCGATCCCCAAGGTCAGCACCCTGATCGAAACCAGCGAGCGGACGGGGCACCTGTGGCGCTACACGAAGTCCGATCCCGGCGAGGGCTGGATGGCTACCGCGTTCGATGACTCAAAGTGGGCCGAGGGCGAGGCGGGATTTGGTTCGACCGGTACTCCCGGTGCGGTTGTCCGCACCCCGTGGACCGAAAACGGCTCGATCTGGATTCGCCGAAAGGTCGAACTTGCGGCGACCCCGCGGAGTGAACTCGCGCTCCGCATCCATCACGACGAGGACGCCGAGGTGTATCTGAACGGAGAACTGGCGGCCAAGCTCCCGGGGTGGTCCGATGGTTACAGGCTAGTTAGGATTCCGACAAAGCTCGCGAAAGGACCGCTGACGATTGCCGTGAAGTGCACGCAGACCAGCGGCGGCCAGAACATCGATGTCGGAATTGTCGAGCTTGGGCAATAGGGCAAGTCGTCCTATACTACGAACATGCACCCTCAGGTAAGCAAACTCCTATCAGATCACGCGGCGAACATCGCCCAGCTGTGCCGGGACTATGGAGTACTTCGCCTGGCCCTGTTTGGATCCGCCCTCACGACCGCGTGGGACCCGGCTTCGAGTGACTTGGACTTCGTCGCCGAGTTTGGCCCGCCCCCTCCAGGTGTTGACTTGTTTGCCCAGTTCTTCGTGTTTCAGACGAAGCTCCAAGAAACGCTTGGTCGTCCCATTGACTTGGTTGAAAAGGCGGCAGTCCGCAAGCCTCGATTTCTCGAGCTGCTTCAATCACAGTCCGAGGATGTGTATGCGGCCTGAGACAGCCACCTTCTGGGGGACATCGTGGCGGTTTGCGACGAGATCATGGAGATCGGTGGGGCAGACGGGGCGGCCTACTTGGAATCGCGTCGCGATGCCTTGGCGATTGAACGTTTACTTGAGATTGTTGGAGAGGCGTTTGTGAGATTGCGGGACTCTGACGATCTGGTGTTCTCTAGAATCACCGACGGCCCCGCGATCATTGCCATGCGTAACGTTATTGCCCATGGCTATGATGTGGTGGATCCACGCCGCGTTGTCCAAGTCATCGCTGACCGGGTGCCGCAACTTCGAGCCGAGATCGGCCAACTAGAACTTGGCAGCTAGTCACCCTTAGGTGCCGAAGATCCCATCGGCGGCACTGGCGGATAGAAAGCTGCCGCCTTCTCGACCGCCTTCATGGCCTCCTCCATTGCTCGCTTGGACTTCTCCGTCATCTTCTTTGCGTCGGCGTCGGAGTAGACCCAGGTCATCTCTTTGCGAAGCTGCTCCATATGCTTCTTGAACTCCTCGCGCTCGGAAACCGACGCCCAGGTAGCGATTTTCTCCAGATGAGCTGCTGGCAGTTGCTTGAGTTCTTTCAAGTCCTTCACGTCGGCCAGTTCGGCAAAGCTGTAGGCGAAGGTCTCGGTGCGGACCCTCGTCTTCGGCGCAGAGGGCGCGATCGCGTTATCATCGATCTCAACAAAGACGACTCGTGCCTCTCGATCCTTCGATCGAGGCGCCAGTGCTACGGTGTCTTCCACCGTCACCCGGATCGTGGCCTCATGGGAGCGCAAGTCGGTGACGGGAGCCGAAGGTTCCACGGCCTCGGCGGGCTCCGGCAGACTCGGCCTCGGCTTGGCCTGCTTTAAAACCACCACCTTCTTGGCCTCCCACTTGGGGGCCACGGCAGTCTTGGCGGGCTTGATCGTCGGGAGCGGGTCCAGGCCCGCATCCGTGGTCACGACGATATCCTCAAGTTCGAGAGGGACGTCTTCGGCGGGCATGTTGAAGACGATCGGCGTCGGCTTACCCTTCACCACGAGAACATCCGCTTGAGGCAGCTGCGGGCGAAGGCCGCCCACGGCGACGACCGCGCCCATAGCGGCGGCCATCATGCCCAGCGCACCAATGGGCGTGAATCCTGCTCGACGGCTTTCGAGGGCGCTGGAAACGCGCCGACTGAGCTGACCTTCGCGCATGAGCGCCGTGCCGGCGATCGGCGTCCGCCCGTGGCTCTTCGTGCGCGCGATTTCGACCAGCGCGGCGGCATAGTCGGTGGCCTCGAGACCGGCGGCGATCACTCGCTCGTCGGCGGCAAGTTCAGCTTCGTCCTTTATCGCATGCGCCAACCACCACACCAGCGGGTGGCACCAAAGCAGCGCTCGAACTGACGTCGCCAGCCACTGCCAACCGCAATCGAAGCGGCGGATGTGGGCGGCCTCATGCATCAGCGCGGCTTCGCGGTGGGCTTCGGGCCAGGTATCAAAGTCGCTCGGAACAACGACGCACGCCCGGCGAATGCCAAAGGTCATCGGTGAGCCGATCGGGGCCATCCGGAAGTCAACGGGACGGGACACATCGAGCTTGGCCAGCGCCTGATAGAGCTCGTCCGTGAGGTCGTCACCCGCTTGCCGTGCGCGCGACCACAGGCGCATGAGCGCAACGCCCCCCATGGTCATCCGGAGGGCGAGCAAGGCCGCGACTGCGGCCCACACCCAGCTCCAGTTCGCGGCGGGTGCCGCCGCCACAACCGGGGCACCTTCGGCGGCCATCATCATGATCGGTGCTGGCTTTTCAGCCCAGGGAATGTCGAAACGAAACTCGGGTCCGGCCCAAATCCACACCGGGAGGGCGAGCAAGCAGAGGACCGCGGTTCGCAACCAAGCCGAGCGCATCTGCGCGGACTGCGGCTTCAATACCCACCAGCCCATAAGGGCGACGCCGAGCAAGAGGGTGGCACGAATGCCGAGATCGAACAACTCGTTCATGAAGTTCCCTTCTTCTTGGCCCTGGCGGCCTCGATCATCCGCGACAGTCGGTCAAGCTCCGACTCGTCGATGTTCTGATCCTTTTCACTCAGCAACGCGGACACCATCTCGCTGACGTTGCCCGCAAAAAACGTATCCACCACGCCATGGAGAGCCGATTTGGCCGCTTCGTCGCGCGGTGTAGACGGGGTGAAGAAGTAGCGCACGCCTTCCGCTCGCACCGAGACCCGTCCCTTCTCGGTAAGCACCCGCAACATTCCCCGAACGGCGGAGTACGATGACCCGTCGTTCAACTCTTCTTGAACCTCGGCTGCGGTGGCTTCGCCCCGGCGGTAGAGGATCTCGAGGAGCTGGCGTTCGCGGCGGCTGACATTCATGGTTGTACTTACGATCCATCCTTGCGGGGCATGTTCCCGTTGTGCAAAGTTTTTCGCATTTTATCGTAAGCCGACGGGCTTTCCGAGGCTTTGGTCCCACCATCGGCTGGCGCAACCCTGTAACGTATGGGCATTTGTTATGCGTTAAGTTCGCACGACGACAATGCTGTGGCTAGTCGTCGACTTCGTTGTCGCCCTTGCCTTCGCTGAACAGCCACGTCTTGTTGAACGCGATCTTCTCGCTCGCCGTATCCCGTGCCCCTTCCATGCCAGCCAGGAAGATCGAATTCTTCCCGAACTTCCGGTTGACCGTATCGACCGCCCGGTTTAGCAAGTCGCGCTGACCCGAGTCGTCGAAAAGGCTCGGAGTCACGTTTTTCGCCGGTGACAGATCGGCAAACCCCACTCCGACTTGGCGGGGACGATCGAAGTCGCGGTCCGCCCAGAGTCGTAGGAACTCGTCGTTCACGGTTACGGTGTCGTTCGTTGCATCGAGCCGCGTGTGGGCCCTCCAACTGCGGTCGAAGCCTCGCACATGAACCGACATGAACGAGGCGCACAACTCGTTCGCTCGCAAACGCGCGGTCGCCTTCTGAATCAAGCGCAGCAGGACTTCGCGGCATCCTTGGTCGGTGCGCAGTTCCGGGGGCAGGACGTGCGAGTGGCTCAGCGTCTTGGGTGGAGCCTCTTGCTCATCCAACTCGTAGCCGCGCAGCAGGTACCACCAGCGCTCGCCGATAACCGACCCAAATGCGGCCCGTAGCTCCTGCCGGCTCGTGGCGAACAGGTCGCCCACGTCGAAGATTCCCGCCCCGTTGAGCCGTGCTTTCATCCGCACGTTGATGCCCGCGATCTCGGTCAATGCCAAGTGCTGGACCCGTCCGGGCAGATCGTCCCGTTGTAGGATGACCAGTCCGTCCGGCTTTTGCATATCGCTCGCCAACTTTGCTAGGAAGGCGTTTGGGGCGATGCCGACTGAGCACGTCATCACCTCACCGACTTGCTCGCGGATCGTCCGTTTCATGCGGAGGGCCAGTTCGCGAGCTTGCCCAGGATCGCGCTCTTTTCCAAGGAGCCGAAACCGCATCTCGTCGATGCTCGAAACTTTGTCGACAGGGAGCACCGACTCCGCTGCCTCGATGATGGCATTGTGATAGTGCACGTAGACCGGCGGCCTCGCGGGAACAACGACCAGGTCCGGGCACATCCGCCGGGCGTCGCCCACGTTGGTCCCGGTGCGGATGCCGTACCGCTTGGCCTCGTAGCTCGCGGCGATCGCGCACGTTGCATCGGTCTCAACCGGAGCGACGATGATTGGCCGCCCCCGCAAGTTAGGGTTCTCTTGCTGCTCGCACGAGGCGAAGTAGGCATTCAAATCCAAGAACAACACCCGTAACGGGCGGTTGTCCTCGCGCTCGAATGGTAGAGAATCGTCTACCATATCGAAAAGTATACGCTACTTCTGCCAGAGCGGAGCTTCGCCCCAGAATCCTGCGCCGACCACGCCGCCGGTCCCTTCAGACCAAACGCTCGGGCTGAACACCGTCCAGTCGGGATAAGCGACTCCGGCGGCAAACAGAGGGAGTCTATCCGTGGAGCGCATCCCCTTCAGGGTGGTGCCGCCGATCACCGCGACCATCCCGCCGCCGACTTCCGTGGCGAACAGGCAGCCGTAGTCTCCCTCGAGATTGCGATCGTCGATCTTGACCGCTCCGCGCCGAAGCGTGAGCGGCGCGGCGAGCTTAGCGGTCGCAAAAGCGGCATTGGTGTCGGCGTTACCGTAGAGCACCAGATTCCGGTTGCGCAGAGTATCTGCCCGGACGGCGGCATCAGGGATCACGTCCACCGCGCCGTTCCCGCGGTACCACCACTGCTCGGCGTCGTAGCGCGCCTTATTGAACGACCAGGCGTTCTCCTCACGGGAGCCCTTGGTGCTGTAAACGAAGGCCATCTTGCGCTGCATCGCCTCCTTGAAGGGGCCAGCCTGCATCGGATTCGCGGTGACCGTCTTCCAGGTGCCGTTGACCTTTTGCAGATCGATGAAGGCAGCTCGGGTGATCGGCGGTGGCACGGTTTGGCCGTCGATTTCACGTAGACCGGCAAAGACCCTCACGGCGGCCACGTTCTCGGTCGTCATCTTCATGGTGCTGCCGTTGTCGATCACGTGGATGCGGCTGGGTTCAAGTTTCTTCTCTTGGCGCCGAATCTCGACCATGTCCATCCGGCCGCTGATCGCGGGGTTCAGCGTCATGAACCGAAGTTCCCGCCCCTCGTTGGTCTTGACAAATCGGGTGAGCTCGGTCTTTTGGAACATCTCGAACATGGGTGGCCAATCGACGCAGTCCGCCCCTGCCGAGCGATCTCCGTCCCACCAGTGGCCAGCACCCTTCTCTTCGTAGTAGCCAATCTCCTTGCCGACCTTGGCAAAGGCGTCGCGCATGGCTCGCGCCTCTCGCACCGGCACATTGTCGTCGGCGTCACCATGCAGGATGTACACCTGCTGCGTGGCGTGGTTCTCAAAGAGCCGCTCGGTGTCGGTCGGGGAGACAGCACGCTCGAAGAACGCCTCCATCGGCGTGGGATTCTGCGGACGCGGCTTGCCGACGTAGGTGTAGAAGCTGCGCCAGCCCGCGCTTGGGGCAATGGCGGCGAAGCGGTCGGGGAAGTGCGCGCCGAGCTGCCATGTGCCGTGGCCGCCCATCGAGTGGCCGGTCAAGTAGGTTCGACGGCGATCGGTGCCGTACTTAGCCTGTACATGGTCCAGCACCTCCATGGCGTCCATCCGGCCCCAGTCTTCCCAGTCGAAGCCATACGGACGACGGTTGGTTGCCGCGACGACCCAGCACCAGTCCTTCGCGCTGTAGGCCTCGGCCTGACCCTGGGCTTCGACGGACGCGCCATGGACCGTCAGGACCAGCGCCAATCCCTTCTCAGGTTTGGTCGGCGGTACGACCGCGTAGTATTGGACCGAGCCATCGATCGCGCTGACGAACGTCTCGCGGCGACTCTGATCAGGCTTGCGAATACGGATGGTCGGAGTGATGGTGTCGGTCTGCCCTCTGGCGGTCAGTTGGAGACTCAGAGCCGCCGATGCCCCGGTCAGATCCGTTCCCGGGGGGATCCGAAAGCCGACCTTTCGGATGGATAGCGGAGGAATCGAGGGGAGTGCCGTGGATTCGGTGCGGCGGTTCGGCAGCGTTGCTTTTAGCGTGCCGCCACTGAGAGGTGCATCGGAGCCGTTGACGACGATGACCGCGCCCCACTGGGTCTCGGGCTTGCCGTCGATCAGGTCGGGCAAGGTTAGGTCGTCCCTGTTGAAGACCACCGGCTTGGGCATCGGATCGAGGCTGACCTTGAGTCGTCCGCGTCCGGTGGCGAACAGCAGGTTGTTTGTGCCTTGCTGCAGCTTGACCGGCACCCGGTTGTAGCCGTAGCCGTAGACATCGCCGCCGCGCAGCTCCCCGTTGACATACGCGAGGTTGTGGCCGACCGCGTTCATCAGCACCACCTCGGTGCGGGGGTGATTGAGTTTGAAGGCCGCATAGCCGCCCTGGAAGGGACGGCCTTCGAACCAGCCGTCCTTGTTCGCCTTGTGCTCAGCCCAGGTTCGGTTGGCAACCGTCTCACCCGCCGACGGAGCCCGCCAGGTTCCATTCACGATTTGAAGCGCGACGGCGTCGGTAGGGAAGGGAATCCGCCCGCCTCGTCCGACGGATTCGATGGCGAGGCAACTGTCAAGCGTCGTCGGCATCGCGACGACCGTAAGAACCAACGGAATCCACGGCATACGCCGGTTTTACCTAGCGGTCGGTTCGTCGGGTTCGACGTCGAAGCACGTATCCGGTAGCCAGGGCCACCGCACCGAGCGTTGCCGGTTCCGGCACCACGGTGTCACCGCCGCCATCGATCGTGCCGATGATCAACCCGCCGCCAAGAAGGCCCAGGAGCCACGGACCGATGCCGAGGGGCGTGCCGATAATCGGGATCGGGCTCTCGTTGGTGGTGATGATCTCCTCGGGTAGATCGCTGAGCCCCGGCACTTCGGGGGTCATGGCGATCAAATCTTCAAACTCAGAGAGTTCGTCCGGTTGTGCTTCAAGTTCGCGAAGATCTTCGGTCACCCGGGCGGACAGCTTGGGCTCAGGATTCTTGGCCGACTCGGGCACCTTCGGCCCTCGGGTCAACGGGTTGCCACACTTGGCGATCAGTACGGGGCTGCCGAACATGTCCGCAAAGACGGGCGTTCCGAGTTTCAGCTTTTGGACATGCATCTTTACGAAGCCTCCCGGAGGGATGCTGTAGACCTGATAGGTTCCTGGAGTCGTCAGCCGGGCCAACTTTAGGCTCGAAAGATAGGCGAGCACTTCACGGTGATTCATCGCGAAATGTCGCTGAAAACGGTCGCTGACCTCGGCATCAGTACGAACTTGTTCCACCAACTGAGCAACTGACCCCGCATGACGATTCAAGAAAGCGTTTCGATCAGGTCTTGCGACCGAAAGGGAGACCAGTAACAACCCAACAACAATCCAGAACGTTCTCATAATGCAACCCAGAAACTCCCACATATTCGGACTCCCGGAGGCTCTAGGCTGTTCCGCGCAAGAAGCGCGCCATAGGTTCAAAGTACACGATACGTCCATCAAAGAAACGACACAAACGATGGCGTTCTGCGGGGCTAGACTCGCGCGGTGGTGAACTTCACATTCAGGAGGCTTCTGATCTGGAGGAGGGTGAAGCCGATGAGGATCGTGCCCATCATCCAGGCTGCGGCGGTGGCGTAGCCGAACTTCAAGAACATGAACGCGTTCTCCCAAATCTCAAGCCCGACCGTGCGCGTGGCATTGAGTGGGCCGCCGCCGGTGAGAACGAAGATGTTCTCCATCGCCTTGAACCCCGCGATGAAGACGCCCAGCAGGTTGATCATGATCAGCGTCCGCAACCCGGGCAGGGTGATGAATCGAATCTTCGCAAGCCAACTGGCACCATCGAGATCGGCGGCCTCATAGCGCTCCTCGGGGATGTTCTTCATGGCGGCAAGATAGAGGATCGACCCCGGCCCCGCACCGGCCCAAATGCCCGGGAGAACCACTGCGAACAATGCCAGGGAGGGATTGCCGAGCCAATCAACCGCCTTGGGCGCGACGTTCATGCCGATGGTTGGAGCCACTAAGTTGTACAAATCGATGAAGGGGGACAAGAGCGTGTTCAGGATGCCCTGCTCGGTCTTGTCGTAGAACTGCCGCCAGAGGAACGCGACGACGATCGCGCTGGTCATCGCCGGCAGATAGAACACCGTGCGGAAGAACACCTTCGCCCGCGGAATCTCGTTGAGGGCGATCGCGAGAAACACCGGGATGAAGAACCCGATGAGCAGACTCAGCCCAACATACAGGAACGAGTTGAGCAGCGAGCGCCAGAACACCGGCTGAGAAAACACCGCGATGAAGTTGTCGAGCCCAACGTACGTCGGCGCCTGCCCGATGCGGTAGTCCTGGAAGGCGATGACGAGGCCGCGAGCGAGCGGGTAGTACGCCCAGAGCACGATGCTCGCCACCGCAGGCGCCAGGCAAGCCGCCATGAACCGGAGCATGCGCGGGCGACTCTGACCGACCGGGCCACCCACCGAAACGAACGCGCCCCGTCGACGGCTCGCCCGGATTCCCAGTCCTAGCCCGACAATGGTGAGCACTCCCAAGCCGCCCACGAAGCCCGCGGCCCACGCGCGCGTCCTCGCCATCTCTTCCGGTGGCACATAGCCAAGCATCTTCTGGTCCATCTCGCGAGCCACCCCGCTGAGGATCTCCATCGCGGGCGTCTCCGGCTCAAGCTTTGCTCGGTCGAGCGCCTGGTCGAGTACCGCATAAACCTGCTGCATGTTCCGGCCGTAGGGTTCGGGGTGGCCGGTCTCGAATACGGATCTGCTCGCTTTGACGTATAGCGGATCGACCTGCGCGGCGAGATCGGGATAGCCAAACTTCTCGAGCCAAATCGGGTTGACGAGCCGTCCCATGCCGAGTTCGACGAACCGCTCGGTGTTGATTTGCGCGGCGCGCTCGCCAGCGAAGAATGCGATGAACTTCCAGCACGCTTCGAGCCTCTTAGGGTCTTTGACGTTGGCGTTGATCGCCCACATGCCCGCGTTGATCTCATTCGCCGGACCGGCGGGGCCAGCAGGCAGCGCGGCGA
Source organism: Methanoregulaceae archaeon (assembly GCA_020850325.1). Classification (GTDB taxonomy): domain Bacteria; phylum Armatimonadota; class Fimbriimonadia; order Fimbriimonadales; family Fimbriimonadaceae; genus JANJUB01. The sequence continues at coordinate 26,532 of JADZEW010000011.1, forward strand.
CGCCGAGCACGCTGGGGTCGAGGTCGGACATGTTCAGGAGGACATCGTTGGTGTAGTCGAACCACATCGACGCCTTGCCCTCTCGAATGGCGGAAAGCCGGTCGGAGGTGAGCAAAGCGATCGGTCCTGCGTCCTTGCCGCTCTTGCCTGGCCAGGTCTCGACGGTCAATCGTCGGTACATGTCGAGCGCCTTCACGCCCGCTTCGGTCGCGATGCCTGCCTTCCAGATGCCCGACTCGGTGGGATAGGCGACCTCGCCCCCCGCCTGGTACACGAAGTTGCTCCAGTGGTAGCCGCGGCCGCCGATGCCGGTCGAGAACAAGAACCCATTGCGGCCGGGGCGCGCCTCGGTCAATCGGCGCCCGTACTCGATGAACTCATCCCACGTCCGAGGCGGGCGGTTCGGGTCAAGTCCGGCCTCCAAGAAGTGGTCTTTCCGATAGTACAGCGCCATCGCCACCTGAAAGAACGGCACCGCGTACAGATGCTTGTCGTAGCTGCGCAGGACCTTCTCGATGAAGGGGTGGATGCGCTCCTTCGCGGCGGGGTCGCGCTCGATCAGATCGTCCAGAGGGCGGCAAAACCCCTGATCGATGTAGTTGAAATACTGCCGGAAGTTGACGTAGAACACGTCCGGCGCGGTGTCTCCCGCCATCGACATGAGGAAGCCGCTTTCCGCGCGCTCGCCGGTGAGTTCCAGGCCCCCGGCGTTCACGACGCGGATGCCCGGATGCTCGCGGTGGAACGTGTCGAAGACGGCGCGGCGGGCGAGCGAGCGAGGGTCAGTCGCTTCCTTCGCGGGGATGCCTTGGGCCGGGCCGGCCATCATGCGAATGGTCACGGGCTCTTGGCTCGCGGCGACCGCGACCAAGCCCCATACCAGTCCCGCGGCGATCCAGCTCCGCATACGCTCCATCATAGCGCGAATGGGCCGTTTACCGACGCCGAGGACCCTCGAAGGGTTGGGGTTAGTTCAGAGGGTGTTTCGTCGTGCCCAAACCTGAGGACTCATTGTGGGAGCGGGATGTATCCGTGCCCGCTCTGAACCTGAGAGGTTCCGGCACGATGCATCCGGAACCCACAATCAAGCACGATGCAACAACCTCGTTCGTTCCCCCGCCGCCAGGTTGCACGCCCACCTCGTTGCCAATCAAGCGGGGTCGATTACCGCCCGCCCAAGCCGCTCAACGCCACGCCCTCGATGAAATAGCGCTGGAAGAAGAAGAAGATCGCCAGCACCGGCACCATCGTCAACGTCGCAAACGCCATGAGATAGCCCGGTTCGCCACCACGGTCGCTCGCAAAGAGCTGTAGCGCGTACGAGAGTGGCATGTTCTCGGGCGAGTTGATGTAGATCAGCGGCCCCATGAAGTTGTTCCAGGCACCCATGAAGGTCCAGATGAAGATCACCGCGAGCGCGGGCTTGATCTGCGGCAGCATGATGCTCCAGAACGTGCGCAAGTAGCTGCAGCCGTCGATCTTCGCCGCGTCCTCGAGCTCCATCGGGATGTTCATGAAGAACTGGCGCAGCAAGAAAATGTTAAACGCCGAGCCGAAGAAAGCGGGCACCCACAACGGATAGAGCGTGTCGATCCACCCCAGCGACCGGAAGATCAAGAACTGGGGCAGCAGCGTTACCGCGCCGGGCAGCATCATCGTGGCGAGCATCAGGCTAAAGAGCGGTCCTCTCCCCGGGAAGCGCATTCGGCTGAACGCGTAGCTCACGATGCTTGAGCTGAAGAGCGTGCCGATGATGCTCAAGACGACGAGGAGCAGTGTGTTCTTTAAGTACACGAGGCCGAACTGGGTCTCCGGGGGTAAGTAGCTGAGGGACTCAGGGTAGTTTCGGACATTCAGCCCAATATGGCGGACCGGCTCGGTTTCACCTGCCGGGATGATGCGCTCTTGGTCCTTCAGTTCTGCTGGCTGCTGAATCTTGACTTTCTTGCGCCCATCCTCGAAGTCCTCGATCACGATGCCGCGGATCGAGGTGCCGTCGGCATTCGCGGTGACCACCTCGGCCTTGCGCGGGACTTCTTTGAGTTCGCTTCGCAGCGTGTCCATGGTGACGCCACGAATCGAAAGCGGCCGGTAGATGTCGATCTTGACCCGATCCGCGTCCAGTTCCTCGATGATCACCCCCTCGACCATCTGGCCGTTCAAGCTGGCTTCGTACATCGGCTGGCGCGGGTCGAAGTAATCCACCCGCTCGGTGACGCGGGGCACCCAGATGATGCCCTCGGGGGAAGACATGTCGCGGTCTTCCTTAAAGCTCGTGATCAGCAGGTAGGCGAACGGCAGACCGAACACGAACGAACCTGCGATCAGCGCCGCCTGCACGACGATGCCTTTCGCGAAGCCTCGGGTGGCCGTCGACCGGGCCGCGAACGCCATCGCTCCGACTCCCGCCACCAGAAGCAGCAACGTCACCACGGCGGTGTTGATGCCGAAGGGAATCCCGCCCTTCAGCACCGCGATGGTGTTCGCGGGCTCGCGGAAGTACAGCACGGAGAAGCCTATCGCGACCAGCAGCCAGATGCCAGCCGCCTTATGCTTGCCCAAAGCCTCGCGACCGTTGAGTGCTTGGGCGGCTTGGACAAAGCGGACGCCCACCATGAGCAGCGCGACAACCGCGCCCCACGCGGTGAACGGCATCACGAACCAAACGATGGGCAGACGCCAGACGCCCTCGGTTGAGGTCTCTCGCATCGGAGGAAGCAGCCATCCGAGAGCGAGGCCCAGCGCCGCGAGCGCGACTGACGTGAGCATCGCGCGACGGTTCGCGTCCCGGGTCGTAGCGGGGCCGGTGAAGAGTTGGAAGCCAAACCAAACTCCGCGAAAGAGCATGTACCAACCCAGCCAAATCGCGAGCGTTCCGAGGGCGTACAGTAGGTTCGTGGTGATCATCGGTCCGCCTCGTAGTGCACCCACTTCGGCGCGAGTTTGAACTGGATTGCCGTCAGGATGACAATGATCGCGAAGATGATCCAGGCGATTGCCGACGCCGAGCCCATCTTGAAGAACGAAAACGCGTCTTGGAAGAGGCGGTACACCGGAGTGAGCATCGCGTCGTCGGGGCCGACCGGGCCGTCCTTCGACGGCCGCATGACGTACATGCGGTCGAACTCCTGCATTGCGCCGATGAATCCCATGACCGTGTTGAAGAACACGATCGAACTCAGCTGCGGGAAGGTGACGCTCCAGAACTGCCGCCACGGCGTTGCGCCGTCGATGGACGAGGCCTCGTAGAGCGAGGTCGGAACTCCCTTCAGACCGGCGAGCCACAGAATCATGCCACTGCCTGCTCCCCAGACGCCCATGAGAACAAGAGCCGGCTTGGCCCAGTCCGCGCTCTGAATCCACCCAGGAGGACTCACGCCGAGCCAGGGCGATATCGTTTCCCGCCAGAAGGCATTGATGAGGCCCTTGTTGGGGTCGGGCGTCAGCACCCACGTCCACAGCACCGCGCTGGCGATTCCGGGCACGATCGCCGGCATATAAAACATCGTTCGGTAGACCCGCATCCCGCGAGCCGCCGCATTCAAAAGGAGCGCTACTAGCAGACCGGTGGCCAACCCGAGCGGCACTCCGACCCCCGCGAGATACGCCGCGTTGCCGAATGCCTTAAGCATGATCGCCCGGTCGGTCGTGGCTAGGTCCGCGTAGTTCTTCCCGCCGACCCATCGCGCCTCGTTGAGCACGTCCCACTGCGTGAAGCTGAAGAACAGGGAGGCGACCATCGGGCCGAGGGTGAACACCAGGAAGCCGATGACCCAGGGGGCGATGAACAGATACGCCCACTTTGCCTCCGTCCGCTCAAGCCGTCCAAGTTGTTGCCGGAGGAACCACACCACCGCGGCGGCGAGGCCCAGAAGTGCCAGCAGAATGCCGATCCGCACCGGTACGCCGAGGTCGAGTTCTGGGTAACGGTCTTTCTGAAAGTAGGCATCGAGGTCGCGCTGTACAGCGGCCTGTCCGGTGGCGAGCGCCTGCTCCGGAGTCTTGTTCTTGTACAGCGCGGCCTCCATCGCCTTCACATGCTCGTTCCATAAGGTTTGAGCGACGACGGTCGGGGGCCGGCCCTTGCCGAACGTACCCATTTCGATGTGCATCCCCAGCGCGTCGGCGAACTTCTTGTCCGCGTAGTTGAAGCGCTTGAGCACCGCTTCGTTGTACTCCTCGCTTGCCGAAACCCGGGGAATGAGCGTGCGGCCCTGGCGACGATCCCACTCGCGCTGGGCATCGAAGTCGATCAGCCGCCCTTCGGTGCTGCTCATGAACTTGATGAACCGCCACGCCGCCTCAGGGTTGCGGGCTCCGCGGGGGATGGCGTACGAGAAGCCGCCAAACCAAGTCACCCACTTGTTGGGCTCGTTGGCGAAGGCCCCCCGCTGGTGGAAGCGGTCGTCGGGGACGGGAGGCGGGGATGCGCCGAGATCGATCTGCGGGCCGTAGCGGGCAAGGCCGGATAGGATCCAATCGCCGTCGATCTTCATCGCGACCTTGCCGATGATGAACGCGTCGTTCTCGCGACCGAGGAAGCCCGATTCAAACGACTTCGCCTTGTCGTAGCCGCCGACGATTTCGTAGCCGTCGACCATGAACTGCAGCGCCTTCTGCGCCTCCGGCGAGTTCAGCGTGCAGGTGCGTCCGTCCGCCGACATAAACTCGGCGTTCATCATGAACGCGAACATGTACAGCCACGAGTTGCCGAAGTTCGGCATGAACCCGGCGCGCTTCAGAGTGCCGTCCTTGTTGAACTCGGTGAGCACTCGGCTGTAGGCGAGCAACTCGGTCCAGGTTTGCGGAGCCCGATCGGGATCGAGTCCCGCCGCTCGGAGTTCCTTCGCCTTCAGCTTGAAGATGGCGCGGTTCCAGTAGAGGACCCGGTTGTCCGCCGAGGACGGGATCGCGTACACCTTGCCGCCGTAGCTCGCCTCGATCCAGGTTGCGTCGTAATATTGGTCGGACCGCGGGTTGAGCGGATCGTCTTGGTCGCGCTGCATCAGCTCATCCAGCGGGAGGAACGCTCCCCGGCTTGCCCAGTCGGAAACGGTAAATCGATCTTGGCTGATGACGTCTGGCGCGACGTTGCCCACGATTGAGGTCATCAGCTTTTGCGGATCCATGGCGCCCGCGCCCATCGTCAGGGTCTTGACGCGGATGTCCGGGTTGCGTCGCTCGAACTCACGCAGAGCGGCGTCGGTGCCTTTGGAGTCGGGCCCTAGGCCGATGCCCCAGACCACAAGATCCGTCCTTTCCGCCGCCGGCTGGTTCTGCCCGGCCCCTTGTGCACCCGCAAGGACGCTCAAGGCTACGGCCAAGAAACCAACGAGGACGGGACGGCATCGTCTCATACCGCCTCCATTGTAGCGCGGCTTTCTCGCTGTGAATACGTATTCTTGAACTTTGGCCTTGGGAATTCGCCGAAGGTGGGGCAGAATAGGCGAAAGTGGAGGCTTCTCGACGGTCAGGGCTCGGATTTATCCCGTGGATGCTCGCGTTTCTGTTTGCGTGCGTGGCGGGCTTTCTCTACGTAATGGATTCGATTGACCGGGACTGGCACGCGAAGAACGCGCTTGTGGTCTTGGAGTGGCTCGATCGAGCACAGAAAGACCGAGCGCACCAATCTGAGCTTCAGAGATTCTTCGGGCGGCCAACCGAGCCGGTGGAGAGCGAGCGCTATCACTTCTCGCCTCGTACCGCGGACACCTGGAGTATTCACGTCGATTACGCGGCGGACGGTCGGGTCGAGCGGATTCGGGTGGATGGGCGTACACCCGCGGAGTTCGCCGAGCTCTATCGGGAGTAAGGGCAACCGGTATCCTTCTCACATGCTTGATCCCCGCGTCACCGCGCTTGCCGAACTGCTTTGTGGCCACTCCACCCGACTCGGCCCCGCCGACAACGTCCTCATCCACGCCTTCGATATCCCCGATGAGGCCGTCGCCGAAGTCATTCGAGTCGCCCAATCCAAGGGAGCGAACGTCGCCGTTCGCTTAGAGAGCAACCTCATCCGCCGCGAGTGGATGCTCGGCATGACCGAAGCGAACGCCAAGCTCATCTGCGAGATCGAAAAGCACGAAATGGAGCAGATGACCGCCTACATCGCGCTTCGGGGCAGCCACAACTACGCCGAACTTTCGGAGGTGCCGGAGGCGACCATGCGGATGTGGAGCAAGGAGTACTCGCAGCCCGTCGTGTTCGGAGTCCGCGTGCCGAAGACGAAGTGGGTCGCCCTTCGCTGGCCGACCGAGAGCATGGCCCAGCAGGCGAACATGAGCACCCCGGCGTTCGAGAAGTTCTACTTCGACGTTTGCACGCTGGATTACGCGAAGATGGCCAAGGCGTGCGAGCCGCTCAAGGAACTGATGGACAAGACCGATCAGGTTCGAGTCACCGCCCCCGGTACCGACTTCACCCTGAGCATCAAAGGCATCGGCTCCGTACCGTGCACCGGCCTTCGCAACATCCCGGATGGCGAGTGCTTCAGCGCTCCGGTTCGCGACAGCGTCAATGGGCGGATCCAGTACAACACGGTTTCGCTCTATCAGGGGACGGAGTTCAAGGATGTCGTTTACGAGATCAAGAACGGCAAGATCGTCGAGGCGTCGGCCGGAGCGAACACCCAGAAGCTGAACGATATCCTCGACACCGACGAGGGCGCGCGCTACTTCGGCGAGTTCGCCATCGGCTTCAACCCGTACATCCTCCACCCGATGAAGGACACGCTGTTCGACGAGAAGATCGCCGGATCGCTGCATTTCACCCCGGGCAACTCGTATGATCCGCCCGGTGGCAATGGCAACGTGTCGGGCATCCACTGGGACAAGGTGCTCATCCAGCGTCCCGAGTACGGCGGCGGCGAGATTTGGTTCGACGGCGTGCTGATCCGCAAAGATGGCCTCTTCGTGCTCCCCGAGCTTGCGGGCCTCAATCCCGAGAACCTGAAGTAGTCAAAAAGAAAAGAGCCCCGCTTACGCGGGGCTTGAGGTTGGACCAGCGGTCAAGAAAACGATCAGTCGCCGCCGAGTTTCTGGCGGCGGAGGAACGTGGGGATATCGAGGTCGATCTCGTCGAGTTGGATCGGCGCGGCGGTTTGGGGGGCAGAGGCACTGTTTTGGACAACCGCCGACTGTGAAGTCGGTGCGTTGCCGAAGAACACGTCCTCAGCTCCGATCATCCGCCCCTTTCCCGAGTCCATCCCCGCCGCGAGGAGGGTGATCTTCACCTCGTTGTTGGCCGACTCGCGGAGCACATGGCCCATGATGATGTCGGCGTCGTTCAGGTCGGCGAACTGGATGATGTACTCCATCGCCTCGTGGGCTTCGCCGATGCTGAAGTCCGCGCCCGCCGAGATGTTGACGAGGAGGCGGGTCGCGCCTTGGATCGTCGTCTCGAGCAACGGGCTGTTGGCGGCCGCCTGAGCGGCGATGCGCGCGCGCTGGTCGCCGATGCCTGTGCCGAGGCCCATCATCGCGACGCCCGCATTCGACATCACGCTTCGCACATCGGCGAAGTCGACGTTGATGATGCCGGGGAAGAGGATGATGTCGCTGATGCCCTGGACGCCCTGGCGCAGAACGTCATCGGCAGCGGCGAAGGCTTCCTGCATTGTCGTCTTCCGCTCGACCACGCTGAGCAGTCGATCGTTCGGCACGGTGATGAGCGTATCGACGTGGCCCTTAAGGCGGGCGGCGCCTTCTTCTGCCTGGCGCTTGCGGCGCGGACCTTCGAACAGGAACGGCTTGGTGACCACGCCAACCGTGAGGATGCCCATCCGCTTGGCGATCTCCGCGATAACCGGCGCGCCGCCGGTGCCGGTGCCGCCGCCCATACCGGCAGTCACGAAGACCATATCGACGCCTTCGAGTTCGGCTTGGATGGCCTTTTCGGATTCACGGGCTGCCGCTTCACCGACCTTGGGGTCGCCACCGGCACCGAGTCCGCGGGTCGCGGCTTCGCCGATTTGAATGCGGGTCTCGGCTCGGGACTGCTCGAGGGCCTGGGCATCCGTATTGAGGGCGATGAACGAGACGCCTTCAACGCCTTCGCGGATCATCCGATTGACCGCGTTTTGGCCGGCGCCGCCGACACCGATCACTTTGATCGTAGCTTGTGATTCGAATAGATTCTCAGATCGCATCTGGGTTCCAACCGTGGGCGTGGCGAGGACGCAACGACCCTATGGTCAGGACGACGAACGAAGCGGAGAAAGCCGCGAGAAGTTTTCCCCAATCGGGTTCCGAATCCTCCCTTTGCAGGGGGGACCTTCGCGCATAGCGCGAAGAGGTGGGGTGAGTCTCTGATTTCCTGCCACCCCATCCCTGTTCGCTTCGGCTCTGGACTGAGCCCAATTGAGTGGACACCTCATCCTACAATGAGGTTGTCGTTATGTCACGCAGATTTGCACGCGAGTGGAAGTTGAAGTTGTGCCGTCAGATCGTGGGCGGCGAGTTGTCTCGTACG